>NZ_JAIY01000017.1:77448-142645 GCF_000710405.2 Kitasatospora sp. MBT66 | reverse complement strand
GGTGCCGATCACCCGGGCGCCCAGGGCGACGGCGATCTGGACGGCGAGCGAGCCGACCCCGCCGGCGGCCGCGTGGACCAGCACGGTCTCGCCCGGCTTGAGCTCAAGCGCGCGGGTCAGTGCCTGGTACGCGGTGAGGCCGGCCAGCGGCAGGCCGGCGGCCTGGGCGAAGTCGAGGTTCGCCGGCTTGCGGGCGAGGGTGCGCACGGGCGCGGCGACGTACTCGGCGAAGGTGCCGCGGCGCACCATGTCCTCGCGGGCGTAGCCGATCACCTCGTCGCCCGGGGCGAACTCGGTGACGGCGACGCCGACCCGCTCCACGACCCCGGCGACGTCCCAGCCGGGGATCACGGGGAAGACGACGTCCAGCACGCCGTCGAGGTAGCCGGCCTGGATCTTCCAGTCGACCGGGTTGACCGAGGCCGCCACCACCCGGACCAGCACGGAGTCCGGGCCGAGCTTGGGCTCGGGCACGTCGCCGTACTCCAGGACGTCCGGTCCGCCGTAGCTGCGGTAGGTGATGGCCTTCATGGCGGTGCTCCTTGCAAGAAGTATTGAGGTGATCGATATTTAAGGTCCTCAAGCAATATGACAGTAGGACTGGATGATTGAGAATGTCAAGCAATCGGCCGCCCTGCCGGAAGGGCGGGCGCGACGCGGGTGCCCGTGAAGCCCCGCGACCCGTCCGTCTGCCGGTCAGGCGGAACGGGGGGCCCGGTCCCCAGGGGCGGCGGTCTCGGGGAAGGCGCGGCCCAGCAGGGTGTGCAGGGTGTCGCGCTCGTCGGGTGCGAGGTGTTCGAGCGCGGTGAGGCCGGACATCAGCTCGGCCCGGATGCCGCGGACGGTGCGCTCGCCCTGTTCGGTCAGCACGATGTTCTTGATCCGGCGGTCGGCCGGGTCGGTTTCCCGGCGGACGAGGTGCTGGGCCGCCAGCCGGTCGACGATGCCGGTGACGTTGGAGGCGTCGCAGGCCAGCAGGTCGGCGAGGGCGCGCATGGGCCGGGGGCGGACCAGCAGGCTGAGCGTCTTGCCCTGCATCAGGGTGAGCCCGTGCTCGGCGGCCACCGTCGCGAAGTGGCGGTAGTAGGACGCCGCCACCCGCGCGAGCCGGTCCATCAGCTCTTCGGGGGAGGGTGCTGGTGCGGGCTGGGGCGTCTGGGGCATGGGTCCAGCATAGGGAGATCGGTTGACATCCTCAACCATCGAGGTCTACCGTCGAAATTACTTGAAGACATCAACCATCCAGGTCTTCAAGCCCCTGGAAGGACCGCGTGACCCTCATGACGCACACCCCGCACTCCGATGCGGCCGACGTTTCCGCCCCGGTCGCCCGCCTGCGCGCCACCTTCGACAGCGGCCGGACCAAGCCCCTGGCCCGGCGCCTGGAGCGGCTCGCCGCCCTGCGTTCGATGCTCACCGAGCAGGCCGAGGTGTTCCAGCAGGCGCTGGCCGCCGACCTCGGCAAGAGCGCGGCGCAGGCGTACCGCACCGAGATCGGGTTCACGCTGAACGAGCTCGACCACACCGTCGCGCACCTGGAGGAGTGGCTCCGGCCGAAGCCCGCCGATGTCCCCGGGTTCTTCCGGCCCGCCTCGGCCCGCGTGGTCCGCGATCCGCTCGGCGTGGTCCTGGTCGTCGCACCCTGGAACTACCCGCTGCAGCTGGCGCTGGTCCCGCTGCTGGGAGCCCTGGCGGCCGGCAACACGGTGGTCGTCAAGCCCAGCGAGCTCGCCCCCGCCACGTCCGCCGCGATGGCCCGGCTGCTGCCGCGCTACCTCGGCCCGGACACGGTGGCCGTGGTCGAGGGCGCCGTCCCCGAGACCACCGCCCTGCTGGAGCAGCGGTTCGACCACATCTTCTACACCGGCAACGGCGCGGTCGGCCGGATCGTGATGGCCGCGGCCGCCCGCCACCTCACCCCGGTCACCCTGGAACTCGGCGGCAAGAGCCCGGTCGTGGTCGAGCCCGGCGCCGACCTGGTGGTCACCGCGAACCGGATCGCCCAGGGCAAGTTCCTCAACGCGGGCCAGACCTGTGTGGCCCCCGACTACGTCCTCGCCATCGGCGAGAGCGCCACCGCACTGGAGCGGCACCTCGCCGACGCCGTGCGCGAGCTGCTCGGCGACGACCCGGCCGCCGCGCCCGAGTACGGGCGGATCGTCAACGACCGCCACTTCGACCGGCTGACCGCGCTGCTGGACGACGGGAGGGTCGTCACCGGCGGCGGGCACGACCGCGGTGAGCGCTACCTCGCCCCGACCGTCCTCGCGGACGTCTCCCCGGACGCGCCGGTGATGCGCGAGGAGATCTTCGGCCCGATCCTGCCGATCGTCGCCGTGCCCGACCTCGACGCGGCGATCGCCTTCATCAACGAGCGTGACAAGCCGCTCGCCCTCTACGCCTTCACCGAGTCCGAGCGGACCAAGCGGCGGCTCACCGAGGAGACCTCCTCCGGCGCGCTCTCCTTCGGCCTGCCGGTCTCCCACCTCGCCATGCCCGACCTGCCCTTCGGCGGCGTGGGGGAGAGCGGCATGGGCCGCTACCACGGCGAGTACTCCATCGACACGTTCAGCCACGCCAAGGCCGTCGTCGACAAGCCGCTCACCTGAGCCGAGCGGCGCCGCCGTCCGAGCCGACCGACCACCCCGGAGAACGAACCCGTGACCACCCCGGAGAACGAACCCGTGACCAGCCCCGTCGACCACGCCGCCGCCGTCGCCGCCGAGACCGCGCGCTTCGTCACCACCGTCCGCGCCGCCGACCCGGCCACCCCGGTCCCCACCTGCCCCGGTTGGACGCTGTCCGACCTGGTGCGCCACACCGGCAGCGTGCAGCGCTGGTTCACCGTCCTGCTGCGGCAGAAACTCCAGGAGCCGCCGCGCAGCAGGGACGTCGAGCTGAACCTGCCGCCGACGCCGGACGGCTACCCCGCCTGGCTGGCCGAGGCCGCGGCGCAGGCCGGCGCGGAATTCGCCTCGGCCGACCTCGACGCGCCGATGTGGGCCTGGGGCGCCGACCAGCACGCCCGCTTCTGGGTGCGCCGGATGCTGTTCGAGACCTTGGTGCACCGCGTCGACGCCGACCTCGCCCTGGGCCTGGACCCCGACATCGACCCGGTGCTGGCCGCCGACGGCGTCTCGGAGTTCCTGACCAACCTGCCTTTCGCCGCCGGGTTCGCCCCCGGAACGGCCGCCCTCCGGGGCGCGGACCGGACCATCCGGTTCACCCGCACCGACGGCGACGGGGACTGGCTGGTCCGGCTGCGCCCCGACGGCTTCGGGCTCGTCGGGCTCGACCGGGAGGCCCGGGAGGCCGCAGCGAGCGCCGACGCGTCGGTCCGGGGCACCGCCGCGGACCTGCTGCTCCTCCTCTACGGCCGACTGGACCGGTCCGCCGACCGGTTCGAGGTGCGGGGGGACGACGAGCTGCTCGCGCACTGGACCACTAACTCCGCCTTCTGAGCCGTCGGCCGGCCGGCCGGTGCTCCCGGCCGGCCCCCGAGCTCGGCGGGACTCCCGGCGCACCCGGTCCGGACAGGAGCTCGGCCTCCTGGGCCCAGGACAGCCGTTCGACCGCCCCCGCCGCACGGTTGCCCGCCGCCACTCGTCCGCGGCATCCGCCCAGGTGGGCGGCGGTGCGGCCGGCCGGCCGGCTCGCCCTATGCTGGCGCCATGACAGAGCTTCCAGGCTTCGCCGTCCTGCTGACCCGCCTGCTGCACCACCAGGGTCAGGAGCCCGCCGAGTTCGCCCACGGGGCGGGGGCCGGCGAGGCCGACGTGGTCGCGCTGCTGGACGGTGCCGCGCCGGACCAGGCGCTGCTGCGCCGCCTCGCCCCCGCGCTCGGCCTGGACACCGCCGACCTGTTCGAGATCGCGGCCGTCCCGCTGCCGGAGGACCTCGCACCGGCCGGCGGGATGGCCACCACCTCCATCGTCAGCGTGGTGCGGTTCGGCAAGGCGCTGCCGGCCGACCGGCGGGCCGAACTCCGCGCGTTCGTCGCCGGTCTGCCGCCCGCCCGGGCGACCGGTCGGATCGAGGGCCTGCCCGCCTCGGCCCCCGCCCCCGACCCGCGGGCCGCCGGGAACCTGCTGATGCGGATGGTCGCCACCCGCAACCTCGGCTGGACCGGGACGGCGAAGGTGTTCCACCTGCTCACCGGCCGCTACTGGATGTCCACCGCCTACGGGCGGATCGCCTCCGGGGAGGACCGGCTGACCCCGGATCTGCTCGTCGACTTCGCCACCGTGCTCGGCCTGCCCGCGTCCGTGCCGGCGGCGCTCCTCGGCATGCCGCTGCCGCCGGACGCACCCCGGCCGGACGCGTCCGCGACGGACGCCGCCCTGCTGCTGCGCGGCCTTCGCCGGCTGGGCGTCGAGCAGCTCCGCGAGGCCGAGGACCTGGCGCGGGCCCTGCAACCGGGCTGATCCGCCGGGTTCCGCCAGCCCCGCACACGGGGCGCCCGCCCGGTCCACCAGCCGCAGCCAACCACCGGCCGCCGAATCACGACCGGTTTCCGAACGCTGCAGCATCGCTGCGACTGGGCCCGGCCGCCACCGGGCCCGAGGCTCCGGAACAGGGCCGTGCACCGCACGGCGTGCACTGATCCTCTCCTCCGACAAGGAGCCGGCGATGAAACTG
The DNA here is from genome assembly GCF_000710405.2 of Kitasatospora sp. MBT66. Lineage (NCBI taxonomy): Bacteria > Bacillati > Actinomycetota > Actinomycetes > Kitasatosporales > Streptomycetaceae > Kitasatospora > Kitasatospora sp. MBT66. Next base: position 138,007 of record NZ_JAIY01000017.1, on the reverse strand, counting down.
CACGACGACCTTCCGGTCGACCACCACCTGTCCCAGGTCTACCGCATCGGCGCCGGGCTCTGCGGGGTGGCCCTGCTCGTCTTCGGCTGCCTCGGCCTCGCGGACGGACTGCCGGTCTTCAGCACCAGTGGCGAACGGGTCGCCGGACTCTCCAGCAACGGCCTGCTGAGCCTCGTGTCGGTGGTGACGGCCGTGGTGCTGATCGGCGGCGCGGTGATCGGCGGCAACGTGGCCTCCACCGTGAACATCACTGTCGGCACGCTGTTCGTCCTCAGCGGCTTCGTCAACCTCGCCCTGCTGGACTCCTCGGCCAACCTCCTGGCCTTCCGCATCCCGAACGTGCTTTTCAGCTTCGTCATGGGGCTGGTGATCGCCACCTTCGGCATGTACGGCCGGGTGAGCGGCAAGCTGCCGCTGGACAATCCGTACTGGCGGCACCGCCACCCGCGCCGGGCCGAGCAGGACACCACCTCGGCCCTCGCCCGCAGGGCCGGCCCGGTTGCCCTCCCCGGGCCTCCCGTGTGAGCGGACGGCCCCGACCGGAGCGCCGTCCGCCGGGCCCCGACCGCATGGTCGGGGCCCGGCGGACGACAGAGGGTGGGCGGGTCAGGCGGCACCGCTGTAGTAGGCGCCGACCGTGAGGTGGTAGTCGAGGTCGTCGGCGTGCCGGTACCTGTGGTACTCCGGGGCGTTCTTGATCTCGTCCCTCGTCCGGTTCACCCACACCGCCCGCTCCTCGGCGTCCACCCGCCGGACCGTTCCGGCGGGCAGGAGGATCTCTCGGCCGAAGATCCACGGGCCGGTGTCGACCACGAGGTGCGCGAAGTCGACGTCCTGGCTGTGCCGGTCGACCTTCCCGACGGGTCCGTCCTCCGCCTCGACCCGGTAGCCCGTCAGGTCCAGTGTCGCGCCGTAGCCCTCGGCGTTGCTGTAGTCCCACAGTCCGCTGTTCACGGGTGCCTCCTGCGCGGTCGCCGGTCTGCGTGGTGCGACGGTCGACTTCCCCGATCGGACCGGAGCATGCGAACCCCGTGCCGTCCGGGGACCGCTTCCGGCACCGCGCCGCCCGGGTCCGGGCAACCTCGGACGCGGCCGCCCCGGCCGCTGCCGCTCCGACCGCGCAGGTGGCCGCGGCGGACCGGGTCGGGCGGGGTCAGGGCCGGCCGGCGGCTTCGAGGAGGCGGGGCGGGAGGTAGGGCGAGCGGACGCGGGTGACCCAGCCGCGGGTACGGCGGGCGTGGCAGGCGAGGGCGAGCACGTCGAGGCTGAGCGGGGCAGCTGCGTCGGTGTCGCGGTCGGCGACGCTGTGGTGGTCGCGATGGGCTTCCAGGGCGTCGAGGAGGGCGAGGTCGAAACCGGTCGCGTCGCCCCCGATCAGCTGCGAGAGGAGGACGGCCGGAGCCGGGAGCCAGCCCTCCCTGATGCGCTCCGCCTCCTTCAGTGCCCGCTCGGTGGCCGGGCGCGGGTCGGCGCCGCGGAGGTGGTCGTGCAGGGCGGCGCGGTACGAGGCGGACGGGGAGCGGTCCTCGGCGGCGATCGTGGGGCCGGCCAGGACAAGCGGTTCGAGGTCCTCGGGGGAGCCGGTGATCAGGGCGAAGGACAGGGCGGTCTGCCAGAAGGCCGGACCGAAGTCCCGGTCCCGGCGGGCGGGGAAGCGCAGGGCGCGGCCGTCGATCGTCGCCTCGGCCTCGGTACCCGGCTCGGCGAGGGCGGCCCGGAACACGGCGGCCCCCAGCTGGGAGCCGCGCCGCAGGGTGGCGATCACGGCGTCGGTGGCGTCGTCGCACTCCGAGGCGCGCGCCGCGAGCAGGTAGGTCTGGTAGCGCAGGGCGCCCGTGAGCTCCCACGCGTCCAGCGGCTCGCCCTCGGCGGCCGTGACGGCCTCCAGGGTGCGCCGCTCGAACCGCGCCTCGCTCTCCGGGCTGTACGGGCGGTCCGTGCTGGTCCGCTCGACGTGGACGGGCCCGGCGGCGAGCGCGGCCACGGCGTCGGGGCGCGGGTCGCGGCCGAAGGCGTGGACGCGCGGGCCGGCCGTCTCGAAACCGGTGACCAGGGCGTGCGGGAGGTAGTCGGTGTCCACTGCCGGAGCCCAGCCGTGGGTGCGGTACGCGAGGGCGGCGAGGGCTATCGGGACCAGCGGCAGGAGGCTCGCCGGGCCGGTACCGTGCGGCCCGTCCTGGAGCAGGGCGAGCAGGGCGGCGTCGAAGACCTCGCGGTCCCCGGTGCCGAGAGCGCGCAGGGCGCGCAGGCCGGGCTGCAGTTCGGCGACGGGGGTGGTGCCGGCGGCCGGGACGCCGTCGGCCTCGAAGAAGTGGGTCAGGAGGCCGTCGACGAGTTCGAGGGTCGGCGTGGCCGGTCCGTCGGGCATCAGCTGCCGGGCCCAGCCGAAGGCCTCACCGTGGACGGAGACCTGGTCGGAGACGATGGCGAGGCAGAAGGCGTCGAGCCAGTCCCGTGCGGTGACCCGGTGGTGGGGGTCGCGCTCCTGCCCGTGCTCGCGGTCGTAGCTCATCCCGAAGTTCGGGTAGTCGAGGAAGACGTGGAAGCTGTCGACCGGGTAGTAGGCGGCGAAGGAAACGGCGCCGGCGGCGGCCGCGGCGGCGTCCCTGAGGACCGCCCTGGCCTCGGCGGAGTGCAGGTCGGGCCGGGTGGTGGAGAGGGCGCCGAGGTAGTCGAGGAAGGAGTCGGAGATCAGCTGCCACTCGGTGGTGGTCATCAGACCGGCGCGGGAGTAGGAGTGGACCTGCCTTCCGATCCGGTTCACGAAGTCCTCGCGGGCTTCCGCGACCCGCGCCCCGTCCACCTGGTGACGTTCGATCCGCACAGTCCTGCTCCCTTGATCATCGGCTGCCCCCAGCCTAGGCAGCGGGTCCGACACCTGGGTTCGCGGGTCCGACACCGGGGCCGCTCCCGGTACCGCCGGCGGACCGCTGCCGGGTCGGTTCAGGGCTCCTGGCCGCTGTCGCGGTCCGACCGGCCCCGGCCGCGCGAGCGGTGCCGCCGCAGGTACCGGACCAGCAGCGCGAGGGCGACGACCGCGCCGATCGCGATCGCGGTGAACCGGCCGACCGTGCTCTCCACCCTGCTGTAGGCGGCTCCGGCGAAGTAGCCGAGCAGGGTGAATCCGACGCCCCAGGCGACCCCGCCGAGGGTGTTGTAGAGCAGGAACCGGCGGTACGGCATCCGCGACATCCCGGCCAGCGAAGGCACCAGCGGGCGGAAGAAGGCGATGAACCGTCCTACGAAAACGGCGGCCGGCCCCCGTCGGCGGACCAGGTCCTGCGCCGTGCCGACCCGCTTCGCGTGGCGCCGCAACGGGCGGGTGCGCAGGATCGCCGGACCGAGGTGGCGGCCGATCTCGTAACCGGCGGAGTCACCGAGGACGGCCGCGCAGACCACGACCACGACCATCCAGCCGAGGGAGACCCTGCCCTGGTGGGCGAGGAAGCCACCGAGTACGGCAGCGGTCTCGCCCGGGACGAAGAAACTGAAGAACAGGGCGTCCTCGACGAGGACCATGCCACCGACAACGGCGTACACCACGGAACCGGAAAGGCCGCGCAGCCAGTCGGTGATCGAGTGCATCGGCCCACACCCCATCGCGACGGTGTCCCTTCTGCCCAAATGTAGTGCTTTCCTCGCGCGTCGCCCCGCGCTGCGGGAGGCACGCGGCCCCGTGGAAGGGGCTCGGGTTCGAGGGCCTGGATCAGCAGGCGGGTGCCTTCGCGCCGGGCGCCCAGGATCGCGAGCCGCGGGTGTTCGGCTCTCCGTAACGGTCGGCCTGCGGGGTGGTCGGGACGGTGGCGAGGAAGTCGCTCCTCCGCCCTCACTGCAAACGGATGAGTCATCCGCTTGTGCTACCGTCACGCATCAAGCGGATGACCTATCCGAATCGCTGGCTGGAGGAGCGCATGGGAAAGACGGCTGTGGTCACGGCCGGGACCGCCGGTATCGGCCTGGAGACAGCTCTGGGCCTGGCTGCCGCCGGATTCTCCGTCACCGTGATCGGACGCAGCGCCGAGCGGGGTGCTCGAGCGGTGGAGCGGATCGACGCGGTGAACCCGGCGCGCCCCGCCCGGTTCCTCTCCGCCGACCTCGGCTCGCTCGACGGTGTGCGCGCGCTCGCCGGCCGGATAGCCGGCGACCACGCCACCTCCGGCGAACCGCTGACCGTGCTGGTGAACAACGTCGGGGCAATGTTCGCGGATCGGCGGGAGCTGGACGGCATCGAGGCGTCGTTCGTCGTCAACCACCTTTCGCCGTACCTGCTGACGGAACTGCTGCTGCCCACGCTCACGGCCGGTGCGCCGAGCAGGATCGTGAACGTGACCTCGGGCGCGGTCGGTGTCGCCAAGCGGGTGTTCGACGCCGTGGAGCCGCCCGGTGGCTACTACGGCTTCCACTGGTACGGCCGCGCCAAGCTCGCGAACCTCGCCTACACCCTCGACCTGGCGTCGCGCCTGCGCGGCACGGGCGTTTCGGTCCTCGCCGCCGACCCCGGAGGCGCCGCGACCGAGATGACCGCCGGCACCCTGACCGACCCGAGGATCGTCTCGCCGGCCCTGCGGCTGCTGTGGCCGCTGGTGCGCCGCAAGTTCGAACGCTCCACCGCGGGCCCGGCGTCCGAGGCTGCGAGGCCCTCCGTCGTCGCCGCCACCGACGAGTCCTTGGCGGGCCGGACCGGCATCGTCATCGGTGCCGCGGCGCAGCCGGTGACGCCGTTGCGCGCGGCCGCCGACCCCCGTGTCGCCGATGCCGTGCGCCGACTCAGCCGGCAGCACGCACCCCTGGTGGCACCCTGAGCCGGGCCGTACCCGGCCTGGCGGGGGCGGCCGGGTCATCCGGATGGGCTATCCGATTACGATGTCCCCATGACGTCGACACCACTGCGCAAGGACGCGGCCCGCAACTGGGACCGGATCGTGGCCGTCGCCCGCGAGCTCGTCGACCGAGGCACGCCGTTGCAGCTCAACGACGTCGCCCGCCGCACCGGGCTCGGAGTCGGCACCGTCTACCGCCACTTCGCGACACCCGAGGCGCTCCTGGAGGCCCTCGCCACCCCCTGCCTGGAGGCCCTGGCCGCCCACGGCAGGCGGGCGCTGGCCGACACCGACCCCCGGCGGGCACTGGAGGGCTTCCTGACCCGCACCATCGAGGCGCAGGTCACCGACGCCTCCCTGGCGCCGGTGGCCGCCGCTTCGGCCGACGCCCTGCCGCGGACGACGGAACTCAAGGAGACTCTGTGGTCGACCGGCGCCACCCTCCTCGACCGGGCCCGCGCGGCCGGCGCGGTCCGTCCCGATCTGGCCGCGGCCGATCTGGTCCCGCTCATGTGCGGGATCGCCTACGCCGTGGACATACGCGGCGGCGCTTCCGCGGACCGGATCGACACCGCGCACCGCTACCTGACGGCACTGCTCGGCGGCCTGTGGGCCGCGCCGACGGCGGCGTGAGATCCCCCCTGGGCCCCAGCCCGGAACCGGCCGAGTCGTAGCCGGCGTCGAGTCGAGGCGGACCGTGATCCCCTCGGTCGGAGGACCGAGGGGCGTGCGGATTCCCCTCCCCGTCGCCGAGCGGGGGAGGGTCCGTGGCGGGCCGGGGCCGACCCGGGCGCCGGCTCAGGTGCCCGTACCCCGGTCCCTGCCGCCTGCGCTATTGGTCCGCCGACCACGGATCGGTCTTCCAGGTGATCTTGAAGACCGTCTGGGGCGGGTAGGACCTGAAGCCCCCGCCGCCGCTGCTGTCCGGCTTGACGTGCACCCAGCCGTCCGGGCCGATGAGGGCCAGGCCCGTGTCCGCGGCGTGGCCGCCCTCGGTGGCGGGGAGCTCAATTCTGGCTTCGGTCCATGTGGTTTGTGTCATGCATCGACTGTTCCTGGATCCGGGGAGGGTTCGCCACTCGGCGTGCGCCGCGTGGCGGGAAGTCCACCTCGATGTTGCGGCCCGACCGAAGCGGGTCGGGTGCGGCTTCGCACGGCGTGCCCATCACGATGCCGCCGGGCCTGTCGACGGCGATGCCGATCCCGGAGACCCGGCGGCGGCGCGCCCGTGGATTCACCGTCCAGTATCTGAAGGGCTTCCGTTGGAGACTTCGACGTCGCGAACCAGGCGGGCGCCGGGCGGCGGGATGCCTGGCACCCGGCACGCCGACTGCAGCTTTCGCACCGGCCCGGCCGGTCCGGGCCGACGTGCGTGCGCAGCCGATCCGGGTCCGGCCGGCGCGATGCGTTCTCCCGGCCGCCCGTGCCCGGCGCACAGTGCCCGGCGCACAGTGCGCGCCGGCAGTGGGCACACGCCCGGACGCCGAGGTGCCCGCCGTACGATCGCTTCCTGCCGGATCCGCGCCGCGGGCGAGTCGGTCGACAGGCGTTGTCAGCTCTGCTTGATCGCGGAGATGTCGAACTCCAGGACGACCTTGTCGCCGACCAGCACCCCGCCGCCCTCCAGAGCCGCGTTCCAGGTCACGCCGAACTCCTTCCGGGAGATGGTCACCGAGCCTTCCAAGCCGACTCGCAGGTTGCCGTACGGGTCGACGGCGTTGCCGGTGTATTCGAAGTCGATCGTCACCGGCTTGGTCGTGTCCTTGACGGTGAGGTCGCCGGTGACGCGGTAGTCGGTGTCGGACTTCTGTTCGACCGCAGTGGTACGGAAGGTGATGTCGGGGAAGGTGGGTGCGTCGAGGAAGTCGTTCGTGCGCAGGTGCTGGTCACGCTGCTCGACGCCGGTGTCGATGCTCTCGGTCTTGATCACCACCTGGCCGCTGGAGCTGGACGGATCGGCGCCGTCCAGATGGGCGGTGCCCTCGAACTGATGGAACGCGCCGCGGACTTTCGTCACCATGGCGTGGCGGGCGATGAAGCCGATCCGGGTGTGGGCGGGGTCGAGCACGTAGTCCCCGGTGAGCTCGGCAAGGGTGAGGGTCAAGGCTGACTCCACAAGAATTGGGGATCCGGGCGGCGATGTGCCCGGATCGTTCCCGAGCCACGCTAGGGCGCAAGCGGTTCTGGGATCGGCTGAACGCGCGGGCGGTGCCGGAGCCGAATGGCTGACTTTCCTTGCGCAACGTTGAAGAGACCTTCCAACTCGCCGACCGCATCGCCGTCCTGCGCGACGGCACCACCGCCGTCCTGGCCGTCTCCTCCGAACTCCCCGGGATCCTCTTGTCCCGGCCTTCGGGCTCCTGGCCGCCGCTCTGCGGCCGCACGACCGTAGTCGACCCCTGTGGGTACCGGTCGACCGGATCCTCGCCGCCCCCTCGCGGGTGCGGACGGCCATCACCGTGCTGGTGAGCGGGCGCGCCGTGTACTCGGCTGACATCGGCGGCCTCCGCGAAGTGCTGACCGACGGCGTCCAGGCCTGTGCCGTGACCGGTCTTCGCGGCCGGCGCCGAACGGATCCGTGTCCGCAGTCGGGAGCCCGGTCGCGGCACCGGGTTGTGGCACTAACCTGTGCTGGTGACCGGAACCGAGCTGGACGAGCTGATCGTCGCCGACGGCGCGGCGCTGCGCGCGTGGCTGCTGGACAACCACGCCGCCTCTCCCGGAGTGTGGCTCGCCCTGACCAGGAAGGGCGGCTCCGTCACCGCGCTGACCTGGCAGCAGGCGGTCGACGAGGCGCTGTGCTTCGGCTGGATCGACGGCCAGGCCCGCAAGCGCGACGAGGAGAGTTCCTGGAGGCGGTTGACCCCGCGCCGGCCCCGCAGCGTCTGGTCGCGGCGCAACGTCGACAACGTGGCCCGGTTGGAGGCGGCCGGCCTGATGCTGCCCGCGGGCCGCGCCGCGGTGGACGCCGCGAAGGCCGACGGGCGCTGGACGGCGGCCTACGCGCCGTCGTCGGAAGCGGAGGTGCCGGCCGACCTGCTGGCCGCGATCGCCGAAGTCCCGTCCGCGCAGGCGATGTTCGAGGTGCTCACCAGGACCAACCGCTTCGCCCTGGTCAACCGGGTCAACGCTGTCAAGCGGGCCGAGACGCGCACCAGGAAGATCTCCGAGTTCGTCGCGATGCTGGCCCGGCACGAGACGCCCCATCCGCAGCGGGCCAAACCGGCGGACCCGTTGACGTCGTGACCGCCCGACCCGCCGCGCCGCGCTGCGCGACCACCCCGTGCTGGGGCACCTGCGGTTCGCACTGGAGGGCATCCGGTCCGAGGCCGAGCAGTACTTCATCGAGCGCAACGTGGACGGGCGTCCCTTCGACCGCGATACCCGCCAGGGCGAGGGCAAGGGCGCGACGGCGGTGGTGCCGCGGAGTCACCAGTACCGCGGAGGCACCAGTCAGAAGTGATCATGGAGCCGGGCGGGCCTCGGGGCTCAGTCGTTGATGGCTTCGACGCCCCGGGCCCTCAGCTCTTCGAGGTGGTTGCGCATGTGCTGCAGTTCCTCGGGGGAGTGCCCCTGCCAGTCCCGGACTTCCGCGAGGACCCGCAGAGGGTCACGGGTGCGGTAGGAGCGGGTCGGGTTGCCGAGGAACCGCTTGTCGGTGAGGTTCGGGTCGTCCTCGAACGGTCCGGTGGGCTCGACCAGGTAGATTCGCTCGCGCCCCGCTCCTGCCGCGAGTTCGGCGCCCCAGACGGCGGCGTTCAGGGTGGCGGTCAGGTAGACGAAGTTCGCCGTGGCGCCCTCGCCGTAGTTCGAGCTGTACCCCGGCTCCAGGAGGGCACCCACCGCGACCTCGGCCTTCGTGCCGTGGAAGAACGGTCCGGGATCCTCACTGCCCCACCGGATCGGCGCGTTCACGATGCACTCCCTCACCACTCGACGGACCTGCGACTGCGACCATTCCAGCACGGAGCCCCGGTCGACCCCGGGCAGGCCGGGCATTGCCCTCACGCTGGGCCGCCGTGATCGTCCGAAGTTCCGCACGCCGCTGACGGCGTGAGGAGCAGCGGGGCGCCTGGACGGGCCGTGCGCGCGGTTCCACCGGTTCGCCGGCAATGTTCGTGCCGGCCGCGACACCGACTTCCCCTCGCCCCACCCGTAGGACGAACCGGTGGGCGGGCCCCGCGGACGGCCATCGGTCGGCGCCGTCACCGGTGGTCGCGGCGGACGGACCGGACGTACTGTCCATCGCGTCCGGACCGTCCGGACCGTCCGGACCGTCCGGGGTGTCGGCGGTGGGTTCGGCGCCGGTCCACCCCTGGTTGGCGTCGACGGTGGACAGCGGTGCCACGGAGGTGGGGCCGGCGGTGCCGAAGGCGGCACAGCCGGGGTCGGGGGTGTCGAGGGTGACCAGGGGGTCGCGCAGGCTGGTGTCCAGCTTGGCGTAGAGCAGAAGGGTGCCGCCGGTGGTGCGCTCCGGGGTGCCGGGCTGCACCGTCACCGGGTGCCGCCATCGCCAGGCGCCCCAGGTCAGGGTGACGGTGGTGTCGGTGGGCGTGGCGTCGGGGCGGGCGAGCAGGGCGTAGACCTGCCCCTGGTACGCGTGGTCGTACTGGTACACCCAGTGGGTGCGGGCGTCGCAGCCGGACCCGGCCGCCGGCCAGGGCGGCGGCACGGGTGCCGGGACGACCACGACGGTCGACAGCGTGCGGGAGGGGTGGTGGGCTGGGGTGAGGACGTGGCCGTTCCGGTGCACGGCGCGGGGTCGCTCTCGCCGCAGGCTTCCAGGAAGGCCTCGACGGTCGCCCAGGTCGGCAGGTCCACCCCGCCGGCCGCCTCGGAGAGGACCGTCGTGGAGCGGTGCACCCTGCGGCTCATCGCGGCGAAGGTTGGGGTGCCGGCGCTCTCGCGCAGGGCGCGCAGCCGCAGGGCGAACTCCGCGACGGGCCCCGCCTGCGGGTCCAGGCTCCGTTGTCTGCGGCCCACCGACGGCCTCCCCTGTGCTGTGCTTTCCCGCCGATTGATTGTCCGCACGTGATTGTCCGCAGCGGACCGGCCGGTGACCAGGGGTTGATCTTTTTCCGTGATTGTTTGTCCGAGTCGCGACGATGTTGGCCGCACCCGACCGGCCCGCCACTGTGGTGGGCGCACCGGGACCGCCGGACCCACGGGTGCACCGCCGGTCCTGCCCGAACGCGGCCGAGCCGCCCCTCCATCCCTCCGGGAGACCTCATGAAATCCATCTCGCATTGGTTCGGGCGCGTCGTCGCCGTCCTGGCCGTCATCGCGGGCGGCCTGGTGGCCTTCGCCGCTCCCGCCTCGGCTGCCACGATCTGCGGCAACTCACCGGTCCCGCCGGGCCAGGTGATCGTCTCCGAGCGCTCCAGCAACAGCTGCGGCGGCTACCTGGGAACTGACCGTCCAGCCGCCGTTCGACGGCATCGGCATCTGCAGCGACTCCCCGATCCCGGACGGCTGGGTGATCGTCTCGGAGTCCGGCGGTAACGGCTGCGGAGGCCACCTCAACGCCACGATCCGTGTCGCCGACCCCCGCGTCGGCATCTGCATGGACTCGCCCGTCCCGGCCGGCTGGGTGATCACGGGCGAAGCCCTGACCAACAGCTGCGGCGGCCACATGGGCGGGACCGTCACCAACCAGCTCTTCAGCGGAATGGGCGTGTGCGCCGACTCCACCCTCCCGGCGGGCTGGGTGATCACCGCGAAGTCGGCCGGGAACGGCTGCGGCGGCCACCTCGGCGAGATGATCACCAACAGCCTGTTCAACGGCATCAACGTCTGCGCCAACTCGACCGTCCCTGCCGGGTGGTGGATCTCCTCGATGTACACCACCAACGGCTGCGGCGGCTACATGGGAGAGATCCTGCAGCACTGACACCCCGTCGGGATCCCGGCCCCGGAGCCGCCCCCGTGCGGGGCATCCGGGGCCGGGCCGTACCCGCACCGGAGCGCGTCGGGCAGGTCCGCACCGCGGCCAGTGAGGCCGGACCGTCTGCTCCGGCGAGCGCCCGTCCGGTCACGGGCGGTCGAGGGTGCGGTCGTCGAGTGGATCAAGCCCCTGACGGCTGCTCGACCAGCCGGTATTCGTGGACCGCGACCCATGACCTGCACGCGTCCGTGAGGATCACCCGTTGCCGGTCCCGTCGGGCGTCCGCCGCGTGGGAGGACGTCGTACCGCCCGTACGGGCGGTCGTCCCGGCGACGGTCATCACGGTGCCCTGCGACGTGCGGTTGTCGGACGGCAGCCGGGCCCCTCGCCGGCGGCGAATGCCACCCGTGATCGTCGATGCCTGGGGCGAGTGCAGATCGCCCGGGGCGGGCCGAACCCCCGTCGGCGATACTGGGTCCATGGAGTACGTCGGCCGGGTGCCCGCCCCGCCGCTCGACCGGTTCATCGACGACATCTACTGCCTGACCGGTGTGCCGGGTCACCGCCGCATGGTCGTTCCGCCGATGCCGTCGGCGCACCTGGTCATCAACCTGGGCGAGCCTGCCCGCCTGTGGGACTCCGACCCTTCGGTGCCTTCGGAAGTGGTGTCGGACGGGTGGTTCGTGGGTCTGTGGACCAGGCGTTTCCTCTATGAGTACCCCACACGGGTAAGGCTCGTCGGGGTGCACTTCAAGCCCTGGGGGATGGCGGCGTTCGTCGACATGCCGGCGACCGAGCTGCGGGACCGATGGGTGCCCGTCGACGCCGTGTGGCGAGGGTCCGTGGATCGGATCCGCAACCGGGTCGGCGAGGCCACGTCCACCGCCGCGACGCTGCGGATCCTGGAGGAGGAGCTGCGCTCGCGCCTGATCGAGGCGCCGTCGCGCGGGCTCGACCTGGTCCAGCACACCGGCGGATGGCTGGAGACCTCCCACGGCGCGGTTCCCGTCGGTGCGCTGAGCGACGCCGCCGGAGTCAGCAGCACCACTCTGGCCGCGCAGTTCAAGGCGAACGTCGGGGTCACCCCGAAGAAGGTGGCGCGGATGTACCGCTTCGCCCAGCTGATCAGGTCCGTGGACGCCGTGCGCCCGGTCGACTGGTCGGAGCTCGCTCTCGTCGCGGGCTACTTCGACCAGGCTCACTTCGGCAAGGAGTTCAAGGACTTCACCGGTCACACCCCGACGGAGTACCTGGCGCTGAGACGCCGGATCCCTCCCGAGCGGGAGTTCCCGCCGGACGAGGGTCCGATGCCTGCTCTTTGATTTTCTACAAGCGCAGCCCTCCCGGAGGACCACACAATCGGAGGTGACCGTTCCCGAAGATTCAGGGAGACTCTCATGGGCTCAGTGATCATGCACAACGTCGTGTCGGTGGACGGCTTCATCGCCGACAAGAACGACGGAGTCGGGCCGCTCCACGACTGGTACTTCAGCGGAGACACCCAGCTCACGGAAACCGGCGCCGGGGACGGGGACGGGGACGGGGACGGGGACGGGGGTTACGACCACTCCGAGGGTGGAGGCGGCTTCAAGCTCTCACGTGTCTCGGCGGCGTACGTCCAGCCGGTGTGGGACTCGATCGGTGTGATCGTGATGGGCCGCCACCAGTTCGACCTGGTGAACGGCTGGGAGGGCCGGCCGCCCGCGGGCGACCACGTGGTCGTGGTGTCCCACCGGCCCAAGCCCGAGGGCTGGCACCCCGGGGCTCCGTACCACTTCGTCGACGGCGTGAAGGCCGCGATCGAGAAGGCCCAGGAGCTCGCCGGCGACCGGGTCGTCGCCGTGAGCGCCGGTGAAGCAGGCGGCCAGATCCTCGCCGCCGGCCTCGTGGACGAGGTGGCGATGGACGTGGTGCCGGTGGTGTTCGGGTCGGGCAAGCGCTTCTTCGGTAGCTTCGACGGGCAGCAGCTGCTGGAGGATCCCCACGTGGTCATCCAGGGCAACCGGGTGCTGCACCTGAGGTTCAAGGTGCGCCGCTGGTGAAGCGCCCGCAATTCTTCGGCTGTCCTCCGGCGCACAGCCCCGGGCCTGCTCCCGGACAGCCGGCCGACCCACACCTCCCGCCGTACCGTGGACGCTGCGCCCCAGGCCCATGGCCCAGGCCCCAGACCCACGGAATCATCCTGCCGCAGTCGCGCACCCCTGCCCGGGACACCCGCCGCTGGCCGAGCGGTCCTCCCGCCGAACCCTCCCGCGACACCGGTGCTCACGGCTCCAGCGGCTGGACGGTGCTCACCACCTTGACCGGCCGGCTTGTCCGGCCTGCCGGGTTCAGGGGCGTGGTGTCCAGCCCGGCGGGGTGAGCGTGCTGTCGGCCAGGATCCGCGCGACGGTGTCGTCGAGGGTGCTGTCCTCGCCGACGACGTGTTCGAGGCCGCCGGGCAGGAGATCCAGCGGCCGGTACCAGTCGGCCATCTGCTCGGCGCTCACCTCGGCGGACAGCGGCCGGGTCGCGTGGCGGCGCACCGTCTCGGCGAAGCCGACGTCGAGGTAGTAGAGGAAGCTGCGCCCGCGGTGGCCGGCCACCAGGTCGGTGAGCATCGCGCCGTACCGGCCGGCGTCGAGAATGCCCTCGACGACGGTGTGGAAGCCGCTGTCGAGGGCGTGCCGGGCGACCAGGCCGATCAGGCCGATGTTCGCGCCGTCGGCGACGTCCCGCTCGCGCAGCACCTCACGGCGCAGCAGATCCTGTCCGACGACGGCCAGGCCGCGGCCGTAGGCGGAGCGGATCCGGGCGGCGGTGCTCGACTTCCCGGCGCCGCTCGGTCCGCGTACCACCACCAGTACGGTGTCGGTGCTGCCCGTTCCGGCCCTCACGGCGGGGGGCTTCTCCGTGCCGTTGTCCATACCGCCGTCCTTACCCACGACAGGGGGAGCGACTCGGCCGGGCCGGTCGTTCACACTTGAAGCGGCTATCGACCGTCGCATGCCTCGCCGGGGCGCCAGCGGACTGCGCGGCTTCCCCGGCCCCCTGCGCCGGGGCGCGGGCGGGCTCTACCATCGGCTCATGACCGTAGAGCTGACGACCCGGCTGGACGATGAGCTGGTCCGCGACCTCAGGGAGCGGGCCGCGAGTGCGGGCATCGACGTCGACACGCTGATCGGCCGCGTCCTGACCGCGGACCACCTGGCCGCCAGCGGCACCCGCGAGGAGCGGATCGCTCGCGCCACCGCGCTGGCCGCCGCCGCCGTCCACGACTGGAACCGCGCCGGCCGCCCCGAGGACGACGGCGTCGACTTCGACGACCTCTTCCTGCGGTGACCGCCCACCCCTACCGGGCCCGGCTGTCCGCTGAGGCCGCCGCCCTGGTGCGCACCGTCCTGACCGACGACCAGGTCAAGCAGCTCCAGGACGGTCTGGAGCGGGCGATGGCCGATCCGTGGTCCTGGCCGGCCAGTGACGGCGACGACCTCGACGACAGCATCCGGCAGATCGTCCTGCCTGACCTGGTCGCCCACTACGTGATCCTGCCCGACCCGCCCGTTCCGCATTTGTGGGTGATCACACTCACCGTGCTGTAGCCCCGCGCAGGGCCGACCATCAGTGCTGCGGCTCGGCCCGCCTTCGGCCTGCCGGATCAGGGAGAATTCCTTCGGCCCGCCGCAGCAGGCCGTTGCCGGGCCCGAGCTGTCGGGGGCACGCGGTGGCGGGTCGCCGTGCCCCACGGAGGTGACTGGCAGTGAGGCGGCGACGCTGGAGAAGGTCACCTGTGACGGAGCGCTGTGCGCCCGGCGTTACACCTCCGTCGCCGGCCCGGTCCGCAGCCCGTTCGGCGAGGACTGCACGCGGGTGAGCCGGGTAGCGCCTCCGCGCCGTGCACGGCCGCTGACTTGCCGACGTGGTGGTGCGGCAGCTGGCAGCCGCACCACCCCAGGGCTACCGTCACGGCATGGGCGAGACGACCACCACCGGCGACGGACTGCGCCTCCTGCGGGGCCCCGAGACCCTGCTGGACGACCGCGCCGGCCGCCTGTCCCACGGCGGCCTCCTGGACACGCCGGCCGGCCTGGTCACCGTCCTCGTCCTGGAGCGCCGGCCCGTGGCACCCCCGGCCGGCGCGGCCCCGGCCTGGCTCGTCCATCTCGCACGCCCCGGGCGCCGCGACGCGACCCTCGCCTTCCCGACCGTGCTCGCCGACACCGAGCACGGCGTCCAGATCGTCGTCTGCGTCTTCGGCCGCGCATCCGGCCACGACCGGACGGTCATGGCCGTCCACCACCCCGACCTGCCACGGCCGGCAAGCCTCTTCCTCGACGCACCCGCCTCGCCGTCCCCGTACGCCACCTGGGTCGTCGAACCGGCGCTCCTGGCTCCTCCCACCCTTCGCGCACCCCGGATCTGGCACACCGGTCTCCTGCGGGCCGGCCCCGTGCTCTTCACCCACCTCGAAGCAACCGCCGACGAGCCCCGCCTCCTGGACTCGCCGGAGTGGGACACCCCCCACCGGCCCGAGGGCACCCCCCTGCCGTTGCGGGCGGGCTTCGACCACGGAGCCCACCACCGACAGAGCACCTACAGCGCCGGCCCCGGCCACGTCTGCTGCGACACGATCCTCGACAGCCCCCCGACACCCGAACCGTTCACCTGGACCTGCCATCCCCGCGAGCTGTCCGCCCGCCACCTCGTCCGCCTCACCTGAACCTCTCGGGACGACGGTCCCGCTCTCCGGCAGGCACGGGCTCACAGGCCGGCTCGGCCGCTGAGTCTCACCCGTCGACGTTCTCGCGCTGCGTTTCCTGGCCGACGACATGTCGGCGGGCTCTGACAGCATCGCGGTCGTGACCGACATTGATGACCTCGTGCAACGCGTTGCCGGCCGGGCCGCATCCGACAACCCGGGCCTTCCCGCGCCTGTCGGCGATGCCCGGATCGCGGAGGCCGAGGCACAACTGGGCCTCGCGCTGCATCCCCTGCTTGTGCGTCTGTATCGCGAGGTCGCTGACGGCGGCTTCGGCCCCGACTACCGACTGCTGCCACTGCTCGGTCCGGGTCCCAGCGTCGTCGGCGAATACCTGACACGACGCGAGGCGTCCGTCGGAGTGGAGCACCCGCAGTGGCCCGAAGGCGTCGTACCGATCCTGACCTGGGGCTGCGCCATGTACGCAGGTGTTGATTGTCTGCATGGGGACGGTCAGGTCCTGCTCTTCGAGCCGAACCCGTACAGCGGCGGACCGTGGGATCAGTGCTGGTTCCTTGACTCCGCAAGCCTCGCAGCATGGCTGGAGACATGGCTCGCGGGGACGAGCTGGTTCGAGGAGGACGCCTTCGACAGGGACGACCTGATCGAGCCCCTGCCATGGGACCAGGCCGCACGCCGACTGTCCTCCGACGCATAACGGCTCGGGGAGCGGGACGGTGCCGATTGCCTGGCGCGGGATCACCCCCCTGCGCTCGCGGGGAGGACTTCCAGAATTCGGCCCCTTCAGTCCCTCTGTGCTGAGCTGCCCTTCTGCGGGCTCGGATCTTTTACGCCGTAAAGGATCGTTCCCGACTGCGCGGGGAGAACACCGAGGCAGCAGCGAGGCCAGCGAAAATCATCTGGAGATCGCCGGGGGCGCCTGGCAGGCTGGCGGCATGGCATCCCTCGACGACCAAGAACTGGGCAGGGCGATTCAAAACGCCGACTCACCTGCATGGTCCGTCCGCGCGGCGGCCGGGCGGCAGCTCGCGGGTTCGGACAGGATCGACGAGGCGACGGACGTCATCCACCGCCTCCTCCTGGACGTCCAGGACACCGGCGTCACCCATGAGACGGCGGTGGCCCTCCTCGAACGCGAAGACACCCTCGGACTCCGCTGCGTGCTGCTGGCCAGAAGCTACGCGTCGGAAACCTGGACCGCAGAGGAGATCCAAGCCGCTCTGGACTGCGACCCCGACTGGATGACGACCGAAGGCGCGGACCGGCTGATCAAGCAGTACCGCGAGCTGTCAACAGACCAGGACGAGGGCGTCCGCTACGAAGCCCAACGGCTACTGGCACGGCTGCGGCCGCGCGAGGAATGGGCACGGGACTCAGAGACGGACGCCTGACACTTGGCGCCCGGACAGCTGACCCCCGTGCTCGCGGGGAGGACCCTTCGGTGGCTGGCTGGGGTGTTGCCCTCCCCGATTGCCGCCCCCGCCTGCGCGAGGAGGAAAAGGCTCTCCGGGCAGGTCTGTTGAGGTGCCAAGGAGCGGCACTCCGTCGTGGCAGGCTTGGCGATGACGTGGGTCGCGTTTCTGTGCGGTGTCCGGGGTGTGGTTCCTGGCTTGCCGGGGTGGGGGTGCCGTTGTCGTTGGGGGTGGGTAGGTTGCCGGGGTGACTGACACGGATCCGTTGGTGCTCGTCCTTGCCGGACTGGTTGTGGACATCGTCCGGTTCCTCGACAGCTCCGAGGACGACGAGGTGGACCCCGATGCCGCGGTGAGGGTGATGGAGAGTGTGAGCTGGGCGCTGACACGGCTTCCGGACGGCCAGCGCGACCGGTTCCTCACCGTGCTCGCGGACTTGGCCACGGCCGAGACGGATCCGGGCCGGCGAGAGTTCCTGGAGGCCTTCCCGTTCGCCTGCGGCCTCGTCGACGAACAACCCGCAGTCACCGGCGACTGACCCCAGCCTGCGTGGGGAGGACACTTCTGAGCGCGACGCCCGTCGACCGCGACAAGGCCGACCAAGTGCTCGCCGCCGCTACCGCGGACGTCGACCAGGCGTTCACCCGGATCGCTGAGGACACCGCCAGCGTGTCCAGCTCGATCAGCGACAGCGCGGCCGCCGCCTACGGGCGGTCCATCGGCAAGGCGCAGGGACGCCTACCGCGGCCCTCGCGGCGGTGGTGGAGGAGCAGCACGCGCTGGCGCTGTCCCGCCGGGTGCAGCCGGGCCCGCCGATCGTGGACGTCAACCTTGACCGGCGTGGTCTGCGGGAGCTGCCGCAGTCGTACCACCTGACCGCGGTGCGCAGGCAGATCCGTGAGGCCGTGGCTGGCCCGGGCCAGGCAGACCTGCGATGGCCGGCGAGAGCAAGGAGAAGGAGACGGTGGTGGGCCGGGAGCGACGGTTGGCGGAGCAGATGTTCCGGCCGTAGCAGTAAGCGCCCGAGGAGCCCACCGGGGGAGGGCCGGGGCGTGGGCGGCTGGCCCTGTCCGGTCCAGCCGCCCGGCGATCGCCCGCCGTAGGGCGCGCCCGGGTGCCGGAGTGGGCGCGGCGGGCGGCGGTCGGGGCCGGGTTCGATCCGGACGACGCGGCGTAGCAGCAGGCAGGGCCTCGGCGCTTCGGTGGTTTCCAGAGGCCCTTTCGCGCGCTACTGGTCTGCGGACCACGGATCGGTCTTCCAGGTGATCTTGAAGACCGTCTGGGGCGGGTAGGACCTGAAGCCCCCGCCGCCACTGCTGTCCGGCTTGACGTGCACCCAGCCGTCTGGGCCGATAAGGGCCAAGCCTGTGTCTGCGGCGTGGCCGCCCTCGGTGGCAGGGAGCTCAATTCTGGCTTCGGTCCATGTGGTTTGTGTCATGTGTCGACTGTTCCTGGCCCTGGAGCGGGTTCGCCACTCGGCGTGCGCCGGGTGGCGGGCAGCACGCCTCGAAGGTGCAGCCCGACCGAAGCAGGAGGGCCTCGGGCATCGCGCTCTGGGCGCTCCGTCATGCGCTGGGGGGTTCAGCCGGAGCGGCCTGGCCGGCTTTGCCGCCGGACTGATTCCCGACCTCGATGCCGTCGTTTTCGGTTTGAGCACCGACCGGTCGTCCCACCCGGTCGAGTGCCGCCATCGACGACTTCAAAGCCCTCAAGCACGGCATGTTCGGTCGAGCGAAGCTGCCCCTGCTCCGGAAACGGCTTCTCGTCGTCGCGGCCAGCCGCTCACACCAACGTGACATCGTGGTCGGCCGCGCGAAAGGGGCGGTGGGTTCTCGGCAGCGACGAGGCACGGACCCGCCTTGGCGGCGGGCTCGACCTCCCCGAGCGGGCGTGCCGACGGCCGGCGCGCCCGTACTCAAGGAAGCCGGTCGATGTTTGCCGGTTCGGTTTCCGGCTGACCCGCGCCTGCGCGTGGAGAGCACGGGTACTGGTCGGCCAGGTCCACCGCCAGCTCGTCGCGCCAGTGCACGGACATGCGCAGGCTCAGGACCGTCTCCGCCGCCGAGGGCAGGGGCAGCAGCAGGAACCGGCGCAGCGCCCCGGCCGCCGTGTCCCGTCCGTGCCACGCCGCGAGGTCGGCCGCGGTGACGGGCGCCGGGTCCTGCTGGTGGCGGGCCGCGTCGAGCAGTCCCCGGACGGCCCGGGTCTCCGCCCGGATGGTGCGCATCCGTAGATCCAGGGCCCCGTCGGTCGTCAGGTCCACCGGCTCGCCCCGGCCGGCCTGTTCCAGCGCCCGGGCGATCTCCGGGTAGCCGTCGATTCCGGTCTCCGACGCCAGCCGGGCCAGCTGGGCCGCCATCGCGGAGCGCAACTGCTCCGGCGGGGTCCGCTCCGTCAGGGCGCCGGGGTCGAAGTCGCGTACGACAGTGACCGGGTGCCGGGCCTGCGGCACCTCCTCGAGGAGCGGCAGCAGCAGCGCGCTCGCCAGTGGAGCCGCCGCGTCATCTGCCGGATCCCAGTCGATGCCGTACTCCACCGTCAGGTCCGCCAGCAGCCGCGTGTAGGCGGCCGTGGAGCCGGGCCAGGGATCGACGCCGATCCGCTCCCACTGCTCCCCGTCGGGGCCGGTCACGTAGTCCTCGCGCAGCGATTCGACCTGGTGGCCCGCCTCCGGCCGCTCGATGCCGTCCTCCATGACGATCACACGCACCTCGGGTCCGTCCTTCACCAGCCGCACCACCCGGGTTCCGCGGGACAGCCGTCGAATCACCTCGGGACGGCCGAACTGGGCGTCACCGCCCTCCTGCGTGGCGTACGACCACCCGTCGCCGCAGGACCCGGCCCGGACCATCGGGCGGTACGCGGCCCAGGGCGCACTGGCGGACAGCCGCGCCTGTTCCCGGGTGCGCGGCCCGGCGGTCGCAGGTACGGAGCCCAGCCGGTCCAGCAGTTCGCCGGGGTCGATGGCAGCCACGAACACGACGTCCGGTTGCACGATCGGTGCAGGCTCGGGTTCGAGGAATCCGCCGAATCCGAAAGCGATGACGGCGTATGTCCCGTCGGACTGAGGGACGACCGGTGCAGGCTCGTCCGCCGGTGGAACCTGCGGTTCGGGGGACGCGGCGGCGATGTCCAGGGCGGAGGTCGGGTCGGCGGCGACCGTCCTGTTGTCGTCCCAGACCAGCCGGCCCTCGTGGGCCAGGGGCATCCGCCCGTCGAAGGGCAGGCCGTTCTCCAGGGCCGTGGCGAGGTCGGAGAGGACCTGCCGCAGTCCCGTCCAGGGAGTGAAGGTCGAGCCCGTCTCGTCGAAGTACCGGCCGACCCGTCCGTGGTGCGGGCCCGGGCGGGTGACCAGGAAGAGCCCGTCGGAGGACTGCCAGCCGATGCCCAGGGTGATCAGCAGCCGTTCGCGCGGCCAGTACGCGTACTGGTCGCGCTCCTCCTCGTCGAGCTCGCGCTCCGCCTCGGCGGCGTCCTCCCCGACATGCCGCAGGAACTCGGTGCTCCTGACGATCTCCCGGACTCCGGACGGCGGACCGTAGTAGTCGAGCCGGAGCGTTCCGTCCTGGAGCTCCACCCCGTCGTGCCGCAGCAGCGACTCCCTCAGATTGGGCGGGAAGGCCACCCCCAGCCGGATTTCGGCCGCCTCGATGTCCGCCAGGAGGGCCGGCGGTCGCAGCAGGCCGTGGGTGACGGGGGCGTGCCGCGCGAGCCAACTCTCGATGCGGTCCCAGGACTGTTCGACGGTGGACGTGATCATGTTCGACACGCTATGCGCGGGCACTGACACCCGGACGGCCGAGGATTGTCCCGTCGTTCCCCTGGTCCGGCCATCCCAGCCCCATCACCCACAAAGGCAGGTGGCTCTGTCGGCGAGAACGGGCTCAACTTCTGTGATGCGGTCGCGCTGAGCGACATTCGGACCTTCAAGGGGCGCACGAAGTCGCCTGAAACTGGCCCGTGAGCAAGGCGGTTGGGTTGAGAGTTCGGGGCCGTGGAAGAGGTTGTGCTCCGGATGAAGGAGCTGTGGTTCCCGTTGGTCGGGCACGTCGAGGTGCTGTCGGTGGACGTGAACACATCTCGATAGTCCGTGTTGACGTGCGCTGCCTTCGGACGGCGCCGCGTGCCCGGGATGCGGAGTCTGGTCGAGCAGATAGCCGGACCGACACATACACGTACTGCTCGCACAGTGATTGCTATGTCGGCGGCCAATACGATGATCCTGGCGCAGTTACACGAGGAGATCAACGTGGGCACCTGGGACACTGGCCCCTTCGACAACGACACCGCCGCGGACTTCGCCAATGCTCTGGACGACACCAAACCCGAGGAACGCGAGGCGCTGATCCGTGGCATCCTCGCGCGCACCGTCGACGCCGTTGGCTGGCTCTCCGAAGGAGAAGAGGCGGTGGCCGCCGCGGCGCTGATTGCGGCGCAATGCCCTGGCGGCGACCCAATCGACTCACCTTACGGCCCTGAAGAACCCATGCCCGCTTTCCCTGACGATCTCCGGACGCTCGCGGACGAGGCCCTCGCTCGCGTCATGAGCGAGGAGGCCGGGCCGGCCTCGAACTGGGTCGACCCGGAAGACTGGAAGCAGTGGCGAGCCAACCTCAACCGCCTTCGCACAGTCCTTGCTCCGCCACCACCGTCCATCCCGCTGTTCGATATCGAGCAAGGACAGAGCGTCACCCACCACAGAACCTGAGCCAGAGCCCGATTTCGGGAGGCACCACTTTCTGGCACAGGTCGATGACGGCAGCAGAACTCACGCTGGGCCGCCGTGGAGGCCGCGCCGACTGCTGTCGCCCTCCACGCCGCGGAACACGATTGCGGGTGCACGGTGAGATCCTGCACGGATGAACGCTCTTGGCGAGGCACACCTGCGCACTCGGACGCTGCGCTTCATGGCCCTTCTGGTCGCCAGAAGGCCGGTCAACGCTGCCAGGGAAGCGCCTCAACCGATGCGATGTCACCTGCCGCCAGCAGTCCGAAGAGCCGGAGAACCTTCTCACGGCCAACCTCGCGAATCCTTCCAGGAGCCAATGAGTCGCTCTCCGTGTCCTCCCAGACGAGCAGACCGCTGCGGAAGACGCTGAGGCACCACCCGCTCTCATGGGACAACGACACGTCAGGGTGTTCGTCGTCGGCGTTCGCCAAGCCGTCCAGCACCCGACCCATCATCTCCGGGTCAGGCTCATCGACCGTCACACCCATGACGTCATACATGAAGTAGCTCATGCACCAATTACCTCATGCGGCGACCCACGGGCCACCGTCTTGTGCCGCATCAAGCAACGTCAGCCGAATGAGCTGTCGCTCTCCACGCTCTTGAACCCGTTGGCGGAGGTGAGGCCCTCGACGAAGGACCGGAAGTCCGGAGCGAGGGCCAACTCCGAGTCGTCGTCCGCGTCGAACCAGGTGACGGACGGTTCCCCGTGCCGGACGCACACGCGGTAGTCGAGTCCGATCCGGCACGGCCCGTCACCCGAGAGCAGCACCACAGCGGCGGGGAGGCTCCACTCCTCGACCAGGTACGGGCTGTCGAACAGGGAGATCGACCGCTTGCGGCGGCCGATGCCCAGCACGCTGTCGAAGGGCACGTGGTCGGGACTCCAAGAGGTCGGCCCGCTCGTGGGGAAAGCATTCCGGTCGCTCGTCACCCGGCCCCCGTTCTGCTGCCGCAGCAGGTCGAGAAGGGAGTCGGGCAGCGTGACGTCCAGCAGCCGCTCGGCCTCCAGAACCATCCGGTCGGTAACGGGCCGCTGCACTCCGTAGTCGCTGCCGGTGTCCCACAGGGACTGCTGAAGATCCTTGTAGCGCGCCATGCCGGCATCCTAGGAGCCAGACCCGACAGTCGACCGCCAGCCGAGCACAATGCTCACGTGACTGCCCGTATGCGGGTGCGGGCATCGTGCGGCTGCCCGGTTCCCTTGCCGATCGCGAGCAGGACAGGCTGCTGGAGGTCAGAATCGCCTGCCCGGACATCGCCCGGTACGACCTGGCCGGATGTTTCCACGCCCTCATGATCAACCGCCTCGGCACCCTCCCTGCACAAATGGATCCGCGAGGTCGAACGGGACGCCCCCGCACCGATGCCATCGTTCGCGGGTTTCGTCCACCAGGACCTCGACGTTGTCACCGCCGGCCGCACCGTCGGAATTGCGTTCCGGCAAGGTCTCGTGCGGTAGGCGAGGTTGCGTATCCAGACCGGTAGGTAACGCTGCGCGGTACCGCCGAACAGGCCCGTGCCACGCAGTGCGCCGGTGGGCTGGAGGCTGTCGAGAAGCTCCTCGAGACCTGAAGCAGGCCCCGGTAGATGCGACCGGGTTGGTGGTCCACCTCTTCTCGGAGCGGACCACCAACCCGGTGTTCACCGCACGGGTCAGCGATAGATCTGTGCTGACCGTTCTGGATCACGAACCACGTTCGACACGAAGAGACCGAGATAGAAGTCCTCGGCTTCGACGAACGGCGTCGGATCGTCCTTCAAGCCGGACCACTCGGACGGAACCGTATCGCCCAGCTTGATCCTCCGAGCGATGCTCAGAACGCAATCGGAGCCGACGACATGGTGCTCGACGTCGGCGGACCCGTCGAGCCGGACCGTTTCCTCGCTCACTCGGAGCAGGAGCCCACCCGTGTCCCGGTAGAACACGACATCGGTACCGGCCAGCTTGCCGTAGTGACCATGTGCCGCCTGCGAAGGCTCGAGGCTTCTCACGTGCTCCGTCCCACCGGTGGTGGGATCGAAGTGAGTCACGAGCCCGAAGGTTTCGAAGGATGCAATCAGCATGACTACCTCTTCCCCAGACCCAGGTCGTTGCCACCTGTCCGCGGCACCTCGGGAAGGAACGCGGCCCGTCAGCTCAGCCTGAATCACCGGGAGTCCGGATCCCCGCACACCCGACAGTCGTACTCGTCCTGCGACTCAAGGGCGACCGGGTGACCGCAGAAGTCACATGGTCGCTGGCCGACGAGCCCGGCTACCGGCGGCAGATCAGAACGCTGGCCAATCTGCAGGAGGGCCGTCACGCGCTCGCCCGGAAGATCTTCCGCCCGGAGAACGTGCGGAAATGCTCTCCCCCCTTCCCCGGAGGCGATCGCCGGGGCCACAAGCCTACTCGCCCCGGCGACGGCCGACGCTCACCGTTGAGTGCTGGCCAGGCGCCAAAGCGAAGTGACCTCCGAGGAGCGGGCGGAGTGGAGGGGATCTGCTGTGTCCCGGGCTCGTGGATGCCGCGGCCGGATGTCAGTCCTGTCCACCACGTGCAGGCCCGCTGCCTTGATGTCGTCCAGAAGTTCGCTGCGCGTCCTGAGTCCTAGGCGCTCGGCCAAGTCCGAGAGGATCAGCCATCCTTCGCCTCCCGGTTCGAGATGCGCGGTGAGTCCGTGCAGGAAGTCGCGGAGCATGCTGCTTCCCGAGTCGTAGACCCCTTGTTCTACGGCGGACGTGGGGAGGGCTGGAATCCAGGGCGGGTTGCAGACGACAAGGTCCGCCCGGCCTTCGGGGAAAAGGCCGGGGCCCACGATGTCGATGTGCCGGGTGAAGTGCAGTCGGCGGATGTTCTCGTGTGCGCAGGCCAGGGCACGCGGGCTGATGTCGGTGGCCACGACATGGTCGATCCCCCGATGGGCCAGGACGGCGGCGAGCACTCCCGTCCCCGTCCCGAGGTCGAATGCGGTAAGGCGACCCGCGCGACGGGCCACCAGCGCGGGGAACGGTGCTTGTGCAACGAGGTCGACGTATTCGCCCCTGACCGGGGAGAACACGCCGTAGTGCGGGTGAATGCGGGCGCCGAGGGCTGGTACCTCCACGCCCTTCGTACGCCACTGATGAGCTCCGATCACGCCCAGTAGTTCTGTGAGCGAGACGGCCATCGGCTCGGCCGGCGGACCGTACGCCTCGGCGCATGCCTGGCGCACATCGGGGGCCCTGCGCAGGTTCAGGACGTAGTCGCCATCCAGCAGGACGAGAAGCTTGCCGAGCACACGGGCACGGTGGCCGCGGGCCCTGCGGTGCAGGTGGAAGGACTCTGCTGGGCTGCCGCCCTGCCGAGAAGGTTTCCGGTCGATGCGACGGCCCAGGGCTTGCAGGAGTTGACGTGCGTTGTGGAAGTCGCCCCGCCACAACAAGGCGCCTCCCTCACAGGCCAGGCGGTACGCAGTGTCGGCTTTCGTACGGTCGTCCGCGCCGATGACCCGGCTGGGAGGCGGTGTCGCGCTCTCGGAATGCCAGTGGGCGGAACGGGGGGTGTTCATCTCGGTCCAGTGGATCGTGGACACCACGTACTCCTCGTGGTCGAACGTGCAGGGGCACGAAGAGCACTTCGACGAGGAGCAGGGCAAACGACCCGTGCTGCAGCACGGGCGCGTGTGTCAGGGCAGGTGGGGCTACCGCTCCCGCGTCGAAGCGCGAGAGGAGGAGTCGCCGAGAACCATGCCGAGCGTCACGACCAGCCCTTTCAGAGAGACGAGGTAAGAGGCTCGCACAGCCCGCTGTCCGCAGGCAACCCAGCCAATGGGCTGAGTCGGGGAGGGCTGTCCCGGCCCACCGCGGTTCACTTCTCGTCGGCGGTGTCCTTGCGGTCCGAGCGGCGCTCGCCGTCGCTCCCGACGCGACCCGAGCGCCGAGTCGGTCAATGACGTTGGACCTGCTCGCCGTCACCGCCCGGGCCACCGAGAACCAGCTCGACCAGACCGTGCCTCTATGAGAGGGTCCGCCAGGCGCGGGGGTCGAGGTTCAGCTGCGGAGGCAACGCACCGGACGCCAGGCCTCCGAGAGGGCAGCGCCTGCCCGCACCGTCTACGCCGAAGTCCCGCCCCGCACCGAGTACAGCCTCACCCCGCTGGGCGGCAGCCTGATCGAGCCGTTCCTCGCGGTCCGGGCTTGGGCGGAAACCCACGCCGTCGAGATCCACCGCCACCGCACCGCCCACGACCGGGCGGCCTCCACGGAGCACAGCAACCGGGCCAGGTGAGCACTGGCTGGGGCGAACACCGGCTGCGGAGCGGGGAACCACCGCTACGGCGAGGCCGGTGTCGACGCGCGATCCGAGACCGAGTGCGCGGGTGTACTGCTCGGCGATGCGGGGCGCGTCCTTCGGGTCGAGGGTTCGTCCGGCGGTGAGGAACTGCTCCAGCAGCTCCTCACCCAGGTTCAGGGGCAGCGTCTCATCCGAGATCCCTCCAGTCGATCCCGGACGCCGTGGCGACGCCCGCGGACACGGCGGTCGGGCGGCAAGGACGCGCCGAACGGCCGATTGCCGCAAGCCCTCGGCGCGGTTCGCCACGGGCACGGGACACCGACCTCGTACGGCGCGAGCGGCAGCGTGCCCGGCGGGTGGACGGGAAGCGCCGGTCGCCTCTTCGACGGCGGGCCGGGGCCGCCAGCGGCGGCGGAGGCGACTCCAGCCTGCTGCGCGACTACCCGGATGGCAGGCACGTCGGCTGCCGCCGTCCCCCTGCTGCTGCTCTTCCCGGCCCTGCGGCGCACCGTTCCGACCAACGCCGCCGCCGGTGTCCTGAGGCCTGACGCGACGGTCGGGGGCGGATGCACGCCGGGCCACGCTCGACGGGCACCGGCGCTCCGCTGCCTGTCGCCCCCGACCGGAACGTTTCGTCGGCCGGGGGCGGGCCGGTGTCACGCTCGGGTGGAGTACGGGGCGCGGCGGGGGGTAGCAGAACGATCTCCGTCCGGTC
Organism: Kitasatospora sp. MBT66; assembly: GCF_000710405.2. Classification (NCBI taxonomy): domain Bacteria; kingdom Bacillati; phylum Actinomycetota; class Actinomycetes; order Kitasatosporales; family Streptomycetaceae; genus Kitasatospora; species Kitasatospora sp. MBT66. Next base: position 111,490 of record NZ_JAIY01000017.1, on the reverse strand, counting down.
CGGTGCCACCGGCAGGGTGGTGGTCGCGTGGACGGACAGGAAGGCGGGGGCGTCGATGATGGGTCAGTCGCACGCGATCAGCGGAGCCCTGGTGTACGCGGCGACGGCGTCGTTCCTCCCGGAGAAGGTGTTCGGCACGGTGCCCGGGCCGAGCGAGATCCTGGTGGGGACGCTCCTGTGCGCGGGCGCCGCGCTGCTCCCTGACGTCGACCACCAGGACGCGACCCCCGCCCACCTGTTGGGTCCGGTGTCCAGGGCGCTGTGCCGGCTGGTGGGCAGGCTGTGCGGAGGCCACCGGCATGCCACGCACTCGTTGCTGTTCGTCGCGCTCGCCGGCTCGGGCACTTGGGCGGGTGTGACCCGGCTCGGTGACGGCTTCACCCACGCGCTCACGTTCGTCCTGCTCTTCCTCGCGGGGCGGGCCCTGCACCTGCATCCGCCCGGCCACGGGCCGACCGCGTGGTTGACCTCCGTCGGCCTGGCCGGGATCGGCACGGCGTCGGTGGCGGCCTGGGTCCCCGGCATCGCCGCCTGGCTGCCCTACACGGTGGGCCTGGGAGCTCTCACCCACGTGCTCGGCGACTTTCTCACCCGTCGCGGCGTGCCCCTGTTCTGGCCGTGGCGGCGTCGGTTCGAACTGGTGCTGGTCCGGCGGACCGGGGGAAAACTGGAAACCCGGGTGTTCGTGCCCATGATGACCGTCGCGACCGTCGCGGCCCTGTGGTGCACGGTGTTCTCCCCGCTGCTGGCCGTGAGTTGAGGCCGGGACGGGGCGAACCGGGCGCGGAGGAGGTGATCGGCGGGCGCGCGGGCGGCCGCCTGCCCGAGATCGGTCGGGAGGAAGCGGACGGACGGCGGCGGCGCCCTGGTGACCGACCCGCTCGTCCGGCTGCTCATCAAGGGCCCGCCGCAGAAGACTTGCTGTCTCCACACGGCATGCGACGACGGGATCCGCCTGGACACTGCACCGCCCGCGTGGCCTGCGAGCAGCTCCCCGCCCAGCCTTGCCCGGCCTTGACGCGGATCTCCTCGCGGCGCGAAGCCGTTCGAGACGGGTCCGCTGTTCACCCAGCGGGTCCACCGCTACGGCCGGCTCAGCGTCCGCACGAACCGCCTGCGGGACAGACCGAACGTGCTGTCGTCCTTCCAGGTCGTGCAGTTGATCACCATCGGCGCCGCCTGCGCCGAGGCCACACGAGGACGGCATCGAGGCACCACGATCAGCAACCGGTCCCGGCCCCCGTGCGCAGGGAGCAACCCGGAACCGTCAGCGACGGGTTCGGTCAGTTGTGCTTCGGTCTCCTGGTCCTCGGGTTCTTCCGTCCGATTGCGGTGCAGCCTGCGGCCAGGATCAGGGCGTTCGCGATGATGTACGTCCACCCGCCCGCCAGCAGGGTCCTGTGGAAACTGCCGAGACCTATGAAGGCGCCCATTCCGCGGTCCAGCACGAAGTAGGTGACGGCGTAGACGGACCGTCCCGCCCAGAGCATGGAGAGCCAGTTCGCGACGGTGGCCACGGTCCTCAGGCTCCCGCGGCTGCGTCCCCTTCGAAGCTGCCCGACCCCGGCGAGGGCGGATGCCGCAGCGGTCCCGAGGACGAGGGTCTGTTGCGAAAGTGGATCCAGGTCGTAGATGATCACGGTCTGTGGGACGTGGTGACCTGGCGAACGGCCAGTGGGAGCGTCTGGAGCCGTTGCTGCCGGTGGGCAAGAAGCCGGGCCGCCCGCGGACGTGGACTCGTCGGCAGTTGATCGATGGCATCCGGTGGCGGACTCGGACCGGGGCGCCCTGGCGTGACCTGCCTGAGCGGTACGGGCCGTGGGACCGGGCCTACGACCTGTTCCGGCGGTGGCAACGCGACGGCACCTGGAAGCGCATCTTCGAGCAGTTGCAGGCCGATGCCGACGCAAAAGGCCTGATCACGTGGGACATGAGCGTGGACTCGACTATCGCGCGCGCCCACCAGCATGCCGCTGGAGCGCGTAAAAAGGGGATCTACAGAAGGAGCTTCCCGGCGGCGTCGACACTGAGCCCGATGATCACGGACTCGGACGCTCGCGCGGCGGGCTGACCACCAAGCTGCACCTGGCGGTTGAGCAGGGACAGAAGCCGCTGTCCCTGCTCGTCACCGCCGGCCAGCGGCACGACAGTCCCCAGTTCCAGCCAGTCTTGAACGCCATCCGAGTGCCCAGGACCGGCCCCGGCCGGCCCCGCACGAAGCCGGACAGGGTCCGCGCGGACAGGGCGTACGGCTCCCGCGCGGCCCGCTCCTACCTGCGCCGACGCGGCGTGAAGTGCACCATCCCGGAGAAGGCGGACCAGATCCGCAACCGGCGGAAGCTCGGCTCCCGAGGCGGCCGCCCGCCCCAGTTCGACAAGGGCGACTGCGAGCAGCGGCACGCGGTCGAGTGCGGGATCAACCGGCTCAAGCGTCACCGCGCGGTCGCCACGAGGTACGACAAGCTCGCCGTCCGCCATCACGCGACGGTGCTGGTCGCCGCCATAAACGAATGGCTGTGAGGCGCCCTGGGTGCGACCATGCGGTAGTGAACGCAGATCTCCCCGACGGATGGACGATCGAGCGGGTCCGATCCGTCTCCGGCGACGCCGAAGCGGATCTGCTCTCGCTTGAACGGCTCGTCGTTGTTGAACAGCCCGGCTCCGCAGACTACGACGTCCTCCAGCCTGACGTCATCGTGTCGTTCCATGAACTGTGCCTCGCCCGAGCTGACGACGAGTGGTTCATGGGACAGCTCGCCGCCGACGGCTCAATCATCTGCTGGGCGTCCTACGGCCCTGACCTGGCCGAAGCCATTCGTGGTCTGTGAGCCACGCGGGCGACCTTGATCCACTTTCGCAACAGATCCTAGCCGAGTTCGTGAGGGTCCAGGCGTTCGTGCAGCCTTCGGCCCATCGCTCGTGCAGGTGGGCCTTGAAGTCGTCGAGTTTGGTCCTGCGGTGCTGCCACTGCCCCTGGAACAGATCTTCCGGCCGCGCGGCGGACGGGCTGAAGCTCGGCGAACAAGTCGGTCTCCCGCCGTGAGACCCCCGTGCGCCAGCGGTTGGGGCAGGCGTAGCGGCCGAGGAAGAACATCGCCTGTGGAGCGGCGGCGCCGTCCCGGCACTTGGCAGGTTCCCGCGTCGGGATGGTCGGGCAGGGCTGGATTCCGCTGCTTCGAAGAGCTGGTCGGTGGCCTTGTGGACGGTGCCCGATCGCGCGGCCCACCACGTCTTCGACGGCAGGCGGTCGCCGCGCCCGGTCGGCGCGGGGATGCCGCGGATGCGGCTTCGGTGCCGCTGCCGTGCTCGCCCTCGCCGGGAGGGCGCCCTCGAACCGGCCGGCCCGGGCGCCCGGCGCGCGGGCGGGGTCGACCTTACGTCCGCGGCGCGAGCGCGGAGGTCGGCCACGCGGCCGGGGACCGTGCGGACCGGGGTCGGGTGGGGGCCGATGGTTCGGTGGACGTGGAGCCGGGACTGCCTGGTAGTGTGCCCCCACCGAGTTTGAACATGTTCAACAATGGGGGAAGTCATCGACACCGTGCGCGTATACCCGCCGATTCCGCGGGCGGGGCGGGTCCTGGCGGTGGCGGCGGCGCTGTGTGCCGCGCCGGCCGTGATCTGGGGGGTCCAATCCTTCGAAACGGTGGTCGGTATGCCGATGATCCTCGGTTCACTCTCCGCCGCCGTGCCGCTTCTCGCACGGGACAGCACCGATTTCAGGCCGGCCTGCCTGGTGTTCGGCTGCGGACTGCTGGCCTTCTCGGTCCTCGTCCTCCCGTACAGGATGTTCACGCTGGCACCCGCGGGCATCGTCCTCCTCACCGCGGCGAGCTGCACACGCCCCGAACCCGGGCGCCTGCCGCTCCTGATCGGCACCCTGGTGTCCGCCACCACCCTCGGCTTCGCCGGCTGGGACATCGGCACCACCTGGACCGCCCCCTGGTCCCAGTAACCGGACGCGTTCGCCGCCACCGTCCGGACGGACAGCCCCCTCCGGGGGACCGGCCCCCACCCGGAACTCCTCCACGACGGCCCGGGCCTCGGCCACGGCGCCACCCGGGTCTCCAGGCGGGAGCCCGACACCGTACGACTTCTCGTCGTCCTCGACCCCCGCACCCCCGACGCCGAACTCGCCGTCCTGCGCCGCCTGATCACCGACCTGCCGGGCGTCACCGACGTCCGACGCTGCGACCCACCCGCCGGGACCTGCCGCTGACCACCGACCCCGACGGCAGCCACCCCAGCCCCGCCCACTCCCGGCACACGCGCGAACCCGACCGCCCCGACCCACCGGTCCACTCCTCACCGCCCCCCAGGCAGCGGGCCACCAAAGGGACGCGGTCGCAGCACGGGCAGGGCCTGCCGGTGGTCCGCTGCGCGCCTGACAGCACCGGATGCCGCCGCGACCACCCGGCCCTCCGGCCCGTCCTGCGTCCGCCCCGCCGTACTCATGCTGATTCCCCGGCCCCGCCCCCTGTTGTGGCCGCCCCGCATGGGTGTTCCGCTCCCGGGTACACGCTCCACATGCTGACGCTCGGCATCGAAGAGGAGTACCTCCTGCTCGACCCCGCCACCGGGCTCCCGGTGGCCCGCGCCGCCCAGGTGCGCGAGGCCGCCCGCCTCCAGCCGGCCCTGGATCGCGGCGAGGTCCAGCGAGAACTGCTCCAGGCACAACTGGAGGTCGCCACCCCCGTCTGCCACGACCTGGAGGAAGCCGGCGGGCACCTGCTGCGGATGCGCCTGGCTCTCGGCGAGGCCGCCCGGCAGGAAGGCTGCCGCCTGGCCGCGTGCGGTGCGGCGCCGTTCACCGATCGTCTGCCGGTCCCCGTCACGGACACCGCCCGCTACCGCGCGATGCGGAGCGACACCCGGCTGCTCACCGACCAGCAATTGATCGCGGGCATGCACGTCCACCTCGGCATCCACGACCGCGACGCGCGCGTCACCGTGATGAACGGGCTGCGCCCCTGGCTGCCGCTGCTGGTGGCGCTCGCTGCGAATTCCCCGCTGTGGCAGAACACCGACACCGGCTTCGCGAGCTGGCGCACCCTCGTTTTCGGTCGCTGGCCCGTCAGCGGGCCGCCGCCGCACTTCCACGGCGCCGACGCCTACGACCGGCGTACCCGGGCCCTGGTCGAGGGCGGGCTGATTCGCGACATTCAACAGGTCTACTGGCACATTCGCCTGTCCGAGCACTTTCCCACCGTCGAGATCCGCGCCATGGACGTCCAGCTGCGGCCCGACGAAGCGGTGATGCTCGCCGGAGTCGTCCGCGCACTCGCCACCCGGGTGCTCACCGACGCGGAAGTCGGACCGCCGCACCCGGCCGTCGAGCAGGAGATGCTAGCGGCCGCCGTGTGGCACAGCGCCCGGCACGGCTGCGCGAGCACGGCCTTCGACCCGCTGTCCGGCGGGCTGTCCACGGTCGGTGACGCGGTGGCCGCCCTGCTGGACCACCTCGCCCCGGTGATCGGGGACAGCGCGGACGAGCGGCACATCGTCCCTGTGCTGGAACGCATGCAGCGGGACGGCAACGGCGCCGCCCGCCAGCTGCGCCGGCTCCGCGCCGAGGGCCGCGAGGGACTCGTGAAGATGATCACCGACCAGACCACCGGTGCGTGACCGTCCCGGTCTCAGTGATCGCCGAGTTCGTGGCGATGCTGGCCCGGCACGAGACGCTCCACCCGCAGCGGGCCGAACCGGCGGACCCGCCGACGTCGTGACCGCCCGAGTACCGTACGGTGCACCGGAGCCGAGGGCGGAGTGTTCAGCGGCCGGAGCCGATGCCCCGATGCCCGGGCCCACGCCCCGCTGCCCGGGCCCGCGCTGCTCCGGCAGGATCCGGTCGCGTCACCGGGTGCGCCGGTGTCGGCGTGGGCAGGGAGAGCGGGCGGCCGACGGGAGTCCCCGTCTGCGCGGGGTTGAAAGCGGGGCTCCGGGTTAGACGGCATCTCGTGCTGAGACTTCTGTGGATCGCCGGATCGGTGTGCGGGTCGGCCGTCGTCGTGGCGGCGGCGTTCGTGGTGTCACCCTGGTGGTGGTGGGCGGCCGTTCCCGTGCTGGTGTTGACGGTCCTCACGGCGGCTGATGTGCTGCAGACCCGCCATTCGGTGCTGCGCAACTACCCGGTGCTGGGCCACCTGCGGTTCGCACTGGAGGGCATCCGGCCCGAGGTCCAGCAGTACTTCGTCGAGCGCAACGTGGACGGGCGCCCCTTCGACCGCGACACCCGCAGCATCGTCTACGAGCGGGCCAAGGGGACTGATGCGGAGGAGCCGTTCGGCACCGAACTCGACCTCTACGAGAGCGGCCGCGAATTCCTCGTACCGTCCATGGCTCCGGTCGCCGTGCCCACGCGGGCCCCGCGGGTCCGGGTGGGCGGGCCGCACTGCACCCGGCCGTACGACATGGCGCTGCTCAACGTCTCGGCGATGAGTTTCGGCTCCCTGTCGGCCAACGCGGTCCTCGCTCTGAACAAGGGCGCCGCGCTGGGCGGATTCGCCCACGACACGGGCGAGGGCGGGCTGTCCGAGTACCACCTGCGGCCCGGGGGAGATCTGGTGTGGGAGATCGGCACCGGCTACTTCGGCTGCCGCACCGAGGACGGGGGCTTCGACTCCGCCCTGTTCACCGAGAAGGCGGCGCACCCGCAGGTGAAGTGCGTGTCGCTGAAGCTCAGCCAGGGCGCCAAACCGGGGATCGGCGGCGTTCTGCCGGGGCCGAAGGTCAACGCGGAGATCGCGAGGGTCCGCGGTGTCCCGCAGGGAAAGACCGTTGTTTCCCCGCCCTACCATCGGGTGTTCTCCACCCCGCGTGAACTGGTGCGGTTCATCGGCCGGATGCGTGCGCTCGCGGACGGCAAGCCGACCGGCTTCAAGCTGTGCGTCGGCTCCCGCAGCCAGTTCCTCGCGGTCTGCAAGGCCATGGTGGAGGAAGGGGTGACGCCGGACTTCATCGTCGTCGACGGCGCGGAGGGCGGGACCGGAGCGGCCCCGCTGGAGTTCGCCGACCACGTCGGGATGCCGCTGACCGAGGGCCTGATGACGGTCCACAACGCTCTGGTGGGCACCGGTCTGCGGGACCGGATCAGGATCGGTGCCAGCGGCAAGGTCGCCACCGGGAGCGATCTGGTGAAGCGGCTGGTCCAAGGGGCCGACTACACCAACGCCGCCCGGGCCATGATGTTCGCCGTCGGCTGCATCCAGGCCCAGCGCTGCCACACCAACACCTGCCCGGTCGGCGTGGCCACCCAGGACCCGCGCCGGGCCCGCGCCCTGAACGTGGGCGACAAGGCCCAGCGCGTGCGCCGCTACCAGGAGGCCACCGTCAGGAGCGCTCTGCAGATCATGGCCGCCATGGGAGTCGACAGCCCGTCCCGGTTGCATCCGCACATGCTCCAGCGCCGTCTCGATCCGCAGACCATCCGCTCCTACGCGGACCTCCACCCCTGGCTGGACCCGGGGCAGCTGCTGCAGGACCCGCCCGCATCGTGGGCGCGTGACTGGAACAGCGCCGACCCCGACCGATTCACCGTCTGACTCATCGCCGGACAGGTCCCCTCCACCGAGACGTGGTGCCGCAGGGCGGCTCGGCGTTCGTGCGCAGCTCGCCCGACGAAGGGCGCGGACCCGTCCTTTCTGCGGTGCGGTCTCGAAGGGGAGGTGGCAACCGACGACGGAAGGACGTCCCGATGGCGCACCTCCCGTTCACCCCCACCCGGGAGGTGACGCTGGTCGAACCGGACGTGCTTGCCGGGTGGCGACGCCACAGCGTCGACCCGGCGGCGCAGGAGCGGGCCGGAACCGACCTGCTGGCCTTCCTCGCCCGGGTCGAGTACGGCCGCCGCCGCAGTTCCCGGGCCGGGGCCTCGCTCCTGCTGGCGGCGATGCCCGACGAGGCGCTGGCTTCCGTGGCGGCCGCCGTAGCCAGGACCGTCACCGGCCGTTTCTCGGTCGAGGCGATGTCGCCGGCACTGGCCGACGCCTACCACTGCCTCGCGGCGAAGCCTTCTCGCGGACCGACCGCGCAGCGAGGACGTGAGGCACGGCGTGGGCAGGGCACCGTCGGGGCCGATACCCTGCCTGCGGTCGTGCTGTGTTTCCAGTTGTCCCGCGGACCGGTACCGAGGTCGTGCCCGGTCTACCCGCTGTGCCGGTCGGCCGCTGTCGGCGCCGTTGCGTTCTCGTAGTGGGCCAGGGCCAGGCCGAGGCCGAAGAAGGTCGGGGCCCACTCGCCGACGAAGATGCCCCATCTGTCGGCCCGCGGCCTGCTGTCTGTCGGTGAGAGCGCCGGACGGCATTTCGATCAGGACTGCGGGGATTACCGGGCCCAGGCGGCGAGCCTTACCACGATTCTGATCGTATGGAGACCTTCGGTACTGCCTTGGAGCCAGTGACTATCCTGTCGACGTTGAGCCTCGTGCCGTTGCGGTCGTGGACGGTCCACACCGAAAGACCGGCGTCCTCCAGAATTCCTGTTCTCTCTGAGGGGACCGCCCGTTCTGGGGGCGGTCCCCTCAGAGGTTGTTCAGACCCGGTCAGTCGCGCGTGCCCTGGTCGTTGTCGTCGTAGTCGGTGGTGCCCCCGTCCAGGAGCGACGTTTCGGTCGGCTGCTTCATGTGGGCCGGTGCCATCGCGCGCAGCACGTGGTATCCCGTCAGCACGATGATGGTGCCGAGCGCGATCCCGGACAGCTGGAAGTTGTCGGTGAACTTGAGTGTCACGTTGCCGATGCCGACGATGACGCCGGCCGCGACGGGGACGAGGTGGAGCGGGTTGGTGAGGTCGACCCGGTTGTGCACCCAGATCTGGGCGCCCAGCAGGCCGATCATCCCGTACAGCACCACCGTGATCCCGCCCAGCACCCCGCCGGGGATGGCCGCGATCACCGCACCGAACTTCGGGCACAGGCCAAACAGGATCGCGAACCCGGCCGCGCACCAGTACGCCGCCGTCGAGTAGACCCGGGTCGCCGCCATCACGCCGATGTTCTCCGCGTACGTCGTCGTCGCCGGACCGCCCACCGCCGTGGACATCACCGTCGCCGCACCGTCCGCCATGATCGCGGTGCCCATCCGGTCGTCCAGCCGGTCCCCCGTCATCTCGCCCACGGCCTTCACGTGCCCGGCGTTCTCCGCGATCAGCGCCACCACCACAGGCAGCGCCACCAGCACCGCCGACAGCGAGAAACTCGGCGCGTGCAGCGACGGGAACCCGACCCACTCCGCCTTCCCCACCCCCGACAGGTCCAGCCGCCAGTGCTCCACCGTCTGCCCCGCACCGTTCACCGAGTCGATCCGCCCGAAGACCCGGTCGAACAGCCACGACACCGCGTACCCGAACACCAGCCCCAGGAAGATCGCGATCCGCGACCAGAACCCCCGCAGCACCACCAGCGCCAACCCCGTGAACGCCATCGTCAGCAACGCCGTCCACTGGTCCTGCGGCCAGTACGTCCCCGCCGCCACCGGCGCCAGGTTGAACCCGATCAGCATCACCACCGCGCCCGTGACCACCGGCGGCAGCACCGCGTGGATCACCTGCCCGCCCAGCGCCTGCACCACCGCGCCGCAGGCCGCCAGCACCGCACCCACCACCAGCAACGCCCCCGTCAGCGTCGCCGCGTCCCCACCCTGGGCCTTGATGACCGCCGCCACCCCCACGAACGACAGGCTCGACCCCAGGTACGACGGAATCCGACCCCCCGTCACCAGCAGGAAGAACACCGTCGCCACACCCGACACCATCACCGCGAGGTTCGGATCCAGCCCCATGAGGACGGGAGCCACGAACGTGGCCCCGAACATGGCCACCACGTGCTGCGCCCCGAGCCCGACCGTCCGCCCCCAGGACAGCCGCTCGTCCGGCCGCACCACCACCCCGGGCCGCGGCGCGCGTCCGTCCCCGTGCAGCTTCCACCCGAACCCGACCTTCATGCCGCTCCTCGCCCGTCGCCGACGCCTGCCGGCACCGTCGGACCCCTACGTACGATCAACCAGGGTCTGATCATGCATCGGTTGGAGCCGCGAACACGCCGTTGGTGCCCGGAAAGGGTGACGGCAGCCGTGACGAACCTGCGGACCACGCCATCGGGCGTTCATACGGCGACCCGATTACCAAGATCCACCTGCCCGGTGACGTCCGGGCAGCCGTCAGCGTTCGTCGTGACAGCCGGACGGGCCGGCGACGTACCCACTACGACCCCATGACAGCGATCCACGTCCCCCGTGCGGGCGCCGGACGACCGCGCACCAGGCGCGGCACGGCGATCGCGGACCGTACGTACCCGGCCCGCGCGATCCGCTTCCACCTGCGGGAACGCCACATCCGCGCGGTGGCCCCCAGCCGGTGGTTCCCGTCCGCGACCGGCTTCGGCGCGCCACGCGCAGGCTGCCCGCCCGGCTTCGACACCCGGCCCACAAGGAACGGAACCCGGTCGAGCGGTGCATCGGCCGCCTGAAGCGTTGGCGCGGCCCGGCCGTGCGCACCGACGAACTCGCCAACGCCCGCCAGGCCGCATTCCACCTCGCCGCCGCCTCGTCCGGTGCCGCAGACGACCGCACAGACAGGCCTCAGGCGGGGAAGCCGGCGATGAAGGCGTCGAGGCCTCGGGTCAGGTCGAGGGGTTGGAGGTCGACGTCGTAGTCGATCCACCACACGACGGGCACCGTCGGGGCGAGGTCGTGCAGTACCCGGTGAACGACGGTCAGGGGTGCGACGGGCGATCCGCGGTCCTCGAAGGAGAAGACGCCGTGGCGGAGGTTGTACGAGAGCTCCGCCGGCCGGGCGGCTCCGACGTCCGCCACGATCTCCAGGAAGTTCTCGAACTCGCCGCTCACCGTCGTGTGCGGCCAGTGCCTCAGGACGCTCTCCCGTACCTGCTCTCCGGTGAAGGTCCACGGCCCGACGTGTTCGCGGTCGGCGCTGATGTTGAAGCTGGATCCCACGGGGGTGCTCGTTTCGCTCGACGGTGCCGGTCGGCGCTGGCCAGGAGGGGTAGGGGCGGGTCAGGGTTCGATGCGGACGCGGCCGGTGACGCCCTGGGCGGTAATGAGGCGACCTCGCCGCTGCCCGTGCCGCCAACCGCGAGCTCATAGCCCAGCTCAACCGCTACCCCGATTGCTCCTCCAACCGAACAAGGCTCCGGCCCGGGCACGCGGTCGGTCCGGGCCCGCGATGATGAACGGCTCCGACAGCGTCGGCCGCAACGAGGCACCTACCCGGTTCGCCGGCACCGACGCATTGAAGACACCGCTCGCCGGGTAGGGCCTCGGCCGCGCCGGCAGGAGGAGAATGGAAGGCCCCCATCCCCGGTCGGTTGACCAGGCCGACCGCGCTCGCGGAGCTCCGCCATGCACCAGACGTACTTGATCACCTTCCCCGGTCCCGTCGGCGCCCACGCCCCGCAGCCCCAGGCCACCGTCACCGCGACCGGTGAACTCAGCCCCCTCGGCCACCCCGTCTACAGCGACCCGGCCGGCACCCTCAGGGTCGAGATCACCCCGGGCGGCCACGCCTGCCTACTGACTCCGGGCCCCGACGGGCCGCTGCACGCCCAGCCCCTCGACTGACCCCGATCCGACACCGCCCGCAACGCCACATCCGCACCCGGCTCCGGGCCGTCCGCCGACCGCGCCGTCAGGGCACGAGCGGGGTTCGTCGGAGCCGTGCCCGGCAGCGGCCGCCAGGCGCGGGGCGCTCCGGGTCGGCCGGGTCCGCATAGGCCAGGTCTACCCGACTCCCCGAACTTTGAGTTCCGAGGACCGGTGCGCCGGCGCACGGGGCTGTGAATTGGGTTCCGCGATCGGCCCGCCTGCCCCGCCGACCTGGGTGTTCGGTCAGTGGCCGAGGGCGTCGGCGAGTTCCTTCCTGCTCATCGTGGAACGGCCGTGGATGTTGCGCTGCTTCGCCTCGTTGTACAGCTGTTCCTTGGTCGGCCCCTGGGAGCCGGAGTGCGAGCGCCGGCCGCCGCGCCGTGAGGACGAGGTGTCGTGGGTGGAGGAGCGGCCGGCGGTCTTGGCCTCGCCGTGCCGGGCGCGTTCCTTGTTGACGGTGCGCGCGGCGATCTCCTTCGCGCGCTTCTCGCTCGCGCCCCGGTGATCCTGCGGCCGTCAGGCGTCGGCGCTCGGGACCTTCAGGGGGTCGCGGGTGGCGGTCTTCTTCGCTTCCTGGAGCTGTTCGCCGAGTTCGACCAGGCGGTTGCGGCCCATGGCTTTGCGCACCTCGGGGAACCAGTCCTTCTCCTCCTCCTCGACGTGGTGGCGCACGTTCTCCATCAGCACGGTCATCTTGGCGTCGAACCGTTCGTCCTTCGGGTCCAGGTCGGCCAGCTCGGACAGCATCCACACCACGACGTGGTGCTCCTCGATGCTCTCCAGGACGTGGTCCTTGGTGTCCGGTGCGGCCTCGCGGGCGGCCGGGTAGAAGACCCGTTCCTCGATGACGGCGTGGACGGTGAGCTCCTCGATCACCTGGTCGACGATCTTCCGCTTCTCGGCGTACGCGTGGTCGCCGGCCTTCTCGAAGGCCTTGAAGAGCTTCTCCACGGTCTTGTGGTCGTCCTTGAGCAGCACGATCGCGTCCATGCGGTCCTCCGGTGGGGTGGGCAACGGGTTGGTCGGTGCGTGGGGCACGCGTACCCGCGATCGGCCGCCTCACGCCGCCCACGCGGCCGGGCCACCCGGGTGCAGCAGTGCGCCGCGCCAGGGCCCGGCCCGGGCGCCAGGATCGATCGGGACGGGTGGGGCGACGGTCGACGGGTAGCCGCGACCGTGAAGCACACTCTCCTCGGAGCCCGGAAAGGCCGCATTCCTGTGATGAGCGATCAGTCGACCTCGTCCGAACCGGCGCGCCCACGGCCGGAGCCGCCGATGCCGCAGCAGTCCCAGCCGCACCCGGGAAGCGGTGAGGCCATGGAGCCGGTGCCCGATCACGGGGAGGACAGCTACCGGGGGTCGGGCCGGCTCGCGGGTCGGGTCGCCCTGATCACGGGCGGTGACTCCGGGATCGGGCGGGCCGTGGCCCTGGCGTTCGCCCGGGAGGGCGCCGACGTCGCGTTCTGCCACCTGCCCGCCGAACAGCGGGACGCCGACGGGACGGTCCGTCTCGTCGAGGAGGCCGGTCGTCGTGCGGTGGCCGTCGCCGGTGACATCCGCGAGGAGGGGTTCTGCGCGGATCTCGTGCAGCGGTGCGTGAGGGAATTGGGCGGCCTGGACGTCCTGGTGAACAACGCGGCCTACCAGATGTCCCAGCCGGACGGCCTGGCCGCGATCAGCACCGACCAGTTCGACCGCGTGATGAAGACCAACCTGTACGGCATGTTCTGGCTCACCCGGGCAGCACTTCCGCACCTGCGGAAGGGCGCGTCGGTCGTCAACACCGCCTCGGTGCAGGCCTACAAGCCCAGCCCGCACCTGCTCGACTACGCGATGACCAAGGCCGCGATCGTCGCGTTCACCCAGGGCCTCGCCGTGCAGCTCGCCCCCGACGGCATCAGGGTCAACGCCGTCGCCCCCGGACCGGTGTGGACGCCCCTGATCCCGGCCACCATGGACGAGGACAAGGTCGCGCACTTCGGCGAGCAGTCCCCGATGGGGCGTGCCGCACAGCCCGCCGAGATGGCTCCCGCCTACGTCTTCCTCGCGTCCCCCGAGGCCTCCTACATCACCGGTGAGATCGTCAACGCCACCGGCGGAACCCCCCTGCCCTGAGTCGACTGCCCCGAGCCGACTGCCCCGAGCCCCGCCCTGTTCGACGGTGAGGCGCGGGTGCTGCCCCCGGCCGAGTGGCTCCGTGCTGTGTCGCCGTTCGGAGGGGCTGTGCCCGTCGCGGCATGCGTTCGTATGGAACTCACAGACCCACAGACCCACAGACCCACATCCCCCGCTCCCGGCGAGGACCGCGCCGCCGGGCACCCCACCCGCATCGGAGGAACCATGTCCAAGCCCGGACCGGTGAAGAAGATCGTCGACGCAGTCGCCGAAGCGGTGCGTGACGACGACCGACCGACCGTGGAGGTGCCCGGCGCCCCCGGAGCCCAGCCGCCGCCCCTCGCGGAGCCCACCGAGCCGAGGGCGCCGCTTCCGTCGAAGCCGGACCAGCAGGCACCCGCCCTGTTGTCCCCGACCGGCCGGGAGACCGGCGCTCCTGCGGACACGGCGGCGCAGAGCGGCGGCTACCTCACCACGGCGAACGGCACGCGGCTGCCGGACTCCGACCACTCCCTGAAGGCCGGGCCGCGCGGCCCGGTGCTGCTGCAGGACCACCACCTGCGCGAGAAGATCACGCACTTCGACCACGAGCGGATCCCCGAGCGCGTGGTCCACGCCCGGGGTGCCGCCGCGCACGGGGTCTTCCGCGGGTACGGAACCGCCGCCGGCGTCAGCAGGGCCGCGTTCCTGGCGGAGGGCGTGGAGACACCGGTGTTCGTGCGGTTCTCCACGGTGCTGGGCTCGCGCGGCTCCGCGGACACCGTGCGCGACACCCGCGGCTTCGCGACGAAGTTCTACACCGCCGAGGGCGTCTTCGACCTGGTCGGCAACAACATCCCGGTGTTCTTCATCCAGGACGCGATCAAGTTCCCCGACGTCATCCACGCCGGCAAGCCGCACCCGGACCGGGAGATCCCGCAGGCGCAGAGCGCCCACGATACGTTCTGGGACTTCGTCTCCCTGCACACCGAGGCCACCCACCACACCATCTGGAACATGTCCGACCGCGGCATCCCGCGTTCCTTCCGGATGATGGAGGGCTTCGGCGTCCACACCTTCCGCCTGGTCGACGCCGAGGGCGACACCACGCTGGTGAAGTTCCACTGGAAGCCGAAGGCCGGCGTGCACTCCCTGGTCTGGGAGGAGGCGCAGCTGATCAACGGCACGGACCCCGACTTCCACCGCCGCGACCTCGCGGACGCCATCGAGACCGGGAACTTCCCGCAGTGGGAGCTCGGCATCCAGACCTTCCCGGACACCCCCGACCAGACCTTCGCGGGCATCGACCTCCTCGATCCGACGAAGCTCGTCCCGGAGGAGCTCGCACCGGTGCGGCCGATCGGGCTGATGACCCTGAACGCGAACCCGACGAACTACTTCGCGGAGACCGAGCAGGTCGCCTTCCACCCCGGGCACCTCGTGCCGGGCATCGACGTCACCGACGACCCGCTGCTCGCCGGGCGCCTGTTCTCCTACCTCGACACGCAGATCACCCGCCTCGGCGGCCCCAACTTCGCGCAGATCCCGATCAACCGCACCCACGCCCCCGTCAACGACATGCTCCGCGACGGCTTCCACCAGGACGCCGTGCACTCCGGCGTCGCCCCGTACAAGCCGAACTCCCTCGACGGCGGCTGCCCGTTCTTCGCCGGTGCCGCCGAGCACGCCTTCATCGAACACCCCACCCCGGTCGCGGCCGCAGCCAAGGTCCGCGAGGCACCGGCCTCGTTCGCCGATCACTTCAGCCAGCCGCGGATGTTCTGGCTGAGCATGAGCCCGGTCGAGCGCGAACACATCATCGCCGCCTACACCTTCGAACTGTCGAAGGTGCACGAGCCGGCCATCAGGGCGCGTGCGCTGACAGTGCTCGCCGAAATCGACGAGGTGCTCTGTGCGGAGGTCGCCGCAGGCCTCGGGCTGCCCGCGCCCCGGGCCGCGGCCGGCGCCCGTGCCCAGGTCACGCCCAGCGCGGCACTGTCCCAGGTCGGACGGCGCTGGCCGGCCACCGGCCGGGTCCTCGGCATCCTCACCGGTGCCACTGGCGACCTCTCCGCCGTCCGGCAGCTGCGGGAGGCCGCCCTCGACGCGGGACTGCTCCCGCTGATCATCGCCCCCACCGGCGCCCCCCTGGCCGACGACCTCGCCGTGCAGAGGACCTACGCCGCGGCCCGCTCCGTCGAGTTCGACGCCCTCCTGGTGGCCGGCGCACCCGCGCCGGGCGCCGACGACCACGGGGCCCGGGACGCCAAGTCCGGCGCCGTCGCGGGCGGGCAGTCCACCCTGGACTCCCGCGCCGTCCTGCTCGTCAACGAGGCCTGGCGGCACGCCAAGCCGATCGCCGGCCTCGCCGACTCCCGGGCCCTGTGGAGCGCGGCGGGAGTCGACCCACAGGCGCCCGGCGTGATCACCGCCACGGAAGACGCCGATGCCGTTCCCCAGCTCGTGGACCTGCTCGGCACCCACCGCCTCTGGGAGCGGTTCCCGGCACAGAACTGACCTCCGTCGAGGTGCCTGCACGCGTACTGTGCCGCCCAGGCGTGCAGGCACCTCGGGTTCGGGCGGCCTCCGGAACAGGTGCACGAGCAGGGGAGCAGATCGGTGGGCTTGCTGTCTCCCCGGCGGCGGCGCAGGTACGCGGGCGTCCGTCGGCCGCGTGCGCAACGATGGAGAGTGACAGCCCCGAAGGGCTGACCTCAGCAGTCCCGGGTCTTCGGAGGACAGGCGATGACTGCGCAGCTGCGGACGGATCCGCTGAACGTCTACCTGAACGACCACCTCGCGCGCGCCTCCGCGCTGCGCCGGCTGGCCCGGGACGTGGAGCAGGACCGCGACGACCGCGTACGGATCATGAACCGGCTGGGGCGTACCGGTCCGGCACTACCGCACCTGGCTGGGCCTGGCCGGCGAACGGCTCGGGCGCCTCAAGTCGAACGGCACGCTGGTACGGCGCTCCCCGTTGAGCGATCTGATCGAACTGGAGACGATGCGCGTCGGCGTCGAGGGCACCTCGGGCCGGTTATGGCGACGGCCGCCACAGCCGGGCGGGCGTGCAGCCGCTAGCCGGGCCCGGGCAGGCGGGCCTGGAGGTTGCCGTCGCGGTCCGTGCGGGTGGCGAAGCGCGGCTGCGGGGCCGTGGCCGGGCCGCCGACGTTCCAGCCGTCGGACAGGCGGAAGACGCTGCCGTGCCAGGGGCAGGTCACGCAGCCGTCGGAGACGTCTCCCTCCGAGAGGGGACCGGAAGCGTGGCTGCATCGGTCGGCCAGGACGTGGAACACCTCGGCGGATTCCCGCACCACGAGCACCGGCACCTCGCCCACCGCCCGACGTGCCGGCCGGCCCTCGGCGAACTCCTCCGCGCGCCCGAGCGTGTGCCAGCCCGGCTCCACCAGGTGCGGGACGGGCTCCGCCTTGTTCGCACCGGCGGCCTGGCGGTAGGCGAGGTGGCCGCCGACCGCCGCTCCGCTGCCGGCCGCGGTGAGCCCGGCCACGCCGAGTGCGCGCCCCAGCCGGTGGCGGCCGCGCGAGCGGGCCGCCCACGAGGCACCGAACAGGCCCGCCGCGGCGGCCATTGACGCCGCGTGCAGCAGGCCGGTGCGCATCTGCTGGTCGTGCTGTTCGGCCCAGTCGACCCACCCGGTCAATGCTGCCGGAGCCGCGGTGACGACACCGACCGCGACGAGAAGGCGTGCGGCGCGCTCCGTGCCGGGTACGAAGTCGAGGACGGTTGCGGAGATCCACGCGCCGACCGGCAACTGGACCAGGGCCGGGTGCAGCGGGTGTCCCAGGGGCCGGCCGTGCAGCACCCCGCGCAGCCGCCCCAGCGGCAGTGCCCGGACGGCGCGCTTCAACGGCGCGGTGACCGTGTCGAGCTCCGCCGCCTCGCCCACGGCGTCGAGCGTCCGCAGGGCCCGGGCCCCGGGCCCGTCGCCGTGGTCGGACCGGGTGGCGGCACTCATGCGCGCGATGAGGGTTCCCATGAGGACAACGCTGCCCGCACGGCCGTCCGGGCGCGGCCCGTGTTGAGCCGGACGGTGCAACGACGAGCCGCGCGCTCCGGGCCCGGTCGGAGGACTGCGCCGGTCGTCGGGAGGAGCGGCCCGGACGGTGCCATACGCATGCCCGGCGAGCGCCGGGACGCGCCCGGCGCTCCGGTCAGGGCCGTCCGTCCTCGGGCCAGGTGTCGGTATCTCGGGGCCGGACGTACGACTCCTCGTCCTTCGGCGGGCCGCCCTCGATGGCGCGTTCGCGGGAGGGTTCGGCGTCGATGGGCGGTGGGTGCGAGCGCGGTCCGTCGTTGGCCGGAGTCGTGCCGAGAGGCGTAGAGTCCGAAGCATCGTCGGGAGGCGCTTGTGGCGCGTTATCGGATCGGACTGGTCGAGGTGCTGGCCGCAGCGGAGGCCGCCGCACCGGTGGACTCCCTCTCTGTCGTGGCACGCAACCTGCGCAACCGCTTCGCGGCCCGCTACGTGTCGTTCCTGTTCGTGGACACGGCCGGGCGGCGTCTGCTGCGGGTCCACGACGCGGCCGGCGCCGAGGAGCATGAGGACCGCGCCGAGCAGGTCCCGCTCTCGGGCAGCAGCGCCTACGACGAGGTCCTGCGCGGCCAGAAGCTGGTGCTCACTCCCGACGGCGGGCAGGGCCAGCGGATCCTGGCCCCGGTCACCAACCGCGGGGACACCCTCGGTGTCCTGGAACTCTTCCTCGCCGAGGCAACACCGGATGTGCTGGGGCAGGTCCAGGAGGCCGCGCACGCGCTGGCGTACATCATCGTCACCGACCGCCGCTTCACCGACCTGTACCACTGGGGCAACCGCACCACCGAGATCAGCCTCTCCGCCGAGATCCAGCGCCAGCTCCTGCCCTCGGCCGCCTGCTGCGAGGCACCCCAGTTCACCCTCGCCGGTGCCCTGGTCCCGGCCGCCGACATCGCCGGCGACACCTTCGACTACAGCCTCGACACCGACACCCTGCACCTGTCCATCACCGATGCCATGGGCCACGACGTCAACGCCTCCCTCATGGCCACCCTCCTGGTCAATGCCTCCCGCGGAGCACGCCGCGCCGGAGACGACCTCGCCGAACAGGCCCGCCAGGTCCACCAGGCCCTCCTCGATCACGGCCGCCGCAGCATCGCCACCGGCCAACTCCTGCGCATCGCCCTGGACGGAAGCGGCACCCGGCTCGTCAACGCCGGCCACCCCTGGCCACTGCGCATGCGCGACGGAGCGGTGGACGAGCTCCACCTGGTGGTGGACCTCCCCTTCGGCATCTCCGACCAGGGGCCCTATCACGTCCAGGAGATCGACCTGCGGCCCGGCGACCGCCTCCTCCTGTACACCGACGGCATGCAGGAACGCGATGCCGAAACCGTCGACCTGCCCGCCCTGCTGCGCAAGACCGCCGCCGAGCACCCGCGCGAAGTCGTACGCACCCTCGTCGGAGCGGTCGTGGACGCCTACGAGGGCCAGCCCATGAAGGACGACGCCACCGTCCTGTGCCTGGACTGGCACGGCCCGCGGGAAATCCCTGTCCCGGACGCCCGAGCCGACGGGTAGCGGGCGTTGGCGTGCCGTCGTCGCCGAGCGCCCACCGTCGGTCGACCCGTGCACCTGTACTCGCTCCCGGCTGCCATTGGGAACCTTGAGAGGAGGGCACCGCGCGAAAGCCCCCCGGTCCACACCCCCGAAGCCCTCCCGTCACTGCTCCGCGCCGGCCCATCCGTGTCGGCCCATCCGTGTCGGCCCAATCGGGGCCCAGCACAGGACAGAGGCCGCCACCCCGCCGCTCCCGGCGGGCCGGGTGACACCCGCGCGAGTAGCGTGCCGAGAGGGGAAGGCAGCGGCACGAGGAGGGTCATGTCCGACGCCATTGTCATCGGCGCCGGCCCCAACGGGCTGGTGGCCGCCAACATCCTGGCCGACGCCGGCTGGCAGGTCGACGTCCTGGAAGGCCGGCCGGAGCCCGGCGGCGCGGTCCGCAGCGACCGGGCCGTCCACGCCGACTACCTCCACGACGTGTTCAGCTCGTTCTACCCCCTCGCCGTGGCCTCGCCCGCCATCGGAGCACTGGGCCTGGGCGAGCACGGCCTGCGCTGGAGCCACGCGCCGACCGTGCTCGCCCACCCACTGCCCGACGGGCGCTGCGCCACGCTCCACCGGGGGACGGCAGCGACGTGCACCGGTCTGGAAAGTGCCTTCGGAGGAGCGGACGCCGAGGCCTGGCAGCGGCTCTCGCAGCTCTGGGACGACCTGGACCCCCACCTTCTGCGCACGCTGTTCACGCCCTTCCCGCCGGTCCGGGCGGGTGTGGCGATGGCAGCCCGGTTGCGCGCCGCGGGCGGGCTGCGGGCCCTGCGGTTCATGACTCTTCCGGTGCGCCGTCTGGCGCAGGAGGAGTTCACCGGACCGGGTGCCGGGCTGCTGCTCGCCGGGTGCGCCCTGCATGCCGACCTCCTGCCCGAGGGCGTCGGCAGTGCGGCGTTCGGCTGGTTGATGGCGATGCTCGGCCAGCAGGTCGGTTGGCCCGTCCCGGTCGGTGGCGCCGCCGCGCTGACGGGCGCGCTGGTGCGGCGGCTGGAGTCCGTGGGCGGAAGGGTGCACTGCAACGCCGAGGTGGTGGAGGTGGTGGTGCGGGGCGGGCGGGCGCTGGGCGTGCGGACCGCCGACGGCCAGGCGTACCGGGCCCGTCGCGCCGTTCTCGCCGATGTCGCGGCCCCGGCGCTGTACGGCAGCCTGGTGGGCTGGGAGCACCTGCCGGCCCGGATGCGCGCGGATCTGCGCCGCTTCCAGTGGGACTTCTCCACCGTCAAGGTCGACTGGGCGCTGGACGGCGCCGTCCCGTGGGCGGCGCCCGCGGCGGCCGGCGCCGGAACGGTGCACCTGGGCGCCGACCTGGACGAGTTGAGCGACTACGCCCTGCAGTTGAGTACGGGCCGGCTGCCGCGGCACCCGTTCGCGCTGCTCGGGCAGATGACGACGGCCGACCCCTCCCGCTCGCCGGCCGGTACCGAATCGGCCTGGGCCTACACCCACGTCCCCCAGGTGATCAAGGACGACCTGGGGCCCGACGGCATCACCGGCACCTGGGACACACGGGAGGCGGAGGCGATGGCGGACCGCATCGAGAGCCAGGTGGAGCGCTTCGCCCCCGGGTTCAAGGACCGGATCGTCGCCCGGCGCATCCTCACCCCGCCGGTCCTTGAGGCGTGGAACCCCAACCTGGTCGGCGGCGCGATCAACGGCGGCACCACCGCGCCGCACCAGCAGCTCGTCTTCCGTCCCGTCCCGGGTACGGGGCGCCCCGAGACGCCGGTGGCGGGGCTCTACCTGGCCTCGTCGTCCGCCCATCCGGGCGGCGGGGTCCACGGAGCCTGCGGGGCCAACGCCGCGCGCGCGGCCCTGCGCTCGCACCGGCTCCTGGCCGGCCGCGTCCTCGCACCGGGTCTGGCCGCGGCCCAGCGGCTGCTGTCCGGCCCGGCGGAGCGCCACGACTGAACACGGCTGACGCCCGCCGGGACGGGCCGCAGAACCCGACACCAGCGAGCACGGAACGCACAGAAGCACGGAGGGTCGCATGGCACGGCGCCAACAATTCATCGAATGCCCACCACGAGAGGTCTGGGACGTTCTGGCGAGCGGTGACAGCTACGCCGAGTGGGTGGTCGGGACCAGGGACATCGAGCACGTCGACCCGGCCTGGCCGGCGGTGGGCGCCGCGCTGCGCTACCGGGCCGGCCTCGGTCCGCTCGCCCTCCGGGACAGCTGCGTGGTCCGGATCTGCGAGCCGGGTACCCGCCTCGAACTGGAGGCGAGGGCCGACCCGTTCGGCGCCGCCCGGATCGCGTTCGTGCTCGTCCCCTGGGGCGACAACACCCTGGTCCTCCTCGACGAGCACCCCTTGGTCGGACCGGGCGCGCGCCTCCAGGGCCCGCCGAGCGAGCTGGTGCTGCACCTGCGCAACCGCAGACTGCTCGGAAACCTGGCCCGGGTGGCCGTTCGGGAGCACCGACGTGCCGTCGGGACCGGCGCCGGCCCGCACCGGAGCTGAGCCCGCCCCGGGTCCGCTCTCGGCGGGCCCGAGTCCTGCGGTTCGGCGTGGACCGGCGCCCGGCCTTCAGCGTCCGGCAGGTCGGTGCCCGGTCGTTCAGCGCCCGGGCGTTCCAGTGCCCGGTCGTTCCAGTGCCCGGTCGTTGAATGCCCGGTCGTTGAATGCCCGGAGGGCGGGCCGCCGGGTTCCTGCGGGTCGACGCCGGTGCGGGCCTTCGCGGTGCGGCCGCCGCTGGGACGGCCCGACGGGCCCTGCGGGCCGAGGTCGTAACTGTGCTTCGAGGGGCCCTGGTCCTCGCCGCGGTCTCCCGCGCTCTCCACGGTGTTGCCGGGCACGTCCTGGTCCTCCTCGGCGGCCCTCTCCCGGCCCGGCCCCGGCTCGGGGGCGTAGGTGTCGGGGTGGAAGGAGCGGTGGGCGCTGTCGTTCGGTTCCTGGTGCTCGGCGTCGATGTCCGGCGACCAGCCGTGCTGGTCCGCTCCGGAGTCGGGTCCACGGGGTCGCCGGTGCCGTCCGGGTGCTGCGGGGCCCGCCGGCTCAGTGCCCGGGGGAGCCGTAGTAGGTCGCGAGGCCCTCGCGATAGCCGGAATCGCCCTGGTGGACGTTGGAGTCGTACTCGGGCGCGTCCTTGATCTGTTCCTTGGAGCGGTTGACGTGGATCGTCTCGCCGTCGTGGTCGACCCGGGTGATGGTGCCGGCCGGCAGCATCACGTGCTTGCCGATCAGCCACGGCTTGCAGTTCACGACGATGTAGGCGGCGCCGACGTCGTCGGTGGCGTCGTCGACCTTGCCGATGTGACCGTCGTTCGCCTCGACCTTGTAGCCCGTCAGGCTCGTGCCGGGCGTGTACTGCGACTCGGGGCTGAAGCCCCAGATGGTGGTCATGGTCGATCTCCTTGCTCGGTGGTCTCCCTCGCCGGCCGCCTAGGCGCCGTACGGTTTCGGGGCCGGACGGCGCCGGGACGGACGGACCAGGAGGATGCTCCTATAGACGTCAAGCCGCAGGAGCGAGGTCGGTTTGAGCGATTTGTTCGGCTGGTGCTGCAGTCAGCGCGCGGTAGATCTCGCGGGCGACGAAGCGCTTGAGGCAGCGGGTGATGTCCTTCTTTGACAGTCCCTCCTTTGTGCGCCGGGCGACGTAGGCCCGGGTGCGCTCGTCGTAGCGCATCCGGACCAGCACGATGGTGTGCAGGGCGTTGTTCGCGGCCCGGTCACCACCTCGGTTGAGGCGGTGACGATGGGTGCGGCCGGAGGACGCGGGGATCGGCGCGACTCCGGCAAGGTGCGCGAACGCGCTCTCGGAGCGCATTCGTTCAGGGTTGTCCCCGGCCGATGCGAGGAGCTGGCCGGCTGTCTCGGGGCCGACGCCGAAGAGCGCGAGCAACTCCGGCGCGGCCTGGCGGACCAGTGGTCCGATCTGGGTGTCGAGCTCGGTGATCTCGTCGTCGAGCGCTTGGTGGCGGCGGGCCAGGCGCCGCAGGGCCGCTTTGGTCGCGGCCAGTGGCGTCGACAGGTCCGCACCGGGCCGCAGCCTGGCGAGTGTGCGTATCAGGGCGGCCCGTTCCAGCCCCGCAAGCTGCTCGCGCAAGACCGCGGGAGCGGACACGAGCATGCTGCGGATCTGGTTCATCGCCTGGGTGCGGGCTTTGACCGCGCCGCGGCGGGTGACCCGCAGCACCCGCACGGCCTCGACCGTGCCGTCGCGGCTCTTCGGGACGCCGGTGGCCCGTCCGGAGGCCACCGCCGTTGCGGCGGCGTAAGCGTCGATCGGGTCGGACTTGCCCCTCGTCCGCCGGGTCTTGCGGTCAGGCCGGTCCACATCGACGACGGTGACCCCGGCGGCGGTGAGTACCCGGGCGAGCTCGGCACCGTAGGCACCGGTGCCCTCCACACCGACCGCTGCCAGTTCACCGTGCGAACGCATCCAGTCCAGCAGGTCCCGGTAGCCCTGGACGGTGGCCGGGAACTCGCGATCGGCGAGGTGCCGGCCCAGCCGGCCGATCACCGCCGCATGGTGGGTCGATCCGTGAGTGTCGACTCCACCGGTGATCTCCGGGCCGTCGTGCGTCATGCTGGTCATGTCCGTCTTTGCCGCTTGTCCGAGCCGAGGGCGGCACGCGCCGGTCGGGCGGGTGGACAAGACAGTGACGGGGCCTCTGGCCAGGCTCCTATGAAGTCACAAGCGCCCGTCCGGCCGCGTGCGTGGTGACGCCGCCGACGGGCCGACAAATCCCAAACAGGACAGTCGAAACGTCAGTCAGTGCTCGGGTCAGACCCGCCAGCAGCGACCCTCGCTCAGCTCCCAACGCCCGGCATCCATCCGGTCCAGGAACGCGTGACCTGCGGCAGGCCACGCGTTCGGCCCTGTGACGGCCCGGCGTCAGTAGCGTGCGCAGCATGTCGTGGTCGACTTTCCTGCATGGCGGCCGGACGGAGCAGGAGGGCGGTGTCTGCACCCGGTGCTCGCCGTCCTGGTCGAGGTGGAGGCCGCGTACGCCGAACCGCCCCGCCCGCAACGGACAGCTGAGCACTCCCGCCCGTGATCCTTCCGGTGGAGCGCGGAGCGCCGGTCACCAAGGCGCCGCGATGCTCTCCGAAGCGGGGGAGACGGTTGGGGAGTCGGAGCCCGGAACGGCGGTCGCAGCTCCGATGGTGAGACCGGCCAGGTCGTCGACCACGTCGGTCAGCGACCCGCGGCGGGAGAAGACGGCCCGTTGCCGGTCGGCGCCGGTGCCGCGGGTCAGCCGACGGTGCAGAAGCAGGCGGGCGGTTTCCAAGTCGCCCGCCGTGGCCAGGGCGGGAGCGGCAAGGTCGAACAGGTCGGCGACCAGGCGGGGCATGGGCAGGCGGCGCCCGGTGCACGGGTGGGTGCCGGTCGCGCCGAGGCCGCCGATCGCGGCTTGGCGATGGGCCTCGCGCAGGACCACCGTGGCCATGCAGGCCGGCGGGCTGCCGTTGCGGTGGTCGGCGAGGAAGGTGTGGGCCAGGGCACGCAGCAGGACGGCCAACAGGAGCGGGGTGTCGGCGTCGGCGTTGGCGTCGGCGATCCTGACCTCCAGAGTGGGCAGGTGCTCGGACGGCCGGGCGTACCAGTAGAGCATCTTGCGATCGAGGATCACCCGGTCCGCCGTCAGCCGCTGCACGGTCCGCTCGTACCCCTTCGGGTCCAGGACCGGGGCGGGCCCGCAGGTGGGCCACGCCAGGTAGCGGCCGCCACGGCTGCTCGCGGCGCCGCGGTCCTGCCCCTCGCAGAAAGGCGAGTTGACGCACAGTGCCTGGAGGACGGGCAGCCAGGGGCGCAGGTGCGCGCTGATCGCCAGGGCGTCTGCACGGCTGAGGTCACCCAGATGGACGTGCAGGCCGCAGATTTCGCCGCCCACCTGGTCGGCGGCGCCGTCCAGGTGGGCGGCGACACGCAGGTAGCGGTCGATGGGGGTGAGTGGCAGCGGGTGGTCGCTGGGCAGGACCGCGGTACCGGTGGCCACCAGCAGGCACCCGGCGCTCTCGGCCGCCTCGGCCATGACCCGGCGCGCACGAAGCAGCTCCGACCGCAGGCCCGCCGCAGTCGTGACGGGATGCGTGCACGCCTCGACCTGGCTCGCCAGAAACTCGTGCTGCGCCCGGGCGCCGAGAGCCCGGGCGGCGTGCGGCACCACGAGGTGGGCGCGGGGCACGGTCCGGCGTGTCACCGGGTCGACCAGCAGGAACTCCTCCTCGACCCCGAACTTGAAGGTGGCGCCCCGGCCGGTCATCGCCGGTGCCCCCTGACGATGGTCGGCAGCCGGTGCCGCTGGGGCCGGGCAGCACCGCGTTCGCGGAAGTCTTGAGTCATGTGGCCGCGCTCCCTTGTCACCCTGCGTATGTCCCGCGCGAGGGGGCGGAAACGGTGCGGACGCTGCTCGTCGCGGAACGGCTCGAGCCGGGGTGGCGGGTGGATGGACGTGCCCCGCCGCTGTGCGGGGCGCCGCTTTCGGGGCAGACGCGGAGCATGATGAAGATCGGATACACGATGATGACCGAGCAGCGCGGACCGCGGGACCTGGTCGCGGACGTGGTGCGCGCGGAGCGGGCCGGGTTCGACTTCTCGGTGATCTCCGACCACTCCTTCCCCTGGCTGGACGAGCAGGGCCACGCTCCGTACGCGTGGGCAGTGCTCGGTGCAGCCGCGCAGGCCACCTCCCGGATCCCGCTGATGACCTACGTGACCTGTCCGACGTTCCGCTACCACCCGGTGGTGGTGGCGCAGAAGGCCACCACGGTGCAACTGCTGTCCGAGGGCCGCTTCCGGCTCGGACTGGGCAGCGGCGAGAACCTCAACGAGCACGTCGTCGGCCGTGGCTGGCCGGCGGCGCCGGTGCGTCAGGAGATGCTCGCCGAGGCCGTGCAGATCATCCGTGAGCTGTTCGACGGTGGGTACGTCACCCGCAAGGGCCGGTACTTCGACGTCGAGGGTGCCCGCCTGTGGGATCTTCCCGACAGGCCGCCGCTGATCGGGATCGCCGTCTCGGGGCCGGACTCCTGTGAACTGGCAGGGCGGCTGGCGGACCTGGTGATCGCTGTGGAGCCGGACCCGGAACTGGTCGCGGGCTTTGCGCGGCACGGGGGTGCCGGAAAGCCGGCGGTGGGCCAGGTGCCGGTGTGCTGGGACATCGACCGGGAAGCCGCCGTGCGCCGGGCCCACGAGCAGTTCCGCTGGTTCGGCGGTGGCTGGAAGGTCAACGCCGAGCTGCCCGGCACGGCGGGTTTCGCCGCCGCTAGCCGTTTCGTCCGACCCGACGACGTGGCCGAGGCTATTCCCTGCGGCGACCGGGTCGAGGACTTCGTCGAGGCGGTCCGGCCGTTCGCCGAGGCCGGGTTCGGCGAGGTCGCCCTCGTCCAGGTCGGCGGCGACAGCCAGCCGGCGTTCCTCGATTGGGCCGAGACCAGCATGCTGCCCGCGCTGCGAGAAGCCTTGTGAACCCGCTCCACCCAGCAGGCGACGCCCGCTCCGCCCCCTGGCCGCCAGGCCCGGCGGGCCGGTGCCGGGCCGCCGGGCCTGCACCAGTGGCGCCAGTGCTCCGTCCTCGGCTGCCCCGTACCCGGCGGCGGAACGCCGTCGTACCGGCCGGCCCGACCGGCCGGGAACGTTCGGCGGGCGGCCGGCTGTCGGGGACGCGGGGTACTCGGGGCCTGGGCGACCCGCGTGTGCGGCTGATTGCTCACCGCGGGCCGACCGCGTCGTGCTGGTGGGCGGGTCAGGTGTCGGCGGCGGGTTCCTGGTCGTGCTGGGGGCGACGGAGTTGCTCGTTGATGCGCAGGGCTTCTTCGAGTTGGTCTTCGAGGATGATGATGCGGCAGGCGGCGTCGATGGGGGTGCCCTGGTCGACGAGGTCGCGGGCGCGCATGGCGATCCGTAGTTGGTAGCGGGAGTAGCGGCGGTGTCCGCCCTCGGAACGCAGTGGGGTGATGAGGCCCTGGTCGCCGAGGGCGCGCAGGAAGCCGGGGGTGGTGCCGGTCATCGCGGCGGCGCGGCCCATGGTGTAGGCGGGGTAGTCGTCATCGTCGAACGAGCTGACGGCGTCGGGGGTGTGCGGTCGGATGGTTGCCGTGGTCACTGCACCTCTTCTTGTTGTCGTGTCCGGGGACGCGCTGAGGGCCCCGGGGCCGTTGCGGCTCCCGGGGCCCCGAAGGGGTTTTACACCATCTACCGGCTCTGGGGCCGGGTTCCTTGTGTCCGCCTCGCCCCGGGGGTGGGGGCGTGCGGGGATCGCGTATGCGTGACCGCACCTGGGCATGCGCATGTGCGGACGACTACCTCGAATCCGCGTCGGCGCTGCGCATGCCCGGAGCTTTGTCACTATGCGTAACGGCCTGAGGGTCTGGAGCCGGGGGCCATACCGGGCCAGGCGTCTCGGCCGTGGGTGCACTGTGGGCGCTGGCCGGCCCGGGGTCGGACGGGCCACCGGGGGCTCCGTGGACGGGTGGTGCGGCAGGTGGTCAGACGAGTCGGTCGCGGTGGGTGGCCGCGGCTTCGCGGACGAGCTGGGCGAAGTGGCTGTTGCTGCGGTCGTGCGGCGGTCCGGTGTGCTCGGCGTCGTCCCGGTTCTCGTCGAGGTCGTCCTCGTCGTCGAGTTCGGCGTATTCGTCGTGGAGGAGCCGGCAGCCGTGGATGCCGGCGAGGAGGTCTTCGAGGAGGTCGGGGGCGGGGCGGTTGGGGTCGAGCGGGGTGAGGCGCAGGCCGGTGTCCTCGGGGTCGGTGTTCGGGC
Source organism: Kitasatospora sp. MBT66 (assembly GCF_000710405.2). Classification (NCBI taxonomy): domain Bacteria; kingdom Bacillati; phylum Actinomycetota; class Actinomycetes; order Kitasatosporales; family Streptomycetaceae; genus Kitasatospora; species Kitasatospora sp. MBT66. The sequence continues at coordinate 83,494 of NZ_JAIY01000017.1, read as the reverse complement.
CTGTCTGTTCGGTGAGTTCGTCGTCGAGGTCTTCGAGTTGTTCGCGCAGGCCGTCGGGGTCGGGGAGGAGGCCGTCGGCGACGTGGAGGGCGTGGCGTACGAGGCCGGTGACGGCGTCGTACGGGGAGGCGCCGGCTTCGAGGAGCTGGAGGACGAGGGTGGGGGTCTCGTGGGGGAGGGCTTCGATGTTGTCGGCTTCGAGAAGCAGGGTGGTGGGGGAGTGGCTGGTTGCTTCGGCGGTGACCTCGGCGGCGGCTGCGAGCCAGTGTGCTGCGGCGACGGCGGCGGCGGTGGGGTCGATCTCGGTGAACAGTGCGGCGGGGCCGAAGGGGTCCTGTGCGAGGAGGTGGTCGGCGGCCGAGACCTGGGTGGGGGAAGCGCTCTCGCGGCCGAGGAGGACGGCCTGACGGGCGCGGCCGGTGAGGTCGCCGAGTTCGGCGTTGGGCCCGGCTCGTTGTCCGGGGTCAGGGCAGGAGCTGGGCGAGGAGGCAGGTGTGCCGGCTGCGGCCGGCGGGGACGGCGAGAGGGCGGGCGATGCCGTCGGTGATCTCGACGCGGAAGGTGCCGACGGTGTCGGCGAAGACCGGTCGGCCGTCTGCGGTGGTCTCACCGGTGGCGTGCACGATGATCACTTCCGGTGGGCCGTGCCGTCCGGGCTGCCCGGGCAGGGTCACCGCATAGCGCGAGAGGGTGTTCATGGTGATCGGTCACCCGGTCGGCCGGTCGGATTCGCCGTCCAGCGCGGCGTGGACGCTGTCGTGGAGGGTGAAGAGCCGGTCGGTTTCGGTGAGCTTGAGGACCCGCAGGGCCTGCGGTGTCACGGCGGCCAGTGCCATCCTCGTCCCTGCGGCGTTCGCGTCCCGGCGGGCGGAGAGCAGGGCGTTGAGGCAGACCGAGTAGCAGAAGCCGAGGCCTGCGAGGTCGACCACCAGCAGGGGCGGGCGGTCGACGATCGCTTTGGCCAGGGCTTCGTCCAGGGCGCGGCGGGTGTCCTGGTCGACGTCTCCGTGCACGTGGATGATCGCTGCGCTGCCGGGGATCGTCGTGGAGGTGACCCGCAGCAGTGGGGCGCCGGGACGGGTGTCCCGGCGGGGGAACTCGGACGGAGCGCTCACGGTTCTCACCGCCTGCACCCGGAGGCGGACGTGGCTGGGGCGCCGCGGCCAGCGGCCGTGGAGCGGCCGGGAGCGGTGCATACAGCTGGGCGGTGGGACCGGGGGTCAGTCGTTGTCCTGTTCATCGTGATCACCGGGATGGGTGGCGGGAACGGGTGCGCTGCCGTGGTGGGGGCGGAGATCCGCGAAGAGGTCAAGGAAACCGGCGATCTCGTGGCCGGCTTCGGCGGGATGGCGGAAGGACGTGTCGCGCGCGACGTGGTAGTGGTTGCGGCGGCCGTGGCGGGAGCGGGTCAGGTAGCCGGCGCTCTCCAGATCGGTGACGATCGCCTGGACGGCCCGCTCCGTCACCCCGCACATCACCGCGAGATCCCGCAAGCGCACATCCGCGTTGCGCGAGATCATCAATAGGACACGGGCGTGCTGCGTCAGGAACGTCCAGCTCGTCCGAGGCTCCCGCTCGTCGCTCGACATACCGCAAGTATGAACCCGGATTCCGGTTTCGTCACGCTTGATTTGTGATGCTTGATTCCTGCATCGGGGGTGAGGAGGGGATGAGTTCGACGTCGGCTGTCTCGGCGTCCCGCCTGCGAGACGACGGACAAGCGGATGCCCCGGCCGCTGCGGCCGGGCGAGCAGGGGCGGAGCCGGAGAGGAGCGGGGATGAATCCGATCGAACGCCTCCTGCGCGGCGCGGACGGTTTCCAGCGGCGGCACCGCCCGGTGGCCGTCGTGGTCGCGGTCGTCCGCAAGTACGGCGACGACCGCGGCGGCCTCCTCGCGGCCCTCATCACCTACTACGCCTTTGTCGCCCTCATCCCGCTGCTGCTCCTGCTCAGTACCGTGCTCGGGTTCGTCCTTCAGGATCACCCGGGCGCCCAGCAGGCGGTGCTGGACTCCGCGCTCGCCGACTTCCCGATCATCGGCGACCAGATTCGCCAGAACGTCCACTCCCTCCAGGGCAACGCCCTGGCCCTGGTCATCGGTGCGCTCGGCCTGCTGTACGGGGCGCTGGGCGTCGCACAGGTCCTGCAGCACGCCATGGCCGAGGTCTGGAACGTCCCTGGCGTCAAGCGGCCCGGCTACTGGCCCCGCCTGGCCCGCAGCCTTCTCCTGTTCACGGTCCTCGCGGCCGGCGTGCTCCTGTCGACCGCGGCAGCCGCCCTCGTCGCCACCACCCTCGGCGGCCGGCCCGCCCGCGTCGGCGCCCTGCTGCTCTCCGCCGTCCTGAACGCCGCGCTGTGCCTGGCCTGCTTCCGCGTCCTCACGCCGGCAACCGTCGCCACCCGGGCCCTGTGGCCCGGCTGCGCGATCGCCGGGCCGCTGTTCACCGCCCTCCAGGCATTCGGCTCGCTCCTGGTGGCCCACGAGCTGCGCCACGCCGGGCAGGTCTACGGGTTCTTCGCCACCGTCATCGGCCTGCTGTCATGGCTGTACCTCACCGCACAGGTCGCCGTGTACGCGGCCGAGACCAACGTGGTGCTCACCCGCAGCCTGTGGCCGCGCAGCATCCTGCAGCCCCCGCTGACGGGCCCCGACGAGGAGGTCCTGGCGTCCATCGCCCGCCAGGAGGAACGCCGCCCCGAACAGCAGGTCGAGGTGACCTTCACCGACCAGGACAGCGACGACGAAGTCGGCGAGGAGGACGAGCACCACCGACCTCCCCAGAGCCCGACCTGACCGGCGCCCCGCGCCCACCAGCAGGACGTGGCCGACCGCCCACCTGTGGGTGCGGCACGATCACCGCGGCTCGTACGGTGTTCGGAGGCTTGCCGTTACCGAGGCCCGGTCGTGCATCGCCCTTCGGCCCGGTGTCCGGATGGCGGCCGGGTGAAGGCCGACCACCTCGCACCCGTGCAAGGCAGGTCACCGTGGTGCCTGCCACTTCCCGGCGTCGAGGTCAGGACGGGGGTACGACGAGCAGGAGCAGTGCGCCGCGGCGCGTGATGTCGGTGAACAGGGCGAACACGGAGGCGAACGCGTCGTGGACCCGCACGTCGACAGCTTCCGTGCGGGTGCGGCCTTGCCCGATTCCGCACGGCAAGGCTCGCGCGGTGGCCGTGCGCGTCGCGCCGGCGGCCCGTAAGGTCGATCGGGCGAACCTGCCGGTTCGGGCGAGACCGAGGGAGGCTTCGATGCCGGCTGCGGCCCTGTTCGATGTCGACGGCACGTTGCTGGACACCAACTACTGGCACACGATCGCCTGGACCGAGGCGCTCGCGCAGTTCGGCCACACGCCGGCGATGGCCCGGATCCACGGCGCGATCGGCATGGGCAGCGATCAGCTCCTGGACCACGTGCTCGGCGAGGACCGCGACCACGGCGAGGACGAGGCGATCACCGCGGCGCACCAGGCACTGTTCGCGCGGTTCTGGCCACGCCTGCGGGCCTTCGACGGTGCCGACGCACTGCTTCGGCAGCTGAAGCGGCGCGGCTGGACGATCACCCTCGCCTCCTCCGCATCGGGCCGGGACCTGGAGGTGATGCGCCGGGTGCTGGACGCGGACGACGCGATCGACCACGCCACCGGTGCCGACGACGTGGACGCGAGCAAACCCGCTCCCGACCTGGTCCACGCCGCTCTCGCCAAGGCCGGCGCCGGACCGGAGCAGGCGCTGTTCGTCGGCGACACCCCGTGGGACGTGCAGGCCGCCGCCCGGGCGGAGGTGGCGTGCGTGGCCGTGCTCTCCGGGGGATTCGGCGAGCGGGCACTGCGAGCGGCGGGCGCCCTCGAAGTCCACGCGGACATCGGCGACCTCCTTGCCCACCTCGACGGCAGCGCGCTCGCGGACCCGGCCCGCTACTCGGCCGCGTCCGGTTAGCCGCGCCGACGTGGGCGACACCGACGACTACGCGGTCTCCGCGGAGTTCTACGACCTCCTGCAGGCCGAGAGCGACCGCCGCCTGGCCGAGCGGCGCTTCGCGGACGCCGCCGACCGTGCCCGCCGCTCGATCCTGGATGTCGGCGCGGGCACCGGGATCGTGACCGAGGTCCTGCTGCGGGCATCCCGTGTTCCCGTCCACGCCGTCGAGCCGGCCCCGGCCATGCGCGCCGCCCTGCTGTCACGCCTGGCCCACCTCGGTGCGGACCGGCGCGCCCGCGTCACTGTGCACCCCGAACCCCTTGAGGCCGCGGGCCTGAGCGGGATCGCGGACCTGGCCGTCGCCTCCAACGTGATCGCCTGCCTGGACCCCGCCACCAGGCGTGCCAACTGGAAAGCGATCGCCGCGGCCCTGGTGCCCGGCGGCCTGCTGCTCTTCGATCCGCCTCCCGGCCGCTTGCCCGACGAGCCCGAACCAGCCGTCCGACTCGGGCCGGTCCGCGTCGGCCCCGACCTGTACAGCGCGGAAGTCACCCGGCGGCCCCACCGGGGAGTCCTGCGGACCGTCTTCGTCTACCGCGTGCAACGCGAGGACGAAGTGCTTCGCGAGGAACGGGAGACGTTCCAGGTCTGGCCGGCGCCCGCAGAACTGATCGCCGAGGAACTCGACGCCGCCGGCCTCCACCTGGTGACGGCCCCGAACGCCGACCTCATGGCCGCGCGCCGCCCCGCAGCGTGAAGTGGGCCGCCCGGTAGGGGCGGCCCGCCCGGCCCGCCGGTCAGCGGCCGAGGACGGGCAGGACGAGTTCCCGGTAGGCCTCGAAGAAGACCTCCTGGTCCGGGCCGATCTGCCCGACGTGGACCTCGTCGAATCCGGCCCGGACGTAGGCACGCACCGCCTTCACGTGCTCCTCCACCTCGTCACCGCAGGTCACCGCGTCGGCGACCATCTCGCGGGTGACGAGTCCACTGGCCTGCTCGAAGTGCGCCGGCGTCGGCAGCACCTGCGCGAGCTCCCCGGGCAGCAGCTCGGTCGGCCACAGCCGGTGCACGGTCTCGACCGCCTGCTCGCGGTTGCTGCTCCAGCACACCTTCACCGACGTGCCGACCACACCGAGCACGGAGACGAGGACCAGCAGCGCCGGGAGGATCGCCAGGAGGTTGTAGGAGGTGAGCGCGGGAGCACCGGCGGCTTCGGGCCCGGCACAATCGGCCCGGCCCCTGCCTGACCGCCCCGTTTCGCCACCGGTCCCACGGATACACGCGATGGCGAGGGGGCCGCGGCCCATTCCAAGGATTGGCAGTGAAGGCTCCGACACGGCACGGCAAGCGCGATGTCCTTGGCCAGGAATCCATGGGCGAGGTCCGGGAGGTCAGCCCGGCGGTCACCGCCAAGCTCTACGGCCAGGTCCCCGGCGGGCAGGCCGAACTGCTCCGTGTGCCGTTCGGCGGCGCCGGGCTCGGGCCGGCGCCGCCGGTGAAGCGGAGCCGTTCTCGCCGACCGCTCGGCCGTGCCTTCCCGACCGCGGAGCGACGGTGCAGTCCACACGGGAGATGACGACGATGGGCAAGATCTTGTACAAGCCGCTCGGCCTGCTGTTCGGCGCACTCGGCGGCGTCGTGGCCGGTTCCGTGTTCAAGCGCCTGTGGGCGGTTCTCGGCCATGAGGACGAGGCGCCCCGGGCCACTGACGAGGACCGCAGCTGGAGAGAGGTGCTGGTCGCCGCCGCCCTGCAAGGGGCAATCTTCGCTCTGGTCAAGGCGGCGGTCGACCGCGGGGGCGCGGCCGGGACCCGCCGGCTCACCGGCGCTTGGCCCGACTGACCCTCGGCCAGCTCCCTGCACCCGGCGCCCGGTCCGGGCGGGTGTCCTCGCCGGCCTCGCCGTTGATGAGCTTGATGAGGACGAGCTCGAGCAGTTACGGAGGGCGCGCCAGGCGGTCGGCTGCACGAGGACCCGACCTTCGTACCGCTCCTCGCCCATGGCCGACACCTGCCGGCACCGTCGGATCCCTACGTACGATCAACCAGGGTCCGATCATGCATCGGCCGGAGCCGGGAACGCAGAACCACAACTCCGACCTGCGGGCGAGGGGTGGGGCCTCCCGGC
>NZ_JAIY01000017.1:64932-77413 GCF_000710405.2 Kitasatospora sp. MBT66 | reverse complement strand
GCCGGGAGGCCCTTTCCTGCCTGCGTGCCTGTGGTGGTGGCTAGTTGACGGTCCAGCGCTGGAGCGCGCTGTCGGTGTCCGGTTGCTGGGTGACGAGGGCTCCGTTGGTAGTGGAGGCGGTGGTGAGGAGGAGTCCGCTGACCTTGGAGGTGATCTTGTAGCCGCCGCCGGTGGCGGGGGTCACGGTCCAGCGTTGGTTGGTGCCGGTGGTGCAGGGCCACTGGATGACGGCGGTGCCGGCGGTGGTGGATCCGCCGTTGACGTCCATGCAGAGGCCGGACTCGGCGTTGGCGATGCGGTAGGTGCCGTCGGTCTGCTGGGTGAAGATCCACTTCTGGTTGGCGCCGGTGCCGGGGGTGTAGGTGATGAGCTGGGTGCCGGGGGCGGTGGAGTGGTTGGGGTTGTCGAGGGCCTTGCCGGAGGCGGTGAGGGTGTGGGTGCCGTCGAGGGCGGTGGTGACGGTCCAGGTGAAGGTGGTGCTGCCGGTGGTGGTTCCGGCGGTGGCGGTGACCGTCGTGGTGTAGGCGCCGGCGGTGGTGGGGGTGCCGGTGATCAGGCCGGTGGTGGCGTTGATCGTCAGGCCGGTGGGCAGGCCGCTCGCGCTGTAGGAGAGGGTGCCGGCGCCGCCGGCGTTCGCCTGGATCTGCAGGCTGACGGCGGTGTTGACCTTGCTCGACCGGGCGCCGGGGTCGGTGACCGTGACGATCGCGGGCGCGGGGCCGGTCTGGGTCAGGGTCAGCGTCTGCTCGGCCGCTCCGCGCGTCCCGCCGACCGGGCTGCTCGTGGTGTTGGTCCAGGTGCGGGTCGGCGTGGTCTCCGACGGGCGGGCGGTGTCCGCGGACAGCCCGATCACCAGGCCGCTGTAGCGGTTGACCAGGCGGTACGTTCCGGAGGCGGAGCCGCTGCTCGCGGACGTTCCGGGGACGACGAACCATTGCTGTCCGACGGCGGGGCCGCTCGCACCGGCGGCGGTGACGATCGGCTTGGCACCCCAGGCACGGCCCGCCTTCGAGGAGGCGTCGACGCCGAGCAGCTTCCCGGTCGAGGCGTTGGTGATCCGGTAGGAGCCGTCGCCGTTGCCGGTGAACACCCAGGACTGCAGCGCGGAGGCGGTGGCCGTGGCGACGGAGGTGGTCGCGGAGCTGCTGGGGACCTGGGCGAGGATCTGGCCGTTGCCGCCGGAGATCCGGTAGGCCTTGGTCGGGTCGACCGGGGCCGGGGCGGGTGCGGACGAGCCGATGCTCACGTCCACGTACTCGCCGGACGCGCCGCCCGAGCAGCCGAAGGCGCAGTAGGTGCGGAAGTTCTTGCCGACGATGTTGGAACTGGTGCGGTTCGCGCTGTCGAGGAACCAGCGGTACCAGGAGGCGGTGCGGTAGCTGCCGCTGTCGCCGATCGGGTACCACTTCTGGGTGGCCAGGTTGTCGGTGGCGTAGTACTGCTGGGGGGCGTTCCCGCTCTGGTCGACGCCCTGCGGCTCGCCGATGTACAGGCCCAGGTGCGCGTTGTAGGTGATGTCCATGACGAACAGCGGCGAGGTCGCCGGCATCGTACCCGCGCTGATCTGCTGGGCCGAGGTGCCGGTGTTCGCCGGGTCGTACTCGCCCGCGGCCGGGGTGTAGCCGGTGGTGCTGGAGGCGCCGACCGGCACCATGTTGCTCTCCCTGCCGCCGACCCCGGCCTGGGACCAGGCGCCGTCGTACCACTTCTGCCAGCTGGAGGGCGCCATCTTGCCGGAGATCGGCGCCCGGGCCACGTGCTCGTGGAAGGCCTTCCAGCCGCCGCTCTTGTCGACGATGCGCGAGCCGTAGAAGACGTAGAAGTAGCCCGAGGCGGTGTCGACGAACAGGCGCTGGTCGCCGTCGCCGTAGTGGTAGGTCTGGTTGGGGAACTGCGTGGTGTCGCCCCGGACGGTGCTGAACGGCGAGGTGATCACGTGGTCCTTGATGGTCCACGTGCGGCCCTGGTCGGTGGAGACCGTGTAGTCGATGGCGTCGAAGTGGAGGCCGTCGCCGAAGGGCTGCGGGGTGAACTCGTTGTGGACCAGGCCGTACCAGTCACCGGTGTCCGGGTCGACCCAGATCCCCGACAGGTCGCAGAAGTTCTTCTGCGAGTAGCTGGTGCTGCCGACGGCGAAGCTCGACGTGAGACCGGTCGGGCTGTTGTTGCACCGCCAGGTCGTGTCGTTGTTCCGGTCGTTGGCGTTGGCCGGGTTCACCGCGTCGCTGACGGCGCTCGACCGGGAGGCGGTGTCGAAGTCGGTCCCGGTGAAGAAGTCCCAGTACCTGGGCTGGTCGGTGCCGTACAGGGCGGCCGACTGCTGGAAGTAGAACGTGCCGTCCTTGTCGGTGTACGGGACGGCGGGGGTGTCCGTCGGGTGCGGGTACGGGACGGGGGACCCGACGCTGATCGTGTAGCCGGCACTGTCGGGGGTCGCCGCTGTTGCGGGCGTGGTGGCGGCGCCGCCGAGCGCGAGGAGCGCGGTGGCGAGGGCGGTGGCGAGGATTCTGCGCGGCGGGGATGACACGAGAGCTCCTTGGGGGGACAGCGCACTGGTGGGGGAGGAGCCGACCGGGACTGCCGTTCGGATTCCCGCGCGGGCCGCCGGGGCCTGTCGGCACGGCGACGGTCGGGCGGGGCTACGGCGATCGGCGCCGTGAAGGGGGACGTCCGGCTCCGAGGGCCCGGGTGTCGGGCGAGGAGCGGCGGTCCGAGGGACATCTCGATGTCCCCGGATTCAAACTGACCGAAGTTGCTCGAAAACCTGCGCCAGAGAGCAACTGCGATCAAACGGTGGCAGGGGACGTCGCGACTGTCAAGGGCTCACTCAGCGATCGGGATGCGCCGGTCGAGCTTGTCGCCGTGCAGGTGCGGGCAGGTCGGCCGATGGCTCCGGGCAGCGGCCCGGAAGGTGCTCCTCGGGACGCAACCGGGCAGTCGGGCGCACAGATCCTGCGGTTGTTCAGTTGAAAATCCTGATGTTCGAGCAAGTCGGAGCAGGATTCAGCCCCGGCCGGGGCCTCAGAGCGGCCAGGTGTCGCTGTCCTCCGGGGCCGGCCGGACCGGAACGACGGAGGGGTCCTGGAAGATGCCGGCGAGCGCCAGCAGCGCGCCGCCCCGCGCGGCGTTGGAGAGCCCGAGCGTCGAGGCGGCCACGACCACCCGCTCGGTGGTGGGGGCGATCCTGCGCTCGTCGAGGACCTGCTGCGCGGGCTCCACCAGGTAGCGGCCGAACACCGCGAAGTACCCGCCGAGCACGATCCTGGGCGGATTGAGGACGTCCACCAGGACGCTCAGCCCGAGGGCGAGGTCCCCGGCGAGGCCGGCGAGAGCCGAGAGGGTTCTCGGGTCCCCCGCGTCGGCCCGGTCGAGCAGGTCGCCGAGGCGTTCGGCCAGGTCGACGGAGAGGTCGTGCACCCGGTCCGTCGGGTCGGCGGCCGCGTCCAGGAAGGCCTGGAGCCCGACGGCGACCTCCCAGCAGCCGGTCCGCCCGCACGGGCAGGGCCGGTCGAGCCGGTCGAGCTTCATGTGCCCGATCTCCGAGCCGCGCAGCAGTTTGCCGCCGGAGATGCTGGCGCCGCCGACGCCGATCCCGCCGGTGACGTAGACGAGTTCGCGGACGTCGGTGCCGGGGGCGGCGAGGTATTCGGCGAGGGCGCCGGACTCGGCGTCGTTCTCGACCAGGACGGGCGGGGCGTCCCGGCCGAGCCGCACCCGCAGCTCCTGGGCCGCCCGTACGCCCCGCCAGCCGAAGTTGGTGGCGACGACGACGCTTCCGGAGGCGGCGTCGACCGACCCCTGGGTGACGAGGGTGATCCCGATCGGGTGCATGTCCCGCTCGGCGACGGCGCTCAGGCAGTCCGCGACGAGGTCGGCGACCTCCGCCAGGGCGGCCCGGGCGGTCAGTGCCGGCACGTCGAGCGCGCGGCGGTCCTCGTGGACGACCGTGCCGCGCAGATCGAGCGCGAGCACGGTGATGTGGTCGGCACCGATCTCCGCGCCGATGCCGCAGATGCGGCGGCCGTCGAGTTCGACCATGCGGTGCGGCCGGCCGATCGAGCCGGCGCGGTCGAGTTCGCCCTCGCGGACCAGGCCGCGCTCGATCAGGTCGGCGACCAGGACCGAGACCGTCGCCTTGGGCAGACCGGTCGCGGTGGACAGGTGGGTGCGGGACTGCGGGCCGCTGTCGCGCAGGTGACGCAGCAGCACGCCGAGGTTGGTGCGGCGCAGCGAGGCCTTGTCGGCCGCCTCGGGGTAGCCCGCCATGACGGCGGCGGCCCCGGTGGCCGGGGTCGGTGCCGCGCCCGGGTGGGTGCGGCCGGCCGGGCCGGCGCCCGTGCCGGTGGTGCCGCGCTGTCCTGGCTGCACGTCGTCTCCTCGTTCCGCTCCGGATCCTGCGCGCAGGGCAGGGCCGATCTTGACCATGTTAGTTGATGCACCGTTCGAAGAAACTCGCCCCGGCGCGACCGCGGGATGCGGCGCTATGCCCGTTTCGAACCGCTCTGCGGGCTGGTGGGGCCTGTTTGCAGAACGTTCCGACGCATCCCTTGACAGCGCCATTCTTAATTAACACACTAGCCGAACTAACAACCCGCAGCGTCAGCGGGTTCCCCCACCACCGCGTCCGGGCCGTGCGCCCCGCCCGCGGCAGGCAGAGATGAGGGCCTCCCCATGAAGTCACGCCCGTTCAGAGCGGCCACCCTCGCCATGGCGCTCACGTCGCTGACGGCCTTCGCCGCCGCCTGCGGCTCCGACGGGTCGGCCGAGCAGGCCTCGGGACCGGTCACCGTCGAGTTCTGGGGCTGGGCCCCCGGTTACGAGAAGTCCGTCGAGCTCTTCAACGCCGCGCACCCCGGCATCAAGGTCACCTACAGCAAGATCTCGCCCGGCTCCAAGGGCGGCTACACCAAGATGCTCAACGCGGTGAAGGCGGGCAACGCGCCCTGTCTGGGATCGGTCGGCTTCGAGACCCTCCCCACCTTCGCCGCCGCCGGAGCCCTCCAGGACGCGACGGAAGCCGCCGCGCCCTACGCCAAGGAGTACGCCCCCTGGGCCTTCGCCCAGTCCGGGGTCTCCGGGCGCACCTTCGGCCTGCCGGTGGACATCGCCCCGATGGCGCTGATCTACCGCAAGGACCTGTTCACCAAGTACGGCATCGCCGCCGCGCCCAGGACCTGGGACGAGTACGCCGCCGATGCGGCGATCATCCACGCGGCCGACCCGAACGCCTACATCGGCTACTTCGGCAACGACGCCTACAACTTCGCGGGACTCGCCTGGCAGGCGGGCGCCAAGTGGTTCGGCACCAGCGGCGACAAGTGGACCGTGAACCTCAACGACCCGGCGACGAAGAAGGTCACGGCGTTCTGGCAGGACCTGATCGACAGGAAGCTCGTCAAGACCGTGCCGAGCTTCGACACCGCGCTCTACAAGGGCATGGGGGAGGGCACGATCCTCTCCGACGTCAACGCGGTCTGGGACACCCCGATCCTGGCCGACAGCGTCAAGCAGACCTCCGGCAACTGGGCCGTCGCCCCGATGCCGGTCTGGGACGCGGCGGCCCCGGCCACCGGCAACGCGGGCGGTTCCCCCAACGCCGTACTCAAGGGCTGCAAGCACGTCAAGGAGGCCGTCGAGTTCGCCCACTGGTTCGGCACCGACCAGGCCAGCGTCAGCAACCTGATCAAGGAGACGGGGATCTACCCGGCGGCGCTCTCCGGCCTGGAGAACCCGGCGCTGCACCAGCCGGACCCGTTCTACGGCGGCCAGACGATCTTCGACGTGTTCAAGGAGAGCGCCGGCCGCGTCGACACCGGTTTCCGCTGGGGCCCGGTCATGACCAAGACCTCGGGCGTGCTCGGCGACGGCCTCGGCAAGGCGGGAGCGGGCGGCCTCGGCCTGGACGCCGCGCTGGCCGAGACCCAGGCGCAGACCGTGGCCGAGATGAAGACCCAGGGCATGGAAATCGGCTGACCATGAGCCCCTCCTCTGTTGCGACCCGGGCGCGCTCGAAGGTGCGCACCGGGGACACCCCGGAATCGTCCCGGTCGAAGGCCGGCCCCGCCCGGCGCCGCCGGACCGACGGCCGCCGCTGGGCCCCGCTGGGGTTCCTGGCGCCGTTCGGCACGCTGTTCGCCGTCACGTTCGTCGCCCCGATCTGCTACGCCCTGTACGAGAGCCTGTACAAGCTGCACCGCTCCGGGCTCGGCCTCGCTCCCCCCTCCGAGGTCTTCACCGGACTGTCCAACTACACGGACGCGCTGGGCGACCACGCCTTCACCGCCTCGATCGTCCGGGTGGTGCTGATCGGCCTGGTCCAGGTGCCGCTGATGCTGGGTCTGGCGCTCGTCCTGGCCCTGCTGCTGGACGCCCGCCGCACCCCGTTCAAGCGGTTCTTCCGGCTCGGCTTCTTCCTGCCGTACGCCATCCCCGGCGTGATCGGCGGCCTGATGTGGTCCTTCCTCTACCAGCCGGACGTCAGCCCGATCGCCGACGCCCTCGGCCGGATCGGGCTGCACGTCGACTTCACCTCCGACGGCATGCTGCCGTGGTCGGTCGGCAACATGCTGACCTGGGGCTGGACCGGCTACAACATGATCGTCATCCACTCCGCCCTGAAGGCGATCCCGGGCGAGTTCACCGAGGCGGCGGAGCTGGACGGCTGCACCGGCTGGCGGCTCGCCTGGCACATCAAGATCCCGATGGTCCGGCCGGCCCTGGTGATGACCACCGTGTTCTCCATCATCGGCATGGCCCAGCTCTACAACGAGCCCGTCATCATGAAGGCCGTCGCTCCCAATCTGGCCGGTGACTGGACGCCGATCATGGCCGCCCAGAACGAGGTCGCGGCGAACAACTACCACGCGGCGGCGACCCGTTCGGTGATCCTCGCCCTGGTGATCTTCGTGCTGTCCTTCGGATTCATGCGGTTCGTCAACAAGCGCGGAGGAGCCCAGTGAGGACCACGAACCGGGCCGGCCGCGCCGGGGTCGTCGCCGTCCTGGTGCTCGCCGCGCTCTACTCCCTGCTGCCGGTCTGGTGGCTGGTCGTCTCCGCCACCAAGAGCAGCAGCGACCTGTTCTCCAGCAACGGCTTCTGGTTCGCCGGGCGGATCGAACTGGTGCACAACGTCTCGACCCTGCTCGGTGTCCAGGACGGCATCTTCGGCCGCTGGCTGCTCAACAGCGTGCTCTACGCGGTGGGCGGAGCCGTGGTGGCGACACTGCTCTCCGCCATGGCCGGGTACGTTCTCGCGAAGTACACCTTCCGGGGCCGCGAGGCGGTGTTCAACACCGTGCTCGGTGCCATCCTCATCCCGGCCCCGCTGTTCGCCCTGCCGCTCTACCTGATGTTCTCGGCCACCCACGTGGTCAACACCTTCTGGGCGGTCTTCGTCCCCAGCATCGTCAGCCCGTTCGGCGTCTACCTGGCCCGCATCTACGCGGCGGCCGCGGTACCGGACGAGCTCCTGGAGGCGGGCCGGCTCGACGGTGCGGGCGAGTTCCGGATCTTCCGGTCCGTCGCGCTGCGGGTGCTCCAGCCGTCCCTGGTCACCATCTTCCTGTTCCAGTTCGTGACCATCTGGACGAACTACCTGCTGCCGTCGCTGATGCTCGCCAACGACCGCCTGCAGCCGGTCACCGTCGGGCTGGTCGCCTGGAAGGAACAGCGCGGCCAGACCGTCCCCTACAACCTGATCATCACGGGCTCACTGCTCTCGGTCGTCCCGATCGTCGTGATGTTCCTCCTGCTCCAGCGCTACTGGAAGGCCGGCCTGACCTCCGGCAGCGTCAAATAGCCCGTCACCGGGACTCGTAGCCCGCCACCCGACTCACAAAGGCAGAAGACAGATGAGTGAGCTGCGGCTGACCACGCTGACCCTGCCGACCGCACCGGTCGGCCCCGTCAACCCCCTCCCGCCCCTCTTCACCGGGGCAGACCTCCACGAGGTCGCCGACGCGAGTCAGGCCGACGACGAGATGCGGCACAACATCGGCTACGGCCGGGTGCCCTCCGTCATGCCGTACCTGATGCAGGACGGCTACACCCGCGAACGGGCACCCGCCGAACACCCCGCCGCGGTACTGGAGAACGCCACCCTGCGGGCGACCTTCCTGCTCGGCGCCGGCGGCCGCCTCTGGTCACTGGTCCACAAGCCGACCGGACGTGAACTCCTCTTCCGCAACCCGGTGTTCCAGCCCGCCAACCTCGCACTGCGGGGAGCCTGGCTGGCCGGCGGCGTGGAGTGGAACATCGGCACCATCGGCCACGCCCCCACCACCTGCGAACCCCTGCACGCCGCGCGCGTGCTGCGCCCGGACGGTACCCCGGTGCTGCGGATGTGGGAGTACGAGCGGATCCGCGGCGTCGTCCACCAGATCGACGCCTACCTGCCCGAGGACTCCCAGGTCCTGCTCGTCCACGTCCGCATCACCAACCCCCGCGACACCGCGGTCCCGATGTACTGGTGGTCGAACATCGCCGTGCCCGAGGCACCGGACGTGCGGGTGCTGTCCCCGGCGGACGCGGCATGGCAGTTCTCCTACGACCGCCGGGTCCGCCACGTCGCACTCCCCGCCCCCGACGGCACCGACCTGACCCGCACCACCCTGTCCCGGGACGCGGCCGACTACTTCTTCGACATCCCCGACGGCCGCCGCCGCTGGATCGCCGCACTCGACGCCGGCGGCCGGGGCCTGGTCCAGGCGTCGACGGACCGGCTGCGCGGCCGCAAGCTGTTCCTCTGGGGACAGGGCGAGGGAGGCCGGCACTGGCAGGACTGGCTGTCCGGGCCGGACAGCGCCTACCTGGAGATCCAGGCCGGCCTGGCCCGCACCCAGCTCGAACACGTGCCGATGCCCGCCGGCGCGCGATGGTCCTGGGTGGAGGCCTACGGACTCCTGGAGGCCGACCCCGCCGCGGTCCACGGCGAGGACTGGACCGCGGCGCGCGAAGCGGCCCGCGACGGCGTCGACACGCTCGTCCCGGCGAGCGTACTGGAAGCCGAACTCGCCTCGGCCGAGGCGTGGTTGGACCAGGAACCGGTCGAGATCCTGGCGACCGGATCCGGCTGGGGCGCCCTGGAGCGCCACCGCCGGGCCCACGCCGGCGAACCCGCCCGGGAGGCGTCCGGCACCCCGTTCCCGGACTCGACGCTCGGCCCCGAACAGGAGCTGTGGCTGGAGCTCCTCGAACACGGGCGCCTCTCCCCGGCCGAGCCGGCGCAGCCACCGCTCTCCTACCAGGTCGACCCCGCCTGGGAGGAGCCGCTCAGGAAGGCGGACGGCTGGCTCGCCCAGCTGCACCTCGGAGTCCTGCGCGCCTACGCCGGTGACCTGGACGGTGCCCGCGAGAGCTGGTCGCACTCGGTCGGGAGCCGGCCCACCGCCTGGGCCTGGCGCAACCTCGCCGCCCTCGCCGACCGCACCGGCGACCTCACCGAAGCCGCCCGCGCCTACCGCGAAGCCCTCCGGCTGGAGCCCGCCCTGCTGCCACTGGCCCTGGAGACGGCCGGGGTCCTGCTGCGCGCCGGAGCCCCGCAGGAAGTCCTGTCGCTGCTCGCCGCCCTCCCCCCGGCCCACCGCTCCCTGGGCCGCGTCCGCTGGGCCGAGGCCCGCGCCGCACTCGACTCCGGCGACACCGGGCGCTGCGGCCGCATCCTGCACGAGGGCATCGAACTGGCCGACGTGCGCGAGGGTGAAGGCACCCTGCACGAACTGTGGTTCGCCCACCAGCGCGCGACCCGCGGCGCCGAGCCCGACTCCCCTCTGCCGCGGGTGTACGACTTCCGGATGCTCGCCACGAGCTGAGCGGGGCCGGCCCGGCCTCGGCGACCGGCGGTGGACGGTCCGCCGACCACAGTGACCCGACCTGACCCGACCTGACCCGGCCCGCTCGCCCGCGACGCGCGCGGGGGCAGCCCTTCCCGGCCGCCCCCGCGCCGTCGTAATTACTGTTATGCCAATTGACACAACATCAAACGGGCTCCTAGGCTCCCGGCCATGGAGGAAGAGCCCAAACGGCGCGGCCGGCCGCGCAAGGACCCGGAACGACTGGCGCGCTGGACCCCGCCCGAGGGCTGGTCCCGGCTGGTCGCGTGGGTCTCGCCGGAGGAGAAGAAGGCGCTCAAGCGCGTCGCGGTGGACGCCGAGGTCTCGGTCGCGGACCTGGTGCGGTCCCTGGCGAGCGGGCTGGCCACGGGGGCGATCACGCACGAGGAACTGGTCGGGCAGGTCAGGAGAGGCAGGCAGGTCATGGAGAAGATCCCCACGCTGTTCGAGCGCGACGGCGACTTCCGCGTCGTGGACCGGCCGCGGGCCGAGTGCGCCTGGGTCTTCGCCGGGGAGGGCGCGCCGACGGAGAAGCTGGACGGCACCAATGTGCGGCTGACCGTCCGCGGCGGCCACCTGGTGCGGGTGGAGAAGCGGCGCAACCCGAGCAAGGCGCAGAAGCAGCAGGGCATCGTCGACGGCTGGTACGTCGACACCGACCGGGACGGGCCCGAGGACCGCTGGATCCTGACCGCGGCCGACAACACCGATGTGACCGCCTGGCCGGACGGCGAGCACCCCTGCGAGGCCCTCGGCCCGCGGATCCAGGGCAACCCGCTGGCGCTGGACGACCACCTGTGCGTGCCGTTCGACCTGGCGGCGCCGGTGTACACCGCCGTGCCGCGCAGCTACCACGGCCTGCGGGAGTTCCTCGCCGGCCTGGAGAGCCGCTACGCCCCGGGCACCCTGGCGGAGGGCATCGTGTTCCACCACCCCGACGGCCGCCGGGCCAAGATCAAGCGCAAGGACTTCCCCGCGGCGGTCTGAGAGTCCGCCGTCAGCACATCCTGCTATTTCACCGAACCGGCGGTCAGGCCGGAGACGACATGGCGCTCGATCACGGCGAACAGCACCACCACCGGCAGGATCGCGATCACCGAGCCGGCGAACAGGAAGTTCCACTGGACGGTGTAGTTGCCGATGAAGCTGTTGATGCCGACGGTCAGGGGCTGGCTGTCGGACCGGGTGGAGAGGGTGAGGCCCATCACGAACTCGTTCCAGGCGGAGATGAAGGTGAAGACGACCGCGGTGACGACGCCGGGCATCGCCAGCGGCAGCACCACCTTGCGCAGGGTGCCGAACCGCCCGAGACCGTCGAGCATCGCGGCCTCCTCCAGCGCCACCGGGATGGAGCCGATGTAGGCGGTGAGGATCCAGACGGTGAAGGCGAGGTTGAACGCGGCGTTGCAGAGGATCAGCGTCCACACCGAGTTGAGCATGTCGAGCTGGTGGAACTCACGGTAGAGCCCGACCAGCAGCGCCGTCGGCTGGAACATCTGGGTGACCAGGACCAGCAGCAGGAACAGCTTGCGGCCGCGGAAGCGGGTGCGGGCGGTGCAGTACGCGGCGGGCAGGGCCACCGCGAGGGCCAGCAGGGTGGAGCCGCCGGCGACCAGCAGGGTGACCCGGAGGTTGGTGCCGAGGGTGGAGTCCCGCCAGACGTCGACCAGGTTGGACCAGGCGAAGTGGCTGGGCAGGTAGCCGGCGTCGCGCAGTTCGTCGGCCGGCCGGACGGCGGTGACCACCATCTCCAGGTACGGCAGCAGGAACAGCGCGGCCAGCCCCCAGGCGACGGCGGCGACGACGAGGGTGCGGGGGCGGATCGGCTCGCGCCGGGCCCGGAGCACGGCCTGACGTTCTGTCGGTTGCATCAGTTCTCCTCCTGGTTCCACCGGCTGACCCTGAGGAAGAGCAGGACCATCAGGACGACCAGGGCGAAGTTGACGACGGACATGGCGGCCGACTCGCCGATGTCGGTGTTCTTCAACTGGTACATGAACACCGTGGTGGTGGCGGTGTCGCTGTTCGGCCCGCCCTGGGTCATGCCCCAGATCACGGGGAAGGAGTTGAAGACGTTGATCAGGTTGATCACCAGGCCGACCAGGAAGGCCGGCCGCAGCAGCGGCAGGGTGATCCGCAGATAGGTCTGGAACGCGCCGGCGCCGTCCACCCTGGCCGCCTCGTGCAGTTCGGCCGGGACGGTCTGGAGGCCGGCGAGCAGGGTGTAGGTGGTGAAGGGCAGCGAGACGAAGACCGCCACCAGCATCATCCAGGGCCAGGCGGTGTCCGGGTCGCCGAGCCAGTCCCGGGGCGCGTCGATCAGGCCCACGTCGGCGAGCAGCGTGTTGAGCACCCCGGAGGTCCGGTTGAGCATCCACTTGAAGCCGATGGAGGTCATCAGCACCGAGGCCGCCCAGGGCGCGATCAGCGCCCAGCGGGTGAACCGGCGCCCGGGGAAGCGCTGGTCGAAGAGCTGGGCCAGGGCCAGCGAGATCAGCATCGTCAGCCCGACCACGGCCAGCGTCCAGACCACGGTGTGCACGATGACCCGGCCGAGGTCGGGCTCGTCGAAGAGCTTGCGGTACTTGTCGAGTCCGGCCGAGCCGCGGACGAAGCCGCTGGTGCTGATCCGCAGGAAGGAGGTGCGGACC
>NZ_JAIY01000017.1:55541-64061 GCF_000710405.2 Kitasatospora sp. MBT66 | reverse complement strand
GCCGTTGAGCATGGCGGTCTTGCCGGCGGCGAAGTCGGCGAAGGCGGTCTTGCGGTCGGTGGTGGCCGGGTTGGCGTATGTGAGGCCCGGCTGCACCAGGTTGGTCTTGAGCCAGCTGAACGTGGCGACGTTGGCGGGGCTGTCGAGGGTGTAGGCGCCGCTGCGGTCGGTGTGGCCGCCGCCGTTGCCGAGCTCCCAGATCATGCTCTCGCCCTGGGCCTCCTCCGGGCCCAGCGGCAGGGCGTAGGGGGTCACGCCCGGCACCTTCGCCTTGATCTTCTCGGCGTCGGCCTTGAGTTCGTCCCAGGTGGTGGGGGGCTGGGCGATGCCGGCCTGCTGGAACAGGGCCTTGTTGTAGAAGAAGGCGCGGGCGGAGGAGACGAAGGGGATGCCGTACTGGGTGTCCTTGACCTTTCCGGCGTCGGCGAAGGTGGCGATCAGGTTGGCCCTGGTCGCGGTGGAGAGCACGTCCTCGGCCTTGTAGAGCAGGTCGTCCGCGACCTTGTCGGCGTAGCCGCCGGTCTGCAGCACGTCGGGGACGTTCCCGCTCTGGATCATGGTCTTGACCTGGCTGTCGATGTCGTTCCAGTTGATGACCTGGACGTCGACCTTGATGTCGGGGTGGGCCGCGGTGAAGGCGGCGGCGACGCCGTCCCAGTAGCCCTTGGAGCTGTTGGAGGCCTTGTCGCCGTAGTCGGCCGCGACCAGCTTGAGGGTGACGTTCCCGCCGCCGGAGCCGCTGGATCCGCCGCTGCCGCACGCGGTGAGCGTCAGCGCCGCGGTGGCGCACAACAGGGGGA
Organism: Kitasatospora sp. MBT66; assembly: GCF_000710405.2. NCBI lineage: Bacteria > Bacillati > Actinomycetota > Actinomycetes > Kitasatosporales > Streptomycetaceae > Kitasatospora > Kitasatospora sp. MBT66. The sequence continues at coordinate 63,261 of NZ_JAIY01000017.1, read as the reverse complement.
TGCCGAGGAGCCGCTTGTTCATGGCCGTGTACCGCCTTCGTCCTGCGAACCGGTGTTGCGAGGGGTGGGTTCGTTCCTGGGAGTGCAGAAGCCGAGCACCGCACCGGTGCGTCGCGGGGCTGGGGGAGGCCACCGCTCTGTGCACCTGTCGGCTGTTGAACGGGCGGCAAGCGACCATGGCTGCTTGATTGTGCTCGAAGACAGCCTTTTTCGCGCAAGTCTGAAGTGCCTGCCGCCCGTTGTGCACGGAAGTATTCACGAGGGGCGCCGGACGGTCTAGTTGCCGTTACCGGACCGTTGCGGACCGTGCGGTCGGCCGAGGGGTCCGACCGCTCCCGACGACAAGGCTCCGACGTATCGTCAGATTCTTTTCCCTGGCTGGTCGTAGTGGCTCGGTCGGGCGCGAAGGAGGTCGGTCGGAGTCTGCGGCGGCGGTCGCGCGGCGGGCCCGGGGGCGGCCGGACATTCGGACGGCCCGCCCTCTGCTCAATTTTGTTTGCAAGGGGTGCAAAAGCACGGAGTGTGCACGGACGCACGCGCGCCCGGAGGCACGCCGACGTCGAAGCCCCGGCTGCCGTGGGTCCGGGGCCGGGGCCGGGGCGAGTGGGTCGGGCTGAGTGGGTCGGGCTGAGCGGGTCGGGCGGAGCGGGTCGGCGAGCGGTCGGCCGACCGGGGTCAGGCGCGCAGTACCCGCACGCCGCAGCCGGTGACGGCCTTCTCCTGCGCGCCGGTCAACCCGTCGTCGGTGACGAGGTCGTGGATGTCCGTCAGCGGGCAGATCGCGGCGAAGGTCACCAGCCCGACCTTGCTGCTGTCCGCCAGGACGACGCAGCGCGAGGCACTGCGCAGGAAGGCCTGGTCGGTGTGGGCCTCCATCTCGTCGTGCGTGGTGCAGCCCTCGCCGGCGGTGAGGCCGTCGACGCCGATGAACGCGACGTCCAGGTGGTACTGCGAGAGCATCCGCTCGGCGGCCGGCCCGACCAGCTCGTAGCTGGCCGACCGCGCGATGCCGCCGACCACCACCAGCCGGATCTCCGGCCGGACGATCAGGTCGGCGGCGATGTTGACCGCGTTGGTCACGATGGTGACGCCGCCGCGCTCGGCGAGCACCCGGGCGAGCTCGCTGGTGGTGGTGCCGCCGGTCAGGCCGACCACGGCGCCCTCCGGCACCAGGCGTTCGGCGGCCAGGGCGATCCGGCGCTTCTCGGCCTGCCGCTTGCCGTGCCGGTGGCGCAGCGGCAGCTCCAGATTGACGGTTCCGGTCACCGCGCCGCCGCGGGTGCGGTGCAGCAGACCCTGGTCGTGCAGCTCCTGGAGGTCGCGGCGGACCGTCGCGGTGGAGACGCCCAGCAGCTCCGCCAGCGCGTGCACATCGGCGCTCCCCGCTTCGGTGACGTGAGCGAGGATCTTGGCGGTCCGGTCAGCTTTGAGCATGTCGGGGAGTCTAGACGAGGCTTGGTCCGTACCGCAGCGGCGGTCGGGGAAACCGGGGAACGGGGCTTCGGTGCTGGCGGGGCGGCAGGTATGCGACAAGTCACCCCTGGGGGCAGTCTGCTCGGAACTGATTAAAGTACCGGCACAGCGAACAATTTCGATCGACGCGCGCTGCCGACCGCCGCCCACTGCCAGGATCCGACCGGCGGGGCGGGAGGCCGGTGGCCCGCGTCCTCCTCCCGGAGGTGACCGCGTGACCGCGGACCTGCTCGCACTGTCCGGCGCCCGGCTGGTCCTGCCCGGCCGCGTCGTGGAGAACGGCCGGCTCTCGATCCGGGGGAGGGAGATCGCCGGTCTCGGCGGTACCGCCACCCCCGGCGATCTGGACCTGGCCGGGTACACCGTCGTGCCCGGCTTCGTCGACCTGCACGTGCACGGCGGCGGCGGCGCCTCCTACGCCTCCGGCATCGCCGAGGAGGCCCTGCGCGCCGCCCGCACCCACCTCGAGCACGGCACCACCACCACCGTCGCCTCCACCGTCACCGGCGAGATCGACGACCTGGCCCGCCAGGCCGCCGTGCTCTCCGAGCTCGCCGAGGACGGCGTCGTGGCCGGCGTCCACTTCGAGGGCCCCTTCATCTCCCGCAACCGCTGCGGCGCCCACCGCCCCGACCTGCTGCGCGACCCCGACCCGGCCCTGGTCCGCAAGCTCGTCGACGCCGCCCGCGGCCACGCGAGGATGGTCACCCTCGCCCCCGAACTGCCCGGCGGCCTGGACTCGGTCCGGATGCTCGCCGACCTCGGCGTGATCGCCGCCGTCGGCCACACCGACTCCGACTACAGCAGGACCCTGGAGGCGATCGGCGCCGGCGCCACCGTCGCCACCCACCTCTTCAACGCCATGCCCGGCATCGCCCACCGCGCCCCCGGCCCGATCGTGGCCCTGCTGGAGGACGAGCGGGTCACCGTCGAGCTCATCAACGACGGCGTCCACCTCCACCCCTCCGTGCTCGACCTCGCCTACGGCACCGCCGGCGCCTCCCGGGTCGCCCTCATCACCGACGCCATGGGCGCCGCCGGCATGGGCGACGGCCTCTACCCCCTCGGCCCGCTCCAGGTCGAGGTCAAGGACGGCGTCGCCATGCTCACGGACGGCAGCTCCATCGCCGGATCCACCCTCACCCTGGACCGGGCGCTGCGGCGCTGCCTCACCGTCGGGGGGCTCTCGTGGAACCAGGCCGTGGAGTCGCTCTCCACCGTCCCGGCCCGCCTGCTCGGCCTCGCCGACAAGGTCGGCACCCTGGAGACCGGCAAGCTCGCCGACCTCGTCGTGGTCGACTCCACCAGCTACGACCTGGTCGCCGTCATGCGCCGCGGCCAGTGGATCCTCGGCGGCGACCGCTTCGCCCCGATCACCACCGCCCGACCCGAGCCGACGCACCGAGGGGGCGGCCCCGAGGACATTCGGGATGCGCAGTGGTGATCGATGTGGTGATCGATATTGCGCAAAGCTGGCCTCGGGCTCTATAGATTAAGCACTATTGAGCAGGAACTGCTTGGAGGGACAGCCATGAGCCATGTGGACGTGGAGATCGCCAGCCAGCCCGACTGCTGGCGCCGCGCACTCGAGCTGACGCCCCGGGGGCTGCCGGAGCCGGGCGAGCGGGTGGCGGTGATCGGCTGCGGCACCTCGCTGTACATGGCGCAGGCCTACGCCGCCCTGCGGGAGGGTGCCGGGCTGGGGGAGACCGACGCCTTCGCGGCCTCGGAGTTCCCGCACCGGCGGCGCTACGACCGGGTGCTGGCGATCACCCGCTCCGGGACCACCACCGAGGTCGTCGAGGCGCTCGGCCGGGTGAGCTCGGGCGAGACCGTGGCCGTCACCGCCGACGGGGCGACCCCGGTCGCCGGTGCGGCCCGCTCCCTGGTGGTACTGGACTTCGCCGACGAGCGGTCCGTGGTGCAGACCCGGTTCGCCACCACCGCGCTGGTCCTGCTGCGCGCCCGGCTCGGGCTCGCCCCCGCGGACCTGCCGCGCCAGGCCGAGCTGGCGCTGGCCGAACCGCTGCCCGAAGGGGCCTCTGCCGCAAGGCAGTTCACCTTCCTCGGGGCCGGGTGGACCTGCGGCCTCGCCCACGAGGCGGCGCTCAAGGTGCGCGAGGCCTCGTACTCCTGGGCCGAGTCCTACCCGGCGATGGAGTACCGTCACGGGCCGGTCAGCGTCACCGCCCCCACCAGCGCCGTCTGGTTCTTCGGCGCCCCGCCCGCCGGACTGGAGGACGAGGTCCGGGCCCTGGGCGCCACCGTCTCGGTCTCCCCGCTCGACCCGCTCGCCGACCTGGTGCGGGCCCAGCGGCTGGCCGTCGAGGTGGCCGTCTCGCTCGGCCTCGACCCGGACCGGCCGCGCAACCTGACCCGCTCGATCATCCTGGACCGGCCGTGACCGCCCCGTCCGCGGCGCCGACCGGCCGCCGGGTACCGCGGTCGGAGGGAGGCCGGGTGTCGCGGTAAGCGCCCACCGGCCCGCCGGCCGGACCCTCAGCCCCTGTCGGACCGTCGCGGTCCGCGGGGGCCGAAGGTCGTTCCGTCGGCAGCACGGTCTGCTCGCGATCTGCAAATCTATGCTCAATATTGCTTGAAAGAGCCTCAGTTCAAGCACTTGACGACATGTCATGACCCTTGCTGTCATGGCGGGGCACCGCCCTCCCCGGCCTGCGGCCCCTCGCCGCGCGGGCCTTCCTCACTCCCTCCCCAGGAGGACAGCGTGAGCGCTGCCGCCGCCCCACCCACCCGCCGACCACGGGCCGTCCGCCACCGACGGACGGCCGCCGCCCTGATCCTGACCCTGCTCGGGGCCCTGCTGACCGCGCTCGGCCCGGCCCTTCCGGCCCGGGCCGCGACCGCCGGGAACGCCGCCTCGGTCACCCGCGCCGGTGACACCTTCACCGTCCGGACGTCCAGCGCCGCCGCCGCCCGGATCGTCGTCGCCCGCGCCGACGTGTTCCGGATCTGGCTCTCCCCGGACGGCTCCTTCACCGACGACCCGGCCGGCTCCGACCTCGCGACCACCACCTCCTTCGGCACGGTCGGCGCCACCCTCACCGACGCCGGCGCGTACTGGCGGATCGGCACCCCCGCCATCAGCCTGCGGATCAACAAGAAGCCGCTGACCTTCGCGCTCTACCGGGCCGACGACACCACCCTGGTGTGGGCCGAGTCGCAGCCGACCAGCTGGAGCGCCGGCCGCACCACCCAGTACCTCGGCCGCGCCGCGGACGAGCAGTTCTACGGCACCGGCCTGCACCTCGGCGAGTGGGCCCTGCGCGACCGGACCGTCCCGGTCGCGGTCTCGAACAAGTGGACCGAGGGCACCAACGCCAGCCCGGCGCCGTTCTACATGTCCACCAACGGCTACGGCGTCATGCGCAACACCTGGGCACCCGGCTCCTACGACTTCCGCACCCCGACCGCGCTCAGCCACGACGAGAAGCGCTTCGACGCCTGGTACTTCGCCGGCGACTCGCTCAAGGACGTGCTCGACGGCTACACCGACGTCACCGGCAAGCCCTTCCTCGCACCGATGTGGGGCCTGGAACTCGGCAACGCCGACTGCTTCAACGCCTCCAACCCGGCCTACCAGGGCGACCACAACCGCGCCCGCCACCAAACCACGCCCGACGTGGTCGGCTACGCCGCCGACGCCCGCGCCGCCGACATGCCCTCGGGCTGGATCCTGCCCAACGACGGCTACGGCTGCGGCTACACCGCCCTGCCGTCCACCGTCGCCGCCCTGAACGACAAGGGCTTCCGGACCGGCCTGTGGACCTCCACCGGCCTCTCCGGCATCGATCAGGAGGTCGGCACGGCCGGATCCCGGGCCGTCAAGACCGACGTCGCCTGGATCGGCAGCGGCTACAAGTACGCCTTCGACGGGGTCGAGCAGGCCGTCGCGGGCATCGAGGACAACTCCGACGCCCGCCGGTTCGTCTGGACCGTCGACGGCTGGGCCGGCACCCAGCGCAACGCCGTCGTCTGGACCGGCGACACCAGCGGCACCTGGGACGCCATGCGCTGGCACGTCCCCTCGATCGCCGGCGCGGGCCTGTCCGGCCTCAACTACGCCTCCGGCGACATCGACGGGATCTTCGGCGGGAGCCCGCAGACCTACGTCCGCGACCTCCAGTGGAAGGCCTTCACCCCGGCCTTCATGACCATGTCCGGCTGGGGCGCCACCAACCCCTCGGCCGGGTACCAGGACAAGCAGCCCTGGCGGTTCGCCGAACCGTACGCGTCGATCAACCGCAAGTACCTGCAGCTCAAGATGCGGCTGATGCCCTACCTCTACACCATGGGCCGGACCGCCAACGAGACCGGCGTGCCCTCCACCCGGGCCCTGGTGCTGGAGTACCCGGACGACCCGGTGGCCCGGGGCAACGCCACCTCCGGCGAGTTCATGGCCGGCGACTCCTTCCTGGTCGCACCGGTCGTCAGCGACACCGCCGTCCGCAACGGGATCTACCTGCCGGCCGGCAGCTGGACCGACTACTGGAGCGGCAAGGTCTACCAGGGCCCCGGCTGGCTCGACGGCTACGCCGCCCCGCTCGACACCCTGCCGCTGTTCGTCCGCTCGGGCGCGATCGTCCCGATGTGGCCGCAGATGAACTACACCGGCGAGAAGGCCGTCTCCACCCTGACCTACGACGTCTACCCGCGCGGCGACTCCACCTTCAGCCTCTACGAGGACGACGGGCTGACCCGCGCCTACCAGAACGGCGCCTACGCCCGGCAGCGGGTGGACGTGCACGCACCGGCCGCCGGCCGGGGCGACGCCGTCATCAGCGTCGGCGCGGCCGACGGCAGTTACACCGGGAAGGCCGCCGCGCGCGGCTACGAGTTCACCGTGCACAGCGCGACCGCGCCCACCTCGGTCTCGGTCGGCGGGACGCCGCTCCCGGCCCTGGCCGGCAAGGCCGCCTACGACAGCGCGAGCAGCGGCTGGTACTACGACCCGGCCGACCGCGCCGGGGTGCTGTGGGTCAAGGCCGGCAGCCGGTCCGAGGCGTTCACCGTGACCGCCGCCGGGATCACCGCGGCGCCCGGCACCCCGGTCGGCACGAGGTCCGCGCCGATCCCGCAGACCGGCTGGAAGGTCGTCGCCGCCGACAGCCAGGAGACCGCCGGCGAGAACGGCGCCGCCGCCAACGCGATCGACGGCAACCCCGCGACGATCTGGCACACCAAGTGGTCGGGCGGCGCCGCCCCGCTGCCGCACGAGATCCAGATCGACCTCGGCGCCCGCTACGCCGTCGACGGCCTCGGCTACCTGCCCCGGCAGGACGGCGGCGTCAACGGCCGGATCGGCCGGTACGAGGTGTACGTCTCCGACAGCACCACCGCCTGGGGCAGCCCGGTGGCCACCGGCTCCTTCGCCGACACGGCCGCCCTGCAACAGGCGTCCTTCACCGCCGCGTCCGGCCGCTACCTGCGCCTTCGGGTCCTGAGCGAGGCCGGCGGCCGGGGCTCCTGGACCAGCGCGGCCGAGATCACGGCCACCGGTGCCAAGGCGCCACCGGGAGCCGCCGGGGGCTGATCCCCCCGGCCGGGTCGCGACCCGAAGGCCCCCGGTCCGCGGACCGGGGGCCTTCGTGCCGTGCCGTGCCGTGCCGTGCCGTCGGCGTCGGCGACGGCGAGGGCGAGGGACGATCGGGCCGGGAAAACCCGGGTGACGCGAGGCAGCGAGTCTTCCTAGGCTGACGCCCCATGGACGTCAACGCGCACCTGCTGAACGTGGTCGATGTCGAGGCCACCTGCTGGGAGGGGCAGCCACCGCCCGGCCAGGTGAGCGAGATCATCGAGATCGGGCTCACCGTGGTCGACCTGCGGGCGGGCGAGCGCCTCGCCAAGCACCGGCTGCTGGTGCGCCCGGCCCGGTCGGAGGTGAGCGCGTTCTGCACCGGCCTGACGGGGCTGACACCGGCCGAGGTGGCCGGCGGCCTCTCCTTCACCGAGGCGTGCCGGACGCTGACGGCCCTGCACCGGACCGGCTCGGTCCCCTGGGCCAGCTGGGGCGACTACGACCGGAACCAGTTCACCCGGCAGTGCCGGCAGACGGGTGCGGAGTACCCCTTCGGCCGGCGCCACACCAACGCCAAGGTGGCCTTCACCGCCTCCTACGGCCTGCGCAGACGCCCGGGCATGGCCCAGGCCCTCACCGTGGCCGGCCTCCCCCTGGAGGGCCGGCACCACCGTGGCGACGACGACGCGTGGAACATCGCCGCCCTGGTCC
>NZ_JAIY01000017.1:40823-55415 GCF_000710405.2 Kitasatospora sp. MBT66 | reverse complement strand
GGCGGGACCGGCGCCGCCGGTCGGTCAGGCCGCCGGGAGGCGCGGGGTGCGCGGCGGGGTGGTGCGGCGGTCGCCGGTGGCCTCGAAGGCGGCGGCCAGGCGCAGCAGGGCGGTGTCGTCGTAGGCGCGGCCCGCGAAGGTGAGGCCCACCGGCATGCCGATGTCGGCCATGGTGCCCATCGGCACGGTGACGGTCGGGATGCCGAGGTGGCGCGGCACGAGGTTGCCGTTGGCGACCCATACGCCGTTGCGCCAGCCGAGGTCCGCGGAGGCCTCGTTCACGTCCATGTCGGCCGGGCCCACGTCGGCGACGGCGGGGAAGACCACGGCGTCGAGGCCGAGTCCGTCCATCCACTGCTCCAGGTCGATCCGGCGGGTCTCCTCCAGCCCGCGCAGGCCCTGCTCCAGGAGCGGGATCTCGGTGACCGAGGCGTAGGGGTGCTCGCGCACCTGGGTCGGGTAGTCGGTGATCGTGTCGTCGAAACCGGCGTAGCGGTCGGGCAGTTCGCCCTGGTGCTTGGGCCAGATGCGGTCGGCGTCGACCTCGGCGAGGCTCGGGAGGGCGGGGTCCGCGTTGGCGCGCAGGAAGTCGTCCCAGGCCCAGGCGGAGAGGTCGAGGATCTCGCGGTCCAGGAAGTCGGCGCCGATCAGGCCCCGGGTCTTCAGGGACGGCGCGCCGGGGCGGTCGGACTCGTAGTTGGTCACCACGGGGAAGTCGACCTCGACGACCTCGGCACCGGCGGCCTCCAGGTCGCGGCGGGCCTCCTGCCACAGGTCGATCACCGAGGCGCGGGTGTCGATCCGCTCGCCGGTCTGGCCGCCGATGCCGCCCTCGGGGTTGGTCCCGGCGTCCGGGTCGGCGTTGATGTACATCCGGGGCACGCCGACGCGCTTGCCGGCGAGCGCTGCCCGGGCCGCCGAGGTGTCGGCGGGGGCGAGCGCCGGGTAGGAGTCCGGCCGGACCGTCGAGGCTGCGGGGATCGGCACCCAGGGCTGGGTCCGCCACAGGTCGCCGCGGGTGTCCTGGTCGTCGGCGACGACGACGTCGAGCAGTTCGAGCAGGTCGGCCATGGTGCGGGTGTGCGGGACGACGACGTCCATGGTCGGGACGAGCGGCCAGTTGCCGCGCACCGAGATCACGCCCCGGCTGGGGGTGTAGGCGCACAGGGCGTTGTACGAGGCGGGCGCGCGGCCCGAGGACCAGGTCTCCTCGCCGAGTCCGAACGCGCCGAAGGAGGCGGCGGTGGCGGTGCCCGAGCCGTTGGAGGAGCCGGAACCGTAGGCGCTGGTCAGCCAGTCGGCGCTGTAGGGGCTCTCGGCGCGGCCGTAGACGCCGCGCTGCATGCCGCCGTTCGCCATCGGCGGCATGTTGGTGAGGCCGATGAGCACGGCGCCGGCGGCGCGCAGCCGCTCGATCGCGAAGGCGTCGCGCTGGGCGACCAGGTGCTCGAACGCGGGGGAGCCGGCGGCGGCGGTCAGGCCCTTGGCGAGGTAGCTGTCCTTGGCGGTGTAGGGGATGCCGTCGAGCGGGCCGAGGCTCTCGCCGCGGGCGCGCCGGGCGTCCGAGGCCTCGGCGTCGGCGCGGGCGTCCGGGTTCATCACGACGAGCGAGTTGAGCGCGGTGGCGGTGCCGGGACGGTCGTACGCCTCGATCCGCGCGAGGTAGGCGTCGAGCAGGCCGACCGCGGTGGTGCGGCCCGTCTCCAGCGCGGCCCGCAGGTCGGCGATACCGGTCTCGACGACGTCGAACGGGTGGGTCATGGGGTTCGTCTCCAAGGTGGTTCGGTGGAAGCGGAAGGTTCGATGGAACAGGTGAGCAGGTGAACGGGCCGGAGGCGCCCCGGCCGGGAGGCCGGGGCGCCGGAGAGCCCGGGGGTCGGAGGGACTAGACGACGGCGGGTGCGAGCTCCTCGGTGTGCGGGCGGTCCCGGTCGGCCTCGCCCATCCGCCGGTCGGGGCGGCGCGCGAGCAGGTAGCCGAGGCCGGCCAGGGTCACCGTGCCGACGCCGAGCGGTGCCGCCCAGATCTGGTACCACGGCGCCCCGGCCGGGGAGAGGACGGCGCGCGGCCAGCAGATGTTGACCACCTCGAAGCCGGTCCACAGCACCGCGAGCAGGTTCAGCGGGGTGCCGAGGCGCCCGTAGCGGACCGCGCCGGCGGGCGTCCAGCGCCCGCGCAGCCGCGCGGTCAGGGCGACGAGGGTGAGCAGGAAGAACGGCACGAAGGTGGCGGCGCCGCCGAAGGTGATCAGGCTGCCGATGGCCGAGGTGCTCAGCCCGAGCGGCAGCGCGGCGCAGCTGACCAGCGAGGCGGCGACCAGGCCGCCGATCGGTGCCCGGTGCCGGTTGACCTTGCGGACGTGGCGGGAGAAGGGGAAGACGTCGTCGCGGGCGAGCGAGTAGAGGCCGCGGGCGGCGCCGCCCTGGGAGGCCATCAGGCAGGCGGTGAAGCTGATCAGGACGACCAGGACGAAGGGCTTGTCGGCCCAGCCGCCGAAGGCGTGGGTGACGGCGGTGGTGACCGGGTCGAGGTCCTGGCGGGCGACCACCTCGGCGGGGGCCGGGTGGGCGAGCGCGACCGCGACCGCGTTGAGGATCACCACGAGTCCGACCGCGAGCAGCGACCACCACATGGCCCGGGGCACCTGCCGTTCGGCGTCCTTGGTCTCCTCGGCGGTCGACACGCAGGCGTCGAAGCCGATGAACGCCCAGCCGGCGACGGCCACGGCCGCGAGCACGGCGCCGGTGTCGCTGATGCCCAGGGCCTTCGGCGCGTCCAGCATGTCGGTGAGCAGGCCGAAGCCGTGCTCCCGGAAGAACAGCAGCAGGGTGAGGCCGACCACGACGGAGGCGACCGCCTCGGCGGCGATGCCGAGGCCGACGAAGCGGCGCAGCAGGTTGATGCCGTAGGCGTTGACCAGGGTGCAGGCGAGCACGAAGCCGACCGAGGCGAGCACCTGCTCGGCGGGTGTGGGGACGGCGCCGAAGAGCGCGAACAGCCAGGGGGAGGCGAGGTAGGCCACGGTGGTGTTGCCGAACATCACGGCGAACTGCCACAGCCAGCCGCTCAGCCAGGCGACGCCCGGACCGGCCAGCCGCTTGCTCCACTGGTAGGCGCCGCCGGCCAGCGGCCACTGCGAGGCGAGCTCGGAGTAGACGGCGACGACCAGGCACTGCCCGAGCAGGCACAGCGGCAGCGCCCAGACCCAGGCCCCGCCCGCGACGCCCATGCCGACCTGGACGGCCGCGTACAGGCCGACGACCGGGGAGACGACGGCGAAGCCCATGGAGATGTTGCCGAGCACGTTCAGGCTGCGTCTCAGCTCCTGCCGGTAGCCGAGTGCTGCCAGCCGGTCGTCGTCGGTCGGGGTGTTCTCGGCCACGTGCTGCGCCCTCCAGATAAAACTAACTTTGTTAGCGTCCGCTGTTGATCTGGCACCATAGCCCCCGAACAGGAAGAGCGGAAGAGGGGATCTGTCGGTGGGCCGACCGAGCAAGGCACTGCTGACCCGCGAGCGGATCGCGCGCGCGGCGCTCCAGGTGGTGGACGAGGAGGGCCCCGACGGCCTCACCATGCGGGCGCTGGCGGAACGGCTCGGGGTCAAGGCCGCCTCGCTCTACAACCACATCGAGAGCAAGGACGCCCTGGTCGACACCGTCTCCGAGCTGGTCAACAGCGAGATCGACCACGAGCCGCTGGGCGACGCCGACTGGCGCTCCGGCCTGGCCGCCTACGCGCGCGGCTACCGCGCCGTCTTCGTCCGGCACCCGAACGCGGTCTCGCTGCTCGCCCGCCGCCGCGTCGTGGCGGACAACGCCCTGCGCGGCTACGACGCGCTGCTCGCCCTCCTCGGCCGGGCCGGCCTCGGTCCGGCGGACGCGGCCGAGGTCGCCGCGGCCCTGGACTTCCTCGTCCTCGGCTCGGCCCTGGAGACCTTCGGCGCCGGCTTCACCCGCGAACCGGCCGGCTACCGGCCCGAGTACCCGGCGCTCGCGGACGCCCTCGACGGCGCCTACGCCGACGGGAGCGGTGCCACGGAGCTCGACGACCGGGGCTTCGAGCTGGGGCTGCGCCTCCTGGTCGACGGCGTGGAGCTCCGCACCCGGTAGCGGAACCCGGTGGCCCTAGTTACGCCTCGGGCAACGGGCGAAGGATGACGGGTCGACAACGGTACCGACGCCTGGGGGAGTTGGTGCCGTTAGGGTACCCTAATCGCATTGGAGTGTTTCCGAAGCCCCGGGCCGTCGGTCGATCGTCACATCGGGGATGCTGTTGGTGATCTTCACTGGCGCGAGTGGTGTTGTCGCCTTTCGGCTGATTGTGCCCGTGCCTGTCTGCTGTCCTGGCCTGGAGATCGGGCGGATCAGAGGGGTGGACTGCGGTGGCGATGGGTTCATGGTCCGGGCGGGAGATCCCGCCGCTGACCGCACGGATGGCACGGGCGAGCAATCCTCGGGGCACAGCTGCGATGTGGGTGCGTTGCCGTTATCGCGGCACCGCGAAGACTCGCCTCCAGCACGTTCTCACCGCGGCCGGAACCAACGTCATCCGCCTCAGCCAGCACCGCGACGATGGCGGATCAACCGACCGAAGGGGCCCGACCACCCGCTTCCAGCACCTGTGTCAACAACTGAACGACGGGACTCGAACCCGTCGCTCATGAAGATCACCAACAGCATCCATCGGGTGTGTCAGAGCCGTCTCGTGGTGAACAGGGTGGTCCCGCGTTCCGGGTCCACTTCCTTGCGCTCGGTCTCGGTGAACCCGACCTTGGCCAGAACGCGGCGAGAAGCGGTGTTCCAGTCCCAGACCGTGGCCCACAGGCGTTCGTGTCCGGACGACCTCGCCCAGTCCAGAACCACCAACGAGGCCTCGGTCGCGTATCCCTGACCCCAGACCCGGCGCAGTAGCTCGAACGCCAGTTCCGGCTCCCCGGCCGCTCCTCGCCCGGTGTCCACCAGCCCGCAGTAGCCGATGACGTCGTGCGAGGCCTTCCGCTCGACCGCCAGCAACCCGCTCGACCACAGCTCGTTGGTGCGGATCGAATCCTCGAGCTCCGCGACCGTGGGATGCCCGTCCGCGTCGATCCGGCGGTGCGGCGGCACGCGTGGATCACGTTCGGTCCACAGTTCACGCTGGACGACGGCCTCGGCCACCCGCCAGGGCCTGAGCAGCAGGCGATCCGTCTCGAGTACCACCGCGCTGTCCGCACTCGCGCCATCTGTCATGTCAGCAACCATCTCACGGGCGAACACGCTGCTGTGCGACGGGGTGCGAGGTCGGTCCTGCCGCCCACTGCTCCCGTCCACTCCTCGACGGGTGCGTCCGGGGCCGCCGCGCCCGATCCCGCGTGACACTTCGGGTGCGATCCGCGATGATCTCCTGCGTCGTGCGCGTGTTCGAGATGACAGCCGGTCATGTCGACCGCGGACAAGAACCTCTGGGGGGATTCCTTGGACAAGCGAGCATTCGCCGGGCTGGCGGCGATCGCCGTCGTCGGTCTCGGCGTCGTCGCGCCGGGCGAGGCCGGTGCGGCCGACCGGCCGACGCTGTACGTCGATCAGAACGGCTGCGCGCCTCAGCCCGACGGCAGCGCCATGTACCCGTTCTGCACCATCCAGGCCGCCGCCGACGTGGTCCAGCCCGGTCAGACGGTCCTGGTCACCGGGGGTGTCTACCGTGAGCGGGTGACCGTGCGCCGCTCGGGCACGCCGGACCGGCCGATCGTCTTCGCGGCCGGTGCCCTCGGTAGGTACAACAACGGGGTCCTGCTGACCTCCCCCTACCAGGCAACCGGGACCGAGACGGGCTTCCTCTTCTCCGGCGTCCACGACGTGGAGCTCCGGAAGTTCACCTTCAGCGGGCTCGGGACCGCGGTCGCCGCGGACGCGTCGACCCGGGTGCGGATCACGGACAGCACATTCCACCCGGAGCTCCTGAACGGCATGCCGTCGCGGCCCCAGGTGTCCGTCCGCAACTCCTCCGAGGACGTCACCGTCCAGCAGAACAACTTCGACTACGCGCCGTTCGGCGGGATCGAGGTCGCCTCCGGCGCCCGGGGCACCCTGGTCACGGCCAACCGGATCGAGAACACCGGTGGCACCGGCATCACTGTCGTCGACGCCCCCGGTACGAAGATCACCAACAACGACGTGACCGGGGCCTGCGGCAACAGCATCGCCCTCACCGGTGCCTCGTCCGGCTCGCTGGTCGAGAACAACATCGTCGCGAAGGTACGGCCCGGTGCGGACCCGACGGTCTGCCCGGCCGGATCCTCGCCCGCCGAGATCGCGGTGGCGGACGCGGCCGCGGAGAGGCTCACCCTCGACTACAACATCGTCTGGGCCGACGCCGGAACGGCGGCCTACCGCTGGTCCGGAACGGCCTACTCCTCGGCCGCCGAGCTCCGGGCCGCCACCGGCCAGGGCGCCCACGAGTACCACGGCGACCCGCAGCTCGACCGGAACGGCACGCCGCTCGCGGGCTCGCCCGCCCTGGACTCGGGTGACCCGACCGCGCCCTGGGCCGGTTCCGACCTGTGGCAGCGGCCCGAGGCCGACAACCCCCTCGTCACCTCCCCGGCGGGGCAGGGCCCGCGCGACCGCGGGGCGTTGGAGATGCAGGCCGTCGAATCCTTCGGCTTCGGGCCGACCGTCCTCGCCGGGGCCGCGCCCCTGGCCGTCTCGCTGACGCCCGAGCCGGTCCTCAACTGGCCGACGGAGCTGAGCTACCGCGTCGACTTCGGCGACGGCTCGCCGACCGCCTCCGGCACCGGTCAGGCCGTGAACCACGTGTACACCAGGCCCGGCACGGAACCGTACATCACCGTCACGGCCACCGCGCCCAACGGCCACCGCGTCACCGGCCGGGCGCAGGCGCACGTGCGCTACCCGGCGGGCGGCTACGTCGCCGTGCCGCCGACCCGGGTACTGGACACCCGGACCGGCCTCGGCGGCGGGAGCGCCGCGCCCTTCGGCCACGGCGAGCAGAAGGACCTCACCGTCCCGGGGATCCCGGCCGGCACCACCGCGGTCGTGCTCAACCTCACGGCCGTCACGCCCACGGACAGCGGCCACCTGGACGTCTGGCCGGCCGGTGATCCCGCGCCCGGCACCTCCAATCTGAACTTCACACCCGGCCAGATCGTCTCCAACCTGGTCACCGTCCCGGTGAACGCCGACGGCACCGTGACCCTGCGCAACAGTGCCGGGGCCACCGACGTGGTGGCCGACCTGTCCGGCTACTACCGGCCGAACGACGGGGCGCGCTTCACCGCGATGCTCCCGCAGCGGCTGGTCGACACCCGCGACACCGGCAGCCCGCTGGGCGGCGGCGACGTGCTCGCCGTCCAGGTGGGCGGGAACGCGGGGGTGCCGTCCTCCGCCACCGCGGCCGTCCTCAACATCACCGCGACCGAGGGCGAGCGGGACAGCTTCCTCACCGCCCACGCGTCGGGCACGCCCCGGCCGGGCACCAGCAGTGTCAACTACGCCGCCGGTCGGACCGTCGCCAACCAGGTGGTCGTCCCGATCGGCGCCGACGGCCGCGTCGCCATCGACAACAACGACGGCTCCACCCACGTCGTCGTCGACATCGCCGGCTACTACGACACCTACGGCGCCGACCTGTTCACCCCGGTGCGCCCGGCCCGGCTGCTCGACACCCGGCAGTCGTACCCGGGCGTGATCGGCTCCGACCGGTCCACGTCCGTCGGGCTGCCGCCGGGCCTGGACGGCGGGGTGAACCCCGACGCGCTCGTGCTGAACGTCACGGCGGTCCAGCCCACCACGGACACCCACCTGTCGGTCTGGGCGGGCGTTCGAACGATCGCCAGCAACGTCAACGTGGTCCGGGGCGGTGTCGTGGCCAACCACGTCACCACCCGGGTCGACGAGCGCCGCGGGTTCAACCTGTACAACCACGCGGGGTCGACCCACGCGGTCGCCGACCTGTTCGGCTACTTCAGCAAGGACTGACGCGGATGCGCCGCGGCACGGGCCGGAACCCCACCCGGGGTGCCGGCCCGTGCCGCGCGTCGGGCCCGATGGCCGGATCCAGACCGGAAGCACCCGGCCATCGGGCCCGACGCGCTCAGAGGCCGAAGTGCGCCACCGCGAGCCCGGCGACCGCGTCCGGTTCCAGGTGGGTGTTGTCGATCAGCAGGTGCGCCTCGGGCATGTGCGCGAAGTCGTTGACGGAGTTGAGCCGGAACCTGGTGTCCATGTCGACCAGGTTGGCGTTGGACCACGCGAGGTCGCGCTTGGACGCCTTCTCCGAGAGCCGCGACTCGCCTGCGTTGCGCTCCAGCCGCACGTCCTGGTCGGCGCTCAGCTCCAGGAACAGCACCCGGGCGCCGCGCTCGCGGAAGGGGGCCGCGTACCGTTCGACCAGTGCCGCGTCCTCGGGGTCCTCGAAGTCCCAGACCAGGGTGAACACCAGCCCGGGCAGGTCCGAGGCGGCGGCCTCGGCCAGGATCTGCTCGCGGAAGGCGTGGTTCAGGCGCTGGAACTGCGGTGACTCGTAGGGGAACAGCCGGAGCAGCGGCTCGATGGTCAGATGGTTGTGGAAGAGCCGGAAACCCGTGCGCTCGGCGATCGATCCGCCCACCGTCATCTTGCCGACCGCGGCCGGGCCGATGACGAAGAGCAGGGTAGGAGGGGTGCTGTTGGACATCGCTCCAGCATAGGAGCTTGGCGTGATCATGGTCGAATGCTCTCGGTCGGCTCTCCGACGGGGGCCGACGCCCGCCGACTGCTGCGCGACCCCCAACACCTGAGCCGGGATGTCGGTGGCGTGCCGCCGAGGGACGGAAACACGCGCCCTCCCGGGCCCGATGGACCCGCCGTCGCCGGGGCCGCGGCATAGGATCACCGCCCGGAAGGCCCCCGCCCGTCCAAGCCGCTGCCCTGCCCGTTTCCCTGCCCTGCTCTGCCCGTGCCCCTGCCCGTGCCCATGCGGAGGAACCCGCCATGACCTACACCGTGGACTTCGAGACCGTGTCGACCGTCGGCCTGGAGTCGTCCCCCGTCGCGGACGCGCTCGCCGGCCTGCGGGCGAACGAGGCCCGGTACTTCCGGAACAAGTACGGCCACGTCTTCACGGTGGAGCCCGCGCAGGACGCCGCCGAGGCCGTCGACTGGGTGCACCGGATCCTGCTGGAGGAACGCGAGATCGTCATCGCGTCCCGGCCCCTCGAAGCCACGGCCTTCGAGGTCGAGGGCATCAGGATGGCCTACGTCTTCTACGAGAGCGGCCTGTCGGTGAACGTGATGTACACCGTCGAGGACGCCAAGAAGCGGGCGGTCGGCTTCAAACTCTCGGAGGGAATGGAGGTCCCGGAGGCACTCGCCCAGCGGTTCAAGTTCGCCCGCCAGAAGTCCAAGCTCGCCGGGACGATCCGCGGTTCGTTCTTCGTCATCAAGAACGAGTACTAGGTTCGGTCCGGTCGGTCGCAGCGGCCCTCGGGCCCGGGGGGCGGCCGTTCAGGTTCCCGAGGCCGCCAGGAACCTCAGCACCGCGAGGACGCGGCGGTGGTCCGCGTCGGCGGTGGGGAGGTCGAGTTTGGCGAAAATGTTGTTGATGTGCTTGGCCACCGCGCTCTCGCCGACCGTCAGTGCCTGCGCGATGCCGGCGTTGGAGCGGCCCTCGGCCATGACGCCGAGGACGTCGCGTTCGCGCGGGGTCAGCCGTTCCAGCGGGTCCAGGTCGCGGCGCAGCAGGAGTTGTGAGACGACCTGCGGATCCAGTGCCGTGCCGCCCTCCGCCACCCGCCGCACCGCCGCCACGAACTCCGCCACATCGGCGACGCGCTGCTTGAGCAGGTAGCCGACGCCGCCGGCGTTGGTGGAGAGCAGCTCGGCCGCGTACCGCTCCTCCACGTACTGCGACAGCAGCACCACCGCAGTCCCCGGCCAGCGCCGACGGATCTCCACCGCGGCGCGCACCCCCTCGTCGGTGAAGCCCGGCGGCATCCGGACGTCGACCAGCGCGAGTTCGGGCCGGTGCTCCGCCACCGCCGCCAGCAGGGCCTCGCCGTCCCCGACTTCGGTGGCGACCTCGAACCCGCCCATCTCCAGCACCTTGACCAGGCCGACCCGCAACAGCACCGAGTCCTCGGCGATCACCGCTCGCACGGCAACTCCGCCGTCACTGTGGTCGGTCCGCCGACGGGACTGCTGACCTGCAGGGTGCCGTCGAGGGAGCCGACCCGCTTGGCCAGCCCGCCCAGTCCCGTGCCGGCGCGGGCGTCGGCCCCGCCCAGCCCGTCGTCGGTGATGTTCACCCGCAGTACCTTACCGACCCGCCGGACGGTCACTTCGGCCCGCGTCGCGCGGGCGTGCTTGGTCACGTTGGTCAGCGCCTCCGAGACCACGAAGTACGCGACCGACTCCACGGCGGGTGCCGCCCGCTCCGCCAGATCGACCCGCAGGCGTACCGGCAGGGGCGCCCGGGCGGCCAGTCCGGACAGCGCCGCGTCCAGGCCCCGGTCCTCGAGCACGGCCGGATGCAGACCCCGGACCAGGTCGTTGAGTTCCTCGATCGCCTGCTTGGCCTCCAGGTGGGCCGCGGCGAGCGCTTCGCGGGCTCCGGGCGACAGGTCGGGCTGGGTGGCCATCGCCAGGCCCAGGTTGACCGCGAGCGAGACCAGCCGCTGCTGGGTGCCGTCGTGCAGATCGCGCTCGATCCGGCGACGCTCGGCGTCGACGGCCTCGATCAGGTCGGTGCGGCTCTGGTCCAACTCGTCCACCCGCTCGCGGAGTTGCTGGGCCGGACTGGGCCCGAGCAGAGCCATCGCCGCACGCGACTCACCGCGGGCCGCCGCCCCCGCCACCCATGGCAGAGCGCAGAGCAGGAGGAGTCCGCCCAGCGTGTAGCCCGGCAGTTGCGTCGTGTAGTCGAACCACTCCTGGCGCACCTCCACCGGCAGCCCCCACGCCCAGGCGGAGCAGGTGGCACCCGCCAGGCCCACAGGCAGGGCCATGAGCACCAGCAGTTCCGACACCGCCAGGACCGGGCCCAGCAGGAGGTGGTAGCCGAGCTGCCGCCAGGTACGCGGCGCGCGGAGCCAACGGGCGACCGCCGCCCCCGGCCACCGCCGCTCCGGCGCGGGCGCCGGCCGGGGGAGGAACACACCGAGCAGCGCCCGGTGCCGGGCCCGCTGAACAGCCGTCAGCACCGGCACGCCGAGCAGGATCACGGCGGCTGAGGCGGCCAGCCCGAGCGGCCGGTTCCCGCCCTGGACGGAGGTCGTCGCGCCCCAGCTCCACACCGGAACCAGCCCCAGGTGCGGCAGGACACCGGCAGCCAGGAAGCCGGTGTCCCGCCGCGCCCGAAGGACCGGGCGCCGCAGCCCGGGAGGAATCTTCACGGCTCGAACCTAGAGCACCACGACCCGTGCGTGCCATGCGCCCAGGACCCGGTCCGATGGTGAAACCAGTACCACCAACGAGCTGACACCAACGAGCTGACTCACCGCCGCTTCAGGTCCTTGGCGCACGGTCTCCGCCGCCGCTCCCGCCCGGTTCGTGGCCGTCCTCGCCACCGACGCCACCGCCCCGGACACCGAACAGAACGCCTCGGCCCACTGGGGAGCAACCATCGACGTCACGGGCGCCCTGGCCGAGGCCACCGGGGTGCACCCAGCCGTCCCGTACGGTCCGGGCGGAGAGTTCGGGCTCGGCCACGCAACAGGGTGCGCCAGGCTCTCCAGCGGCTCCGCGACCCGCTTGCTCCCCGTACCCGCGTCGTGTCGCGGTTCGCGCTATCGGGCCGCTATGCGCCTTGGGCAAGATCGATGTCGCAGGTCCGGTGGCGGTACACGCCGGGCACGACGAAGGCGTCCCGGTCGGCGCGCGACCCGTGGGAGCGGGCGCCCCGCCACGGTCCGGTGACTGATGGTCCTGCTCGCCGTGAAGGAGTCCGAACACACGATGGCGCACCCCGACGGTACAGAAGCACCGCTGCTGTGGACACTGGCCGGCAGCGGCAAGGAGTCGCTGGCGGCCGGCGCGCGCGGCCTGCACGCCTACCTGGCCGGTCGTGACGACTGGAGCCCCCAGGACATCGCGCTCACCCTCGCGCGCACCGCTTCCGAGGGGAGCCGGAGGGCGGCACTGGTGGCGGACGGCCGTGACGGATTCCTGCGGCGGCTGGACGCGCTCGCCGACGGCAGGAGCATGCCCGGCCTGGTGGAGGGTACCGCCGGGGCGGGTCGCCGGGTCGCCTTCGTGTTTCCCGGACAGGGCGCGCAGTGGCCCCGGATGGCGGTGGACCTGCTGGACACCTCCCCGGTGTTCCGCGACCGGATGGACGCGTGTGCGCAGGCCCTGGAACCGTTCGTCGACTGGTCGCCGATCGACGTGCTCCGCGACCCGGACGCGCCGGGCGCACCCGCCGGGGACCGCGCCGACGTGGTCCAGCCCCTGCTGTTCGCCGTGACGGTGTCGCTCGCCGCGCTGTGGTGCTCCCACGGTGTGGAACCGGCTGCCGTGCTCGGGCACAGCGTCGGCGAGGTCACCGCGGCCGCGGTCTGCGGCGCGCTGTCCCTGGACGACTCCGCGCGGGTGGTGGCCCTGTGGAGCCAGGCCCAGGCGACCCTGGCCGGGCAGGGCGACATGGTCTCGGTGCTGGCCCCGGCCGACGAGGTCGAGCCGCGGCTGCGCCGCTGGGACGGCCGCCTCGTGGTCGCCGCGCACAACGGCCCGCGGTCCGTGATCGTCTCCGGCGACCGCGACGCCGCGGCCGAACTCCTCGCCGACCTGGCCTCGGACGGGCTGCACGCACGGCGGATCGCGGTGGGCCTGGCCGCCCATTCCCCCCACATCGACGCGATCGTGCCCCGGATGCGCGCCGACCTCGCACCGATCCGGCCCCGCACACCTCAGCTGCCCTACTACTCGGGAGTGACCGGCGGACGGCTGGACGCCCCGGTACTGGACGCCGACTACTGGTGCCGCAACCTGCGCAACACCGTCGGGTTCCACCAGGCGACCGGGGCCCTGCTGCGGGACGGGCACGACGTCCTGCTGGAGGTCAGCCCGCACACCGTGCTGACCTCCGCCCTCGCGGACTGCGCGGAGGAACACGGTGCGCGGGCCGCCGTCCTCGGGACGCTGCGCCGGGACCAGGGAGGCCCGGGCCGGTTCCTGACCTCGCTCGGCGAGCTGTACGTGCACGGTGTCACCCCGGAACGGGACGCGCTGCCCGCCGAACAGCACGCCCGGGTACGGGAACTGCCGGCGGCCGCCCTGGCAGCGCTCGCCGAGCCCGGTCCGGCGGACGCGAACGGACCGGACGGCGCGGCCGGCACAGGCGGTGACCGGGATGCCGGCAGCGCGTTCCGCGCGGAGCTGGCCGGACTGGACGTACCGGAGCGGCGTGCCGCACTGGCACGGCTGGTGGGCGAGGAGATCGCCGCGCTGACCGGGCGGTCCGAGCCGGTCCCCGCCGAACTGGCCTTCCTCGACCTGGGATTCGACTCCGTCACCGCCGTGGAGCTGCGCAACCGGCTGAGCGCGGCGACGGCGCTGCGCATCCCGGCGACGGTGGTCTTCGACTGCCCGACCCCGGCGGCCCTGACCGAGTACCTCTGTGCCGGGATCGGCGGCGACCGGCCCGAGCGGGACACCGACGAGGACGAGCCGGTGCGGCGGGCCGAGGACGACGACCCCGTGGTGATCGTCGGCATGGGCTGCCGCTACCCCGGTGGTGTCGGCAGCCCCGACGAGCTCTGGGAGCTGGTGTCGGCAGGTGCCGACGCCGTCTCCGCGCTGCCCGACGACCGGGGCTGGGACACCGCCGGACGGTACGACCCCGCACCGGGGACGCCGGGCCGGTACTACCAGCGGGAGGCGGGTTCGCTCGTCGGTGCGGCCGAGTTCGACGCGGAGTTCTTCGGCATCTCGCCGCGCGAGGCGGCGGCGATGGACCCGCAGCAGCGGCTGCTGCTGGAGACCACCTGGGAGGTGCTGGAGCGGGCCGGGATCGCTCCGGCCACCCTGCGGCGGACCCCGACGGGCGTCTACGTCGGGGCGATGACCATGGACTACGGGCCCTCTCTCGAACAGGGCGCCGACGAAGGCGGCCACCTGCTGACCGGCAACACCGGGAGCGTCGCGTCGGGCCGACTGGCCTACACCCTCGGTCTGGAGGGAGCGGCGGTCACCGTGGACACGGCGTGCTCGTCCTCGCTGGTGGCGCTGCACCTCGCGGTACGGGCGCTGCGCTCGGGCGAGTGCTCGCTGGCGCTGGCCGGTGGCGCGACCGTGATGTCCACGGTCGGCATGCTCGTGGAGTTCAGCCGTCAGGGCGGTCTGGCCCCGGACGGCCGCTGCAAGGCGTTCGCGGCGGCCGCCGACGGCTTCGGCCTGGCCGAGGGCGTGGGGATGCTGCTGCTGGAGCGGTTGTCGGACGCGCGGCGCAAGGGGCACCCGGTGCTGGCGGTGGTGCGTGGTTCGGCGGTGAACCAGGACGGTGCGAGCAACGGTCTGACGGCGCCGAACGGTCCGTCGCAGCAGCGGGTGATCCGGGCGGCGCTGGCGGACGCGGGGTTGTCGGCGTCCGAGGTGGACGTGGTGGAGGCGCACGGTACGG
>NZ_JAIY01000017.1:0-40257 GCF_000710405.2 Kitasatospora sp. MBT66 | reverse complement strand
GTCACCGCCGGCGCCACCGCCGCCCCCACCGCCCGCCGTACCGGCCCGCCCGTGCCGCTGCTGCTCTCGGCCGGCACACCGGAGGCCCTGCGGGCCCAGGCCGACCGGCTGGTGGGCCGGCTCGATGCCGACCCGGACGTCGAACTGGCGGACGTCGCCTACTCGCTCGCCACGGGACGGGCCCCGCTCGAACACCGGGCCGCCGTCCTGGGACGGGACCGGGAATCCGTCCGGCACGCGCTCACCGCACTCGCGCGCGGCACGGCAGCGGGCCGACTGCTCACCGGCGGCGCCGTGCGCTCCGGCCGGACCGCCTTCCTCTTCCCGGGACAGGGCAGCCAGCGGGCCGGGGCCGGTGCGGAGCTCTACCGCGAGGACCCGGTGTTCGCCGACGCCCTCGACGAGGTGCTGACCGCCCTGGACCCGCACCTCGACCTGGGCCTGCGCGACGTCCTGTTCGCCGAGCCCGGAACCCCCGGTGCGGAGCTGCTCGACCGCACCCGGTACACCCAGCCCGCGCTGTTCGCCCTGGGGACGGCGCTGTTCCGGCTCGTCCGGCACTGGGGCGTACGGCCGGACCTGCTGATGGGACACTCCATCGGCGAACTCACCGCCGCCCACGTGGCGGGCGTGCTGGACCTGCCCGACGCCTGCGCACTGGTGGCGGCCCGGGGACGGCTGATGGACGAACTGCCCGAGGGCGGGGCGATGGTGGCGGTGGAGGCCACCGAGGAGGAAGTGCGCCGGGCCCTGCTGGACGACCGCGCCGGGCACCCCGTTCCGGAGCGGGAAGCGGACCTCGGCCGGAACACGGGCCGGGACGCGGGGCAGGACGCCGTGGACATCGCCGCCGTCAACGGGCCCACCTCCGTGGTCCTGTCCGGTGACGCGGACGCGGTACAGCGCCTGGCCGGGGCCTTCCGCTCCCGAGGACGGCGCACCCGGCGCCTGAGCGTGAGCCACGCGTTCCACTCCGCCCGGATGGACGGCATGCTCGACGCGTTCCGGGACGTGGCCGAGTCGCTGGCCTACCACGCGCCGGGCATCGAGATCGTCTCCAACCTGACCGGGCGTACGGCCACGGCCGCCGAACTCCGTTCCCCCGACCACTGGGTACGCCACGTCCGGGGCACCGTGCGCTTCCTGGAAGGGGCCCGCCGGCTGCGGGCCGAGGGTGCGACGACGTACCTCGAACTCGGACCGGGCGGCGTGCTGTCGGGCATGCTCCACGCCTGCCTCCCCGACCCCACCTCCGATCCCACCTCCGACTCCGACTCCGGCTCCACGCCCGGCTCCAGCTCCGGCTCCACGTCCGGCTCCGGCTCCACCCCGGGCGGCGCCGGGACGGTGCCGCTGCTGCGCGACGGCCGGGGCGAGTCGGACGCGGTCCGCACCGCACTCGCCTCGCTGCACCTGCGCGGCGTGGCGGTGGACTGGTCGGCGGGCTGGAGCGGCACCGACGTGCGGCGGGTCGACCTGCCCACCTACGCCTTCCAGCGCAGGCGCTTCTGGCCGGAAGCCGCACTGGACCCGGCCCCCGCCGCCTGGCGCTCCCGCCGGGGGACCGCCGTCCCCGCGGTCCCCGCCGGCCCCCAGCGCTACCGCATCGCCTGGGAGCCGCTCACCGGGCCCGCGCAGCCCGCCCTCTCCGGCCGCTGGCTGCTCGTCACCCCGGACGGACCCGGCGCCGAGGACACCGCACTCGCCTGCGAACAGGCCCTCGCCGGGCACGGTGCCGACGTGGTCGTGATCCGGGTCGGGGCCGCCGTCGAATGCGCCGAACTGGCGCTGCTCCTCCCGGAGTTCGGTGTTCTGGGGGGCGTCCTGTCCCTGCTGGCCCTGGCCGAGGGACCCCACCCGGACCTGCGGACGCTCGACGCCGGTCTGACCGGGACCCTGCTGCTGCTCCAGGCCCTGGGCGACAGCGGCATCGACGCACCCCTGTGGTGCGCCACCCGCGGCGCCGTGGCGGCGCGCGGCACGGAGGAGGTCCGCCCCGAGCAGGCCCAGGTGTGGGGCCTGGGCCGGGTGGCGGCACTGGAGCACCCGCAGCGCTGGGGCGGCCTGGTCGACCTGCCGGACCTGCTGGACGGGCCCGCGCTGGACGGGCTGTGCGCGGTGCTGGCCGGACGGGACGGCGAGGACCAGGTCGCCGTACGCGGCCCGGAGGCGTTGGGCCGCCGGCTCGTCCACGCGGCGGAGCCCGCGACACCCGCGCCCGCACCGTGGACGCCGCGCGGCACGGTCCTCGTCACCGGCGGCACCGGTGGCCTCGGCGCCCAGGTGGCGCGCTGGCTGGCGGAGCGCGGCGCGGAACACCTCGTCCTCCTCGGCCGGCGGGGCCCCGAGGCCCCCGGGGCCGACACGCTGGTCGACGCCCTGGCGGCGCTCGGCGCCCGGAGCACCCTGCTGGCCTGCGACGCCGCCGACCGGGCCGCGCTGGAACGGGTCCTGGAGCGGCTGGACGACGAGGGCGACACCGTACGGGCCGTGGTGCACGCCGCGGGCCTCACCTCGGACACCCTGCTGACGGACTGCACGCCGGAGGAGCTGGCCCAGCGGACGGCCGCCAAGACGCGCGGCGCGGCCCACCTCGACGCCCTGTTCGAGGGTCGCCCGCTGGACGCCTTCGTACTGTTCTCCTCGATCTCGGCCACCTGGGGCAGTGGCGGACAGGGCGCGTACGCGGCGGCCAACGCCTACCTGGACGGCCTCGCCGCGGCGCGGCGCGGCCGGGGCCTGGCGGCGACCTCGGTGGCCTGGGGCCCCTGGGCCGGCGCGGGCATGGCCGACGGCGCCGTGGGCGACGGCCTGCGCCGCCACGGGCTGGTGCCGATGGCCCCTGCGGCGGCGCTCTCCGCGCTCGGCCTGGTGCTCGCCCTGGACGAGGGCGAAGCGGTCGTCGCCGAGCTGGACTGGAGCCGCTTCGCGCCCATCTTCGGTTCGGCGCGGGCCAGCGCGCTGCTGCGCGACCTGCCGGCCGCCCGGGCGGCCGGCGGCCCCGCGGCTGCGGACACCTCCACCGGGTCCGGACCCGGTACCGGCGGCGACCCGGCGTGGTCGCACCGGCTGCACCGGCTGTCCGGACCGGAGGGCCGCAAACTGCTGACCGAGCTGGTCCGGAGCGAAGCGGCCGCCGTGCTGGGCCACGAGTCGGCCGCCGGCTTCGCGGCCGACCGCCCGTTCCGCGAGGTGGGCTTCGACTCGCTCACCGCCGTGGAACTCCGCAACCGGCTGGTCGAGGCCACCGCTCTGCCGCTCACGCTCACCTCGGTCTTCGACCACCCGACGGCAACCGCCCTGGCTGCCCACCTCTTCGCCGGGCTGAGCGGCACGGAACCGGACGCCGACGGCACGATGGGCAGGACCAGCACGACCAGCACGACCGGCACCACGGGGAGGGACTCCGCGGCCGCCCCTGCGGCGGCCGACGAACCCCTGGCGATCGTCTCGATGGCCTGCCGGTTCCCGGGCGGCGTTCGCTCGCCCGAGGACCTGTGGCGACTGGTGGCCGACGGAGTGGACGCGGTCGCCGCGCTGCCCGCCGACCGCGGCTGGCCGCTGGACACCCTCTACGACCCGGACCCCCTGCACCCGGGCACCTTCTACACCGAGGGCGGCGGATTCCTGGACGGGGCGGCCGAGTTCGACGCGGAGTTCTTCGGCATCTCCCCGCGCGAGGCACTGGCCATGGACCCGCAGCAGCGGCTGCTGCTCGAAACCAGCTGGGAGGCACTGGAGCGGGCCGGACTCGATCCCGCGTCGGTGCGCGGCAGCGAGGGCGGCGTCTACGTCGGCGTCGCCGCCCAGGGCTACGGCACCGGCCCGCAGGACCCGTCCGACGAGGTCGAGGGGCACCTCCTCAGCGGCACGGTCACCAGCGTCGCCTCCGGCCGCATCGCCTACACCCTCGGCCTCGGCGGCCCCGCCGTGACCGTGGAGACGGCCTGCTCGTCCTCGCTGGTGGCACTGCACCTGGCCGGCCAGGCCCTGCGGGCCGGGGACTGCTCGTTCGCGCTGGTCGGCGGCGCCGCGGTGATGGCCAGCCCGGACGTCTTCGTCGAGTTCAGCCGTCAGCAGGGCCTGTCGCCCGACGGCCGCTGCCGCTCCTTCGCCGAAGGGGCGAACGGTACGGGCTGGGGCGAAGGGGTGGGTGTCCTGCTCGTGGAACGCCTCTCCGACGCGCGCAGCCTCGGGCATCCGGTCCTCGCCCTCGTCCGGGGCACCGCGGTGAACCAGGACGGTGCCACCAACGGCCTCACCGCGCCGAGCGGCCCCGCGCAGCAGCGGGTGATCAGGGCCGCGCTGGCCACGGCGGGACTGTCCGGCGCCGACATCGACCTCGTCGAGGCGCACGGAACCGGCACCGTGCTCGGCGACCCCATCGAGGCGCAGGCCCTGCTGGCCACCTACGGCCAGGACCGGCCCGCCGACCGCCCGCTGTGGCTGGGGTCGCTGAAGTCCAACATCGGGCACACCCAGGCCGCCGCCGGGGTCGCCGGGGTGATCAAGACGGTGCTCGCACTGCGGAACGGTGTGCTCCCCGCCACCCTGCACGCACAGGAGGCGTCCAGCCGGGTGGACTGGTCGGCCGGCGCGGTCCGGCTGCTCGCCGAGGCCCGCCCCTGGGACGCTCCGGACGGGGACCGGCCGCGCCGGGCCGGCGTCTCCGCGTTCGGCATGAGCGGCACCAACGCCCACGCCGTCCTGGAGGAGGCACCCGCCGAGGACGCCCCGCTGTCCGGAGGCACCCACGGCGAACCGTCCGAGGACACCGGGGCCACCGTCCCGTGGCTGCTCTCCGCCACGACCCCCGCGGCCCTGCGCCGGCAGGCGCGCCGACTGGGCGAGCACCTGCGGGCCGACCCCGCCGGGGGCGCCGCCGGACCGGCTCACGCGCTCGCCACCACCCGCCCCGCCCTGGCCTTCCGGGCGGCCGCCACCGGCCGCGACCGCGACGCGCTGCTCGGCTGGCTGGACGCCCTCGCGGCGGGAGAGCCCGCACCCGACGCCGTGCAGGACCGGGCCCGCGGCGGCCGTACGGCCTTCGTCTTCCCCGGCCAGGGCTCGCAGTGGGCCGGCATGGCCGTGGCGGCCCTCGACACCTCCGAGGCGTTCGCCGCCGCCATAGCCGACTGCGAACGGGCACTCGCCCCGCACACCGACTGGTCGCTGACCGACGTGCTGCGCGGTGCGCCCGGCGCACCGACGCTCGACCGCGTGGACGTCGTCCAGCCGGTGCTCTTCGCCGTGATGGTCGCGCTGGCCGCGCACTGGCGCGCCACCGGAGTCACCCCGGACGCCGTCGTCGGGCACAGCCAGGGCGAGATCGCCGCCGCCTGCGTCGCCGGAGCGCTGTCGCTCGACGACGCGGCCCTCGTGGTTGCGCTGCGCAGCCGGGCGCTGCTGAGGCTGGCCGGACGCGGCGGCATGGTGTCGGTCGCCGCCTCCGCCGAGCGGACCACGAGTCTGCTGCCCGCCGGCGGACGTGTCTGCGTGGCCGCGGTGAACGGCCCCGGAGCCGTGGTCGTCGCCGGGGAGCCCCAGGAGCTGGCCGCGCTGCTCGCGGCCTGCGAGCGGGAAGGCGTCCGGGCCAGGACGATCCCGGTGGACTACGCGGCCCACTCGGCC
This sequence comes from Kitasatospora sp. MBT66, assembly GCF_000710405.2. Taxonomy (NCBI): domain Bacteria; kingdom Bacillati; phylum Actinomycetota; class Actinomycetes; order Kitasatosporales; family Streptomycetaceae; genus Kitasatospora; species Kitasatospora sp. MBT66. Next base: position 34,626 of record NZ_JAIY01000017.1, on the reverse strand, counting down.
CAGGTCGCCGAGATCGAGGACGAGCTGCGCGAAGCCCTCACCGGGATACGCCCCCGTGCCTCGGCCGTCCCGATCTACTCGACGGTGACCGGTGGACCCGTCGCCGGAGAGTCGCTCGACGCCGCCTACTGGTACCGCAACCTGCGCGAGCCGGTCGACTTCGTCGGCGCGACCCGCGCCCTGCTGGACGCGGGTCACACCCTGGCCGTCGAGGTCAGCCCGCATCCGGTGCTGCTCGCCGGGATCGAGGCGGTGGCCGCGGAGGCCGGGCGGGAGGTGTCGGCGGTCGGCACGCTGCGGCGCGGCGACGGTGGCCGGGACCGGCTGCTGGCCTCACTGACCGAGGCGTGGGCGGCCGGCGGCGGTCCGGTGGACTGGTCGCCCTGGACGGGGGACCCCGGGCCGGACGGCCCGGCACCCGTCCTGCTGCCGACGTACCCGTTCCAGCGCGACCGGTACTGGCTGCCCACACCGGGCCGGACGGCCGCCGCGGTCACTGCCTCGGCCACCACCTCGGTGCCGGCCGAGGAGACCGCGCAGGCGGCGGGCGACGACGACGGCACCCCCGCCGTACGACTGGCCGCCCGGCTGGCCCCGCTGGACCGGCGGGCCCGCCGTCAGGCGGTGCTCGACCTGGTCGTCCGGCACGCGGCCGCGGTCCTCGGCCACCCCGGAACCGGTCCGGTGCGCGCGGAACGCGCCTTCTCCGAGGTCGGCTTCGACTCGATGCTCGCGGTGCGGTTCAGGAACGCGCTGTGCGAGGCCACCGGGCTGGCCGTCCCGCCGACGGTCGTCTTCGACCACCCGACGCCCGAGGCGCTCGCCGACTACCTGGACGCGGAGCTGTCCGCCGCGCCCGAACCGCCCTCGCCGCTGCTGGCCGAGCTGGACCGGCTGGCCGCGCTGCTCGCGGCCGTCCCGCCCGGAGCGGCCGACACCGACGGGGTCGGCGACCGACTGGACGAACTGCTGCGCGGCTGGGGCCGGCGCGCCGGCGCACCCGGCGGCGGGGCACAGCCGCCCGGACCGGTGGACGACCTGGCCGCGGCGACGGAAACGGCGACAGCGGACGAGCTGTTCGCCCTGATCGACAACGACTTCGGAAACGCCTGAGAGAGAGCTGGCCCTGATGTCCGACGACAAGAAGCTGCTCGAGTACCTCAGGCGCGCCACCGCGGACCTCGGTGACGCCAGGAGGCAGCTGCGCGAGGCCGAGCAGGCCCGCCACGAACCGATCGCCATCGTCTCGATGGCCTGCCGCTACCCCGGCGGCGTCGACACGCCCGAACTGCTGTGGGACCTGGTCTCCCGGGGCGCCGACGCGGTCTCCACCTGGCCGGTCAACCGCGGCTGGGACCTGGAGGGCCTGTACGACCCGGACCCCGAGCGGCCCGGTACCTCCTACACCCGGCACGGCGGCTTCCTGCACGACGCGGCCGAGTTCGACGCGGAGTTCTTCGGCATCTCGCCGCGCGAGGCCCTGGCGACGGACCCGCAGCAGCGGCTGGCGCTGGAGACCGCCTGGGAGGCGGTAGAGCGGGCCGCCATCGACCCCCGCACGCTGCGCCGCACCGGCACGGGTGTCTTCCTCGGGGCGATCGGCAACGGCTACGGCGCGGGCTCGCGCCACCTCCCCGAGGTCCAGGGCCTGCTGGACACCGGGACGGCGAGCAGTGTGGTCTCCGGCCGGATCGCCTACACCCTGGGCCTGGAAGGGCCCGCGGTGACCGTGGACACGGCCTGCTCCTCCTCCCTGGTCGCCCTGCACCTGGCGATCCGGGCCCTGCGGGCGGGGGACTGCACGCTCGCCCTGGCCGGCGGGGTGTCGGTGATGGCGACCCCCGACGCGTTCGTGGCGTTCAGCCGCCAGCGCGCGTTGTCGGCCGACGGCCGCTGCAAGGCGTTCGGGGCCGACGCGGACGGGACCGGCTGGTCCGAGGGCGTCGGCGTGCTGCTGCTGGAGCGGTTGTCGGACGCCCGCCGCAACGGACACCCGGTGCTGGCGGTCGTTCGCGGTTCCGCCACGAACCAGGACGGTGCGAGCAACGGCCTGACGGCGCCCAGCGGTCCGTCGCAGCAGCGGGTGATCCGGGCGGCGCTGGCGGACGCGGGGCTGACGGCGTCCGAGGTGGACGTGGTGGAGGCGCACGGCACCGGTACCACGCTGGGCGACCCGATCGAGGCGCAGGCGCTGCTGGCGACGTACGGTCAGGACCGGCCAGCCGAACGACCTTTGTGGCTGGGCTCGTTGAAGTCGAACATCGGCCACACCTCGGCGGCGGCCGGAGTGGGCGGCGTCATCAAGATGGTGCTGGCGATCGAGCACGGCGAACTGCCCAGGACCCTGCACGCGGACCGGCCGACGCCCATGGTCGACTGGTCGTCGGGAGCCGTGGAGGTCCTCTCCGAGGCCCGTGCCTGGGACGACACGGGACGCCCGCGCAGGGCCGGCGTGTCCGCCTTCGGTGTCAGCGGCACCAACGCGCACCTGATCCTGGAACAGGCCCCGGCGGAGGAAGCCGAACCGGTGGCCGAGGCCGAGGCCGGTGGCGACGCGTTCCCGCTGCCCTGGGTGCTGTCGGGGCGTACCGACGAGGCCCTGCGCGACCGGGCGGTCCAACTGCTGGCACACCTGGGCGCCGCTCCCGGACCTCTGCGGGCCGCCGACACGGGCCGCGCGCTCGCCCTCACGCGCACCGCCTTCGAGCGGCGGGCCGTGGTCGTGGGCACCGACCCGGACGGGCTGATCGACGGTGTGAAGGCCCTGGCCGAGGGCCGGACGGTGCCGGGGCTGGTACGGGGCGACGGGGTGTCGTCGGGTCGTTCGGTGTTGGTGTTCCCGGGGCAGGGTTCGCAGTGGGTGGGGATGGCTGCGGGTCTGTTGGCCGGGTCGGAGGTTTTTGCGGGGCGGATGGCGGAGTGCGAACGGGCTCTGGCTCCTTATGTCGACTGGTCGTTGACGGAGGCGTTGGGTTCGGAGGCGCTGTTGGCGCGGGTGGATGTGGTGCAGCCGGTGTTGTGGGCGGTGATGGTGTCGCTGGCGGAGGTGTGGCGTTCGTTCGGCGTCGTCCCGGACGGCGTGGTGGGTCACTCGCAGGGTGAGATCGCTGCCGCCTGCGTGGCCGGCGGCCTGAGTCTGGAGGACGGAGCGCGGGTGGTGGCGTTGCGTTCCCGCGCGATCAGGGTGCTGGCGGGTCGTGGCGGCATGGCGTCGCTGCCTCTGCCGGTGGACGTGGCGCGGGAGCGGATAGACCCGTGGGCGGACCGGTTGTCGGTGGCGGCGGTCAACGGCCCGTCGTCGACGGTGGTGTCGGGCGACGCGGACGCGGTCACGGCACTCGTGGACGCCCTGGTCGGCGAGGGTGTGCGGGCCCGGGTGATCGCGGTCGATTACGCGTCGCACTCCGCGCACGTGGAGGAGATCCGCGAGCGCCTGCTGTCCGACCTGGAGGACATCACCCCTCTCTCCGCTTCGGTGCCGTTCTTCTCGACGGTGACGGGCGACTGGCTGGACACCAAGGCCCTGGACGCGGAGTACTGGTACCGGAACCTGCGGGAGACGGTCGAGTTCGAGCGGGCCACGGAGACACTGCTGGGCGAGGGCTTCCGGTTCTTCGTCGAGTCCAGCCCGCACCCCGTGCTCACCTTCGGTGTCCAGCAGACCGCCGACGCGGCCGACACCGCCGGCTCCGCGCAGGGCCCCGCCGTGGCCGTGGGCACACTGCGGCGCGGCGAGAGCGGCCTCGACCGCTTCCTGACGTCCCTGGGCGAGGCCCACGTGGGCGGTCTGCTGCCCGACTGGGACCGGGTGTTCGCCGGACACCGTCCGGGCGGTGTCTCCCTGCCCACCTACCCCTTCCAGCGTCGCCCGTACTGGCTGGAGGACACCGGCCCCGCGGCGGGCGGTCCCTCCGGAACGGCCCCGGCGGGCGACGACCTCTGGGAGGCCCTGGGCGGGGGTGATCTGGACCGGTTCACCACGGCCCTCGGGGTGGCGCCCGAGGACCCGCTGAACGTGGTGCTCCCCGCGCTCGCCACCTGGCGCACCGAGCGCACCGAGCGTTCGGTGGTCGACTCCTGGCGCTACCGCGTGACCTGGCGGGCCCTGCCCGACGGCCCTCCGGCCGCACTGGACGGCAGCTGGCTCGTCCTGTCGTCGGACGGTCAGCCCGAGGACGGGGCAAGCCGGTCGGAGGCGACCGTCCACGTGCTGGAGCAGGCCGGGGCCCCGGTGGTCCACCTGCGGATCACCGAGGCGGAGGCCGACCGCGCCGTGCTGGCCGACCGGGTCCGCGCGTCCCTCGACGCGCTGCCCGGACCGGTGACGGGAGTGCTGTCGCTGCTGGGCCTCGACGAGCGCCCGCACCCGGCGCACCTCTCCGTCCCGCTGGGCACCGCGCTCAACCTGGCGCTGGTGCAGGCCCTCGGCGACGCCGGGACCGACGCGCCCCTGTGGTGGGCGACCCGGGGCGCGGTGTCGGTCGGGGACACCGGCAACGGGAGTCCGGTCAGCGCCGCGCAGAGTCTGCTGTGGGGTCTGGGCCGGGTCGCCGCACTGGAGTTCCCGCAGCGCTGGGGCGGTCTGATCGACCTCCCGGAGGTCCTGGACGCGGACACCGCCGCACGGCTGTGCCGGGTACTGGCCGGCGGGGCCGGGGACGAGGACCAGGTGGCCGTACGCGCCTCCGGCTGCCACGGCCGGCGGCTGGTCCGATCTGCCCTGGGCGACACCGAACCGCGGCGGAGGTGGCAGCCCGGGGGCACCGTGCTGATCACCGGCGGTACCGGTGGGATCGGCGCGCAGATCGCGCGCTGGCTGGCCCGGCGGGGAGCCAGGCACCTGGTACTGGTGAGCCGGCGCGGCGCGGACGCGCCGGGTGCGCCGGAGCTCTCCGAGGAACTGGCCGCCCTCGGCGCCCGGGTCACCCTGGCCTCGTGCGACGTCGGCGACCTGGAGGCCCTGCGCGCGCTGAAGGACGGCCTCGAACACGACGGCCACCGGATCAGTACCGTCTTCCACGCCGCGGGTGCCGGGCTGCTGGTGCCGCTTCCCGACACCGACGCGGACGAGTTCGCCGACACCTTCCACGCCAAGGCCGGCGGGGCCAGGAACCTGGACCTGCTCTTCGACCGGGACACGCTCGACGCGTTCGTGCTGTTCTCCTCCATCTCCGGGGTGTGGGGCAGCGCCGTCCACGGCGCCTACGCCGCCGCCAACGCCTACCTCGACGGCCTGGCCGAGGACCGCAGGAGCCGGGGCCTCGCCGCGACCTCCGTGGTGTGGGGGATCTGGAACCCCGAGGGCGGGGCCGGGATGGCGGCCGAACTGGCGGAGGAGACCCTGCGCGGCCACGGTGTGCTCTTCATGCCGCCCGCGGTCGCGATCACCGGGCTCCAGCAGGTCCTGGACCACGACGAGACGGTGGTCGTGGTCGCCGACATCGACTGGGACCGCTTCGCGACGGTCTTCACCTCGGCCCGCCCCAGCCCGCTGATCGGGGAACTCCCCGAGGTGCGCGCCGCGCTGGCCGCCGAACCGGAGACCGGCGGGACCGGGGCCGAGGGAGCGCCCTCGGCACTGCGCGACCGGCTGGCGCCGCTTCCGGCGGCCGAGCGGACCAGGACGCTGGTCGACCTGGTCCGGACCCACGCGGCCGCCGTCCTCGGCCACGACTCGCCGGACGCCGTCGCCCCCGGCCGTGCCTTCCGCGACCTGGGCTTCGACTCGCTGACCGCCGTGGACATGCGCAACCGGCTCAACACCGCCACCGGCCTGCGGCTCCCGGTCACCGTCGTCTTCGACTACTCGTCGGCGACCGCGCTCGCCCGGCGCCTGGAGACCGGACTGCTGGGCGCCGCCGAGGAGCCCGCCACCGTCCCGCCGCCCCCGCCGGCGGCACCCGGCGCGGACGACGACCCCGTCGTGATCGTCTCCATGAGCTGCCGCTACCCGGGCGGCGTACGCACCCCCGAGGACCTGTGGCGCCTGGTCGCCGACGGGCGCGACGCCGTCTCCGGGCTGCCGTCCGACCGGGGCTGGGACCTCGACGCGCTGTACGACGCGGACCCCGACCGGCCCGGCCGGAGCTACGCCGCCGCGGGCGGGTTCGTCAGCGACGCGGACCGCTTCGACCCCGGATTCTTCGGGATCTCCCCGCGCGAGGCCCTGGCCATGGACCCGCAGCAGCGACTGCTGCTCGAAACCTCCTGGGAGGCGATCGAGCGCGCCGGCATCGACCCGGCGTCCCTGCACGGCACCCCGACCGGGGTCTTCGCCGGCGCCTCCTACCAGGGCTACGGCGGCAACCTGCGCGACGTCCCCGAGGAGTTGGAGGGCCTGTTCATCGCAGGCATCTCCACCAGCGTCCTGTCCGGGCGGGTCGCCTACCAGCTCGGCCTCCAGGGGCCCGCCGTGACCGTGGACACGGCCTGCTCCTCGTCGCTGGTGGCGGTCCACCTCGCCGCGCAGTCGCTGCGCTCGGGCGAATGCGCGCTGGCCCTGGCCGGCGGTGTCACGGTGATGGGCACCCCGCTGTCGTTCACCGGCTTCAGCCGGCAGCGCGGGCTCGCCGAGGACGGCCGCTGCAAGTCCTTCGCCGCCTCGGCGGACGGCTTCGGCATGGCCGAGGGCGTCGGCCTGCTGCTCCTGGAACGCCTCTCCGACGCCCGCCGCAACGGCCACCCGGTGCTCGCGGTGCTGCGCGGCTCGGCCATCAACCAGGACGGCGCGAGCAACGGGCTGACCGCGCCCAGCGGCCTGGCCCAGCAGCGGGTGATCCGCGACGCGCTGGCGAACGCCCGGCTGACGGCCGCCGACGTGGACGCCGTCGAGGCGCACGGCACCGGTACCCGGCTGGGCGACCCGATCGAGGCCGACGCGCTGCTGGCCACCTACGGCCAGGACCGGCCGGCCGACCGGCCGGTGCGGCTCGGGTCGCTGAAGTCGAACATCGGGCACACCCAGGCCGCCGCCGGGGTCGGCGGCATCATCAAGATGGTGCTGGCCATGGAGCACGGCGAGCTGCCGCGGACCCTGCACATCGACCGGCCGTCCCCGAACGTCGACTGGACTGCGGGCGCCGTCGCCCTGCTGACCGAGGCCGAGCCCTGGCCGGAGACCGGCCGACCGCGCCGGGCCGGAGTGTCCTCGTTCGGCCTGAGCGGCACCAACGCCCATGTCGTCGTCGAGCAGCCGCCCGCCGAGCCCGCACCCGCCGCCGAAGCGTCCGCCGTTCCGTCCGCCGAGTCGGGCGCGACGGATCCGCACACCGCGCCGACCGCCGTCCCGTGGGTCCTGTCCGGGCGGACCGCCGAGGCGGTGAAGGCCCAGGCGGAACGGCTGCACGCGCATCTGACGGAGCACCCGGAGCTGTCCTCCGTCGACGTCGGCCACTCCCTGGCCATCACCAGGACCGCCTTCGAGCACCGCGCCGCCGTCGTCGGCGCCGACCGCGCGACCCTGCTGGGCGGCCTGGCCGCGCTGGCCGCGGGGGGCCGCGCACCCGGCCTGGTCGAAGGCACCGTCGCCCGGTCGGCCAGGACCGTCCTCGTCTTCCCCGGCCAGGGCTCCCAGTGGGCCGGCATGGCCCGGGAACTGCTCGACCACGCCCCGGCCTTCGCCGACCGGATCGCGGCCTGCGAGCGCGCCCTCGCCCCGCACCTGGACTGGTCGCTGCTCGCGGTCCTGCGGGAGGAGCCCGACGCGCCCCCGCTGGACCGGGTGGACGTGGTGCAGCCGGTGCTGTTCGCCGTGATGGTGTCGCTGGCCGAACTGTGGCGGGCGCACGGCATCGTCCCCCACGCCGTGGTCGGCCACTCCCAGGGGGAGATCGCCGCCGCCTGCGTGGCCGGCGCGCTGTCGCTGGACGACGCGGCCCGGATCGTCGCCCTGCGCAGCCGGGCCCTGCTGGCCCTGACCGGGCGCGGCGGCATGCTGTTCGTGCCGCAGCCGGTCGAAGCCGTGCGCGACACACTGTCCGCCCGCTACCCGGAACTCGACGTCGCCGCGGTCAACGGGCCGACCTCGGTGACGGTCTCCGGCGACCCGGCGGCACTGGAACGACTGCGCGACCAGTACTCCGAGGCCGGCGTCCTGACCTGGCCGGTCCCCGGCGTGGACTTCGCCGGGCACTCGCCCCAGGTGGAGGAGCTCCGGGAGGAACTGCTCACCCTCCTCGCCGGCACTGCGCCGCGCACGTCCGACATCCCGTTCTACTCGACGGTCAGCGGCGGCCCCCTGGACACCCTGGGCCTGGACGCCGGGTACTGGTACGAGAACCTGCGCCGGCCGGTGGAGTTCGGACGGGCGGTCGACGCACTCATCGCCGACGGGCACCACACCTTCGTCGAGTGCAGCACCCACCCCGCGCTGACCGTCTGGCTCCAGCAGGCCGTCGAAGCGGCCGGGGCCGGCGACGGGGCCGTCGTCGGCACCCTGCGCCGCAGCGAGGGCGGCCCCGGCCGCTTCCTCGCCGCGCTCACCGAACTCCACGTACGCGGACTGCCGGTGGACTGGGGCACGGTGTTCGCCGGAACCGGCGCGCGCACGCGCACCCTGCCCACCTACGCCTTCCAGCAGCAGCGCTACTGGCTGGACAGCGCCCCCGACCGGCCCGCCGACGCCCTCACCGGCACGGACGCCACGACCGGCACCGGCCCGGCCGACTCCGGCTTCTGGGAGGCGGTCGACCACGGCGACCTGGACGCCCTCGCCAGCACCCTGCGGGTCGAGGACGGTGAACTGAGGGCCTCCCTCGCCTCCCTGGTGCCCACCCTCGCCGAGTGGGCGCGCGGCCGGGCCGGCGACCGGACCGCCGACAGCTGGCGCTACCGGGTCGCCTGGAAGCCCCTGCCGGCGCCCGAGCGGCCCCGGCTCGACGGCGGCTGGCTCGTCGTCGCCCCGGCCGGCGCCGCCGACGACCCGGCCGTCGCGTTCGCCGTGGACGCCCTGCGCGGACACGGCGCCGCACCCGTCCTGGTCGAGGCGGCCGCCGACGCGACCGACCGGACCCGGTTCGCCGCACTGCTCCGCGACGCCCAGGAGCGGACCGAAGGGCCGCCCGCCGGAATCCTGTCGCTGCTCGCCCTGGCCGAGGAGCCGCACGGCGACGGCTCGGCGCTCCCCCTCGGCCTCACCCTGACGGTCGCGCTCCTCCAGGCCCTGGGCGACCTCGGAACCGACACCCCGCTCTGGGGCGCCACCCGGGGCGCGGTGTCGGTCGGCCGCTCCGACCGGATCGACAGCACGCTCCAGGCCCTGGTCTGGGGCCTCGGCGCGGTCGCCGGTGTCGAGTACCCGCAGCGCTGGGCCGGCCTGGTCGACCTGCCGCGACAGCTCGACGACCGGGCCGCGACCCGGCTCGCCGGAGCACTGACGGGCCCCGACGGCGAGGACCAGCTGGCGGTACGCGCCACCGGCCTCTACGGCCGCCGGGTCGTCCACGCCGGACTCGGCGACACCGCCCCCGTGCGCGACTGGACACCCGAGGGCACGGTCCTGATCACCGGCGGCACCGGCGGCCTCGGCGCCCAGATCGCCCGATCGCTCGCCCGCACCGGCACCGCGCACCTGCTGCTCACCAGCCGGCGCGGCGCACAGGCCCCGGGGGCCGAAGAGCTGCTGGCCGAACTGCGCGGCCTCGGCGCCGAGGCCACCGCGGTGGCCTGCGACGTCGCCGACCGGGACGCACTGGCGGAACTGCTCGCCGGCATCCCGGCCGAGCGCCCGCTGCGCGCCGTCCTGCACACCGCGGGCGTCCTCGACGACGGGGTGATCGACTCGATCACCCCCGAACGCGCGGCCGGCGTACTGCGCCCCAAGCTCGACGGCGCACACAACCTCGACGCGCTCACCCGCGGACTCGACCTGACCGCCTTCGTACTGTTCTCCTCGCTCGCCGGCACGCTCGGCGGCACCGGCCAGGGCAGCTACGCCGCCGCCAACGCCTACCTCGACGCCCTCGCCCGGCAGCGCCGCGACCTCGGCCTGCCCGGCACCTCGGTGGCCTGGGGCCTGTGGGGCGGCGAAAGCCTCGCCTCCGGAGCGGTCGCCGAACGGCTGATCCGGGACGGCCTGCCCGCCATGGATCCCGCCACGGCCACGATCGCGCTGCGCCGGGCCCTCGACCACGAGGACACGGCCGTCCTCGTCGCCGACTTCGCCTGGGACCGCTTCACCCGGGCGTTCACCGCGCTCCGGCCCAGTGCCGCCCTCGGGGACCTGCCGGAGGTGCGGGACGCACTCGCCGCCGCGGGCGGCTCCCGGAGCAGGGCCGACGGCGCCGAGCCGCCGGCCCTGCGGCTGGCCGCGCTGCCCCCGGCGGAACGGGACCGGGCCCTGCTGGACCTGGTCCGCTCCGAGGTCGCCGCCGTGCTCGGCCACCCCGGGCCCGAGGCGGTGGGACCCGACCAGGCGTTCAAGGAGATCGGCTTCGACTCGCTGACCGCCGTCGAACTGCGCAACCGGCTCGCCGCGGCCACCGGCCTGCGCCTGTCGGTGACCCTGGCCTTCGACTACCCCACGGCCACGGCGCTGGCCGGACACCTGCGAGCCGAACTGCCGGGTGCACCCGCCGCGCAGACGGCCGACGCCCCCGGGAGGGCGAGCGCGGCCGCCGCGGTCCCCGAGGACGAGGCGATCGCCGTGGTCGCCATGAGCTGCCGCTACCCCGGCGGCGTCACCACCCCCGAGGAGCTGTGGGAGCTCGTCGCGGGCGGACGGGACGCGATCACCGGATTCCCCACCGGACGGGGCTGGGACCTGGACGGCCTCTACGACCCCGACCCGGACCGGGTCGGCAGCACCTACGCACGGGAGGGCGGCTTCCTCCACGACGCCGACCGCTTCGACCCGGCCTTCTTCGGGATCTCCCCGCGCGAGGCGCTGACCATCGACCCCCAGCAGCGGCTGCTGCTGGAACTCTCCTGGGAGGCGTTCGAACGGGCCGGCATCGACCCGCTGTCGCTCAAGGGCAGCGCGAGCGGCGTCTTCGTCGGCTGCAGCCACCACGACTACGGATCGCGCGTCGCCGAACCCTCCGAGGAGTTCGAGGGCTACCTCGGCATCGGCAGCGCGGGCAGCGTGGCGTCCGGGCGGATCTCCTACAGCCTCGGCCTCGAAGGGCCCGCGGTGACCGTCGACACGGCATGCTCCTCGTCGCTGGTCGCCGTCCACCTCGCGGCCCGGTCGCTGCGGGCCGGCGAATGCTCGCTGGCACTCGCGGGCGGCGTGACCGTGATGTCGACACCGGGCGCGTTCGTGGAGTTCAGCCGGCAGCGGGTGCTCGCCGAGGACGGCCGCTGCAAGCCCTTCGCCGCCGCCGCCGACGGCACCTCCTGGGCCGAGGGCGCCGGGCTGCTCGTCCTGGAACGCCTCTCGGACGCCCGGCGCAACGGCCACCCGGTGCTCGCCCTGGTCCGCGGCTCCGCCGTCAACCAGGACGGTGCCAGCAACGGCCTGACCGCCCCCAACGGGCCCTCCCAGCAGCGGGTGATCCGGGCGGCCCTCGCCGACGCCGGACTGACCGCCGCCGAGGTCGACGCGGTGGAGGCGCACGGCACCGGGACCAGGCTGGGCGACCCGATCGAGGCCCAGGCACTCCTGGCCACCTACGGCCGGGAACGCGACGCGCAGGAGCCGCTGCTGCTGGGGTCGCTGAAGTCGAACATCGGACACAGCCAGGCCGCCGCCGGAGTCGCCGGCATCATCAAGATGGTGCAGGCCATGCGGCACGGGGCGCTGCCGCGCACCCTCCACGTCGACGCGCCGACACCCCACGTGGACTGGGCGGCCGGCGCGGTCCGGCTGCTCACCGAGGACACCCCGTGGCCGGAGACCGGCCGCCCCCGGCGGGCCGCGGTGTCGTCCTTCGGAGTCAGCGGCACCAACGCCCACACCATCCTCGAACAGCCCGCCGAACCGGCCCCGGCCACCGCCCCCGCGCCGGCCCCGGCCGCCGTCCCCGCGTTGCCCTGGCTGCTCTCCGCCCGCAGTGCGGACGCACTGGGGGAGCAGGCAGCCCGGTTGCTCCGGCACGTGGAGCACGCCCCGACCCTCGCCGTCGCGGACCTGGGCCGCTCCCTGGCACTGAACCGCAGCGCCTTCGAGCACCGGGCCGCCCTCACCGGCACGGACCGGGAGACCCTGCTCCAGGGGCTCGCCGCCCTCGCCGCCGGCGAGCCGTCGGCGGACCTGGTGCGCGGTGTCACCGGCGCGGCCGTGAAGACCGCCTTCCTGTTCCCCGGCCAGGGCAGCCAGCGCACCGGCATGGGCGCCGAACTGTACGCGCGGTTCCCGGTCTTCGCCGACGCCTTCGACGCGGTCTGCGCGGAACTCGACCCGCTGCTCGACCGCCCGCTGAGGGAGGTGATCGACGCGGCCCCCGGCGACCCCGGCCACGGTCTGCTGGACCGCACCGAGTACACCCAGCCCGCCCTGTTCGCCCTCGGCGTCGCCCTGTTCCGCCTCGTCGAGCACTGGGGCGTGCGTCCCGACCGGCTGCTCGGCCACTCCGTGGGAGAGCTGGCCGCCGCCCATGTCGCCGGGGTGTTCGCCCTGCCCGACGCCGCGGCGCTGGTGGTCGCGCGGGGACGGCTGATGCAGGCCCTCCCGGAGGGCGGCGCGATGGCCGCCCTCGCCGCGGGGGAGGAGGAGGTGCTGCCGCTGCTCGCGGGCCGCGAGAGCGAGGTCGGCCTGGCCGCGGTCAACGGCCCGGCCTCGACCGTGATCTCCGGCGCCGCCGCGGTGGTGGACGAGATCGCCGCCGTGCTCGCCGCGCGCGGCCGCAAGACCCGACGGCTGCGGGTCTCCCACGCCTTCCACTCGCCCCTCATGGAGCCGATGCTCGCCGAGTTCCGCGAGGTCGCGGCCCGGATCGTCGCGGGGGAGCCCACCGTCCCTGTCGTCTCCGACCTGACGGGCCGGCCGGCCACCGCCGAGCAGCTCGGCTCCCCGGACTACTGGGTGGAGCACGTGCGCGGCACCGTCCGCTTCCAGGACGGCGTACGCCACCTGGAACGCGACGGCGTGACCGCGTTCCTGGAGCTCGGGCCCGACGGCGCGCTCACCGCGATGGGCCAGGACTGCCTGACCGGCGCCACCGGCGACCCCGGCGACGCCTGCGGCCCCGTGCTGGTGCCCCTGCTGCGCAAGGACCGGCCCGAAGCACCCGCGGCGACGGCCGCCCTGGCCCGGCTGCACGTCACGGGCGTCCCCGTGGACTGGAACACCGTCCACGCCGGCGGCCCGTCCCGCCCCGCCGTCGACCTGCCGACCTACGCCTTCCAGCGCGGCAGCTACTGGCTGGAGGGCGGCCCGGCCTCGGCCGGCCTGCCCGCGGCCGGACTGCTGACGGTCGACCACCCGCTGCTCGGCGCCGGAACGGAACTCGCGGACTCCGACGGTTTCCTCTTCACCGGCAGGTTCTCGGTCCGCAGCCACCCCTGGCTGGCCGACCACGGCGTCTACGACGGCGTGCTGTTCCCCGCCACCGCGTTCCTGGAACTCGCGGTCCGCGCGGGCGACCAGGTCGGCTGCGACCGGGTCGAGGAACTGACCCTGGAGGCACCGCTGGTGCTCCCGGCGGGCGGGGCAGTCGCACTCCAGCTCACCGTCGGAAGCCCGGACGCCGCCGGCACCCGCGCGCTGAGCGTTCACGCCCGGGCCGCCGCCGACGGTCCCGACGCCCCCTGGACCCGGCACGCGAGCGGCCTGCTCACCTCCGCCGGAGCCCCGGAGCCGGCGGACCGGGCGGACCAGGTCGACCCGGCGGACCCGGAGGCCTGGCCGCCGCCCGGAGCCGTCCCGCTCGACACGGACGGCCTGTACGACCGCTTCGCGGGCGGCGGATTCGCCTACGGCCCCGCGTTCCAGGGCCTGCGCGCGGCCTGGCGGCTCGGTGACGAGGTGTACGCCGTCGCGAGCCTGCCGGAGCAGCAGCAGCCGGACGCCGCCGCGTTCGGCCTGCACCCGGCCCTGCTGGACGCGGCCCTGCACGCGCTGGTGTTCGACGTCCTGGAGGGACCCGCGCAGGGCTGGCTGCCGTTCTCCTGGAACGGGGTGCGGCTGCACGCCTCCGGCGCCACCGAACTCCGGCTGCGGCTGACCCCCACCGGCCGCGACGCCGTCGCCGTACGTGCGACCGACGCCACCGGGCGGCCGGTGCTCTCGGCCCGCTCCCTCGTCCTGCGGCCCGTCTCGGCCGACCGCTTCAAGGCCGGCCGCGCCGGACACCACGAGGACCTGTTCCGCCCCGAGTGGCAGGCCCTGCCCGAGCGCGCCGCGACGGCCACCGCGCCCGACCCGGAGTCCTGGACCGTGCTCGGCACCGGGACGCCCCCGCCCTCCGGCGCCGCGCCGCTCCCCGGCCGGACGGTCCCCGACCTCGCCGCACTGTCCGCACTGCTCGACGCGGGCGCCCCGCAGCCCCGGCTGGTCCTGGCCGCCTGCCCGCCCGCCCCGGCCCCGCACGCACCGCCCGGCACCCTCCGCGACGCGGTCCACGACGGCCTCGGCAACGTGCTCGCCCTGCTGCGCGACTGGCTCGCCGACGAGCGCCTGACCGGCTCCAGGCTGGTCCTGGTCACCAGCGGCGCCGTCCCGGTGACCGGCGACGACGTCCCGGATCCGGCCGCGGCCGCGCTCTGGGGCCTGGTCCGCTCGGCGCAGACCGAGAACCCCGACCGCTTCGTCCTGCTGGACCTGGATTCCCACGACACCCCGCCCGCCCTGCTCGCCGAAGCCCTCGCCTCCGGGGAACCCCAGCTCGCGATCCGGGCCGGGGCCGTCCACGTCGCCCGGCTGGCCCGGGTACCGCTGGCCGCCGCCGGGCGCACACCCGGCTGGGGCGGCGACGGAACCGTCCTGATCACCGGCGGCACCGGCGCCATCGGCGCCCACGTCGCCCGCCACCTGGCCGCCGAACACGGCGTCCGGCACCTGCTGCTGACCAGCCGCAGCGGCCCCGCCGCCGACGGCGCGGCGGAACTCCTCGCCGAACTCGCCGCCCTGGGCGCGCACGCCGAGATCACCGCCTGCGACGCCGCCGACCGCGACGCCCTCGCGGCCCTGCTGGCCGCCCTGCCCCCCGCGCAACCTCTGACCGGGGTGGTGCACGCCGCCGGTGTCCTGGCCGACGGCGTCGTCGCCACCATGATGCCCGAGCAACTGGACCTCGTCCTGCGCCCCAAGGTGGACGCGGCGATCAACCTGCACGAACTCACGGCCGGTCTCGACCTGTCGGAGTTCGTCCTGTTCTCGTCCATCGCCGGAGTCTTCGGCGGCATGGGCCAGGGCAACTACGCCGCCGCCAACGCCTTCCTGGACGCCCTGGCCCACCGGCGCCGCGCCGACGGGCTGCCCGGCCGCTCCCTCGCCTGGGGCCTGTGGGCCAACAGCACCGGGATGACCGGCGGGCTCACCGAGGCCGACCTGCGACGGATCGCCCGGGGCGGGATCGTCGCCTTCGACCCCGCCCGGGGCCTGGAGCTCCTCGACCTGGCCGGCACCCTCGACGAGCCGGTCGTCCTCCCGCTGCGGCTCGACACCGCGGCCGTCCGCGCCCAGGCCGCCACCGGCGGCGTCCCCGCCCTGCTGCGCGGCCTGGTGCGCCCCGCCGCCCGGCGCGTCGCCGCCGGCACCGGCCCCGACGGGCCCGAGGCCCTGAAGCAGCGCCTCGGCTCCCTCAACGAGACCCAGCGCGGCCGGGTCCTCCTCGACCTGGTCCGCTCCCACGCCGCCCTGGTGCTCGGCCACAGCAGCCCGGCCGCGGTCGAGCCCGGACGCGGCCTGCTGGAGGTCGGCTTCGACTCGCTGACCGCGGTGGAACTGCGCAACCGGCTGCGCGCCGCCACCGGCCACCCCCTGCCGGCCACCCTGCTCTTCGACCACCCCACCCCGGCCGCGATCGCCGGACACCTCGCCGCCGAGCTGGTCCCCGACGCCGGGCCCGGCCCGGTCCCCGGCCTCGCCGAACTGGACCGCCTGGAGGACGCCCTCGACGGCGCCCTCGACGACCCGGCGGACCGCGACCGGCTCGCCGAACGGCTCCGGGAGATCGTGGGCCGCCTCGGCCTGGCGGTCACCGCGGCCGGCGGCGACGGCACGGCGGCCGACTCCATCGAGGACCGCATGGACGGCGCCAGCGACGACGAACTCTTCGACCTCATCGACAACGAACTCGGCCTGTCATGACACCGACCCGACACCCGAACCAGGACGGCGGCTCCCGATGGTGAACGACGACAAGCTGAGGGACTACCTCAAGCGCGTGACGGCGGATCTGCACCACACCCGCCGGCGCCTGACCGAGGCCGAGGAAGCGGGCCGCGAACCGATCGCGGTCGTCGCGATGAGCTGCCGCTACCCCGGCGGCGTACGGTCCCCCGAGGACCTGTGGCGGCTGGTCACCGACGGCACCGACGCCATCACCGGCTTCCCCCGCGACCGGGGCTGGGACCTGGACCACCTGGACGACCCGGAACAGCTGCGCGAGGGCACCAGCCACACCGCCCTGGGCGGCTTCCTCGACGACGTCGGGCACTTCGACCCCGGATTCTTCGGGATCTCCCCGCGCGAGGCGCTCGCGATGGACCCGCAGCAGCGGCTCCTCCTGGAGACCACCTGGGAGGCGTTCGAACGGGCCGGCATCGACCCCGCGACCCTGCGGGGCAGCAGGACCGGAGTCTTCGCCGGAGTGATGTACCAGGACTACGCGGTACGGCTGCGCCAGGTCCCCGACGACGTGGCCGGCTACATCGGCAGCGGCAGCTCCGACAGCGTCGCCTCCGGCCGCGTCGCCTACACCTTCGGTCTGGAGGGCCCGGCGGTCAGCATCGACACCGCCTGCTCCTCCTCGCTGGTCGCCGTCCACCTCGCCGCCCAGGCCCTGCGGGCCGGGGACTGCACCCTGGCCCTGGCCGGGGGCGCGATGGTGATGTCGACACCCGTCCCGTTCGTGGAGATGAGCCGCCAGGGCGGCCTGGCCCGGGACGGCCGCTGCAAGTCCTTCGCCGCAGCCGCCGACGGCACCGGCTGGGGCGAGGGCGTCGGCATGCTCCTGCTGGAGCGCCTCTCCGACGCCCGGCGCAACGGCCACCCGGTCCTCGCCCTGATCCGCGGCACCGCCGTCAACCAGGACGGCGCCAGCAGCAGGCTCACCGCTCCCAACGGCCCCGCCCAGCAGCGCGTCATCCGCCACGCCCTGGCCAACGCCGGACTCACCCCCGCCGACGTGGACGTGGTCGAGGCGCACGGCACCGGCACCCCGCTCGGCGACCCGATCGAGGCCCAGGCCCTGCTGGCCACCTACGGGCAGGACCGCGCGGACGGGCAGCCGCTGCTGCTCGGCTCGCTGAAGTCCAACATCGGGCACACCCAGGCGGCGGCCGGCGTCGGCGGCATCATCAAGACCGTCCTCGCCATGCGGCACGGCACCGTCCCGCCCACCCTGCACGCGCAGGACCCGTCCCCGCAGATCGACTGGACCGCGGGCGCGGTACGCCTGGTCACCGCGAACACCCCCTGGCCCGAGACCGGACGGCCGCGCCGGGCCGCGGTGTCCTCCTTCGGCGTCAGCGGCACCAACGGACACGTCGTGCTGGAGCAGGCGGACGAACCCGTCCTGGACCAGGACGCCGGCCCCGCCGCGCCCGCCACCCCCGCCGTGCTCCCCTGGGTGCTCTCCGGACGCACCGCCGAAGCACTGCGCGCCCAGGCCGCACGGCTCCGCGACCACCTCGACGCCCATCCCGGCCCCGGTCCGGCCGAGATCGGCCACGCCCTCGCGACGACCCGCGCCGCGCACGAGCACCGGGCGGTCCTGATCGGCACCCGTCCCGAGGAGTTCCTGGCCGGCCTCGACGCCCTGGCCGCCGGCCGCACCGCCCCCGGCCTGGTCCTCGGCACCGCCGGAACCGGCGGCGAAGTCGCCCTGGTGTTCCCCGGACAGGGCACCCAGTGGGTCGGCATGGCCGTCGAACTCCTCGACTCCGCCCCCGCCTTCGCCGCCCGCGTCGCGGACTGCGAGCGCGCCCTCGCCCCCTTCGTCGACTGGTCCCTGGAAGCCGTCCTGCGCGGCGCCCCCGGCACCCCGCCGGCCGAACGCGTCGACGTGGTGCAGCCGGTGCTGTGGGCCGTCATGGTCTCCCTGGCCGAACTGTGGCGCTCCTACGGCATCACCCCCGGCGCCGTCGTCGGCCACTCCCAGGGCGAGATCGCGGCGGCGTGCGTCGCCGGGGCCCTCTCCCTGGACGACGCCGCCCGGGTCGTCGCCCTGCGCAGCCGGGCGATCCGCGCGCTGTCCGGCCGCGGCGGCATGGCCTCGGTGGCCCTGCCCGCCGAACAGGTCGCCGAACACCTCGTCCCCTGGGACGGCAGGCTCTCCGTCGCCGCCGTGAACGGACCCGCCTCCACCGTGGTCTCCGGCGACACCGACGCGCTCGACGCGTTCCTCGACCGGACGACCGCCCTGGACATCCGCAGCCGCCGCATCCCCGTCGACTACGCCTCGCACAGCGCCCACGTCGAGGACATCCGCACCGAACTGCTCGCCCGGCTCGACGGACTGGACCCCCGCCCGTCGGCGATCCCCTTCTACTCCACCCTCAGCGGCGGCCTGCTGGAGGACACCACCGCCCTGGACGCCGACTACTGGTACCGCAATCTCCGCGGGACCGTCCGCTTCGAACAGGCGACCCGCGCCCTGCTCGCCGACGGCTACCAGGTCCTCCTGGAGAGCAGTCCGCACCCCGTCCTCACGGTCGGCGTCCTGGAGACCGCCGAGGACGCGGGCGCCGACGCCACCGCCGTGGGCACCCTGCGCCGCGACGACGGCGGCCCCCGCCGGTTCACCGAGTCCCTGGCCGAACTCCACCTGCGCGGAGTCTCCCCGGACTGGGACGCCGTCTTCGCCGACCGCCGCCCCGGACGGGTGGAGCTGCCCACCTACGCCTTCCAGCGCGACCCGTACTGGCTGGAGGACGGCGCCGGGCCCGTCGCGGACGTCACCTCCGCCGGACTGGCCCCCGCGGACCATCCGCTGCTGGGCGCCGTCGTGGTCCTCGCCGACAGCGACGGCCTGCTCCTCACCGGCCGCCTGTCGGCCCGCACCCACCCGTGGCTCGCCGACCACGCCGTCGGCGGCCGGGCACTGCTCCCGGGCACCGCCTTCCTGGAACTCGCGCTCCAGGCCGGAGCCCGCGTGGGCTGCCCCCGGGTCGAGGAGTTCACCCTCGAAGCCCCCCTGGTGCTGCCCGAACACGGCGGCACCGTGCTGCGGCTCACCGTGGGCGCGCCCGACGCCCGGGGCCGCCGCCCGCTCAGCCTGCACTCCCGGCCGGACGCACCCGCCGACGGCGACCCCGAGGACGACGAGTGGACCAGGCACGCCGAAGGCGTCCTGGCCCAGGACGGCGCGAACGGTGCGAACGGCACGAACAGTGCGAACGGCACGAACGGCACGAACGGCACGAACGGTGCGTACGGCGCCGGCGGCTCCGAGGCCGGCGGGCCGATGCCCTGGCCGCCGCCCGGTGCCGAACCCCTCGCCCTGGACGGGCTGTACGACCGCTTCGCGGCGAGCGGATTCGCCTACGGCCCCGCCTTCCAGGGGCTGCGCGCGGCCTGGCGGCGCGGCGACGAGGTCTTCGCGGAGGCCGTCGCGCCCGCCGGGTCCGCCCCCGACGCCGCCCGCTTCGGCCTGCACCCGGCCCTGCTGGACGCGGCCCTGCACGCCACCGGCGTTCCCGGCACCCCCGGCGCGGACGCCCACCCCGAGGGACGGCTGCCGTTCTCCTGGAACGGCGTGACCCTGCATGCCACCGGCGCCGACGCGATCCGCGTCCGGCTCGCCCCGGCCGGACCCGACGCGGTGGCGCTCACCGTCGCCGACGCGGCCGGCGCCCTCGTGGCGACCGTGGACGCGCTGGTCCTGCGGCCCGCGGGCGCGGTCGGCCCCGGTGCCGACCGCGCCCCCCGGGGCGCCCACCACCAGGACCTCTACGCGCCGGAATGGGTCACCACACCCCGGCGCGGCAGCGGCGCACCCGTCCACCGCACCGCGGACCTGGCCACGCTGCTGGCGGCCGTCGACGCCGGAGCCCCGGTGCCCGGAACGGTCCTGCTCGCCCGCGCGGAGCCCGCGGCCGCGGCCGGACCGGCCGAGGCGGTCCGCGCTGCCGTCCACCGGGCCCTCGCCGACATCCGGACCTGGCTCGCCGACGACCGCTTCGCCGACTCGCGCCTGGTGTTCGCCACCCGGGGCGCGGTCTCCGCCGGGGAGGGGGAGGACGTCACCGACCCCGCGCACAGCGCGCTCTGGGGCCTGGTCCGCTCGGCCCGCTCCGAACACCCCGGGCGCTTCGCCCTGCTCGACCTGGACCACGACGTTGATCTCGACCGCGACGCCGACGCCGAGCACGGTACCTCCGCGGGCGTCGCCGCGGCCCTCGCCTCGGGAGAACCGGAGTCCGCGGTCCGCGGCGACGACGTCCGCGCACCCCGGCTGGTCCGGGTCCTCAGGAACGACCCGGACCAGCCGGACGACGCGGCAGCGCCCCTCAGGGCCTTCGACCCGGACGGCACGGTCCTCGTCACCGGCGGCACCGGTCTGCTCGGCTCCCACGTCGCCCGCCGCCTGGTCACCGGGCACGGCGTCCGGCACCTGCTGCTGCTCTCCCGCAGCGGCCCGGCCGCCGCCGGAGCCGAGGAACTGCGCGCCGAACTCGCCGCGCTGGGAGCCGAGACCGCCGTCGTCGCCTGCGACGCCGCGGACCGGGCGGCCCTGGCCGCCGTCCTCGCCGACCTGCCGCCCGCGCACCCGCTGACCGCCGTGGTCCACACCGCGGGCACCCTCGACGACGGCGTCGTCACCGCACTCACCCCCGAACGGGTGGACGCCGTGCTGCGCCCCAAGGTCGACGCTGCCCTCCACCTGCACGAACTGACCCGCGACCTCGACCTCACGCACTTCGTGCTCTTCTCCTCGGCCGCGGGCACCTTCGGCGGCCCCGGACAGGCCAACTACGCCGCCGCCAACGCCTTCCTCGACGCCCTGGCCGTCCGGCGCCGGGCGGCGGGGCTGGCCGGCCAGTCCCTGGCCTGGACCCTGTGGGAGCAGCCCAGCGCCCTCACCGGACACCTGGACGAGGACGACGTCCGGCGCCTCGCCCGGTCCGGGATGCCGCCGCTCTCCACCGAGCGGGGGCTCGCGCTCTTCGACACCGCCCTCACCGTGGACCGGCCCGCCTTGGTCCCGATCCGCCTCGACACGGCCGCTCTGCGGTCCGCGGCGGCGGACGGCACCCTGCCGCCGCTGCTGCGCGGCCTGGTGCGCACACCGCCGCGCCGGGCGGCCACGGCCGCGGAGGCGACGGTGGGGGACAACGCCCTGCGCCTGCGCCTCGCGGCCCTCGACGCCACCGGACGGACCCGCCTGCTCGTCGAACTCGTCCGCACCCACGCGGCAGCGGTCCTCGGCCACGCCTCCCCGGACACCCTCGACGCCGGACGGGCCTTCCGTGAACTGGGCTTCGACTCACTGGCCTCGGTGAACCTGCGCAACCGCCTGAACACCGCCACGGGCCTGCGGCTTCCCGCCAGCCTGGTGTTCGACCACCCGACCCCGGCGGTGCTCGCGGACTTCCTGGCCGCCGGACTCACGGACACGGAAGCGGGCGCGGCAACTGTCGCGGCCGTACCGGCGGTTCCGGCCGGCCGGAACCGGGACGCGGACGACGACCGGATCGCGATCGTCTCCGCGGCCTGCCGCCTCCCCGGCGGTGTCCGCTCGCCCGAGGACCTGTGGCTGATGCTGGCCGAGGGCCGCGACGGCATCTCCGGTTTCCCCACCGACCGGGGCTGGGACGTCGAAACCCTCTACGACCCCGATCCCGACCGCGTCGGCACCTCCGTCACCCGCGACGGCGGCTTCCTGCACGACGCGGCCGAGTTCGACGCGGAGTTCTTCGGCATCTCGCCGCGCGAGGCCCTGGCCATGGACCCGCAGCAGCGGCTGCTGCTGGAAACCACCTGGGAGCTCTTCGAGCGCGCCGCCATCGACCCGGCCGCCCTGCGCGGCGCCCCGGTCGGCACGTACGTCGGCCTGATGCAGCAGGACTACGCCGCCCGGCTGCTGCCCCACATCCCCGAGGACGTCGAGGGATTCCTCGGCACCGGCAACTCGGGAAGCATCGTCTCCGGACGCCTGGCCTACTTCTTCGGTCTGGAAGGCCCCGCCGTCACCGTGGACACGGCCTGCTCGTCCTCGTTGGTGGCGCTGCACCTCGCGGTACGGGCGCTGCGGTCCGGCGAGTGCTCGCTGGCCCTGGCCGGCGGCGTCAACGTGATGTGCAGCCCCGAACTGTTCGTGGAGTTCAGCCGGCAGGGCGGACTCGCCCCGGACGGCCGCTGCAAGTCCTTCGCCGCGGCGGCCGACGGGACGGCCTTCGGTGAAGGCACGGGCATGCTGCTGGTGGAGCGGTTGTCGGACGCGCGGCGTCTGGGGCATCCGGTGCTGGCGGTGGTGCGTGGTTCGGCGGTGAACCAGGACGGTGCGAGCAATGGTCTGACGGCGCCGAACGGTCCGTCGCAGCAGCGGGTGATCCGGGCGGCGCTGGCGGACGCGGGGTTGTCGGCGTCCGAGGTGGACGTGGTGGAGGCGCACGGCACCGGTACCACGCTCGGCGACCCGATCGAGGCCCAGGCCCTGCTGGCGACGTACGGTCAGGACCGGCCAGCAGAACGACCTTTGTGGATCGGCTCGCTGAAGTCGAACATCGGCCACACCTCGGCTGCCGCCGGTGTGGCGGGGGTCATCAAGTCGGTGCTCGCCCTGCAGCACGGCGTGATGCCCAAGACGCTGCACGTGGACGGCCCGACGCCCGAGGTGGACTGGTCGGCCGGAGCCGGGCGGTTGCTGACGGAGGCCCGTGCGTGGGACGACACGGGACGTCCGCGCCGGGCGGGTGTGTCCTCCTTCGGCGTCAGCGGCACCAATGCCCACGTCATCCTCGAACAGGCCCCGGCCGACCCGACAGCCCCCGCAGACACGCTCGTCGACGGGCCCGGCACGCCGGAGACCGCACCTGCCGCCGTCCCCCTGCTCCTTTCGGCGCGCACTCCGGAGGCGTTGGGTGCCCAGGCTGCGGCACTGGCGGCCCGGATCGGTGACGGGTCCGGCGTCCGCGCCGCGGACGTGGCCTTCTCGCTGGCCACGGGCCGCAGCGCGCTGGGGCACCGCGCGGTGCTGGTGGGCACGGAGGAGGACCTCGCAGAGCACCTCACCGCGCTGGCGGAGGGTGCTGCGGTGTCCGGCGGCGGGTTGGTTTCCGGTCGTTCGGTGTTGGTGTTCCCGGGTCAGGGTTCGCAGTGGGTGGGGATGGCTGCGGGTCTGTTGGCCGGGTCGGAGGTTTTTGCGGGGCGGATGGCGGAGTGTGAACGGGCTCTGGCGCCGTACGTGGACTGGTCGTTGGTGGAGGCGTTGGGTTCGGAGGCGCTGTTGGCGCGGGTGGATGTGGTGCAGCCGGTGCTGTGGGCGGTGATGGTGTCGCTGGCTGAGGTGTGGCGTTCCTTCGGCGTCGTCCCGGACGCCGTGGTGGGTCACTCGCAGGGTGAGATTGCGGCCGCCTGTGTGGCCGGCGGTCTGAGTCTGGAGGACGGAGCGCGGGTGGTGGCGTTGCGTTCTCGCGCGATCAAGGTGCTGGCGGGGCGCGGTGGCATGGCGTCGTTGCCGTTGCCGGTGGACGTGGTGCGGGAGCGGCTCGCCTTGTGGGCGGGGCGGTTGTCGGTGGCGGCGGTGAACGGTCCGTCGTCGACGGTGGTGTCGGGTGACGCGGACGCGGTCACGGCACTGGTGGATGTCCTGGTCGGCGAGGGTGTGCGGGCGCGTCTGATCGAGGTGGACTACGCCTCGCACTCCGCGCACGTGGAGGAGATCCGCGAGCGCCTGCTGTCCGACCTGGAGGGAATCGATCCGGTCTCGGGTTCGGTGCCGTTCTTCTCGACGGTGACGGGCGACTGGCTGGACACGAAGGCGTTGGACGCCGGGTACTGGTACCGGAACCTGCGGGAGACGGTGGAGTTCGGGCGGGCCACGGAGTCGTTGTTGGGGGAGGGTTTTCGGTTCTTCGTGGAGCCGAGTCCGCATGCGGTGCTGGGTGTGGCGGTGGGGGAGTCGGTGGAGGCCGCGGGTGCGGACGCCGCGGTGCTGGGGACCTTGCGCCGTGGAGAAGGTGGCGTGGAGCAGGTGCTGCGTGCGGTGGGCCGCGCGTGGGAGTGCGGCCTTGCGGTGGACTGGTCGGGTGCGTTCCCGGGGGCGCGGCGGGTGGACCTGCCGACGTACGCCTTCCAGCGCACCCGCTACTGGCTCGACGTTCCGACCACGAGCCGGGACGTCGCCTCGGCGGGTCTCACCACGACCGGGCACCCCTTGCTCGGCGCGGCGATGCAGGTCGCGGACTCCGGCGAACTGCTGCTCAGCGGCCGGATCTCGCTGCGGACCCACCCCTGGCTCGCCGACCACGCGGTGTCGGGCGTCGTCCTCCTCCCCGGCACGGCCTTCCTCGAACTCGCGCTGCGTGCCGGGGCCGAGGCGGACTGCCCGGTGGTCGAGGAACTCACCCTCGGATCGGCGCTCGTGCTCCCGGCGGAGGGAGCCGTCCACCTGCAGCTCCGGGTGGCTGCGCCCGACGGCGACGGCCGGCGCGGGCTCAGCGTGTTCGCCCGGACGGCACAGGAGGCCGACACGCCCTGGATCGAGCACGCCACCGGCGCCCTGGCACCCCGGCCCGCCGGGGACCGGTCCGAAGGCGCGGCCGGCCTGCTGAGCTGGCCGCCGCCCGGTGCCGAACCCGTCGACACCGGCGACCTCTACGAGCGCTTCGCCGAGGCCGGGTACCACTACGGCCCCGCCTTCCGCGGCATCCGTGCCGCGTGGCTCCGCGGCGGCGAGGTGTTCGCCGAGGTGGTGCTGCCGGAGCGGCAGCACGCCGACGCCGCAGGGTGCGTGCTGCACCCCGCGCTGCTGGACGCGGCCCTCCAGACCGCCGCACTGCTCCCCGACCAGGACGGCCGGGCCCGGCTGCCCTTCAGCTGGAGCGGTGTGACCGGCGGGACCACCGGGGCCACCACGCTGCGCGTGCGGCTCGCCGCGGACGCGCCGGACGCCGTGACCCTGCACGCCCACGACCTGTCCGGACGGCAGGTCCTCGGCGTGGAGGCCCTGCTGCTGCGGCCTCCGGCCGCAGGAGGCCCGCTCTCCGCGACCGCCCACGCCGACCTGCTGTACCGCCTCGACTGGACCCCGGCCGCCGAGCAGGCCGACAGCGCCGTGCCCACCTGGGCCGCCCTCGGCGGTGCCGTCCCCGGCGCGGAGTCGTGGCCGGACCTCGATGCCCTGGGGGCCGCCCTCGCAGCGGGCACCGCCCTCCCCGAGGTGATCGTGGCGGCCGTCGCCACCGCCGACCTGCCCGACCCCGCCGACCGGGTCCGCGCCACCGCGCACCAGGGCCTCGCCCTCGTCCAGCAGTGGCTGGCCGACGAGCGGTTCGCCGAGGCCGGGCTGGCCCTGCTCACCAGGGACGCGGTCCGTACCGGCCCGCTCGACCGTCCCGTCGATCCGGCCCAGGCCGCCCTGTGGGGCCTGGTGCGCAGCGCGCGGGCCGAGCACCCCGGGCGCTTCGTCCTCGTCGACACGCCCGGCAACGGCGAGCCGGCCGACGCCCTGCCCGCGGCGCTCGCCGCCGGGGAACCCGAGCTGGCGCTGCGTACCGGCCCGCCGCTGCTGCCGCGGCTGGTCCGCGGCGGACGGCCGGACGGCACGCTGTCCCTGCCGGACGGCGCCGCCTGGCGGCTCACCACCGACGGCCGGGGCTCCGTGGAGGACATTGTGGCGGAGCCCGCTCCTGCGGCCCTCGCCCCGCTGGGCAAGGGCGAGGTGCGGATCGCGGTGCGCGCCGCCGGGCTGAACTTCCACGACGTCATCGCCGCGCTCGGCCTGGACCCCGACCCCGAGCAGCAGGGCCTGGGCAGCGAGGGCGCCGGAACCGTCGTCGAGGTGGGCCCGGGCGTGGACGATCTGGCACCGGGGGACCGGGTGATGGGAATCTTCGGGGGTGCGTTCGGCCCGACCGCCGTCGCCGACCGCCGCACCGTCGCCCGGATACCCGCGGGCTGGTCCTTCGCCCGCGCCGCGTCCGTGCCGGTGGTGTTCCTCACCGCCTACTACGGTCTGTTCGATCTCGGCGGACTGCGGCGCGGGGAATCGGTCCTGGTACACGCCGCGGCCGGCGGTGTCGGCACGGCGGCGGCGCAGCTCGCCCGGCACGCCGGTGCGGAGGTGTTCGCGACCGCCTCCCCCGCCAAGTGGGACGTCCTGCGGGCCGGCGGACTGGACGACGCGCACATCGCCTCGTCCCGCAGCACCGACTTCGCGGAGAAGTTCCTGACCGCCACCGGCGGGCGGGGGGTCGACGTCGTACTCGACAGTCTGGCGCGGGAGTTCGTCGACGCGGGTCTGCGGCTGCTGCCGAACGGCGGCCGGTTCGTGGAGATGGGCAAGACCGACGTCCGCGACCCCGAGGCGGTCGCCGGGCAGCACCCCGGCGTGCGCTACCGGGCGTTCGACCTGATGGAGGCCGGTCCGGAGCGCATCGGCGAGATGCTCGCCGAGGTCCTGGGCCTGTTCGAGCAGGGAGTGCTGCGTCCGCTGCCCGTCACCGGCTGGGACGTCCGGCAGGCCCCGGCCGCGCTGCGCTCGCTCGGCCAGGCCCGGGGCGTCGGCAAGAACGTGCTGCTGCTGCCCGCTCCGCCGGACCCCGCAGGGACCGTCCTGGTCACCGGGGCCACCGGCACCCTGGGACGGCTCCTGGCCCGGCATCTGGTCGTCGCGCACGGCACCCGGCACCTGCTGCTGGCGGGCCGCCGGGGCGGGTCCGCCGACGGCATGCCGGAGCTGGTGCGGGAACTGACCGGTCTCGGGGCGTCGGTGACGGTCGCGGCCTGCGACGTCGCCGACCGCGCCGCGCTCGCCGCCCTGCTCGGGTCGGTGCCCGCCGCGCGCCCGCTGACCGCCGTCGTGCACGCGGCCGGGGTCCTGGACGACGCCACGATCGCCGGGCTGACCCCGGACCGGCTCGACCGCGTCCTGCGGCCCAAGGTGGACGCGGCGCTGGCCCTGCACGAACTCACCCGGGACCTCGACCTCGCGGCGCTGGTCCTGTTCTCCTCGGGCGCCGCCCAGTTCGGCGCGGCCGGGCAGGCGAACTACGCCGCCGCCAACGCGGTCCTCGACGCCCTCGCCGCCGAGCGCCGGGCCGAGGGGCTGCCCGGCCTGTCCATCGGCTGGGGCCTGTGGGAGGAGCGCAGCGCGATGACCGCCGCGGTCACCGCGGGCCGGGGCGCCGGGGCGGGCGCGCTGACCTCGGCGGAGGGCCTCGCCCTGTTCGACGCGGCGCTGGACTCCCCGTACGCCTACCGGCTCGCGGCCAGGATCGCCCCGTCCGTGCTGCGGGCGGACGACCGGCTGCCCGCCGTGCTGCGCGGCCTGGTGCGCCCCGCCCGTACCGGCGCCGCCTCCGCCGCGGCACCGGCCCTCTCGGCGGCGCGGCAGCTCGCCGAGCTGCCCGAGGCCGAGCTGTTCCGGACCCTGCTCGACCTGGTGCGCGGCAACGCCGCGGCGGTGCTCGGCCACAGTTCGCCGAACCTGATCCGCCCGGCTCGGCCGTTCAAGGACGTCGGCTTCGACTCCCTCACCGGGGTCGAACTGCGCAACCGGCTGATGTCCTCGACCGGGCTGCGGCTGCCGGCCGCGCTCGTCTTCGACCACCCCACCCCGGAGGCACTGGCACGCCACCTCGCCGAGCGGGCCGTCGCCGCCCGCCCGACGGCCGACTCGGCGGTCCGGGCCGGGCTCGACGCCCTGGAGACCCTGCTGGACGCCCTGCCGCCGGACGGCGTCAGCGACGAACTCGCCGCGCGGATGAGGGAAGTGCTGTCCCGCCCGCTGCCCGGCGGAACACCGGCCACCGCGGTCCGCCCGGCAGGTGACGTGGACGACCTCGCCCCCGATCTGATCGAGGCGGCCAGCGACGACGAGGTGTTCGACTACATCGACCGGCAGTTGGGATCCGCATGACCGGGGCAACGGTCCGCGCAGCCCGAGCACCCCGCGCAGCCCGAGACGAGATCCGAGCAGCCCGAGACGAAAGCAGCGGTGTCCAGTGAGCGACCAGAGGATGCGCGACTACCTCAACCGGGTGATCATCGACCTGCGGGACACCCGGCAGCGGCTCCGGGAGGCCGAGGCCCGCACGAGCGAGCCGATCGCGATCGTATCGATGAGCTGCCGCTTCCCCGGTGGTGTCCGCACCCCGGAGGACCTGTGGGAACTGCTCGCCGAAGGCCGCGACACCATCGGGCCGGTCCCCGGCGACCGGGGCTGGGAGAGCGCCTGGCCGTCCGGCGGCACGGTTCCCGGGCAGGGGGCGTTCCTCGACGGCGCGGCGGACTTCGACCCGGAGTTCTTCGGCATCTCGCCCCGTGAGGCGGTCGCGATGGACCCGCAGCAGCGGTTGCTGCTGACGGCGTCCTGGGAGGCCGTCGAGCAGGCCGGGATCGACCCGCTCACCCTGCGGGGCAGCCGTACCGGGGTGTACGCCGCGGCCATCGACCAGGGGTACGCGACGCTGGGCCCCGGCGCCGCCGAAGCCGTCCAGGGGTTCCTGATGACGGGGAACTCGATGAGCGTGATGTCCGGGCGGGTGTCCTACGCGCTCGGACTCGAAGGCCCCGCCGTCACCGTGGACACCGCCTGTTCGGCTTCGCTGGTGGCGCTGCACCTCGCGGCGCGGGCCCTGCGGGCCGGTGAGTGCTCCCTCGCCCTCGCCGGCGGGGTCAGCGTGATGGCGCTGCCGGCGGTGTTCGTCGAGTTCAGCCGACAGGGCGCGATGTCCCCCGACGGCCGCTGCAAGCCGTTCGCGGCGGCCGCGGACGGCACCGGCTGGGGCGAGGGCGTGGGGATGCTGCTGCTGGAGCGGCTGTCGGACGCGCGCCGCAACGGCCGTACGGTGCTGGCCGTGCTGCGCGGTTCGGCGATCAACCAGGACGGCGCCAGCAACGGCCTGACCGCCCCCAACGGTCCCTCCCAGCAGCGGGTGATCCGGGCGGCGCTCGCGGACGCGGGCCTGACCGCGTCCGAGGTGGACGCGGTGGAGGCGCACGGCACCGGCACCACCCTCGGCGACCCGATCGAGGCCGACGCGCTGCTGGCCACCTACGGCCAGGACCGGCCCGCCGACCGCCCGCTGTGGCTGGGGTCGCTGAAGTCCAACATCGGGCACACCCAGGCCGCCGCCGGAGTCGCCGGGGTCATCAAGACGGTCCTCGCACTGCGGCACGGTGTGCTGCCGCGCACCTTGCACGTGGACGCGCCCACCCCGCACGCCGACTGGCCCTCGGGCGCCGTCGAACTCCTCACCGAGGCCCGCGACTGGCCCGCCGTCGACCGGCCGCGCCGGGCCGGGGTGTCCTCGTTCGGCATGAGCGGCACCAATGCGCACGTCGTCCTCGAACAGGCACCGGAGCCGGAACCGTTGGACGGACCGGAAACTGACGGATCGGAAGCCGACGGACCGCGAGCGGTGACCGACGCGCCGGACACCGCGGCCGGGGCCGTGCTGCCCTGGGTGCTGTCCGGCCGCACCGCGTCCGCGCTCGGGGACCAGGCGGCCCGACTGCGCGCCCGGCTCGCCGCGGACGCGCCCGCACGGCCGACCGACGTCGGGTTCTCGCTGGCCACCACCCGGTCCGCCTTCGAACACCGGGCCGTGGTGATCGGCGACGGGCACCCCGCACTGCTGGGCGGGCTCGTAGCCCTGTCCGGACCGGGCACGGACCTCCCCACCGACCCGGCCTCGCCCGCCGACGTCGTCGTGGGCACCGGCCGGGTCGTCGAGGGCCGCACGGCCCTGGTGTTCCCGGGCCAGGGCTCCCAGTGGGCCGGCATGGCCCGGGACCTGCTCGCCACCAGCCCCGCCTTCCGGGACCGCCTCGCCGCCTGCGATGCCGCCCTCTCCGCCCATGTCGACTGGCGGCTCCCCGCCGTCCTGGCGGGCGCGCCCGGGGCACCCTCGCTGGAACGGGTGGACGTGGTGCAGCCGGTGCTGTGGGCGGTGATGGTGTCATTGGCCGCGCACTGGGAGTCCTGGGGCGTCCGGCCCGACGCCGTGGTCGGACACAGCCAGGGCGAGATCGCGGCCGCCGTGGTGGCGGGAGCGCTGAGCCTGGAGGACGGGGCGAAGGTCGTCGCCCTGCGCAGCCGGGCGATCCGGGCGCTGGCCGGACTCGGCGGCATGGTCGCGGTGTCCCTGCCCGAGGACCGGGTCCGCGCCGAGATCGCCCCCTGGGCCGAGAAACTGTCGGTGGCCGCCGTCAACGGGCCCGCCGCCGTGGTCGTCTCCGGGGAACCCGGGGCCCTGGCCGAACTGCTCGCCCACTGCGACGCACAGGGTGCCCGGGCCCGGTCCGTGCCCGTGGACTACGCCTCGCACTCGGCCCAGGTCGAAGGGATCAGGTCCGAGGTGCTGGCCGCGCTGGCCGGCGTACGCCCGCTCCCGGCCCGCATCCCGCTGTACTCCACCGTCACCGGCGACCTGCTCGACACCACGGCCATGGACGCCGACTACTGGTACCGCAACCTCCGCGGAACCGTCCGCTTCGAGGCGGCTGTACGCTCCCTGGTCCAGCAGGGCCACGAGGTCTTCGTCGAGGTGTCGCCGCACCCGGTGCTGACCATGGCCCTCCAGGACACCGCCGAGGCCACCGGTGCCGCGGAGCCGCCCGTGGTCGTCGGCACCCTGCGCCGCGACGACGGCGGACTGCCCCGGGCCCTGCGCTCGGCCGCCGAACTGTGGGTGGAGGGCGTGGCCGTCGACTGGTCCGCGGTGTACGCCGGCACCGGTGCCCGCCCGACCGCCCTGCCCGGGTACCCCTTCCAGTCCCGGCGCTACTGGCTGGAGCCGGAGGCGGTGTCCGACACCGCACCGGCCGCCGACCCGCACGACACGGCCTTCTGGCACATGGTCGACCACGACGCCCCGGCCGAGATCGCCGCCCACCTCGCCGTCGACGAGAACGCCCTCGCCCCCGTCCTGCCGGCCCTGCGCGGCTGGCGCAAACAGCGGCGCGACGAGAGCGTCATCGACTCCTGGCGCTACCGCATCGGCTGGCAGCCGGTGCCCGACCCGCCGGCCGCCACGCCCGCCGCCGGCACCTGGCTCGTCGTCCTGCCCGCCGGACACGAGGACGACGCACGGGTGCGCGGCCCGCTGCTCGCCCTCGCCGAAGCGGGCGCCACCGTCGTCACGGCCGAACTCACGGACGCTGCCGTCCGCCGCACCGACCTCGCGGACACGCTCGCCACCGCCCTCGGCGACCGCGTCCCGACGGGCGTGCTGTCGCTGCTGGCCGCCGCCGACCGGCCCCACCCCGACCACCCGGCCCTGCCCGCCGGGACGGCACTCACCGTCGCCCTGGTGCAGGCCCTGGGCGACCTCGCCGTCACCGCACCCCTCTGGTGCGCCACCACCGGGGCGGTGTCCACGGGCCCGGACGACCCGGTCACCCACCCCCGCCAGGCACTGGTCTGGGGCACCGGACTGGTGGCCGCGCTGGAACAGTCCGCCCGCTGGGGCGGACTCGTCGACCTGCCGCCGGACCTCGACGCCCGCGCCCGGGCCCGGCTCGCCGCCGTACTGACGGCCGCCGGCCCCGCCCCGGACGGTGTCGGCCGCGAGGACCAGCTCGCCCTGCGCCCCACCGGCCTGCTGGCCCGCCGCCTCCGGCGCGCCCCCCGGAACGACGACGGCCGTACGAAGCAGTGGAAGCCCCGCGGCACCGTCCTGCTGACCGGCGGCACCGGAGCCGTCGGCCCGCACCTCGCCCGCTGGCTGGCCCGCAGCGGCGCCACCCACCTCGTCCTGCCCGGCCGCCGCGGCCCCCAGGCACCCGGCGCGGCCGAACTCGCCGCGGAACTGGCCGCCCTCGGCGTACGACTGACCCTGCCCGTCTGCGACCTGGCTGACCGTCAGGACGTAGCGGCGCTGCTCACCGGCCTGGAGACGGCGGGCGACCCGGTCACCGCGGTCGTCCACGCGGCCGCCTTCGTCGCGCTCGCCCCCCTCGACGGCACACCGATGTCCGCCTTCGAACAGATCGTCGCCGCCAAGGCCGCCGGCGCCGAACACCTCGACGCCCTGCTCGACCGCGAACTCGACGCCTTCGTGCTGTTCTCCTCGATCGCCGGAGTCTGGGGCAGCGGCGACCACGGCGCGTACGCCGCGGCCAACGCCTACCTCGACGCCCTGGCCCAGCACCGCCGGGCCCGCGGCCTCACCGCCACCACCGTCGACTGGGGCATCTGGCAGGCCGAGAACCCCTGGCAGGACCGCGTCGCCGGAGCGGACGCCGACCTGTTCAAACTGGAGCAGCACGGCCTGCCCCGGATCGCCCCCGACCTCGCGGTCCAGGCCCTGCGACAGGCACTGGACGACGACGAGACCGTACTCGCCGTCGCCGACGTCGACTGGGAGCGGTTCGCCGCCGTCTTCACCTCCACCCGCCCCAGCCCGCTGCTCACCGGCATCCCCGAAGCCCGCCGCGCGCTGGCGGCCGCGACCGGCGACACGGAGGCACCCGCCGCCGCACTGCTGCGCCAACGGCTCACCGCCCTCGGCGAGTCCGAGCAGCACCGCCTGCTGCTCGACCTGGTCCGCACCCACGCGGCAGCCGTCCTCGGCCATCCCTCGGTGGATGCGATCCGGCCCGGCGCGGCCTTCCAGGACCTGGGTTTCGCCTCCCTCACCGCGGTCGAACTCCGCAACCGGCTCAACACCGCCACCGGGCTGCGGCTGCCGTCCACCCTGATCTTCGACCACCCGTCGTCCGTCGCGCTCGCCCGGGAGATCCGCGCCGAACTGCTCGGCCGGCAGGCCGCCGAGCCGCGCCCCGACGACCCGGACACCGCCGCGCACACGCCCGCGTCCGACGACGACACGATCGCGATCGTGTCCATGGCCTGCCGCTTCCCCGGCGGCATCGGCACCCCCGAGGACCTGTGGCGCCTGCTCGCCGACGGCGGCGACGCCGTCTCGGACCTCCCCACCGACCGCGGCTGGGACGTCGAAGCCCTCTACGACCCCGACCCCGACCGCCCCGGCACCTCGACCACCCGGCGCGGCGGCTTCCTGCACGACGCGGCCGAGTTCGACGCGGAGTTCTTCGGCATCTCGCCGCGCGAGGCCCTGGCCATGGACCCGCAGCAGCGGCTGCTCCTGGAGACCACCTGGGAGGCGATCGAACGCGCCGCCATCGACCCGGCCGCCCTGCGCGGCAGCCGCACCGGAGTGTTCACCGGTGTCAACTACGCCGACTACGCGGCCGTCGTCGCCCGGTCCGAGGAAGGCGACGGCCACCTGCTCACCGGCAGCGCACCCAGTGTCGTGTCAGGCCGGGTCGCCTACACCCTGGGCCTCGAAGGCCCCGCGGTGACCATCGACACGGCCTGCTCCTCCTCGCTCGTCGCCATGCACGTCGCGGGCCGGGCGCTGCGCGGCGGCGACTGCTCGCTCGCCCTGGTCGGCGGCGTCGCCGTGATGGCGACCCCCGGCGCCCTGATCAGCTTCTCCCGTCAGCGGGGACTCGCCGAGGACGGCCGCTGCAAGGCCTTCTCGGACGACGCGGACGGCATGGGCATGGGCGAGGGCGTCGGCGTCCTGCTGCTGGAGCGGCTGTCGGACGCCCGCCGCAACGGACACCCGGTCCTGGCGGTGGTCCGCGGCTCCGCCGTCAACCAGGACGGCGCCAGCAACGGACTCTCCGCCCCCAACGGCCCCTCGCAGCAGCGGGTGATCCGGGCGGCGCTGGCGGACGCGGGCCTGACGGCGTCCGAGGTGGACGTGGTGGAGGCGCACGGCACCGGTACCACGCTCGGCGACCCGATCGAGGCCCAGGCCCTGCTGGCGACGTACGGTCAGGACCGGCCAGCAGAACGACCCCTGCTGGTCGGATCCCTCAAGTCCAACCTCGGCCACGCCCAGGCGGCATCGGGGGTGGCAGGGGTCATCAAGACGGTGCTGTCCATGCGCCACGGGCAGGTGCCCCGGACCCTGCACGTCGGCAGGCCCTCCGGCCACGTCGACTGGACGCGCGGCGCGCTGGCCCTCGCGACCGAGCAGCAGCCCTGGCCGCTCCACGGTCGCCCCTTGCGGGCGGGTGTGTCCTCCTTCGGCCTGAGCGGCACCAACGTCCACGCCATCCTCGAACACACCCCCCTGGAGGACGACGGCCCGCCGGCCGAACGCACCCCCCTGCCGGCGGTGCCCTGGCTGCTGTCGGCGAAGAGCCCGCAGGCACTGCGCTTCCAGGCCGACCGTCTGCGCGGCCACCTGGACGGCGGCCCCGTGGCCGACCCTCGCGACATCGGGTCCGCCCTGCACGCGCGCACCGCCTTCGAGTACCGGAAGGCACTGGTCGGGGACCAGGACCAACTGCGCACCCTGCTAGGGCAGATGGCCGACGACGACTCGGGGGCGTGGGACGGCGGCCGCCCGGTCGACGGTCGTTCGGTGTTGGTGTTC
>NZ_JAIY01000016.1:690436-714511 GCF_000710405.2 Kitasatospora sp. MBT66 | reverse complement strand
GCCTCGACATCCTGGTCAACAACGCCGGGGTGGGCCACGTCGGCCCGATCGAGGAGACCGGCCTCGCCGAGATCGACCGGGTGCTGGAGGTCAACGTCCGGGCGCCGTACCTGTTCGCCCAGGCGGCGGTCGCCCACCTGACCGAGGGAGGGCGGATCGTCACCATCGGCAGCTGCATGGCCAAGCGGGCCGCCTTCGCGGGCGGCAGCCTCTACGCCACCAGCAAGGCCGCGATGATCGGGCTCACCAAGACGCTGGCCCGCGAGCTGGGCCCGCGCGGGATCACCGTCAATGTGATCCACCCCGGCCCGATCGACACCGAGCTGAACCCGGCGGACGGCCCGGGCGCCGACTTCCAGTCCGGCTTCACCGCGGTGGGCGGCTTCGGCCGGCCCTCCGACATCGCCGCCACGGTCGCGCACCTGGCCGGTGCGGAGGGCCGGTACATCACTGGCGCCGAGATCGCCGTGGACGGCGGCTTCGCCGGCTGACCCGGGCCGGACACGCGGGCGGTCGGCCCGCTACGCCGACGGCCGGCCGGACACGCCGACGGCCGGCCCGGGGTGTTGCTCCGGGCCGGTTGTCGGTGCCCGCGTTTACGATCGGCCGGTCCGACCACGTGTGCGGGCGCGCGTCCGACCGGCCGCGCGCCCGCACACGGGTCCCGCGCGAGGGGCCGACACGCGGCCCCGCCGACGGAGAGGTGCGTCATGACCGGAGCGGAAGACCCGATCGAGCTGCTCGCCCGCGCGCTCGCGCAGACCGCCGGGCTGATCGACGGCGTCGGCACCGAACTCGCCGGCCACCCGACCCCCTGCCACTCCTGGGACGTCGGACAGCTGATCAGTCACCTGCTGAACGACCTGCGGCAGTTCACCGTCCGGGCGGAGGGCGGCACGCCCGACTGGTCGGAGCCCTTCGACCGGGTCGAGGACGACTGGCTGCACCGCTTCGAGGCCGACGCGGAGCGCCTGGTGGCCGCCTGGCGCGGGGCGGGCAACCTCGGCGGCGTCATCGAGATCCCCGGCGTCGGGGAACTGCCGGCCCGCTTCCCGGTGGACCAGCAGATCGCCGAGTTCGCCGCACACGGGTGGGACCTCGCCCGGGCCACCGGCCAGTCCACCAGCGGGCTCGACCAGGAGGTCGGGCAGGCGGCGCTGGACTGGGCGCGCGGCGCGCTGCGCCCCGAGTACCGGGGGAGCGAGGAGGAGCAGCACGCCTTCGGCCCGGAGGTCGCGGTCGCCGAGGACGCGCCGGTGTACGACCGGCTCGCCGGGTTCTTCGGCCGCGACCCCGGGGCCGCCGGGTAGCGCGGAGCGGGGCCGGACCGCCCTCAGCCGCGGCTCCAGACGAACGAGATCTCCGGGTGGCGCGGCGAGGGCGCGTTCAGCAGCGGCGAGGGGCGCCCGCGAAGGAACCGGTCGAAGTACACCCGCACATACGTCCGCGCCAGCTCGGTCGCGCGCTCCGGCGCGATGGTGCCGAACAGTTGGGCGTAGACCTCCGGCGGTGCGTGCTCGGCCATGTGCCCAGGACCGGCCGCGTGCGGCAGGTCCGTGAAGCTCAGATGACCGGAGTCGTGCTGCCGCAGGTGCCGCCCCCACCCGCGCTGGTGCTCGCGCCAGCGCCGCCAGGTGTCGTGGTCGTCCAGCGCGGTGAACAGCAGGAACGGCCGGTCCAGGCCCTCGTCCGGCACCGGCGAGCCGAAGAGTCCGCCGTCCAGGTCCAGTCCGGCCGCGAACCGCCGGTCCTGCCGGACCGCCTCGGCGGCCGCCGCGCCGCCCATCGAGTGGCCGAGCACACCGATCCGCGCCGGGTCCGCGCACGGCAGCCCGGGGTGCCGCCGGACGGTTCGGCCGGTGGTCAACTCCGTTGCCACGAAACGGAGGTCGGCGGCCCGGACGCCGACCTCCTTGCGCTCGGCCGCGTCCCAGTCGGCGGGCTCGTCCTCAAGCACGCTGAGCACCACCCGGCCGTCCGGGAACTCGACGGCGGCCGCGTCGTAGGTGTGGTCGAGCGACGCGACCAGGTAGCCGTGCGCGGCCAACTCCTCGGCCAGTGCGGTGCAGTTGCTGCGCCCGCCCTTGCGGCCGTGCCCGAGCAGCAGCAGCGGGAGCGCCCCCGGCACCGGCGGCGCGCCCACCCGCGCGGTCGGGCGCAGCCGGCCGAGCGTGCCCGGGTCGAGGAAGGCGGTCCGGTCCAGCACGGCCGCCACCCGCTCCGTGGCGTACGCCGCGCGCGCCCGTCCGGCGTTCCCGGTCGCGGGGTACCAGAGCTGCACCATCAGCTCGCGCGGTCCCGGCACCGGGGCGAACGGGTCCTGCCGGTTCTCGTCGACCAGTCGCAGTGACACGGTGCCGACGGTCCGCCGTACGGTCGGTCCCGGCAGGTCGATCGGCCCCGGCCCGGTGGGGGGAGCGGGAACGGGGGAGGGAGCGGCACGCGCGGCGGCGACACCCGGCAGGGTCAGCGCCGCACCTCCCACGCCCGCGAAGGTCAGCAGTGAGCGGCGCCGGATCATCCTCAACCACCTTGTTGCATAGGCGACATTGGTGCCGCCTCACCCTAGGCGGCCCGCCCCGCCGCCACCAGATCGGCTCCGACCGAACCCCCGGCGGGGGCCCTCGGTGCGCGCTCGGCGAGTTCCGTCGCGGCCGTGAGCCCGGCGACCCCGCCGCCCAGTACGGCCACCCGTCCGCGGCTGGTCACCATGTCCGTCTCCCCCTCCGCCCACCGACCGGTCCCGATCGGTCCCGACGGGCGATTCGATCATGGCCGGGGCGGGCGCGGCGAACGGGCACCGCGAGCGTGCGGCCGCGCGTACGCTCGGGGGGATCACGACGGTGCGGCGCGGGGGAGGGGTGACGGATGCTCGGCTGGTGGTTCGTGGTGACGGTACCGGCGGCGGGGGACGGCGAGGACGTCGTGCTGGCCAAGTGGGAGACCGGGATCGGCGGGCTGGACTGGATCGCCGGGCTGGCCGCGGCCGGGCGGGCGGAGCAGCTGCGGTTCGACGGCTACCCGCACCGGTACACAGCCCGGGCGGGCGAGGTGCTGCCGCTGCTGGCCGACGGTTCGGTGCCCGACGCCGGGCCCGGGGCGGAGTTCCGGCCGCGCGAGCTGCACCCGGACCGGATCGCCGCCTGTCCGGCGGACGCGCTGCTGACCGTCGACGTCTGGGACCAGTCCTGACTCAGCTGCCGGGCGCGGTCATGGCGGCGGCGCGCTTGATGGCCTCGCGGATCCGGGGGTAGCTGCCGCAGCGGCAGATGTTCTGGATCTGGTCGATGTCGGCGTCCGTGGGCGCGGGATTGCGGCGAAGCAGCGCGACGGCCGTCATGATCTGGCCGGGCTGGCAGAACCCGCACTGGGCGACGTCGCAGTCCAGCCAGGCCTCCTGGACGGGGTGCAGGGTGTCGCCGTCGGCGAGGCCCTCGATGGTGGTGACCCGGCGGTCGGCGCAGTCCTTGACCGCCACGGTGCAGGGCTGGATCTCCTCGCCGTCCAGGTGGCTGGTGCAGGCGCGGCAGACGCCGACACCGCAGCCGTACTTGGGGCCGGTGACGCCGAGCTTGTCGCGCAGTACCCAGAGCAGCGGCATGTCGTCCGGTGCCTCGACGGTGACCGGTCGGCCGTTGAGGACGAAGGTGTGGCTGGGCATCGGAGGCGCGTTCCTCGGGGGTTCGTGGGAGCGGGTCGGAGGTGGTCGGGCGACCAGGGGGCGTGGCGGGTCAGAAGTTGATCGGGAAGGAACGCGGGCTGGTCCCGGTGGCCCGGGCGTAGGCGTTGGCGACGGCGGCGGAGGCCGCCGGGACGCCCAGTTCGCCCGCGCCGCCGGGCGGTCCGCTCGGCGGCAGCAGGTGGATCTCGACCACCGGCGGGGTGTGCCGCTGCCGCGCGTAGTGGAAGTCGCCGAAGCTGCCCTCGCGCACGGCGCCGCGGTCGATGTGGTTGCCGGCCTGGAGGATCACCGAGATCCCGTCGATCAGCGCGCCGGTCAGCTGGGCCTCCAGGCCGGTGGGGTTGATCACCGTGCCGACGTCGGCGGCGATCACGGCCTTGGTGACCCGGGGCTGCTTCGGGTCGGTCGCGTCGATCTCGACCAGGTAGGCGGCGCGCCCGCCGTTCTCGGCGTGGTAGCCGATGCCCTGGGCCTGTCCGGCCGGCATGGCGCGGCCCCAGGAGCCCGCCCGGGCGACCGTGTCGAGCACGGTCCGGCCGGCCGGCTCCCGCAGCCGGGCGCGGCGGAAGGCCACCGGGTCCTGGCCGAGGCGGCGGGCCAGTTCGTCCATCATGATCTCGTCGGCGACCCGGACGGTGCCCGAGTAGACCGAGCGCCAGCTGCCGGTCGGGATCTTCAGCGGCACCTCGGCCAGCAGCTGGGTCGGGATGCCCACGTTGTACGGGTTGCTCTGGCTGAGCAGGAAGAAGGCCTGGGCGAGCGACAGCCCGGCGACCGAGAGCTGGAAGCCGGCGGCGGTGAGCGCCTCGCCGAGTCCGTGGCCGAAGTCGGTCATCACGGTGGCCGCGCGGTGCTCGTAGCTGAGCACCTGGCCGAGCCCGTAGGTGGCGCGGACCCGGTGGTGGCTGGCGGGGCGCATCCGGCCGTGCCGCATGTCGTCGTTGCGGGTCCACATCAGCTTGACCGGCCGGCCCGCGGCGCGGGAGATCCGCGCGGCCTCCAGGGCGGCGTCGTAGAACAGCCGGCGGCCGAAGGACCCGCCGCCGCGCACCACGTGCACCGTCACCGCGTCCTGCGGGAGGCCGAGTTCGGCGGCGAGGGTCTGCTGCGCGACGATCGGGGTCTGCGCGGCGAACCAGAGCTCGGCGCGGTTCGGGCGGACGTCGGCGACCGCCGTCAGCACCTCCATCGGCGCGTGGTTGACGAAGGCGAAGTCGAACTCGCCGTCCACGTACTGGGTGAGCAGCGGCGGGATCAGGAACGGCGCGTGCGCGGCCCGCAGCTTCCCCCGGATGTCGGGATCGGAGAGCGCGGCGACCGGGCCCGGGTTCCAGGTGGTGCGCAGCGCGTCGCGGGCCTTGAGGGCCTGGTCGAAGGTCTCGGCGAGCACGGCGACCCCGGTGGGCACGGTGACCACCGCGAGCACGCCCGGCATGGCGCGGGCGGCGGAGGCGTCGAGCGAGGCCAGGGTGCCGTTGATGGTGGTGGGCCGGGCGACGACGGTCGGCACCGCGCCGGGCACGGCGAGGTCGCCGGCGTACTTGGCGCGGCCGGTGACAATGTCGCGGGCGTCGATCCGGCCGGTGGGGCGGCCGATCACCCGGCGCTGCTCGGGCGGCTTGGGGGTGGCGGGGACGGCGGGCACCACGACGGTGGCGGCCTCGGCGGCGAGTTCGCCGTAGCCGGCCCGGCGGCCGTCGGGGGCGGTCACGGCGGAGTCGGCGGTGCGCAGGGTCTCGGCGGGCAGCGACCAGCGGCGCGCGGCGGCGGTGACCAGCCGGGCCCGGGCGGCGGCGGCCGCGCCGCGCACCGGGTCGTAGAGCGTGCGGACCGAGTTGGAGGCGCCGGTGAGCTGGTTGAACAGCAGATCGGGGCGGCTGTCGGAGAGCGGGACGTCGACATCGCTCAGCCGGGCGTCGAGTTCCTCGGCGACCATCATGGCGACGGTGGTGGTCAGCCCCTGGCCGACCTCCAGGCGGGGCAGGTGGAGGACGGCGCGGCCGGCGGTGGTGATCTCCAGGACGAGCAGGTGCGCGGTGGGCAGACCGGCGACCTGCAGGGCCTGGCCGAGGTCGACGATGTCCGGGATGCCGGGCAGGCCGAGCAGTTGGGAGGGGGCGGCGGGCGGCGCGGCGGCTGCGGGCGCCGCGGGCGCGGCCTCGGCGGCCCGGGCGGTGGCGGGCGCGACGGTGTCGAGTCCGGCCCGGGCGGCGACGGTCAGGGTCGGCGCGGCGAGCAGGTAGGTGAGGAAGCGTCGGCGGCCGGTGTCGGCCTCGGCGGGCAGTTGCTCGGCGGTGGGACGTGGTTCGGCGGCGTCCGGCTGCTCGGCGGTGGGGCCCGGGCCGGTCGGGGGCACGATGGAGATGCTGATGGGAGGAGCCCCTCTCGCCGGGTGACGGCTCCGGACGTGCGGGCCGTGAGGGTCCCGCCCCGGTGCCGGGCGGTGCCGGTCAGTGCTCGCGACGGCGGGCACATTTGGTCGTGTCCACGTTCGCGAACGAGAACGCGGATGAGCATAGGAGGGGCCTACTGGCCGGTCAACACGGGCACTTGGGGCATGGTCGGACAACTGTACGGATCTCGGACGGGGTGGACACGGAGGGCACGTGGCACACCGGGCAGGGCGCGCGGTACCGCCGTACGAGTGATGCGCACTCAGGGGGCGCGTGCGAGCCGGCAGGGGCGGGTGGGGCGCCGTCAGCGCCGGAGCGGAGGCGGCCCGGAGCGCGGGCGTCCGGAAGACGACTTGCCGAAGTGGCCCAGGATCATGATGGTCCACTGGACCTTCCGCGTGGTCCGCCATCGGCGCAGACTGGTGTCCACACCGAAGAACCACTGATGGCCCACCACCCCAGGAGCATCGTGCCGTCCCGCCGCACCCCGCTGTCCGGATCCCAACGAACTCTCGCGACAGCACAGTTGGTGAGCGCGATCGGAGACGGCGCCTACTACACCAGCTCCGCGCTGTACTTCACCCGGATCGTCGGACTCTCGCCGACCCGGCTCGGCCTCGGCCTCGCGGTGGCCTGGGCGATCGGCTCGGTCGCCGGTGTACCGCTCGGCCACCTCGCCGACCGGCGCGGACCCCGGGGCACCGCCGCGACGCTCGCGCTCGTCACGTCGGTGGTGGTCGCCTCGTTCCTCGTGGTCGACGCCTTCCTGCCGTTCCTGGTCGCCGCCTGCCTCTACGCCACCGCCCAGTCCGGACTGAGCGCGGCCCGGCAGGCACTGGTCGGCGGACTCGTCCCCGAGGGCGAGCGGACTGCGGCGCTCGCCCGGCTGCAGGCCACCCTCAACGCCGGGCTCGCGGTGGGCGCCGCGCTCGGCGGCGTCGCGCTCACGGTCGGGACCAGGGCGGCCTTCCTCGCCGCGTTCACGCTGACCGCGCTGGGCTTCCTGGCCACGGGCCTGATCCTGCTGCGGCTGCCGGCGGTGCTCCCGGCCGTCCCGGCGGTCGAGGCCCGACCGGCGAACGGCGCCCCGGGTCGGGGGCGGGGCCGGCGGCGGGGTCGGGGCCGGGACGGCGGCTTCGCGGTGCTGGCGGACCGCCGCTACGCGCTCGTGACGCTGGTCAACACCGTGCTGCTGCTGCGAATGCCCCTGCTCAGCCTGGTGATCCCGCTCTGGATCGCCGACCGCGCCCCGCAGCTCGGCTGGCTCGGCTCGGCGCTCTTCGTCCTCAACACCGTCGGCGTGACCCTCCTCCAGGTCCGCACCGCCCGCGCCGTCACCGGCCTCCCGTCGGCGGCCAGGGCCGTCCGCCAGGCCGGCGCGGTCCTGCTCGCCTCCTGCGCGGTCTTCGCGCTCTCGGCCGCGCCCGTCCCGGTCTGGGCGATGGCGGCCCTGCTGGTCGGCGGCGCGGTGCTCCAGGTGCTCGGCGAGATGAAGCAGTCCGCCGGATCCTGGCAGATCGCCTTCGACCTCGCCCCGGCCGACCGGCTCGGCCAGTACCAGGGCTTCTTCGGCACCGGGGTCGCGGTGGCCCGCACCGCCGGACCGCTGCTGCTGACCACCCTCCTCCTCGACGGCGGCGGCCCGGGCTGGCTGGTCCTCGGCGTCCTCTTCCTCGCCGCCGGCTGCGCCATGGGCCCCGCCGTCCGCCACGCCGAACGCGACCGTTCCACCTGGCTCGCCCCCGCCCCCGCCCCCGCTCCCGCCACCGCGCCGCTCGCTCCCACCGGCTGAGGCCGGTGGGCCGGGTGCGGGCGCGCCCGCACCCGGGTTGCGGAGCCGGTTACAGGTGCGGGAGGACGAAGTCGTACCCGGCCACCGAGTGGGCGTTCCCGGCCGGGCAGACGCCGTTGGTGGGGTAGCCGTAGAAGTAGAGGCCGTAGCACTTGGGACAGAAGCGCCAGTTGCGCTGCGAGCCGGGGGGCTCCGGGATGTCGTGCGGGAGGACGAAGTCGTAGCCGGCCGCCGCGTGGGCGTTGCCGGCGGGACAGCGGCCGTTGTCGGGGTAGCCCCAGAAGAACATGCCGTAGCACTTGGTGCAGAAGCGCCAGTTGTGCTGGGCGGTCGGCGTCTCGGGGATGTCGTGCGGGATGTTGAAGTTGTAGCCGGCCGAGTCGTGGCCCGCGCCCGCCGGGCAGGCGCCGTCGGTGGGGTAGCCGCGGAAGAACAGGCCGAAGCACTTGGTGCAGAACCGCCAGTCGGTCTGACTGGCGAGGATCCTGGCGTCCTCGGCCTTGTCGGTCTCCTTGGCCTCCTTGGCCTTCTCGGTCTCCTTGGTGTCCTTGGCCGCCGCCGGTCCGGCCGTCGCCCCGATCGAGGCCACGGCGCCCAGGCCGGCCACCGCCGTGAGGCCCAGTGCCCGGGTCAGTACCGCGCGGCGGCCCGGCCGGGGGCCGGGTGCGGGATCGTCGTCGTGCGTGGTCGGGAAGCCCATGACTGTCCACCTCTCCGCCGGTGGTGGCCGGCGAATCCTCGGGAACGGCTCGGTCGGGTTTCGCAACGCCGAGTATCGAGTCGGGGCTGTACACGGTCAACGGAGCGCAGGCGCACGACCCGGCGTCCGCCGCTCGCGGCGCGCCCCCGGGTTGCCAGACCATACGGTTAATGATGATCTTCGGCCATCGGCCGCACTGTTTCCCGTCAATCTGGCTCCGATAAAGGATATTGACGGCCAATCGGGCACTCCTCGCAAGAATCTGCGGTCACGCACGTCTTCCGCTGTTGATCGAGGGCTGACAGGCTGTCCGGCGTTCGCAGAACCGGAGGAGGTTTCGTGTCCCGATTCACCGGCACGGTACTGGCGGTCACCAGTGCCCTCGCCCTCGTCGCAG
Source organism: Kitasatospora sp. MBT66 (assembly GCF_000710405.2). Classification (NCBI taxonomy): domain Bacteria; kingdom Bacillati; phylum Actinomycetota; class Actinomycetes; order Kitasatosporales; family Streptomycetaceae; genus Kitasatospora; species Kitasatospora sp. MBT66. Next base: position 705,547 of record NZ_JAIY01000016.1, on the reverse strand, counting down.
GCTCGGCCGCGGCGGCCGTCGCAGCACCGGCCCCCGGCGCAGCCGCCGAGGCCAAGGTGGCACCGGTCGACTGGAAGCCGTGCAACCCCGACCCGAGCCAGCCGGACCCCAAGATCTACGACTGCGCCGTCTACCAGGTGCCGCTCGACTACGACCACCCCAAGGGCGACACCGTCGGCATCGCGATGATGCGCCGTCGCGCCGGCGACCCCGCGAAGCGGATCGGCTCGCTGTTCCTCAACCCCGGCGGCCCCGGCGGCAGCGGTTACCTGTGGGCGACCACCACCCGCTTCGGCAAGGACGTCCAGGACCGCTTCGACCTGGTCGGCTTCGACCCGCGCGGCGTGGCCCGCAGCAACCCGCTGAAGTGCTTCACCACCGACGAGGAAGCCGCGGGCGTCAACGACCGCATGATCGGCGTCCCGGTGACCAGGGCCGAGATAGCCCAGACCATCGACGCCACCGAGGACTACAGCGACGCCTGCTCGCGCAACGCGGGCCCGCTCATCGAGCACATGTCGACCATCAACGTGGTCCGTGACCTCGACCGGATGCGGCGCGCCGTCGGCGACAGCAAGCTGAACTTCGCCGGCTTCTCCTACGGCACCCTGATCGGCGCCACCTACGCGGGCATGTACCCGGACAAGGTGCGCGCCGTGATCGTCGACGGCAACGTCGACCCCAACCTGCGGATGCACAACGGCGTCGAGTACGACCGCCAGCGCGCCACCGGCTTCGAGGTCGCCCTGAGCGAGTTCCTGAAGCGCTGCCAGACCGCGGGCGCCCCGCGCTGCGCCTTCGGCGAGGGCGACACCCGGGCCAAGTTCGACGCCGTCCGCGACCACCTGCGCACCAACCCGGTCACCCTGCCGGACGGCACCCAGGTCACCCTGTCCAGCTTCACCAGCCAGGTCGCCAACGCCCTCTACGCCCAGAGCCGGCAGGCGCCGCTCGCCAAGTCGCTGCAGGCGCTGCACCAGGTGATCAACGCCCCGGCCGCCGCCGCGCAGAGCCTGGCCGCCGCCGCGACCGCCGCCCCGGCCGTCGACCCGGCCGCGGTCGAGGACGCCAAGGTGCTCGCCAAGACCGTGCCGAACGCCCTGCGCGAGGCGCTGCCGGAGACGCCGTACTCCGCCGACGACTCCTACTACGGCGTCAACTGCCAGGACAAGCCGTACCCGTCGAACCCGTGGACCCTGGCCAACCTGGCCAAGCCGTGGGAGAAGGAGTCGCCGACCTTCGGCCGCTACCAGGCCTTCGACGGCCCGACCTGCGCCTCCTGGCCCGCCCCGGCCCGCGACGCCGAGACCTTCACCGGCCCGTGGAACCGGAAGACCGCCACCCCGGTGATGGTCATCGGCAACCTCTACGACCCGGCCACCAACTACGGCTTCGCGCAGCGCATGCAGCGCCAGCTGGGCAACGCCGTGCTGGTCTCGGTCGACGTGGTCGAGCACTGCGCCGTCGGTCGCAGCAAGGAGCTGAACAAGCTGGTCACCGACTACCTGGTGAACCAGAAGGCCCCGGCCCCCGGCCAGCTCCTGAAGCCCGACGCCGAGGCGTTCCCGCCCGTCGCCTGAGCCACCCCTGAGCCACCCCTGAGAGACACCGAACGGCCCGCCCCCGGAAACAGCCTTCCGGGAGCGGGCCGTTCGGCCGTGCGGCAGTCGTCGTCGATCACGCGGACGGCGGCAGCTCCGGTGTCACGCTGTACCGCTGGAGCACGTCCTCGGCTGTGGATCGGTCCAGCAATCGAAGCTCCCACGGGCCCGTGTTGACGTCGAACTCCTTCCCGAAGCCCACCCACTTGCCGGCCATGTGGCGACCCGTGGGATCGACGAGCAACTGGATCGCGCCGTGGTAGCGGGCGCCCCGGTAATAGCCGGCGTCGGCGGTCTGCTCGGTCCAGGTGCCGGTCACGATGTTGCGGTCGACGGTGAGGTCGAGCGTGAGCGGTGAGTCGGGGTTGGAGGAGGCACCGGGCAGCGAGGTGGCCGTGATCCGGTTCCCGTGGTGTTGGAGCAGCACGTGGTGCAACCCGGAGAAGGTGTTCGCCCGGCTGCTGCTGAAGAACTCGTAGTGGCTCAGCCACACCCCGCTGTAGTCGTCGCCCAAGGGCTCCGGGGCCGGGGCGGGACGCCGGTCGGGCTGGTTCCTTGTCACGTCATGACCTCCGGATCCGTCCTCCGTAACGCGTGCCGGCGGCAGGTTGACGGACTCGAAACCCAGCCGGTCCGCCGACAGCTTGGTCACGGCTTCAAGCGCGCGCAGGTAGACCGGGCGTGGTGTGCGCACATCGCCCGATTCCCAACGCTGGACGAGGCGCTTGCTGGCGTCGTTGGACTCTCCGAGGGCTTGCCCCGCATCGCGGATCCGCTGGGCCATCTCGTCCTGGCTGAGACGTAGGCCGATGCGGACGGCGCGGAACACCGTGTTCGGGGTCGTCATGCGTCCGAAGGTATCCGGTGACGCCCTTGGTACGACACCGAAATGACGCCTTGCATCCGGTCGAAGTGACGTCTTGTCGACGTTACTTCGACAGTGCGTGACGAGCGAGGATCCGATCTGTCCACCGGTGACCGATCGGACCGAAAAACGCGCCCGGTGGAAGCACAGGGGCTCCTGAGTCCCCGCTCCGGCCGCCGAGTCCTGGCGGAAAGCAGCAGCCGAAGCGGGTTCCGCAACACCGAACGACCCAGTACCTACCGGTGGCTGGGGCCGCCACAGCGTGAGGAGACACCCAGTATGGCCGAATTGACGGTCGACCCGAACCGGCCGCCCGGACCGACCGCGCCGGAGCCCGGGGCAGTTCCGGACGTCAGCTAGTTCATCTGAGATCCGGCTCCGCGGAGGGAGCGGAGCCGGCTCTCCCACTCGAAGTCGCATGCCTTACAGGAGGGAACAGCACCATGGCAAAGCACGGCGGAGGATCGGGCAACGACGGCCCTGGCAAGGCCGGCGGGGGCAAGGGCGGCGGACACTCGGGGTCGCCGGACACCGCGCCGCACGACGGTCAGCGGGACGCGCCGCCGAAGAACCTGCCCAAGCCCGAGAAGCCGTAGGGGACATCATGACGTGGGACAAGCTGACCGACGCGCTCCGGGAGTCCGGCGCGCTCTCGGCCGACTGGGAGCAGATTTTCCGATCCACCCCGCGCGACCGCTTCACCCCGGACCGGATCCGGGTCGAGGGGGAGTGGATCGAGCGGACCGAGCACCCTGACCGCTGGGCGGAGGCCGTGACCTCCGACCTGCCGCTCGTGACACAGGTCTACGGAAGGACCACCATCCCGTCGTCCTCCAGCTCTATGCCCACCGTGGTCGCGAAGATGCTCCGGCACCTGGACGCGGCCCCCGGGATGCGGGTCCTGGAGATCGGCACCGGCACCGGGTGGACGGCGGGTCTGCTGACCGGCCGGCTCGGCGCCGAGAACGTGGTCACGATTGAAGCGGACCCCGGGCTCGCGATCGACGCCCGAGCGCAGCTCGCCACCATGGGGGGTACGCCCACGGTGCTGGCGGCGGACGGGATGCTCGGCCACTCCGCCGGGGCGCCGTACGACCGCGTCCACCTCACGGCGGCCGTGCAGAGGCTGCCCGCGACGCTGATCGAACAGACGAAGCCCGGCGGCGTGATTCTCGTGCCCTACGGGACGGCCTTCTGCAACGGAGCGCTGGCACGGCTGACCGTCGCGGACGACGGCAAGTCGGCCTCCGGGCCGTTCGTGGAGGACGTCGCCTTCATGTGGGTGCGCGACCAGCAGCCCGACAGCGGCGAGTTCGACATCGACGACGTCCGCTACGGTCCGTCGGAGATCGACCCCGCAGACGTCGCGGACTCCACCGACGCCGCGTTCGCGATCGGGCTCCGCATGCCGGACCTGTTCCGCCACAGTGTGGCGGCACCCTACGACCGCTTCGGCACCGGTCGGTTCGAGGTCTGGGACGGCACGTCCTACGCGCACTGCCGGCTCGCGGACTGGGACGGGATGCATGCCGTCTCCCAGTCCGGCCCGCGCGACTTGTGGGCCGAGGTGACGGCCGCGTACCGGTGGTGGCAGCGTCAGGGCAGGCCGAGCCTGCACCGGTTCGGGCTGACCGTCTCGACGGTCGGTGAGCACCGTGCCTGGTTGGACGACCCGGACAACGTGATCGGGTAGTCCCCGGGCCCCGGTCGGACTGTGCCGACCGGGGCCCGCGCCGGATCAGACGTCGCCGAGCGGCACCTCGGGGTCTGCCAGGCGGGCCGGGTCCACCGTCCGGCCGGAACGGATCAGGGTGCGGATCGGGTCGGTGACGTCCCAGATGTTGACGTTCATGCCGGCCAGGACCTTGCCCTCGCTCAGCCAGAAGGCGATGAACTCCCGAGTCGCCACGTCGCCGCGGAACACCACGCGGTCGTAGCCGCCGGGCTCCACCCAGCCGACGTACTCCATGCCGAGGTCGTACTGGTCCGAGAAGAAATAGGGGACACGGTCGTACACCGCGTCCTCGCCGAGCATCGCGCGGGCCGCCGTCTGGGGCTGGTTGACGGCGTTGGCCCAGTGCTCGACGCGGATGTGGCGCCCCAGCAGCGGGTGGTAGGCGTTGGCGACGTCGCCCGCCGCGTGGATGTCCGGGTCCGAGGTGCGCAGGTGCTCGTCGGTCTTGATCCCGTTGTCGACGACCAGCCCGGCCGCCTCGGCGAGTTCGGTGTCCGGGGCGATGCCGACGCCGACCACCACCGCGTCCGCCGCTACCGTGCTGCCGTCCGCGAGCCGGACGCCAGTGACTTGGCCGTCCTCGCCGGTCAGTTCGGCGACCTTCACCTCGAACCGCAGGTCCACGCCGTGGTCGCGGTGCAGGTCGGCGAAGACCTGGGCCACCTCGCGGCCCAGCACCCGCAGCAGTGGCAGCTCGGCCGCCTCCAGTACGGTCACCTCCGCGCCCGCCGCCCGGGCCGCGGCTGCCGTCTCCAGGCCGATCCAGCCCGCGCCGATCACCGCGATCCGCGCGCCGGGGCGGAACGCCTTGCGGATCAGGTCGCTGTCCTCCACCCGGCGCAGGTAGTGCACCCCGGCGAGGTCGGCTCCCGGCACCGGCAGGCGGCGCGGCACCGAACCGGTGGTCAGCAGAAGTTTGGAGTACTCCACCCGCCCGTCGGCGGCCAGAGCCACCGTGTGCGCGGCGGGGTCGATCGACACCACCCGGGTGCCGAGCCGCAGTGTCACGTCGTGCTCGGCGTACCACTCCGGCGGGTGGACGTAGATCTTCTCCCGGGAGCTCTTGCCCAGCAGGTAGCCCTTGGAGAGCGGCGGGCGCTCGTACGGGCGCTCGTGCTCCGCGCCGATCAGCACGATGCCGCCGGTGTACCCGGCCTCGCGCAGCGCCTGCGCCGCCTTCGCGCCGCCGAGGGAGGCGCCGACGATCACGATGGGACGCTGCCGCCCGGCGCCGTCGGTACCCGTACTGTCCGTGGCCATGCTGAACTCCTCGCTCTGCGGCGGAAACCACGGACAGCCTGCCGCCGGCCGGCGGGCCTGTCGAGACGGCGTCCGGCGCGCCGCCCCGGCTCCCCCGAACGGGTGACAGGAGCCGGGTGCGGGGAGGGCTCAGGGCGTCGTCGCGTCCCGGACCAGGGCGGTGTCCGTGAACTGCTCGAACCGCACGATCCGCCCGCCGCGCACCGTGAAGTGGTGCGCCACCCGCACGTTCAGCGGCCGCCGGGTGGCCCGGTGCACCGCCGTGTAGCGGGCCAGCACCACCACCTCCTCGCCGTCCACCACGTACCGGTCGTCGTGCGCCGTCCAGTCCTCCCACTCGGCGGCCAGCCGGTCCATCACCCCGCCCGTGACGCCCTTCGGCGTCCGGTAGGTGCCGGCCAGCGGGAAGCCCGCCATCTCCGTCCACTCCACGTCCTCGGCGAGCGTCGCCCGCAGCGCGGCCAGGTCGCCCCGCGCCGAGGCCAGGTACTGGCGGCGGACCACGTCCGCCGGGGCGTCCGACTCGGCGAACGCGGCCGCGGCCCTCGGAATCTCGATCATCGCGCTCAGCCCCAGACCAGTTCGCCCTTGGCGACCTTCGTCCCGAGGTCGACCGCCAGCGGCATGCCCAGCCCGGGGAACCGCTGCTCCAGCGCCTCCCGCGCCGAGGCCGCGTCCGGTGCCCGGCCGACCTCCGTCTCGAAGCCCCGCAGGTAGTCGCGGGTGTGGTCGATCGAGGAGGTGTCGGTGGGCGCGTCGGCCGTCCGGTGCCCGGCCACCACGAACTCCGGCTCCAGCGCCGCCATGCCGTCCAGCAGGTCGATCCAGGCCGAGCGCTGCTCCGGCGTCGGGGTGTCGGCCGTCCACACGTGCAGGCCCTGGAACAGCAGCACCCCGCCGAACAGCGCGCGGTGGTGGTGCTGCCAGAGGTAGTGCCGGTCCGGCAGGTGGAAGTCGGCGCCGCGCAGTTCGAAGCGGTGGCCCTCGAAGACCAGCTCGTCGCCGGGCAGCACCTCCGGGAGGACCAGCCGGGTCGGCAGCTCGGGCCCGAGGTGCGCCCAGGCGCGGAGCTTGGCCTCGAAGGTCTCCCCGATGTGCTCGACGGTCGACGCGGTGGCCAGGAACCGGGCCTCCGGGAAGGCGTCCCGCACCTCCTGGGCGCCGAAGTAGAAGTCCGGGTCGCCGTGGCTGACGAAGACCGTGGTCAGCCGCTTGCCGGAGGCCCGGATCCGCTCCACCAGCCGGCGGCCGTCGGACCGGGTGAACCCGGCGTCCACCAGCAGCGCGTCCTGGGGGCCGGTGACCAGCACGGAGGTCTTGTTGAGCGAGCTGTCCGGGCTGTCGATGACCTCGAAGTCGAGGGCGCTCATGAAGGTGTCCTTCCTCGCGGCCGGGCGGGTCGTGCCGCGTGCCGGGTGTCCGTGCCTGGCGTGCCGGGGAGGGTACGCCTCGCGTGCGGGGGCGCGCACGCTTCGCCGCCCAGCATCGGTGACCCGGCGCCCGCCCGCACCCCGGGACGGCGGCCTGCGGTTCACCCGCGCGGGCGCAGCCGGGCCACGGCGACCGAGGAGAGCAGGGTGGCACCGGCCAGCACGGGCCAGAGCGCGCCGGGACCGACGGCCAGCAGCGCGGTCAGCGCCGCCGGGGCCAGGGCGCGGCCGACGCCCATCGACAGCTCCCAGCGCGCCAGCGCCCGGCCCAGCAGGTGCGGCGGGGCGGTCGCGGCCACCAGCGCCGTCCCCGAGCCGGAGTAGAGGATCTCGCCGAACGTGTAGAGCACCGACACCGCCGCCACCGCGCCCGCCGCGGCCGTGCCGCCGAGGCCGCCGGCCGCCCAGAAGCCGAGGTAGGAGAGGGTGAGCGCGATCCCGCCGGCGGCCAGCACGGTGTGCCGGGACCGCTCGCCGAGCCGGAGCACCACGGCCAGCTGGAGGGCGATCACCAGCACGGTGTTGCCGACGAAGATGCCGGAGGACCAGGCGGCGGAGGCGTGCAGGTGCAGCACCAGCAGGGCCGGCAGGGCCACCTCCAGGACGTCGAAGGTGAAGGCGAAGGGGAGGTTGGCGACGCTGAGCAGGGTGATCCGGCGCAGCGCGGGGTCGGCGGCGGGACCACGGGCGGGGGCGGCGGTCGCCGAGGACGTCTCGGGCTGCGGTGCCTCCGCCGCTGGTGCGGACACCCGCAGCGAGTGCACCAGCCCCGCCGCCAGCAGGCAGGCCGCCGCCGTGACCCCGGCGAGCAACTGGAGCGTCCCCGTACCGCCGGCCACCGCGAGCGTCGCCAGCAGCGCGCCCGCGCCCAGTCCGGCGTTGCGCAGGGTCCGGCCGGCCGCCAGGGCGGCGTCCCTGGTGCGGCCCTCGGTGAGGGTCGACACCACGGCCGCGTGGGTGGCGGGCCAGGACTGGCTGCCCACACCGAGCAGCACCGCCGCCGCCGTGAACCCGGCCACCCCGTCCGCCAGCAGCAGCGTCACCGACCCGGCGGCCCGGACCAGCAGCGTCGCCGCGGCGGGCAGGCTGCGCGCGCCGAGGTCGATCCACCGGCCGGTCAGCGGGAGCACCAGCAGCCCCGCGACCATGCCGGCGGACATCGCGAGGCCCGCCGCCCCGGGGTCCAGGGCGAGGACGCCGATGCCGTAGAGGAGCAGGAACGGCCGCAGCAGTCCGGTGCCGAGGGCGTCCACCAGCAGGGCGGCGGCGTAGCGGGGCCCGCCGGCGGCGGTCAGCAGGCCGAGCAGCGCGGCCGGTCCGCTCCGGGGCCGTTCGACGGCGGCACCAGTGACGGCGGTAGTGGGGGAAGGAGTGGGGGAAGGAGTGGGGGCAGGCTTCGGGCTCTGGATCAGGCTCATGGCCGGTACCGTCCGTCCGCACCCGGCCCGCACGCACGTCGATTGACGAGTCCCGTCAATCGACGCCGGACCGGGCCGCCGCAGGTGACAGGATCGGGACGTGAGCCTGACCATCGACATCACCGGCCTGTCCGACGAGCGGCTGCTCTTCACGCCCTCGCCGCTGGCCGAACTCAGCGCCATGCTGCACGTGCTCGCCGAACCGGCGCACCACCCCGACCTGCACGGCTGGGCGGCGAGCACCACCGCCACCGTGCCGCCCGCGCTCGCCGAGCGACTGACCGAGGCGGAGTTCCTCTGGCGCTCCTCGCGCGCCGACTTCCTCGTCCCCGGCATCCCCGGCGCCACCCTCGCCGAGGAGCTCGACGCCGTCGACCGGATCGACGACGAGCAGTACGTCCGGGCCGCGCTCGTGACGGCCTGCGGCGTCTCCCGGCTGGCGCACCGGACCGCCTCGCCGCTCACCGACCCGGAGGCGCAGGAACGGGCCCGGGAGCTGGCGCTCGCCCGCGGCCCCCGGCAGGCGGACTTCGCCGACCGGCTGCTCACCGACCCGCCCGCCGTCCGGTCCCTGGTCCGGCGGCTGCTGGAGGACTGCGCGGACGCCTTCTTCGCCGACGCCTGGCGCCGGGTGCTGCCCGAACTGGCCGCCGACGCCCGCCGCAAGACGGACCTGCTGGTGCGGCACGGCGCGGTCGAGGCGCTGGCCGCCGTCTCCTCCTCGATCGTGCTGGAGGACGCGGGAGAGGGACGGCGCCGGATCGTCGTCGACAAGCTCCAGGACAACACCACCAGCGCGACCGGCGCGGGCGGCGCCACGTTCATCCCGACCGCGTTCGGCCGGCCGCACCTGCTGGTGGTGTCCGCGGCCGGCTGGCGCCCGGTGGTGCAGTACCCCGTGGCCGAGCCGGGCGTGCCCGAACCGGTCTCGCTCGCGGTGGTCCAGCAGCGGCTGGAGGCGCTCGCCCACCCCGTCCGGCTGCGGCTCGCCCGCACCATCGCGCGGGGCCCGCACACCACCGGCGAGCTGGCGGCCGCCTGGCAGCTGAGCGCGCCCGAGGTGTCCCGGCACCTGGCGGTGCTGCGCCGGGCCGGGCTGCTGACCACCCATCGGCGCGGGCGCTACATGCTGTACCAGCTGGACCTGGCGGGCAGCGCGCGGCTGGGCACCGACCTGCTGGAGGCGGTGCTGCGGTGACGGTGCTGCGGTGACGGGGGCCGGTGGTGACGGTGCTGCGGTGACGGGGCCGCTGGTGACGGTGCTGTACGGACGGGGAACACCGGCCGGGCCGAGCGCGTTCGTGCGGGCATGACCACTGACGCCACTCCCGCCACTCCCGCCGCTGACGCCGCTCCCGACGCTCCCGACGCTCCCGAGATCCTCCGCTACGCCGCCTTCGCCACCGACCCGGCCGGCGGCAACCCGGCGGGCGTGGTGCTGGACGCCACCGGCCTGAGCGCCGACCGGATGCTGGCGATCGCGGCCGAGGTCGGCTACTCCGAGACGGCGTTCCTGGTCCCCGGCCCGGTTGCCGGCGAGTACGGCGTCCGCTACTTCAGCCCGCTGACCGAGGTGCCGTTCTGTGGCCACGCGACCGTCGCCTCCGCCGTGGCCCTCGCCGAGCGGACCGGCCCCGGCCGCTACCTCTACCGCACCGTCGCGGGCGAGGTGCCGGTCGAGGTGACGGAGGACGCGGACGGCGGCCTGCGGGCCACCCTCACCAGCGTCGAACCCCGGGTGGAGGAGACCGACGCGGCGGACGTCGAGGAGGCGCTCGCCCTGCTCGGCTGGGCCGCCGAGGACCTCGATCCTGCGCTGCCGCCCCGGGTCGCCTACGCGGGCGCCCGCCACCTCGTGCTCGCCGCCGGGACCCGGGACCGGTTGGCCCGGCTCGACTACGACTTCGACGGGCTTGCGGCTTTCATGACGGCTCGGGATCTCGTCACCCTCCAGCTGGTGTGGCGGGCCGCCCCCGACGTCTTCCACGTCCGCGACCCGTTCCCGGTCGGCGGCGTGGTGGAGGACCCGGCCACCGGGGCCGCGGCCGCCGCCTTCGGCGCCTACCTCCGCGACCTCGATCCGGCCGCCGCCCCGGCCGTGCTCACCCTCCACCAGGGCGAGGACCTGGGCCGCCCGGGCACTCTCCACGTCGATCTGGGCAGCGCGGCCCCGCGGGTCCGGGTCTCCGGCGCGGGGGTTGCCATCGGCCAGGAGGAGCCTGCTTCCTGAGTGTTGAGGGAGGGTCAGGCGAGGGCGGGCGGGTGGCTTCGCGGGGCCGCGATGCCGAGTGCTCGTGAGCCGTAAATATGGTGGTGTGAAGATCGGTTTGAAGGCCCTATGCTTCGTGCGTTCACGATGTCTTCGCACGAAGCAAGGTCTGCCGGATGAAGCTGCCCAAGGTGTCCGCCGTCGTCGCGGCCGCCGTCCTCGCCCCCGCCGTCCTCTTCCCCTCCTCGGCCTCGGCCGCCGACGCGCCCCGGCCCACCGGGGCCTCCGGACCTGACACCGGTTCCGCCGGCACCCCCGACGCCGCGCCGGCCGGCACGGGCCAGGAGGACCTGGACCGGGCCGAGGTCCGCCGGATCCTCGCCGACAAGGCCAGCGGCGTCTCCGTGCGCGAGGCCGCCGAGAAGGCGCTGGCCGCCGGGACCGCCGCCGCGCTGCGGGAGTTCCTGACCACGGGGCTCCAGAACGCCCGGTACACCGATCACCGGGTGGAGGCCACCCAGATCCTCGCCGTCGGCGGCCCGGCGGTGAAGAAGGCCGCCGAGACCGCGCTGCGTGGCTCGTACGAGGACCTGCTCGCGTTCCTCAAGGACGGCCAGCACACGGCCCGGGCGCAGGACGACCGGGTGGAGATCGAGCGGCTGATCGCCGACCTGCCGACCTGGTCGAAGGTGCGGGAGGAGGGCACCAAGGTGCTGGCCGTCGGGACTCCCGCCGCGCTGCGGAAGTTCCTGGCGGTGGATCTCCAGGGCTTCCGGCACACCGACTACCGGGTCAGGACCGTTCAGATCTTCAGCGGCGGCGGCCCGGCCGTTCGCGAGGCCGCGATGGTCGCGCTGGACGGCTCCTACGAGGAGATCGCAGCGTTCGTCGAGAAGGGCCAGTACACGGCCCGCGCCGAGGACGACCGGGCGGAGATCGAGCGGCTGCTCACCGACCCGGCCACCGGCCGGGGTGTCCGGGAGGCGGGGCAGAAGGCGCTGGACACCGGCACGCCGACCGCGCTGCGCCACTTCTTCGAGGCCGAGCTCCCCGTCCAGCGTGAGCACGACGCCCGGGTGGCGCTCAGCCAGATCATGGCCAAGGGCGGTCCCGAGGTGCGCGCTGCCGCGAACACCGCGATGGACGGCTCCTACGCGGACGTGGTCAAGTTCCTCCAGGAGGGCCAGTACACGGCCCGTGCCAAGGACAACCGGGCGCAGGTCGCGCAGATCGCCGAGACCGGCGGACCGGCCGTCAAGAAGGCCGCGCTCGCCGCGCTGGACGGCAACGAGCAGGCCGTGGCGACCTTCCTGATCGAGGGCTGGGCCAAGGCGCGGGCCGAGGACGAGGCCGCCGCTGCCAAGCCGGGCACCGGGCCGACGGCCCGGCCGACCGAGCAGCCGACCACCGCCCCGGCCGTTCCGGCGGCCGAGACCGCCGCCACCGGCGGCCAGGCCGTCCAGGCTGCCGCCCGCACCACCTCGGGCACGGGCACCGGCACCACCGCAGGCACCCGGACGACCACCGGCACCACCGGCAGCGCGACCGCCGGCTCCGGCCAGCTCGCGGCCACCGGCACCGAGGGCCTCGGCCTGGAGGCCGGCGGCGCCGCCGCTGCGCTCGCCGCCGGTGCTGCGCTGGTCGTGGTGTCCCGTCGCCGTCGCTCCGCCGAGGGCTGAGCGCCCAGCAGCACCCGACCCTGACCTCCTGACCCCCGGCTGCCTGCACGGCGGCCGGGGGTCAGGAGGTCGGTCGCCCGGTGGGGCGGGCTCGCGGCCGGGTTCAGCCCGCCGAGAGGAAGAAGGTGTCCCCCGACAGGGCGGCGTACTCGTTGACGTTGTCGGGAGCCGTGCCCGGATTGAACTCGCGGTCCTGTCCCGTCCGGGCGTCCAGCACCACGCTGCCGTTCTGGGTGCGGCCGTAGACCGCACCGTGCCAGACGGCCGTGACCACTGGCGCCACCCGCGCTCCGGCACCGGCCGACCTCCCGATCCGCCACAGGACGGTGACCCCGGCCGCGTCGATGCCGAGCAGCTCTCCACCGTCCGTACCACTGGCCGAGCACACGGTGGTGGCACGGCCGTCGAACCGGCAACTGCTCGTGTCCAAGGTGTACTTCTCGGTCAGCGTCGGCAGGGGCACGCTCTCCCCGGTCCCGGTGGACAGCAGGGTGGGCCCCCGTTCCCCGTCGGCGAGGATCTTGTCGGAGGCGAACACGGACAGCCTCGTCCGGACCTCGCCGGTCCGAGCCGTCCAGCGGACCGCGCCGTCGGCCGCCGAGAATGCCCTGACCTCCAGGGGTGTGTCGTGGAAGTAGGTGTCCCACTCCCCGGTCGTGGAGGAGACCCCGACGACGGTGTCGCCCTGGAGCAGTCGGACCTCGTAGTTCTCCGCCTTCCAGGAGACCGTGCCGGTGGCCAGGTCGATCGCGTAGCTGGCGGGAGGGCCGGTCAGACCGGCGGTGACCACGAGGGCCCGGCCAGCGGCGATGCCCGCGACGACAGGTACCTGGTTGCCGATGGTGCCGTCGTCGATGGTGACCCGGCGGGCTTCCTTGTGGGTGTCGAGGTCGAGGATGTCGACCTCGACACCGTAGTGGTCGGACACGGTGCCCTGGCCGGTGACGGTCCGGGGGAAGGCGGCCACCGCGTATCGCTTCCCGCCCGAGGTGCCCACGGCCGGGCGCGCGAGTTCGGCGTACCCGGACAGCCAGTTCGACAACCCCTTCAACGACCCCTTGGGCAGCTTCCCGCCGGAGGTCATCTCGGCCGTCTGCTCGCCGTCACGGACATCGTGGGAGACCAGGCTCTCCACACCCTCCACGGAGACCACGTCGAGGCCGTCCAGCACGAGGGGCCGGAGACCGGGGTCTGCGCTGCCTGCGACGACTTGGGTGAATCTCAGCGGCGGGTCGGCCCGGACCGGTTCGGGCCTCGGCGGCCTGGACGGCCAGGATGCCGACGGACCGGTGGTGGCCGACGGATTGCCGCCCGAGCCGCCACCGGTGGTTGCGGCGGCAGCACCGGAGGCCCGGTCGGACGTGCCGGGAGCCGCGCTCGTCGCGGCGGCCTTCGGGTCCGGAGAGTCGTCGGTGAGGAGCCTGGTACCTCCGTAGCCGGCCGCCACCACGAGGACCAGGACCAGGAGCAGGAGCAGGACGGTGCGGGGGTCACCCCGGCGGATGTTCTGGATCAGCTGGTCGCCCAGCGCCAGGTTTCCCGTGTTGCGGGACCTGCCGTCGATGATGATGCCGTCCCGGCCGATCCGCGGCGGCTCCGCGGGCGGCGGCGGGGCGGTCGGCAGCGGCGGGACCGGTGCCGCGGGAGCCGGGACCGGCACGAGCGCCGTCAGCTGGACGGCGAACTGCGGCTCGGTGGACAGCACCTGTATCAGCACCCGGCAGAGTTCCGCCTGTGCGGCCGGTTCCTGTGGACCGGAGTCGAAGGCCGCCACAGCGGCTCGGCCGTCCGGCTCCGACGAGAGCCGCCGCCGGACGGCCTCCCCCGCAGCCTCCGCCACGGCCCGGCCGGTGGTTCCCACGATCCCCGAAGCCACGTCGGTCATGAGCCCGACAACAGTCGAGGCAAGATCTGACTCGCTCAAAGTGCCCCCCCAGCACAGTCGTTGACACTCAAGCGTGGCAGCAGAAGCTGCCCGCGTCCGCCTTCCGGTGGACCACTGCGACCGAATCGTGACCCCCGTCGCCGCCCGGTCACCCGGCGGACCTCGGGCGGCCACCGTGGACCGCGAACCGGAAGACGGGCGTCAGGAGCTCGGCCGGGTGCCGACCCGCCCCGCTGGCCGCCGTCGGCCGTGGAAATAACGGGTGGCGCCGATCGTCGAGGCGCGAGAACCTGCGCAGGTGGATCAGGAAACAGGTCGGACGGCTACCGTCCATCTCACCCATGACGGCGACCACCTGGGGCAGCTCGGCCCGTTCGAACTGGCGGACCCGTGGTGGTCCTCGGTCGGGGAGCTGGCCGGGCGGGCCTCGGCGGAGGCCGGAGTGGCGGTGGCCGTGGTCCGGCTGGTCGGGGTGACGGGCGGTGAGGGCGGCCGAGGTGGTCACACGGTGTACCACGCCGAGGCGCTGGAGCGGCCGGTGGACCGGGCCCCGGGCCCGGTGGGGCCGGAGCTGGACGCACTGCTGGGCCCGGCCGAGCGGCGGGCCGGGTGGGCCACGCCCGCCGGGCTGTGGGCCGCCCTCGGCTGGGCGGAGCGGGTGTCGGCCGCCGCCGGACGGCCGGTCACCGGGCCCGTCGAGCAGGTGCGGACGTGGAACCTGTCCGGGATCTTCCGGCTGCCCACGGCCGCCGGGCCGGTCTGGCTGAAGGTGATCAACCCGGCCTTCAACGCCGTTGAGGCGGAGGCGATCGCGCTGTTCGCCGCCGCCGCGCCGGAGCTGGTGCCGACGGTGCTCGCCGCCGACCCGGCGCACGGGCGGGTGCTGCTCGACGACGTGCCGGGGCGGGACTGCTGGGGCCCCTCGGTCGAGGAGGTGGCGCTCGCCGTGCCGGGGCTGGTCGCCGCCCAGGCGGCACTGGCCGCGGGCGGGCGGGCCGCCTCGGCCGGACTGCCCGACCGCACCCCGGG
>NZ_JAIY01000016.1:682928-690361 GCF_000710405.2 Kitasatospora sp. MBT66 | reverse complement strand
GGGCGCTGGCCGCGCGCCTGCCGGAGCTGGCCGGGGAACTCGCCGCCTGCGGCCTGCCGGAGACCGTGGTGCACGGCGACTTCCACCCCGGCAACTGGCGCTCCGACGGCTCCGGGCTGGTGGTCATCGACTTCGCCGACACCTGTTTCGGCCATCCGGTGGCGGACGGGCTGCGGCCGCGCGGCTTCCTGGACGGGGAGCGCTGGGCGCAGGTGGCCGAGGAATGGGCGCGGGCCTGGCGCGAGTGGGTACCGGGGTGTTCGCCGGAACGGGCGCTGGAACTGGCCGGTCCGCTGGTGCACTTCGGGTACGCGCTGCGGTACCAGGAGTTCCTGGACCACATCGAGGACAGCGAGCGCCCGTACCACGAGGGCGATCCGGCGGCGGAGGTCCGGCAGGCGCTGGCCGCGGCGGGCTGACCCGACGGCGCCGCGCCGGACGGGGCACGGCGCGGCGCCGGGAGTGGGTCAGCGGTGTCAGCGGTGTCAGGGTGTCGGCGGTGTCGGTCGGGTCAGCCCGTCGGGTCGATCCGCCGCCCGTCCCTCACCCCGTACAGGGAGAGCGCCTCGACCGGGCAGTAGTCGACCGCGTCGGCCAGTTCCGAGGTCAGCGGTTCGCCGGCGGCGCCGGTCGGCTGCTCCCGCACCGGCCGGGCGAGCCCGTCGGCGCCGAGCGTCAGCGAACCGGGCGCGGTGGCCGCGCACATGCCCGAGCCGATACAGCGGTCCCGGTCCACCTGGACGATGACCGCCGGCGCCGCCCCGGTGGCCTCCCGACCCGTCACCAGGAGACCTGCAGGTGCTGCGGGCTGCGGGTGAGCAGGCCGCGCCGCCAGTCGATGGCCTCCACGATCCCGGCGAGCCGCAGCGAGGGCAGCCGACGGGCCAGCCGGTGCAGGGCGAGCTCCAGTTCCATCCGGGCCAGCCAGGCGCCCAGGCAGTGGTGCGGCCCGGCGCCGAAGGTGTACATCGGTGCGGCGAGCGGGGAGAACAGTTCGGTCAGCAGGTCGCCGGTGAACACCTCGGGGTCGGTGTTGGCGGCGTCGGTGTCGGCGGCGACCACGCTCCCGGCCGGGATCCGCACCCCGCCGATGTCGAGGTCCTCGACGGCCCGCCGCAGCAGTCCGGGCAGGACGTCGGAGTCCCCGAGCGGGACGGCGCGCAGCAGCTGTTCGGTGGCGGCGGCCGCGCTCTGCTCGTCCGAGGCGAGCTGCTGCCAGGCGTCGTGCCCGTCGCTGAGCAGGTAGACCAGGGCGTTGCCGAGCGAGGTCATGGTGGTCTCGTGCCCGGCCACCACCAGGCCGATGACGAGCGTGACGATCTGCTGCTCGGTGATGCCCGGGGTGTCGGCGGCGGCCGCGAGCAGGCTGCTGACGAGGTCGTCGCCGGGCGCGGCACGGCGTTCGGCGATCACCTCGGCGCCGAAGCCGGCGAACTCGGTCATCGCGGTGCGGATGGCCTCCGCCGAGTACGCGGTGGCGGACAGGGCGTGGTCGCTCCAGTGTTCGAGGCGCTTGCTGTCGAGGCCGTCGAGGCCCATCAGCCGGCTGATCACGGCGATCGGCAGCGGGCGGGTGTAGCCGGCGACGATGTCGGTGGGCGAGCCCCGGTCGATCAGCTCGTCGATCAGGCCCTCCACGACCGAGGCGACCCAGGGGCGCCACCGGGCGATCGCGCGCGGGGTGAAGGCGCGCTGCACGGTGCGGCGCAGCCGCTGGTGCTCGACGCCGTCGATGTTGAGCATCGAGGACGGGTCGTCGAGCAGGTTCGGGGTGAGCGAGACGGGCGGGGCGCCGGGGGCGTGCAGCGGCGCGCGCCCCAGGCGCGGGTCGGTCAGCACCTGCCGGACGTCGGCGTGCCGGCTGACCAGCCAGACGGGGGTGCCGGTGGGCAGGGCGGCCAGCCGGGGCGGGCCGGGTTCGAGCAGCCGCAGGCAGTGCAGCGGCGGCAGGACGGCCTGGGCGGTGCCACCGCCGGCGGGACCGGGGTCGGTGGCGGTGCCGGTACGGGCACCGGTGGCACTGTTCTCGGCGGACATCCGTACTCCAGACTCCAGGGCGGTGGCCGCTCGGAGGGCGGCCGGCGGGGGGTGGATCCGGGCGGTGCGCGGGGACGGGCGGCGTGGTCGACGGCGTGCCGAGTAGGCCGGGTTCGCTACGACCGTACGTGGGCGACGCGCCACAGTCAGCAACGAATCCAGCCAACGCCGGGGTGGGGCGGGAGCGGTGAGGGCGTGGCAGCACTGACGGGCGCTCAGTGGCGCCCGCGCGCCCCGCCTCGCGCCCCGGAGTGGCCCCGGAGTGGCCCCGGAGTGGCCCCGGAGAGGCCCCGGGGAGGCCCCGGAGGGGGCGCCGAAGGCGTCGCCGGCGAGGTCGCGGACGGGCCGCCGGAGGACCGGGCCGACCGGTGAGGCGGATCACCAGGGGCGTTCCCCGGCCGCCCGCCGTGACGGGCGCTAGGCTGCGTGGGCGGGTCGTTCGATCCGCGTCGACGCAGGTCACGCCGGTACACAGGGGTACCGGCCGACGGAGGAGAACCGGATGGCCCAGCAGGTCAAGGCAGTCGTCGCGCGCGCCAAGGGCGCGCCCGTGGAGGTGACGACGATCGTCGTGCCCGACCCCGGGCCGGGCGAGGCGGTGGTGCGGATCCAGGCCTGCGGCGTGTGCCACACCGATCTGCACTACCGCGAGGGCGGGATCAACGACGAGTTCCCCTTCCTGCTGGGCCACGAGGCCGCGGGCATCGTGGAGACGGTCGGCGAGGGCGTCACCGAGGTCGCGCCCGGCGACTTCGTGGTCCTCAACTGGCGCGCCGTCTGCGGCCAGTGCCGCTCCTGTCAGCGCGGACGCCCGCAGTACTGCTTCAACACCCACAACGCCAAGCAGAAGATGACGCTGCTGGACGGCACCGAGCTGTCCCCGGCCCTGGGCATCGGCGCGTTCGCCGAGAAGACCCTGGTCGCCGCCGGGCAGTGCACCAAGGTGGACCCGGCCGCCGACCCGGCCGTCGCCGGGCTGCTCGGCTGCGGCGTGATGGCGGGCATCGGCGCCGCGATCAACACCGGCAACGTCGGCCGGGGCGACTCGGTCGCCGTGATCGGCTGCGGCGGGGTTGGCGGGGCGGCCGTGCTGGGCTCCCGGCTGGCCGGCGCGGGGAAGATCATCGCGGTGGACATCGACGACCGCAAGCTCGCCACCGCCCGGAAGCTCGGCGCCACCCACACCGTCAACTCGACCGCCACCGACGCGGTCGAGGCGATCCGCGAGCTGACCGGCGGGAACGGCGCGGACGTCGTGGTCGAGGCGGTCGGCCGCCCGGAGACCTACAAGCAGGCCTTCTACGCCCGCGACCTGGCCGGCACCGTCGTCCTGGTCGGCGTGCCGACGCCGGAGATGCAGCTGGAGCTCCCGCTGCTCGACGTGTTCGGGCGCGGCGGCGCGCTGAAGTCCTCCTGGTACGGCGACTGCCTGCCCTCGCGGGACTTCCCGATGCTGATCGACCTCTACCTCCAGGGCCGCCTGGACCTCGGCGCGTTCGTCAGCGAGACCATCGAACTCGACGCGGTGGAGCAGGCGTTCGAGCGCATGCACCACGGCGACGTGCTCCGTTCGGTGGTGGTCCTGTGAGCACCGGCAGCCTCCGGATCGACCGGCTCGTCACCGCCGGCACCTTCGAACTCGACGGCGGCAGCTGGGAGGTGGAGAACAACGTCTGGATCGTCGGCGACGACGCCGAGGCCGTGGTGATCGACGCGGCCCACGACGCCGCGGCGATCGAGGCGGCGCTCGGCGGGCGCCGGCTGCTCGCCGTCGTCTCCACCCACGCCCACAACGACCACATCGACGCCGCCCCCGCGCTCGCCGAGCGCACCGGCGCGCCGATCCTGCTGCACCCGGACGACCTGCCGCTGTGGAAGCTCACCCACCCCGACCGGCTGCCGGACGGCGAACTCGCGGACGGGCAGCGGATCGAGGTCGCCGGTACGGAGCTGACCGTCCTGCACACCCCGGGCCACGCGCCGGGCGCGGTCTGCCTGTACGCCCCGGAGCTGAGCACCGTGTTCACCGGTGACACCCTCTTCCACGGCGGCCCCGGCGCCACCGGCCGGTCGTTCTCGCACTTCCCGACCATCATCGACTCGATCCGGGACCGCCTGCTGACGCTGCCGCCGGAGACGGTGGTCCGCACCGGCCACGGCGACCCGACCACCATCGGCGCCGAGGGCCCGGCCCTGCCGGAGTGGATCGCCCGCGGTCACTGACGCTCACCCGCACCCGGACGCGCCCACCCCGTATCCGGACGCACCCACCCCGCACCCGGACGCGTTCACCCCGCACCCGGACGCGCGCACCCGGGCCCGGCGGCCTTCCGCCGGGCCCGGCGACGTAGCATCGCGGGCATGGCCCATGATCCCCGCGCGCTCGACGACACCCTTCTCGCCTTCTGGCGGGAGCGGCACATCGCCACCCTGACCACCCTGCGCCCGGACGGTTCGCCGCACGTGGTGCCGGTGGGGGTGACCTTCGACCCGGGGACCGGGATCGCGCGGGTGATCAGCAGCCGGACCAGCCGGAAGGTGCGGAACGTGCTGGAGGCCGGGGCGGCGGGCCAGCGGGTCGCGGTCTGCCAGGTGGACCGGGCGCGCTGGTCGACGCTGGAGGGGGTGGCCGTGGTCCGGCAGGAGCCGGAGGAGGTGGCCGAGGCGGAGCGCCGGTACGCCGAGCGCTACCGCGAGCCCCGGGTGAACCCGGACCGGGTGGTCGTCGAGATCACGGTGGACCGGGTGCTCGGGCGGGCCTGAGTTCCCGGTTCGAGCTCCGCCGGTGGACGGGGTTCCGTTCGGCCGGTTCCCCTCCGTTTATCCGGCGTTGATCGTCGGCGCCTAGGGTCGGGGCATGACCGAGGGAACGAGGGGCGGGCGGGGCATGCGGACCCCGGCCGAGGGCGGCCGGATGACCGCCGAGGACACGGACCGCTTCCGGGTGCTGCTGGCCCGGCTGGAGGACTCGCTGGCGGCCGACCGCCGCGGCACGGCGTCCGTGACGACGGTTGGGGCGCCGAGACCGGCGGTGGGCCGCGATGGGTGAGCGCCGTCCGGCGGACCACCGGCCGGTGGACCGCCGCCCGGCCGCGCGGGTCGAGGTGCTGCCGCTGTGGCAGCGCGGCGCCCGGACGGGAGAGCCCGCCCGGAGCGCCGTGCCCGGAGCGCTACTTGGCGAAGCGGACCTCGGGGAAGGCGCGCGAGGGCCGGTCGAGCAGCGGGGCCGGGCGGCCCAGCAGGTGCCGGTCGAGGAACGCGCCGAGGTAGGCGCGGGTGGCGGCGAGCGCGCGCTCGCCGCGGACGGTGCCGAAGAGGTCGGGCCCCGAGTCGGCCGGTAGCTGGTCGCGGCTGCCGAGGGCGTCCACCACCCAGTGCTCGTCCGAGAACGAGAGGTGCCCGGCCGTCGGCAGGTCCACCCAGTAGCGGGGGCCGGTGAGCCGCTTCCAGCTGTCCTCCCAGTTCCCGGTGGCGCCGGGGGAGCCGCCGAGCTGGGCGCTGAACAGCAGCACGGGGCGGGAGCGGAGGCCGGTCGGCGGGATCCAGACGGTGCCGTCCAGGTTCGCGGCGGCGCGGATCCGGCGGTCCTCGCCCATCGCCTCCAGGGCGGCCGCGCCGCCGAGCGAATGGCCCGCCGCGGCGATCCGCCCCGGGTCGACGGCGAGCCCGCGGACCGGGCCCCGGCCGCCGGGGGCGGTGAGCCGGTCGATCACGAAGCGCAGGTCGGCCGCCCGGGCGCGGGAGGCCGTCGCGCCGAAGTCCGGGTCGGTCCCCTCCCGCCCGCAGACCAGGCAGGGTTCGATCCGTCCGCCCGGGAACTCCACCAGGGTCTCGTAGGTGTGGTCGACGGCGGCCACCGCGTAGCCCCGGGCGGCGAGTTCCTCGCCGAGCGCGGTGAGCGTGGTGCGGCTCAGGCCGAAGCCGGGGGAGAGCAGGACCAGCGGATGACGCCCCGGGGCGGGCCGGGCCCCGGCCACGGCGCCGGTCCGTACCCCGGCCGGTGCGTCGGTGCCGTACAGGGCGGTGGACAACTCCGGTGACAGATAGGGCGCGTGGGCGCCCCGGGCGGAGTCGGTCGGGTACCAGAAGGTGACCATCAGCTCGCGGGACGGTGTGTCCGGGCGCCAGGGGTCGGGCCGGTCCCGGTCGACCAGACGGGCCGAGGTCGTCCCGACGGGCCGGTGGGTGCTGGTGGCCGGCACCCGGGGACCGGCGGCATCGGGCTTGCTGTCCGCCGCGGCGTCCGTGGCGGTCGTGGTGGCGGTGGCGGCAGCCGGGGCGGAGGCGGCGGCCGGTCCGGCGAGGGCCAGCACCAGGGCGGTGGAGGCGATCGGCAGGGCGGCGGAACGCCACCGGGCGGTCTTCGACATGACGCCACGTTAGGAGGATGCCGTCCGTCGCCGCGTCGCTCCGCCGGGGGACGGCGGATACGCCGCGAGGTGGAGCCGGTCCGGCAGCGCGTACGCCTGTGGGCCGGGTCCGGCCTCCACCTGCGGGAGTTGTGGACCCGCGTCTCCGCGCTCCCGCGGGCCCTGGGTCCGGAGACGGTCGGCCCGGGGACGGTGGCCGGTCGGTCTCGATTCGATCACGACGTGTCCCATTGGTCGGCCATTGGGCGTGACTGTGGTGATTGATCTTGGTCGCGGCCGAGGCCGATCGCCTGCATCATTCCTTTCAGACGCGACGAACGGCCGGGTGCGGATGGCACCCGTTGCCGCGAGTGCGGTCCCTGCTGCCGGTGCGTCCGGCCCCGCGGACCCGCTGCCGCGTCGGATCCGACGAACGGCCGGGTGCGGATGGCACCCGTTGCCGCGAGTGCGGTCCCTGCCGCCGGTGCGTCCGGCCCGCAGACCGCCGCCGCGTCGGAACGTCCCGCGAAGAATGCCCCGGCCGTCCCGTCACATCGGGCGTGTGCCGCGGGTCGGCGACGTCGACCGACGAACCGCCGGGCGGAGCGCGCGAGTCGCCTCCCGCCACCCCTTCCGCTTCCACTTCCGCTTCCACGTGAACGAGGTACCACCATGTCCGTCGCCCATGTCGTGCTCGCCGTCGTCAGTGCCCTCTGGGTCGGCTTCTCCGGCGTCTCGCTCGCCCGTCGGGCCGAGTTCGTCACCCAGCCCCTCGTCGACTACGGCGTGCCCCGCGCGTGGTGGACCTGGCTCGCGGTGGCGAAGCTCGCCGGCGCCGCCGGTCTGCTGGTCGGCCTCGCCGTCCCGGCGATCGGTGTCGCCGCAGCGGTCGGCCTGATTCTCTACTTCGCCGGCGCCGTGCTCACCAACATCCGGGCCCGCTCGTACGGGACCGTCCCCTTCCCGCTGCTCTACCTCGTCCCCGTCGCCGTCACCCTGGGCCTCGGCCTCGCGGCCTGACGCCGACTCGGGTCAGGCCGGTCCGCT
>NZ_JAIY01000016.1:648996-682875 GCF_000710405.2 Kitasatospora sp. MBT66 | reverse complement strand
GTGCGGCCTCAGCAGTCGCAGCCGCAGTCGCAGCCGTCACAACCGTCGCAGCAGCCGCAGTCGTTGCAGCACTGGGCGTTCTCGCCGCAGCACTGGCAGCCGTCGCAGCAGTCGCCGCAGTCGCAGCACTCGTTGCGGACGCAGAAGCCCTCGCGGCGCTCGCCGGAGAACGGGTGGTTGTGCTCGCAGCAGAGCAGCTGGCAGGTGCAGCCCATCAGCGCCCAGGCGGCGCAACCGGCCAGCAGATTGCGGCGGTTGGGCGGCGGTGCGCCGGGCGGGGTGAAGCCGGGGCCCTGCGGCACCCAGGGCGGGACCGGAGCGCCCGGGCCCTGCGGCGGGGCCTGGCCGGGGTCGTGCCGCGGCGGGCTCTGGTAGGGGTTGGAGCCGGTCGGGTCCAACTGGGCGTGGGCGTGCGGCGCGTGGCCGTGCGGCTGATCGACGGCCGCCGGCGCCGCGCCGGGCTCGTGCCCGACCCGGCAGGCGGCATGGCCGGGCCGCCCGAAGACCCGCTCGACGGCCCGCTCGGTCTCGTGGGCGAGCAGGATGTGCACCAGCGCCCGGTCCGTGAGCTCGACGTCCCGCAGGGCCAGCCGGATGCCGTGCACGGCGTCCCGGCACAGCCGTTCGGCCTCGGCGCGGTCGGTGCCGGTGGCGTCGAGCGGGTTCCACGCGCCGCTCGCGGCGTCGGCCTCCTGGTCCTCGGCGGCGTCCAGCAGGTGCGCCAGCCGTCCGAACAGCCGCCCGGCCTCGGCCAGCGGCGCCTCGTTCCCCGGCCGGCCGGCCAGCACGGCGGTGTGCGCGAACGCGGCGGCGGTGGCGGTCTCGGTGGGCTCGGTGACCAGCAGCACCGAGCCGCCGGCCGGCAGTTCGCGCTCCAACTCGCCCTGGCGGGCGGCCGCGTCCAGCAGGACCGAGGTGTCGAAGCCGACCACCGAGGCGCTGCCCGCGCTCTTGCGGTCCCAGCGCCGGGTGACCGCCCGGGCGCCGGCCGCGAGCGGGCGCCGGGCGAACACGCCGTCCTCGTCCTCGACATGGTCGCGGATCTTCACCGAGGCGAGCGCCAGCGAGACGGCGGCCGCCAGCCGGGCACCCTCGCCCCGGGCGACCGAGGCCGTCCGCATGCCGCGCAGCGGACACGGCCCGGCGGTCCGCCGGCCGGCCCCGGCGGCGGTGTGCCCGGCGGCGGCCTGGGCCTCGACCAGCACCGAGATGATCAGCCCGTCGTAGTTGGTGGCGGTCCTCGCCAGTTGCCCGTGGTCGTCGCGCAGGGCCAGGCAGAGGCCGCAGAGATGGGCCATCCAGCTCGCCTGGAGCCGCTCCGAGAGCCGGTGGCGGCACGGCCTGATGATGCCGAACATGTGGTTCCCCCGTGTTGTGCATGGGCCACCCGGCCCTCGATCGCGGACATCATATGATCGACAGCCCGTTCTTCCGGAACCGAAGACGGGTCCCGAACCCGTCGGCCGGGTCCGCCCGGCCAGGTCCGCCGGGCCCGGTCCGTCCGGATGCGGAGGAAAAGCGGGCGCCCGGTGTTTATTCGTTGTCCATTCCCGCCCGTCATCATTCCGTCCGCACGTCGCCGAGTGAACCGGCCTGCCAGGAAAGCCGGTTGGCGAACCGAGCCGCGGAGGAACCCCCCTTGACCCGAGACCTGTCCCCGGCCGAGCAGAAGGTGCTGGCCACGATCACCGCCCGGATCGACGCGATCGTCGCCCTCGGCACCGTGGCGGAGCTGACCGCGACCACGGTGCTGAACGGCCCGGGAGCCGCCCCCGACTACCCGGCCTTCCAGCAGCGCTTCGCCCGGTTGGGCCGCCGGATGCGCGAGGTGCGGTTCGTGGTGCGGGAGGACCTGCCCGCCACGATGGGGGCGAACACGGTCATCACCGGCGACGAAGTCCCCTCGGTGCAGGAGATCCAGCTCCGCCCCAGCCTGGTCGGCCCGGGCACCCGGGATCTCACCGACCGCGCCCTCACCTTGGTGCACGAGCTGTCCCACACCCTGAATGAGGGCCTCGGGGACCACCCGGTCAAGGACTACGCGTACCGCTCCGGCTGGGCCTGGACCTACCTCTCCGCCGAGGTGGCCCGGAGCAACGCCGACACCTACGTCGAGGCCGCCGTCATGCTCATCGAACGGAGCGAGAACGCCTGGGGCCGGTACCAGCGTTTCGGACGGCTCGCGGCCCGCCGCGGGCAGCTGGCGCGACGGTCGGGGACCACCACCCTCGGCGGCGCGCTGGCCTGGCTGGACATCATGGTCAACCGGGCCTGGATCCGAGCCGGCGACTGCGAGGGCTTCGCCCGGACCACCTTCACCGAGGCCAAGTGGAAGACGCCCGAGTGGGCCGTCTGGAAGCGCCACGCCCGTTCGCTCGCGCTGGAGAACCTGCTGGCCTCCTGGGGGTACATCACCGAGCGGACCGTGCGCGGCGGCGTCGCCTGCCTGCTCCCCAGGGACCAGACCGTGGTGGCCCAGCTCTTCCCCTACCTGAGCGAGCTCAAGCACGCGGTGGACCTGATCGACCCGCTCCTGGTCGAGCGCGGCGACCGGATCACCTTCGACCCGACCTCCGGCGCCCTGCGCGTCCCGCGCGGCACGGTCGACCGCGCGCCGCTGGCGCTCGCCGAACTCCTGTTGGACGCCCTGATCGAGGGCACCGCCGGCCTTCCCGCGGCGAAGCCCTTCGCCCAGCGGGCGCGGGAACTCGTCCGCGCCCTGGTCGACCAGGACCGGGACGCGGAGCGCCAGGTGGTCGCCACGCTCCGGAGCGTCTTCGCGGCCGTTCCGGCCCTCCTGCCGAACGCCGACCGGTGGGCGGACCTCGCGGTCGAGCTCGATGCCGCCGTCCTCGACGACCTGCGGTTCCGCTGGGAGCGCCTGGCGAAGGACATTCCCGCGGTGGCGGGGCTGCCGGACGAGGTGGACCGCGAGGTCCTGGCCGGCCTCGCCGCGTACTTCGCCGAGGACGTCGAGCGGCTCCGCGCCGGGCACGGCCGCACACCCGTCCCGCAGGACGTCCACAGGGAGCTGGCCGCCACCCTGAAGGAGGCGGCCCTGCACATCACCAACGCCTACCCGGGCCAACGGCCGGAGCTCGACAGGCTGCGCGCCCGCCTGGAGGCCCTGGCCTGACGCCTGTCACGGAAGGCCGGTCGACACCGCCCCGTCGGACCTCGTCCGGCGGGGCGGAGCGCTGTCCACGTCCTGTCTCGGCCCTGCAGCCCGCCCGGAACGCCGGGCGAACGCCAGGTTCCCGCCATGGAAGGAACCGGGGCCGAGGCACAGGATGGTCCGCGACGCCGCCGCCCCCGGGTCGGGACCACCCCCTCGTCGGGCGGCGCCGATCCGACCTGTCGCCGAACCCGGCCGGGGACAGCCGTCGCACCGCGAAGCACAGGCCGACGCGACCGGGCCACTGGGGGATGTGTGCTGACCGTCAACTTCGCTGTCCCGGATCTCGCCCGTACCCGGTTCGTGGTCTCACCGATGGACCACGTACTGACCGCCCTGACCGGATCCCGCGCCTGGGCCGGCACCCGCCGGGCCCGCTGGTGGACCCGGATGCGCGGCCGGATACCGCAGACCGCCGCACCGCTGATCGAGGTGGTGGGCGCCTGCCGCACCGGTGTCCCGGACTTCCTGGTGACCCATCCGCAGGGCACCCACCGCGGGCTCGCCGACGAACTCGACGCCCTGGTGGCCACCACCCCGGCCGAACTGCGGCAGGCGCTCTCCGGGTACGGCGCCGGCCGGGGCGTGCCCCGGATCGTCGTCGAGCTCCGCGACGGCGACACCCGCGGGCTGCGGCTGCTCGCCGACGGAGCCCTGGCCCTGTTCCGGGCCTGCCTCGCCGAGGACTGGTCCGACATCCAGCGCCACCTGCAGACCGACATCGCCCACCGCGTCCACGTCTCCGGCGAGGCCGGGATCGGCGCCATGCTCGGAGTGCTCCACCACCGCGTCGGCTGGCAGGAGGACGGGGTGCTCCGCTGCGCGGTGGGCGGACCGGACCGGACGGTCGACCTGGACGGCCGCGGTCTGGAGCTGCACCCGAACTTCTTCGTGCAGGACGGTGTCGGCGCCGTCCTGGTGCCGGGCCGGCCGGCGGTGCTGCTCCACCCGGTCATCGGTCCGTCGGTCGACCGCGAGCGGAGCACGGCCGATCCGCTGACCGGTCTGATCGGTTCGGCCCGCGCCCGCGTCCTGCGGGCCGTCGGGCAGGCCCCCTGCAGCACCACCGAACTCGCGGCACGCCTCGGTGTCGGCCTGTCCACCGCGAGTGCCCACGCCACCGCCCTGCGGACGACCGGGGCGATCACGACGCAACGGCAGGGGCGGCACGTCTGTCATCTCCTGGCGCCGCTGGGGCGCGCCCTGCTGTCGGCGGGCGCGTGAGCTGCCGCGTTCCGAGCTGGGCCGGGCCCAGTCGAGGCGCGTCGGGCCGAGTCGGGCCGGACCGAGTCGGGCCGGGCCGGCTGGTGTCGGCCGGTCGGCCCCGGCCGCGTGGTGCGGCCGGGGCCGGGGCCGGACCCCGGGTGGGGCCGGGGTCAGTTGAGCGGGCCGCAGCTGGGGGTGCCCAGCGGCGTGCCGTTGTAGTAGCGCTGGACGCAGGCCTTCATGGAGTGGCCCGGACCGTCGTAGAACCACGGCGACTGGGCCCCGCTGCCGGGCGCGGGGGAGGAGCTCCAGATCAGGCCGCCGTTGTCGTAGACCGTGAAGCGACACCGGTACGGGTCGGTGGCCGAGTTCTGGGTCGGGTTGTTCGCCATCTCGTCGTGGTAGGCGCCGTTGACGAAGTGCAGCTCGATCTTCTCGACGGCCTGGCACGACCCGGAGCCGATCGGGAAGCTGCCCTCGGCGGCGAACGCCTGGCCGGGGCTGAGGGTGAGGGTGGCGCCGAGGCCGAGCGTGGCCACGGCGAGCAGACGGGCGGCACGGGCAGAAAGCATGGTGGTCCTTCCGGAAGACACGGCCTGACTGGTCCCGGGCGCCCGCCGGCGCCCGGGACCAGTTCACCGCCGGCGCGGCCGGGGCGGCCAGCTGTTCGTCCCCGGGGCGAAGGGTCGGCCCGGATCCGCGTCCCCTTCGTCCGGATCCGCTTCCCCGCCGTCCGGCTGTGCGGCCCGGACCGGGGGCGTCCCATATCCGGGATAGCATCACGGATATGGGAATGGACACGGCCGCCGACGAGCGGCTGGCGGAACGGCTCGCCGAACTGCGGGTCGAACGCGGATGGACACTTGAGGAGTTGGCGCGCCGGGCGGACGTCAGCCGCTCGACGCTGTCACGGGTCGAACGGGCCGAGGTGAGCCCGACGGCGGCGCTGCTCGGGCGGCTCTGCACGGTGTACGGGCGCAGCATGTCGCGGCTGCTCGCCGAGGTCGAGGCGGCCCCCGCCCGGCTGGTGCGGGCCGGGGACCAGCGGGTCTGGCGGGACGAGGCGACCGGGTACGTCCGGCGCTCCGTCTCGCCGCCGCACGGCTCGCTGCGGGCCGAGGTGATCGAGGGCCGGCTGCCGGCCGGCGCCGACATCGCCTACGACAAGCCCGACGACACCGGCCGGGAACACCACCTCTGGGTGCTGGACGGCCTGCTGTCGATGACCGTCGACGGCACGGAGCACCTGCTGGAGGCCGGGGACTGCCTGCGGTTCACCGCCGAGACCAGCCGCTTCCACTGCCCCGGCCCGGCCGGCGCCCGGTACGCGCTGGTGGTGGTCGAACCGTGAGCGCGACCGGCGCGATACCGGCCCCGCCGGTCAGGGAGCGGTTCGACGCGGCCGGGCGGCGGGTGCTGCTGGTCTGCGTCGCCGGCGGCTTCACCACCCTCATCGACCAGTCGGTGCTCAACACCGCGATCCCCGCGCTGCGCGAGTCGCTGCACGCCCAGCCCGCGCACCTGCAGTGGATCGTGGCCGGCTACTCGCTGGCCTTCGGCCTGGCCCTGATACCCGGCGGGCGGCTCGGTGACGTGCGCGGCCGCAAGTGGTTCTTCGTCGGCGGCCTCGCCCTGTTCACCGTCGTCAGCCTGCTCTCCGCGACCGCCACCGAGCCCTGGGTGCTGGTCGCCGCCCGGCTGCTCCAGGGCGCCGGCGCCGGACTGGTGAACTCCCAGATGATCGGCACCCTCCAGGACGTCTTCCAGGGCCAGCTGCGGGCCCGGGCGCTCGGGATGTACGCCGTGACCGGCGGCCTCGCCTTCGCCCTAGGCCCGCCGATCGGCGGCGCGGTGCTCGCCGCCGTCGGACCGGAACAGGGCTGGCGGCTGACCTTCCTGCTCAATGTGCCGTTCGGACTGGCCACCCTGCTGCTGGCGGTCCGCCACCTGCCGCGCCCGCGCCCCAGCGCCCGGCACGCCGACCTCGACCTGGTCGGACTGCTGCTCGTCGCCGCGCTGACCCTGGCGCTGATGCTGCCGTTCGTCCAGCCCCCCGGCTGGGCCGGCTGGCTCGGGTTCGCCGCCGCGGCGGCCGCGCTGCTCGGCGCGCTGGCCCGGTGGCAGCGCCGCTACGCCCGGCGCGGCGGCCACCCGCTGATCCACCCGGCGCTGACCCGCTCAGCGCCGTACGCGCTCGGGACGGCGGTGGCGATGTTGCAGTTCGGCTCCTCGCTGGCCGCCGGACTGGTGCTGACGATGTTCCTCCAGGACGGGCTCGGCCTCTCGCCGATGGGCGCGGCCCTGGTCGCGCTGCCGTCGGCGGTCGCGATGGGCTTCGCCTCGGCGTTCGCCTGGCGGGTCGTCCAGCGCTTCGGCCGGCGGACCGTCACCGCGGGCATGGCCGGCTCGGCGCTGGTGATGCTCGCGGGCGGCCTGGTCGCGCGCTGGGCGCCGACCGGCCCGCTGCCCTGGCTGCTCGCGCTGCTCCAACTGCTGGGCGGCGCCTCGGTCGGGCTGATGGCGGCCTCCAACCAGGCGTTCGTGCTGCGGCACGCGCCGGCCGAGGCGGCCGGGGTGAGCGGGGCGATCCTGCAGATGGCGCAGCGGATCGCGGCGGCGGTCAGCATCTCGGCGCTGTCCGGCGTCTATCTGCGGGCGACCGGCGGGGGCGGCGGGCACCGGGCGGCGTACGCGTGGGCGAGCGGCGTCTGCGCGGCGGTGGCGGCGCTGGCGGTGGTCGCCTCGGTGCTGGCGGGCCGGGTGTCGGCGCGCGAGGCGGCGTCGGTCGAAGCGGCGTCGGTCGAAGCGGCGGCCGGGGAGGTCGCGGACGCGCCGGGTGCCGCTGCCCGGGAGAACACCCCGAGCCGCTGACCGCCGACCGCTGTCCGGACCCGGCTGTTCGCTGTGCGAAAAGCCGGGTCCGGACGACGCGGGCCCCGGCTACGGTGCCGGTATGACCGAGCCTCTGAGAGTCGAACTGCCGGGCCTCTCCCTCGCCTGCCGGGAGAGCGGCCCGGCCGACGGCCCGCCGCTGGTCCTGCTGCACGCCCTCGGCGAGCGGGCCACCGACTGGGACGTGGTGCTCCCCGCCCTCGCCCCGCACCACCGCGTGCACGCGCTCGACCTGCGCGGCCACGGCGACAGCGGACGCCCCGGCCGGTACAGCCTGGAGGCGATGCGGGACGACGTGCTCGCCCTGCTGGACGCGCACGGCCTGGACCGGGTGGACATGGTCGGCCACTCGATGGGCGGGGTGGTCGCCTACCTGGTCGCCCAGGAGCGGCCGGAGCGGGTCGCCAGGCTCGTCCTGGAGGACGTCCCCGCCCCGCGCCCCCGCCCGGCGAGCCCGGTGGCCGACGCCCCCGAGGAGCCCGTCGACTTCGACTGGGCGGTGGTCCGGCAGATCAAGGGCCAGATCGACCGGCCGGACCCGCTGTGGCTGGAGCGGATGACCGCCGTCACCGCCCCCACCCTGCTGGTCGCGGGCGGCCCGACCAGCCACGTCCCGCAGGCCGGACTGGCCGAACTGTCCCGCCTGATCCCCGACTGCCGCCTGGTCACCGTCGACGCCGGCCACCTGGTGCACCAGGACCGCCCCGAGGAGTTCGTCGCCGCCGTGGCCGCGTTCCTCGCCCCCTGACCGGGAGCGAGGGACCGGGAGCGAGGGACCGGGTGTCCGTCAGACGCCGTGCTCGGCCGGGAGGCGGCCGGCGCGTATGGCGGTGAGGAGGTCGGCGTGGTCGGCCTCGGTGCGGTCGGCGTAGGCGACCGCGAAGCCGGCCACCGCCTCGTCCAGGGCCTCGTTCTTGCCGCAGTAGCCGCTGATCACCCCGGGGTCGGCGGTGTGGGCGTGGGCGCGGGCGAGCAGGGCGCCGGTGATCCGGGCGTAGTCGTCCAGCTGGGCGGGCAGCAGGGCGGCCGGGTCCACGCTGCCCTTGCGGTTGCGGAACTGGCGCACCTGGTAGGGGAGTCCGTCGACCGTGGTCCAGCCGAGCAGGGTGTCGCTGACCACCTGCATCCGCTTCTGCCCGCGCACCACCCGGCGGCCCTCGTGGACGTCCGCGGCGGCGACCGGGTGGCCGGCCCGGGCCAGGTGCGGCAGCAGCACCGACGGGCGCGCCTCCTTCACCTGGAGCACCAGCGGCTGCTCGCGGTGGTCGGTCAGCAGGACGACGTAGGAGCGGGTGCCGACGCTGCCGGTGCCCACGACGCGGAACGCCACGTCCTGCACCCGGTAGCGGGACAGCAGCGGGTGCAGCTCGCCGGGCACGGTCCGGACGTACTCGCCGAGCGAGGCGGCGACGACGGCGGCCGTGGCGTCCGTGACCTCGCTGAGCACCGGCGGTGCCGCGGTGAAGCGCCAGGAGCCGTCCTCGGAGCGGACGGCGGACTTGGCGGCGAACCGGGCGCTGGTGTTGCCGAGCGCCTTCGCGCCGACCTTCTCCAGCAGCTCGGTCAGGTCGTGCGCCTGGGCGAAGGAGACCAACTGCTCGTCCGCGACGGCGTTCCAGGCGTCCAGCGCGGGCAGCTTGGCCAGGGTGCGCATGGTCCGGCGGTAGGCGCCGGCCGCGTCGAAGGCCGCCCGGCGGGCGGTGGTCTCGTCGGCGCCGATCTCCCGGCCGGCCAGGACCAGGCTCGCGGCGAGCCGCTTGAGGTCCCACTCCCACGGGCCGGGGACGGTCTCGTCGAAGTCGTTGATGTCCATCACGAGCCGGCCGCGCGCGTCGCCGTACAGGCCGAAGTTGGCGGCGTGGGCGTCGCCGCACAGCTGGGCGACGGTGCCGCTGGTCGGGGTGGCGGCGAGGTCGGCGGCCATCAGCCCGGCCGAACCGCGCAGGAAGGCGAACGGGGTGGCGGCCATCCGGCCCAGCCGGATCGGCACCAGCTCGGCCAGCCGGCCCTCGTTGGAGGCCTCGATCGCCTGGACGGCGCTCGGGCGGTCGGTGACGGGCGGGAACTCGGCGTGCCGCTCGCGCGGGGTGCGGGTGCGCAGGGCCTTGCCGCGCTCGCGCGCCCCGCCGTCCTGGCGCGGCGCGAAGCCCTCGACGGTGAACCGCCGCCCGGGCCCCTGCCCGGCCCCCGCCACGTCCGCCAGTGTCCCGGACCCGTTCACCGTATCGGTCAGCTGCGTCACTGCGCCCCGCCCTGTCTCTGTCGTTCCCGCCCGCGGCCTGCGCGGACCCGGCCCGGAAACGGGCCGGCCAGCAGGGTACCGGTCCGCCCGTCCGGTCCTCCGGCAGGGAGGGACGCACCGGGGGCGACCGCGGTTCCCGGGGCGGCCGCAGGGTCGTGGCAGGTGGGCGGGCCACGGCCGGTCGGTGGCAGGCGCCGGCCGGCCTTAGGGTGCGGGGATGGACGATCTTCGGGGGCGGTGGGCGGTCCGGGGCGCGGCCGCGGTGGCGGCGGTGCTCACGGTCGGTGCGGGGCTGGCGGTACGGACGGTGGCGGGCGGCGAGGCGGCCAAGTACGCGGGCGACGCCCTCTACACCGTGCTGCTGTACGCCCTGGCGGTGCTGGTCGCGCCGCGGCTGCGGCCGGCCGTCGCGGCCGCCTGGGCGGCGGGCCTCAGCTGGGCGGTGGAGCTGTTCCAGCTCACCGGGGTCCCGGACGACCTGGCCCGGCGCAGCACGCTCGCCCGGCTGGTGCTCGGCTCCACCTTCAACCCGCCGGATCTGCTCTGGTACCTGGTCGGCGCCGGTCTGGCCGCCCTCGTGCACGCGGGGGTCCGCGCGGGTGCGAGGGCGGCCGGTCGACCGGCCGCCGTCCGACGGTCCGTCGGCTGACGGATCGTCAGAGCGGCATCAGCTCGGGGCGCTTGGCCTCGACGTTGTCGCCGGAGGACTCCCCGCGGAGCCGGCGGCCGACCCACGGCAGCAGGAACTCGCGGGCCCACTGGAGGTTCTCCCGGCGCTGCTCGGCGGGGGAGAGCGCCGGGGTGGACGGCCAGGGGGCCTCCGGGTCCTGCTCGGTGCGCAGGCCCAGCGAGCGGGCGGCCAGCAGGGCGACCCGCTGGTGGCCCTCGGGGGAGAGGTGCAGGCGGTCCTCGCTCCAGGCGCGGCGGTCCTGGACGGCCCGCAGCGACCAGAGGTCGGCCACCTTGCAGTCGTACCGGTCGGCGACGGCGCGCATGTGGTTGTTGTAGGTGGCGATCTTCCCGCGCAGGTGCTTGAACAGCGGCACGCCGCGCGTGTCGAAGCCGGTGCAGATGAGCACCGTGCCCGCCGCGTCGACGAGTTGGGCGACGGCGGCCTCGAAGCGCTCGGCCACCTCGTCCGGGTCGCTGCCCGGGCGCAGGATGTCGTTCCCGCCGGCGCAGAAGGTGACCAGGTCCGGCCGGATCCGGCGGACCTCCGGCACCTGCTCGGCCATGATCTGGTCCAGCAGCCGGCCTCGCACCGCGAGGTTCGCGTATTGGAAGCCGCCCGGTGGCCGGTCACCGGCGAGCAGCCCCGCCAGCCGGTCGGCCCAGCCGGCGAAGGCACCGTCGGCGCCGGGGTCGTTCAGGCCCTCGGTGAAGCTGTCCCCGAGGGCCACGTACGAATTGAGGTCAAGAGTCTCCTGGAGGTACGACATGAAGGAGATAGTTCACTGTCTCAAGTGACCTACGCCACCGTAGGTGGCCGGTAGCGGTACGTGAGATCGGCCACGTGCGGCCGGAAGGCCCGGACCGCAAGGGCCGGAGGGACGCGGGCGGAAGCCTCGGAGCGGTGCGGACGGAAGGGCCGAAAGGCCCCGGGCGGAGGCCCGCAGGGGCCGGAACGACGGGTTCGGACGTTCCGGAACGGCTCGCGAGCGCCCTTGTGCGCCAGGGGCGCGCGGGTGGGCGCACCGGATGCGCGGGGTACTGCGCCACCCGGTGCGCCCGCCCGGGTGTGGAAGCGGCACTCCCGGGGCAGCCGCCCTCTGGGACCGTACGGACGTAGGCGGCGGGCGGTGCCCGCGCCCCGTACGGGGGCCCGTTTCCGCTCCGCCACTGCTTCCTCTCTGCACCGTCCCGTTCCCGACCGCGGAGGTCGCCGCATGCCGTACCGAATCCCGGAGCGCACCGCGAGGCCGCGGCGCTACCTCATGTGCCGGCCGACGCACTTCACGGTCGAGTACGCGATCAACCCCTGGATGGACCCGGCGCAGCCGACGGACACCGCGCTCGCCGTCCAGCAGTGGGAGCGGCTGTACGCGCTCTATCAGCAGCTCGGCCACACCGTGGAGCTGATCGACCCGGTGCCCGGCCTGCCGGACATGGTCTACACGGCCAACGGCGCCACCGTGATCGACGGCCGGGTGCTGGTCGCGAACTTCCGCCACCCCGAGCGGGCCGGCGAGTCCGACGCCCACCAGGCCTGGTTCGAGGCCGGCGGCTACCGCGAGGTGCGGCGCGCCGCGCAGGTCAACGAGGGCGAGGGCGACCACCTGGTGGCCGGCCGCCGGGTGCTGGCCGGCAGCGGCTTCCGCACCGACCCGGCCGCGCACGCCGAGGCCCGGGACCTCTTCGGCCTCCAGGTGCTCACCCTGGCCCTGGTGGACCCGCGCTTCTACCACCTGGACACCGCGCTCGCCGTCCTCGCCGACGACCAGGTCATGTACTACCCGGAGGCGTTCACCCCGGACAGCCAGGCGCTGCTGCGCAGCCTCTACCCGGACGCCGTCCTCGCCGACCTGGAGGACGCCGAGGTGTTCGGCCTGAACGCCGTCTCCGACGGCCGCCGGGTGCTGCTGCCGGAGGCCGCGAAGGCGCTGGCCGCCCGCCTCGCCGACGAGGGCTACGAGCCGATACCGGTCGACGTCTCCGAGCTGTTCAAGGGCGGCGGCGGCCCCAAGTGCTGCACGCTGGAACTCCGGCCCTGAGGCGCCGCGCCCCGGCCCGCGGGCGGTCCCGTCGTCGGTCCCGCGGTCAGTCCCGCACCAGTACCACCTCCAGGGTGCGGGGGCCGTGCACGCCCTCCACCCGGGTGAGTTCGATGTCGCTGGTGGCCGACGGCCCGGAGATCCAGGTCTGCGGGCGGGCGGGGTCGAGGCGGGGGAGGGCGAGCGGGACGGAGGCGACCACCTGCCCGGGCGCGCGGACCACGCAGATGTGGTGATCGGGGACGAGCGTGAGCAGTCGGCGGCCCTGGCCCGGACCGGCGTCCAGGACCAGGGTGCCGGTCTCGGCGATCGCCAGGGCGCAGCCGGTGAGCACGCTGTCGACGCCGTCCAGCCGGGCGGCGGTGAGCGGTCCTCCGGGGCCGTCGTCGGCGAGCGCCTCGGCCCGGACGGCCGCGGTCCAGGCCGGCGGCAGCCCGGGCGGCACGGCCACCGTGCGGGCGCCGCGGGCGTCGAGCAGGGCACCGATCAGGTCCGGCAGTTCGGCCGGGGTGCAGCGGTGGACCAGGGCGCGGTAGTCGACCAGGTTGCGGTGGAGCAGGTCGAGCAGCGCGTCCGGGTCGTCCGCGGGCACGTGGCTGCGCAGGTAGTCGCGCGGGACGGCGCTGTCGTCCGCCGGGCCGTTCCCGTCCTCGGGTCGGTCCGCGGGCGTTGTTGCGGTGCGGCCGAGGGCGGCCCGGATCCGGGACAGCACCAGCTCGCGGGAGCCGCCGGTGGGGGAGTCGGGGTTCATCCTCGGTTCCTCCGCCACCAGTCGCGGAACGGTTCGGGCGGGACGGCCGGGAGTTCGCGGGTGTCGGTCCAGGCGCGCCCCGGGCCGGGGAGCCGGCGGGGGTGCAGCCGCCGGGTGCGGGCGGCGGCCCGTTCGGCGGCCCGCAGCAGGCCGGGGTGGTCGAGGACGTAGGCGGCGGCGGCCGCCGCGGCCCGCGCCAGCCGGCGGCGGGGCCCGTCGGCGACCCGTTCGCGCAGGTGGACCAGCACTTCGGGGATGTCGATCGCCACCGGGCAGACCTCGTAGCAGGCGCCGCAGAGCGACGAGGCGTACGGCAGCGATGCGTCCAGTGCGGTTTCGGTGCCCCGGAGTTGGGGTGTGAGGATGGCGCCGATCGGCCCGGGGTAGACCGAGCCGTAGGCGTGCCCGCCGGCCCGTTCGTAGACCGGGCAGACGTTGAGGCAGGCCGAGCAGCGGATGCAGCGCAGGGCCTGTCGTCCGGTCCGGTCGGCCAGTACGTCCGTGCGGCCGTTGTCGAGCAGGACCAGGTGGAACTCCTCGGGGCCGTCGCCGTCCGGGCCGTCGGCGTGGGTGCCGGTCCAGAGCGAGGTGTACGGGTTCATCCGCTCGGCGGTGGCGGAGCGGGGCAGCAGTTGCAGGAAGATCTCCAGGTCCCGCCAGGTGGGCAGGACCTTCTCGATGCCGACCACCGAGATCAGGGTCCGGGGCAGGGTCAGGCACATCCGCCCGTTGCCCTCGGACTCCACGACCACCAGGGTGCCGGTCTCGGCGATCATGAAGTTGGCGCCGGAGACGGCGACCTTCGCCCGGAGGAACTTCTCCCGCAGGTGCAGCCGCGCGGCCTCGGCGAGTTCGGCGGGCTCGTCGGTGAGTCCCTCGGGTGCCGGGCGGCCCAGGTCGGCCATCCGATCGGCGAAGATGTCCCGGATCTCGCCCCGGTTGCGGTGGATCGCCGGGACCAGGATGTGCGAGGGCCGGTCGTTCCCCAACTGGACGATCAGCTCGGCGAGATCGGTCTCGTAGGCGCGGATGCCGGCCTCGGCGAGTGCCTCGTTGAGCCCGATCTCCTGGGTGGCCATGGACTTGACCTTCACCACCTCCCGCTCGCCGGTGGCGCGGACCAGGCCGGTGACGATCCGGTTGGCCTCCTCGGCGTCGGCGGCCCAGTGCACCTGCCCGCCCGCGGCGGTCACGTTCTGCTCCAACTGGACCAGGTAGTGGTCGAGTCGGTCCAGGGTGCGGTCCTTGACGGCCTCGGCGGCGGCGCGCAGTTCGGCCCAGTCGGCGAGTTCGGCGACGGCCCGGGCCCGCTTGGCGCGGATGGTGCCGGTGGCGTGCCGCAGATTGGCGCGCAGCCGTTCGTCCTGCACGGCCGCGGCGGCGGCCTCGGGGAAGGCCGGCAGTCCGAGGAAGGTTCCGCTCACGGTGCCCGCCAGGGTTCGGCCTCGGTGCTGGCGAGGATCTCGGCGAGGTGCAGCGGACGCAGCGGCGCGCCCTGCCGGCGCAGGGTGCCGCCGAGGTGCAGCAGGCAGGAGGTGTCGCCGCCGCACAGCACCTCGGCGCCGGTGGCGAGGGCGGCGGCGGTCTTGTCGGCGGCCATCGCGGCCGAGACCGCCGCGTTCTTCAGCGCGAAGGTCCCGCCGAAGCCGCAGCACTCCTCGGCGCCCGGCAGTTCGAGCAGTTCCAGCCCGCGCACGGCCCGCAGCAGCCGCAGCGGCCGGTCGCCGAGGCCGAGCAGCCGCAGCCCGTGGCAGGCCGGGTGGTAGGTCACCGGGTGCGGGAACCACGCGCCCACGTCCTCGACGCCCAGGACATCGACCAGGAACTCGCTCAGCTCGTACACCCGGGGCGTCAACTCGCCCACGGCGGCGGCCAGTCCGCCGCCGGCCCGGGCGGCGATCCGCGGGTGGGCGGTGCGCACCGTCGCCACGCAGGAGCCGGACGGCGCCACCACGTGCCGGTACCCGGCGAAGGCCCGCACGGTGCGGCGGACCAGCGGTTCGCAGGCCCGCCGGTAGCCGCTGTTGAACTGCGGCTGACCGCAACAGCTCTGCGCGGCGGGGAAGTCGACCTCGACCCCGAGCCGTTCCAGCAGCCGCACGGTGGCGATCGCGGTGGACGGCATCAGCGCGTCATTGACGCAGGTGGCGAACAGCGCGACGCGCAACGGTCCTCCCCGTGGCCCCGGCGCGGGGCCGGGTGGTTCTGGAGTCGGTTCTCGCGCCGGATGCTACGGGAAAGCCTCGCGGGACACGCGGACACGCGGGTGCTCCGTCCCCGCGTCCGTGCGGCTTGCACGGACGGAGGACGGAGCGCGATGGCCGCGGTCAGGCGTCCTGGCCGAGCCAGAGGTCGGGGCCGAACACCTCGTAGTGGATGTCGGCGGCCGGGACGCCCGCCGCGAGGAGCTGGGCCCGGACCGAGCGCAGGAAGGGCAGCGGGCCGCAGAGGTAGGCGGTGGCGCCCGCGGGGACGTCGACCGTGGAGAGGTCGACCAGGCCGGTCCGCCCGGCCGGCCAGTCGCCGAGCGGCCGCTCGTAGAAGACGTGGGCGGCGGCGTCCGGCAGCTTGGCGGTCAGCTGGGCGAGCTCGGCCCGGAAGGCGTGCGACAGCTGGTCGCGGTCGCCGTGCACGGTGACGACCCGGCGGGTGGATCCGGTGGCGGCGAGATGGGCCAGCATGGCGGTGATCGGCGTGTTGCCGATGCCGGCCGAGGCGAGCAGCAGCGGGCCCTCGCCCTCGGCGAGCGCGACGTCGCCGAACGGCGGGGCGACGTCGAGGACGTCCCCGGCGCGCAGGTGCTCGTGCAGGTGGTTGGAGACCTCGCCGGCCGGGCCGCCCGCGGCCTCGGCGGCGGCCCGCTTGACGGTGAACCGGAGCGCGCCGTCCGCCACGCCGGACAGGCTGTACTGGCGGATCTGCCGGGCGCCGTCGGGGAGTTCGGCGCGCACCGACAGGTACTGGCCGGGCCTGGCGGCCGGCAGCGGGCCGCCGTCGGCCGGGCGGACCAGGTAGGTGGTGACGTCGTCGGTCTCCGGGTGGCGGGCGACCAGGGTGTACGGGCGCCAGAGGTCGGCGGGGTCGAGGTGCTGGGCGGCGGCGCTCTCGGCGCGCAGCCGGTCCTCGACGGCGATCAGGGCGTTCGCCATCAGCCAGTAGACCTCGTCCCAGGCGGCCGCGACCTCGGGGGTGACGGCCTCGCCGAGCACCTCCACGATGGCGGCGAACAGGTGCTCGTGGACGATCCGGTACTGGTCCTCGCTGATGCCGACCGAGACGTGCTTGTGCGCGATGCGGGCGAGCAGCGCGTCCGGACGGGTGTCCGGGGCGGCGATCAGGGCGGTCGCGAAGGCGGCTATCGAGCCCGCGAGCGCCTGCCGCTGGCTGCCGTTGGACTGGTTGCCCCGGTTGAACAGGTCGCGCAGCAGCTCCGGGTGGGCGGCGAACATCCGGTCGTAGAACAGCGGCGTGATCTCGCCGATGGCACCACCCACGACGGGCAGGGTGGCTTCGACGACCTCGGCGGACTTGGCGGACAGCATCGGAGGCGCTCCAAACTGGAATCTGAGAGTCGTATTTTTGCCCGTGCGGATGCGCGGACCGGCGTGCGGTGGTGCCGTGCGGTGGTGGGGTGCTCGGGGTCGGGGTCGGGGTCGCGATAGGGGCCGGGGCGGGTCAGTCGGAGGGGCCGGCGTCGCGGCCGGGCCCTGTGCCGGGACCGGGTCGAGCGGTGAGGCCGAGCAGGACCGGGCCGGTCGGCGCGGCCACCAGATCGCCGATCGAGAGCGGGTCCAGGGTGGCGAAGAACGCCTCCTGCGCGGTGCGCAGTGCCCCGCGCAGTCGGCAGGCGGCCCGCAGCGGGCACGGCGGTTCGTCCTCGCAGCCGACCACGTCGCCCACTCCCTCCAGCTCGCGCAGCAGCGGGCCGAGCGAGCCGGTGCGGCCGGCCGCGGTGAGGGACAGGCCCCCGCCGTGACCGCGCCGCGCTTCCACCACGCCGAGGTGCTGCAGTCGGCTGACCACCTTGGCGGCGTGGGTGTAGGGCACGCCGACCGCCTCGGCCACCTCGCGGGTGGTCGGGTTGGCCCCCTCGTCGAGGACGGCCAGCCGCATGGCGATGCGGAGGGCGATGTCGGTGCTCTTGGTCAGCCTCACGTTCGAAAGGCTAGCGAATGCGACTCCAGGACTCCAATTCCCCGCACGCGCCACTCGGCGGAGCCGAACCGTTACCCGCCGAAGCGTCCGGCGCGCTGTCCGTCGGGCAGGTCAACTGCTTTACTGGCCGAGCTCGTTCGCCGGAATACGACCTGGGGAATGGGGACAGCATGGACAGTGGCACCCCACCGCCACCTCCGCCGCAGGAACCCTCGCGGACACCACCGCCCTACCCTCCGCCCTCGCTCTACCCGCCGCCCCGACCGCCCGCCCCGCCGCCGGGGTATCCGCCGCCGTCACCGCGGTCGCCGTCACCACCACCGGCACCGCCACCGCCGCCGATCAGGACCGGGCCGGTCCTCCCACCGGGATCGAGGCCGGTACCGCAGCAGCGGTCGACGCCACCAGAGCCGGTACCCGCCGGGCCGGCGCCCGCCGATCACGCGCCCGTCGATCAGGTGCCCGCCGAGCCGCCGGAGTCCCACGACACCCCGACGTACCTCGGCCCCTCGTTCACCTCCGCCGGTACGCCCGGCCCCGGCCCCGCGTCCGGCCCCGCACCCGCACCCGCACCCGCCGCCGCTCCCGCCTCCGGCCCCGCCGTCCCGGCGACGCCCGAGAACCTGCACCACCAGGCGGGCACCGTCCCCGGCGACGCCACCCGCTACCTGTGCGCCGCCGCCTGGCTGGACCGCCGCTTCCGCGCCGCGCTGATCGAGGAACTGGTCGAGCAGTCCTTCCGGATCCCCGCCCCCTCGCCCGGCACCGACCTCGTCCGGGTCCTGCACGAGGCCCTGACCGCCCGCCGCTGGGAGGGCAGGACCGGCCTGTTCTGCGTCCTGGTCGTGGTGCTGGCCTTCCCGGTGCTCGGCGTGGGCGCCGGACTCGCGGCCCTGGCGCTGCTCGTGCTGCTCACCCTGGCCGGCGGCGGCCTCGGGTCCGGCCGGATGGACCACCGGCTCGGCCTGGAGATCGAGCGGCTGATGATCACCCCGAGGTCGCCGCGCGCCACCGGCTGGCGCGGCGCCGTCGCCGGCCTCGGCCGGCTGCTCGCCACCCTGACCCTGGTGGCCGCCGCCGCGGTCTACCTCTACGGCCCGCTCGAGGGCTCCGACCTGAACCGGGTCTTCGTTCCAGACCTGTTCGGCCCGATCGGCGCCGGTGTACTGGTCGAACTGGCCCTGCTCTGGCTGGCCGCCGCCCGGCTGCGCTACCGGCTGCGGCGCCGGCTGTCCGCCCTGGTGGGGATGGACCCCACCCCCGTCCCGCCGCCGAGCCCCCGCGGCCCGCGGACCGCCCGGGTGTACGAGCGGCTGGGCGAGCAGCAGGCCGGACCGGAACTCCTCTACCAGCGCCAGGCCCCCCTGGTCGGCCTCGGCAAGGCCGGCCGGATCTGGCGGATGACCTTCGAGCTGCGCCCCTCCGCCGACCGGGCCGCGCAGGGCCGGGCGCCGGACCCGATCGACACCACCACCCTCTACCGCTCCGTCGCGGCGCGGGTCCGCGCGCTCGCCCAGGACCCGCGCTACCCGGAGGACTCCCTGCGCGGACTCTCCGTCACCGACCGGGTGTTCCGGCCGAGCCTGCGCGACGACGCCCCGGACAGCTGGCTGGGCGCGATGTCCGGCCGGGCCGGGGAGCAGGTCCTGCTCGAACCGGCCTGGGCCGACCTGCTGAGCCGCTCCGGCCACGAGCGGCTCCGGCACTACCTGGCGATCCGGGTCGGCTCCTGGCAGGAGGAGGTCGTGGTCACCGTGCTGGTCCGGGCGAGCACCCGCGGCGGCCTGCTGTACCTGGAGTGGCTGCCGTACGTGCTGGGCCCGGTGGCGCAGGAGTACCACGTGGTCGACCTGCTGGGGCACCGCTCCGGCTTCATGCACGCGATGAACGCGCTCGCCTGGTCCGGGCGCCGGCTGGGCGGGGACGCGGCGATCGCCGTCGGCCAGGTCCGGCAGGTCTGGCAGTCGCGCCGCCGGGCCGCCCGGCTCGCCCGCCGGTACCGCCACCTGACCCGGGCCGGCTACGCCGTGGACTACGCGCCCCGGTCGAGCGTCCGCGAACTCGGCGCCGGCGCGACCTACCAGAACATCTTCCAGGAGCACGACGTGCAGCGCTTCCTGAGCACCGTGACCGAGCGGGTGTTCAGCGCGGTCGGCGCCGAGCTGAAGGCGCGCGGCTACGACAGCGCCGCCTTCGAGGAGCAGTCGCAGAGCATCACCAACATCAACAACGGCGGTGTCCAGGTGGTGGGTTCCACCGTGCACGGCCCGGTCGCGGGCGGTGCCGGGGCCCGGGTGGACATCGGCAAGGAGAAGGGGAAGGGCAAGTGACCGAGGACACCGACGCCACCGCCGGGCCGGAGGCGAACCGGCCTCCCGCCGGGGCCAATTGGAACACCGGCGGGGTCCAGGTGGTCGGCTCCACCGTGCACGGCCCGGTGGCCGGCGGCCAGGGCGCGACCGTGCGGATCGGCGCCGACGCGGCCCCGGCGGCCCCGCCCGGACCGGAGGCACTGCGCGCGGCGGCCGAGTCGCTGCGCGCCGCGCTCGCCCGGCTGCGGGCCGAACGGCCGGGCGCCGTCGCGGACGCCGACGCCGAGGACGCGGACGCCGCCCTGGCCGGGATCCTCGCCGAGACGGCGCTCGAGGAGCCCCGCGAGGGCCCGCTGCGCCGCCGGGTCGGCACCGTGGTCGACGCGCTGCGCACGGTCGCGGTGCTGGCGGCGGCGGTGACCGGTCTGGAGGCGGCCTTCGCGGCGCTGTTCGGGCAGGTCTGAGCCGCTGCCCGATCGCGCCACCCGTTCAGGCACCGCCCGTTCCCCTGGTGTACGGTCGGTTTCCGTGCGCACGAAGGCGCGCCTGCCGCCGAGTTGACGCGGCGGGCCGCCGACGGGGCCGGACCGGAACGTCACACGGGGAAGAGCGGGAGAGCGACATGGGGCGCGCTGACTGGGTGTCGGGGGAGCGGCCGGGCGAGCCGGCCCGGGAGTCGTGGACGGGAGTGGACCTTCGGATGGACGTCCCGCACTCGGCCCGGGTGTACGACTACCTCATCGGCGGCAAGACCAACTTCGCGCCGGACCGGGTCGCCGCCCACGCCTCCGTGCAGGCCTG
Organism: Kitasatospora sp. MBT66; assembly: GCF_000710405.2. NCBI lineage: Bacteria > Bacillati > Actinomycetota > Actinomycetes > Kitasatosporales > Streptomycetaceae > Kitasatospora > Kitasatospora sp. MBT66. Next base: position 662,630 of record NZ_JAIY01000016.1, on the reverse strand, counting down.
GCCGGCCCTGCCGACCTCGATGCGGACCACCCGCACCTTCATGGAGCGGGTGGTCCGCCACCTCGCCGAGAAGCACGGGGTGCGGCAGTTCCTGGACATCGGCACGGGCATCCCCACCTCGCCGAACGTGCACGAGATCGCCCAGGCGGTGGCCCCGGAATCACGGGTGGTGTACGTCGACAACGACCCGATCGTGCTGACCCACGCCCGCGCGCTGATGTCCAGCGCGCCGGAGGGCCGCACCGCCTACCTGGACGCCGACCTGCGCGACGTCGACTCGATCCTGGACTCACCGGCGCTGCGCCAGGTGCTCGACCTCTCCCGGCCGGTGGCCCTGTCGCTGATCGCCATCGTGCACTTCGTCCTCGACGCGGACGACCCGCAGGGCCTGGTGCGGCGACTGATGGACCGCCTGGCGCCGGGCAGCTTCCTCGCCCTGACCGTCTTCACCGGCGACACCGACCCGGTGGGCGTCGGCGGCGTGGGCCGCGAGTACAACGCGCGGGGCATCCCGCTGCAGATCCGCGACCGCGCCGAGACCCTGGCCTTCTTCGACGGCTACGAGCTGCTGGACCCCGGCGTCACCCTGGTCCACCACTGGAACCCGGACCCGGACGCCGCGCCGATCCGGGACCAGGACATCGCGATGTACGGCGGAGTGGCCGTCAAGCGCTGAACCCGCGCCGCCCGGGCCCCCGCCAATGGGAGGCCGGGCGGTTCGAATAGTGACCAATTGAACAGACTTGAACGGTTGGCAACAATCCCGGTCATCTCCTGACGCTTCGTCAATCGACCTTCTACGCTTCGGGCGATCCGGACGGTCCCCCCGGGTCGCCCGGAAAGCCCGGTGCGGCCGTGAAGCGTCCGGTTCCGACGATTCCGACGAGTCTGGAGATCCCGTGACAACACGCCCGTCCCCGCGCCGCTTCTGGACGGCCACGGCCGCCGTCGGCGCGGCCACGGCCGCCCTGCTGGCCCAGCCCGGTGCCGCGTCCGCCGACACCGCGGGCGCCGCCGCGGCCGCCGGGCTGCCGCCCACGGTGGCGGCCACCGTCACCGTCGCGCCCTACCCGGCGGGCGTCGCGCTCACCCCGGACGGCACCCGGGCCTATGTGACCAGCCAGGGCAGCGGCACGGTCACCGTCCTGTCCACCGCCACCGGCACGGTCGCCGGCACCTTCACCGCCGGTACCGGCTCCTACGCCGCCGCCGTCGCGCCGGACGGTCTGCACGCCTACCTCACCCACCACCTCGACGGCACGGTCAGCGTGGTCGACACCGCGACCGGCACGGTCGCCGCCACCGTCCCGGTCGGCGCGGGCGCCTTCGGTGTGGCGGTCGCCCCCGACGGGGCCCACGCCTATGTGACCAACGCCGAGGCCGGCACGGTCAGCGTGCTGGACACCGCCACCGCCACCGTCACCGCGACCGTCCCGGTCGGCGCCGAGCCGCACGGTGTGGCCGTCGCCCCGGACGGCGCGTCCGTGTACGTCGCCGCCTCCGGCGACCAGCGGGTCGACGTGATCGACACCGCCACCGCCGCGGTCGGCGCCTCGATACCGGTGGGCCACGGCGTGTTCGGCCTCGCCCTCGCCCCCGACGGCTCCCGGCTGTGGACCGCCAACGGCGGCGACTCCACCGTCAGCGTGCTGGACACCGCGCACCGGACCGTCACGGCCACCGTCCAGGTCGGCACCAACCCGTACGCGGTCGCCGCCGCCCCCGACGGCCGGTCCGTCTACGCGAGCAACTACGCGGACAACACGCTCACCGCGATCGACGCCGCCAGCGGCACCGTCACCGGCACCCTCCAGGTCGGCGCGAGCCCGTTCGGCCTGGCGATCACGCCGGACAGCCGGCGTGGCTACCTGGCCGACTTCGACGGGTCCGCCGTCAGCGTGCTGGACTTCCCGCCGCCCGCGCCGGTGGTCACGGGCGTCAGCCCGGCCTCGGGCCCGCAGGCCGGCGGCACGGCGGTCACCGTGACCGGCACCGACCTGGCCGGCGCGACCGCGGTGAGCTTCGGCGGGCACAACGCCGCGTCGTTCTCCTGCACCGCGACCTCCTGCACCGCCACCGCACCGGCCTCGCCGGTCGCCGGGACGGTCGACGTCCGGGTCACCACGCCGGGCGGCACCAGCGCCGTCGTGCCCGCCGACCGGTTCGGCTACGTCGCGCCGACCGCCGACGCCGCCGTCGCGCTCACCGCCTCCCCGGTGTCCGGCCTGCTGGGCGGCCGGGTCGACTACACGCTGACGGTGACCGCTCACGGTCCCGACCCGGTGACCGCCGTCACCGTCACCTCGGCGCTGCCGAGCGGCATGATCGCCACCAGCAGCGACTGCACCGTCGCCTCCGGCCGTCTGACCTGCGCGATCGCCGGTCCGCTGGCCGTCGGCGCGAGCGTCACCCGCCACTTCACCGTGCAGGTCGGCCTGCTCGACCTCGGCCGGACCTTCGCCGTCACCACCGCCCGGACGGCCGGTACCCCGGCCGACCCGGTGCCGGGCAACGACTCGGCCAGCCGTACCTGCAAGGTGGCGCTGCTCCAGATCACCTGCAGCTGATCCCGCCTGATCCGGCGGATCCCACCTGATCCGTCGGATCCCACCTGATCCGGCGGATCCCACTTGATCCGTCACGGGCCCGTCCCCGGGGTTTCTCACTCGGGGGACGGGCCCGTGCCACTTCCCGGCCTGGACGAAACGTCCAGCCTGGACGTACAGTCCAGTCATGACCCCCGAGACCCCCGACCCGCGCCTGCGCGCCTGGGCCCCCGTCTGCCAGGCGGTCGCCCTGCTGCTCGGGCCCTACGCCGAGGTGGTGCTGCACGACGCCGCCCGCGACGAGGTCCTCGCCATCTGGAACCCGATGGGCGGACGCGGGCCGGGCGACCCCTCGCTGCTCGGCGAGCTGGACGCCCTGGACCAGGCCGCCCCCGACGTCTACGGCCCCTACCCGAAGCTGCTGCCCGACGGCCGACGGCTCTCCTCGGTCAGCGCGGTGCTCCGCGACGAGGACGGCCGACCCGCCGCCGTCCTGTGCGTCAACCTCGACCGGGGCCCGCTCGAACACGCCGCCGCCCTGCTCGCCGCCTTCGCCGCGCCGACCGCCCCCCGCCCGGAACCGCTCTTCGAGCAGGACTGGACCGAGCGGATGAACGAGGTGATCGGCGGCTATGTGCGCGCCCACGGCCGGCCGCTCCAGCGGCTCGGGCGCGAGGACCGGCTCGCCGTGCTCCGCGAACTCGACCGGGCCGGGGTGCTCGCCGTCCGGCGCGCGGTCCCGGCCGTCGCCAGGGCGCTGGAGGTGTCCCGCTCCACCGTCTACACCCTGCTCGCCGAACTGCGCGAGACCCCCGAAACGCCCGGCTCGCCCGCCCTCCCGGCCGACTGACCCGCACCGACGAAGGAGACCCGCCATGACCCGGCTCCCCGACTTCCGCCTGGAGACGTACTTCTCCCGCTGGGAGTTCTCCGCCCGCCACCACCTCACGGCCTCCGACGCGCAGACCATGGCGATGTCCGAACTGCTCGCCCTCGCCGACCCGGAGGACCGCCACGCCTGGGACACCCTCGCGCTCGGCTACACCGAGACCTTCGGCGACCCGGCCCTGCGCGAGGCGATCGCCGGACTCTACGAGCGGGCCGACGCCGACGACGTGATCTGCTTCGGCGGCGCCCAGGAGGGGCTCAACCTGGCGATGCAGGTACTGCTCGGCCCCGAGGACCACGCCGTGGTGCTCACGCCCAACTACCAGTCCGCCGAGACCGTCCCGATGTCGCTCTGCGAGGTCACCGGGGTCGCCCTCGACCCCGGCCGCGACTGGGCGCTCGACCTCGACGAACTCACCGCCGCGCTGCGCCCCAACACCCGGGTGGTGTCCGTCAACTTCCCCAACAACCCCACCGGGGCGGTGATCGACGCCGCCGACTTCGTCCGGCTGGCCGAGATCTGCGACGAGCGCGGCATCCACCTCTTCAGCGACGAGGTCTACCGGGGCCTGGAGCGCGACCCGGCCCGCGCCCTGCCCCAGGCCGTCGACCTGTCCGAGCGCGCCCTCTCGCTCAACGTCACCTCCAAGTCGCTCGGCCTGCCCGGCCTGCGGATCGGCTGGATCGCCTGCCGCGACCGGGAGTTGCGCGGACGACTGGAGCGCGCCAAGCACTACACCACCATCTGCAACGCCGCTCCCAGCGAGGTCCTCGCCCGGATCGCGATCAAGGCACGCGAGCCGATCCTGGCCCGCAACAGGGCGATCGTCGCGGCCAATCTGCCGCTCTTCGACGAGTTCTTCGCCCGCTTCGACGGCCTGTTCGAGTGGCGCGCCCCGGACGGCGGCTGTGTCGCCTATCCGCGCTACCTGGGCGCGGACGGCGTCGAGGCGTTCTGCACCGGGCTGGTCGAGGAGGCCGGCGTCCTGCTGCTGCCGGCCTCCATTTTCGGCTCGGAGCTGACGCCGACACCCGCCGACCGGTTCCGGATCGGCGTCGGCCGCCGCGACCCGGCCCCAGCGCTCGACGCCTTCGCCGGCTGGCTGAAGGGTCGGCACTGAGACGCCGAGTCCGAGCCGTCGTCAGTGCACGGCGGGGACGGCCTCCGTCGCCGGTGACGCGTCCGTATCGGGCGCCGACTCCCGACGGGCTGCCTTGGCACGGTACTTGAGCCCGAGCAGCGCCCCCGGCAGACCGCGCGGCACCAGCCAGGAGACGTCCTCCCGGTCCACCGCGTCGAAGCGGTACTTGTACGGCTCGGTGCCGCGCAGGAAGTCGAAGGTGCTCAGCCCCTGCCCGGCGGCCGCCCGGATCGCCTCGGCGATCACCGCCGTGCCGAGCCGCAGCGGCGCCCAGCTCTGGTCCCAGCCGATCTGGTAGTAGGCGAAGGTGTCCCGCCACTGGAACCCGTAGAGCACGCCCACCACTTCGCCCGCGCGCTCCGCGACCAGGAACGCCGGGCCCTCGCCCCGACCGGTGTCGGCCGCCCGTTCGATCACCCGCAGGTGCAGCGGTGCCCTGGCCTCGTCGAAGGTGGTCGGCCGGCCGAGCGCGGCCCGGCGCAGCCGGTGCAGCCGGACGGCGGTGTGCAGGAGGTCGAAGCGTTCCGGGAGTTCGGCCGCCGCGAGGGCGGGCGGCACCCAGCGGAAGGTGATCCCCTCGGCCGCCAGCTTCCGGCCGTAGCGGCGCAGGTTGGCGCGGAACTGGCGGCTCCCCAGCGCCTCCGGGCCGGCCGCCAGATCGGCGCGCGGGCACGCGGTGCGTCCGATCTCCACCGCGCCGGGCGGCAGCAGGGCGGCCTGTCCGGGGTCCAGGTCGGCGAGCAGCAGGCTGGTGCGCCGCCCGCGCCGGGCCAGCCAGTCGGCCACCTCGGCGCGGCGGTGCGGCGCGACGACGAAGCCGCAGTGGTCGGCCGCGCCCGCGCCGGAGCCGAGCACCGTCAAGCAGGGGACCGGCAGTGGCGCGCGCGGGTGGAGCCGCTGGACGGTGCGCAGCAGGGGGAGCACGGCGTCGATCCGGCCGTCCCCGTCCCGCCACACCACGATCTCGCCGTCGCCGGCGGTCGCGCCCAGCGTCTCCCACCAGGCGAGGGTCCACTCCGGTGTGCTGAACCACGCGCCGCCGCCCTCGCCCGCCGCCAGGGCGCGCCAGCCGTCGACCACCTCCGCCGGCAGCGCGGGCGTCCGGTGGCGGACCGGCACCGTGCGCGCGGTGGCCGTCCTCGTAGCCGTTCCGGAGTCTCGCGCTCCCACGTCCTCTGCCCCCACGTCCCTGCCCCCAGGTCTCCGCCGCCCCGGTGCGCCGCCGGTCGGCGCTCCGGTCGCGGTCAGGTCCGCATTCTCCCGGATTCCCCGCCGCGATCGATGCGGTTCGGTCTGCTCCCCCGCCGCTACCGGGCTTCATCGGTGGGGGAGTTGGTGCTCCGGGCCGCAGGCGGTCAGCTGCCGCCGCGCAGGTGGTGCACGGCGGGGTGGAGCCCGGACAGGATGGTGTCGAACCGGTCCCGCCCGGTGGTCGAGTTGACCCGCAGCCGGCTGATCCGCAGGGGGTGCGGCGGCAGCAGCCGGTCGTGGCGGTGGTCGAAGAGGAAGCCGGTCCGGTAGCCGAGGAGCCGCAGTTCGGCGTCGGCGCGCGGGTCGACGTTGCCGTTGGGGTAGGCGAAGGCGGTGGGTGCCTCGCCGCCGAGCCAGCCGGTGAGCGCGTCGTGGGCGCGGCGGATCTCGTCCCGTACGGTGCCGCCCTCGCAGCGGTCGAGGCACGGGTGGCCGGCGGTGTGGTTGCCGACCGCGACGCCGTTCCGGGTGAGCGTCAGCAGATCGGCGGGGGTCAGCTGTTCCTGGCGGGGGGCGCGGGCCCGGGCGCTCTCCCGGAGTTCGGCCAGCGCGGCCCGGCGCTCCCCGTCCGGGAGGGTCTTCATCCGGCGGACGGCCTCGCCCGGCGGGCAGTCGGCCAGGTTGCGGGCGGTGCCGCCGTGGGCGGCGAGGAAGGCGGCCTCGGCCCACCAGAACGGCTGGTCGCCGCCGATGAGGTCGGTGACCACGAAGGCGGCGGCGGGGATGCCGAGCCGGGTGAGCACGGGCAGGCCCTCGGTGAGCACGGTGCGGTCGCCGTCGTCGAAGGTGACCAGCACGCTGCGGGGCGGCAAGGGCCGGCCGGTGCGCACGGCCTCCTCGACGGCCGCGAGCGGGACCGGGCGGGCGACGCGGACCAGGCGTTCCATCTGGAGCGCGAACACCCGGGGGTCGTCCACCCCGTGGTAGGCGAGGACGGCCAGCCGCCGGGTGGCGGCGAGCCGGAACAGCGGCTGGAGCGGCGAGTTGCGCAGGACGGCGTCGACGGTGGCGCGGCGGCCGGCGAGCCGTGCCCTCGGCGGGGCGGCGGCCGGTGCCGGACCCGGTGTCGGATCCTCGGGCGGGGCTGCGGCCGGTGCCGGGGCCTCGCTCGGTGCCGGGCCCGTTCTCGTGGCCGTCCCGGTGGCGCTCCCGCCGCCTCGTCCGGCTGGTTCGCCGGCTCGTCCACCGGCCGTTCCGGTGGCCGTAGCGTCGGTCGTTCCGGTGCTCGGGCCGTGCTCGGTCCCGGTCGAATGCGCGGTCGAATGCGCGGTCCCCTCGGGCATGGACACGCTCCCCCCTTCCTCCCCGTGTGATGCTGCGGCGGCGGGGGTGGGACACGTCGCGCGGGCAGTTCCGGCCGTTCGGCACAGGCCTGCCCGGTGGGCGGCCCGCCCCGTCCACGAATTCCCAAGATAGTGCAAAAACCCATGCTCCGAACCGGGTTGTGCGTTGCGAACGGCCTTCGGGGGGAGGTTGGCGAATTCGGCGACGCGGCGGTGACCTGTGCGACGGCTGGGAGCATTCTGAGTGATTGCTGGTGGGAGCGGGGACGGGTGCGCTGCGAGGGGAGCGGTCCGGCCGCCGGTTGCGGACCCGGCGGCCGGCCGTGGCCGGGGCTGCGGGGCCCCGACCGCGTCACCCCTTCCTCGCCCGACGGGGCCTCAGAAGGGGTAGGTGCAGGTGGTCACCTGCTGCCCGGCCTCCAGGGCCGGGCCGGCGGTGGCGCAGACCATCTTGAGGTCGCTGGTGACCACGCGGGGGGTCACGGCCCTGGCGGAGCCCTTGGTGACGGTGGTGGCCGAGGCGGTCGTCAGCCACGGGCTGCCCCAGGCGCGCTGGGTGCGTACCTCGACCTTGACTATCGTCAGCTGCCCGGGGTCGGCGGACACCTGGGCGACGCCGACGAATCCTCCGCCGTCCTTCTCCTGCCAGACGCACGGCTGGTTGAGCACGGTCGTACAGGCGACGCCGCCCGCCCCGTTCGTGACGGAGGGCGTGCCCCCGGTGGTGACCGTCGCGGCCGAAGCCGGAGCGACCGTGGCCGCCATGATCCCTGCCGCCGCGACCATCAGAGCTGCGATACGAGCGTTCATGATGTCAACCTCCTTGGAATGAAAGGGAATCTCACTCTGTGGGATGAGTCTTGCACAAAATATGGACGTGTCTTGTGTGTGCTGCATCACACTCATGGTGACCGTTCAACTACAGCTTGCAATCTCGCCAGTGACCCCACGATTACCGTCGGATGTCACTCCGCCGACGAACGGGTGCCGCCCTCCGGGCGCGCCGGGCGCGGCCTTCTGGCGCAACTCGCCGGTCATGAAGCGGTGTTCACTCGTTCGGGTAGCCTTGCGCCCGTAGGTCGTTCGGGCAGCTACGATCGGGCCGACCCCCGGAGGTGACCTGGATGAACACGGTCATCGTGCAGCTGCCCGACCCCCATCCGCCGGCCCGAGCCGACCGTCGGTTCGCCCGGCTGCCGCGGCCGCCCCGCGGTGCCCCGCCCGCCCGACCTGCCCTGTTGCACCTCGGGCCGGGCGACAGTGTGGAGTTCGGGCGCGGCGAGCCCGGCCGGCCGCTCGCCGTGCCGATCCCCGACCCCGGCGTGTCGCGTCGGGCCGGCGAGATCACGGCCGCCGAGGACTACTGGCGGCTCTCCAACTTCAGTGCCACCGCGACCTATGTCGTCGAGAACCTCGAAGGTGCGGGCGAGCACGTCAAGGTGGCGCCCGGACGGCTCGGCGCGCCGGTGCCGTTCGAGTTCTCCCGGGTGCTGCTGCCGGCTCTCGGCGAGCCGGCCTCGTTCAAGGTCTTCGCGCCCCAACACGCCTATCTGGCAGGCGGATCGGCCGGCGCGGCGGGCCCGGTCGACGGCGGCGCGCCGGGCGTCGGGCCCGGCGAACCGACGGTCAGCCCGTTCGCCCTGGACCCGGGGGCCAAGTACTTCCTCGTCCTGCTCGCGCTCTGCGAGCCGCGGCTTCGCTCGCCCTCCGCTGCGGCCGTGCCCGGCGTCACCGAGGTGCTGGCCCGGCTGCGCTGCCTGCCCTCCTGCCGCGACCTCACCCGGTCGGCCGTCAACTACCACATCGACTACCTGGTCGGCAGCAAGCTCCGGCTGCGCGACCCGGCGGAACCGGCCGACCCCGAGGGCGCCGGCGCCGGCGGCAAACGCGAGGAACTCGTAGCGCTGGCACTGAGGTTCGACCTGGTGCGGGAGGAGCATCTGGTGCTGCTCCCGCCCCGGCGCGGCGGGTGACCGGGCGGTGGCGCCACGCGCGGTGGACCCGCCCGGAGCCCGGCCGTCCGGCGGTGGGGCGTCCGGCGGCGGGGCGGGGTTCGCGGTTCCGGCGGGCTACCCGGTCGGCGGCTACCTGGTCGGTGAGCGGATCGGGGCGGGCGGCTGGGGCAGCGTCCACGTCGCCCGCGCGGCCGATCCGGAGCGTGCGGCGGGTGGCGAACCCGCCGAAGTGGCCGTCAAGTTCCTCCATCCCGGTCGGCTCGGGCCGGGGCAGCGGCAGGCCGTCGCCCAGGTCGCCCGCAGCGAGATCCGGTTCAGCCGCCGCGCCGACCACCCGCACCTGATCCGCACCTTCGCGGTGTTCACCCTCACCGACCCGGACCGGCCCGAACTCGACGGCGCCGTCGCCCTGGTGATGGAACGCGCCGCGCGCAGCCTGCACGACCTGCTCGCCGAGGCCCGGCCGCCGCACCCGCCGCCGGGCGCCGAGCGGATCCTGACCGAGGTCGCGGCCGGGCTCCGCCACATGCACGGCTCCGGCTGGGTGCACGGGGACCTCAAACCCGGCAACGTCCTGCTGATGGCCGACGGCACCGCCAAGCTCGCCGACTTCGGGCTGACCGCGGAACTGGAGGGCACCCACGCCTACGCCCCGCCGCTCGGCTCGCCGGACCACGTGCCGCCCGAGTGGTGGTCCGAGCGGACCGGCGCCCGCGGCGCGGCGCTCCGCCCGAGCGCCGACCTGTGGGCCTACGGCGTGCTCGCCCACCAGGTGCTGACCGGCGGACTGCACCCCTTCCTCGGTGCCACCGCCCGCGCCCGCTCGCTGGCCGCGGTCGCCTACGCGCGCGGCAGCGCCCCGCTGCGGCTCGACGCCGCGCTGCCGGAGCGGTGGCGGCCGCTGGTCACGGCCTGCCTGACGGCCGACCGGCGGCGGCGTGCGGAGTTGGACCTCACCGCTCTGCTCGCCGGCGCCCTGGGCGGAGGCGGGGGCGGGGGCGGGGGCGCCGCGGCCGTGACCCGGGCCGCCGACATCCGCCCGGGCACCGTCGCACCCGGGCGGCGGAAGCGCCGGGTCCGAACCGCCGGACGCGCGGCCCTGCTGCTCGTCGCCGCCGCGAGCCTGCTCGTCCTCACCGGAGCACCCGAGCGGTCCGGGCCCACCGGCCCCACGCTCTCCGGCCCCCCGTCCGTCGGCCCTGTCCGCGCCGCTCCCGCGCGCCCCGGCGCCATCCCGCCCGGCGCCGACGTCCCCGCCGCCCTGCGCGGTCCGATCGAGGACGCCGCCCGCCGCTGCCCCGAGCCCGAGATCACCCCGGCGCTGCTGGCGGCGATGCTCAAGGCCGAGTCCGGCTTCGACCCGGCCGCCGCCCGGCCCGCCACGGGCGAGTACGGGGTGGCGATGTGGACGCCCACCGTCTTCAACGCCTGGGCGCTGGACGCCGACCACGACGGCGTCAAGAGCTATCTGGACCCGGACGACGCCATCGCCGCGATGGGCGGCTACGTCTGCTGGCTCGACCAGCGTTTCAAGCAGCGGGGCTTCCCGGCCGCGCAACTGCCCGCCCTGGTGACGGCGGGCTATCGGACCAGCGACAAGACGGTCGCCGACACCGGCGGCGTCCCCGAACGGGTGAAAGCGCACGTCGCACGCGTGCTCGGCTACCTCGCCGAGTACGGCGGCGTCAGCGTGGCGGGGCCATGAGGTCGGCCACATCCGCCGCCTCCCCGGCGGCGTCGCCACGGAACCCGGGCTTCCGGATGGGATGCTCGGCGGCATGTTCACCAAGCTCCGACCGCTCGTCACGCAGTGGACCACCGTCGTCCCGCTGCTGGCCCTCCTCGTCCTCGTCCTGACCTGGCACCGCGACCTCCCCGGCTGGGTGGTGGGGGTGGTGTCCTGCTTCCTTGCGGGCGCCGTGCTCGCCGCCGTGCACCACGCGGAGGTGGTCGCCCACCGGGTGGGGGAGCCGTTCGGTTCCCTGGTGCTCGCGGTCGCGGTGACGGTGATCGAGGTCGCGCTGATCGTGACCCTGATGGCGGACGGCGGTGACAAGTCGGCGACGCTCGCCCGGGACACCGTGTTCGCGGCGGTGATGATCACCTGCAACGGCATCGTCGGCGTGTCCATCCTGGCCGCCGCCATCAAGCACCGGGTGGCGGTCTTCAACGCCGAGGGAACGGGCGCGGCGCTGGCCACCATCGGGACCCTCGCCACGCTGAGCCTGGTCCTGCCGACCTTCACCACCAGCTCGCCCGGCCCCCAGTTCAACCCCACCCAGCTGGCCTTCGCGGCGGCTGCCTCGCTCGTGCTGTACCTGCTGTTCGTGGCCACGCTGACGTTCCGGCACCGGGACTACTTCCTGCCGGTCACCTCCGACGGCAAGGTGCTGGACGAGGAGGACCACGCCGACCCGCCGACCAAGCGCGCCATGGTGTTCAGCCTGGTGCTGCTCGGTGTGGCGCTGATCTCGGTGGTGGGCCTGGCCAAGGGCGTGTCGCCGACCATCGAGTCGGGGGTCGAGTCGGCGGGGCTGCCGTCCTCGGTCGTGGGTGTGGTGATCGCCCTGCTGGTCCTGCTGCCGGAGACCATCGCGGCCGTGCGCGCCGCCAGGCGCAACCGGGTGCAGACCAGCCTCAACCTGGCGCTCGGCTCTGCCCTCGCGAGCATCGGCCTTACCATCCCGGCCGTGGCGATCGCCTCGCACTGGCTCTCCGGTCCGCTGGTCCTCGGCCTCGACCCCGCGCATCTGGTGCTCCTGACGCTCACCCTCGTGGTCGGTACCCTGACGGTCATCCCGCGCCGGGCGACCCCGCTCCAGGGCGCGGTGCACCTGGCGATCCTGGCGGCCTACGTGGAGCTCGCGATCGTCCCCTGAGCGCCGCCCGCCTCCCCTGCGGGGCGGAGCGGGACGGTCGAACGGGCCGGCGACCTGGTGAGGTCGCCGGCCCTTCGTGCGTCCGTCCGCCCTTGCATCCGCCCGCCCGCCCGTCCGTCCGGTCCGGGGTGTTCCGGGGCCGGGCCGATGTGCGGTGTTCGCGACATGATTGTCCGACTGATTGACCGTCATAATCCGGTCACTCCGGGGCGGGGGACCGGTGCGCCGGATCCGCCCGGAGCGGCCGGGCGGGCCGCCGGATGCCCGCGTGTCGGGTGCGGCGCGACCGCCGGGCTCCATATCGTCGGGTGTCCGCCGAATCAGCCGAGTCCGCCGCAGGACCGACACCCGTGGGAGCGTCGCATGCCCGGCCCAGCACAGCAGCCGTCCACCCGCCCGGCCCACCCGGCCAACCCGTCCGCCGACACCGCCGACGTCATCGTGGTCGGCGCGGGCCCCGCCGGCTCCACCGCCGCCTACCACCTGGCCCGGACCGGCCTGGACGTCCTCCTGCTGGAGAAGTCCGCCTTCCCCCGGGAGAAGGTCTGCGGCGACGGCCTCACCCCGCGCGCGGTACGGCAGTTGATCGATCTCGGCATCGACGTCTCGGAGTCCGCCGGCTGGCTGCACAACCGCGGACTGCGGATCGTGGCGGGCGGACACCGGCTGGAACTCGACTGGCCGGAACTCTCCGCCTTCCCCGGCTTCGGACTGGTCCGCCGCCGCGCCGACTTCGACGAACTGCTCGCCCGCCGCGCCGCCGCGGCCGGCGCCCGACTGGTCGAACGGGCCAACGTGGACGGCCCGTTGCTCGACGAGCGGACCGGCCGGATCACCGGCGTCACCGCCCGGCTCGGCGAGGAGCGCCGCCCCGTCGCCTACCACGCGCCCCTGGTCGTGGCCGCCGACGGCAACTCCACCCGGCTCTCGCTGGCGATGAAGCGCTACCGCCGGACCGACCGCGCGATGGGCGTCGCCTACCGGACCTACTTCACCACCCCGCGCCACGAGGACCGCTACCTGGAGGCCTGGTTGGACCTGCGCGACCCGTCGGACCGGGACCGCCGCCTCCTCCCGGGCTACGGCTGGGTGTTCGGCATGGGCGACGGCACCGCCAACGTCGGCCTGGGCGTCGTCGACACCGGCGCGGTGCCGCGCGAGGTGGACTGGAAGCACCTGCTCCGCCGCTGGTGCGAGAACCTGCCCGCCGACTACGGCTACCACCCCGAGGCCGTCACCGAACCCATCCGGGGCTCCGCCCTCCCGATGGGCCTCAACCGTCAACCCCACTACGCCGACGGCCTGTTGCTGATCGGCGACGCGGGCGGCACGGTCAGCCCGGCCACCGGCGAGGGCATCGCCTACGCGATGGAGTCCGGCCGCTACGCCGCCGAGACCGTCGTCCAGGCCCTGGCCCGCCGCACCGACCGCGGCCGCGACCTCGCCCTGCGCGCCTACCCCCAGACCCTCCGCGCCGCCTACGACGGCTACTTCGCCCTCGGCCGCCTCACCGCCGCCGCGCTGAGCCGCCCCCGCCTGGTCGGCGCCGCGGGCGCCGCCGGCCTCGGCAACCCGGCCCTCCTCCGCGCCGCCTTCCGGCTGATGGTCAACCTGACCGAGCCCAACTCCCGCGACGCCCTGGACCGCCTCCTCCACATCCTCGGCCGCCTCGCCCCGAGCAGCCGGGGCT
>NZ_JAIY01000016.1:638521-648958 GCF_000710405.2 Kitasatospora sp. MBT66 | reverse complement strand
CCGGGCCCGGCCCGCGGGCCCCGACGCCTCCGAAGGGATGCGTCGGGGCCCGCAGGCCGGTCGGACCGGTGGTCAGGGCCTCGGAGCGGTCCGGCGATCCCCGCTCGGCCGCTGCCCCGGAATTCTCAGGGGCAGTACTGGAAGAAGTCGAGGCACTGCGACGCGTTGTTGTTCTTCAGCTGGTCGTTGAGGTTGGCGCCGGTCAGGCGCTTGATGAACTGGCTCGGGCCGCTGTTGTTCGAGTTGAAGTAGACCGTCACGCTGTAGTTGAGGTTGAAGTTCCACGCCGACGCGGCGTTGTTCTTCACGTACGACCCGGCGCCGTTGCCCCCCGAGAACCTGTACCAGTTCGGAGCGCCGTAGTTCTCGGGGGTCTGCGAGTTGCCCCGGCCGTCCTCGAACGTGGCGCCCTTGAAGTCGGAGTTGAAGTAGAGGCAGAAGTCGCTACCGCTGCACGTGCCCGGGTTCGGGGCGGCGGAAGCGGCCGGCACCGAAAACGCGAGACCGCCGGCGGCGAGCAGCGCCGCGACCCCGATCCTGATATTCCCCGTGAGTTTCATGGTCACCTTTCGGGTGCTCGAATCGGCACGTCGAGCCGGATCGTGGACCGAAGTCCGGGCCGCCGGTCGCCCGCTCGAATCGCGGTCCGGCCTGCTCCGAATCGGCTGACGCCCCGGAGGTGGAAGTGCGCCCGTCCCACCGGGCCCTGAGTATCATCAGACAGCGCCCCACCCCGGTCAAGGCTCCTGACGGCCACTCACATCAGCTTTGCGGTAAGGAATGCGGGGGATATCGACCGCTCCGTGACGTATGCCAACAGCACGACCGCTCCCGGACTCGGCGTCCATATCGGGCGAACGCGGACGCACCGCGTGAACGGGGGCCAGGGGGCGAATGGCCGACCGATCGACCGGAATGCACGAGTACCACCAAGAAATCGGAAAAAGCCTCGAAGGGACCGAATGCCGTGCCGCGCGGAAATCCGATGATTCGAGCGACCCTTCTTCTGGCGGGACTCCTCGCCGCGACCTCCGCGGCCTGCACGAGTGCGGGCGGACCGGACTCGGGCCGCCCGCCGGACTCCCCGGCACCGGCCGGCTCCGCTGCCGCCGTCCCGGTAGCCCCCGCTCCCGCCGTCCCGGACGTCCCCGTGCTGGCGAGCACCTCGGACCGGGCGCTCCCGGTCGAGAAGTACCTGATCAACCCGGAGGAGAACGCGCGGATGGACCGCGGCTGGGCCCGTCTGGTCTCGACCTGCATGAAGAGGTTCGGGCTGGACTACGAGCCGGCGGTCCGCGAGTCCGACCGACGCACCGGCCAGACCGCGCACCGGTACGACCCCACCGACCCGGCCGTCGCCGCCGTCCGCGGGTACCACGGCGATGCCTCGGGGGACGGGTCGACGCCGACACCGACCGAGTCCCTCTCCCCGGACGTGCGCCTCGTGCTCGGCGCGGGGAGCGGGGCACCCCAAGCTCCGGGGGGTTCCCGGACGGGGGTCTTCCGCGGGACCCCGATCCCTCCGGGCGGATGCGCGGGCGAGGCCCAGCAGGCGGTCACCGCGGGCGGCGGGACGTTCCAGGACGCGCAGGTGGCCGTGGACGTCAACTTCGGCAACTACCAACGGTCGACGGCCGACGAGAGGGTCAAGGAGGTGTTCCGGAAATGGTCCTCGTGCATGAAGGCGAGCGGATTCGACTACGGGACGCCGGCCGCCGCCGCGAACGACCCCGCCTGGCACTCCCCGGTCCCCTCGGCGACCGAGCTGGCCACGGCGGCCGCCGATGTCCGGTGCAAGCGGGAGAACAACGTGGTCGGCGTCTGGTTTACGGTCGAATCCGCCTACGAGGAGCGGGAGATCGAGGAGAAGCTGCCGGAACTCACCCGGGTGCGGGAATCGATCGACATCACCCTCCGGAACGCGGCGGCCGCCCTGCTGCCCTGAGCGCCGCCGCCCTGAGCGCCGCCGCCCTGAGCGCCGCCGCCCTGAGCGCCGCCGCCCCGGGCCGGCCCACGCCGCCCCGCACCCGCCGCCCCGCACCGCCGCCTGGCTCGGCGAACACCGGTTCGTCGGCGGTCGGTTCACCCGGACGGGGCCTGGTCGTCGAACCAGGCGCGGCCGACGGGGGAGAGGAAGGTGCGGAGGACGAAGGCGCCGAGGGCGATGCCGGTGAGGGCGGCGAGGGAGCCGGTCAGCAGGAGGAGGGCGGCCGTCGCCACCGAGAGGGCCTCGACGACGACCACGGTGGTCCTGGTCCAGCCCGCGCGGCGGGAGGCGAGGCCGGCGCAGGTGCCGAGCAGCAGGCCCACCAGGACGGAGGCCATCGCGATGAACCGTACCGGTGCGACCTCGCCGCCCTGGTTGCGGCCGAGGGCGGCGAGCAGCACGAGGCCCGCGAATCCGCTGAGTGCGGCGTGCACCCACACGCCCGCGACCGCCCACCTGACCGCCCGCGGCATGCGCCGCGCTGTCCACTGGTCCGTCATCGCTGACCACCCCCGGTCGTCGAGCGGCCCTGCTCGGTGGCCGGGCCGTACCGGCGAGGATCGGGGCGGTTCCGGCGGACTGTCAATGGAACGGATGCGCTCCGCGTCGGTGCGGTCACCGTCCGCCGCTGGTTGCGGGGGCTGCCGCGACCCGAGCTTGAGGGCGCGACCGAAGGGGCCGCGCGCCCCCAGGGACCGGTCCGCGCGGGGGTGTGTCGCCGGAGGCCGCCGTTCCGCGAGTCGTCCCCTTCCCCGTCCCCGTTCGGTGCGGTGGGGCGGGCGGTGAGCGGGGTGATCATGGCTCGATCCTGGCACGGCCGGGCGCCGGCGCCGAGAGGATTCCGGACAGCTGCGAGTCGTCACCCGGAGTGACCCGGGACGCCGGGCGGTCCCGGGGGCGCGGGCCTAACCTGGAAGGGCGCGCCGGTGCGTGGTGCGGAACGGGAACGGTGGGCCATGACAGTCGTCTCGGCGGCACTCTTCGGGGCCGGTTGGCGTGCGACGTCACGCGGTTCCGCCGCCCTGCTGCGCGAGTGCGCGGCACGGGGCTGGACGGTGGTCCTGACCGCCCCCGGCCCGAGCGGGACCCCGGCACTCACCGTGACCGATCCTGGCCGCGATCCGGTCCGGGTCGCCCTCGACCTGGTCGACGGCAAACCGTCGCACGCCGTGTTCGTCGCCGCGAGCGCGCCCGAGGTCCGGGTCGCGCGGCTGGCCGGAGTGCCCTGTGTCGCGGTGCTCGGTCCCGGCCCCGGTGTCACGGCCGCGGAGGTGAGGGCGGCGGGAGCCGCCGAGGTGCACCCCGACGCCGCGGCCCTGTTGTGTGTGCTGGACGACAGCCTGCTCGCCCGTCCGCGGGCGTTCGGCGACCGTCGCCCGGCCGCGTCCGTCGCCCTCGCGGGCCGGAGCGGTTAGCGCACCCCCCACCGGGCAGACGCCCGGACGGGATGTCGTCGTCACCGGACGTGCCGGAGGTGACCGAGATGGACGGACCCGCTTTGAGCGGACGGGAGCGGCGGCTCCTCGCCGAGATCGAGTGCGATCTGAGCCGGGACACCCGCCTCGACCGGCGGTTGAGCACGATGGGAGCGGAACGGCCGCACCGCGTCGGGAGCGCGCTGCGCGGCCTCGGCCGCCGATTGCCGACCGGCGTGCTGATGACGGCGCTGGTGATGGCGGCGCTCTGCCTCAGCATCGCGGTGCGCAAGCCGACGGCCGTGGTGGCGATCGCCACGGGAGCCGTGTGGGTCGGCAGCGTCATGATCGCGGCCGGTCTCTCGGTCGTGCTGCGCCGCCACCGGCGGCACCGGGTGGACCCGGCGGTCGGCTCGCCGGACCGGGGGGACCACTGGGGCCGCGGGCCGTGGCCCGGTGAGCACCGGAGCTGGGGCCCGTACCACGACCGGGGCGACGGCCGGGGCGCCGGTCGGGCCGACGACCCGGGTGACGACCGCGACGACCCGGGCCGCCGCGAACGCCGCCCGTGGGACCACCCGGAGGCGTGATGACCACCGAGCTGAGGGAGTACCGTCCGGGCTCCCACCATGCCGCCGACCTCGTCCTGGTCGGCTACGACGTCGAGGCGACGGACGGCCCGCTCGGCCGGGTCGAGCAGGACGCCGGGGACCACCTGCTGGTGGACACCAGGCCGTGGGTGCCGGGCGCCCCGCTGCTGGTCCCGATCGGGACGGTCGCTCGGGTCGACCACCTGGAGCTGGTCGTCCACCTGGACTGCGCGCGCGCCCGGATCCGCCTCGCCCCGCCGCCCGCCGCCGTCGAACTGGCCGGGCGCGGCCCGACCGCCGCCGACCGCGTGGACCGGTCCGGTGCGCGCCCCGGCGGCTGAGCCGGTGCGAGCCGTGTCCGTGAGCGGAGGGAGAACCGGGTGGTGGCCCGGATGCCGCTGACCGTCCTCACCGGCCGGACGATCGCCTTCCTGGTCGCTCCCGAGGGCGCCGAGCAGGTGGACCTCACCGTCCCCTGGCAGGCCGTGGCGGAGGCCGGCGGCACGCCGCGGCTGCTGTCCACCCGCCCCGGACTCGTCGACGCGTACCGGCACCTCGACCGGGCGGACGCCTTCCCCGTCGACGACGTGGTCGCGCTGGCGCACCCGGCTGCCTACGACGGCCTGGTACTGCCCGGGGGCGTCGCCAACCCCGACTGCCTGCGCCTGGACCGCGCGGCCGTGGCCCTGGTCCACCAACTGGCCGCCGCCGGCCGGCCGGTCGCGGTGACCGGCCACGGCGCGTGGACGCTGATCGAGGCGGACGCGGTGCGCGGACGCACCCTCACCTCCTCGCCGAGCATCCGCACCGACCTGGTGAACGCCGGCGCCTACTGGGCCGACGAACCGGTCCACGTCTGCCGGGACGGACCCGGGGT
This sequence comes from Kitasatospora sp. MBT66, assembly GCF_000710405.2. Taxonomy (NCBI): domain Bacteria; kingdom Bacillati; phylum Actinomycetota; class Actinomycetes; order Kitasatosporales; family Streptomycetaceae; genus Kitasatospora; species Kitasatospora sp. MBT66. Next base: position 644,089 of record NZ_JAIY01000016.1, on the reverse strand, counting down.
GCTGGTCTCCGGCCGTCGGCCGAGCGACCTGCCGGCCTTCACCGAGGCCCTGGTGACGGAGTTCGCGCACGCCCGGCCGGCTGGCGGCCCGCACCCGCCGTGGGCCCTCGCCCACGAGCCGGTCCCGTCCCGCCACACCGAGGGAGAAGCGAACCGAACTGACGGCGCAGGTCCTCAGTCGCCGCGCAGGCGGACGAACAGCGCCGCCGGCGGCCGGCCGGTGACGGTCACCTCGGCCCGCAGCGGGGCGGTCAGCGGCCGGACGTCGCCGTACTGCGGATCGTGGACGGGCGCCCCGAGCCGCCCGGCGGCCAGCTCCGCCACCTGCCGCGACTGGAGCGGCGACAGCGGCGGGGAGGAGAGCAGCACCCGGCCGTCGTCCAGCTCCAGGACCACCGCCCGGGGCCGCGCGGGCGGTCCGGTCACGGCGCGGACGGTGGCGTCCACGGTGTCGCCGCGCCGGTACTTCACCCAGACCCGGCCCGCCCCGCGCGGCCGGTACGCCGAACCGGCGGCCTTGCAGACCAGCCCCTCCACGCCGGTGTCGGCGAGCTGCTCCGTCCAGGTCAGCGCCTCGGCCCGGTCGGTGGTCGCCAGGACCGGCTGGACCGGCGGCGGCACCTCGGCCAGCGCGGCCAGCAGCAACCGCCGCCGGTCGGCCAGCGGCAGGGACCGGACGTCCCGGCCGGGCAGGGCGAGCACGTCGAAGGCGATCAGCCCCAGCGCCACGTCCTCGGCGGCCCCGTCCCGCCTGGTCCGCAGCAGCTCCTCGAAGGCGAACCGGCCGCCGCGCCAGGCGACCAGCTCGGCGTCCAGCACCAGCCCGGCCGGCAGCCGGGCGACGGCCGCGGCGATCGGCGGGAACTCGGCGGCGAGGTCCCGTCCGGAGCGGGACTGCAGGAACGCCGGGCGGTCCGGCCCCCGGGCGAAGGCCACGCAGCGGAAGCCGTCCAGCTTCAGTTCGTAGAGCACCCCGGCGCCGCCGAGGCCGTCCGCCGGCGGCACGGCGGGCACGGCGGCCGGGCGCATCACCTCCACCGGAGGGGTCAGGACCACCGGGTCGCGGCCGCCCGAGGACGGGGACTTGGACTTGGACCGGGCCGGGGCCGGGGACGCGGGTCGGGCGCGGTGCGGCGCGGCCGCGGGCAGCGGCCGGGCCCGCGCCGGATCCAGCAGCGGCCCGAGCGGATCCCCGTGGGCCGCCAGCCGCTCCGGCACCTCGGCGATCGTGAACACCAGCTCCGCCGCCGACCCGGCCGCGTCCAGCTCCGCCCAGGACAGCGGCGCCGACACCGTCGGCCGCTCCTGCGCCCGCACCGTGTACGGGGCGGCCGTGGTCTTCTTCGCCGAGTTCTGGGACCAGTCGACCAGCACCCGGCCGGTGCGGCGGGCCTTCGCCATGGTGTGCACGACCAGCTCCGGGCGGGCCGCCTCCAGCTCGGCCGCCAGCTCCTTCGCGTAGGCGGACACCCGGGCGCTCGGCGTGGGCTCCAGCGGCACCAGCAGATGGAGGCCCTTGCCGCCGGAGGTCTTCACCCAGACCTCCAGACCGTCCGCCGCGAGCCGCTCGCGGAGCAGCCCGGCCACGGTGCGACAGGTGAGGACGTCCGCCCCCGCGCCCGGATCGAGGTCCAGCACCAACCGGTCCGCCAGCCCGGGCGCGCCGGCGTGCCACTGCGGCACGTGCAGCTCCAGACAGCCCAGGTTGACCACCGAGAGCAGCCCGGCGCCGTCCTCCAGCACCACCTGGCGCAGCTCGCCGCTGTTGCTCGGCACCTCCGCCGTGCGCACCCAGTCGGGCGTGCCGGGCGGTGGGTTCTTCGCCACGAACACCTCGGCCGCCACGCCGTCCGGGCAGCGCAGGAAGGACACCGGACGGTCGCGCAGGTGCGGCAGCAGGGCGCTGTGGACGGCGGCGTAGTAGCGCAGGACCTCGCCCTTGAGGGTGCCGGTCCGCGGGAAGTAGACCTTGTCCAGGTGCGAGAGCGCGAGGGTGCGCCCGTCGACCGTCATCTGCGGCATCGCCGCCTCCGGGGCTGCGCGCGGGCCCGGGTCCACCGGGCCCTCCGCGGCCAGTCTGCCCGCCGCCGGGGCACGGCGCGAGCCGTCCCGCCGGTGCCCGCCGCCCGGAATAGGTGCGGTCCCGGCCCTGTTGGCCACCGGTGATCGCAGACGATCACCGGAATCCAGGGGGACGCAATGAGTGGACCGATCACCGCTGTCGCCAGACTGAAGGCCGCACCGGGGCAGGAGGAGCTGGTACGGGCCCAGGCGCTGTCACTGGTCGCGCCGACGCTCGCCGAGCCCGGCTGCCTGTTCTACCGCCCGTACCAGGACCCGCTCGACCCCGCGTCCTGGGTGGTCGTCGAACAGTGGGCGACCCGGGCCGACTTCGACGCCCACCTCGCCGCGCCCCACATGGCCGAGGCCTTCGCCGCCGGCCCCACCCTGCTGGCCGCCCCGCCGGACCTCCAACTCCTCACCGACCTGGCCTGACACCCGCCCGGGGCACCGGGCCGAGGGAACGGCGCGGCGGCTGGCCTGCGCCCGGGGATCGGGGCCTTCGCCCCCGTCCCGGCCCTCGTCCGGTGACCCGGCGGACAGGCTCCGCAGCCATGACCAACTCCGCCTGATCGGCCCCAGCCTGGCGCTGCGCGAGGTCGAACCCGCGGACACCGGCGACCTCCTGGCGATCTACGGTGACCCGAAGCCACCCGGCACCTCAGCTTCGAACCCCGCACCCGCGAGCAGGTCGACGCGATCACTGCCCGCTCCGTCGACTCCGCGCACGCCACCCCGCGTACCGAGTACTGCCTGGCCGTGACCCGACGCGGCGAGCACCGGCTGATCGGCTACGCCCGCCTGGCCACCGAGCCGCAGCAGGCCGCCACCATCGGCTTCGCCCTCCACCCGGCCGCATGGGGCAAGGGCCTCGGCACCGAGACCGTCCACCTGCTCTGCGCCCTCGGCTTCGACGTCCTCGGCCTGCACCGCATCTGGGCCGCCCGAGCACCGCTCAACGAGGCCTCGGCCCGGACCCTGCTCCGGGCCGGAATGACCGAGGACGGTCGGATCCGGGACCACGTGTTCGTCCACGGGGCATGGCGCGACTCGATCACCTACTCGATCCTGGAACACGAGTGGGCCCCGATCGACGGCCTGGACACCGGCGGAGCCGCCGGATCCGATCGCGGACCCGGCCCGGCAGGGTGATCCGCCCCTCGGTGTCGGATCCGAAGACGACCGACCCGGCGGCGCGGGTGTGTACTTCGGAACCGGGGGGCTCTACCGCTGGAGTGGGCGACGGGGATCGAACTCGCGCGACAAGCCCGGGTAGGTCAGGATCCGAGCAGGGCGTGGGCGGTGCGGACCAATGCCTCGTCGGTGGCGGGGTCGCGTTCGCCCGCCACTCCGGAGCGGAACAGCGATGCGCCCTCGATCAGCATGATGAACACCCCGGCGCGGGCGCGCAGTTCCTCCTCGGGCAGGTCGGGGTGGCGGCGGGCGAGGAAGGCGGTCACCTGGGTCCGGTAGTCGCCGTAGAAACCGCGGACGGCCGCGGACACGGTCGTGTCGCGGGCGGCCAGGGCCCACACCTCGACGAACAGCCGCATCAGGCGGGCGTCCTCCTGTTCGGCCAGCAGGGTGGTGACCACCCCGGCGGTTGCCCCGGGGGCATCGGCATCGGCGTCGGCGTCGGCGGCGAGCAGGGGCGCCAGTCGTTCGGCGGAGCGCCGCAGCACCCGCTCCAGTACGGCGGCGACCAGGTCCGCGTGGGTGGGGAAGTAGTACTGGAGGTGGCCCAGCCGTACGCCGGCCGCCGCGGCCACGGCGCGCATCGTCCACTCCGGGCCGCCCTCGGCGACCAGGACCTCCTCGGCGGCGTCCAGCAGGGCTTCCCGCCGTTCCGCGCCCTTCCGCCCCCGCCCTCGGGCCGGGGCGGCGGACGATGTGGACGGGGTCGGGTCGGGTGCGGTGCTCATGCTGCAGCATCCAAGCCCGGAGCGGAGCCGATGTCGACCGCTACCCCCAGGGCGGCGAGGTCGGCCACCACCCGGTCCGGCCGGGGGGTCTGCTCGGGGAAGGAGACGCCGGCCGGGGCTGCCGCCGCGCCGTCCGAGCCGAGGGCGCGGCGGAGGGCGAGCAGGCCGCCGACGGCGGTGAGGTGGGCCTGGCCGGCGCGGTCCTCGACGACCGCGGTGAGGGTGCGGCCGGCGTGCCCGACGTCGACGCGCAGCAGTGCGGTGCCGCCCGCGCCGGGGGAGTACAGCAGGGCGCGGCGGGCGGACTGCCAGCGTTCGCCCCGGCCCCAGCGGAAGAAGCCGGTGTGCTTGGCGGCCAGCAGGGCCCGGGTGCTGAGGTCGGAGCTGAATCCGATCCGGGTGGTGGCGGTGGTGGTGCCGAGGGTGAGCGGCAGGGTGAACTGCTCGGGCGTGTCGATCCGGGCGACCCGGGTGGGGTGGTCGCCGATCCGGACGGTGTGCGCCTCGGTCAGCGGGGCGACGGTGCGGCGCCGGCCCTCGCTGATCACCTCGTAGTCCAGCCCCAGCCGGTCCATGAACTCCACCGAGTCCGCGCCGGCCCGGTCGGCGAGGTCCCAGCGGATCGCGGTCTCGACCCGGTCCGCCCCGCCGAGGCGTTCGGCGAGCGCGGCCGCGACGAGTCCGACCACGCCGCCCATCCAGGCCGAGGAGAGCAGCACCGGCGCGGTGGGGCGCAGCAGCGCGGCCACGGTGGCGGCGCGCTGGAGGCGGACGGTCCAGCGGGTGACGTCCACGTACGGGACGCCGGCGCGGGCCGCCGCCCGGAGCACCCGGTCGTCGGGGTCGTTGACGACGCCGACGACGGCGCTCACCGCGGCGGTGAAGGGGGCGGGGTCGGCGAGGTCCCAGCGGCGGACGGCGGCGTGCGGGGCGCCGCCGAGTTCGCGGACGAGGTCCGCGCCGCGCTGCTCGGAGCGGCCGGTGAGCAGGACGGGGTGCTCGGCCGCGACCAGGCGGGCGAGTTCACTGCCGACCGTCCCGTAGCCGCCGACCAGCAGGACCGGTCCTCGGGGGTCGGGCGTGAGGAGGTCGGGCCCGAGGAGGTCGGGCCCGAGGAGGTCGGGGCTGTCGAGGTCGGGGGCCGGGGAACTCTTCGAAGTGGTCATACGCAAAAACTAGGTCAGGTGACCTAAAAATTACATCAAGAGAGCGAGGCGGCGACGGTCAAGGCCGCCGCTCGGCACCCCCGCCGGTCACCAGGGCGTGCGCGTCCGCGACCAGGTCCTCGACCCGCTCCCAGTCCACCGGCGGGACGTCGATGCGGACGCCGACCCAACCCCGGTGGCCGACGTAGGGCGGGCGGAAGAAGAGCTCCGGCTCCTCCGCGACCAGGAACTCCTGCGCGCCGGCCGCCGCCGGGCACCAGAACGCCAGGCGGTCGTCGTGGTGGCGCTCGGCGAGCATCACGAACACCCGCGCCCGGCGGCCGACGCCGGCGAACCAGGTCGGCTCGCCGTGGCTGACCCGCTCGTCCACCTCCGGCAGGGCCAGGCAGACGGCCCGCAGCCGCTTCACGGCCGCCCCG
>NZ_JAIY01000016.1:637621-637974 GCF_000710405.2 Kitasatospora sp. MBT66 | reverse complement strand
CGGGTGGGGCCGGTCCGCCGTCATGCCTCCCACTCTGGCCCGGGCCCGGCCGCCCCGCCTTGGACGTTTCGGAACTTCGCCCCGTCCGGGCCCTCCTCGGCGAGCCAGACCGTCGGCGCGCACCCCGCGAGCGTGCGGAACTCGCGCGCCAGATGGGCCTGGTCGAAGTACCCGCAGCGCACCGCGAGCTCCGCCAGCCGGGGCGCCGGACCGGGCGCGGCCAGCAGCCGCCGGGCGCGGTCGAACCGGATCACCCGGGCGGCGGCCTTCGGCGTGAGCCCGGTCTCCCGGCGGAACCGGTCCTGGAGATGCCGGCCGCTCCAGCCGGTCTCCTCGGCGAGCGCGGCCACCGG
>NZ_JAIY01000016.1:634861-637600 GCF_000710405.2 Kitasatospora sp. MBT66 | reverse complement strand
CCGCTGCGCCGCAGCGCGTCCCAGGCCCGCAGCACCTCGGGCGGCACCCGGCCGGACGGGTGCGCGAGCCGCAGCAGCGCGCCGTCCAGTGCCGCGAACCGCTCCGGCCAGGTCCGCGCCTCCCGCACGGCCTCCTGGAGCCGCTCGGCGACCGCGCCGAGCACCGCCTCCGCCGGTACGTCCAGTTCGGCGAGCTCCCCGGCCGGCAGTCCGAACAGCGCCCGCGCCGCCAGCGGGTGGACGGCGACCTGGATGCCGGACTGCCGGCCGTCGTGGCTGATCAGCGCCGGGGCCGTGTGCAGCCCGCCGAGCAGGGTGGCGAACCGGCCGGGGGGCTGGGCCGGGTCCGGGTGGCCCGCCATGGTGAGCGGTTCGTCCAGGGTCACGATGAAGGTCAGGTACGGGGACGGCAGGCCCCGGTGCAGGGCGGGCGGCAGTCCCCGTTGGCGGTAACCCGAGTACCAGGCCACATAGGGGCGCAGCGCGGTGGCGGGCCGTGCCCGGACCGCCTCGTCGACCAGGTCGGGGGTGGTCGTCACCGCTGTCCGGTCCGGCGCCCGTACTGCACCGGGCGCCCCGGCGAACTCCTCCGTCACGTCCCCAGTATCGTCCCGCCGGAGCCTCGGCGACGCCGTGGCGACGGCCTGCGACCAGGTCCGCCGACGGCCTCCCGGCCCCACCCGGCGGCTGCCTCCCGGCCACGCTCGGCAACCGCCGCCCCGGATGCGCTCGCGGACCCCCGGCACCCGTGCGTAGGGTGGGCGCACCGGAACACCCGGTGCTCGGGGGAGACCCTGAGGAGGAGTCCCCGTGACTACTGCCCGAGACATCATGCACGCCGGCGCCCAGTGCGTCGCCGCCGACCAGAGCCTCGCCGACGCCGCCCGGATGATGCGCGACATGAACGTCGGCGCCCTCCCGATCTGCGGCTCGGACCAGAAGCTGAAGGGCATCATCACCGACCGCGACATCATCGTCCGGTGCATCGCCGAGGGGCGGGACCCGGCGACGATGAAGGCCATGGAGCTGGCCGGCCACCTGCACTGCGTCCACGCGGACGACAGCATGGACGCGGTGCTGCACAAGATGGAGCAGCACCAGATCCGCCGCATCCCGGTCATCGACGGCGACCGGCTGGTCGGCATGATCAGCGAGGCCGACCTCGCGATGGGCCACCGCGAGGGCCAGCGGCTGACGGACCAGCAGATCGTCGACTTCATGGACAGCGTCTACATGACCCGGTGACGCCTCGGCCGGTGACGCCGCCGCCCGCCGCGGACGCCCCGGGACCCCCGTGCCGCACCGGCACGGGGGTCCCGTTCGCTCCGGGCGCTCTGTAACAGAATCCCCGGACCGGTTAACGCGGGCGCCCCGGCGGCCCTCCTGGTCGTGGAAGTGTGGCAACGACGACAGGAGCGCTGGTGGATCCCGTGACGGGCTCGGTGGTGGCAGGTGTACTGGGGTTGCTGGGGGCCCTGGTCACCCTGGTGGGGCAGTTACGGCCGCGCCGGCGGGACCGGCCCCAGCCGCCCCCGGTCGTGGTCGTCCTCGCGGTCCGCGCGAGCCGGTCCGAGGACGACCGACGAAAGCGACCGGAGCCGCACGAGGAGCGGAGTCGCGGCGCGCATGAGTGAGACCGGCCCGGAGGGGGAGGCCGCGTCGGCGGCGTCCCTCGGCCACCTTCCGGCCCCTGCCGACGGCAGCGGGACCGGAGCCCGGCACGGCGAGTTCGCGTACTTCTACCGCACCTGCCTCCGACGGCTGGTGGCCTTCCTGATGTGGCAGGGGGCCCCGGCCGCGCTGGCCGCGGACCTGGCCCAGGACACCATGGTCAAGGCCTACGAACGGTGGGACCGGATCCAGTCGCCGGAGGCCTGGTGCCGAAGAGTCGCGTCCCGTGAACTCGTGCGGGCCTTCAGCCAGGTCGAGGACAGCATCGAGGAGTTGGCGCTCGAACCGACCTCGCTGCTGCCGGCACCGGGGCACGCCGCCGAGTGGGAGGACGAGCAGGAGATCCTGCGGCTGCTGGGCGGCCTGCCCGCCCGTCAGCGCCAGGTCCTGGCGTGGACGCTGGACGGCTACACGCCGACGGAGATCGCCGCCGAGCTGGGCATGCGGCCCGCGGCGGTCCGCGCCAGCCTGTTCAAGGCGAGGCTGGCCGTCTCCAGCAGAATGACCGATCGAGAGGGGGAATGATGGCCGAGCGCGGTTCTCCCGAGCGCCGCACCCGTGATTACTCGGACCGGATGGCGGCGCTGCGGAAATCCTTCCTGCACGGGCTCGACGCCCATCTGGACGTGGAGGCCGGGCTGCGCGAGGTGATGCTGTGCGCCCGTCACAAGGAGCTGGCGGAGGGCCTGGACGCCGTGCTCGACATCGAGGCCGGGCTGGTGTCCGTGCTGTCCCGCGGCACGGCCAGGACGGAGTTCGAGGAAGCGGCCGCCCCGCTCTACGACGTCGGCCTGATGCACCAGCGGTTCGAGCTGATCGGCCCCGAGCAGCGACTGGTGCTGCGCGGGCACCCGCTGGTCACCTCGGCCATCCTCGCGGACCTGCTGATCCGTACCGTGGTGCTGGCCCAGGACCTCACCTACGGCCTGGGATTCGGCCGCTACCACGGGATGCCGCTGCAGCGGGCGGTGTTCGCCGCCCAGGGGGTCGCCCGGGGCATCGCGCAGGAGCTCGACCGGCGGGCCGCCCTCGCCTGGGACCTGCGGGACCGCGCCCACGAGATCGTGG
>NZ_JAIY01000016.1:623116-634188 GCF_000710405.2 Kitasatospora sp. MBT66 | reverse complement strand
GGTCGCCCGCCGGCCGCGTCCGCTGCCGCGGCCGGCGGGGGTCGACAGGTGGATCAGTGGATCAACGGTCGGGCATCAACGGTCGGGCATCAGCAGGTCAGCACCGGAGCGGCCCAGTCGGCGTGGTCGCTGTTGGTGCCGTCGCCGCCGTCCGTCACCACGAGCCGCAGCTCGTTGGCCCCGGCCAGTGCCGCCGTCAGGTGCTTGACGCCGGACGCGGAGGTGACCCGGCCGCTGTCGGCGACCTTGGTGTCGTCGGCGTAGATCTCGAAGGAGACCGAACCGCGGCCCTGGGCCTCGGCGTCGATGCCGACATCGGTGCTGAACGAGGAGCAGGCGCCGCCGAGGTAGTAGACGATCTCGCTGAACGCGTTGACGCCCAGGCCCTTGGCGTAGGTGGTGCCGCCGATGTTGATGGTGCTGCCGTCCCGCGCCTGGTTGTCGCCGTTGCTCATGTCGCGCTCGACCGGGCCCCAGCTGTTGCCCGCCGCCGACCAGTTGAGGTCGGAGACCTGGTACGTCCCGGCGGCCGGGCCGTCGCCGCAGGCGACCCGGACGTTCGCCCAGTCGGCGTGGTCCCAGGAGGTGCCGTCGCCGCCGTCGGTGACGACCAGCTTCAGCTCCTGCGCCCCGGTGAGGTCGGCGGTGAGCCGTCGCGCCGGGTCCTGGCCGGTGACCGGACCGCTGTCGGCGGCCTTCACGCCGTCCTTGAAGACCTGGAACACCACCGAGCCGTGGCCGTAGGCGTCGTCGTCGATGCCCACGTCGGTGACCAGGTTGCGGCAGGTCCCGCCGAGGTGGAAGCCGATCTCACTGGGGGCGTGCACCCCGAGGCCGTTGGCGAACTGGGCGCCGCGGATGGTGATCGTCCCGCCGTCGCCGGCCACGTGGTCGCCGTTGCTGCGGTCGCGCTCCACCGGGCCCCAGAAGTTGGACGCCGAGGTGAACGGCAGGTCGCTCAGCCGGGTCACGCCCGAGGGCGGGGAGACCGGCGAGCTCGGGGTGACCCGGAACATCGCCGTGCCGTGGCCGGGCACGACCGCGCTGATCGCGCCGTTGCCGGTGCTGCTCTTCTTCGACCACAGGTCCTTGACCTTGTAGGACTCGGCGCCGCCGATCCCGACCGCCTGCGCGGTGGTGCTGATGGTGGCGTCGTAGGAGCCCTCGTTGGTGAGGGTGACCGAACGGCTGCCGTCCGCCAGCGGCTTGCTCATCACCACCAGCCCGTTCTCCCGGGAGACCACGGCGCCCTGCTTGCCCAGCGGGTCCTGGTCCACCGCGATCACATCGGTGTTGGTGAGGATCTCCAGGGTCTCCGGCTCGGCGGTCCGCAGGTCGGTGCCGATCATCAGCGGGGCGGCCATCTGCGCCCAGAGGCTGAAGTGGGTCCGGTACTCGGTGCCGGTCATGCCGCCGTTGCCGACCTCCAGCATGTCCGGGTCGTTGAACGCCCCGGCCTTGGCGTAGTTCGCCAGGCCCTGGTTGGCCTGCGCGATGGAGATCATGCTCTGCCAGTTGTCGCTGATGTCACCGGTGGTGCGCCAGGAGTTGCCGACCGGCTGGGCCCAGTTCCACGGCCCGGTGCTGCCCCACTCGCAGATGCTGTAGAGGATGGAGCGGCCGGTCTTCTTCAGCGCGTCGCCCATGGCCTTGTACCGGGTGCGCGCGTCGATGCCCTTGTTGTTGCAGTTGTCGTACTTGAGGTAGTCGACGCCCCAGGACGCCCACAGGTCGGCGTCCTGCTGCTCGTGGCCGAGCCCGCCGGGGAAACCCTTGACGTCGCAGGTGTGGTCGCCGGCGCTGGAGTAGATGCCGAACTTCAGCCCCTTGCCGTGCACATAGTCGGCGAGGGCCTTGATGCCGTGCGGGAAGCGGACCGGGTCGGCCACCAGGTTGCCGCTCGCGTCGCGCTGGGGCAGGGCCCAGCAGTCGTCGAGGTTGACGTACTGGTAGCCGGCCGCCTTGAGGCCCTTGGAGACGAAGATGTCGGCGATGCCCTTGATCATCGCCTCGTTGAACTGGGCCCCGCAGTAGGTGGAGTTCCAGTTGTTGAAGCCCATCTGCGGCGTCAGGTTGAGGCCGTTGTCGAGGGCCGCGGCCGCCGGTGCGGTGGCGAGCTGGAGCCCCACCGTCACGGCGCCGCCGCCGGCGAACAGGGCCAGTGCGGTGAGCGCGGACGCGGCACGGCGCGCCGGTCGGGCGTCGGGGGTTCGCACGAATCCTCCATCGGGGGATCGGAGTTGGACGGGGGAAACAGACCGGCCGGCCTGGCGGGGGAGCCTGGCGGCAGACCGGTCGGACCGGCTGGAGGGGGTTGGTCGGGTCCTGCGGATCACACCGGACGGGGCCGGTGGAGCGGCGGTCCGCTCAGTTCAGCGGCGTCCAGGCCTGGCCGGCCGCGGCCGGGTTCGGCGGGTCGAGCACCACGGAGGACGTCGGTGCGGACCGCGGGGCGTCCAGGGCGAGTCCGCTGGCGACGTTGGTGATGGTCAGCGCGCCGGTGGCGGCGTTCTGGGTGACCCGCCACTTCTGGTTGGGGCTGTTGGGGTCCCAGCGGTTGAGCACCCAGGCGGGCGAGCCGTTGCCGCTGCCGCCGGTCAGCGTGCCGTGGGTCTGGGTGGGCGTGTCGCAGTTGTCGGTGATCCGGACGGTGCCGTCGGGGTTCGGGGTGAACTTCCACTGCTCCGAGGTGTGCCAGTCCCACCAGGTGTTGATGTCGGTGGTCGAGCCGTCGGGCGCGGAGCACATGCCGTTGACCTCCAGCACCTGCCCGCCGGTGCCGCCGGCGCTGATGCCGTGGTAGCGGCCGTCGCCGACGACCGCCGCCGGGACGGTGGCGGGCAGCGCCTTGAGGCGGTACATGGTGACGCCGTGGGCCGGGACCCAGCCGCCGAGGGAGCCGGTGGAGGTGCCGGTGGCGCCGGTCCAGAGGTCCTTGGCGGTGTAGCCGGGGCCGGTCAGTCCGAGGTCGGCCAGCGTGGTGGTGATGTTCCGCCAGCCGGACGGGTCCTGGTTGATCAGCAGCACCGCCGTGTCGCCGTCGGCCAGTTGGCGCTTGAGGACGATCGGGTCGGTGGCGTTGTTCGGCGCGTGGCCGACGAGGGTGGCCGGCTTGCCTAGGCGGTCCTGGTTCACCGCGACGACGTCGGCGTTCTTGTAGACCGCCAGGGCCGAATCACTGATGCCGGTGGACCAGTTGTAGCCCTGGGAGCTGTGCTGGGAGTCGGCGGCGGTGCGCAGGTCGGCGCCGCTGATGAGCGGGGAGGCCATCATGGCGAGGACGGACATCTCGCTGCGCGACTCGTCGTCGGTCATCGGCTTGTGGCACACGCAGCTGTCGGTGGTGCCGTAGATGCCGTAGGGGTTCAGCCACCCCGCGAACATCATGTCCATGTCGTTCCAGCTGCCGGGCCGGACGTTGGCCGGGTACTGGAGCGTGGTCCGCAACTGGCCGTTGTAGAGCACGCCGTCCAGGTCCGGGCCCCGGTCACCGCCGATCCGGCACAGGTTGGCGACCTGGCCGCACCACTTGCCGGTCGGCGCGTAGCCGGGCGCCTCGCGCTCGGGGGTGCCGGCGGCGACCACCACCGGGTCGGTGCGGGCCGGGTCGTCGGGGGCCAGCAGGTAGGGCACGCCGCTGTGCACCGGCTGGGCGGACACGCTCAGGGTGACCTTGGGCCGGTTCTGCGCGGCCGAGGCGGCGTCCAGCGCCCGGCGGAAGTCCTGCACCCGGGCGTAGATCGAGCGGGTGAGCTCGCGGCCGATGCCCTGGGTGTAGTAGTCGTGGCCGTCGGGGCCGACGATCCTCGGCCCGTAGGGGCAGTCGTCGTACTTCACGTAGTCGACGCCCCAGGAGACGAAGTCGGCGGCGTCGGTGCTCTCGTGGCCCAGGCTGCCGGGGCGGCCCTGGCAGGTGGTGTAGGTGGTGGTGGCGTAGAGGCCGAACTTCATGCCCTTGCTGTGCGCGTACCAGGACAGGTACTCGATGCCGTTGAGCGTCCGGCCGTTGACGGTGCGGGCCGGGAAGCGCTCCGGGTCGGGCACCAGGTGGCCGCTGGTCGGGTCGATGCCGTTGCCGTCGGTGCCGCTGACCGGGTTGCGGTTGGCGTCGTAGAGCTGCATCGCGCCCTCGGCGGTCTTCGCGAAGTTCGCGGTCTGCCCGTCGCGGTGGCCGAGCGACCATCCGTCGTCGATGGTGACGGTGTTGTAGCCGGCCGCGACCAGGCCCCGGGAGACCATGAAGTCGATGGTCTGGAGGACCTGTTGCTGGGTGACGGCGGTGCCGAGGGTGTTCCAGGAGTTCCAGCCCATCGGCGGGGTGAGGGCCTGTCCGTTCTCGACGGCGGCGGCGGGGGTCGCCGAGGGGCCGAGCGCGAGCGTGCCGAGTCCGGCCGAGGCGAGGGCCAGGGCGAGCAGTGTGCGGGGCACTGCTCGGAGCGCTGCTCGGGACAGGGAGAGGGGCAGGGGGCGGGACGTGGTGCGGGGGCGGTGCGGCGCAGTTCTGCGCATGGGCGCTCCAGGGCGCGAGTGGGGGTGGGTGGGGGTGCGTGGAGGCGCTGAGGTGCGGCAGGGGAGTCGCCGTGATGCTTTCTGTCTCTTTTTCGAACAGAAAGCAACGCAGCATAGACACGTCAGAACCTGTCACTCAAGAGGGCGTGCGAACCGCGGAGGCCCTTGTCATCACTTGCCCCATATGACATGTCACGGCTTGATCTCGGCAGCGAAGGGCACTTGACGGCCCGTCAAAACAGGGTGTGGTATTTCACATTGCGTTTGAATGTGTTTGGTTCTGCTGCTGAGGAGCGGCTCGGCGAACGGGTGGTCGGTCGGCCGGCCGCCCCGGGCGTGTACGGGACGGCGTCGGCGGGCAGGTGACACCTCGTGACGGGTGACCGCCCGGGCAGGGGCCGTTCGGCGGCCTCCGGCGGGTCACCGTCCGTCAGCAGGACGGGAGGGCGCGGCAGTGACCAGGGAATGGACCGGGGTGTCGCTGGAGAACGTTCGGCTCGAGGTGGCGGAGATCGCCGGCCAGGCATTCCGGCCGGATCCCTCGGCTGCGCTGCCGGAACGGGTGGAGGTCTACCGGATCCTGGACGGCCGGGGCGAGCCGCTGCCCTGCACGCCGGCCGAGCACGAGCGCTGGGAGCTGGCCGCCGTGGCCTGCCTCGGCCGGCTGTCGCGGGCCCTGGAGGAGTTCTACCGGGCGCACGGCGGCACCATGATCGAGATCGACCTCGTCACCGGTCGGGGAATCCGCTACGGCATCGGCCGGCCGCGTCGCTGGCCGGGATGGGAGCGGCGGGCCGTCGAACGGTCGGCCCGGGCCCAGCAGGTCCTCGCGCTGGAGGTGGCGCGGGCCGTCGAGGAGTACCGGCCGGTGCGGGCGGAGGTCGCCCTGCGGGTGACCGAGGAGCGCGCGGCCCGCCGGGCGGCGATGGAGGCCGAGCAGCGGGCGACGCGGCACCGCCGGACGGTCCTCGACGAGCTGGCCCAGCGCCGGGTGTGGCAGTACCGGAGCGCCGGTCCGGGGGAGCCGGTCCTCGTCCGGCGCATCGACCTGTCAGGGACGGGGACGGGGACGGAACCGGGGCCGGGTGGCGCGGTGGCCGCCGCTTTCGACGGCTCGGTGATGGTCGATCAGGAGTCCGTTTCGGCACGGGAGTTGGCGGATGCGCTGAACGCCTTCGCGCGGCGGGCGGAGAGCCCGGTCGACATCCGGTGGGACGAGCGCGCCAGGGCCGGGACCGAGGCGGAGTGCCTGGCCCGGGAGGTGCGCCTGACCTTCCTGGAATGGTGGCAGGATCTGGCCGGGCCCAGCTGGCGGCCCGGCCCGCACGGTCCCGTTCCGGTCTTCGTACCGCCCGGGCAGCGGGCCTCCGCTCCCCGGCCGAGTTTCGGCGGCACCGGCATGGGCGGCACCGGCGGCTTCACCGGCGGGCACTCCTACGGCGGGTTCGGCGGCTACTGACCCGGCCGCCGGGCTCCGGCACGGCTGCTGCCGCTCGGTGTCCGGCTCCCGCCCCGGTGACGGGCGGTCAGGACCGGCGGTCAGGCCCCCGCGACCGGGGCGACGACGAGCTCCCCGACGGCTTCGGTCAGGGCGGCCCGGGCCTGGGTGTTCAGCGCCGAATCGGTGACGAACACATCGATCTCGTCGAGCGTGGCGAAGCCGCTGAGCGCGACCACGCCCCACTTGGTGTGGTCGGCGACGACGGCGACCCGGCGCGCCGAGGCGACCAGCGCCCGGTTGGTCTGGGCCTCCGCGAGGTTGGGCGTGGTCAGACCGGCCCGCTCGGACACCCCGTGGGCGCCCAGGATCAGCAGGTCGACGTGGAGCGAGCGGACGGCCTGGTCGGCCAGCGGCCCGACCAGCGCGGCCGAGGGCGTGGGCGAGCCGCCGGTCAGCAGCAGCGAGGGGGCGCCCGTCCCGTGCTCGTCGCCGGCCGAGCGGACCAGCTCCGCGACCGGCAGCGAGTTGGTGACCACGGTGAGGCGGGGGATGTGCAGCAGCCGGGCCGCGACCGCGTAGGCGGTGGTGCCCGCGGCGACGGCGATCACACTGCCCGGCTCGACCAGGGTGGCGGCGGCCTCGGCCACCGCGGCCTTCGCGGCCGACTCCAGGCCGGACTTGGCCTCGAAGCCCGGCTCGTCGATGGCGGTGTCCGAGGCGGAGACGGCGCCGCCGTGCACCTTCTTCACCACGCCCGAACGCTCCAGGGCGTCGAGGTCGCGTCGCACGGTCATGTCCGAGACGCCCAACTGGTCGACCAGCTCGGCGACGCGCACCGCCCCGCTGCGGCGCACCATCTCGGCGATCAGCGCTTGCCGCTGGTGGGCCAGCAGTCCGGTGTCCGCCACGGATGCGCTCCCTCGTGCTGGTGTGCCATCAGGCCCGACAGTCCGTAAAGGATACTGGCTGGCCGCATACGCCCGACCACCACGGTGCTCGCCGATACGCGACCGAGACGCCTTTACCGGATCCTGACCCGATCGACGGACGCCCGCGACGCCGTCCACACAGAAGCCTGACGAGGCGCGGCTAGCGTCCCGCCCATGTCCAAGACACCTGGTACCACTGCCGAGATGCCCGGAACCACCGCCGGAACCACGGGCGCCGACCGGACGCTGCCGCGCGGGCGCGCCCTCCTGGGGGCGCTGCTGCTGAGCGCGACCGCGGCCGCGCTGCTGCCGACCGCCGCGGTCGCCGCGGAACGCGAGTCCGTCACGGCCCACGCCGGCGCCACGACCACCGAGGAGCGCGACCGGATCGACGCCTACTGGACCCCCGACCGGATGCGGCTCGCCGGCGCCCTCGTCCCCGAGATCACGCCCGTGCCCGAGGACGACCACACGCCCGACGACCCCCGGCCGCTTCCCGCCGGCACCCCGGACCCGGGCGCCGTCTGGACCCACGGCGGGGCGGTGGAGCGCAGCGTGGGGCGGCTGTTCTTCACCTTCTCCGACGGCTACGACGGCAGCTGCACCGCCACGGTCGTCACCGCCGCGAACCGCAGCACCGTCATCACCGCCGCGCACTGTCTGCGGGGCGTCGGGTCCCCCACCGCCGAGGGCACCTGGCGGCACAACCTGTACTTCGTCCCCGGCTACCGCAACGGCACCAAGCCGCTCGGCGGCTTCAGCGTCCGGAGCATGGCCACCTCCTCGCACTGGGACGCCGACCCGGGCGGCACGAGCTCGGACGCCGTCGCCGCGGCCGGCCACGACACCGGGATGCTGGTGGTGAACCGCTCGGCCGACGGGCGGCGGGTAGCCGAGGTTACCGGAAGCCAGCAGATCGCGTTCACCCGGCCCGTGGCGGGCGAGTTCGTCGACACCTTCGGGTATCCGAAGGACCGGCTCAACGATCCCGCCGCCAAGTACGCCGGCTCGCGCATGATCCACTGCGCCGGACCCGCCCGCCAAGGCCCGGCGGCCCCGCTGCTGTGGGGCGAGTCCTGCGACATGTCGCACGGGGCGAGCGGAGGCCCCCACCTGATCGGCTTCGACCCCCGGACCGGTACCGGCACGGTCGTGGGCGTCACCACCACGACCGAGGAACTCGCGGGCGGAAGTGCCGGCACGCTCTACGCGACCCGTCTGGGTGACGGTGCGCGCCGTCTTTACGACTGGGCGTGTGGTCGGGCGGTCTGACACCGGCCGGGAGTTGTCTGCGGGTGAACGCACGACGCCGCTGGTCACCGGACCGTCCTTTTGGGGTGGTCGGGTGCAGCGGCGTTGTTGTGGTGCGCCCCCGTGGTGGTGGGGGTGGGGGTGTTACTTGGTGAGGCCGGCCTTGACGGAGCAGACGGGCCAGGCGCCGGGGCCCTGGGCGGCGAGGACCTTCTCGCCGATGGTGATCTGCTGGGCCTTGGTGGCCTGGTGGGCCTGGGGGGCGTAGGCGGTGCCGCCGAAGGCGGCCCAGGTGGAGCTGGTGAACTGGAGGCCGCCGTAGAAGCCGTTGCCGGAGTTGATGGCCCAGTTGCCGGTGGCCTCGCAGGCGGCGACCTTGTCCCAGACTCCGGCGGGGGCGGCGGAGGCGGCGTTGGCCGTGACGAGGCCGGCCACCGGCAGGGCGAGGACCGCCCCGGCCATCAGTGCCGTCCGGACGCGGTTGCGGCGCTTGGTGGCGGTGGTGGCGGTGGTGGTCTCGTTACGGAAGGTCATGGGTTTCCTTTCGGCGGGGGATGCGGACGTGCGGAACCAGGCCCTGGGGTGGG
This sequence comes from Kitasatospora sp. MBT66, assembly GCF_000710405.2. Classification (NCBI taxonomy): domain Bacteria; kingdom Bacillati; phylum Actinomycetota; class Actinomycetes; order Kitasatosporales; family Streptomycetaceae; genus Kitasatospora; species Kitasatospora sp. MBT66. Next base: position 625,471 of record NZ_JAIY01000016.1, on the reverse strand, counting down.
CGGCGGTTTCGAGGGGATGCACGCTTCGCGTGGTCGGGCACCGTGTCCGCTTGCGGGGCCTGGGCCCCGGTGGGCGGTGCGTTCGGTGCAACGCATTCGAAGTTACGGGGGTGGTGGTGGGGTTTCAAGGATTCGTAGGTTTAGCGAGGTCAGTGGGGGTTACCGTGGGTATGGATCATGATATTGGCCTGTTTTGAAGGCAAATGTCCTGATTTTCAAGATCGAATACCGGCGGAAAGTGGTCCGGGCCACTCCGGGGGGCCTGTGAGGCCGGGCACACGGTCGACGGGGCGTGGCGGTCCGGCTGCGGCGGGTGCCGGAATCGGGGTGCCGGGCGGGGTGCGGCGGTCGCGTCGGGTGGTCCGGGCCACAGCCCTCACCCGCCGTGCCCCGTGCCGTCACCCGCCGTGTCCGGCATAGCCTCGGGCCATGAGCAACGAGAGCGATGCGGAGCAGGGGTCGGCGGCCGACCGGGCCGAGGAGCCGGGCGCGGCCGTGGCGCCGTCCGGGTTCGAGCTGGGCACCGACGGGCCCAAGATGATCGTGGCGGGCCTGGACGGCTCGGATTCCTCCTGGCGGGCCACCGCCTACGCGGCGGGCCTGGCCCGGCGGCAGAACGCCACCCTGGCGATCGCGTACATCCAGCCGGTGCTGGGCGCGGCCACCGCGCTCGCGGGCGCCGCCGTCGAGGAGACCACCCAGGAGATCGCCGAGGAACTGCTCGCCGCCGTCCGCGAGGCCGAGCACCGGCTGCGCGACGTGTGGCGGGTGGAGTGGCGCTTCCTCACCGTGCGCGGTGACCCCTATACGGGCCTGGCCCGGCTGGCCGACGAGCTGCGGGCCGACGCGGTGGTGGTCGGCGCCTCCGAACAGGCCGGGCACCGGGTGATCGGCTCGGTCGCGGTCCGGCTGGTCAAGGCGGGCCGCTGGCCGGTCACCGTGGTGCCGTAACCCCCACGGGCGGGGAGCGGGAAAGAGGAGCGAGGGCTGCGGCCCCGGCGGGTGCCGGGGCCGCAGCCCTCGTGCGGTCGGTGCGGGGGCGCCGGGCGATCCTCGGGCGCGCGCCGGGTACCGGTCAGAGAATGGAGAGGCTGTTGCCGCAGATGTTGGTCTGGATGTTGATCGGGATCTGGATCTGGTTGTTGATCGGGATCTGGATCTGGTTGCCGGAGAGCACGCCCGGCGAGTTGGCGACGATGCCGTTGGCGTAGGCGCCGCCCTCGTTGATGCAGACGGTGCCGCCGCCGCCTCCCGGGAGGCCGCCCGGGAGGCCGCCCGGGAGGCCGTTGTGGACCGGGGCGGTCGGGGCGTGGTGCACGGGGGTGTCGCAGTCGAGCGCGAGGGCCGGGCCGGCGGAGAGGACCGCCAGCGCGGTGCCGAGGCCGGCGGCGAGCAGGTACTTCCTGGTGTTGGTCATGGCGAAGGAATAGCCAGTCGACACGCCTGTGACGACATAATCCGACCATAAGGTCACCCGATCGCAGGCGTAACCGCACACCGATGCAGGAGTCCCGCCGCCCGCCCGGCGCACCGGAGGGGCGGTCCGGCCGCCGCTGTGGTGCGGCCCCGGCCCCGGAGTTGCCCTGAGCCGGTCCCGGAGTGCCCGCCGTTCGCCGCGTGCCGGGGCGTCCGCCGCGGGCCGCGCGCCGGTCCCGGTCGGAGAACCGGGCCGGAACGGGACCCCGGCCCCGTGCACCCGGGACAGCCGCTCCCCGACGCTCGAGGTACGGCCGCCACCGGGGTCGGACCACTCCGGCGGCGGCCGCCACCACGGCACGAACGGGAGACCGCATGTACGCACACTGGGGTACCTTCACCAAGAACGACACCCTCGGCGACTGCCTCGGCCTGGCCCAGACCGCGCTGCTGCGCCAGGGCTTCCAGGTCTGGGACCTCGCGGGCGACGGCGACTACCAGGTGATCGGCGGCAACGCGGACGTGATCGCGATCGTCGTCTGCGTCCCGCAGTCCGGGAACATCTGGCTGACCGTCAGCGCCTACTCCACCGACTCGGCGCTCGCCGAGCGCACCCGCAACGACGTGCGCTCGTTCATCGTCAGCTCGATCCGGATCGACTGACCGGCGCCGAACTGCACTGCACTGCACCGCACCGGACTGCGCCGAACCGGAGCCGAACCGGCACGGGACCGCGCCGGACCGCGCCGGACGCTCCGGCGGCCCCGGGGGCGGCAGGCCCGCCCCCGGGGCCGCCGGGGCCCGGCGCTAGGCTGCGGAACCATGACGGACACTTCGGTCGATCCGCCCCGGACACCCCGCCGCAGTACCGCCGGAGCGGCCGAGGGCCCGCGCCCGGCCGCCCGGCGGGGCCACCGGCCGGGCACCACCCGGCCGGAC
>NZ_JAIY01000016.1:615613-622823 GCF_000710405.2 Kitasatospora sp. MBT66 | reverse complement strand
ATCGCCCGCAACACCGCCGCCGACGCCTACGCCGAACTGGTCGCCGAGGGCTGGCTCACCGCCCGGCAGGGCTCCGGCACCACCGTCGCCGAACGGGCCGAACCCGTCCCCCCGACCCGGGCCCGCCGTTCCTCCCGCCCGCCGCGCCCCGCCCACGACCTGCGGCAGGGCCAGCCCGACGCCGCCGCCTTCCCGCGCACCGCCTGGCTGGCCGCCGGGCGCCGGGCGCTCACCGCCGCGCCCAACGAGGCGTTCGGGCCCGGCGATCCGCAGGGCCGGCGCGAACTGCGCGAAGTGCTCGCCGACTACCTCGCCCGGGCCCGCGGGGTCCGCACCGACCCGGACCGGATCGTGGTCTGCTCCGGCTTCGCGCACGCGCTGCGGCTGCTGTTCGACGGCCCGCGCGCGGTGCTCCCGGCCCGGACGGCCGGGTCGCTCGCCGTCGAGGGCTACGGGCTGGCCTTCCACCGCGGGCTGCTGGCCGCCGCCGGGGCCACCACCCGCCCGCTCCCGCTCGACGAGCACGGCGCACGGGTGGGCGGACTGGCGGAGGACCCGGAGATCCGCACGGCGCTGCTGACGCCCGCCCACCAGTTCCCGACCGGTGGACCGCTGCACCCGGGCCGCCGCGCGGCGGTGGTCGACTGGGCGCGCGGCCGCGGCGGACTGGTCCTGGAGGACGACTACGACGGCGAGTTCCGCTACGACCGGCAGCCGGTCGGCGCCCTGCAGGGTCTGGACCCGGAGCGGGTGGTCTACCTGGGGACGGCCAGCAAGAGCCTCAGCCCCGCGCTGCGGCTCGGCTGGATGGTGCTGCCCGACCACCTGGTGGACCGGGTGCTCGCGGCGAAGGGCGAGCGGGAGGCCTGGGCCAGCGCCCTGGACCAGTTGACCCTCGCCGAGTTCATCGACTCCGGCGGCTACGACCGGCACGTCCGGCGGATGCGCCGCCGCTACCGCGACCGCCGGGACCGGCTGGTCGGCGCGCTGGCCGAGCACGCCCCGCACATCGAGGTCACCGGGATCGCGGCCGGGCTGCACGCGGTGCTCCGGCTCGCGCCCGGGACCGAGCGCTCGGTGCTCAAGGCCGCCGCCTACCGGGGGCTGGTCCTGGACGGCCTGGCCGACTACCGGCACCCGCTGCTCGCGGCGGAGGCGATGCCGGCGACGGACGGCCTGGTCGTCGGGTACGCGACCCCGCCGGACCACGCCTACCCGGCGGCGCTGGAGGCGCTCTGCGCCATCCTGCCGCCGCCGCTCTGAGGGGCGGGCGCGGAGGGTAGGCGTCCGGCGGCCGGGGAGTGGGCGGAACCGGGGCGTAATCGGGAGGTTATGGTCCGGGGCGTCCGCTCCGCTGTCATATGCCAGTACGGACCGGTGCGGAGGCGGGCCCCGGCGCGGGCACGGCCGCCTACGCTCTTTGGTCATGCGCACTTCATTTCTGAGCCGTACCGGCCTGCCCGCGATCCTCGCCCTCCTCATCGGCCTGCTGCTGTCGGCCACCCCCGCCCACGCGGACACCCCGTTGCTGTCGGTCTCCGTCGACAAGACCACGGCCACCCCCGGCTCGGACGTCACCCTGACGCTGACGCTGACCAACCCGCACGACACCGCCGCGTACTTCGTCTACGAGTCTGTCCAGCCGACCTACACCACCACGCTGAACACCGGCCTGAAGTACGCCTTCTCCTCCTGCGGCGGCAACGTCACCGCCTGCGACACCGGCGCCACCAGCGGTCTGGTCCACCACTCCGTCCCGGTCGCCGCCGGCGCCACCACCACCGTCACCCTGACGTACACCGTCGGCACCGACTCGGTCTGCGGCAACGGCGCGCGGATCGACTTCTACACGTACCTCTACTACGAGTACGCCGCCGGTGCGGCCAGTGACTCCGGCATCTTCCAGGTCCCCGGCAACGAGGTCGTCTGCGCCTGAACCGCTCCGCTGAGCCGCACTGCTGAACCGCCCCGCTGAGCCGCACTGCTGAACCGCTCCGCCGAACCGCCCCCGTTGAACCGCTCCCACAGCCGGGCCGACCGGCCGACAGGTCGTCGGCCCGCTCCCCGTCAGGTGCCGATCATCCCCCCGTACCGGCACCTGACGGGGCCTTCGGCGTTCCCGCCCGCGGTTCCCGTCGTTACGCCCCGTCAGGTGCCGCCCGCCCTTCCCGCCCGCCGTGCGCCGGGGCGGCCGACCGGCGTTGTCGGACCCTCGTGGCAGGCTTGGCGCATGGCCGAACTCGTGACCACCGACAGCCCCGCGGCCGCGCCCGCCGAGGGCGCGCCGCCGATTCCGGGCGATGTCGCGGAGCTGATCCGGGCCCGGGTCGGCGAGCAGCCGGGTGCCCTGGTCGAGGGGCTGTTCCGCTCCTCCCTCGCCCTGGACCGACTGCCGGGCCCGGACTCCTCGAGGCCCGACTCCTCGGACCCCGCCGACGCGGCCGGCCTTCCCGCGCCGGACGCGGTGCCGGTCGGGCGGCTCGGCGGACTGCCCGCGCTCCCGGCGGGCACGGCCTGGCCGGAGGCCGGCGGCCGCCCGATGCAGCTGCTCGCCGAACTCGACTGCGCCGCCCTCGCCACGGCCTTCCGGTCCACCGGGCCGGGCGGGGAGGGCTGGCCGCTGCCCGCCGAAGGGCTGCTGCTCTTCTTCCACGACGAGTGGCTCTCCGACTTCACCGGCCGGGGATGCCGGGTGCTGCACGTCCCCGCGGGTGCGGAGCCCCGGCCGGCCCCGGCCGTCGAGCAGGGCGCACCCGTCGTCCCCGCCGTTCCGGTCCGGGCCGCCTGGGCGCTCTCCGCGCCCTCCTACCAGGACCAGGAGCTGGAGCGGCTGTTCCCGGACGACTTCCTGGTCGCCTTCGATCTCGCCCAGGACCTCGCCGAGCGGATGCCCCGGCCCGAGGTCCGGCTGCTGGGCTGGTGCGACACGGACACCGGCCGGCCCGAGGGCCACCGCCCGCTGCTCCAGATCGGGAGTGGCGCGCTGGCCGTCGACTGGGGCGAGTGCGTCAACGTCTCCTTCTGGATCTCCGAGGAGGACTTCGCGGCCGGCCGCCTCGACCGGGTCCGGCACGGTTTCGAGGTCGCCTGACCCCGGCCGCCCGGCAGGCGGGAGCCGGAGGGCTGGGCCTAGGGTGGAGGAAGGCCCGGGTGAGCGGTCGGCCGCGCGCGGTCGGACGCCGGTCCGGGCACGGCCGGAGCGTGCGGCGGAGCGGTGGGACGAACGTGGCCCCGAAGACAGACGCGAACCCCGAGCACCCGGACCCGGCACGACCGGAACACCCCGGGCGCCCGGGGCCCACTGGCGAGCCCGACACCCCGGCGGCCGCCCCGGACGCGGTCCCCGGAGCGGTGAAGGAGAGCGCCCCCGTCGCCGAGCTGGTGCGCTCGATGCGGGCCCACCCCGACCGGCTGCCGGAACTGCTCGCCGTCTTCGCCGTCCGCCACCGGGGCCCCCGGGCCGCGCGCCGGGTCGCGGCACTCCGCGCCGCCCACCCCGAGGCCACCACCGGCGACCTCGCCGCGCGGGCCGTCGACCACGCCCGGCTGGTCAGCCAGAGCGAGGGCGCCTTCGTCGGCGGGCCGTTCCTCTGGCTCATCCCGTTCGCCTTCTGCACCGCCCTGCTGGCCCAGGCGCAGCTGCTGCTGGAGCTCGCCGCCCTCGCCGGGAAGGACCCGGCCGACCGGGCCCGCGCCCCCGAACTGCTCGTCCTCCAGGGCGCCCACCCCGACCTCGCCGCCGCCGAGCGGGCGCTCGCGGCAGGTCCGGAGCCCGACGCCTCCCGTCCCCCCGGCCGCCTCCGGGGGTTCTGGGACCTGGTCCGGCGGATGGCCCGGCTGCTCGGCATCACCAGCGAGGACACCGACCCGCCGCCGTCCCGCTGGCGGTCGGCGGGGGAGTGGTCCCTGCTGGCGCTGGTCCTCCTGATGGGTACCGTCGCCCCGCTGGTCTGGCTCCCCTACATGGCGCTGTCCTACACCTGGGCCACCGACCGGCTCGCGGTCCGCGGGGTCGCCCACTACTTCGGCGGCGACCCGTTCGGCTGGCCCGGTCTGCACCGGGCCCGCGCCGACCCCGGGGTGGTGGCCGCGACGGGTCGGGCCCTGGCCGCGCTGCTCGTCCCGGTCGCGGCGGTGGCCGGGCTGCTGCTGGCCGACATCCGGCTCGCCGACAGCCGCTGGCCGGTGCTGGCCCTGGTCCTGATCGTCCTGTCCGTCACGGTGGGCACGCTCTGGTGGGTCGTGCACCGGCGCAACCTGCGGGCGGCCAGGCGCGCGGCCCGGTCGGAGCACGGTCCCGGGGGGTGACGACCTGCTTCCCTGCGCGGCGGCCCTGGTTCGGCGGCGGGGCGGGGCGCGCGGAGGTGCCCGCGGCGGGCCGATCGGCACCCGGATTCGCACTGTGTTCGAGCATCGAACAGATGTCCGCAAGGCCCGTACCCCATCGGTCGGGGTGCGGGCCTTCGCGCTGCTCCGTTCGGGTGGGGTGAATCGTTCCTACGTCTGGACGATTCGCATGCGCAGAAACGTGACGGCCCACCGGTGCAAGGGCGACGGATTCAAACCTTCCGATCGGAGAGATTCACCCAATCGGGGGGCACTCGGTTGTCGTACGGGATGGGCCGTGTGGTGGTGATCTAGGGTTCCGGTGGATCGCCCGAGCGGGCGCACCGCATCGCGAAGACAGTCAACACCCGCACCGATACGCGTATCTGATGATCCGTCGACACCTGGTCCCCGGCTGCCGCCGGTCGCGCGACGGGTCGGCGTGACTGATCACACGTGACTGATCACACGAAATGGAGAACCCTGCCGATGACCGTGGAGACGGCCCCGGAGACACCGCAGGTGGCGCAGTCGAGCCTGACGACGGCTGCTGCCCGCAATCTCGCCACCACCACGAAGTCCGCGCCGCAGATGCAGGAGATCACCTCCCGCTGGCTGCTCAAGGTGCTGCCCTGGGTGCAGGCCGCCGGTGGTGCCTACCGGGTCAACCGCCGACTCACCTACACCGTCGGTGACGGCCGGGTCGAGTTCATCAAGACCGGTTCCCAGGTCCGGGTCATCCCCCAGGAGTTGGGTGAGCTGGCGCTGCTGCGCGGGTTCGAGGACGACGAGGTGCTGACCGCGCTGGCCGACCGCTGCGAGCAGCGCGACTTCGGTCCGGGCGAGGTGCTCGCCGAGCGCGGTGAGGCGGCGGACCGCATCTTCCTGATCGCGCACGGCAAGATCAACCAGATCGGCACCGGCAAGTACGGTGACGAGACGGTGGTCGGCGTGCTCGGTGACGGCGACCGCTTCGGCGAGCAGTCCGTGCTGGACCAGGACGCCGTCTGGGAGTTCACCGCGAAGACGGTGACCGCGGGCACCGTGCTGTCGCTGCCCCGCCGTGACTTCGAGCAGATCCGGGACAACTCGCCCGCGCTCCAGGAGCACCTCACCGCCTTCCTGGCCCTGCCGCTCCAGCGCCAGAACGAGCGCGGCGAGGCCGAGATCGCGATGTCCGCCGGCCACCACGGCGAGTACCAGCTGCCGGGCGCCTTCGTGGACTACGAGCTGAAGCCGCGCGAGTACGAGCTGAGCGTCGCGCAGACGATCCTCAAGGTGCACACCCGGGTCGCCGACCTCTACAACCAGCCGATGAACCAGATCGAGCACCAGCTCCGGCTGACCATCGAGGCGCTGCGCGAGCGCCAGGAGCACGAGCTGGTCAACAACCCGGAGTTCGGTCTGCTCAACAACGCCGACTTCGCCCAGCGGATCCAGACCCACTCCGGCCCGCCCACCCCGGACGACCTGGACGAGCTGCTCAGCCGTCGCCGGGACCCGGACTACCTGCTCGCCCACCCGCGGGCGATCGCCGCGATCGGCCGTGAGCTGAACGCCCGCGGGATCTACCCGCACCACGTCGACCTCGGCGGCCAGCAGGTGCCGGCCTGGCGCGGTGTGCCGATCCTGCCCTGCAACAAGATCCCGATCAGCAAGGACAACACCAGCTCCATCCTGGTGATCCGGACCGGCGAGGACAACCAGGGCGTCATCGGTCTGCACCAGACCGGCCTGCCGGACGAGTACCAGCCCGGCCTGTCGGTCCGTTTCATGGGCATCGACGAGAAGGCGATCATCTCCTACCTGGTCAGCGCCTACTACTCGGCCGCGATCCTGGTGCCGGACGCCGTCGGTGTCCTGGAGAACGTCGAGATCGCGCACGGCCGCCACTGAGTGACCTGCCACTGAGCCGCGCGCCACGGCGTGGCGTCGCAGCGTCGGTCCGCTCGCACGCCCGGGGCGCGCGCCCCGGGGCGGCCGTAACCGGCTCTCCGCATGATCGTTTCACCTGATGCCGGACGGCCCGCCCACTGCGGCGGGCCGTCCGGTGTCGGCCCCCCTTCCGGCGTGGGCCGGTCCTCCTGACGACACGAGAGGTGCATGGAGCCCATGCCGCAGCACCAGCCGCCCCGGCGGATACCGATGGACGGGGCACCGTGACCGCGGACCGGGCGTCGGCGGACGGCGCCCCCCGCAGCCGCGCCGTCTTACCCGGAACCGGCCCCGCCAGGGACGCCGACCCGCGGGCGCGGAGGGTCCGACTGGCCGGAGCGGCCGCCGGTGTGGTCGCGCTCTGCGCGCTGCTGACCGGCTCGGCCACCGCCCGCTCCTCGACGGACCGGCAGGGCGGGCACCCGCACGGTCCGGTCGTCCACACCTGTGTCCACACCGGTACGGACGTTTCGGTCGGGGTGGGCCGGGACGGCGTGGACACCGAGGTGGACGTGGACGTGGAGGTCGGCGTGGACGTCGACCTCTCCGGGATCCTGCACCACCCGAAGCCGTGGCCCACCAGGCCCTGGCCGCCGAGGCCGACGCACCACCACCCCTGCCCCACGCCGACGCCCACACCCACCCCGACTCCCACGCCGACGCGGACGACGCCAACGCCGACTCCGACGCCGACTCCCACGCCCACGCCCACGCCCACGCACAGCCCCACCGTGACGCCCACGCCGACGCCCACAGCCACGCCGAAGCCGACCGTCACTCCCACGACCACCCCCACCCCGGTGCCGACACCGCCGCCGACTCCGACCCCGGCCCCGGTTCCGCCCGCGCCGACGCCGCAGCCCACCCCGCCGCCGGCGTCGCCCAGGCCGCCCGCGCCCACTCCGCCGCCACCGCCCTCGCCGAAACCGGTGAGCCCGCGGCCGTCGAC
>NZ_JAIY01000016.1:571191-615587 GCF_000710405.2 Kitasatospora sp. MBT66 | reverse complement strand
GCACCGCCGGCCCCGGTCCCGACGCCGACCCCGGTGTCCCCGGCGCCCGGCCCGGTGCGTCCGGCCCCGACGCTGCGGCCCGTTCCGAGGGCCCAGCCCGTGCCGGCGCCGCCCGTGCACCACGGCAACTCGCCGACGCGGACCATGCTGGTGGTCACCGTGCCCGCCGTACTCGCCGTGGCGGCGCTGCGCCCGCGCGGTGGGGGAGGCGGCCGGGGTCGTGCCGGCGGCCGGGCCGGAGCCGGTGGTTCCGCCGGTTCGAGCGGCTCCGGTGGTTCGAGCGGCTCCTGACGTCGCCGCGGTCCCCGTTCCGTTCCCCCTTTCCCGCCTCCTTGCGACTCGCTCGTAGGCGTTCCTGTTCCCCGTGTGCCGGGCCCGGAGCGGCCCGACCCATCTGTCCGACTGATTCCGATCGACTCCTGTCGATCCCCGACCGAGAAAGGAGTCCCGATGTCCGAATGGTTGGCGCTGGCCATCGCCATGCTGGCGGCCTGTGCCGTGGTGGTGGCGGTGGTGCTGCTGAGGCACCGCCGCGCCGGTGCGGACGAGGACACCGACGAGACACCCGACGTCATCGAGTACATGACGATGATGATCGGCGTGGTCTACGCGATCGTGCTCGGCCTGGCCATCGCCGGAGTCTGGGAGACCCGCGGCGCGGCGCAGGACGACGTCTTCCGCGAGGCGCAGGCGCTGCACGAGGTGAGCGAGCGCGCGCAGGTCTACCCGGTGGAGTTCCGCGACAGGATCCGGGCCGACGTCGACGCCTACGTCTCCTACGTGGTCGACGTGGAGTGGACGTACATGCGCGAGAACGGCGAGATCTCCGACCGGGGCACCGAGCTGCTGGACAAGCTGCGCACCGACGTCGCGACCCGCCCCCCGGCCTCCGACCTGGAGGCCCAGTCGTACCAGCCGATCCTGGACCGGATCAGCGTCGTCGACGACGCCCGCAACGCGCGCGGCCAGAACGCCGGCCCGAGCATGCCCGGCGTGGTCTGGTTCGGCCTGATCGTCGGCGCCGTGGTGACGGTGGGCATGGTGTTCTTCCTCCAGATCCGGCGCTCCCCGCGGGAGTTGATCCTGGCCGGTGCGTTCAGTGCGCTGATCGCCTTCCTGCTCTTCCTGATCTGGGACTTCGACGACCCGTTCGGCCGGAGCGTCTCGGTCACCACCCAGACGTTCACCGACCTGTTCCCCACCCTGGGTGGCGGTAGCGGCTGAGCGCACCGCGCGGGATCCTCCTACGGGCCGACCCCCACGATCCGGGCCTTCGATAATCTGATCGGGCCGTTGGGGGTCGGCCCCGGCGTGCGCGCCGAGAGGAATCGAGAGCAGTGGCGTACCAGCAGCCCGGCCAGGGTGAACAGTTCCCGACGACCCAGCGTCCCGGACGTGCCTGGTGGTGGCTGCCGGCCGAGGAACGGCGCGACCGCAAGCGCCGGCAGCAGGAGTGGAAGGCCTACCTGCGCAGGCACGGGGAGCGGAAGAAGGACGACGACCTCGACAACTGCCTGCCTTCCGGCTGCGGCAACGGCGGTGGTGGCAACGGCGGTTGCGGTGGCGGCAACGGCGGCTGCGGCGGGGGAGGCGGCGGGTGCGACGGGCCCTGCCTGCTCGCGCTGCTCCCGATGGCCCTGGCCGCCGGCCTCCGGTTCGCCCTCACCGGCGGCCGGGGAGGCGGCGCCGGGCCGCGTACGGCCGACCGGGCCGCGCCCGTGCCGCAGGGCCTGGTGGCCGGGGTGCTCTACGGCGCGGTGCGCCACTACCGCACCGAGATCAGCCCGGAGCGCCCCGCCTGCTGCCTGTACACGCCGAGCTGCTCCACCTACGCCGTGCAGGCGCTGGACCGGCACGGCGCGGTGCGCGGCGCCCGCCTCACGGCCGGCCGGCTGCTGCGCTGCCGCCCCGCGGCCGCCCGGCGCAGGAGCGGCGTGGACCCGGTGCCGGAGCGCTGAGCAGTCCAGGTGTGCCGACTCGGACGGGAAACACCGAGTCGCACGCGGGGCCCGGCCGGAATCGTCCCGGCCGGGCCCCGCGTTCCGGTCCTGCGTCAGTTCAGGCTGCTGCTCATCGCGTTGAGCATCGACCCGGCGGCGTCGTCGTTCTCCAGCGAGAAGGCGAACATCCCGGCCAGCCCCTTGCTCCTGGCGTACGCGCCGCGGGCCTGGACGGCCTGCGGGGTGTCACCGGTCCAGAAGTTGGTGCCGTCGTACACCCAGGAGGACTCCGTCACCGGGTCCCAGTGGGTGTTGGCGGCGGTGGCGTTGAGCTCCTTCCAGGCGGCCAGACCGGCCTCCGCGCTCAGCGGCTTGGCCGGGGTCGGACCGGTCGCGCTCTGGTACAGGCCGAAGTTGGAGCCGGCCGGCACGCCGGTCCAGCCGCGCCAGTAGAACGGCACGCCCAGCACCAGCTTGGCCGCCGGGAACCCGCCCGCGATGCCGTACTCCGGGAGGCCGGTGGTGTACGCGGTGAGCGTGGTGTCGATGTTGTACTTCCGGTTGCCCGGGGTGATCGGCGTGGTCGGGTCGGCCGGGCTGTCGTGCAGCGGGTCCTGGTGGTTGGTCGGGCCCTTGGCGTCCCACGCGCCGTGCATGTCGTAGGTCATGATGTCGGCGTAGTCGAGGTACGCGCCGATCTTGTCGGTCTCCAGCTGGGCGATCTTGTCCTGGCCGCTGGGCAGTGCGGCTGTGAGCAGGAACCGCTTGCCCTGGGCGTTGCCGAGGGCGTCCAGCTGGGTGCGGAACTCCTTCAGCAGCAGGGTGAAGTTCTGCTTGTCGGCGGGCGAGGTGTGGTTGCCGGTGTGGCCGCCGGCCGAACCCGGGTACTCCCAGTCGAGGTCGACGCCGTCGAAGAGCCCGGCCGCCGTGGCCGCGCCGCCCGCCGGGTCACCGGCGACGTTCGCGGGCAGGTTGCCCTTGAGGAACATGTCCAGGCAGGAGGAGACGAACTTCTTGCGGGAGGCGTCGGAGGCCGCCGCGTCCGAGAAGTACTTGGAGTAGGTCCAGCCGCCGATCGAGATGGTGAACCTCAGGTTCGGGTACTTGGCCTTGAGCTGGCGCAGCTGGTTGAAGTTGCCCTTGAGCGGCTGCTCCCAGGTGTCGGCGCTGCCGTCCACGCTGGTCGCGCCGTTGTAGTCGGCCTGGTAGTCGGCGTACGCGTCACCGGCGCCGTCACCGGCGTTGGGGTTGTTCTCGTTCGCGGAGTCCGAGGCCTTGACCGCCTGGAAGCAGGTGAGGTTCGTCGGGTGGATGTTGGCGAACGCGTAGTTGATGACGTCCAGCTTGCCGGCGGCGCCGCTGGTGTCGACGTTCTTCGCGTGGTACGCGTTCTCGTAGACGCCCCACTGGTCGAAGTAGGCCGAGCGGAACGGGCTGGTGGCGGGCGCCGCGGCGGTGGTGGTGCTCACCCGGGCCGACTGGGCGGAGGCGTGGCTGCCGGAGTAGCCCTGGACGGTGAAGGTGTAGCCGCGGGTCGGCAGCAGCGAGCTGACCGCCACCGAGGTGCCCATCGAGGTGGCCACCAACTGGTCGCCGGCGTAGACCTTGTAGGCGACCGGGGCGTCACCGGCGGTCGCGGTGGACGGCTGCCACTGGAGCACCACGGCGTTGTGGGTGACCTTGGTGACGGTGACGCCGGCCGGCGTGGTGACCTTGCCGTCCCCGGCGGGGCCGGTGGCCGTGGAGGTGGCGGTGGGCGTCGCCGTCGCGGTACCGGTGGCGGTGGGGCTGCCGGTGGCCGTCGGGCTGTTCGTCGCCGTCGGGCTGCTGGTCACGGTGGGGCTGCTCGTGGGGCTGCCGGTCGCGGTCGGGCTGGTCGTCGGGCTGCCGGTCGCCGTCGGGCTGCTGGTTGCGGTCGGGCTGTTCGTCGCGGTCGGGCTGGCGGTGCCGGTGGGCCCGGCCGGGCCGGTCAGGCTCAGGTCGTCGGCCTGGTAGGCACCGGTGCCGTACCAGCCGTGGGTGAAGACCGTCACCGAGGTGGTGCCCGCGCCCGTGGTGAAGGTGCTGCTCAGCTGCGTCCAGCCGCCCGTGCCGGGCGTCCAGCTCTGGGAGTTGACGCCGGTCCCGGTCGCGCCGAGGTAGACGTAGTTGCCCCGGACCCAGCCGGCCAGGGTGTAGGTGGTGTTCGGCAGGACGGTGACCGTCTGCCGGCACTCGGCGGTGTCGGAGGCCGACGCGGCGCCGTTGAGCGCGTAACCGCCGCCGTGGACCGGGGTGCTGACCACGGAGCCGTTGGCACAGGTCCAGCCGGCCAGGGTGCCGGTCTCCAGGTCCGCGTTGGTCAGCAGGTTGACGGCGGCGGCCGAGGCGGTGTCGAGCGTGAGCGCGAGGGCGGCGCCGCCGGTACTGAGCGTGGCGGCCAGGGCGAGTGCGAGCGCTCGGCGGCGCGGCGCGACGGCCCGGCGCTCTTCAGGGCGCGCGGACATGACACGGTCGTGCATGCGGTTGTCCTCCGGAGGAGTGGGGTTTCCGGCGGTGCGACGGCCCGGTTGGGCCTGGGGAGCCGGGCCGGGCGCTGTGGGGGCGCGCGGCCGGGTGAAGGCGGTGCGGCAGTGCGGTGGTGCAGTGCAGTGCCGTGCGGCAGTGCGGTGCGGTGCGGTGCGGCAGGAGGTGCGGACGTACGGAGTTGCAGGCGTACGGGTGTGCGGAAGCCCGGACGCGGACCGGCCGGGGCCGGCGCATCACGACATCACAGATTGGACTGGACCAATCTTCGCCGTCAAGGGTGCCCGCTGGATGAATCGCGGACCGGTCGTGCACCCGGTGGGTCGGCCGGGAGACCGGTACGGTGGCCTCCCGAGAAGTCCCCGCGTCGAACGGAGAACGGCCATGGACAGCCGCGCCTGGGACGAGCGCTACGCCGCCAGCGAGCTGGTCTGGGGCACCGAGCCCAATCGCTGGGTGGTCCGTGAACTGGCCGGACTCGCACCGGGACGGGCCCTGGACCTGGCCGCCGGGGAGGGCCGCAACAGCATCTGGCTCGCCGGCCTCGGCTGGGAGGTCACCGGGCTCGACTTCTCCACCGTCGCCCTCGGCCGCGCGGAACGGCTCACCGCCTCGCTGCCCGACGAGGTCGCCGACCGGCTGACCTGGCGGCACGGCGACGCCCGGGACTTCGAGGCGCCGCCGGAGGGCTACGACCTGGTCCTGGTCGCCTACCTCCAGCTCCCGGCCGAGGACCGCCGGGCGGCCCTGCGGCGCGCCGCGGCGGCGCTCGCGTCCGGCGGCACCCTGCTGGTGGTCGGGCACGACTCCACCAATCTGACCGAGGGGGTCGGCGGCCCGCAGGACCCGGCCGTGCTCTACACCCCCGAGGACGTGCTCGCCGACCTGGCCGGCGCCGGTCTGCGCACCGTCCGGGCCGAACGGGCCCTCCGACCGCTCGCCGCCGAGGCCGGCCACCGGGACCGGGGCGGGTCGGAGGACGGCGGCGCGGTGGCGGTGGACGCCCTGGTCCGACTGGAGCGGACGGCCTGACCGGACCCGCCTGTCCGCCCGCCCGCCCGGGCCGCTCGCCACCGATGCGGGCGCGGCGCGGTGTCGCCCGCATCCGCGGCGGTCGCGCGGGGTATGCAGGTGTCCCGGGACGAAGGCGTCCCGCAGCGCCAAAAAGATCTACAGTGCTGTAGATTCAAGGCGCGAGTGCGATCAACGAGGAGGGCGCGATGAGCGTTTCGCTGGCGAAGGGGCAGAAGCTCAGCCTGGAGAAGCCGGGCGGAGGCCGCCTGGGCGTGGTACGGATGGGCCTCGGCTGGCGGGCGGCACAGCGCAAGGGCTTCCTCGCCAAGCTGTTCGCCTCCCAGGAGATCGACCTGGACGCCTCGGCGGTGCTGTTCTCCGCGGGCAAGCCGGTCGACGTGGTCTTCTTCCAGCACCTCACCAGCAACGACGGCTCGGTGCGCCACAGCGGCGACAACCTGACCGGCGGCGCCGGGGACGCGACCGACGACGAGACCATCACCGTCGACCTCAACGCCGTACCGGCCGAGGTGGACCAGATCCTCTTCACCGTGAACTCCTTCACCGGCCAGACCTTCCAGGAGGTCGAGAACGCCTTCTGCCGCCTGGTCGACACCCAGACCGGCACCGAGCTGGCCCGGTACACGCTCACCGGCGGCGGCGCGTACACCGCGCAGATCATGGCCAAGATGCAGCGCACCCAGGCCGGTTGGCAGATGACCGCGATCGGGCAGCCGGCCGGCGGCCGCACCTTCCAGGACCTCATGCCGGAGCTGGTCAAGTACCTCTGAACCATCCTCGGAACCACCTCCGAACCGGCTCCGAACCGGCTCGGCCGCACGGCCCGCCCGGGTCTCCCGGACGGGCCGGTCCGGGTGCCCGGGCACCCGGCCGACCGCGGTCGGGTTCGGTCGGGTGGAGTTCCGCGATAACCCTGCGGGGCTCTCGGCGGGTCCGCTAACACTGGCCGCATGGACGATGACGCTGCGCAGCTGCCGGAGCACCTGACGATCCGGGTCACCCACACGGACGACCCGGTGGCCGCGGTGGCCGGTCTGGAGGCCTGGGCATCCCGCGAGAAGTACCCGAACCTGATGATGATGCCGCCGGTCTTCGGCAGCCTGGAGCGCACCGGCTCGGGCACCTGGCGGATCGTCGAATTCCATGCCACCACCCCGCAGGCCGCCCGGGACGACCTGGGCCACGCGTTCCGGTCCTGGGCGCTCGCCGAGCCCGGTCCGGGCCGGGCCGCCGACCGCGACCTCGACGAGGAGGATCGCGCCTCCTACCGCGCGGCCCACGAGCGGCTGGAGTGGGAGGCGCTCGACGAGATCTCCGCCGGCGGGCGCGACTACCGGATCTTCCGTGCCGAGCAGGTGCTGCGCTCCGGCCCGGACGGCATCGAGCCGCCCCGGCCGACCGACCCGGACCCGGCCGCCGTCGGCGAGGGGCACCGGCTGCCGCCCCGGACGACCGGGTTCGTGATCGACCCGGCGGCGGGCGTCACCCTGGTCGACGGGATCCTGCGGCTGGACATGATGTCCCTGGTGCCGACCGGCCGTTCCATCCCGGAGGACGTCCGGGAGCAGGCGCGACGCTCCTCCCAGCTCTACCCGAACGTGCTGGTGCTGCCCGTGCACTGCGCGGTCGCGGAGTACCGGGACGGCGGCTGGGGCCCGATGACCGGCGCCTGCGAGACCCCCCAGCACGCCCGCGACACCCTGGCCGCCTACCTCCGGGAGTTCGCCCCCCGGCTGGACCCGCACCTCGGCGAGGAGGAACTCGCCCGCTACGCG
The DNA here is from genome assembly GCF_000710405.2 of Kitasatospora sp. MBT66. NCBI lineage: Bacteria > Bacillati > Actinomycetota > Actinomycetes > Kitasatosporales > Streptomycetaceae > Kitasatospora > Kitasatospora sp. MBT66. The sequence goes on along the minus strand of NZ_JAIY01000016.1, from coordinate 608,332 downwards.
GAGGCCGCCGACCGCCTGGACGCCGAGCGCTCCGACGAACTCCGCGCGGCGGACCGCCACTTCCGACTGGTCCGGGTCGAGCTGGTGGTCCGCCTCGGCCCCGACGGCCCGGAACTGCCCCGCAGTTCGGACTGGGACCCGGAACTCCCGCTGCGCGTCCAGGAACAGCGCGACCGCGAGGCGGGCATCTTCCACGCGGAGGACGAGGACGCGGACGAGGACGAGGAGAGCCGAGACGGGGACGGCGCAGGAGCGGAGAACGGCTGAGGGACCACCCCGGAGCGCGCGCACCCGCGTCCGGTCGGCGCCGGGTCCGTCACCTGTCGCTGGGGCGGCCCCAGTTGACGGGGAGGGTGCGGAGGCCGCCGGTCACGCTCGTGCCGTCGACCGGGACCTCCTCCGGCGCGCAGGCGAGGTGGAGGTCCGGCAGGCGGCGGAACAGGGTCTCGTAAGCGATCCGCAGCTCCAGCCGGGCCAGTCCGGCGCCCAGGCAGAAGTACTTGCCGTGGCCGAAGGCCAGGTGGGGATTGGGGGTGCGGCCGAGGTCGAGGGTGCCCGCGTCGAGGAAGGCCCGTTCGTCCCGGTTGGCGGACTGGAAGGAGAACACCACGAGGTCGCCGGCGGCGATCCGGCTGCCGTTGTACTCCAGGTCGGTGCGGGCATAGCGGGGCATCCAGCTGCCGCCCGGCACCGCGAGTCGCATGACCTCCTCGACGGCGGTGGGGGCGAGGCCGGGGTCGGCGACGAGCGCCGCGCGGGCGGTGGGGTGGGCGAGCAGGTACAGCAGGCCGTAGGGCAGTCGGGTGGCGACGGTCTCGTAGCCGGCCAGGAGGATGCCGCTGAGGGTGTGCGGGAGTTCGTCGGGGCGCAGAGCGCCGCTCCGAACTGCGTCCGGCGCGTCGGCACGGGCGGCGAGCTCGGTGAGGAGGTCGTCGGCGGGGGCGCGGCGGCGCCGGTCGAGAAGCTCGCCGATGGTGCGGTCGAGGCCCCGCCGTTCCGCCGCGTCCGCCGTCCCCCCGGGGTCCGGGACCCGGCGCACCCGGTCCGACCAGGCGGCGAAGGCGTCCCGCCGCTCCGTCGGGATGCCGATGAGGTCACAGATCACGCCGAGCGCGAAGGGTCGGGCGAGGTCCGCGCACAGTTCGGCGGGCGGGCCGGTGTCGAGCAGCGCGCCGAGCAGTGCGTCGAAGGAGGCCTGGAGCCGGGGCCGGAGCCGTTCGACGCGGCGGGCGCCGAAGGCCTCGGTGAGGGTGGTCCGCCAGCGCCGGTGGTCCGCCACCGCCGTGGCGTGATTGGTCTCGGGGCCGAGCAGCGCGGCCTCCCAGAGCCGGGGCGCGCGGGCCGGGTCGGGATGGGACTTGCCGATCCGGGGGTCGCCGCAGAGGGCGCGGACGTCGGCGTGGCCGGTGACGAGCCACGCGCGGTCGCCGGTGGCCGTGGGGAGCCTGGCCAGGCCGCCGCGCTCGCGGAGCCCGGCGAGCCCGGGCGGCTCGGCCAGGGCGGCGGGGCAGGCGAACGGAAGCACGCCCTCCTCGTCCGCGGCCCCGGCCGCCTTCCGGGCCGCCTTCCGGGCCGCCTCCCCGGTCGCGTCGGCGGTCGGGTCGGTCGCCGGTATGCCGCCGACCGCCCCCCTGCCGGGCGCCCCGGTGCCGGTGGCGGTGTCGTCGCCCGAACTCATCAACTGTCCCCCCTCGCCGGCCGCGGTGGCCGGTGCCAGTCGTGTTCCCGGCTCAGCGTCGTTCGTGGACCGCCCGGTCGTCCTCGGCGTGGCGCCGGGTGCCGCGCTGGGCGGCGGCGTCCGCGGCGGCCGTGGTGATCGCCTGGACCACGGTGGACATCGAGCCCGGGTGCGCGGCCAGGAAGAGGTTGGGCTCGACCAGTTCGAGCTCCATCACCAGGGGGGTGCCGTCGGCGTTGTCGACGAGGTCCACCCGGGCGTACAGCAGGTCCGACGAGCCCGGCACCGCGGCCAGCGCCCGTTCGGCGACCTCGAGGTCGGCGGCGGTCGGCGACCACGGCTGGATCCCCGGGTGGGCGACCTTCCGCTGGTCGAACGCCACGTCGGGGGAGAGCACCGCGTTCTTCCGGATCGCGTGCAGGAACCGTCCCCGGACGAAGACCAGCGCCCGTTCGCCGGTGGTGTCGATGCCGCTCATGTACGGCTGGAGGATGGCGGTGAGGCCCTCGGCGTGCATCCGGGCCACCTGGTCGTGCGCCTCGTCGTGCTGCTCGGGCCGGTAGCGGGCGGCGTAGCGGGCACCGGCGCCGATCACCGGCTTGAGCACGTACTCGTGGTCGTCGGGCAGGTCGGCGGGGTCGCCGGGGGCCAGGTAACGGGTGCGGACGACCGGGACGCCGGCCGCCGCGAGGGTGCCGAGGTAGCTCTTGTCCGAGCTCCAGCGCACCACCTCCGGGGGGTTGACCAGTCGGGTCGCCCGGCTGCAGCGGTCGACCCAGTCGAGGAATTCGGGCTTCCGCCAGGTGTAGTCCCAGGTGGATCGGATCACCGCGAGATCGAATTCCGACCAGTCGACGCCCGGATCGTCCCATTCCGTAGAGATTGCGTCGGCACCGGCCTCGGAAAGCGCCCGGAGGAGCAGGGGCATGTCATGGTCGGCATTGATTTCCGGACGGGGCCTCGCCATTACCAGTGCGATCTTAGGATCGATCATCGGCCATTTCCTCGGCTCGGGGGCGGCAGTGCGGCAGTAAGCTACCAGCTGGCCGGCCCGGGGAATTCCCACGCGATCGATGCGCCGATTACTGACCGGTGTCGGTCAATCGTAGAATGTCCTGACCGTCGGCGGCCAGCGTTGTCCCAGGAATGGTGGAAGTCCGTGCGTCCCGTTCGGTCAGCGGCCCGGATCGGACCGGATGAGCGCCAGGTGCCGGGCCGCGTGGAGCGTCTCCGGGTGGTCCGCGCCGAGCACCCGCCGGGCGGCCTCCAGGGCGTCGGCCTGGAGCCGGTGGGCCTCCTCGCGCTCTCCCCGGGCGAGGAGCGTCTCGGAGAAGTTGTGCGCCGTCCGCAGCGTCTGCGGGTGGTCGTCGCCCAGCACCCGCCGGTACCGCGCCAGCGTGTCCCGCTGGAGGCGGTGCGCCTCGTCCAGCCGCCCCAGGCGGCGCAGGGTGGTGCCGTAGGAGTCCGCCGCCCGGAGCGTGTGCGGGCTGTCCTCGCCGAACGCCCGTCGGCAGCGGGCAAGGGTCTCCTCGTGGAGTTCGTGGGCCTCCTCGTAGCGGCCGAGCGCGCTGAGGTCGGCGGCCAGGTGGTTCGCCGAACGGAGGGTGTCGGGATGATCGTCGCCGAGCACCCGCCGGTACCGGGTCAGGGTCTCCTCGTGGAGTTCGCGGGCCTCCTCGTAGCGGCCGAGCGCGCTGAGGTCGGCGGCCAGGTGGTTCGCCGAGTGCAGGGTGTGCGGGTGGTCGTGCCCGAGCAGCCGCCGGTACCGGGTCAGGGTGTCCTCCTGGAGCCGCCGTGACTCCTCGTAACGGCCCCGGAGGCGCAGGTTGATCGCGTGCCCGTGCGCCAGCCGCAGGGTCTGCGGGTCGTCCTCGCCCAGGACCCGGCGGCTGCGCGGCATCGACGCCTCGTAGAGCAGGTGCGCCGTCTCGTACCGGCCCTGCTCGCGGTGGGCGCGCGCCAGGCAGCGGCTCGCCCGGAGGACGTGCCGGTCGTCGGGACCGGAGACGGCCGTCCAGCGGGTGCGGAGGTCCGTCGCGAGGCGGGCGCTGGCCTCGGAGTCGCCGCGCTCGGTGAGGTACCAGGCGGCGTCGCAGGCGAGGTCGCGCAGCTCCGGCGAGTCGGCGCCGCCCGGGTCGACGGCGAGCAGGTGCGGCACCACCCGGGCCCAGGTCGCCCAGGTGGCGGGGTCCTCCGGGTCGCCGGGCGCGGCCTGGACGAGGACGGTCCGCGCGTGGCGGCGCACGTCGGCGGCGTCCGCGCCCAGCTGGTCCCGGATGACGGCCTGGACGAGGCGGTGCAGCCGGACGCCGTCATGGGTGCTGGTCGCCAGGCCCAGCCGGACGGCCGAACCGACGCCACGGTGCAGGGCGACCGGGTCGGTGTCGGCCAGCGCCAGGGCGGCCAGCGGGCCGCCGGGGGCGTGCGGACCGGGGGCCAGCAGGGCCCGGGCCGCCGTCGACCGTCCGAACGCGAGCAGCCAGTGCACCGGGACGGACTCCGGGGCGAGGAACGCGCACAGCCGCACGACTGCCAGCCCGAGCGGGTCCAGCCGGGCCAGCCGCGTCGCACTGAGGTCGATGGCCCCCGCGAGCGGCTTGCGGTAGTCGCCGGTGCTGCCCTCGGTCAGCACTGCCGTCGCGTGGCTGTCCAGCAGGGTCAGGTAATCGACGACCCGGGTGGCCGTTTCGGCGAGGAAGCCGCCCGCCTGGGCCAGGGCGAGCGGCAGGTCGGCGAGGGCCCGCGCCAGAAGGTCCGCGTCCTCCGGGCTCAGCTCGGGGCGGCGGGTGCGCAGCAGGGCCACCGATTCGTCCCGCTCCATGACGTCGACCGGGACGGTGGTCGCGATCCGTTCCCAGCCGCCGGCCCGTGAGGTGATCAGCACGTGGCCGGGGCCGCCCGGAAGCCACTTGGCCACCCCGGCGCGGTCGTCCGCGTTGTCGAAGACCAATAGCCAGCGATTCCGGCCGCGCAGATGGGCCTTGAGGACGGCGACCGCCGTCGTCGTGTCGGTGCCCGGCTCGGCCAGCGCCAGCTCCACCGCCAGGGCCGCCACCTGCTCGCCGATCAGTGCCGGGTCCTCGGCGGCGATCCACCAGACCACGTCGTAGTGGGAGGCGAACCGGCAGGCGTATTCGATCGCGATCTGCGTCTTGCCGACGCCACCGACCCCGCGCAGGGCCTGCACTCCGCCGGTGCTCCCGGTGTCGAGGCGGTGGCGCAGGTCAGCCAGGACGGTGTCGCGGCCGGTGAACTCCGGATTGCGGGGCTCGACGTTCCAGACCGCCGGGAGGCTGCCGCTGACCCGGCCGGGCAGCGGTGCGGCATCCGGGTCGGCCTCGGGCGCCGACCGGGCGGGCGGGACGGGCGCAGGGGCGGGAACGGGACCGGCGGTGGTCCGCTCGGCGGGTGCGGCCGCGGCTCCCGCACCGGCTCCGGCCGCTGTTCGCACTCCAGCGGCGGCCCCGGCGAACTCGGCTTCGGCCAACTCGGCGAGCGCGGTGCGGGCGCGGGCCGCGAGCGCGCGCTCGCCCCGTCGGTCGAGTTCGTCGGCCACCGCCGTCCAGGCCTCGACGGCCCGTCCGACGGCCTCCCCGGCCTGCCGGGACGCCTCGGTGCGGGCCGTGGCGGCGGCGTGCAGCTCCGCCACCTCTTCCTCCAGCTCCCGCACCCGATGCCGGGCGGCCCGGAGCTCCTGGCGGGACACGTCGGGGCGCGGGTCCTCCGCACCCGGTCTCGGCTCGGCGCGGACGTCGGCCTTGTAGCGGACGGCCAGGCGGTTCCAGGCGCCCTCCCAGGCCGGGTCGGCGGCCGGGTCGACGCCGCACAGTTCGACGAAGACGAGCAGGAACGCCTTGCTCGGGAAGCGGCGGCCGGACAGGACCTCGCCGAGTGTCGTCCTCGGCAGCGAGCGGCCGATCTGGAGGGCCTGCTTCTCCAGATCCCGGTAGGAGGGGCTGTCCGCGCGGATCCGCAGCATTCTCAGACAGCGCGCGAGGTCTTCCTTGCTCGCGGCGGAAGCGGGATCGAGATGATCCGTGGAGTTCCCGTTCATCGAGATCGCACAGCCCCCATGCCTGTCCGACGGTGTCCCGAGGTGTCCGACAGCATACGCGTCCGGCGCCAATCCGGGACGCGCCGTGTCCCAAGTCGTCGAACCGTTGTCCGTGAAAAGGAGGGATCTGCCCGGACCTGGCGCGTGATCGGCTTCGAATCTGGCGGGACGCCCCGGGGGGTGGTGATCTGTAGACACGGTGCGGTGTCGGGAAATACCGCCGTCGCACCGTTCGGTTCCGGGTCCGTCACGCGGTACGGGGAGTTTTCCGCGAGGTCGATCGACGGACATTTCCGGAATCGAATCGGATGACGATATTCCGAGGTCTCGGAGAACGGCGGTTCGGCCGGCGGGCCGGACCGCACGGGAGGAGGGCTTCGCGTGCACAACCAGACACCCTCGACCGGCCGCGATCCGCGGCGGCCGGCCGAGCGGACCCCCGGCCGCCGGCTCCGCGGTCGGCTCGCCGGCCGAACCGCCCGGCTCGCCGGGCTCACCCTGTCCGGAGCGATCGCCGGAATCGCCATGACCCTCGCCGGAGCTACCGCGGTCAACGCCGGGAACTTCGGCCTCGCCGTGACCACCACGCTCATCGCGGCCTTTCCCCCGTCCGGCCGGGCCCCCGGCCGACCGGACGGCAACCCCGCCGGTACCGAGGACCCGGACCCCGGCCCGGACCTCGACCCAGCCTGATTCGCCAGGCCCGTCCCGATCGGTGAAGCCCTTCCCCGGCGCTGCGCCGCTCCGGTCCCGACCTGGTCGCGTTCTGACGGACAATCATCATGATGGATCGTCAGTCATTGCCGCAGACAAGGAGAACGGCAATCGCCACCGTCGTGAAGGACATCACGATCGAAGCCGGCGCCGACTACGTGCGGGACGCGGTCCGGGACGTGGGCGCGGTGCACGAGCGGCTCGTTCCCGGCTATGTCCTCGACGTCCGGACGGACGGCGACACCCGGTATCTGACGGTGCCGGGTGGCGCGGTCGTGCGGGAGCTGATCGTGAGCGTCGACGACGGCCTGCGCCGGCTCGCCTACTCGGCGGTGGAGGGGTTCCGGATCCCGCTGACCCACCACCACGCCGCCTTCCAGGTCTTCCCCGAGAGGGCCGGGCACTGCCGACTGGTCTGGATCACCGATGTGCTGCCGCACAAGATGATCGACCAGGTCCGGCCGCGCATCGTCCGGGGTGCCCAGGTGATGAAGGAGACGCTGGAGCGGCAGGCCGGGCGCTGACCGCCCGGCCGCGGTGCCCGGCCGTAGGCGTGGCCGGGCACCGCGAACCGGCCGGGAGTGCGGTCAGCCCCCGATGAGCGAGAAGCCGACGACCACGCCCGCGGTGACGCTGATCCTGCCCGGCGTCAGGTCGCCGTCGCCGTCGCCACCCGCGCCGCCGCCGCGGTGACTGCGGTAGCTGTTCGGCATCTGCTCGGAGTCCACGTCCTTGATGTGGACGACCGGACCGAGCCGGACCTGGGCGGCCTCCGCGTACAGCTCGGCCTTCTCCCGCGCGGCGGCCACCGCGGCCCTGCGGGCCTGCGCGCGCAGTTCCTTCTTGGCGCTCACGTCGAACTCGACACCGTCGACCTGGTTCGCCCCGGCCTCGACGACGTCGACGAGCACGGACTCCAGCAGGTCGAGCTCGCGCAGCTCGATCACGAACGAGGCGGTGCACTCGTAACCGAGGAACTTGCGCTCGCCGCCGTAGTCCCACGAGGACTTCAGATCCAGTCGGGAGGTCGAGACCGCCGTGTCGGGGATCCCGTGACCGCGCAGCACGTCCCGGATCCGGTTGACCCCGCCCCGGGTGGCCTCGAACGCCTCACCCGGCTTCGGCCGCGTCTCCGCGATCGCCACCCGGAGCCGGGCCAGGTCCGGCGCCGCGTCCACGCTCGCCGCGCCGAACACGGATGCGCCCCAGGGGGCGTCTATGGAGTGACTGCCATACATGCGCTCATCCGATCAGCTCGATGACCGATGAGGGCCCGGCGGTCGCGCCGGGCCCTCGTGTATCGCTTCCGTGCCACCGCGCCCCGCAGGCGCGGGTCGGACAACCCCTAGTGGGCCGAAGGGGACGGCGCGGCGGACGGGGAGGTGGTGGCGCTCGGGGCGCTCGGGGTGGTGCTCGCGGACGGGGTGTCCGACGGCGTGGGGGTGGGAGTGGGGCAACCCGGGGCGGTCGGGGTGGCCGTCGCGCCGGGGGTGGCGGAGGGGGTGCCGGACGGCGTCGCGGTGGGGCTCGCGGTCGCGGTCGGCGTGCCGGTCGGGGTGGGGCAGGTGCTCGGGGCGTCCGTGGGCGTCGCCGTCGGCGTGGCGGTGGGCGTCGTGGACGGGGTGCCGGTCGGCGTGGCGGTGGGCGTGGCCGTCGGCGTCGCGGTCGCGCTGGGGCTCGGGCTTCCCGACGGCGTGGTGGTGGGTGCGGTGGTGGGCGTGCCGCTCGGGGTGCCGCTCGGCTCGGCGGACGGCGAGGCGGACGCGGAGGGCGAGGGCGTGCCGGAGGGTGTCGCGCTCGGCGAGGGCTCGCCCGACGGCGTGCTGGGGGTGGTGCTCGGGGTGCCCGGGGCGGTCGGCGTGCTGCTCTGGCTCGGTGTCGGCGCCGTGGTGGGCGTCGTGGCCGGTGTCGTGGCCGTGGTCGGCGTGACCGGGGCCAGCGGGGTGGTCGGCACGAGCGGTGCCACCGGCACGACCGGGAGCAGCGGCGTCAGCGGGCTCGGGGTGCCCGGGCGGTCGGGGGTGGTGACCGGGCTGCCGGTGCCGAAGTGGGCCATCCAGTTCCGGACCGTGCGCAGGTACTCGGCGGAGTGGTTGTAGCCGAGGATCGCCCGGTCCAGCTGGGCCGGGTCGGACAGGTCGCGGCCGACCGCGCACAGGTACCGGCCGGCCGCCTCGGCGGCGTCGTAGATGTTGTTCGGGTCGGCCTTGCCGTCCCCGTTGGCGTCCACGCCCCAGGAGGCCCAGGTGGAGGGGATGAACTGCATCGGTCCGACGGCGCGGTCCCACTGGCTGTCGCCGTCGAAGCGGCCGCCGTCGGTGTCGCCGATCGCCGCGAAGCCGGCGCCGTTGAGCACCGGGCCGAGGATCGGACGGAACGTCGTCCCGCCGGCGTCGACCGCGCCGCGGCCGGCCTGGCCGGACTCCACCTCGCCGATCGCGGCGAGCAGTTGCCAGGGCAGGTGGCAGCCGGGGGAGCGCAGGAGCAGCGCGGCCTCGGCCTTGCGGTAGGCGGCGAACACCGTCTCCGGCAGGGCCGGCCCGGAGCGCAGCGGATCGGCGAAGGGCGAGGTGAGCGGCGCGAGCGGCGGCTGGGCGAGCGGCAGGGTGCCGCCGCCGTCGACCGGCGCGGTGCCGAGGGTGCCCGGGAGCGGGGTGGCGCCGGTGCCGAACGGCGCGGCGGTGCCGTCGGCGCCGAGCCCCGGGAAGAGCGCGGCGCTGCCACCGGGCTGGTCCGGCACGGGCTCGGCCGCGGCGGCCGGGGCGAGCCGGAGGCCGGTCACCTGGGAGCCGGTCAGCGCCGCGAGGGCGGTGAAGACCGCCAGCATGCCGGTGAGCCGCTTGCCGAGCCGCAGCCGGCGGCCGGTCGTCCGACCGGTCCGTCGCTCCGTCCCCGTGGGTCCGCCGTCGCCTCGCGTGGCCGTGCCGTTCCTGGTCACCATGCTCTGCCCCTCCCCGTCACCGTCCGGTCCCGTGGGAACGGACAGGCTGTCACCATCGTGCCTGCCGGTGCATGACAGATCTCATCACCCGAATGATTAGTATCACGACGATCTGACAGGCCCCCGGTGGCCTGGGGCAATACCGGGCGCCACCGTTCGGTGAACGGACGGTGGAGCAGTTCGACCGGACACGGTCACGCGCCGCCGGGGCGGGACGGGACGGGGCCGCGTTTCAGAGGTCGAGGAGCATCCCGTCCTCGGCCACGGCCGCCCCGGCCGCCGCCAGTGCCGGGGCCAGGGCGGTGGCCTCCGGCGAACCCGGGTGGGCCAGCGGGTTGGTGTTGTTGAGGTGGGTGTAGAGGTAGCGCGGCCCGGGCCGGCCAGCCAGGTGGGGGAGCGAGTCGGCGACCGCCAGGTGTCCCATGCCGCGCGAGCCGCGGGCGCCGCCGGTGCGTTCGGCGAGCTCGTCGTCCGTCGCGAAGGTGCCGTCCAGGATCACCACGTCCGCGTCGGCCACGGCCCGGTCGACGGCGGGCGTCCAGGCGGCCAGACCGGGGGCGTAGACGGCGCGGGCACGGCCGCCGGCCTCGGTGAAGCGGTAGCCGATCACCCAGTCCGTGCGGCCGCCGGACGGTCCCCCCGCCCCTTCGCCCGCCGGCAGGGCGGCCAGGTCGGCTGCGTACCGGGGCCGCTTGCCGCCGAGGGCCAGTGCCTCGGCCACCAGCCCTCCGGCCAGTTCGACCGGCTCCCCGGGGACGACGGTGTGCCAGCGCGCCTTGGTGTAGGGGGCGAGCAGCGGACCGACCGGGAACGCCTCGTGCAGCGCGGCCCGGACCGGGGCGGTCGCGTGCACCGTCAGCTCGGCGGCCTCGCGCAGGGTCACCAGACCCAGGGTGTGGTCGAGTTCGCCGCTGGTCAGCAGGACGCCGCGGAGCGGGGTGTCCCGGGTGCCCGGCGGGGGCGCCAGCTCGGGGGTGGCGAGCAGCTGGGACCGCAGGTCGGGGGAGGCGTTGACCAGGTACCAGGCGGCGCCGTCGGCGCTGACCGCGAGGCAGTCCTGGCTGCGGGCGGCGCCGGTGCGGCGGGCGGTGGCGCAGCCCGCGCAGCCGCAGTTCCACTGGGGCAGGCCGCCGCCGGCGGCGGTGCCGAGGATCCTGATCTTCAGTGCGTGCTCCGAGGGACGGGTCCCGGGCCGGGGGCGCTCACGCCGGGCCCGGCACGGACGGGTCGGTCGACAGGGCCGGATCGGGCGACAGGGCCGGATCGGTCGACAAGGTCGACAAGGTCGGATCGGTCGACAGGGCCGGGACGGCCTGGACCGGCAGCACCGACGGCATCGGGGGGACGGGCGCGGTGAACCGGCGCGCCCGCGGCGCCGGGTCGGCCTCCGGCGCGGGTGCGTGCACCAGGTGGTGCTGCGGGGAGAGCCGGCAGGCGGGGTCGGTGGCGCCCGCGTCGCCGGTGAACTGGAAGGCCTGGCAGCGGCAGCCGCCGAAGTCCTGCTCGCGCAGGTCGCAGCTGCGGCACGGCTCGGGCATCCAGTCGGTGCCCCGGTAGCGGTTGAACGCGGGCGAGTCGTGCCAGCTCGCGGCCAGACCGTCGGTGACCGCGTTCGGCACCGGCAGCCCGGGCAGCTGGGCGGCGGCCAGGCAGGGCAGCACGGCACCGTCGGGCGCGACCACCAACTGCTCGTTCCCCCAGCCGTTCATGCACGGCTTGGCGGTGCCGCTGTGGTGGTCGGCGACGACATGGGTGATCTCGATCCGGTCGCCGTGCCGCGCCCGGGCGGCGGCGACGTCCTGCTCGGCCTGCCGGACCTGCGCGTCGCTCGGCGCGAGGTGGGCCCGGTTGACCCAGGCCCAGCCGTAGAACTGGGTGTGCGCGAGCTCCACCCGGTCGGCGCCGAGCTCGACCGCGAGGTCGGCGATCTCGCCGAGGCGCTCGACGTTGGCGCGGTGCAGCACGGCGTTGACGGTGAGCGGCAGTCCGGCGCCGGTGAGCAGGGCGGCCGCGGCGAGCTTGCGCTCGTGCCCGGTGGGGCCGTTGAGCCGGGTCAGGCCGGCGATGGTGTCGGCCTGCCGCGGGTCGGCGTCCTGGACGGACAGCTGCACGTGGTCCAGCCCGGCCGCGGCGAGTTCGGCGGCGCGGGGGCCGTCCAGCGGCAGCCCGCTGGTGATCAGGTTGGTGTAGAGGCCGAGCCCCCGGGCGTGCGCGACGATGGTGGCCAGATCGCGTCGGAGCAGCGGCTCGCCGCCGGTGAGGTGGACCTGGAGCACACCGAGTCCGCGCGCCTGGTCGAGCACCCGCAGCCACTGCCCGGTGTCCAGTTCGTCCCGCTGCCGGATGAGTTCGACCGGGTTGGCGCAGTAGTGGCACTGCAGGGGGCAGCGGTGGGTGAGTTCGGCGACCAGGCCGAGGGGGGCGGGGGCGCGCTTGCCGACCGCGGCCCCGGGCAGTCCGGCGGCCGGCTGCGGGTCGGCCGGGCCGCCGGTGCCGTCCAGGGCGAGCAGCCGCCGTTCGGCGAGGTCGGCCAGCAGGGCGAGCACCTGGCCGGCGTCCACGCCCTCGTACTCCTCCGCGAGCCGGGCGGTGACCCCGGCGGCGTCGCGCCGTCCGTCGCAGTGCCGCAGCACGGCGGCGGCGGTCCCGTTGAGCAGTAGCACGCCCTCCGGGTAGAGCAGGGCGTCCTGTTGGCGGACCGGGTCGTGGACCAGCCGCACCCCGCGCCGCAGCCCGGGGGCCGCGGCGGCGGGTGCGGCGTTCACCGGCCGGCCCCGGCGGGCACGGGAGCGGTGGCGGTCTCGGTGGTGGCGGCCCCGGTTCCGGTGGCCTCCAGGGTGGCGGCGGCCCCGGCGGTGGCGGCGGTCTCCGGGCCGTAGTCGACCGCGTCGAGCATCGCCCGCAGCACCTCGCACTTGAAGGCGAGCGCCGACACCGCGGCGCTCTGCTGCTCGGCCGTCACACAGTGGTCCAGCACCACGTCGAGCGTCCGGGCGCTGTCCCGGCGGGCGTCGGGGATCCGGTGCTCGAAGTAGGCGTAGCCGGCCGGGTCGATCCAGTCGTAGTGCTTCTGCCAGGCGATCACCCGCTCGGCCATGTGGTCGGGCGAGAACATCTCGGTCAGCGCGGCCGCGACACCCTCGGTCCACGGCCGGGTCTGACAGAAGTGCAGGTAGCCGTCGACGGCGAAGCGCACCCCGCGCGCCACGTGCCGCTCGTCCAGGACCTCGGCGCGGTCCAGGCCGACGGCCTCGGCGAGCACCAGCCAGTCGGCCAGCCCGCCCTCGCCCTCCTGCGGCCCGTCCTGCTGGCCGAGCCGCCGGGTCCACTCCCGACGGACCTCCGGGAGCGGGCAGTTGGCGATGATCGCGGCGTTCTTCCGGGTCAGGCACAGCTGGTAGTACCAGCGGTTGGCGACCCAGCGCCGCAACTCCGGTGGCGTGCAGCCACCGGAGTGCAGGCGCAGGTGGAACGGGTGGGTGTCCCAGTACCGTCCCCGCAGGCCGTACAGCCTGGCCGCGAACTCCTCGCGGGTCGACGCGATGGTGGAAGCCTGGGTCACCGAGTGGTCCGCGCGGCGTACGCGGTGACCTCCGCGCCGGTGCGGTGGCACTGCACCGACGGGGCGGACCAGGCGGGCTTGGCGACGGCCGCCGGAGCGGCCGGCGCGACGGTGGCGGTGGTGACGTTCAGCTGGGGCGTGAGCGTGGACTTCATGGGAGTTGCCCTCCTCGGTGAAGTGGGGGTGGGGGTCGGGGTCCGGCGGCCCCTGGAGCAGGACGCTACGAGCCGCCGGGTCCGCCCGCCGGTCCGGACCGTGCGATCGTGTGACATTCGCGATCGAACGGGTGACGCGACGGACTCCGCACCCGGGCGGGGCCCGGGAGGGAAACCGGTGTCGAGTGTGCCGGTCCGGCAGTGCCGTGTCGAGTGGGCGTCACGGGGTGTGTCGGGGTGCGGCGGGGGGTTTCGGACAGGGCGTGTCGGGCGCGGACGGACCGGCTCAGGCGGACCGGCCGAAGGCCACCAGGTGGCCGTCCTTGGTGCCGACGAACACCCGTCCGCCGTCCGTCGCCGGGACGGAGAACCTGGTCACCGTGCCGAGCGCGAAGCTGCGCCGCAGCTTGAGCGAGCCGTTGACCGGAAGCGCGTCGTAGACCCGCAGTTCGCCGTTCTGGCCGCCCGGTCCGGTGCCCGAGTAGACCGACCACACCAGGGCCGAGCCGGCCGCCGTCCCGTTGGAGGTGACGACGGGGGAGCCGGAGGCGTAGCCGAAGCCCTCGGCGCTGGTCGCGGCACTGGTCAGCTGGGGGTTCCCGGCGCTGTTCACCGAGTACTTGAGGGCGCGCAGCGAGCCGTAGTTCTCGACCAGGTAGACGTAGCCGCCGTCGCCGCCCCAGACACCGGCGTGGCCCCAGATGCCCTTGAACGGGCCGGTGGTGCCGACCACGCCGTCCGTGCCGTTGGGGCCCTGGCCCATGCCGCCGAGCTTGTCCCGGTCCAGCAGGAAGATCCGGCCGTCCTTGCCGACCTGCACCATCAGGTGCGGGTGCGCGGCGTTGCCGAAACCGGACGGCAGGGCGACCGGTCCGCCGGAGCCGAGGTCCACGTCGCCGTGGTCCATCTCGCGGTTGTTGGTGGGGCTGAAGAAGTCGCGAGGGGCGAGGCTGCCGTCGCTGTTGACGCCGAGCCGGACGACGGACTCGGCGAAGTGGCCGCCGGGCTTGTCGCCCGGGCCCTTCAGCGGCGAGGAGCCCTCGCCCGCGCCGTTGCCGGTCGCGATGAAGATCCGCCCGGAGCCGTCCGAGACCAGGCCGCCGCCGCTCATCCAGACCCCCGCGTTCTGCGAGGCGGAGCCGGACTCGGTGGACCAGAGGGTGAGTTTGCGGGTGCTGGTGTTGACGCCCGCGACCGTGCCGACATACGTGCCGAGCCCGCAGTCCGAGGCGAAGCCGAAGTAGACCGCGCCGTCGAGCAGCAGCAGCCCGGCCCGCTGGGCGGAGGTGTTGGTGTTGAACGGCACCCCGGGGCTGTTCACCGGTGAGCCCGAGACGGTGACCGGCCAGCCGCTGCGCGAGGCGCCCGTGGTGGCGTCCAGGGCGTGCACCGAGAAGTGCGCGCCGCCCTCGCTGGACTTGCTCACCAGGTAGACGGTCTTGGTCGCCTTGTCGTAGACCGGGGTCGAGATGATGCCGGTGCCCGGGGAGAGGCAGGCGCTGGAGGACGCCACCGGGGTGCCGAGCGCGCGCTGCCAGACGATCTTCCCGTCCGCCGCGTTGACGCCGTAGACGTGGTTGGTCGCCGTCGCGACGATCACGGTCGAACCGGCCACCAGCGGTTGGGCGTACACCGCGCCGTCGACGGCGGTCGACCAGCGGCGCCCGAAGTCGGAGCCGGACACCTGGGCGGGCGCGAGGCCGGGTTCGTTGGCGTCCCAGGCGGTGCGCATGGTGTTGACCGAGACGGTCGGGCTGTCGGCCCGGGCGGGGAGCGCGCCGCCGAGCGCGCCGGCGGCGAGGGCCGGGGCGAGCAGCGCGAAGCCGGAGAGCAGGGCCGCCCCGGTGCGCCTCCGCCGGGGGCCCGCCGGCGGCGCCGCGGGGCCCGGGGGCGGGGAGGACGGACCCCGGGACGTCGAGCCCCTGGGCTCCGGACCCCGGGACATCGGACTCCGGGACACCGGACCCGGGGGTATCGGCTCCGGGTGCGGTCCGGCGGGCTGCGGTCCGGTGGAGTGGGCGGGTGGGTGCGATCGGCTCATGCGATCCGCCTTGGCTGTCGGGGGGGAGTACGGCTGCGGCGCCGTCGCGTCATTCTGCGAACGCCCGCGCCGGACCCGCATCCGCCCGAACCCCGGAGCCCGCCCCGTTCACGCCCCGGGGGGAACGCACTGCGCCGGGCGGCGGCGCCCGCTGCCTGCTTCCGGCCTGCTCCCGGCCGGAAGCAGGCCGGGGACCCGGCCCGGTCAGGACAGCAGGGCGCTGCGGTACTGCATGATCCGGTAGTTCGTCGGGTCGTACCACTGGCTGACGACGATGTGGAAGTTGCCGAAGGTCGAGCCGGGGACGACGAAGCCGCCGTACGGGGCGGCGACCAGGTTGCCGACCTCCTGGCCCGGGTTGCCGGGGAGGATCATGGTCTGCTCCAGCGTCCTGGTCAGGTCCGAGGTCGGGAGCGGGAAGACCATCGCCCTGATCGACAGCGGGTCCATGTTGAGCCAGGTGAGGACGTACTTGCCGTCCATGGCGCGGAAGCACAGCTCGCCCCACCTGCGGGTGCCGAACACGGTCGTCGGGGCGGGCGCGTTCCACCGCCAGGCACCGTCGGCCCAGCCCCACGGCTCGTAGGCGTCCGGCTCGCCGAGGCGGTCCTGCCGCACCCGGTGCAGCAGCATGCCCGACTGCACGTCACGGTTGAAGACCGTGGACAGCACGTAGCAGTAGCCGTCGTCGGCCACGGCGTAGGTCTTCTGCTGGAACTGTCCGCCGTGCAGGTCGCCCGGCCACTGGCAGAGGTACTCCCAGGTCCGGCCGTTGTCGGTGGAGCGCCAGAAGTCGGTGTGGTGGGTGTCGTAGATGACGCCGCGCATGAGGTGCATGTACATCACGCCGTCGACGACGAAGGCGTCGGACGGGATCGCCGTGGTGTGCGCGGTGTCGCCGACCGGGTTGTGCGGCTCCTCGACCAGGCTGATGCCGTGGTCGCCGCGGACGACGTCGTCGATGCGGAGGTTGCCGAGGTCCGCGCTGCTGGACCGCAGGCCGACCGGGGCGTTCCAGTCGGGCGCGCCCACCTCGGCGCCGCCGAAGGTGTCGCCGCAGACGAAGAGCAGGGTGCCGTCGGGGCAGCGGACGGGGATGCCGAGGTCCGTCCACGGTGCCCCGAACCGCCCGGTCTCGGCCGGGCCGCTGAGGTTCTTCACCTTGACCGTGATCGTCGGGCTGGTCGGGTCGTACGGCCCGTTGGCGACCGCCGCCGGGGCGCCCGCACCCATCGCCCCCGCTCCCACCGCGACTCCGAGGCCGATCCTCAGGAGCTCGCGGCGGGAGGGCCCGCCGGTGGTCGCCTCGTGTCCGGCGGTCGTCGCTCCGGACCCGCCGGTCGTCGCTACGTGTTCGTCCGATGAGTGTGTCATGGTGCCGATGGCCCTTCCGGAGAGCCGCGTTCCCGCGGCTGCGAACGGACCGTGGACATCCGGGTGGTGACGGTGACGGTCCGTCACCGAGACTATGGCGCGGGGCGCGGGCCGCATCGGTCGGTGGACGGACCTTCACCCGAACTGAGTAGACCGGGGGCGGTGGTTCGCTCCCGGTCGGTCCTGGCGCTGGCCCCGGCCCCGGCGCTGGCCCCGGCGCCCGCTAGACCAGCTTGGACAGGGCGAGTGCCAGTCCGCTCGCGGCCGCCGCCTCGGCCGGGGCGTTGGCGTCGTCGTTCGGGCCGCGGTCCTTGACCACCTCGACGGAGTAGAGGTGTCCGGAGGAGACGAAGTACACCTCGGGCCGCAGGCCGTCCTTGCGCTGGACCAGGTAGGCCTCCTCGCCCACGCCCGGGAGCGGGGTGAGCGTGTACTCCGGGTTGGTCCTCAGGCCGGCGAGGACGGTGGGGGAGGTCTCCCGGATGTGGGCGTAGGACTGCCGGGAGCCCCAGGTGCAGCCCCAGACCTCTTTGCCGTCCACCTTGTCGGGGTGGGTGCCGTTGAACGGTCCGGAGGTGCCGACTGCGGCGACGACCTGCATCGAGGTGAGGAGGGTGCAGGCGTCCGCGGGGCGCTTGCCGGTGCCGGCCGGGGTGGTGGCGGCCGTGGGCGCGGGGGTGGCGGTGGCCGAGGGCGGTGCGGCGGGGGTGGTGGCCGCCGGACTGTTCGGGGTGCCGGGCGCGGTGCCGGTGCCGGGGGCCGTGGCGGTGCCGGGGGTCGTGGCGCTGCCGGCGGTGCTCGGCGGCGCGGAGGCCGCGGTGGACCCGCCGCCCGAGGACGAGCAGCCGGCCACCGCGACGGCCGCGAGGGCCAGCGCCGGCAGCCAGGTGTACCGGCGGCCGGGCGTGATCGGTGTCCTGCGGTCCATGGAACCCCCTCCGAAGGTCGTCCACCGGTGCGGCGGACTGCGTGGTGGCAGGATCCTACGGCCGGGAACGGGCCGATATTTCCCGTTCCGGCTACGGGAGTTGGACAACCCTGTCACGGGCACAGGGAGGCCCCGGTCGCGGGCGCGGAGTCGGCGCCTCCGGAGGCCGGGACGGCGGTCCGGGGCACGGGGGTGGTACGCGCACGTGCGGCCGGGCTCCGGGCGGCGCCCTCGGCCGACCGACTGACCAGGCCGGATGCGGAACCCTTCATTACCAGTGCGGTCGGGTCGCTGTCGAGGACCGGAGGGCGTCTTCCCCGGACGGGTGACGTTCTGGTGAAAGTGGTCATGCCAGGAACGGCGGCCCGTCATCCTGAGCCCGTGATCAGGCGGATCCCGGGACGGGGCGGGTCGCGCGACCAGTGGGACACCTGAGGGACGGAGGCCCTGACAATGAGCACCAACCTGCCGGAGACCGTGGTCGAGGCCCCGGCCGCGCTGCCCGCGCCGCCCAGAGTCGTCGACGACCTCGCCCGCGACCTCACCCGTGCGGCCGCCGCCGTCCGGGCCGCGTCCCGGGGCGGCCGGAGCGGAGGGGACCTCGCGGTGGCCGCGTACACCGCGGTGGTGTGCACCGGGCGGTCGGCGGCCCGCGCGCTGGAGGAGGCCGCCGCCTGGTGCCGGCAGGCACCGGAGGCCGAGGTGCACTCGCTGGCCTGGGCACGTGTCCCCGGCCATCGCGACGACGTCTTCGAGTACCGGGTCACCCTCGCCGTCAGCTTCCCCGACCACGAGACCGGCGAGCATGCCGGGGACACCCACCACGCCCGGCGCTGACACCGGGGGAGGCTCGCAGGAGGCCGGGCGGGAGGGGCCGATCGGCGGGGTCGGGCGTGGTGGGAGCGGCCGATCGGCGGGGACCGGGCCGGTCGGCCCGTCGTTAGACTCACCCCATGAACAGTGGGGGAACGAACGAGCCGGCGCCGGGGGCCCGGGAGCTGTTGACCGAGGACCGCGGCCCGGAGCCGGAGGAGCGCGAACTGCCGACCGGCCTGGCCGTCCTGGTCACCGTCCTCGCCGCGGTCTGCGGCGCGCTGGTGCTGCTGCTCGTACTGCACGGGCTGGGCTGGACGGCTCCCGGCCTGGGCTGGCTGGTCGCCAAGGGCGCCGTGAAGATCGGCGTCGGCGGCACGGTCGGACTGGTCGCCGCCCTCGGCTGGCTCAGGGCCCGCCGCGCGGAGCGGCGGACGGACGCCGCCTGAGGCGCGCCCGGGCCGCTGGGGGCTCTTCGACAACCCCTGGGATCGGCCCGGGCGCGGGAGTTCAGTCCTGCGCGGCCGTCGCGCACTCGGGGTGGCCCCAACTGCCGCCCACCTTGGTGATCTTGTCCCCCTTGGCATAGGGACGCGAGCACGGGCAGGTGCCGGGGAAGCGCGCGGACAGCGTCGGAGCGCCGCCCGAGGACCGACGCTTCGCGGCGGCCGGGGCGGCAGCGCCCGCGCTTCGGGCGCCGCTCCGGGCCGCGCCGCCGCGGGAGGCTCCCCCGCGGGCGGGTCCGCTCGCGGCCGGGTCCGGCACGGGGAGGTCGGCGGCCGTCCCGCCGGCGGCCTCCTGGGTGCGGGCGGCATCACTGGCGGCCTTGTCGGCGACGGCGTTCAGGGGATCGCCGTCGACCTGGTGGGCGGGCACGTAGACGAAGGTGACGTCCCGCCCGTCGAGCAGCTCGTCGATCCGCTGGATCAGCTCCTGGTTGGCGACCGGCTTGCCCGCGGCGGTCTTCCAGCCGTTACGCTTCCAGCCCTTCAGCCACTTGGTGACCGAATCGCGGGTGTAGGTGCTGTCCAGCCGGACCTCCAGCGGCACGGCTGCGTCCGTGGCGGACAGCAGCCGCTCCAGCGCGGTGAGTTCGCCCACGTTGTTGGTGCTGTGTCCCAGCGGTCCGGCCTGCCAGCGCTGCGGCACTCCGGCGCTGTCCGCCACCACGTAGGCCCAGGCCGCCGGGCCCGGGTTTCCCTTGGCCGCCCCGTCACAGGCGGCGATGATTCGGTCGTTCATACGCCGATCATGCCAGGACGGGCGGTGTCCCCCGGACCACGGCGGGACGCGTGGGCTACGGCGCCTCCTGCGGCTGCTCGTCGGTCCTGTTGGTCGCTGCGGCGGACGGCGGGGCGTCCGGAGCCGCGTCCGGAGCGGCGTCCGGAGCCGCGTCCAGAGCCGCCTCCAGGCGTTCGGCGAGCGTGCTCCACGGGCGGCAGTCGACCACCGGGAGCGCGTGGCGGCGGGCCTCGTCGGCGAGCCAGTGCGAGTACCGGGCACCGACCTCGGCGCGCCCCGTCTGCTCGCCGCCCGCCGGTTCGCGCGCCGCGTAGTTGGCGGCGATCCGCTCCGCGTCGCCCTCGTGCAGGAACACCGCGCGGACGTCCCGGCCCGTCGCCCGCCCGAGCGCGACGGCCCGCGCGCAGACGGCGGGGGTGAGGTAGTCGCCCTCGACCACGGCCGGGACGGGGACGGTCAAGCGGTTGCGCACCACGCCCAGCGCGGCCGGCTCCAACGCCTCGGCGGTGGCGATCTGCAGCTCCAGTACGCGTTCGGGCGGCCAGCTGTCCTCCGGCCGCTCGGGCGCGGTGGGCCCGTCGAAATGGTGCAGGGCCGGGTGCTGCTCGGCGGTGGTGAGCTCCTGGACGGCGGACACCACGTCGTCGAACTCCACGACGAAGGCACCGGTCGCCCCGGCGATCCGGGCGGCCGCCACGCTCTTCCCGACGCCGGAGGCGCCACCGAGCAGTACGAGCTCCCAAGTCCGTTTCGGCATCCGGTGACACTATCGCGCGGGATCAGGAGGGATCATCCGGATTTCCCCGACAGCCCGACAGCCCGACGGCCCGCCGGCCCGACAGCCCACCGGCCCGACAGCCCACCGGTCCGTCACGGCCGGCCGGGGAGGCCGGGTGCAACGGAACCGCTGTCCGTACCACCGCGCCGGGCGGTGAGCACGGGCTGGTAGTACCCGCTGGACTCCGGGCTGTGCCAGGTGATGTCGGTGAAACCGGCCCCGGCCACGAACTCCGTCAACTGCGAGCGCGTCAGCGCCCAGTAGGTGGTCCGGCGGACCCGGACGTCCCAGGTGCTCCCGGCGGGGACGAGCTGGAAGTGCTCCAGGTCGTAGCGCTCACCGTCCTCGTGCCACTGCCAGAGCTGGAAGGTGATCGCCTGCCCTGCGCCCGTCTCCGAGACCTGCGGAGGCGTCGCGGTCGGCCTGGCCCGCCGCGCCTCGTCGTAGTCCCGGACGGTGAGCAGCAGCAGTCCGTCCTCCCGGAGGACCCGCCCCATACCGAGGAGCGCCGCCCCGACGTCCTCGCCGGAGAGCAGGTGCGGCAGCGAGTTGTCCGCGCAGACGATCACATCGAAGGCCCCGTCCGCGAACGGCAGTCGGCGCATGTCCGCCGCAACCGTCGGAAGCCGGCCGCCCCCGGCCGCCGCCTCGGCCGCGGCCCGAGCGGCGGCGGCCGGGCTCAGGTCACTGCCGACCACCCGATGCCCGGCCGAGGCCAGCCCGATCGCCTGGGTGCCGATCCCGCACGAGCAGTCCAGCACCCGCTGCGCCCCGGGCCCGAGCCCCTGACGGACCAACTCGCCCAGCACCCCGGCCTGATGGGCCACACTCGCACCCCAGTCCCGGAACATCAGGTGGTAGTCACGGGCCAACTCGTCGTAGAAATCCCGCACGGAGAACTCGGACATGCGCCCACCCTTGAGTCGTCGAGGTGATGAGGCTCGGCCCGTGGAGAGCGGCGTCGCCCGCGCGTTCCGCCACGAGTGTCCAGCAGTTGTGCCAGTTGTCGCACTTCGGCCTTGGCCCCCACTTCGACGAGTTCACGGGCCATGGCTTCGGCCATCTCCTGTGACACGTCCTCGAGGACGGTTGCCGGAAGACGATCCAGGAGCGACCTGCCCTGCCACAGACTCAGCCCGGCCCGCCGACGGAGCACTTTCACGACCTCGATCACCCTGGGGCCGAAGTCGGTCAGAACCACCGCGTTGGGCACGTTGTCGCAGATCAGCTGGTAGGAGTAGCCCGCCAAGGTGCCTCCTCGGTCCACGGGTTGGAGAGCAGCCTAGAACGCACGTCCAATGATCCGCAGGCATTATTCGTCCTGGGCCGGGGCCCGGCGGTCCGGTCGCCGTGGTGGCCGCCGGGGCGGCCGCTCATGGGTGAGGGCGCCCGGTCGGGGGTGCTTCGGAGTGGTCGAGGCGGTGCTGCCAGGTGGTGAGCAGGGCCTCCAGGGCGGATGCCTCCTCGGGGGTGAGGACGCTCAGCAGGCGGTGCTCGTTGCGCATGTGGGCCGTGAAGGCCTCGTCGAAGAGCCGTCGGCCGGCTTCGGTGAGTGCCACCACCCGGCCTCGGCCGTCGGCCTCGCTGCGGCGGCGGGTGACCAGGCCGGCCCGTTCCAGTCGGTCGATCCGCTTGGTCATGGCGCCGGTGGTGACCATGGTGTGGGCGGCCAGTTCCCCGGGGGCCCGTTCGAACGGTGCGCCCGCCCGGCGGAGGGCGGCGAGCACGTCGAACTCGCCCTCGCCGAGGCCGTAGCGGCCGTAGACCAGGCAGAGTTCCTCGGTCAGCCGGCCGGACAGCCGGTGCAGGCGCCCGATCACGGCCTGCGGGGAGACGTCGAGGTCGGGTCGTTCCCGGCGCCACTCGGCCTGGATGGTTGCCACATGGTCGGGGGCCGCGGGGGAGGTGGTCACGGGGGAGGTGGTCACGGGGTCGGGGGCCGCGGGGTCGGTGGGGCCGTGTTCGGGGCCGGTGGGCGTCGGTGCCATGGCCCCATCCTAGCGCAGTAGCTTCCATGGAAGTTATATTGTCTTCCATGGAAGCCAATTTTCGGTGGGTGCTGCTGACCGCCGTCGCGCCGGTGGCGTGGGGCGCGAACTACTACGTCACCCGCGAGTTCCTCCCGGCGGACCGCCCGCTCTGGGGTGCCGCCCTGCGGGCCCTGCCCGCCGGACTGCTTCTGCTCGCGCTGCGCCCGCGGCTGCCGCGAGGGGCCTGGTGGTGGCGGACGGCCGTCCTCGGGCTGCTCAACACGGCGGGATTCTTCGTCCTGCTCTACATCGCCTCGCAGTCCCTGGCCACCAGCGTCGCCTCCACCGTGATGGCGGCCTCGCCGCTCGCGATGCTGCTCCTGGCCTGGGCGCTGACCGCCGCCCGCCCCGCCCGGGCGCACCTGCTCGGCGCCCTGGTCGGCCTGGCCGGTGTCGGGCTGATGCTGCTGACCAGGAGCGAACCGGTCAGCCTGCCGGGCCTGGCCGCCTCGGCGGCGGCGATGCTGGTCTCCTCCTTCGGCTACGTCCTGGCCGCCCGGTGGCGGGAGGGTGCGGACGTCCTCGCCACCACCGCCTGGCAGCTGCTGGCGGGCGGACTGGTCCTGCTGCCCCTGGCCGCGGTGTTCGAGGGTCCGCCCGTGGTGCCCGCCGGGCGGGAGCTGGCGGCCTTCGGCTACGTCGCGGTGGTGGCGACCGCGCTGGCCTTCGCCGCCTGGTTCGCGGGCCTGCGCCGGCTGCCGGCGGGCACGGTCGGGCTGCTGGGGCTGCTCAATCCGCTGACCGGTGTGCTGCTCGGCACGGTGGTGGCGGGCGAGCGGCTCGGCCCGCCGCAGTTCGCCGGGCTGGTGCTGGTGCTGGCGGGGGTCGCGCTCGGCCGTCCGCGTGGCGGTTCGGGGGGTGGCTCGGAGGATGCTGCGGAGGGCGTTTCGGAGGGCCGCCAGGCGGGCCGCCCGGGGAGTGGCCCGCTCGGGCGTGTCGCGGCAGCAGGTGTGGCCGGAGGGGGTGGGAGCGGCGCCGGTGACGGTGGTGGCGGTAGTGGCCGGAGTGCTCCAAGCGGTTCCGAGTGACGTCGGTGCTTGCGCGAACTTCCGTGCGTTCACCAGAAGTTGGCCACCGGGACCGGATCGGACCGGTAGGAATGGGAACGCCCGACCCGGCCGGGGCGGGTGGAGGGGACGGGGCGCGAGGGGCTGGACGGACCGTGCCCGGGCGCCGCGGGGGAGCCCCCTCCGGTTTTCCTGTCTTCTGCGAGCAAGGGACCCGATGCGTTCGTTCACCAAGACCCTGCCCGTCCTGCTGGCCGGCGTGGCGCTCACCGCAGCCGCGCTGGCGTCCCCCAGCGGGGCCGACGCGGCGACCGCCGAAAGACCCCACGGTCTGGAGGTCGCCGTTCCGGCCTATGTCCTTCCCGGTGAGCCCATGCTGGCCGCCGCGGCGAGTGCCCACCCGGCACCGTCGATCGTCGTTCTCAACCCGTCCAACGGCTACGCCCCCTTCGACGCGGCCTGGCAGGCGCAGGCCGACGCGCTGCGCGCCGGGGTCACCGCGCACGGCACCGCCACCCGGGTGCTGGGCTACGTCGACACGGGCCACGGCTCGCTCCCGCAGTCCGCCGTCCGCGCGGTCGTCGACAACTACCTCAGGACCGCCGACCACCGGCTGCACGTCGACGGCATCTTCTTCGACCAGACCGGGCGCGACTGCGGCCCCGGCAACACCGCCCGCGACTACTACGCGGACCTGCGCCGCTACGTCCAGGAGACCGTCTACGCCGTCGCCCCGCAGACCCAGGACCTGGTGGTGAACAACCCCGGCACCGCCGTCGCCGACTGCTACCTCGAACCCGGCCACCGCACGGCCGACGTCTTCGTGACCTTCGAGGGCGACTTCGACGACTACACCGGCGCCTGGCTGGGCGGCAACGTCTTCAACCCCACGGCGGGCTACTACTCCGGCGCGGCCCTCGACGCCAGCGGCACGGCCTTCTGGCACCTGGTGTACGACACCCCGGACCGGGCCGCGATGCGCACCGCCCTCGACGCCGCCTTCACCCGGGGCGCCGGCTACGTCTACGCCACGGACGACGCGCTGCTGGTGCCCTGGGACGCCGCCCCGGGCTGGGGCTTCACCGCCGAGACCGCGTACGCGGCCGCGAAGGGCTGACGGGCGTCACTCCGGCCGCTCCCGCAGGGCTTCCGTGCCCCTGCGGGAGCGGTTGGGTGCGACGTGAAGGGCGGAGCGTGATCGGCCTCAGTACTCCCGGTCCTGACGGGCGGCGGTGGCGGCCCAGGAGATCGTGATCACGGCCGCGAGCGCCAGCAGGACGACGCCGAAGCCGATCGCCGTCCAGCCACCGCTGGTCAGACCGTCCAACTGCTCCTGGTAGGTGGTGTCGTGAGGTTCCGGCATGCCGTCACCGAAGGAGCCCTTCACCTGGACGTGGCAGACGTCGCCGGGTGACATGGGCCGGCCGTAGCAGGTGGGCTCGGCGCCGTTCAGCTTGTTGACGCCCACGAGGACGAGGCCGACACCGGCGATCAGCAGGACGAGTGGGATCAACATCTGGAGAGCCTCCCCGGATTGCTCCGACTCCGCCGTGTCCGCCGGCTCTGCTGTCTCCGCACAGCCGTGGCGGGCGGCCGGTGCGTACGCACACGCGCTTCGACGCGCGGGAGGCGCGGGGCGGTTCCGTCCGGGGGCGGTTCTGTTCGGAAGCGGTTCTGCTCGGAAGCGGGTCCGTTCGGGTGGCTGTGGTCGGGCGGCTCTGTTCGGGGACGGTGCTCCGACGGGTGCGGGGTCTCAGTGCAGGGGGACGGCGTAGACGGGTTCCGGGCCGAAGGCCGTGAAGCCGGTCCTGCGCAGGATCGGGCCGGACGTGGTGCTGTTGGCCTTGACCAGGGCCATTGTCGCGCCGTGCGTCGCCGCGTAGGAGAGCCGGGCGGCGAGTACCGCGCGGTACACGCCCCGGCCCCGTCAGGGCGGTGCGACCACTCCGCCCGTCAGCCGCGCGACCCCGTCCACGACGGAGACGCCGCCGCAACCGGCCGGTTCACCGTCCACGTACGCGACAACCGTGCCGCCCTCGCCGGCCGGAAGGGCCTTCGCGACCTTGACCGCGGTCGCTTCGATCCGCGCCTCGGGCGGGAGCGCGCCGCCGAACCCGGTGACCTCGACCGCCGCCGCGTCCCGCGCCGTCGCGACGTCCGTCACCCAGCGGAGCGACACGTCCACCGTCGGCGGTCGCAACGGGGGCGCGCCCCCGCTCAGGTCCGCGGCCAGGAGCTCCAGGCCGAGCTTCACCCGCCCGCCCCGGCCCGCGAGTTCGGCGGCCAGACCGGTCGGGGAGCCGACCAGTACCTGCCAGTCCAGGATCGGCGGCCCGAAGGCACGGGCCCGGTCGAGGACGGCGTCGACCGCCGCGGGGAGCGGTCCGGCCGGGGTGAAGGAGGCCACCGAGAGGTCGAAGGCGACATGTTCGGGCAGTCGCAGGATCGTGTACTCGGCGGTCTCGACCACCTCGGCGTCGTCCGGTGTCCACACCCAGGCCGCACCGGCGGCGGCGACAGCGGTCGTTGAAAGAGTCATGCGGCGGAGCCTAGGTGTCCCGATCGGTGCGTACGCGGTGCTGTTTCAGAATCAGGACCCTTCTGTCGCACGGCCGGTGCACCGTCGGCCGGGGGAGGGCGAGTCGGGAAAACCACGTGACCCGGCGGCGGTCCGCTCCCTACACTCGGCACCCAGAGACGCACCGCCGTGGTTCCGTGGCGGTGCGCGCCGTGATGAGTCGAGGGAGGACCGGTCGTGCGACACCGCACCGCTGCCGTCGTCCCCTCGTCCCGGTACGAGGTGATCCTGGTGTCCTCGTCCCTCCGGTGCCCGCTGCGCGGCCGGCACCGGATCCGCGCGACGCACCGCTGACCTCGGGTCACCCCTCCGGTCGTCCGCCGCCTTCCGGCTCTTCTGCCTTCCTGTTGCCTTCTGCCCGTCCGAGTGCCCGGCTCCCTGTGTGCCCTGTGTGCCCTGTGTGCCCTGTGTGCCCTGGGTTCTGTGGTTCGGGCACTCGACCCGCCTCCATGCCTGCGTTGACCGGGCTGGGCCGGGCGGGGTGAAGGCGAGTCAGCGGTTGGGCCGGACGGGGGAGGCAGGGCCGGGCGCGTCGTCGCCGCAATCGCGCTGCCCCAGCACCTCGCTCCACCTCGAAAGGCACCGGGCCATGCGCACCGACGTCCGCCGTACGCACAACGCCGTCACCACCACCAGCAGCGCTGCTGCTGCCGCCGTCCTGGCCGGCATCACCACCGTCCGCAACCTGGGCATCCTCGCCCACGTGGACGCGGGCAAGACCACCGTCACCGAGCGGATCCTCTTCCTGGCCGGCGAGACCCACAAGCGCGGCGAGGTCCACGACGGGACCACCGTCACCGACTGCCACCCGCAGGAGCGCGAACGCGGCATCACCATCTTCGCCGCCGCCGTCAGCTGCCTCTGGGACGGCCATCGGATCAACCTCATCGACACCCCCGGGCACGTCGACTTCGCCGACGAGGTCGAACGTTCGCTGCGGGTGCTGGACGGGGCGGTCGCGGTGTTCGACGCCGTCGCCGGGGTGGAACCGCAGAGCGAGAGCGTCTGGCGCCAGGCCGACCGGCACGGCGTGCCCCGGATCGCCTTCGTCAACAAGATGGACCGGGCCGGCGCCGACCTGGACGCGGCCGTCGCCTCCATCCGGGAACGGCTGCACCCGGTCCCGCTCGCCGTCCAACTGCCGGTCGGGCGGGAGGGCGACTTCACCGGTGTCGTCGACCTGCTGACGATGCGTGCTCTGACCTGGGACGACGGCCCAGGACGGGACGGTCTGCGGGAGGGGCCGGTACCGGAGGAGCTCCGGGCCGAGGCCGAGCACCGGCGCCGACGGCTGGACGAGGCGGTGGCCGGGCTCCATCCGGCCGCACTGGAGGAGTACTACGAGCACACGGCACTCTCCACCGCGACCCTGGCCGCAGCGCTGCGGGACCTCACCCACAGCGGCGAGGCCGTGGTCGTGCTGTGCGGATCGGCCTACCGCAACCGCGGTGTCGAACCGCTGCTGGCCGCCGTCACGGCCTACCTGCCCTCGCCGCTGGACGTTCCCGCGGTGCGTGGATCTGCCATGGGTGCGGAGGGTGCCGAAGGTGTTGGGGGCGCTGAGGGTGTTGAGGGTGCCGAGGTGGAGCGGGCCGCCGATCCCGCCGGGCCGCTCACCGCGCTGGTGTTCAAGGTGAACGTCACCGCCTCCGGCCGACTGACCTATCTGCGCCTCTACACCGGAACACTGCGAAAGGGGGACACCGTGCTGGACGCCACGACCGGCCGTACCGAGCGGATCGCCCGGATCCTGCGGGTGCAGGCCGACAGCCACACCGAGACGGACTCGGCGGTCGCCGGTGACATCGTCGCGGTGGTCGGGGTCAAGGCCGCGCGCACGGGCGCCACGCTCTGCGCGCCCGGTGCGCCGCTGGTCCTCGAACCACCCGTCACCGCCGAGCCGGTGGTGACGGTCGCGGTCGAGGCACGGCGCTCGGTCGACACCGACCGGCTGGCGGTCGCGCTGGCCCGGCTCGCCGAGGAGGACCCGTCGCTGGTCGTCCGCACCGACCCGGAGACCGGGCAGCGGGTGCTGTCGGGTCTGGGCGAACTGCACCTGGAGGTGGCGGTGGAGAAGATCCGCCGCGACCACAACGGTCTGGAGGTCGTCGTCGGCCGCCCGCAGGTCGCCCATCGGGAGACGGTCGAACGCGGAGTCACCGGCCACGTCCACCGCCACGTCAAGCAGGACGGCGGTGCCGGCCAGTTCGCCCAGGTCGTGATCGACGTGGCGCCGCTGGACGGACCGGTCGGCGCGCAGGAGGGCGGGGGCTTCGTGTTCGCGTCCACCGTGACCGGCGGGCGGGTGCCCAAGGAGTACGTCCAGGCGGTCGAGGCGGGCTGCCGGGACGCACTCGCCGAGGGCCCGCTGGGCGGCCACCCGGTCACCGGCCTGCGGGTCACCCTGACCGACGGGGCCACCCACAGCAAGGACTCCTCGGACCTCGCCTTCCGCACCGCCGGGCGGACGGCGCTGCGGGACGCGATGCGGGCCTGCCGGATGGTGCTGCTGGAACCGGTCGTCGAGGTGACGGTGACCGTGCCGCAGGAGGCGGTGGGCGGGGTGCTCGGTGACCTCGCCGCCCGTCGCGGCCGGGTCCAGGGCTCGGACCCGCACGGTGCCACGGCGGTGGTGACGGCGGTCGTGCCGCTGGCCGAGCTGTTCGGCTATGCGACCGCCCTGCGCAGCCGCACCCAGGGCCGGGGCACGTTCACCACCCGGCCGGCCGGGTACGCCCCGGCACCGGTCGCCGCCCGGTAGGCGGGCCGGCCGCCGGACCTGCCTCCGGGTGGGTCCGGCGGCACCGCCGGCGGCAGGTTCGGCGCGGTGGCGGGCGGGTGGTGGTGGCCGGGTGCGGGCGGCAGAGCGGGGCGGGCCGGTCCGTTCGGCGGCTCTCCACCCGGGGAGGACGAGAACCACCTCTGACCTGCGCGTCCTTCCTCTGCGCCGGCAGGTCGAGCGGCTAGCGTGGCCGGGCGGCCGGGGTCGGCCGCGCGGCGTCGTGGGGCGTCGTCGGCACCACGAGGGACGGCAGGCATGCAGTTCGACGACCAGGGCGACCTCGACACCTCGCAGGTCGACGACCGGCGCCGCATCCCCGGCGGGAAGGTCGCCGTCGGGGGCGGTGCGGCCGGTCTGATCGCCGTCCTGATCGCGGTGCTCTTCGGCGTCGACCCGAGCGTCCTCGGGCTCTCCGACAGCGGGGGAGACGCGGGTGCCGGGTCCGGCCGGGGCACCACGGCGGGCGAGGTGCAGCAGGTCTGCCGGACCGGTGCCGACGCCAACAGCCGTCAGGACTGCCGGATCGTCGCCGTCACCAACAGCCTCCAGGACTACTGGGGCGGCCAGCTGCCCCGGTCCGGCGTGGCCTACCGTCCCGCCGAGACGGTCCTGTTCACCGGGCGGGTGTCCACCGGCTGCGGCGCGGCAAGCTCGGCGGTGGGCCCGTTCTACTGCCCGGCCGACCGGCGGGCCTACTTCGACCTCGGGTTCTTCGACGAGCTGGCCACCCGCTTCGGTGCCTCCGGCGGCCCGTTCGCCGAGGCGTACGTCGTCGCGCACGAGTACGGGCACCACATCCAGAACCTGACCGGCACCATGCAGAAGGTCGGCCGCGACCGGCAGGGCGCCAACAGCGCCTCGGTGAAGCTCGAACTCCAGGCGGACTGCTACGCCGGTGTCTGGGCGCACCACGCCACCACCACCCCGCAGGCCTCCACCGGGCGGCCGCTGATCCGCACCCTCACCGACCAGGACATCGCCCAGGGCCTGGACGCGGCGGCGGCCGTCGGTGACGACCGGATCCAGAAGCAGTCGACCGGCCGGATCGACCCGGACACCTGGACCCACGGCTCCTCGGACCAGCGCAAGGCCTGGTTCACCGCCGGCTACCGCTCCGGCGACCCGGCCCGCTGCGACACCTTCGCGACGCCGAGCTGATCCGTGCTCCGGCCGTGCGCCTCCGGGCCGTTGCACTCCGGGGCCGTGCGGCCCCGGCCTCGCGCCACCCTGTCATCTGTCAGGGACCGCTGCGAGCGGTGGCTTCCTACGCTGCTGAACACCGGCCGAATCCGGGCCGGACCGGCAACTGGAAGAGAACCGCTATGCGCAAGATCATGCACACCTTCGCTGCGCTCGCCCTCGCGGCGGCCGCCGTCACCACGATGGGGAGCTCCGGCGCCCAGGCGGCCGACGGCTCCTGGGACGGGTGTCCGTACGGGGCGGTCTGCATCTACCCCCAGGACTCCGACACCAGCCGGCCGCCGACCGATGTCTTCTACAGCTACGGTCCCCACAACCTCCGCAACCAGTACGGCTGGCACTGGGTGCTCAACAACCAGTCCGGTGGGGCCCACGCCCACCTGTGCACCGGCTACAACGGTGCCGGCTGCGGCTACGACATCGCCGCCCAGGCCGGCGTCTACGCCGACCTCGGCCCGATCAACTCCATCACCCTGGACCGCCCCTGAGTCCCCGACCTCCGAGCCACTCCGGCTCCCTCACCTCCTGACCTTCTGAGCCTCTGAATCGGCGGGCCGCCCACCCGCACCCGCCGCGCGCACCGTCGCCGGGTCCTCCGGGGGGAGACCCGGCGACGGTGGTCGCGATCTGGGTCGGGTCAGGGTCGGGTCACGGTCGGGCTGCCGGTGACCGGGGTCGCCGTCAGCGGTTCCCCGCCGGCGGGGCCGGGACGCGCAGGGCGGTCAGCTGTACCATCCGTGCTCGATCTGCTGCTGCTTGCCGAAGGTGAACAGGTCGATCCGGTTCGGCCCCCAGGAGACGGCACCCACGGTCGGAATGCCGACGCCCCCGAGGTCGTCCCACTGGTCCCAGCCGGTGGAGTCGTAGGAGAGCTGCCAGATGTGGTTGTCGGCGATCGGGGCGAAGACGTCCAGGCGCCCGGTCCCCCGGGAGGAGATCGCCGGCCTGCCGTCGGTCCGTGCGGCGAGGGTCTCCCAACCGGCCCAGGTCCCGTTGCTGTACCAGTTGTGGCGCAGTCGGCCGTCGGTGGCGCGGCCGACCAGGTCGATGCGGCCGGGACCCCAGGAGACAGCGGCCGGGGAGCTGACGGCCTCGGTGCCGATGCTTCCCCACTGCGTCCAGGTGCCGTTGCTGTACGAGCGGTGGAGCAGCGACCCGCCATTGGTGATGAAGAGGTCGAGCTTGCCGAGGCCCTGGGAGGAGACGGCCGGGTTCACCGTCGTCAGGCCTTCGCTGAGGTCCTCCCAGGCGTACCAGGTGCCGTTGTCGTACCAGCGGTGAACCAGGTGGAAGCTGCTGGCATCGGCGCCGACGACGTCGATGCGGCCGGGCCCCCAGGAGACGGCGGACACGTTGCCGGTCAGGTTGCCGCCGAGCGGTTCCCAGGCGTTCCAGGTGCCGTTGTCGTACCAGCGGTGCCAGAGGCCGTTGTCCCCGCCGACGACGAACAGGTCGAGCCGGCCGGCGGCCCAGGACGACACGGTCGGGGCGCTGAGTGCGTAGCCACCGAGGTCCTGCCAGCCGGTCCAGCCGGCGGCGAGGGTGGGATTGGTCGCGGGGTCGAGGTTGTTCGTCGGTGCGGGTGCGGGTGCGGGTGCGGGTGCGGGTGCGGGTGCGGGTGCGGTGGCGGGCGCGGCCGAGGCCGCGGCCGGAGCGAGTGCCGCCGTGCCGAGCAGTGCGAGCACAGCCGCGAGGAGTACGGACAGTGGACGTCGTGGCATCTTTCCAAGCCCCCCTTGGACGATGGACAAGTACCTTTTCGATCAGAGCAGTTGGTGATGCCGGTACAAACTAGCAGCGGGTCGGGGGGAGCGTCGGGAGAGCGTCAGGATGTGGTGGGGGAGGGGCAGGTGAGGTCGCCGGCGGGGGTCGCGCCGGTCAGGAGGTAGGACTCGACGGCGTTGCGCACGCAGGGGTTGGGGCTGGGGTACTGGCCGTGGTCGCCGTTGTCGGTGACGGTCACCAGGCGGGAGCCGCGCAGGGCTCGGTGGGCGGAGAGGGCGGCTTCGTAGTACGTCGCGGGGTCGTGCACCGAGTTGAGCATCAGGGTGGGGGGCAGGCCCGCGCCGGTGACGTGGACTCGGGGTGCGGTCGGGGTCGGCCAGGAGGCGCAGACGGCGGCGAAGGCGAGGGTGCGGGCCCCGACCAGCGGCCAGCGGGCGGCGTTCTCGGCGCCCCGGGCGGCCCAGAGGGAGAGGTCGCGGGTCCAGGGGGTGTCGCCGCAGGTGACGGCGAAGAACTCGGCCAGGAACTCCGGGCTGAGGTAGTCGCCGAAGACCCGCCGGGCGGTGGTGCGGGCGGCCGGGTCGGCGGCCGGCCAGTCGTCGAGTGCGGTCAGCGCGGTGGCCAGCAGGGTGAAGCCGTTGTTCTCGCGGTAGATGCCCTGGATGGTGCCGTTGTCCAGCTGGTTCGGGCCGAGGGTGAGCTGCCCGTCGACGATCGGGTGCTCGCGCAGCGCGGCGCGGCGGGCCTCCCAGCGGGCCTTCGCCTCGGCGGGGGTCGTGCCGTAGTGGTAGGTGGCGTCGCGGGCGGCGAGCCACGGCAGGAAGTCCTCCTCGAAGCGCCGCTGGAAGCTCATCGGCTGGCCCAGCTGGAACCTCTCCCAGGTGCCGTCGAAGCCGATGTTGCTGTCCAGCACCATCCGCTCGATCCGGTGCGGGAAGAGCGTGGCGTAGTAGGCGCCGATCATCGTGGCATAGGACGGTCCGTAGTAGCTGATCCGGCGCTCGCCGAGGAGGGCGCGCAGCAGGTCGATGTCCCGGGCGGTCTGCTCGGTGGTCAGGAAGGGCAGCAGGCCGCCGCTGCGCTGCTCGCAGCTGGCGGCGAGGGCGGCCGAGTTGGCGATCACGCGGGCGCGGCCGGCCGGCGTGTCGTCCCGGAAGTCCCCGGAGAGGAAGGAGCGGAACTCCTCGGGGGTCTGGCAGACGGCCCGGGTGCTGTGGCCGACGCCGCGCTGGTCGAAGCCGATGATGTCGTAGGAGGCGCCGAGGGCGGGCGCGTTGCGCGCGTGGTCCGCCGGGCGGAGCAGTCCCTGGCCGCCGGGGCCGCCCGCGGCCGTGAGCAGGGTGCCGATCCGCCGGGCCGGATCGGTCGCGCGGTGCCGGGAGACCGCGACGGTGATGTCCGGTCCGCGGCCCGGATGGTGCCAGTCCCTGGGCGCGGTCATGGTGGCGCACTCCAACGTGGCCTCCTCCGCACAGGGCTGCCAGGTGAGTTGCTGGTGGGTGTAGCGGGCGGGGACGGCGGGGGCGGCCGCCCCGGTGGGCGCCGCGACGGCGCCGGTGGTGCCGGTCGCGGAGGCGAGGGTGAGGAGGGCGAGCAGTGCGGCGGTGCGCCGGCCGAACGTGGTGCGGCGGGTGCGATTGGTCCGGCGGGTGGAGGTGCCGGTGGTGGGGGTGCTGGTGGTGCGGTTCAGGTCTCGTGTGGTCATGGCACGATCCTGACGGTCGGATCGATCGTGGTCGATCAGGCGTGCACCCGTCTTTCCGGTGGTGCTTGCACCACCCCGACCCGGTTGCCCAGTACAGCCCCGCACTCTCCTGATCTAGTGCGCTGTCGAGCAGTTGACGCGGCGTCATGCCTCTCCGCCCGAAACACCCCATCGTGTCGGTGATGGGGCGTTTCGGGCGGAGAGGGCGGGGGAGTGATGCCGGTGGGCGGCACTCAGTAGCCGGCGGTGAAGCGGGTGCGGCGGTGGGCGGGCCGCTCGGCCTCGTCGAGGAGGGCGACGGCGAGGTCCTCCATGGAGATGGTCGAGCTGCCGTCGGCGGCGACGAGGAGTTCGTCGCGGCCGAGCCGGAAGAGTCCGGTGCGCTCGCCCGGTGCGAGGAGGGCGGAGGGGCTGAGGTAGGTCCAGTCGACCTCGGTCTCGGCGAGGTAGAGGGAGAACTGCTCGCCGCAGGCGTTGGCGATGGGCAGCAGGCCTGCGGGGAAGTCCGGGGAGTCGGCGAGGGTGACGCCGTCGCCGCCGGGCAGGGTGAGACTTCCTGCGCCGCCGACGACCAGCAGTCGGACGCCGGTGCCGGCCAGTCCGGCGAGCAGACCCTTGGTGGCGACGGCCAGTTCGTCCTCCCGCCCGGGGGCCGGGCGGGTGGCCGTGACCAGCAGGTCCTGGCCGGCGGCGAGGCGGCGGACGTCCTCGGGGTCGCGGGCGTCCCCGGTGGCGATCCGGACGGTGGCGGGGAACGGGTGCGGGCGGTGGGGGTCGCGCAGCACGGCGGTGACCTGGTGGCCGCGGGCGACGGCCTCGGCCACGACCCGGCTGCCGACGTTGCCGGTGGCGCCGAAGACGGTGATGTTCATGGGTGGTTCTCCTTGGGGCGGGTCGGACGGATCGGAAACGAAGGGAAGGAGGTGGGGCGGCCGCTCGGTCAGGCGGACTGGCGGGTGCGGTCGTTGGTCGGTCGACCGCTGTGGTCGGAGGGTACGCCGACGGGCGGGCCGGTCACCGTCCCCGACGGGGTGCGCGGGCGCTGGGTCTGGGCGGCGACGAGGGAGCCGAGCACGATCAGCGCGCCGAGGGCCTGGACGGGCGAGAGGTCCTGGCCGAGGACGAGCCAGCCGAGCGCGGTGGCGACGACGGGGCTGAGCAGCCCGAGGAAGGTGACCGAGGTCGGAGGGAGGGCGCGGATGCCGCGGAACCAGAGCGCGTAGGCGACGGCCGCGCCGATGAGGCTCAGGTAGCCGTAGCCGAGCAGGTTGGCACCGGTGAGGTGGGACGGGGGCGGTCCCTCGACCAGGAAGGCGACCGGGAGCAGCAGCAGGCCGCCGGCGGTGAGCTGCCAGCCGGTGGTGGCGAGCAGCGGCGCCGGGGAGGTCCAGCGCTTGGAGAGGACGACGCCGGTCGCCATGACCACCGCGCCGCCCAGTGCGGCCACGATGCCGAGGGCGTCCAACTGGGCGCCGGCCCGCAGGACCAGCAGGCTGACGCCGGCCACCCCGGCTGTGCCGGAGAGGAGGGTGCGAGGGGAGAGCCGGTCGCCGAGCAGGGCGGCCGAGAGGCCGGCGGCGATCAGTGGTTGTACGGCGCCGACGGTGGCGGCGACCCCGCCGGGGAGGCGGTACGCGGCGACGAAGAGGAGGGCGAAGAAGGCACCGATGTTCAGGGCGCCGAGGACGAGCGAGCGCCACCACCAACTGCCGGTCGGCAGGCGGCGGGTGAGGGCGATCAGCAGCAGTCCGGCGGGCAGGGCGCGGAGCACGCCGGCGAGCAGCGGGCGTCCCGGCGGCAGCAGTTCGGTGGTGACGAGGTAGGTGGAGCCCCAGATGGCGGGGGCCAGGGCGGTCAGCAGCACGATGGCGAGTCGATTCCTTAGCACTAAGCCAATATATCTCAGCGCTAAGGAATCTCCGCAAGGTCCGGCAGAGGGGCGGGTGCTGTGAGGTATCTCACCGCTAAGGCATCGTTTAGGCTGGGCGTATGGCAGAGCGCGTGGATCATGTGGACCGGATCGTGCAGCAGTGGGGTGCCGAGCGCCCCGACCTGGATGTCTCGCCGATGGAGGTGATCGGCCGCCTCAAGCGGTTGTCCCGACTGGTCGACGCCGAGCTGAAGGAGACCTTCGCCCGGCACGACCTCGACTTCGCCTCCTTCGACGTGCTCGCCACCCTGCGCCGCAGCGGCCCGCCGTACCGGCTCACACCGACCATGCTGATGCAGTGCGCGATGGTCACCTCCGGGGCGATCAGCCAGCGCCTCGACCGGCTGGAGGCGCGCGGCCTGGTCACCCGCACCCCGAGCGGCTCCGACCGCCGGAGCCGCGAGGTCGAGCTGACCGAGGAGGGCTACGCCCTGATCGACCGGGCCCTGCCGGACCACCTGGCGACCGAGCGCCGCATCCTGGGCGACCTCGACGAGCCGAGGACCGCCGCCTTCGTGGCCGCCCTGCGCACCCTCCTCGGCACCCTCGGGGACGACCCGGAGTGACCGCGCCGCACCGTCGACGGCCGGTCACGGGTTGACCGCCACCGCCTTGAAGAAGGTGTAGTGGAACGACCCGTCCGGCTCGGCCGTGCGGCGCAGCTCGGCGACGCCGCGGTCGAAGTCCTCGGCCGTGTCGAGGCCGGCCGCGAGCGCGTCGGCGCGGACCGCCTCGACCATCGCGACGAAGGTGCGCCGGGTGAACCCCTCGGCCAGGTCGGGCCGGCCGCCGTCCGCGTACACCGTGCGCGGCGCGACCGAGACGTCGCGGAACCCGGCCCCGGCGAGCAGCGGGTACAGCCGCCGCCCGACCAGGCTGTCCCCGCCGCCGTCCGCCTGGAGCCGGACCAGGTGGCCGACGACCCGCTGCGCGGCCTCGCCGCGGGGGTGGAAGAACGCCGAGCCGTGGTCGCCCTCGATCACCGTGATGGTGCCGCCCGGGCGCAGCACCCGGCGCAGTGCCGTCAGCGCCGCCGCCGGGTCGGCGAGGTGTTCCAGTACGAAGCAGACGAAGAGGTGGTCGAAGGAACCGTCGGGGAAGGGGAGCCGGTGCAGATCACCGTGATGCCAGGAGACCTGGGCCTCCGGCAACTGTTCCGCGACCCGGGCCCGGGCCCGGGCCAGCGAGTCGGCCGAGATGTCGGTGGCCGTAAGCAGCAGGCCCGGGCTGGCCTCCAGCAGGTGCACCGTCTGGGCGCCGACCCCGCAGCCGGCCTCCAGGACCCGGCTGCCGGGCGGGTACACCGTTCCGGCGTGCAGCAGTCCGGCCAGGGTGTCGGCCTGGTCGCCCAGGCGGCGGGCCTCGGCGGGGGAGTAGCCGTGCACATAGGCCTGGTCGGGGCGCGACGGGGAAGCAGCCGCGGGCGAAGCGTCCGAGGGGGCAGCGTCCGAGGGGGAAGTGGCGGTGGCGGTCGGGGCGGTGGTGGTCGTCATGCCTTCACCCTCCCGGCACAATGGACCGGTGCACAGGTCCAATGATCATTCGATCGACAGGTCCATAGCGGCGGGTGCGGACTTCCTCCAGCTCGACCCCGGGCAGGCGCCCGCCGGTGGACTCGCGGACTGGCTGGCGCGGCGGCTCCGGGAGGCGATCGGTGACGGCCGGCTCCCCGTCGGCAGCCGGCTGCCCGCCACCCGGGTGCTCGCCGCCGACCTGCGGGTCTCGCGCGGCGTGGTGACCGACGCCTACCGCCGCCTCGCCGAGGAGGGGCGGATCGCGGGCCTGGGCCGGGGCGGCACCGTCGTGGTCGACCAGTTCGCTCCGGGGACCGTTCCGCCGCCCCTGCCGCCCGCCGCCCGGTCGACGCCCGCCCAACGGACGGCCGCTCGCCCCGACGGCTCCCG
>NZ_JAIY01000016.1:545321-570660 GCF_000710405.2 Kitasatospora sp. MBT66 | reverse complement strand
GTTCCCGACCGGCGTGGTGCTCGGCGGCGCCCGGCGGCGCGAACTGCTCCAATGGGCGGCCGACGGCGGGCTGGTGATCGAGGACGACTACGACGCCGAACACCGCTACGACCGCCCGCCCGTGCCCGCCCTGCGCGGTGTCCTCCCCGAACAGGTCCTCTACCTGGGCAGCGTCTCCAAGCTGCTCGCCCCCGCGCTGCGCACCGGGTGGGTACTCGCCCCCGCCCGCTACCGGGACGCCCTGGTCGACGCCAAACGGCTCAGCGACCTCGGCAACGCCGCGCTCCCGCAGCTGGTCCTCGCCCACCTGATGGAATCGGGTGCCCTGGAGCGCCACCTCCGGCTGCAGCGCACCCGCCACCGGCGCCGACGTGACGCCATGACCGCCGCCGTCGCCGCCCATCTGCCCGGCGCCGCGGTCCACGGCGCGGCGGCGGGGCTGCACCTCATGCTCACCTTCCCCGACGGTCTGCCCTGCACCGACACCGAGCTCGCGGCGGCGGCGCTGGCCCACGGGGTGAAGGTGCACCCGCTGTCCTGGCACGCCCGCCTGCCGCACCCGCCGGGGCTGGTCCTCGGCTACGCGGCCGGTACACCGGGCGAGATCGAG
Source organism: Kitasatospora sp. MBT66 (assembly GCF_000710405.2). Classification (NCBI taxonomy): domain Bacteria; kingdom Bacillati; phylum Actinomycetota; class Actinomycetes; order Kitasatosporales; family Streptomycetaceae; genus Kitasatospora; species Kitasatospora sp. MBT66. The sequence continues at coordinate 570,050 of NZ_JAIY01000016.1, read as the reverse complement.
GAGGGCATCGCCGTCCTCGGACGGCTGCTCCGGGAGGCGGGACCACCGCTCCCGGGGTGAGGCTGCTGCTGTTACGCCGTCCGGTCGCGGTGTCCGCGGCACCGGCGGCGTGTCCGCGGTCGAACCCGTCGACTCCCGCCCGCCGATCGACGATCCTGGCCGTTCCGGGGCCGGCTCGCCCGACCGGCCCGGACCCCGACCGACCGAGGGAGGCCGGATGTCGACGCCCCGCCATGGACGCCCCATGCCACGCCCGCCACGCCGCAGCACCCGTCGGACGCCCCGTCGGCCGGTCCGCTTCGCGCTCCTGGCGCTGCTGCTGGCGGCGGTGGGCCCGGCGACCGGGCTCGGCCCGGTCGCGCCCCTGGCCGTACAGGCGCCGCCCGACCGGACGGCCGGGTCCGTCGGGACGAACACCGGCACCGACAGTGACACCGCGACCGAGACCGCGGCCGACACCGGGACCGGCACCGTCGGGACGAACCCCGGGACCTCGACTCCCTCCGGGAGGACCACCGCCGTGCCCACCACCGCGCCCTCCGCCGCGTCGCTCCGGCTCGCCGGCCGTCGGATCGTCTACTCCTACCCCGGTGACACCCCGCCGCCCGAACTGCTCGACACCATCCGGGCGGGCCGTGCCGCCGGCGTCATCCTGTTCAAGGAGAACGCCCCGTCGCCCGAGCAACTCCAGCTGGCGGTTCGGCAGTTGAAGGCCGCCGCGCAGGAATCGCCGTCCGGTGCGCCGCTGTTGCTGATGACCGACCAGGAGGGCGGGAAGGTCCGGCGGCTGCCCGGGGCCCCGGTCCACTCGGCCCGGCAGACCGGCGCGGCCGCCGACCCGGCCGGGGACGCGGCCCGGTCCGGCGCCGGAGCGGCCGGAACCCTGGCCGACGCGGGTCTGAACGTCAACCTCGCGCCGGTGCTCGACGTCTTCGACGCACCGGACAACTTCATCGACCACTTCGAGCGCTCCTACGGCGGAAAGCCCGAGGTGGTGGCCGAGTTGGGCACCGCCTTCCTCGCCGCCCAGCAGCGGTCGGGGGTGGCCGCCACCGCCAAGCACTTCCCCGGCCTCGGCGCCGCGGCCCGCGAGGAGAACACCGACGAGCGCCCGGTCGTCCTCCCGGTGCCGCTGGCCGAGCTCCGGGCGCGGGGCGAGGAGCCCTACCGGGCCGCCATCGCCGGCGGGGTCCGACTGGTGATGGCCTCCTGGGCGGTCTATCCGGCCCTCGACGCCGACCGTCCGGCCGGACTGTCGACCGCGGTCGTCCAGGGCGAGCTTCGCCGGCGCCTCGGGTTCCGCGGGGTGACCGTCACCGACGCCCTGGAGGCCGGAGCCCTCGCCGCCTTCGGGGACACCGGGGACCGGGCGGTCGCCGCGGCCCGGGCGGGCATGGACCTCCTGCTGTGCTCCGCCCGCGACATCCAGCAGGGCGACGCCGCCGCCGCGGCCCTTGCCGCCGCCCTCGACAGCGGTCATCTGGACGCCGGCGAGTTCAGCGGCGCCGTCGGCCGGGTCGACACCCTCCGTACTTCCCTCGGCCGGCTCTGAGCCCGCACGCCCCGACCCCGGCACCTCCGTCACCCCCTCACCGGCACCCGTCCACCAGCACTCGTTCACTCTCGTCCACCGGCGCCCGCCGCCCGGCCGCGCGCCCCCTGCCGCTCCCGCCCGCCCGCTCCCAGCCGGGGTGGCGCGGGTGGCGAGGGTGGCGAGGGGGTGGCGCGAAAGGGAGTGAGGGTGGCGCGAAGAGGGTGCACAGCTGACCAACACGCGCCGATCCTTAGCGGAAACGAGCGGACACGGAGGGTCATCCGGATGGCAGGCTTGCCGCCGTGACTGTGCACCCTCTCGTACACGAGATCGCCGACGCCTACCTGACCCTGGCCGACGCCGCCGTACCCGGGCTGGTCGAGGGCCTCTACGTGGTCGGTTCGGCCGCGCTGGGGGACTTCCACCCGGCGCGGAGCGACATCGACTTCGTGGCTGTGTCCGCCGATCCGGTGACGGCGGCGCAGCTCGCGGGGCTGGAACGCGCGCACGCCCGGCTGGCGACCCGCTATCCGCGCCCGGCGTTCGACGGCCCCTATCTGACCTGGCACGAACTCGCGGGCGCGCCCGCGCAGGCGGCGCCGGGACCGCAGGTGTTCGGGGGGACGGTCCGGCACCGGGTGAGAACCGACCGCACGCCGGTGCTCTGGCACACGCTGGCGCGGCACGGTGTCACGCTCTGTGGTCCACGGGCGCAGGAGCTGATGATCGACACCGGGCCGGGGGAGCTCGCGGTGTGGACGGCCGGAAGCCTGGAGGAGTACTGGCGCCCGTGGCGGCGGCGCTCCTCGCGGCTGGCCTCGCGCCCGGGGCTGGCCCTTCTGAACGGGGCGGGCGCGGCCCACGGGGTGCTCGGCGTGAGCCGCGCGCACTACACGCTGGCCACCGGGCGGATCGCCTCGAAGCGCGGGGCCGGCGAGTACGCCCGGGCGGTGTTCGACGAGCGGTGGTACCGGATCCTGGACGAGTGCCTGCGGATCCGGGACGGCGGGCGGCGCCGCTCCCGGTATCCGACTCCGTTCGCGCGGCGGGCCGACGCGCTCGCGTTCATGGACATGGCGATCGAGAGTGCCCAGCGGCTGAGTGCCGGGCGATTGCCGCTGGGCGAGTAGTCATTCAAGCCATCGAAGGCTGAAAATCACGCCATCGAAGGCCAGTTTCCAGTCTGATCATCAAGTGTTCGGATCTTGGCCCTTTCCTGCATTGGAATCGCATGAAAGTCTTACGACATGCCACATGTGAAATGTCACATGTGGTGATGCTGATTCCTTGTAGTCAAAGAGAGAAGAGGAGGAGCGGACATGCGGATGAACCGACTCACCCTGACCGCGGCCGGGATCGTCGGCGCGGCGGCCCTGCTGGCCGTGCCGGCCGAGGCGAGTGCGGCCCAGACCGCCAACACGGGCATCATCGGCACCACCACCACCTGCGGCGCCTCCGGCCTGCAGGCCGGTCTGTCGACCCGGGTGTGCGCCGAGATCACCGGCGACAACGTCCAGCTGTACGGGCAGATCAGCCTGGCCGGCCCGCCGAGCCCCGGCGGCCCGTGGCCGCAGACCGTCGAGCTGATCACCGGCCTGTCCGGCCAGGTCGTCGGCGGCGCGTCGCTCGGCTCGATCAGCGGGTACACCCGCTTCACCGCCAGCACCGTGCAGGTGCGCGGCGTCGGCGGCACCGTTCCGTGCGGCTCCACCGTGCACGGCAGCTTCAGCGCCGCCGCCTACCCGTGGGGTCCGGTTCCGGTGACCGTCGACGTTGTGGTGCCGTGTTGATGACACGCGCCCGGTAGGGCGGTGCGGGCCCGGGATCCTGGATCCCGGGCCCGCACTGCTTGCCTTGTCTCCCGGGTGCCTCCGCGCCTCTCCGCGTCCCTCGCTTTCCTTCCGCTTAGCGCCCGCTTTCCGTGTTCGGGGATGACGACTTGAAGAAATCTTCATCCGCAAGGATGATGCTTCACGCCGCCAGGCGGCGAACGAGCCCATCCCCGACCCGCAGGAGAGACAGGAGAGAACGGACGATGCCGGTCCCGCTCTACCAGGCGAAAGCGGAGTTCTTCCGGACACTCGGACACCCGGTCCGCATCCGCGTCCTGGAACTGCTCCAGAACGGACCGCGACCGGTGCGCGAGCTGCTGGCCGAGATCCGGATCGAGCCCTCCAACCTCTCCCAGCAGCTCTCCGTCCTGCGCCGGACCCAGCTGGTCACCGCGACCCGCGAGGGCAACACCGTCGTCTACGCCCTCAGCACACCGGACGTCGCCGAGCTGCTCCGGGCCGCCCGGCGGATTCTGACCGAGCTGATCACCGACCAGGACGCGCTGCTCGGCGAGCTGCGCGCGCCCGAGGCCCCCGCGACCCCGGCGGGCCGGCGATGAGCCCGGCCGGGGCCACCAGCGGCGAAGGCACCACGAGCGGCGAAGGAACCACGAACAGCGAAGGCACCACGGGCCGGCGCGCGACGCTGGAGGAGAAGGCGCGGCGCCGGGCGATGCTGATCCGGGCGGGCATCTACATCTTCGCCACGCACCTGTTCGCCGGCTTCGTCCTGCTGCTGTTCGCCCTCGGCGACCGGAAGTGACCCGGCCCGCCCGGGACCGGCATCTGCACCGGCGTCAGCATCAGCACGGCCATCAGCATCGGCGTCAGCGCACGGCGTCCTCGCCGGTGTAGCGGCGGCTGGTGCTGGTCCAGGCGTGCACGCCGTCGACGAGTTCCCGGGTGCCGTGGAGGTACCAGCCGCCCTCCGGGTGGCGGAGCAGCAGCCGGCGGCGCAGCGACTCGCTCTCCGCGGTCAGCCGGGCGATCCTCGTCCCGACCGACCGGACCGCCCGGGCCCGGGTGCAGCCGCGGACCCGTTGCAGGGTGAGCACCGTGTTGAAGGCCGCGACCTGCTGGCGTTCCTCGCGGTCGGCCGAGTACAGGTCGTTGATCAGGGTCGCCGCGTCGGCGGTGTTCGCGCGCAGGCGGTGCAGCTCGGGGTCCCGGTGCAGGGCGGCCGGTGCCTCGTCGCCGTGGACGTGCTCCAGTATGCCCATGAACGGATAGAGGCAGCTGGCGTGGCGGCGAAGCCGCACGGTCTCGGCGAGGTCGGGGTGGGTGCGCGCGGCCCGGTGGGCGGTCTCGGCGAGGAAGGTCTCCAGGCAGGAGCGCCATTCGTCGGCGGTGCGCCGGCGCCACTCCGGTGACATGGGCGCGGTCTGGCGCTGCCACAGTTCCCGCCAGGCGTCGAGCAGGTGGGGGTGGGGGCCGCCGACCGGGACGGGGTGGCCGGACACGACGGCCAGCAGCGGTCCGACGATGGCTCGGGCCTCGGCGGGGTCCCGTCCCGGCGGGCCGTCGAACCGGTCGTCGAGGATGGTGAACCAGCCCAGGATGTCGACCAGCAGGTCCAGTTCCGCGCCGCGGGCGCGGGGGTAGGCGTGGCCGATCAGCTCGGGCAGCGCGTAGGACTGGTAGCGGGCGAGGTCGGTCGGGGCGAGCAGGCCGTGGGCGAGCGCCCAGTCGCCGTGCCGGGCGGTGGCGGCGGTCAGTTCGGCCGGGGTGCGGGCCGTCCCGGTGCCGGGCCGGAGGAGCGGGGGGACGGCCGTGCCGGTGAACCCCACCGGCCGGGGCGACGCCGCGGTGCGGGGGGACGGTGCGGGCCGGGGTACAGCGGTGGCGGGCCCTAGCAGCACGAGGTGCCGGGGGGAGACCAGGGACCGGACGGTGCCCGCACCCGGAGCGAGGGCCTCTCCGCCGTTGCCGCCACCGCCGCGCGGACGCGGGCCCGTTCGGTCGGCGGTGCGCGAGACGGTGCGCGCATCGGACGCACGTGAATCGGACGCACGTGAACCAGAGGCACGCGCATCAGGAGTACGCGTGTCAGAAGCACGTGAACCGGAGCCACGTGAGTCGGAGGCACGTGAAGCCGTGCGCGAGGCGGTGCGGGCGACCGTCCGGGCGGCGGTCCGCAGGGCAGTGGTGTGCAGCGCCGACGGGTACGAACGGCCGGGCGCGGACCGGCCGGGCAGTACGGTCGACCGCGCGGGCAGCAGGGTGGACCGCCGCGGGCTGCCGATCGGCAGGCACCGGGCCGGCGTGTCGTCCCGGCCGCCCGGAGCGGGGGTGCGGCGCGTGCCGGGGGCGTGCGGCGGCCGGTTGTCGCCGCGCGGCGCGAGCCGCACCCGCAGACCCTGGGCCTGGACGGTGGTCCAGACGACCTCGCGGGCCCGCGCGTCGGGAACGGCTGTCGGGCGCCAGCGGCGCAGGATGGCGGCGGTCGCCACGGTCAACTCGGCCCAGGCGAAGGCCTCGCCGATGCACTTGTGCTTGCCGGCGCCGAACGGGAGGAAGGCCTGGCGGGCCGCGGCGCTACCGCCGGTGCCCGTTCCCTCGGCTCCGTCGGCGTCGTACCAGCGGCCGGGGTCGAACCGGAGCGGGTCCGGGTGGAGCGCGGGGTCGCGGTGCACGGCGGTGAGGCTGTAGAGCAGTTCGGTGCCGGCCGGGATCCGGTAGGCGCCGAGCGTGACCGGGACGCGCGCGGTGCGCATCAGGAAGGCGTTCGGCGCGTGCAGCCGGACGACCTCCTGGGTGACGGCGCGGGTGTAGGCGAGTCGGGCGAGGGCCTCCGGGGTGGGCACCGTCCCGGCCGGGAGGTGCTCGTCCAGCTCGGCCAGGACGCGGGCCTCGATGTGGGGGTGGCGGACCAGTTCGTCGATCAGCCAGGTCAGCGTGGTGGAGACGGTCTCGGTGCCGGCGCCGAACATGGTGATCGCCTCGGAGCGGACGTCCGCCTCGGTGAGCGGTCGGCCGGTGGCGGGGTCGACGGCGGCGCGCAGCAGGGCGGGCAGGCTGGGGCGCCGGGCCCCGCCCCCGGTCATCGGGCAGCCACCCCCGGGCAAGCCTCCCCCGGGCAAGCCTCCCCCGGGCAAGCCGGCCCCGGACATGCCGGCGCCGTGCCCGCCGTGCCCGCCGTGCGCGTCGTGCGCGCCGAACCGGCCGCCGGGCGCGGTGCCGTTGACGGCCTGGTCGACGACGCGGTTGAGCACCCGGACGGCGGCGTCGAAGCGCCGGTTCACCGGCAGCGGCAGCCGGGCGAGCGCCGGGTGCGGGTAGAGGGACTGGACGATCTGCCCCTTCACCAGGTCGGGCAGGGCGCGGTGGAAGGCGAGGGTGGCGTCCTCGCTCAGCCGGGCGTCGAACAGCGCGCGGGTGACGATCTCCAGCGCGAGGTGGTTCATCTCCTTGGCCACGTCGAGGACCTGGCCGGGGTGCCAGCGGTCGGCCCGCTCCTCGGTGACCCGGTGCATGACGGCCAGGTAGTCGGCCATCCGGTCCGGGCCGAAGGCGGGCTGGATGATCCGGCGGCGGTCGCGGTGGGCGCGGCCCTCGGACATCAGCAGGCCGTCGCCGAAGGCCGTCTTGAGGGTGTCCTGGACGGCGCCGCGGGGGCAGTCGTGGGCGAGCGCGACCAGCAGCGTGTGGACGAGCCCGGCGTCGGTGACGACGCAGACCGTACGCGGGCCGAGGCGGATCCGGACCACGTCGCCGTACCGGGAGAGGGAACCGAGGAAGCCGAGCGGGTCCCGCAGCAGGGCCGGGGCGTGGCCGAGTCCGGGCAGTGCGCCGGGGGCGAGCGGGGGAACGACCGCTCGACGTGGCCCTGCCGCGGGGGATCTGGGCGGGGCGGGCGGTCTGCGGGTCTCGTTGGTCAGGATCATGACATCACCTCTCACCAGATGGACCGGGGGCGGACCGGTGGGACGGTCCGGCGCGACCGGTCGGTGTCGGACCGGTCGAACGGCCCGGCGTTGCGGTACCACCGGAGCCGCCGCCGCGACCGCCGGGTTCCGGGGGCCGGTCGACGCGGACCCCGCGCGCGCCGCTGCCAGAGGGCGCACGTCATGGGAAACGCGCCGGTCCCGTGAGCGTTGCGCCGTACCCGGGTTGATCACCCCATCGGTGGAGTGTCCTCAAGGTGTACGCGTGGCGTCCCGATGGGGTCGCCCGGACGGTCGCGGGCGACCCCGCCGGAGGACGAACCGTTCGGGTCCGACCGGGTCGTCCTGCCTGGTGGGCAGGGCCTTTCGGCCCTCGGCGGGAGGGTGGGCACGGGTCCAGCATGGTGGCGAACCGAGGAGGAATCCCTGATGACCCGTCTGCGCCACCGGCCCGCCCTCGACGTCCGGGTGGAGATCCGGGGCGAACTGCCCCGCGAGGACGCGGAGTACGCCCGGAGCCGGTGCCTGGCGCTGATCGCGGACCTCGGGCCGGACGCGCACGCCGCCCGGCTGAGGCTCACCCGGCCGCGGGACCGGTCGGTGACCAGGCCCGCCGTCGCCCAGGCCGCGCTGGACCTGGCGGGCGTGGGGCGGGTCCGGGTGGAACTGGCGGCGGTGACCGTCCGGGAGGTGGTCGACCTGGCGCTCGGCACCCTCACCGGGCGCGCGGTCCGGCTGCGCGAGCTCGGCGACATCAGACTCGCGACGGCCTACGAGAGCTCCTACCGCCCCCAGTACGCGTCGCGCCCGCTCGCCGAACGGCGGATCGTCCGGCGGAAGTCGGTGCTCCTGGCCCGGCACACACCCGAGCAGGCGGTGCGAGAGATGCTGGCCCTGGACTACCGGTTCCACCTCTTCTCGGACGTGCTCACCGGCCAGGACAGCGTGGTCCACCGGACACCCGGGAGCGGGGGATTCCGGCTGGTCCGGGCCCACTCCACGGCCCGGCTCGGCGGCTCGGGGCTGCCGCTGACGGAGAGCCCGCACCCGGCGCCCCGGCTGGACGTCCTCGAAGCGGCCCGCCAACTCTGGCTGACCTGCTGGCCCTTCGTCTTCCACAGCGATCCCGGCGACGGGCGCGGCCGGATCCTGTACCGCCGCTACGACGGCCACTATGGCTTGATCACGCCGATAGCGGACCCCCGCTGACGGGCAGGTAATGATCGGCAAGGGCTGACCGGTACACGACCGACGACGGACGAGCACACCCTCACGCTCTGGACGGGAACTGGGACCATGGACTGCGAAGAAGTCATGCTGACCGTCAGGATCGCGGCCGCCGAGCGAGCCCTGCTGCGCGAACTCGCGCGTGGACACGGCGCCGACATGTCCGACGTCGCGGCGGACGGGCTGATCGACGTCGTCCCCAGTCTGCACGTCCTCCCGGTCCTCCCCGTCCGTTCGGAGCCGGCGGTGCTGCCCGTCGCTCCGGGGGCCGTGGCCGGGGCCGCGTCGGGGCCAGGGGCGGCGACAGGGCCAGGGGCCGGGGTCGGGGACGCGGGTGTGCTGCGGCTGCTGCGGGTGCTGGCCCGGCCCGCGCCGTGCGCCGTCACGCTCTGGCTGCCGGCGCCGGTCGCGGATCTGCTCCCGCTGGTCGGCGAGCGGATCACGGCGGTGACCGGCCTGCGGATCGGCCCGGCGAGCGCCGCCCTGTCGGCCGCCCTCCGGTTCTGGCTGGCCGGGGACCCGCAGCAGCTCGCGGCGGGCCTCGCCGCGCTGCACCGGCAGGGCAGCCCCGGTCTCGCCGCGCAGCGGCTCGACGTCGCGGCCTGAGGCACCGGCACCGGCTCGGCCCCAGCCCCGGGACCCGCAAGCCCCAGGCACCGCACCGGCCCCGGAAACCGAATCGCCCCCGGGACCGACCGGATCCGGCCGGTCCCGTCCACGTGCGCCGCGCACCGCGCACCGAGGTCCGCACCCGCGCACCGAGGTCCGCGCCGCGCACTCCGGGCGTGCGCCGACGACGTGTCACCGACCCCGCCTCGCGTCCCGTCCGGACCCCCTCGTCCGCCCGCGCGAATTTCGAAAAGAGGTTTTTGTTATCCGGCCCGCCCGGGCCGGTCTCCTGAGTGTCGGAAGGTTCAGGCCATCACCCCGAGCGGTGGTCGAACCCTCGCACGAGGAGAGGAGACACCCGATGGGGCACCGGAGCACGGAGCTCCGCCGTCGGCGGCGTCGACGGACGGGCAAGCGCACGGCACTGATCTCACTGGCGGTCGCGGCCGGACTGGTCGCGGGCGCGCTGGGCATCAGCACCGCCATGGAGTCGTCCGCGGTGCACGACACCGCCGCGACGAGCGCGGTGGCGGGTTCGGTCGACGGGGTGGGCGGTGCCATGGCCGGCACGATCGCCGACGACGGCACGGGCCAGACCGGCACCGCCGAGAACGCCACCAGGGCCCCCGGGCCGAAGCGCGACCAGAAGGCCGCGCCGATCAAGGAGATACCCAAGGACCAGCCCGACCGCGGCCTGGTCTACGCCGGACTGAACCTGCCCGCCGGCGACCGCTGCGCCGGCTCCCTGGAGGTGACCGGCGGCGAGCTGTGCAGCCACGGCCCGGACGCGCCGCCGAAGGACGTGGACATCCGCAAGGACGTCCCGCCGGTGGCCGCCGCCGTCGCCCAGCCGGCCCCGCTGACGCCCCCGGCCGATGCCCAACCGCCCACCGCCGCCGACCTGGTGAAGGGGACGATGCCGGTCCTGGACGCCACGGCGAAGACGCTGCTGGCCGACGCGGCCGGTGACCAGGCGGTCGCCGCCGCGCCCGCCGCCGGCGGCCAGGGCGTCGTCTGCGAGGGCGACGGCAGCGCCGGCAACCGGGTCCAGGTGGTCTACGCGCACACCCCGGGCAACGACCGGTTCGCCCAGTACCTGGCCTCCTTCAAGAAGTGGGCGGCCGACGTCGACGTCATCTACAACGCGAGCGCCCAGGAGACGGGTGGCGTCCGGCACGTCCGGTTCGTCACCGAATCCGACTGCTCCGCCTCGGTGTTGAACATCCAGGTGTCCGACGCTGAGATGGCCGACTTCAACACCAGCAACCGTGCGATCGCGGCCCAGGGCCTCAACCGCAAGGACCGCAAGTACATGATCTTCGCGGACGCCAAGGTGTACTGCGGCATCGGCACCTTCGCCGGCGACGAGCGGCCCGGCCAGGACAACCTGAGCAACTTCGGCCCCTCGTACGGCCGGACCGACTCGGGCTGCTGGGGCGGCCACACCGCCGCGCACGAACTCGGCCACAACCTGGGCGCGGTGAGCAACAGCGCGCCCAACTCCAGCAAGGGCGGCCACTGCGTCGACGAGTGGGACATCATGTGCTACTCGGACGCCCCGTACTACCCGGCGATGCGCACGGTCTGCCTGGACAACGCCAGTGACATGCGCCTGGACTGCCGGCACGACGACTACTACCACACCGACCCGGCGCCGGGCAGCTACCTCGCCACCCACTGGAACGTCGCCAACAACCGCTTCCTGATCGCCGGTGGCGGCACCGGGCCGACGCCCGACCCGACCCGGACCCCGACCGCTTCGCCGACCCCGACGAACTCGCCGACCCGCAGCCCGTCGCCGACCGCGAGCCCGACCGGCACCCCGACGCCCACCGGCACGCCGACCGCGACCGGTTCGCCCACCGCGAGCCCGACCGCCACCAACAGCGCCTCGCCGACCGCGAGCCCGACCGGCACCCCGACCCCGACCGGATCGCCGACCGGCACCGGCACCCCGACGCCGACCGGCACCCCGACCGCCACCGGGACGCCGAGCCCCACCGGCTCGACCACCCCGACCCCGAGCCCGACCGCCTCGCCCACCGGCGGCACCACCGGCCCGGCCATGACGGTCAGTCAGGTCACCCAGACCTCGGCCGTGTTGAGCTGGCCTGCGGTGAACGGCGCGAGCGGCTACGACGTCCTGCTGAACGGCCAGACGATCGGCACCGTCCGGGCGACCGTGGTCGGCGTGGTCCGGCTCGCGCCCGACACCTCGTACTCCGTCGCGGTGGCCGTCCGGGACGCCGCCGGAGCGGTGTCCAAGCCGGGTCGCGCGGCCGCCTTCCGCACCTCGGCCGACGCCGGTAAGCCGCAGCCCGGCACCCGCTACAGCCTGCTGAACGGCCTCACCGGCCAGGCCGCCGACCTCTGGGGCAGCTCGCTCAACGACGGCACGGTGGCCATCGCCTACCAGCGCACCGGCTACGCCAACCAGAAGTGGACCTTCGAGGACACCGGTTCGGGCACGCTGCGGATCAAGTCCGTCCGCTCGGAGAAGTGCCTCCAGCTCGGCGGCAACCCGGTCGCCGGACAGTACGTCGCGCAGCGCCCCTGCTCGGACGCGGCCGGCCAGAAGTGGCGGGTCACCTCCGCCGGCGGTGCGGTCGTCCTGACCGCCGACGGTTCCGAGCTCGTCCTCGGTGCCAGCAAGCGCTGGTACTACGGCGGTTGGCTGCTGGAGCTGCAGAAGCCGAACGGCCAGACGTACCAGAGCTGGAACCTGCAGAAGACCACCTGACGTCCGGGGTTCGACCCCCGATCCCCGGACCCCGAGCCGGGTGCGGCCGCCGCTGACGCGGTGGCGGCCGCACCCGGCCCGTTCCACTCCACGAGGAAGACCCGCGATGCCCCGCACCCGTCAGTCCCTCGCCGTCCTGGCCCTCGCCGGGGCGGTCGTGCTCGCTCCCGCCGCAGTTCCCGCCGCCGCGCACGGCGACACCGTCCACCTGGAGGTGTCCGGACAGGACGGCGGGCGCGTCACCACCGTCGCCACCTGGGAGAACGACCGCGACCCGGTCACCGAGCAGTTCGCCGGGACGCTCTCCGCCACCTCGGCCGACGGCCGGGCGGCCGGACCGTGGCGGCTGGTCGCCGTGCCGGGGCGGCCGGGCACCTACACCACGCGGGAGTTCCTGCCGGCCGGGCACTGGCGGATCGCGGTGGACTGCGCGTTCCCCTCGCTCGGGCACGGTGAGCGCGAACTCGACGTCGAGGCCGCGGTGATCTCCGACCCGACACTCCCGACGCCCACCGGGCCGGGCACAGCAGGAACCGGTGCAGCAGGGACGGGCACAGCAGGGACGGGCACCGCGGGTCCGAGTACGACCGGGCCGGGCACGACCGGTGCCACCGTCCGGCCCACGGCTCCGGGCACCCCTCCCGCCACCTCCGCCCCGGCCACCGCCGGGGCCGCCACCGAAGCCGCGGACCCCGACGGCTCCGGCCTCGCCGCCCGGGCCGCGGTGGGCACCGCCGTCGCCGCCGTCGCCCTGGTCGCCGCCGGCCTCGTCCTGCGCCGCCGCAGCCGCCGTCCCTGAACCGCCGTCCCCGACCCGCCGTCCCCGACCCGCCGTCCCTGAACGGCCCTCCCTGACCCGCCGGTCCCGAGCCCGCTCCTACCCGGGGCGCCCCGCCGGGAACCGCCGGGTGCGAACCAGTCGTCCTCCCCCGCAACGGACGTCACGGGGCGTCCGTACCGAGGCAAGGGAGCATGCGGATCGTGCGGAAGGTACTGATCACCGGCGGGGCAGGCTTCATCGGAAGCACCGTGGCGTCCGCGCTGCTGGACGCGGGCATCACCCCGGTCGTCCTCGACGATCTCTCCAAGGGCCGGGCCGAGTTCGTCGAGGGCCGGGAGTTCTACCAGGGGGACATCGCGGACGCGGCGCTGGTCGACCGGATCTTCGCGGAGCACCCCGACATCGACGCGACGCTGCACTGCGCGGCCCGGATCGTCGTCCCCGAGTCGGTCGCGCGGCCGCTGTTCTACTACCGCGAGAACGTCGGCAAGACCGTCGAACTGCTGGAGTCGCTCCAGCGCAACGGCTGCACCCGGGTGGTCTTCAGCAGCTCCGCCTCCATCTACCGGCCCACCCCGACCGGCCGGGTCGACGAGAGCTGCCCGGTCGACGGCAGCAGCCCGTACGCGCGCACCAAGCAGATGATGGAGCAGGTGCTCCAGGACTGGACCCGGGGCGCCGACGCCGACGGGACGCGGGTCGTCGCGCTGCGCTACTTCAACCCGATCGGCGCGGACCCGCAGCTGCGGACCGGCCTCCAGGACCTCGCGCCGAGCCACGCGCTCGGCAAGCTGATCGAGGCGCACGTCAACGGCACGCCGTTCACCATCACCGGTGTCGACTGGGACACCCGGGACGGCTCGGGCATCCGGGACTACATCCACGTCCAGGACGTCGCCGACGCCCATGTCGCCGCGCTGGTCCGGTTCGACGAGGTGGTCCGGCCCGGGGCCGAGGAGCGCTACCGGGTCGTCAACATCGGTACCGGTGACGGCACCACGGTCCGCGAGCTGGTCGAGGCCTTCGAGCAGGCGATCGGCGAGAAGCTGGACGTCCGGGAGGCGGAGCCGCGCCCCGGCGATGTGCTCGGCTGCTACAGCGATGTGACGGCGGCGCGCGAACTGCTCGGCTGGGAGCCGCGCCGGAGCATCGCGGAGGGGGTCCGGGACGCGCTCGCGTGGCGCGCCCGCTGGATCGAGCGCCTGGCCGCCACCGTCTGACGGTCGACCGCGTGCGGACCCACCCCACCCCACCCCGGCCCGGCCGGTTCGGGGTGGGTCCGCCTCCGCCTCCGCGTCCGCGTCCGCGTTACTTGGACTCGTCCAGGCCGTTGACGAAGTCCTTGGCCTTGCCCGTGGCCGTGTCGATGTGCCCGCTGTACTTGCCGTCCGTCTTGTCGTCGACGATCCCGGCGACCTTGTCCAGGCCCTGGGTGACGGCGCCGCTGTGCTCGCGGGCGAGGCCGGTGGCCTTGTCGGCGAGGTTCTTGAGGTGCTCGAACATGATGGTCCTTCTGTTCGTTCCGCCCGGTTCGTGTTCATCCTAGCCGCCGCTGACCTGCTGCTTTCCCGGTCGGGAGGCCCCGTGGTGGGCAGGTGGCGGGTGTGGCCGGGGTGATTTCGCGGGGACGGGTTTGTATGCTCCACTCTTGCTCTACAGCATTGTAGAAGTTCACCGGATGGCACGGCGGAAGGGGTGTGGGGCATGGTCGGGCAACACGCGAGAGGCGCGGGCGGAGCGGCCCCGCCGCCCCGCCCCGGTGGAACGGCGGTGGTGCTGCTGGCCGCGACCGGGCTGCCGCTGGCCGGCGCGGTCGCCGGGGAGCTGACCGGGAACGGCGGCGGTCCGCTGTTCGCCCTCGGCACCGTCCTCGGCACCGGCGTCGCTGCGGCCCGCTGCACCCGCCCCGGGCGCTGGTGGGTCGTCATCGCCGCGCCGCCGGTGGTCCTGGCCGCCAGGGCCGGCACCGCCTGGGCCGCCGGTGCCGACGCAGCCCAGGGCAAGGCGCTCGCCTCCTCGGCCGTGCGCTGGGTGGTCGACGCCTTCCCGGTGATGGCGGTGGCCGTGATCGTGGCGCTGTCGGTCGTGGCCGGACGAGCGGCCCTCGCGGCCCGGTCGGCCCGCACCGACCCGACCGCGAACCCGACCGCGAAGCCGAGTCGCATCCCGAAACCGCGCCGGACCGCGGACCCGGGCTCCGACCGGCCCCCCGCCCCGGCCGCCGTCAACGCCGGCCCGACCACCGACCGGAGGCGCCGTCATGGCTGAACCCCGCACCGGACCGTTGACCGTCGCCGGACGCGTGCTCGCCGGCACCCTCTCGGTGGCCGTCCTCGGCGCGAGCGGCCTGGTCTGGTACGAGTACCGGCAACTCGACAGCGGCATGGTCAAGTCGGCCGCGCTCGCCGAGGCCCGGAAGAACGCGCCCCCGCACCTCGACCAGTCCGTCAACCTGCTGCTCATCGGCCTCGACAGCCGCAAGGACATGGACGGCAACGACCTGCCCAAGGAGTTCGTCGAGGAGGAACTGCACGCCGGCTCCAGCGAGATCGGCGGGTACAACACCAACGCGCTGATCGTCCTGCACATACCGGCCAACGGGGGCAAGGTGACGGCCCTGTCCGTCCCGCGCGACGACTATGTGCAGACCGTCGGCGCGGACGGGAAGATGCACAAGATCAAGGAGGCGTACGGCATCGCCAAGGAGGCCGCCGAGCAGAAGCTGAGCGGTAAGGGCCTGTCCAAACCGGAGCTGGAGCGGCAGAGCCGGGAGGCCGGGCGGGCCGCCACCCTCCAGACCGTCCAGTCCTTCCTGGACATCCCGATCGACCACTTCGCGGAGGTGAACCTGATCGGCTTCTACGACATCGCCAAGGCCGTCGAGCCGATCCAGGTCTGCCTCAACAACCCGGTGGACGACCCGATCGTCGCCCGGACGGCGACCCACGAGGGCGGCGGGACGGGGCTGCGGCTCCCGGCCGGCGTCAGCTCGCTCGACGCCCGGCAGGCGCTGTCGTTCGTCCGCCAGCGCCACCACCTGAAGAACGGCGACCTGGACCGGACCCACCGGCAGCAGGCCTTCATCTCCTCCGTCGTCTACAAGTTGAAGCAGGACGGCGTGGTCGGCGACCTCGGCCGGCTCCAGCGGCTGTTCGACGCGGTGAAGAAGGACGTGGTCATCGACGACCGTTGGAACGTCCTGGACTTCGCCCAGCAGGCGCCCAACCTGACCGGCGGCAATGTGGAGTTCAACACGCTGCCGATCACCGGGTTCAAGAACATCGGCGGTCAGGAGGTCAACACCGTCGACCCGGGCCAGATCAAGCGGATCGTCAAGCAGCTGTTCGGCCACGAGGTCCCACCGGAGGCCGCGCCCTCCGCCTCCGGAGAGCAGGTCGCGCCCGTCGTACCGGCCGCGTTCGCGGCGCCCGTCGCCACCCGGACGACGACCCCGGCCGCACCCCGTTCCACGCACTCCCCCCGCACCGCGAGCCCGTCCGCCTCGCCGGAGGCCCCGTCGACCGGGCCCACCGCCGAGCCGACGCCGGACCTCCCCATGCAGGGTCCCGCGGTGAAGGCCGGGGGCATCCCCTGCGTGGACTGAACTCCGGGCGCCGTCTCATGACAGCGAGCCCGTGCCGGGCCCTTCCGCCCGGCACGGGCTCGCTGTCGGTCTGTGTCCGAGGACGAGGCGGGGGACTAGTGTCGGCGGCCCCGGGTGCGCAGGACGAGCAGGCCGATCGTCAGGCAGCCGAGCGCGCCGAGGGCGAGGACCGGGAGCGCGCCGGAGCCGGTGTCGGGCAGCTCCCCGTCAGGCCCGGGGGAGTGTGTCGGCCTGCCGGTGGGCTTGTGGCTGTGGCCGTGCGTCGCCGTGGGGGAGGGGGAGGCGGTGGGGCTGGGCGACGCGGTCGGGGACGCGGTCGGGGAAGGGGAGGCCGTCGGTGAGGGCGAGGCGGTCGGGGACGGCGACGGCGTGGGGACGGTCACCGTCACGTCGGCGTGGCAGCGGGCGTCGCCCTCGCCGGGCGGGCAGTTGTTGCGGTAGGTGCTGGAGGTGACGGTGTTGGCGAGCGCCGTGTCGGTGGTCAGCGTGCTGTGCACGGTCACCGAGTAGGTGATGGTGGCGCTCCCGCCGACCGGCAGGTCCCCGCTCCAGTGCAGGGTGTTGCCGGTGACGGTGACGTTGCCCAGGTCGGTGGCGGCGTCACCGTTGTAGCCGGCCCGGGAGAGCACGTCGGCGAGGTTGTCGTCGAGGGTGACCCCGGGTGCGGCGACGCGGCCGGTGTTGGTGACCTTGATCCGGTAGCCGACGGTCTTGCCGGGGGTGGTGGAGGTGGGGGTGGCGGTCTTCTCGATCGAGTAGACCGGGGTGTCGACCACGGTGTTGCGCACGGTGTTGCTGGTGCGGGTCTGCTCGCGCTGCGTCTGCTTGCCCTGGAAGGCGAGGGTCGCGCTGTCGTCCAGGACGGTGCCGGCGGTGGCGGCCTGGTCGACGGTGGCCCGGAAGGCGACGGTGGTGCTCGCGCCCGGGGCGAGGTCGGCGACCTGGCAGGTGACGGTCTGCCCGGTGGCGGTGCAGGAGGGGTTGGAGCCCGCGACGAAGGTGGTGCCGGCCGGCAGCTGGTCGGTGACGGTGATGCCGGTGGCGGTGTCGAGGTCGCCGGTGCCGCCGTCGGCGTGCCGGTTGGCGACGGTGAAGGTGTAGGTGATGCTGTCGCCGGGGCCGACGTTGCCGGGCGGGTTGTTGTCGGTGGTGCCGGCCGGGGTGTTGGCCTTGGTGATCTGCAGGTCCGGTTCCAGGGCGTCGACGGCGAGCCAGACGGCCTGCGGGTGCAGCGCGTCGCCGGCGCCGTTGATCCGGAGCACGGCCTGGGTGGCGTCGGCGGGGATCTTGCCGGTGACGTCGATCATGCGGGCGTCGTAGCCGTAGTTGTTGACCGGCGCGGGGTCGCGGGTCGTGATGTTGCTGCCGGTGCCGTCGGTGGCGACCCGGTCGATCCGGCTGGTGAAGGCGTTGTCGGTGACGACACCGGTGGGGCCGGGCATCGGCAGCAGGGTCAGGTTGTCGGTCGCGGAGCCGACCAGCAGCTGGTCGCCCGCGATCGGCACGTCGCCGTCGCCGACGGTGACGCCCATGGTGGCCGGCGGGGTGGTGGCGGGGGTGCGGATGCCGGCGAGGGTGAGCGTCGCCAGGTTGTCGGGGGAGCGCAGCAGCTGGAAGCCGTCCCAGACCTGGAGGTAGCGCAGCGGGTCGGCCTGGTCCTGGTAGGCCACCACGAGCGACCAGCCGCCCCAGCAGCCCACGTTGTTGCCGCCGGAGTTCTGCGCGGAGGAGCGGCCGGCGCAGGCCTGGATGTCCGCGACGGTGTAGCTGCCCGCGCCCGCGGCCTTCACCTGGGCGGTGACGTCCTTCACGCCGGCCCCGGCCAGCAGCGGCTCGGGCGGGGTGCCGCCGACCTGCTGGTCGAACCAGTCGTAGGTGTCGGCGGTGACCTGC
Source organism: Kitasatospora sp. MBT66 (assembly GCF_000710405.2). Lineage (NCBI taxonomy): Bacteria > Bacillati > Actinomycetota > Actinomycetes > Kitasatosporales > Streptomycetaceae > Kitasatospora > Kitasatospora sp. MBT66. The sequence continues at coordinate 551,946 of NZ_JAIY01000016.1, read as the reverse complement.
TCGTAGGAGGCGCCCCCCGGGACCTTCCAGGACACCGTGTTGCCCTTGTTGATGTCCCCGGAGGTGCCGCCGGCGTTGCTGGTGTTGGTCGGGTTGAACTGCCAGTACAGCCGGGCGGTGAGTACCTCGGCCCCGGCCGGGATCTGCAGCTGGGCCGAGGAGGCGTTGTTCCCGGGCGCGTTCGGGTCGGTCTTGATGTACTTGGTGCGGCCGTTGTTGGTGCCCTCGGTGTCGTTGCAGACCGATCCGTCGCTGTCGTCACAGGTCAGGACCGAGTTCGAGGCCATCGTCAGGTTGCCGTGGGTCAGCAGGTCGACCACCGGGTCGGGGCCGATCGGCCGCTGGGTACCGGCCCCGCGGACCGCCGCCTGGCGCTGCGGCAGGTCCGGCGCCGCGAAGGCCCGGTCCAGGGCGAAGGGCGCCGCCAGCCCGGCGGCCAGCGGGACCGCCAGGCACAGGGCGGACAGGCGTTTGCGGTGCGGGGAGGGTCGATGAACCACGGGTGGCCTCACAACGGGCGGTCGGATCGGGGCGGGTCCGTCCCACCCTCGCCCGGCCCTCGGACCGTTCTGTCCGGACACGCAGGAACGATCACCTCAATAGCTCAGTGACGCCGGGGCCCGGGAGAAGGCGTGGTGGTTCCCCGCCGCGAGCCCCGGCCGCGGAGCGGCACGGAACCGCGCCGCGGACGGGCGCGTCCTGAGCCAGAGGCACGGGGCAGGAGCGAGGGGTGGGGAAGCCGGTGGAGCGGGCACGCTGGTGGGTGTGGGTGCGGCGGGTTCTGGAGTGGTCCGGCTGGGCGGTGTCGGCGCTGTCGGCCGCGTTGGTGGCGGTCCGCCTCGGCGGGTGGGACGACGGGACGCCGCTCGCGCTCGCCGTGGTGCTGCTGCCGTACGCGGCGCTGGGCGGCGTGCTCGCGCTCGGGGTGCTGCTGGCGCTCCGCTCGTGGTGGGCGGCGGCGGTCGCCGGTGTCCTGGTGGCGGTGCAGGCCTTCTGGCTGGTCCCGAGGCTGGTGCCGGACGGCGGTGCCGCTCCGGTGGCCGACGCGCCCCGGCTGCGGGTCGCCACCAGCAACGCCTGGGTGGGGCAGGCCGATGCCGCGGAGATCGTCCGGCTGGTGCGCGAGCAGCGCGTCGACGTGCTCGCGATGGAGGAGCTGGGGCCGGGCGCGGTCGCCGGGCTGGACCGGGCGGGCATCGCCGAGGTGCTGCCGCACCGGGAGCTGCGGCCCGGTCGGGACACCGCGATCTACTCGCGGCTCCCGCTGACGCCGCTCGACGGCTCGGCCTCGGAGGCGGCCCGGGAGCAGATCGCGGCCGAGGTGACGGTCGGCGGCCGCACCGTCCGGCTGACGGCCGTGCACACCTACTACCCGCTGGGTGACTCCGGGCGCTGGGCGGAGGACTTCGACGGACTGCGGGCGGCGGTGTCCGGCGCCACCCGCAACGCCGTCCTGCTGGGGGACTTCAACGCGACGCTCGACCACTCGCCGATGCGCGCCCTGCTCGACACCGGCCTCGCCGACACCCACGCGGAGCTGGGCCGGGGGGTCGCGCCCACCTGGCCGGAGTCGGACACCTACTTCAGCGCGCTGTGGCCGGTGATCCAGATCGACCACGTGCTGCACGGGGAGGCGCTGCGCGCGGTGTCGGTGACGGAGCACCGGGTGCGGGGCACCGACCACCGCGCGGTGGTCGCGGAGCTGGCCGTCACCGGCTGACGCAGGGCCGCCGGGGCCCGCGTCAGCCGGTGACGGCCGGTGACGGCCGGGCTCAGCCGGTGGTCGCCGTGACGGTGGGGCAGGGCGGCAGGGTGGACGGCGCGGCGGTGGCGCAGGTCGCCGCGGCCGTCGCCGGCTGCTGGGCCGTGGTGGTCGACGCGGCCGTCTTTGTGGTGGTCGTGGTGGCGGCCGGGGTGGTGGTCACCGTCGGCTTCGAGCTCGCCGACTCGGTGGAGGCGCTGGTCGAGGTGCCGGCCGAGGCGGACGAGGAGGTGGCGCCGGAGGAGGTCGCGCCGGACGACGTGGCGCCCGAGGACGTGGCTCCTGAGGAGGTGGCCCCGGAGGAGGTGGCACCCGAGGAGGTCGCGCCCGAGGTCGAGGCGGTCGCCGAACTGCTGGACGGCCCGGTGGAGCCGGACGTCGAGCCGGACGGCGAACCCGAGGTCGAGGACGAGGACGAGGAAGACGTCGAGGCGGAGGTGGAGCCCGAGTTCGACGGGCTCGACGAGGCGGACGGCCAGGAGGTGGCGGGCGGGACGCCGGGTGCCAGCGGACCGCGCGGCTCCCGGACCTCCTTGTCGACGACCTTGACCTGTCCCGTCACCCGCGCGAACCAACCGCCGGTCACGATGTCCACCAGTACGATCTCGGTCACCGGCCGGGGCGCGGCGACCAGGATCACCAGTGTGCTCGGCTGGAAGCCCGTCCACGGCTTGCCGACGTACTTGGCGTCCGAGACCAGCGTCGGCGCCTTCAGCGGGTTGCCGCAGCCGCAGCGCACCCGCGGCACGCCCTGCGCGTCGACCAGCACGGCGGTGCCGGCCTGGAGCACGGACTGGTAGGCGACGGCCGCGCCGCCCTGGTAGCTGTGATTGGTGACCCGGGTGTCCACCCGCAGATAGGCCGAGGTCAGCGACCGCAGGTAGCCGGGGATCGCGGACTGCTCGATGCCCTGGGCCGAGGCCCAGGCCCGGCCGGTGTCGCCGGTCGAGGTGATCGAGATCAGCCGCTCCACGTCGCAGCTCGGCTTGTTCATCGTCCCGCCGTAGACGCCGGCCGATGTCCCCTCGACGTTGTGGAGCCCGGTGCTCGCGGTGGCCGTGGCACCGGCCGTTCGGGTGGCGGTCGCCGTGGACGGCGCCGGGGCGGCGGGAGCCTGCACCGCCTCCGTCTGGACCGAGGGGGTGAACGGCGCCGGGCCCGGGTCCTGCGGACCCTGCAGCGCGACCTCGTTCGCGGTCGGCACGGTGGTGTCGTTGCCGCCGCCACCGCCGCTGTTGTTGTTGATGATCAGCACCGCCGCCACCACGGCCAGCGCGGCGGTGCCGGCGACCAGGGCGGCCTTCCGTCCGGAGCGCCACCACGGCGTCGGACGCCCCCCGCCCGGCCCGCCCTGACCGGACGACCCACCCGGTCCGCCGCCGCCGGACGGTCCGCCGGCCCCGCCGGAGGCCGGGCCGGACGGGGGACCGGGCGGACCGGACCGGCCGCCCGACGGCGGTCCGGAGAGCGGGCCGGACGGCGGTCCGGAGGGCGGGCCGAGGGGCGGGCCGGACGAAGGCGGTTGGGAACTCATCGAGGCTCCGTTTCGCAGGCGGCCGGTCCACCCGGCCGGCGCAGGAGGCTCCTGCCACTGGGATCCATTTCTGCCCCGGGTGCCCGCCCGTCGCAACAGCAGCGGGCGGCGCGCGGGGCGTCGAGCGGGACCGGCGGGCGGGGCAACGGGGTGACGGTGGTGGCGGTGGTGACGGGCGGACAGGCGGGCGGGCCGGTCCTGGGCCACCCTGGTGGCAGGCGTGGGGGCCGCGACCGGGACGCAGGGGGGACACCGAGCCGACAGGGAGACCCGCATGCACGAGCAGGCCCGTTCGAGCGGGCCGGCCCGCACCGGGGCGGCCGGACCGCCCGGCGCCGTGCGCGGCTGGCTGGACGCGGTGGCGGTCGTCCTGGCCGGCTTCGCCGCGATGGCGGCCGTCGCCGCGCTCGGCCTCTGGGCGGCCGGCGCGAACGACCTCCCCGGCGGCGGCTTCCCGTACGTGCTCGCCGCCACCCTCACCCTCGCCGTCGGCGGCTCGGTGGGCCTCGACGGCGGCGCCGGCTTCTTCGCCTCCGTCGACGCCGGGATCGTCGCGATGCCGCTGTCCGTGAGCCTGGTCGGCGCACTGGCCGTGGCCGAGGTGTTCCTGCGCCAACTGCGCTTCCGCGCGGTGGCGGGCGGCCGGGAACTGCTCGGCCGCGCCGCCCGGACGGCGGTGGTCTGGCTGGTCGCCCTCGCCCTGCTCTGCGTCGCCGCCCGGCACACCTTCCCGGTGCCGCTCGGCGGCGGTCTGGTCGAACAGCTCGGCGGCGCGCTCGGGATCGACCCCGAGGTGGGCTTCCACGCGGAGCCCGCGCCCACCCTCGGCCTCGGGCTGCTCTGGCTGCTGGTGGTGCTGGCCGCGACCTTCGCCGTCTCCCGCCGGGCCCCGCTGCCGCGCTCCCTGGTGCCCTTCCAGCAGGCCGTCCGCCCGGCCGGGTTCGCGATGCTGCTGGTCCTGCTCGGGTGCGTGGCACTGGGGGTGGTGGCCGCGATCGTCACCGCCGCGGTGAACGGGAACGCCCGCGAGGTGGCCGCCGTCGCCCTGCTCGCCCTGCCCAATCTGGTCTGGCTCGCCTTCGGCGTCGGCCTCGGCGGCGAGTGGCACGGCCACCTGGTCGGCGCGATCGGACTGCCCGTGCCCAAGTCGCTGGCCGCCGTACTGCGCGTCGGCGAGGGCCAGGACGGCACGGTGAGCCTCGGCACGCTCGCCGAACAGAACGCCCGGGCCTGGTGGTTGCTCCCGGCGGCCGCCGTCCTGATGCTCGCCGCCGGGGTGTTCGCCGCGCACCGCGCACCGCGCGGGGTCCGGCTCTGGCAGCACGCGGTGCGGCTGGCGGCGGCCGCCGCCGTCACCATGCTGCTGGTCGGCGTCTGGACCAGGATCTCCGCCGACTACGGCCTCTCGGTGCTCGGGGTCGGCCTCGGCGAGGGTGGACTGGGCGACCTGCTCAGCTCCGTGCTCGGCCCGGCGGCGGGCCCGGTCGGCCCGGCCGCCGCCCTGACCGGCGGCACGCTCACGCTCGACCCGGTGCTCTGGATCACCGTGCCGCTCGCCGCCGGCTGGGGCCTGCTGACCGGCGCCCTGGGCGCCCTCGCCGCCACCCGCCTGCCCCGCCGCGGGGAGACCGGCTAGGCGTCCTCGTCGATCTCCGCCTCCCGCGCGTCGGCGGCCAGTAGGTCGAAGGTGCGGATCAGCACCTCCCGGCGCTTCCTCTTGTACTCGGGCTTGGGCTCCAGGCCGTCGATGCTGCGCTCCCAGACGGCCATGTAGGTCTCCTTCCAGCCCTCGATCACCTCGGCCTTCGGCAGTCCCTCGGTGGAGCGGCCGGCCTGCGCGAGGACGTGCAGCAGCTCCAGCTGGCAAGGCACGGCCTCGCCCCAGTACTCGTCGGGCTCGATGCCGACCGGATCGCCCGCCATCGCCTCGGCGACCTCGTCGACGAGGCGGCCGACGACGGCCGACAGGTGGTCCAGCGCCGTGTCGCTCTCGAAGTTCCCACTGCCCCACGTGCCCACGGATTCTCCCCGGTCGCTGCCGTCCTCGCTGTCGGGGCCATCGAAGCAGGCAGCACCGACAACGGCCGGTGTCGGCGCCCGGCGAGCGTCACCGCCAGTGGCCGGGGCCGGGTGGGCGGACGGCCGGGAGGGCCCAGGCGGGGGGTTCGGGGACGCCGGGGGTTGCGCCGAACGGGGGTGCGGCGACGGCGGGGACGACCTGGGTCGGGGGGCCGGCCGTGCCCCACTGGGCGCCGGGCGGACCGGTGGCCGGGGGGACGGTGCCGGCCGCGCGCAGTTCGGCGACGAACTGCAGGCAGCTGGCGAACCGATCCTCGGGAGCCTTGGCGAGGGCCCGGCCGACCACCTCGTCCACGGCGGGCGGCAGGTCGGGCCGGTGCTCGCGCACGGTGGGCGGCGGGTCGTTGAGGTGGGCCCAGAGCAGTGCGAGGTCGCTCTCCCGGCGGAACGGCGGCGCTCCGGAGAGCATCTCGAAGACGACGCAGCCGAGGCCGTACTGGTCGCAGCTGCCGTCCAGCGGTCGTCCGGAGATCTGCTCGGGCGCGGCGTAGTCCAGGGTGCCGACGATCTGGCCGACGCCGGTCAGGCCGCTCAGCGACAGGGACTTCTTGGTGAGGCCGAAGTCGGCGAGGTAGAGGTGCTCGGGGTGCTCGCTGTCGGTGCCCGGGGCGACGAGCACATTACCGGGTTTGACGTCCCGGTGGACCAGGTCGTGGTCGTGCGCGGCGTCCAGCGCGGACGCGATCTGCAGGGCGAGTCCGGCGGCCCGCTCGACCGGGAAGGGGCCGCCCCGGGCGATCAGGCCGCGCAGGTCTCCGTGCTCGACGTAGCGCATCGCGATGAAGAGGATGCCGTCCGCCTCGCCCGCCTCGAACACCGGGATGATGTGCGGGTGGTCGATCGCGGCGGCGACCTGCGACTCGTGGATGAAGCGGCGCCGGAACACCTCGTTGCGGGCGAGTTCGGGGGCGAGCAGTTTGACCGCGACGGTGCGGCCCAGCCGCAGGTCCTTGGCCCGGTAGACGACGGCCATGCCGCCACGGCCGATCTCCGCCTCCAGCCGGTACCCGGCGACCCGCCGTCCGACCAGGCCGGCGGGCAGGCTCGGCAGAGCGAGGGCGGCGTCGTCGTCGGGGTCCGCCGGGAGGTCGGGGCCGGGTGCGGGGCCCGGCCCGGGGGGAGCGGCGGGAGCGGCCGCCGCCGCGGTGGGACCGGCGTCGGGCACTTCGGTGGGCCGCGCCGCGGTGGGAGGGTGCGGGGACGGCCCGGCGGGCGGCTGCTCGCCGGGCCGCGGTTCCGGCGGGGGTTCC
>NZ_JAIY01000016.1:531812-545040 GCF_000710405.2 Kitasatospora sp. MBT66 | reverse complement strand
TCCTCCAGCAGCGAGCGGTAGCGGGCCAGGCCGCCCTCCGCCTCGGCGAGGGCGGGGCGCGGGTCGGCGGTGCGGGCCGGCGGGCCGGTGGCGGTGGGCGGGACGCCGGGGAGCGAGAGCAGCAGCCGGCCGTCGACCCAGGTGGTCCAGCCGTTGGAGCAGAGCACCTGGGCCCAGTCCCCGGCGCGGCCGAGCAGTTGCAGCGGCAGCAGCGGGTCCAGCGGGGACGCGGGTTGCGCCGGGTCCGGGGCGGCCCAGCTGGGCAGGCCGTCGGGTGGGGCCACATGGGTGGGGCGGAACCCGAACTCGTCCATCGGCAGGGTCACTTCCGCAGGGTCGCTTCCGCTGGTTCACTTCCGCTGATTCGCTTGCGTTGATTCACTCGGGCCGGTTCACTCGCTCCGGTTCACTTGCGCCGGTTCATTTCCGCATGATCGCCGGCTCCTGCCGCCGCAGCAGGGCGAGCACGGCGACGGCCAGCAGCACCGCGAGCCCGACCAGCAGGGCCAGCGCGAACAGCCACCCCGCCCGGTCCTGCCGGAACAACGGGTCGGCGGTGATCGCGGTCGGCAGGACGGTGTGCAGGTCGACGGTGCGGGCCATCGCGGACAGGCCCCAGCGGGACGGCACCAGCCAGGAGAACTGCTCCAGGCCGGGTACGCCGTGCAGCTTCAGCATGGCGCCGCTGAACACGATCTGCACCACGGAGAGCAGCACCAGCAGCGGCATCGTCGCCTCCTCCTTGCGGACCAGGGCGGACACCAGCAGGCCCAGCATCATCGCGGAGAAGGACAGCAGCGCCACCGCGATGATCAGCTCGGCCAGTGGTGGCAGCAGTACGCCGCTGTGCACCGTCACCCCGTTGGCCAGGGTCGGGCTGAGATCGACGCCGGCCAGGCCGACCACCGTCAGTACGGCGGCCTGCCCCACCGTGATCGTGCCGAGCACCACCACCTTGGACACCAGATAGGCCGAGCGGGACAGCCCGACCACGCGTTCTCGCTGGTAGATCGGCCGTTCCTTGACGATCTCGCGCACCGCGTTGGCCGAGCCGGTGAGCAGACCGCCGATGCAGAGCGTGAGCAGGCAGTTCAGCGCGTTGTCGGAGGAGAGCCGGCTGCCCGCCATCGCCCGGCACATCACGCCGATCAGGAACGGCAGGGCGATCATCACGGTCAGGAACAGCCGGTCGGCGGCGAGCACCGCCGTGTAGCGGCGGATCAGTGTGCCCAGCTGGGCGAACCAGCCCTGCGGCTGCTCCGGGCCGATGCTGTCGGCGGCCTCCGCCCCGGGACCGGCCACCGGGACCGGCCGTCCGGGCGGCAGGGCCCCGGCGGCGACGTACCGCTCGTACTGGGGCGACTCCCGGAACCGGCGCTGCCAGGCCGCGTGGTCCTCGTTCTCGAACGCCTCGAAGGCCTGCGGCCACTCGGTGAAGCCGAAGAACGGCAGCGCCTCGTCGGGCGGGCCGTAGTAGGCGGTGCGACCGCCGGGGGCGAGCACCAGCAGCCGGTCGCAGACGTCCAGGCTGAGCACACTGTGGGTGACCACGACGACGGTGCGTCCGTCGTCGGCCAGACCGCGCAGCATCTGCATCACCGAGCGCTCCATGCCCGGGTCCAGCCCCGAGGTGGGCTCGTCGAGGAAGAGCAGCGAGGGTTTGGTGAGCAGTTCGAGGGCGACGCTGACGCGTTTGCGCTGGCCGCCGGAGAGGCTGGAGATCACCAGGTCGGCGCGGGCGTCCAGGCCGAGTTCGTGGATCACCTCGGAGACCCTGGCCTCCCGCTCCTCCTTGGCGGTGTCGCCGGGGAAGCGCAGTTCGGCGGCGTAGGAGAGCGCGCGGCGGACGGTCAGCTGGGTGTGCAGGATGTCGTCCTGCGGCACCAGGCCGATCCGGCGGCGCAGCTCCGCGTAGTCGCGGTAGAGGTCGCGGCCGTCGTAGAGCACGGTGCCCTCGTCGGCCGGACGCAGCCCGGTGAGCGCGTTCAGCAGGGTGGACTTGCCGGCGCCGCTGGGGCCGGCCACGGCGAGCAGGGCCTTCTCGGCGAGCGGGAAGGAGACGTCGTCGAGCAGCACCCGCCGGTCGGAGCCGACGCGCACGACCAGGCCCTGCACATTGAGCGAGACCTCCCCGGTGTCGGTGTACTCGACGAGCTCGTCGCCGGAGAGGCAGAGCGCGAAGTGGCCGATGCCGACGATGTCCGCCGGGCCGATCGGGGCCCGCTGGACGGGGCGGCCGTTGAGGTAGGTGCCGTTGTGGCTGCCCAGGTCGACGATCTCGTGACCGCCGTCGGGCAGGGTGCGCAGTTCGGCGTGGTGCCGGGAGACGACGAGGTCCTCCAGCACCAGTTCGTTGTCGGGGGCTCGGCCGATCCGCACCGTCCGGCCGGGCAGCCGCAGCACGGCGCTGGGCCGGCGGAAGGTGCCGGAGACCGCCGGGACGACGAGCGAGGGCCGCTCGGCCGGGGCTGCGGCGGGCAGGCCGGCGAAGGTGGCGGACGGCCCGTCCGCCGCGTCGCCGAACCGCAGCCTGGTGCCGGGGCCGACCTCCTCGGACCGGATCCGGCGACTGTCGGCGAAGGTGCCGTTGGTGCTGCCGACGTCCTCCAGCTGCCAGTGGTCGGAGGTGGTGTGCAGCACGGCGTGGTGCCAGGAGACCCGGGGGTCGTCGAGGACGATCTCGCTGGTCGGGTCGCGGCCGACGTGGTACGCCCGGCGCGGATCGAGCAACTGCGAATCCGTGTCGGTGACGAGGACCAGGGGCGGCGCGTCGGGCGCGCCCGGGCGCTCTCCCATGCTTCGGAGTCTAGTCGGGCGGCGCCCGCCCGGCCCGGTCGACGAGTCCGACGGCGCCCGCCCGGCCCGGTCGCCCCGCCCGGTGACCCCGTGCGGCGGCGCCCGCCCGGACCGGTCACGGAGGGTGCGGAGCGGCCGGGCGGGCTTATGCCGGGCAATTGGACTGGACCACTGGATTGCCGCCCGGGTACTGCCCTATCGTTCGGGGAGATCTGTACGGTCGTCGGGGCCCTCCGTACGACACGCCACGCGAGCCCCGGGATGGATCCATTGAGCGTCTGGCCGCAGTTGCGCGACACCCGAACGGTCAGAGCCGGCGTCGCGCCCGGGACGGTGCTCCGCTGCGGTCTCGTCGACACCATGCTCGCCGACCTCTCCGTCTCGGTCGTGCTGTTCTTCGACCGGACCCTGGACGAGGAGCGCCTCGCCGCCGGGCTGGCCCGGGCGCTGGAGCGGGTCCCGGTGTTCGCCGGCCGACTGCGCACCGTCGACGGGGTGTTGGAGGCCGTCTGCGACGACTCCGGTGTGCCGATGGTGAGTTACCGGGTCGACGGCACCCTCGCCGAGTCGATGGGCCGGGTCACCGCGCCCGGCGCGCAGCACGTCGACCCGCTGGACGCCCGGGCCGCCCGGACCGGCGACGGGCCGCTGTTCGGCGTCCGGGTCACCCGCACCGGCGACGGCGGCACCGTGCTCGGCTGCTCCTGGCACCACGCGATCGGCGATCTGCAGAGCTTCGCCCTGCTGCTGCGCGCCTGGTCGGCGGCGGTCGAGGGCGAGGAACTGCCGGTGGCCGAACTCGTCGAGGACCAGGACGCGCTGCTCGACCGGGTGCTGCCCGCCGAGGACAGCGGGCGCCCCGGCTTCCGGGTGCCCGGGGAGAGCGAACGCCTGCTGCTGGACCGCGAGGTGGCGGCCGGGCCGCGCGCCAACCGGACCGTGCAGCTCTACTTCGGGGACGACGAGATCGCCCGGATGCGCGAGGAGTTCGGCGCGGCGGTCGGGTACAAGGTCTCCGCCGGCGATGCCGTCTGCGCCCATGTCGTGCACACCGTCAGGGAGTTGGACAACGACCCGGAGACCCGCTGGCTCACCGTCCCGGTCAACGTCCGGCGCCCGCTCGGCCTGCCGGACACCCTGATCGGCAACCTGCTCGGCGACATCCACCTGCCGTACACGCCCGCCGACGGACCCGGTGCCCTCGCCGGGGCGCTGCGCACCGCCGTGCGGGACTACGCGGAGGAGCACCTCAACCTGCGCTCCAACCTCCGCTTCCTGGCCGAGCTGGGCCGCCCCGGGCTGGCCGGCTGCGTGCCGCTCGGCTTCGACCCGCAGCACCGCCGGTTCAGCTTCTCCAACTGGAGCCGCTTCGGCCTCTACGACGCCAGCTTCCAGGGGCAGCGGCCGGTGTTCTTCAGCCCGACCGCCAACTACCCGCTGCCGTGGGTCTCGTGGAGCGTGGAGGGCTTCGGCGGCACCGGGATCCTCACCACGCTGGTGGTCCCCGCCCGGCTGGCCGCACGGCTGCGCGGGACGGACGGCCGGGCGGCCCTGCACCGCTACCGGGACCCGTCGGACCGGCTCCCGGCGCTGCTCGCGGCCGTGCCCAAGGTGCTCTGAACGCCGACCGGGGGCGGCCTCGGTGGCCGCCCCCGGGGGCGCTCGATGCTCGGTGAGCGCGGGATCTACTTCATGACGGCGCGCAGCGCGTGCCGCAGCTGCTCCCGGTCGGGTTGCAGCGCCCGGTCCAGCTCGGGGGCGAACGGCAGTACCGTGCCGTCCGGCCGGGTGATCCGGCGGGGCGGGGCGGTGAGTCGGAACTCCTCGGCGGCGGTGGCCAGTACCTCCGCGCCGATCCCGCAGCTGCGGTTGGAGTCGTCGATCACCACCAGACGCCCGGTGCGCTCCAGCGACTCGCCCAGCGCGGCCCAGTCGAACGGGTACAGCGTGCGCGGGTCGAACACCTCGACCGAGATCTCGCCGGCGAGTTCCTCGGCCACCGCCAGCGCGTCGTGCACCAGGTGCCCGACGGCCACCAGGGTGACGTCGGTACCGGCGCGGTGCACCCGGGCCCGGCCGAGCGGCACCGGGACGAGGTCCCAGGTGACGGTCTCGCGGACCGGCAGCGCGGCGGCCGGGGCGAACACCACCACCGGGTCCGGGTCCTGGATCGCCGAGCGGAGCAGCCCGTAGGCGTCGGTCGGCGTGGCCGGGACGACGGTCTTCACCCCCGAGTGCGCGAACAGGCTGTAGGGGTGGTCCGAGTGCTGGCCCGCCCAGCCGCTCCGCGAGCCGGAGCCGGGGACCAGGCAGGTGAGAGGGACGCCCGACTGCCCGCCGCTCATCAGCGAGAACTTGTGTGCCTGGTTGACGAGTTGCTCGAAGACCAGGAACAGCAGGGACGGGATCTGGAACTCCAGCACCGGCCGCCGCCCGGCCAGTGCCGCGCCGACCGCCATCGCGGTGAACGCCTGCTCGGAGAGCGGGGTGTCGACGATCCGCTCCGACCCGAACCGGTCCAGCAGTCCGAGCGTGGGCCCGGCCATCCCGGCGCCGATGTCCTCGCCGAACACGCAGACCGCGGGGTCGGTGTCCAACTCGTCGGCCAGCGCCCGGTTGAGCGCCTTGGTGTACGACAGTCTCATGCGACCGCCCCCGCCCGGGGCCGCAGGCCGGAGGCGTACAGGTGGTCGGCGGCGCCGGCCGGGTCGGGGTGCGGCGAGGCGAGCGCGAACTCCTCGGCCGCCGCGAGCCGGGCGTCGACCTCGGCGTCCAGGGCGGCGGCGCGCCCGGCGCCGATCGCGGCGGCGGCCCGGGGGAGCGGGTCGCGTTCGCGCCAGGCGGCCACCTCCTCGGGGGTGCGGTAGTGCAGCTTCATCAGCCGTTCCATGGTGTGGTGGCCCTCGAACCGGTAGGTGCGGCATTCCAGGAACGCGGGACCGCCGCCGTTCCGGGCCCGGGCGACGGCCTCCTCGGCGGCGGCCCGCACCGCCTCGGTGTCCATGCCGTCGACCTCGGTGGCCGGGATGCCGAAGGCGGCGGCCCGGCCGACCGCGCTGCCCGCGACCGCGGTGCCGGCCGGCAGGGTGGTGGCGTAGCCGTTGTTCTCGCAGACGAAGAGCACCGGCAGCCGCCACATCGCGGCCAGGTTGAGCGACTCCAGCAGCACGCCCTGGTTGAGCGCGCCGTCGCCGAAGAACGCCACCGCGACCGCGTCCGAACCGGCCTGCCGGTCGGCCCAGGCGGCGCCGACCGCGATCGGGGCGCCGGCGCCGACGATGCCGTTGGCGCCGAGGATGCCCAGCCGCAGGTCGGCGGCGTGCATCGAGCCGCCCCGGCCCCGGTTGGACCCGCCGACCCGCCCGGCGAGTTCGGCCAGCATCCGGGCCGGGTCGAGGCCCCGGGCCAGGACGTGGCCGTGGCCGCGGTGGGTGGAGGCGAGCCGGTCGGCGGGGCCGAGCGCGGCGCAGACGCCGACCGCGACGGCCTCCTGCCCGATGTAGGGGTGGATGCCGCCGGTGATCACCCCGGACTTGACCAGGCCGAGGGCCCGCTCCTCGAAGGAGCGGATCAGCCGCAGCATCCGGTACCGCCGCTCGGGCGTGTCGAGCGCCGCCACGGCGGGCGGGGCGTCGGCGGGCGAGGTGTCCGGTGCGGTGCCGGCCGGTGCGGTGTCGACAGGCGCGGTATCGGCGGGCGCGCTGTCGGCGGGCGCGGTGCCGGCGGGTGCCCCAGGGGTCACAGCGCTCCCCGCCAGACGGTCGGGCAGTAGTCCGGGTCGGCGTAGTCGGGCCGGCCGTCGGGGGTGCGGCGGACCAGCACGTCGTGGTTGTAGACCACCGGCCCGCCGTCCGGACGGGTGGCGGCCTGGTACGCGTTGCCGCCGTCCTGGAGGTGCAGCGAGACCGCCCGGCGCGGGTAGGAGGCCAGGTTGGGGCCGCTGCCGTGGTAGGTGCGGCAGTGGTGGAAGCTGACGTGCCCGCGCGGGATGACCATCGGGACCTTGCGGACCTCGGTGCCGTTGTACTCCGCGTTGGCGTCCAGGATGGCGTCCAGCTCGGAGTTGTCGCGCTCGGCGAAGTGTCGGGTGGAGTCCTCCCCGGAGGGAAGCTCCTTCCACCGGTGGCTGCCGTCGACCATGGTGATGGTGCCGTTCTCCTCGCTGCAGTCGTGGAACGGCAGGAAGGCGGTCAGCATCCGGTCCGAGGAGGAGGTCTGCCAGTAGTGCTTGTCGAAGTGCCACGGCACGTGGTTGCTGGGCTCGCCCGGCACCGGGGGCTTGTAGATCAGGGTGGCCTGGAAGACCCGGACCTCCTCCGCCTCGGCGAGGAGCGCGGCGACGGCGCCGAGCAGCGGCTTGCGCAGGATCGCGCCGATCGCGTCGCTCTCGTAGTGCACGTAGTCGTTGTGCCGCTGGACCGGGCCGTCCGCGGCCGACCAGGAGGCCAGCCGCGGCGGGCGGACCTGCAGGGTGCGGTCGCGGTGGCCGGTGTAGTAGTGCTCGGTGGCGGCCTGGAGGGTGTCCAGCTCCTCGTCGCTGAACAGCCGGCGGGACAGGTACCAGCCGTGCTCCAGGTAGCCGGCCACCTCCTCGGGGGTGGGCAGCAGGGCGCGTTCGGCCTCGGTGAGGTGGAACTCGGGTGCGGTGGTCATGGGGGTCGGGCCTCCTCTTCGGGCGGTGCGGGTGGACTCAGACGGAGGCGGCGGCGCGCTGCCGTTCGACGGCCTCGTACAGGGCCTTGATGTTGGCGGTGCCGAAGGTGCCGGCGCCCTGGCGCTCGATCAGCTCCACGAAGTACGTCCGGCGGGGGTGGGTGGACCGGGCGAAGATCTGGAACAGCTGCCCGCCGTGGTCCTGGTCCACCAGGACGTCCAGCTCGCGCAGGGTCTCGACCGGGATGGCGGTGGCGCCGAGCCGCTCGGCGAGCGCGTCGTAGTAGGTGCCGGGGGTGGTCAGGAACGCCACGCCGCGCTCGCGGGCGCCGCGCACGGCGGTGGCGATGTCCCCGGTGCGGAAGGCGAGGTGCTGGACGCCCGCGCCGTCGTGGTCGGCGAGGAAGGTGTCGATCTGGCCGGCCCGGCGGCTGGTGTCGGGCTCGATCAGGGTGAAGGTGACCTCGCCGGAGGCGCTCTGCACCACGCTGGAGTCCATGGCCTGCTCGCCGACCTCGATGTACTCGCCGAAGATCCGGTGCATGCCGAGCGCGGCCTCGCAGAAGCGCACCGCGTCCGCCAGTTGGCCGGCCGGCAGGCAGATCGCGGCGTGGTCGAGGGCGTCCAGCAGCGGCGGTCCGGCCCCGTCCGGCTCGGCCGCGGCCGGCGCCTCGGGGACGAAGCGCAGGGCGGTGTCGCCGAAGCCGGCCACCAGTCCGCCGGCCCGGTCCAGGACGCGGGCGCCGTGCCGCTCGGCGCGGTCGAGGGCGGCCTGCGGGTCGGGGCAGGACAGCGCGAGGGCGGCGACGCCCTCGCCGTGCCGGGCGGCGTAGCGGGCCACCGGGTGCGCGGGGTCGGCGGCGGAGCGCAGCAGGAACTTGATGCTGCCCTGGCGCACCAGGACGGTGCGGGCCTGCGCGGACTCGGCCGCGGCGAGCTGTTCCGGCTCGGGCGGGACGGCGGTGAAGCCGTAGTCGGCGCAGAGCCCCGCCGCGGTGGCGTCGGCGTCGGCGCTGTGGTACTCGACGTGGGCTATGGACTGGATGGACAACGGGATCTCCCCGGGGGATCGCGAGTTGACGAGTGGCCTGGCACGGGTGTCCGCGCTGCGGCGCTGCAGGGCGGCGTCAGCGGAGGGACGGGGTGGAGGCGGGCTCGAAGACCAGGCTGAGGTTGTGCCCGCCGAAGGCGAAGGCGTTGCTCAGGGCCGCGGTGAGCGGGCCGGTACGGGCGGCGCCCCGGACGTGGTCCAGGTCGCAGGCCGGGTCCGGCTCGGTGAGGTTGACGGTCGGTGGCAGCGTCCCCCGGGCCACCGCCAGGGCGGTGACCGCTGCCTCCAACGCGCCTGCGGCGCCCAGTAGATGACCGGTGGCCCCCTTGGTCGAGCTGACCGCGGGGGTGTGTCCGCCGAAGACCGACCGCAGGGCGGCGGTCTCGGCGACGTCGCCGAGCTTGGTGCCGGTGCCGTGGGCGTTGACGTAGCCGATGTCGGCCGGGGCCAGGCCCGCGTTGGCGAGGGCGGAGCGCATCGCGTCGGCGGCGCCCGCGCCGTCGGGGCGCGGCATGGTCGGGTGGTGCGCGTCGGTGGAGGCGCCCCAGCCGGTGAGCTCGGCGTAGCCGGCGGCGCCGCGGGCGGCGGCGTGCTCGCGGCTCTCCAGGATCAGGACGGCGCTGCCCTCGCCCAGCACGAAGCCGTTGCGGCGGCTGTCGAACGGCCGGCTCGCCTGCGATGGGTCGTCCCAACCGGACGCCAGGGCACGGGCGTTGGTGAAGGCGGCGGCGATGGTGGGGTGCAGGGAGGATTCGGTGCCGCCGCACACCACCACGTCCGCGTCGCCGGAGCGGATCAGGCGCAGGCCCTCGGCGACGGCCTGGGCGCCGGCCGCGCAGGCGGTGACGATGGCCGTGCTGAAGCCGCGGATGCCGTGCTTGATGGCGATCCGGGCGGTGGCCATGTTGGAGAGCATGCCGGGCAGCAGGTACGGGCTGACGCCGGGGCGGCCGCGTTCGGTCCGGCGTTGCGACTGCTGCTCGAAGGTCTCCAGTCCGCCGCCGCCGGTGGCCAGGACCACGGCGGTGCGGTGCGGGTCGGCGTCGCGGCCGACGACCAGGCCGGCGTCGGCGAGGGCGTCGTCGGCGGCGGCCAGCGCGAGCAGCACGAACCGGTCCACGCAGCGGGTCTCGGTGGGCGGCAGCACCTCGCGGCCGTCGATCGCCGGGGCGATGCCGGCGGCGTTCAGCCAGCCGTGGGCGGCGTGGCCCTCGGGGACGGCGCGGATGCCGGAGCGGCCGGCGGTGAGGGCCTCGAAGACCTCGGCGGGCTTGCGGCCGAGCGGGGTGACCAGGCCGATGCCGGTGACCACGGCGCCCGGGCGGCGGGCGGCGCTCATCGGGCGGCCACCGGCGCGGCGGCGGCAGCGGCTGCGGTGACGGGGACGGCGGCGACCGAGTCGAGGTAGCGCTGCCGCAGCAGCACCTTGCGCACCTTGCCGGTCGGGCCGAGCGGGATGTCGTCCCCGGAGACCACGAGCACCTGGCGGACGGTGGCCGCGGCGGCCTCGTCCAGGGCTGCGGTGACGGCCTCGGTGCGGTCGGCGTCCGGGTCGGCGTCGGCGGCGAGGACCAGCAGCACATCGGTGACCACCCGGTCGCCGTCGCGCACCGCGACCACGGTGCAGTCCAGCACGTCGGGGTGGGCGGCCAGCACCCTCTCCTCCGACATGGCGGTGAACAGCCGCTTGCCGTCGCCGAGTTCGACCGAGTCGACGGCCCGGTCGACGTGGTAGTAGTAGCCCTCCTCGTCCCGGTACATGAGGTCGCCGGTGAGGAAGCGGCCGCGCAGCCGGGTGCGGTAGGTGGTGGCCGAGTCGTTCCAGTAGCCGAGCGCCAGGGTCGGTGAGGTGGTGGCGAGTTCGCCGACCTCGCCGGGGCCGAGCGGCTCGCCGTCCGGGCCGACCAGCTCGCAGTCGACGAAGGCGTGCGGGCGGCCGACGCAGCGGCCGTAGCGCTCGGTGCCGGGGCCGTGGGTGATGAAGAAGTGCGAGTGGCCCATCTCGGTGGAGCCGAGGCCGTCCACGAACAGCGATCCCGGCACCCGGACCCGGCCCTCGCGGGTGACCGACTCGCGACTGCCGGCGGCGACCAGGCGGCGGATGTGCACCTCGTGGGCGCAGTCGCCGGTGTTCCACCAGAGTGCGACGGAGTCCAACTGCCTTGCGGTGAGGTCGTGGTGGGCGAGCTCGGCCCAGGTGGCGGCGAAGCCGACCACGCCGCTGGGGCGCCACTGCTCGATCGCGTCCAGCACACCGGCGCCGGACTGGCTGGAGAGGACGGCGAGCTGGGTGTGCGAGGCGAGCGAGAGGTTGACCGCGATCAGGGTGGCGGCGTGCGGGGCGGGCAGCGCGCTGAGCATCCGCTCCTGCCCCTGCGGGCGGGGCAGCCGGGCGCGGTGGCGGATCGCCGCGTAGAGGCTCGCGTGCGAGTGGACCACCGCCTTGGGCAGTCCGGTGGTGCCGGAGGAGTGGGTGATCGCCACCGGGTCGTCGGCCGAGTGCCGGTAGGGCGCGGGGGCGGCCGCGGGGTCGCCGGCGCCCAGCGTCGCGATCTCCGGCAGCGCGGGGGCGCCGGTCTCGTGGCCGGCCAGCGCGGCCAGGTGCGGCCGGTCGGCGAGGACGCCGACCGGGCCGAGCTTGGCGATGTAGCGGGCGGCCCGCTCGCCGTCCAGGTTCGGGTTGAGCAGCGCGGGGATGGCGCCGATCCGGGCCAGCGCGAGGAAGGCGAGGACCTGGTCGGCGGCGTCGCCGGCGTACACCACCACCGGGTCGCGGCGGCCGATGCCGAGGGCGTGCAGGGCGGCGGCCCGGGCCCGGACGGCGCGGTCCAGCTCGGTGAGGGTCAGCGGCTGCCAGGCGGCGTGCTCGTCCACCGGGGTGTCGAAGGTCAGCAGCGGCTCGTCGAGGCCGAGGCCGAGTTCGATGCGGCGGGTGAGGACGTTGCCGGCGCCGACGGCCGGGTCGTCCGCCAGCAGGGTGCGGATACTGCGGATGCTCACGGGGTGGATCCCTCCCGAGGTGCGGGCGTGCGGGCGTGCTGCGGCGGGACGCGGCGGGCGGGGGACCGCTCGCGCCGCTGGGTGCGCAGGGGTGGGGCTGGGGCGGAGCGGGGTGGCGGGTTCGGGTCGGTGCTTCGGTCGGTACGTCGGGTTCGAGCTGCGGGTTCGTGCTGCGGACTCGTGCTGGGGGTTCGTGCTGGGGGTTCGTGCTGCGGGTCGGTCCGGGATCCGGTCAGGCGGTGGTGACCAGGAGGGCCACCGCGCGGTCGGTGCCGTCGGCGTCCTCGTCGGTCTGCTCCGCCTGCTCGGCGGCGATGACGAGCACCTGGTCGGCGTCGCCGTCGGCGAGCAGCAGCTCCGCCAGGTCCAGCGCGTCCTGGGGGACCCGTCCGGGTGGCGGGGGCCGGTCCGGGCAGATCGCCACCACGGGGCCGGTGAGGCCCCAGCGGGCGGCGATGTGGCCGAGCACGGCGTTCGGGTTGGACTGGAAGAACAGCAGCGGAGGCATCCGCCGGGCGGTGTCGGCGGCGGCCTCCTCGATGGCCCGGGCGGTGGCGAGGTCGCCGCTCGCGCTGGCCAGCAGCAGTGCCGTCCGGCCGGGCGCGGGAGCGTCACCGTGGCGGGCGCGCAGACACCGTTCGGCGGTCTCGGCGACCAGCGGGTTGAAGGAGGACGCGGAGAAGCCGGGCAGCGGCGGCAGTTGCTCGGGCCCGCGGGCTTCGGGGTCGGGCCAGGCGGCCTCGGCGAGGATGCGCAGCGCGGTCATCGGGCGGCCACCAGGAGTGCGGTGTTGGCGCCGCCGAAGGCGGAGTTGAGGGTGAGCGCGTAGCGCGGCCGGGCGGTGCGCGGGCCGTCCAGGACGAGGTCCAGGCCGATCTCCGGGTCCGGGCCCAGCCAGCCGGCGTTGACCGGCAGCAGGCCGTCGGTCAAGGCGCCGATGGTGACCACGAGTTCGAGCAGCGCGGAGGCTTCCAGGGCGTGGCCGTGCACGGCCTTGCTGGAGCTGACCGGCAGTCGGTCGGTGTGTTCGCCGAAGACCCGCCGCAGGGCGAGGGCCTCGGCGTGGTCGGAGAGGGTCGAGCCGGTGCCGTTGGCGTTGACGTAGTCGACCTCCTCCGGCGCGATGCCGGCCCGGTCGAGCGCGGCCCCGATCGCCCGGGCCACGCCGTCGCCCGCCGGTTCGGGGCGGCAGACGTGGTGGGCGTCCCCGGCCCGGCCCCAGCCGGCCAGCCGGGCCAGCACGGGGGCGCCGCGCCGTTCGGCCTCCGGCTCGGCCTCGACCAGCACGGCGACCGCCGCGTCACCGAGCAGGGTGCCGCTTCGGCCGGTGCTGAACGGGCGCAGTTCGCCGTCCCGGGCGAGCGCCCGGCCGGCGTCGAAGGCGGCGAAGACGCCCGGCTCGACCAGGTGCCCGGCGGCGACCAGCACCCGGGTCCGGCGGCCGGAGGCGACCAGCTGGGCGGCGTCGGCGACGGCGGTTCCGGCCGCCACGCAGGCGCCGGTGTAGCCGCGCAGGACTCCCGGGCCGCCCCAGCGGGCGGTGGTCCCGGCGGAGACCTCGGCCAGGGTGGCCCGGGTGTGCCGGTCGCTGTGCAGGGCGAGCAGCACGGGCGGGCCGCCGTCGGGGTCGGCCGGGTCCAGGCCGGCCGAGCGGCAGGCCTGGCCGACGGCGGCGAGCACCGCGTCGGCGAGCGGGCGCGGTTCGGGCAGCAGCGCGGCGCGGGTGGT
>NZ_JAIY01000016.1:514396-531491 GCF_000710405.2 Kitasatospora sp. MBT66 | reverse complement strand
CACCTCGACGGCGTCGTCCACCGTCCGGACGGCCTCGAAGGCCTCGTCGTCCAGGTCCGGTTCGATGCCGTACCGCTGCTCGAACTCGGCTATCAGCCAGGTGAGTTCGAGCGAGCCGAGTTCATCGGGTACGTCCTCGGCGGCGCGCTGCCCGAACGCCGCGAGCATCTCCAGGACCTCGGCCCGGTCGGGGCGGGCGAGGTCGGTCACGCCGGGCTGCCCGAGGTGGCGGTGGCGGCGGTGATCCGGGCCTCGACGTCGGCGGTGAACTGGTCGAGCGTCATCAGCGCGGTGGTCTCCATCTCGTCGAGGTCGAACTTGACCCCGAACTCGTCCTCGACCTGGACCGAGAGGTCGGCGAGGGCGAGCGACTCCAGGTCCAGGCCGGCCGGGCCGAGGTCGGTGTCGCCGGTGACGCCCTCGACGTCGTACTGCATCTCGGCCAGGGCGGCGAGGACGAACGCGCGGATGCGGTCCTGCATGGTGTGCTCCTTGTGCCCGGGCGCAGGCGGTGCGCACGGGGTCGTCGGGGAGGGGAAAGCGGTCCTTCGGGGCGGACTCGGGCGCCCCGGGGGCAGGCCGTGGCTGCCCGTCGGGGAATCCCGCCCGGCCCTTCCGGGCGGTTCGTGGCGGCCGGGGCACGAGGTCCCGGCCGGTGGTGCGGGGCGGCATGCGGGCGGGCGCGCCGGGTCGCGGCGCGCCCGGTTCAGCCGGCGGCGGCGCGCAGGGCGGCCGGGTCGCGCAGCAGCTTGCCGGTGGCGGTACGGGGGAGCTGGGGGAGGAAGGCGAGCCGGCGCGGCCGCTTGTAGGCGGCCAACTGCCGGGCGAGCCCGTCCTGGACGAGTGCCCGGTCGGCGCCGTCCTCGGCGGAGAGGTAGGCCTCGATCGCACCCTCGTCGAAGACCACGACGGCCTCCCGGACGTGGGGGAGGGCGGCGAGGGTCTGCTCGACCTCGGTGAGGTCGACCTTGAGGCCGCCGATCGAGACCTGCGAGTCCCGGCGGCCGAGTACGGTGACCCGGCCGGTGCCGGGGTCGAGGGTGGCGGCGTCACGGGTGTGCAGCCAGCCGTCCGCCCAGCGGGTCGGGTCGTCGAGCCCGGGGTAGGGGGAGGCGGCGGTGCGCAGCTGCAGTTCGCCGTCGACGAGCCGCAGTTCCATGCCGTGCACGGGCTGCTTGGCCGGGTGCAGGGTGCCGTCCAGGTCGGTGGCGATCACCCCGAGCTCGGTCATCCCGTACATGGTGCCGAGCGGCACGCCCCAGCGGGCGGTGAAGGCCTCGGACAGGCCGGGCCGGACCAGTTCTCCGGCGACCACCATCCGCCGCAGCTGCGGGAGTTGCGGCGGTTCGGTGGCACCGGCCAACAGTTCGGCGTGGAACGGCACCCCGATCACGGTGGTCGGGCGGTCGTCGGCGGCGACCGCGCCGAGGATTCCGGCCGCCGTCATCCGGTCCGGGACGGTGAGCGGGGCGCGCCCGTGGAGGCTGTTGAGCAGCCCGCCGACCAGGCCGAGCACATGCACCACCGAGGACAGCAGCACCACCCGCTCGCCCTCGCCGGGGAACGCCGCCAGCCGCCGGTAGCAGTCGAGTTCGCGGATCAGGTCGCTCGCGGTGCGGGCGATCACCTTGGCCGGTCCGGTCGAGCCCGAGCTGAGCTGGACCAGCGCGTGGCCGGTCGCAGCGGGCCGGCCCTCGGGCCGTGCGACGGCCACCGGGTCGACCGCCGACCAGCCGCGCAGCGCGGCCGCGGCCGGACGCCCGGCGGAGCCGACCAGCACCTGCGGGCGCAGCCGGGCGACCGCCTGCTCGACCTCGTGCTCGGTCAGCCGGTGGTCGAGCAGTGCCACCTGGGCCCCCAGCCGCCAGGCGGCCAGGAGAACGGTGACGAAGCCCAGCGAGGGCGGCAGCCGCAGGGCGGCGGTGCCACCCGGGCCGAGCCCGGCCGAGGCCAGTCGTTCGGTCTGCTCGGCGACCAGTGCGCGCAGGGCGTCACGGTCGACGGGTGTGCCGAAGCGGAGGCACTCCTCACCCCCGGGTCCGGCCAACAGCACCCGGTCGACCCAGTCGGCGGGAGCATCGGCGTGCGGGGGTGAGAAGGGCGCCGGTGAAGAAGAGGAAAAGCCGGTCAACGCCACTCCACACGTGAGGAGATTTGTCATGGACACTTGGTCGCCACTTTCCCGGGCCGTCGTCGACACCAGGCAATACGTCCAATTCCGTTGCCAGACGATTGCACAGACGATTGGTCAAATCAAGGTCTATACCAATCAGGTCCAGACCTCCTACGCTGCCGATCCGTGGGCCGGTCCGAACGCGGCCGGTCCGGGAACGAGGACGCCCGTGGCACCACTCACGCTGGCCGGGATCGAACGCGCGGCGCGCGATCAACTTGCCCCGGAAATATGGGACTTCGTCGAAGGCGGCAGTGGCGCGGAACGCACCCTGGCGGCCAACCGGGAAATGTTCGGACGCCATGCGTTCCGCCCGCGCGCGCTCGTCGACGTCTCCGAGTGCGCCCCGGCTGTCGATCTGCTCGGCACCACGCTGCAACTCCCGGTGGGAATTGCCCCGATGGCCTACCACCGGTTGGTCCATCCGGACGGGGAAACAGCGACCGCCCGGGCGGCCGGAAAGGCCGGCGCGCTGCTCGTCGCCGGAATCTTCGCCAGCCGCACCCTGGAGGACATCGCCGAGGCCGCCACCGGCCCGCTCTGGCTCCAGCTCTACTGGCTGCGCCGCCGGGAGGCCCTCGCCTCCCTGGTCGAACGCGCCGAGGCGGCCGGCTACGCGGCCCTGCTGCTCACCGTCGACGCCCCCCGGATCGGCCGCCGGCTGCGCGATCTGCGCAACGGCTTCGCCGTCCCGCCGGAGATCCGCGCGGTCAACCTCGACCCTGCCCTGATGGCCGCCAGCCACCACGCCGGCCAGGGCAGTTCGGGCATCGCCGAGCACGCCAGGGAGCAGTTCGACCCCACCCTGACCTGGGCCGACCTCGCCTGGCTGCGCGAACGCAGCCGGCTGCCGCTGGTCCTCAAGGGCGTGCTGACCGCCGAGGACGCCCGCCGCGCCGCCGACCACGGCGTGGACGCGGTGGTGGTCTCCAACCACGGCGGCCGTCAACTCGACGGCGCGCTGCCCGCCCTCGCCGCACTGCCCGAGGTCGTCAACGCCCTGCCGCCGCACATCCCGGCGCTGCTCGACGGCGGCGTCCGCAGCGGTGCCGACATCGCCGTCGCGCTCGCCCTGGGCGCCCGCGCCGTCCTGGTCGGCCGTCCGGCGTTCTGGGGCCTGGCCACCGGCGGCGAGGCCGGCGTCGGACAGGTCCTCGACCTGCTGCGCGACGAACTGGAGCACACCATGGCCCTGTTGGGCCGCCCCTCGGTCGCGGACCTGGACCGCACCGCCCTCGCGCCCTGGCCGGTCTGACGGTGCGTGCACCGACCGCCCGCGACTCGACCGCCGCCGACCCGACCGCCCCCGACCCGGCAACCCCCGCCCCGACCGCCCCGAGCTCCACCCCGACCGCCGCGACCGAAAGAGCGAGACCATGAACAGACAGGACGCCTTCCCCGGCTGGGACTGGGAGGACCCCGACGGCCTCGCCGAGCAGCTCGACCGCTTCAGCGCCGACGTCGCCACCTGCCGGAGCCTCGAACCGGCCGACGGCGGGCTCCCGTTCGACCACCAGGACTTCACCGACCTGGGCCTCACCGGCATCGAGTTCGCGGCCTTCCGGACCGCCCACCCGGGCGGCCTCGGCACCGACCTCACCGAACTCCGCGGCCCCGACGGCGCCACCGAGCCCGGCACGCTCTACCGGGTCGACGGCGACCGCTGGTTCACCCAGCTCGACATCTCCCGCCCGCTGCCCTTCGCCGACGCCAGCGTCGACTGGGTGTACGCCGAGCACCTGATCGAGCACGTCACCATGCCGGTGGCGATCGGTTGGCTGCGCGAGGCCCGGCGGGTGCTGCGCCCCGGCGGCGTCCTGCGGATCACCACCCCCGACCTGGCCCGCTACCTGAACGGCTACGCCAAGGGCGACGGCTTCCTCGCCAAGCACCACCGCCGGCTCAGCACCATGGGCTTCGGCCCGCCGATGCCGAAGCGCCCGGCCTTCCTGGTCAACCAGATCTTCCGGTACTACGGCCACCAGTGGATCTACGATCTGGACGAACTGCGGCACGTCCTCACCGAGGCCGGCTTCGAGGAGGCGCGGATCCGCCACTGCGCCTACCGCGAGGGCGTCCGCGGCGACGTCGCCGACCTCGACACCGCCTTCCGCACCGACGAGACCGTCTACGTCGAGGCCGACCGCTGACCCGACGGCCGCCCGACCGGCGACCGCCGCCACGGCCGCCCGACCGGCCACCGCCGAACCGGCAGCCCACCCGACCGCCGGCCGCCGCCGCGGCCGACCGCCGCCCCGAGGAACCCCGATGCCCCTGCACCCCCAGGCCCAGGCCCTGCGCGACCGCCGCGCGAACGCCGGCACGCCCCCGCTCTACCGCCTCACCGTGGCCGAGGCCCGCGCCGCCGACCTCGCCGACATCCGCGCCGCCGCGGGCACGCCCGAGCCGGTCGAAGCCGTCGAGGAGCACCTCCTCCCCGGCCCCGGCGGCGAGCTCACGCTCCGGCTCTACCGGCCCGCACCGCCCGCCGACGGCCGCCGCCCGGCCGTCCTGCTCTACCTGTTCGGCGGCGGCTGGACCCTCGGCTCGCCCGACACCAGCGACGCGATCTGCCGCGCGCTGACCAACGCCGTCGGCTGCGCCACCGCCTCCGTCGGCTACCGGCTGGCCCCCGAACACCCCTTCCCCGCCGCCGTCCAGGACTGCGCCGCCGCGGCCGACTGGCTCGCCGCCCGCGGGGCGGAGCTGGGCCTGGACACCGAACGCCTCGCCGTCGCCGGCGACAGCGCGGGCGGCAACCTCGCCGCCGTGCTCGCCCTGCTCGCCCGAGACCGTGGCGGCCCCGCGCTGCGCCACCAGCTGCTCGTCTACCCCAACACCGACGCCCGCGCCGACACCGAGTCGCTGCGCGAGCACGACGACCCGGCGCTGTTCAACCGCCGCTCGGTCGCCTGGTACTGGGGCAACTACCTGGCCGACCCGGCCGACGGCGAGCACCCGCACGCCTCCCCGCTGCGGGCCCAGGACCTGACCGGCCTGCCGCCCGCCACCGTCGTCACCGCCGAGTACGACCCGCTGCGCGACGAGGGCGAGCAGTACGCCGAGGCGCTGCGCGCGGCCGGGGTCCCGGTGGAGCTGCGCCGCTGGGAGGGCATGCCGCACGGCTTCTTCGCCATGACCGGCACCCTGGACGGCGCCGCCGAGGCCCAGGCGTACGCGGCCGGGCGGCTGCGCGAGGCACTCGCGTGAGCGCCCCGGCCGTCCCGGCCGCGGAAGCGGTGGCCGCCGCCGGGCCCGTCACGCTCCCGCTGGAGGAGCTGCACGGCTCGCTGGCGGACCCGCTGCTGGACGCGATGACGTTCCTGAACGAGGTCACCACCCGCTACCCGCAGGCGATCTCCTTCGCCCCGGGCCGCCCCTACGAGGGCTTCTTCGAGCCCGAGGACGTCCCCGCCTACCTGGACGCCTACCTCGACCACCTGGCGGCCACCGGCCTCGACCGCGACGCGATCCGCACCACGCTGTTCCAGTACGGCCCGACCAAGGGCATCATCAACGACCTCGTCGCCCGCACCCTGGCCCACGACGAGGGCCTCACCGTGGCCCCCGAGGCGCTGGTGCTGACCGTCGGCGCCCAGGAGGGCATGCTGCTGACGCTGCGGGCGCTCTGCGCGGGCCCCGACGACGTCCTGCTGGTCAGCTCGCCCTGCTACGTCGGTGTCACCGGGGCCGCCCGGCTGCTCGACCTGACCACGGTGCCGGTCCCCGAGGGGCCGGAGGGCGGCCCGGACCCGGAGGCCGTCCGGGCCGCCGCGCGGAAGGTCCGTGCCGCCGGACGGCGCCCGCGCGCCCTGTACGTGGTGCCGGACTTCGCCAACCCCTCCGGCACCTCGATGCCGGTGGCCGCCAGGGCCAGGCTGCTGGACACCGCCGCCGAGGAGGGCCTGCTGATCGTCGAGGACAACCCGTACGGGTTCTTCGCCCGGGACATCGGCGCCCGGCCCACCCTGAAGGCGCTCGACCGCCACCGCCGGGTCGTCTACCTGGGCTCCTTCGCCAAGACCTGCTTCCCCGGCGCGCGGCTCGGCTACCTGGTCGCCGACCAGGAGGTGACCGGTCCGGGCGGCCGGCGCACCCTGCTGGCCGACGAGATCGCCAAGCTGAAGAGCATGACGACGGTCAACACCCCGGCCCTCAGCCAGGCGGTGATCGGCGGGATGCTGCTGACCCACGACTGCCGGCTGCGGGCCGCCAACGCCCCCGCGACGGCCCACTACGCGGCCTCGATGGGGGCGCTGCTGGCCGAGCTGGAGCGGCAGCTCCCGGCCGCCGAGCGGGACCGCCTGGGCGTGTCCTGGAACGTGCCGGAGGGCGGGTTCTTCGCCGTGCTGACGGTGGGGTTCGCGGCCGACGAGGCGGCGATGGAGCGCTGCGCGCGGGACTTCGGCGTGCTGTGGACGCCGATGGCGCCGTTCTACCCCGCCGGGGGCGGGGAGCGGCGGCTGCGGCTCTCCATCAGCTCGTTGACGCCCGAGCGGATCGCGGAGGGCGTGGCCAGGCTCGCGGGCTTCCTGCGGGCCGAGGGCGGGACGGCCGGGTAGGCAGCGGCCCACGGACGTGCAACGGCGGTGCCCCTTCGTGCAAGGGGCACCGCCGTTCCGCGCAGGCAGGTGGGTTCCGGGCGGGGTGTCAGTTGCCCCGGGCTGCCCGGGGGTCGCTCGCGACGGCCTTGACGGGCGGCTTGGCGGCGACGATCTTCATGGGCGGCTTGGCAGGGACCGCCTTGACGGGGGGCTTGGCCGCGACGGCCTTGACCGGGGGCTTCGCGGCGGCGATCTTCGCCGGCGGCTTGGCGGCGACCGCCTTGACGGGGGGCTTGGCCGCGACGGCCTTGACGGGGGGCTTGGCGGCGACGATCTTCATCGGCGGCTTGGCGGAAGCCGGTGTCGCGGCGAGCAGGCCGACCACCGGCAGCGCGGCGATGGCCCCGCCCGCGATGGCCAGGCGGGTGCCGCGGCGCCGGGCGGAGGCCGGGGTGTTCTCGGACCGGGGGCTCATGCGGGTTCCTCCTGACGAACGGACGATCGACCGGTCCCGACCATAGGGCCGCCGGGTCCGCCCCGACAACAGATCACTCTCCGAACCGTGTTGACGAGGTGGTGGAGGGGCGGCGGCCCGGGCGACGAACGGGCCCGGGCGCGGGAACGCCGGGAGGCGGGCCGACCGGATCCCCTCCGGCCCGGCCCGCCCGCCTCCCGTCCGACTGTCTCGCTGTCGGTCTGCCTGTCTCTCCGGCTGTCCGTCCCTCGCGGGTCCGCCGACCCGGTGCGCCCGCTCAGCGCACCCGGGTCGAGAACAGCCGGGCCGACCAGTACACGGCCGCCGTCGTCATCACGGCGACCACCAGCAGCCCCTGCCAGACCGCGCTGTCCCCGACATGGCCCGAGAACAGTGCGCGCATGCCCTCCACGGCCCAGTAGAAGGGGTTCCACTTGGCCATCGACTGCAGCCACATCGGCGCCAGCGCCAGCGGCAGCAGCACCCCCGAGAGCAGCGCGATCGGCTGGGCGAGGGTGTTCACCACCGGTGCCATCGCCTCGTCGGCCGGCAGCACCAGCGCGATCCCGTACGAGATCGCCGAGGTCATCAGCGCGAGCAGGCCCATCAGCAGGAAGGCCAGCAGCAGGTTCAGCGGGCCGACCCGCAGGCCGAACGGCAGCGCGATGATGGTGATGATCACCGCCTGGACGAGCAGTGCCACCGTCTCCCGCAGTGCCCGGCCGAGCAGCAGCGCGAGCCGGCTGACCGGGGTCACCCGGGCCCGCTCGATGATGCCGGCCTTGAGTTCGCCGAGCAGGCTGAAGCCGGTGTACAGGCCGCCGAAGATGCACAGCACCGCCAACAGGCCCGGCACGTAGATCTGGTAGGTCTCGGCGTAGGTGGTCGCGCCCATCGGCGCCAGCACCTGCTTGAGCAGCGGTGCGAACAGCAACAGGTAGAAGATCGGCTGGATCACGCCGACGGCGATCCAGACCGGGGTCCGCCACATCAGCAGCAGCTGGCGCTGGAAGACCAGCCAGGTGTCGCGGGCGAGCTTCATCGGAGCCCCTCCTCGGGGTTCGGAGGTGAGGGTCAGGACTGCTCGATGGAGCGGCCCGTGCGGGCCAGGAACACGTCGTCCAGGCTGGGGCGCTGCAACTGCACGGTGCCGGTGGTGACACCCGCCCCGTCGAGGGCGCGCAGCAGGTGCGGGACGGCGGCCGCGCCGTCGTCCAGGTAGAGCCGCAGGCCGTCCTCGTCGCGCAGTTCCAGCCGGTGCAGTTCCGGCAGGCCGGGCTGCTCGCGCAGGGCCTTGGCGGCCCGCTCGGCCTCGCCGGCGCCGAGGCCGATGAGGACGACGTCGCCGGATATCTCGCGCTTGAGCGTCTCCGGCGTGCCCTCGGCGACGATGCCGCCGTGGTCGACGATGGAGACCCGGTCGCAGAGCGCGTCGGCCTCGTCGAGGTAGTGCGTGGTGACGACGACGGTCATGCCCTCGCCGCGCAGCCGCCGGATCTCGGTCCAGACGTGGCCGCGGCTGGCCGGGTCGAGGCCCACCGTGGGCTCGTCCAGGAACAGCACCTTGGGCGCGTGGATGACGCCGAGCGCGATGTCCACCCGGCGGCGCTGGCCGCCGGAGTAGGTGCGGCACGGCCGGTCGGCGAACTCGGTGAGCTCGAAGGCCTGGAGGGCCTCGTCGGCGCGGCGCAGGGCCTCGGCCTTGCCGGTGCCGTGCAGCCGCGCCTGCATCACGAGTTCCTCGCGCGCGGTGACGGCGTCGGTGGTGCCGCCGCCCTGGGCGACGTAGCCGATCCGGCGGCGGACCTCGGCGGGGTCGGCGAACAGGTCCGCCCCGGCGATCCGGGCCTCGCCGCCGTCGGGGCGGATCAGGGTGGCGAGCATCCGCAGGGTGGTGGTCTTCCCGGCGCCGTTGGGGCCGAGGAAGCCGAAGATCTCACCCGGAGCGACGTCCAGGTCGATGCCTCGGACGGCGTCCACGGGGGGCTGGCCGCGTTTCTTGGAGGGGTAGGACTTGCTGAGCCCCTTGGTCTCGATCAACCAGAACTCCCGTGCGGGGATGGGGTTGCCGGGGCGCCGGAAGGCGGCGCGCGGGACACCTGGGAAGTGGTGCTGCGGGCCACCCTAGGGGTTCCGGCACCCCGGAAACAATGGCCTAGACCAATGGATTGGCCCGAGGGGCACCCGGTGTGACCAGTGCCTCCACCCGGTCGGCGGCCGCCTCGGCCCCGCCGCCGGCGAGCAGTTCCGCCCCGACCCGGGCGGCCGCCGCCCGGTACCCGGGTTCGTCCAGCACGCTCCGCAGGGCCGCCGCCAGGTGATCCGGCGTCACCCGGGCGAACGGCACCCGCAGTCCCGCCCCGGCGGCCGCCACCTGGGCCGCCACGAACGGCTGGTCGTGCCGGATCGGTGCCGTGACCAGCGGCAGTCCGTGCACCAGGGCCTCGCCGACGGTGTTCATCCCGCCGTGGCACAGCACCGCGTCCAGTACCCCGCGCCGCATCAGCTCCAGCACCGGCGCCCGGTCCACCGCCACCGCGTGACCGGGCAGTTCGGGCAGCAGCTCGCCGGGCGCGGCGAACACCGGCTGCACGTCCGGCCCGCACAGCTCCAGCGCCCGCACCGCCCGGGCCAGGAAGTCCGCGCCGAGCTCGCCGGACAGGGTGCCCATGGTGACCAGCACCCGGCGCCGCTCCGGCAGCAGCCGCTCCCAGGGGAACGCCGGATCGGCCGGCCGGTCCGTCAGCACCGGCCCGACCGCGGCAAGGTGCGCGGGAACCGGCTCGGGTCCGGTCAGCGCGGGGCCGGTGAAGGCGAGCACCAGGGCGGGGGAGAAGCGCGGGTCGACGTACTCCTCCTCGGGCAGTCTGGCCCGCCGCCACAGGCCCAGCAGCAGGCCGGTCATCCACTCCTCCAGCAGCGGCAGCCCCCGGAACGGCCGCCCCAGCTCCATCGCCCCCGGCGCCAGCGTGCCCCAGGGCAGCCGGTGCCGGTGCGCCACCAGCGCCCCGGCCGGCGTGTGCTGGTCCACCAGCAGCGCGTCCGGCCGGAACTCCCGCACCGCCGCGTCCAGCGCCTTGGTGGTGAACCGCGCGTACGGGACGATGAAGCCCTCCCACAGCGAGCGGACGGCGGCCAGCCCGTGCCCGCCCTGCGCCCGGAACGCCCGGGTGCCGGTGCCGAACACCGTCGCGTCCGGCCCGAGCAGCGGCCGCAGCGCCGTCTCGGTGCCGGTCCAGGCCACCTCGTGGCCGCGCGCCACCAGCTCCCGGGCCAGGCCCACGGTCGGATTGACGTGCCCGGTCAGCGGCGGGACCACCAGCAGGAAGCGGCTCATCGGGCGTCCTCCGCGGGCAGCAGCCGCTCGACGTCGGCGACGGTGAGGGCCTCCAGCGCGTCCAGGTCCAGCCCGGCCCGCAGCGCGGCGAGGTCCACCGACGGGCCGAAGCTCCGGCGCAGGCCCTCGTGCAGCGCGGCGAGCTCGGTCTCGTCCAGCAGCAGGTCCCCGTCCAGCCGGGACTGCCCGGTCACGCCGGCGGACCAGCCGGGCGGTGCCTGTGCGGCCTCCGCCAGCAGTGCGACCAGGGCCGGAGAGACCGGCGGTACGGGGACGGGACGTTCACGATCGTTCATCAGGGACTCCACCGGCTCGACGACGCGGGGGCGGGGGGACGGCGGCACTGGGCCTGCGCGTTCCGTGGGGTGAGCTGTGCGGACTGTGCGCCGCAACCGCCCGAGATCACTTGTGCGGACCCGTCGGGCGTGGGAATACTAGCCCGCGTGACCGCACTGGAGGCAGTGGCCGTCCACCTCCCCCACCACACCGTGCCCATCGAGGCAGTGGGCGAGAGACTGGGCCTGACCCCACGTCAACTTCGACTCTTCCGCCGCTTCCACGGCCTGGACCAGCTGCGACTGGACCCGGACGGGAAGCTGCCCGACCTGCTCGGCGCCACCGTCGACGCCCTGACGGAGCTGCGCGGACGCGAACGGGACGTCCGTTTCGTGATCCACGCGCGCAGCATGCCGGTGGCCGTGCCCTACCCGCTCAACCCCCTGCACGACCTGCTCCACCGCTACGGCCTCGGCCACGCCCAGGCCTTCACCGTGACCCACCACGCCTGCGCCGTCGGCCTGCTGGCCGTCGACCTGGCCGGGCGCCTGCTCGCCGAGGAACCCGACCCACGGGCGCTGGCCCTGGTGCTCACGGGGGAGAAGACCTTCACCAAGGACGCCCAGGTGGTGCCCGAGACCGGCATCTTCGCCGAGGGCGCGGCTGCCTGCCTGGTCAGCGCCGACGGCGAACACGACCGGGTGCTGTCCTACGCGGTGCGCCAGCGCCCCGAGTTCGACGGCCGGCTGGCCGAGGACCAGGATCTGCTGGCCCGCTACCAGCGGGAGTACCCGGATGTGATGGTCGAGGCGATCGAGGCCGCCCTCGACCAGGCAGGTCTGGACCTCTCCGACCTGGCGCTGCTGCTCCCGCACAACGTCAACCAGGCCTCCTGGCGCACGATCGCGCGCCGGATCGGCTTCCCGATCGGGAAGGTGGTGCTGGACAACGTGACGTCGGTGGGGCACAGTTTCG
Source organism: Kitasatospora sp. MBT66 (assembly GCF_000710405.2). NCBI lineage: Bacteria > Bacillati > Actinomycetota > Actinomycetes > Kitasatosporales > Streptomycetaceae > Kitasatospora > Kitasatospora sp. MBT66. The sequence continues at coordinate 519,711 of NZ_JAIY01000016.1, read as the reverse complement.
CTGCGGACGGCCTCATCAATCTGCACACCGCCACCACGCGGGGGCTGCTCGAGCGGGGCGACCGCTACCTCGTCGCGGCCGCCGGTATCGGAGCGACCTTCTCCGCCATGGTCGTCGAGCACTGACGCCGGACGGCCGACCCGCCGTCGGCCCGTCCTCCCCGGTCCTTCTCCTCTTCCCCCGGGCGCCGGTCCTTCGGCCGCTCCGCCCCACTCCACCACGCACGACGGGACGGTCCTACCCATGTCCGACCAAGTGGTCCAGACCACCGACACCGAGCTGCGCGTCCGGATCCTGCACAGCCTGGGCGAGCTGATCCCGCGCGTCCTCAAGCGGGACCCGTTCGAGATCCCCGAGAACGCCTGCCTCTTCGACGACCTCGGCCTCACCTCGGCCGGCACCATCGAGCTGATCCTCGAGGTCGAGGAGGCGCTCGACATCCAGGTCGACGTCGAGCAGATCACCGAGGACGACCTGCGCTCGGTCACCAACCTGGCCGACTACGTCGCCTCGCACATCATCGCCGAGGACTGACCGGTGCCCGCCGCCCCGGGTCTCACCCGGGTGCTGACGCGGTACGCCGACGGCCGCTCCGAACTCTCCCTCGACCCCGACCTGCGGGTCTTCGTCGCCGACCTGGTCCGCCCGTACGGCCTGCCGCTGCGCGAGGACCTGCTGGCCGAAGGGGTCGGGCACGCCTACGAGGAACTGGCCGCCGGCCTGCTCGCCGAGGCGCTCGGACCGGACGAGCCGGCGGACGTACTGATCCAGGCCTTCGACTCGCCCGACATCCGGCCCGGCGCGCCCACCTCGCTCGCGCTCAGCCGCTCCTGCGCGGGCACGCCCACCGCGCTCGCGCTCTGCGACCAGGGCACCGCCGGGGCGTTCGCCGCGCTGCGCGCCGCCCTCGCGTACCAGCGGACCGGCGTCGCCCGGCGCGCGGTGGTCGTGCTCGCCGAGCAGACCGCGCTGCACCACCGGCCGCCCGAACCGGTCACGCTGCCGGACCGCCACTGTGCCGTCGTGCTGGTCTGCGAGACCTTGCCGGGCGAGGAGTTGACGGTCCGTCAGGAAAGTGGCGCGGCGGTCGGTCCGGACGATTCCGTCGGGTCCGTCGGGTCCGTCGGGTCGGTCGAGTCGGTCGCGGAGGAGGTCCGCCGGCAGGCGAAGGCGCTGGGGGAGGACGCGGCCGTCCTGCTCGCCGCCGGGCTGGAGGTGCCGGGCCTGGACGCCGTCCGCGTCCCCGCCGGCCAGCCGTTCACCGGACTCTGGTCGGCGCTCGCCGAGCGGCTGCCCGGCTGGCGGGCCGAGCGGCGGCCGGTGCTGCTGGCCGACTTCGACCCGAGACTCGGCGTGCTCTCCACCCTGACCCTGCGCGCCGGTCCGCCGTCATGACCGGCTCCGGTGCGGCCCCGGCCGGCACCGGTGCCACTGCTCCGGCTACTCCCGCTGCTTCCGTTGCTCCGGTGACCGGCCCGGACCCGATCGACGTGTGGCTGATCCCCACCGACCAGCCCGAGCCGGTGGTCCGCGCCCTGTACGAGCTGCTCGACCCGGCCGAACGCGCCCGCGCGGACGGTCCCGACCGGCGCTTCGGGCGACGGTTCACCGTCGCCCACGGCGCCGTGCGCCTGCTCGCCGGAGCCCGGCTCGGCCGCGACCCCGCACGGCTGCGCTGGCACTACGGCCCGCACGGCAAACCCGGGATCGACGGCCTCGCCGTCAACCACTCCGCCTCCGGCGCCCTCGCGGCCGTCGCCCTCACCGAGGGGCGCGCGGTCGGGGTGGACGTCGAGGAGGTCCGGGACGCGCGGGTCGCGGTGCGGATGGCCCGGCGTTACTTCCCGGCCGCCGAGGCCGAGTCGGTCGCCGCCGACCCGGACCCGGCCGGGCGCTTCACCGTGCTCTGGTGCCGCCGCGAGGCGTGCGTCAAGGCGTACGGCGGGCGGCTGGTCCAGGGTTTCGGGCTGCCGCTGGACGGCCCGTCGCCGCTGCTGCTCGCCGACCCCGGGGCGCTCGGTCCCGGCCCCTGCCGGGTCGAGGACGTGCCCGCCCCCGGCTCGTTCCGGGCCGCGGTGGCCGCCGTCGGACCCGGCCCGGCCACCGTCCGCCAACGGGTCTGGTCACCGAGCAACTGACCTGCACTGTCAGGTACTTGACGAAACATCAAGACTTTTCGAGGCCCCGCCGACATCCCAGGTTTCTGGTCTGGACCACATGATCGCCCCGCTGGTAGCGTCCCGACCGCACCTCGCCCAGACCTGCGAACCGAAGGGCGCGATCGACGTGATGACGCACGACGTGACCGAGACCGAGGGCCTGATCACGGCCCGCTTCCACGGCGTGGGCGGCGGCTCCGGCCCGCTCACCCTCGGCCAGGACAACATGCTCCGCTGCATCGGGCGCGACCGGCCCGAACAGATCAACCGCGAGTCGGTCTGGCCCGTCCCCGAGGGCACCACCGTCGCCACCGCCGTCGACGCCCTGCGCGCGCTGCTGGAACGGCACGAGTCGCTGCGCACCGTCTTCCCGCCCGGACCCGGCGCGGACGGCTTCCCCGAATGCCAGGAGGTTTGCGCCGAGGGCGAGTTCACCGTCGCCCTGGTCCCCGTCGGCGACCGCGAGGGCGCCGGGATCGACGCCCTGGCCGACGAGGTGGGCCGGGCCGACGTCGCCCTGCCCTTCGACCTGACCGCCGCCCCGCGGCTGCGCTTCACCCTGCTCACCGAAGGCCGACTCGTCCACCGGCTGGTGGTGGTGGGCTGCCACGCCGGGGTCGACGGCGTCGCCGTCACCCTGCTCATCCGCGACTGGCTGGCCCTCGCCGCCGGCGCGCAACTGCCGCCGGCCGGCTCCCGCACCCCGCTCGAACTGGCCGCCCTGGAGCAGAGCCCCCAGGGGCGCCGCAAGACCGCGGCCGCGCTCAAGCACTGGGAGAGCGTGCTCACCACCGGACCGTCGAGCTCCTTCTCCGTCGACGGCATGACCCCCGGCCCGACCGAGGGGACGGCCGCCCTGCTGCTGCGCTCCCGGACCGCCGCCGCCGACCTCGAAGCGGTCTGCCGCCGCACCGCCGCCGGGCCCTCGGCCGTGCTGCTCGCCGTCTTCGCCGCCCTCGCCGCGCACCGCGCAGCCCGCACCGACCTGGTGATCTCGGCCCTGTCGGCGAACCGCCAGCGCTCCGCCCTCGCCGACCACATCGGCACCCTGGCCCAGGACGCCCTGATCGCCCTGGAGGTCGGCCCCTCCGGTGCGGAGGACGACCTGGACGCCCTGATCGGCCGCACCAAGGTCGCCTCCTTCACCGGCTACTGGCACAGCACACTCAACGCCGACAAGGTCTGGCAGCTGGTGGAGGACGTCGCCGAGCGGCGCGGCGCCCGCTTCAACCGGCAGATCGTCGTCAACGACCTCAGCCTCGCCATCCCCGAGACCATCTCCGACGCCCGCCCGGCCCCCACCGCCGACCCCGAGGTGCAGTGGCTGCCGGACCAGCCGCTGCCGGTGCGCCTGATGCTCAACATCCTGCGCACCGCCGGCAGCCTGGAGTTCGCCCTGCTGGCCTGCCCCCAGGTGTTCGAGCGCGCCGACGCCGAGCGCTTCGCCCGCGCCCTCCCCGCCGTCCTCGCGGCCGCCGCCGCGGGACCGCTGCTGCTCACCGACCTGGCCGCCCTCAGCGGCCTGCGCCCCGCCACCCGCACCGGCGACTGGCAGCGCATCGGCGCCGACTGGATCGACCTCGCGGCCGTCCGCGCCCTGGTCGCCGACGCCCTCGGCGCGCGGGCGACGGCGGTCGACCTCGGCTACGAGGACGGCCGGCTCACCGCCCGGATCGCCACCACCGACCAGGACCTCACCCCCGCCGAGGTACACCGTGCCGTCGTCGCCGCCCTCCCCGGCCGCGAGACCGCGATGGCCCCGCACCACTACGCCGTCCACCACCACCCCGGCCCGCTGCCGCTGCTCACCTGGCCGACCCTCCCCGCCCACACGGAGGGCTCGGGCCGCGCGGAGGCGGTACCCGCGGGGTAAGGGGCCCGTCCCGGGCCGCCACCGTTCCTCCCCGGAACACCCGGCCTCCGCTCACGCGGCGCGTTCGGCCCCGTACCGTACGCGCTCCTTCCGGGGTAGCCTCCGGGGAGGGGCGGGCGGAGGGGGAGAACACATGCATGTCCGGGACATGGTGGCGGCGACGGTGGTGGCCGAGATCCTGGGCGTCCTGTTCGCCTGTCTGCTCGGTCTGGCGGTGTGGCTGCTGCTGGGGGAGGGATGGCTGCGTGACCTCCCCTGGGCCCTCAGCACCGTCGGAGCCGTCGGGGTCGCGGTCGAGTACGACCGCAAGCGCCCGCCGCGCCGGTTGCGCGGAGTGCTGGCCGGCGTGGCCGCCCTCGGCGCGGTGGCCGTCGTCGTCGCGGCGGTGGCGGACCGCGTGCTCCCGGACGCCGCCGGGGCCGGGCTGATCGGCGCGATCGCCCTGCTGCTCGCGGTGCCGGTGGCCAACGGCGTGCTCGCCGCCGCCGCGGGGCGCCCGGCCGAGGGCTGACCCCTGCCGATCGCGGTCCTCCCCGCTGCGGCCCGGCCGGGCCCGGCGGAGACTGGGGGCGGGCCCCGGCTCCCGGGGCGCCCCCGACGCCGGGAGGGCCATGCTGCTCGGACTCACCACCGCCCTGGTCGCCACCGTCTGCTTCGGCTTCGGCTCGGTGTTCCAGGCGGGCGGCGCACGGGAGGCGCCGCCCGCGGACCGGGTGCGGGTCGGCCTGCTGGCCGCCCTGCTCCGCTCCTGGCGGTTCCTGCTCGGCACCGGCCTGGACGTCGCGGGCTTCGCACTGAGCATCGTCGCCCTGCGCACCCTGCCGCTGTTCCTGGTCCAGGCCGTCACCAACGCCAGCCTCGCCGTCACCGCGCTCGCCGCCGCCCGGCTGCTCGGGGCCCGGCTGCACCGCGCCGACCTGCTGGGCATCGCCGCCGTGGTGGCCGGTCTGACCCTGCTGGCCCTCGGCTCCGGGCACGCGGGCCGCGGCCACGCGTCCGCCGCCTTCCACTGGGCGCTGCTCGGCACCACCGTGCTGATGCTGCTGCTCACCTTCGTCCTCGCCCGCCGCAGCGGGAACGCGGCGGCGGTCGGCCTCGGCCTGCTGGCGGGGGTCGGCTTCGGGGTCACCAGCCTCGCCGTCCGGGTCCTCGACGTGTCCGGGCCGCTCGACGTGTTCACCGACCCGGCCGCGTACGGGCTGGCCCTGGGCGGCCTCGGCGGGTACCTCGCCTACGCGCTGGCGCTCCAGCGCGGCACGGTGACGGCGGTGACCGCCGCCGGG
>NZ_JAIY01000016.1:488920-513996 GCF_000710405.2 Kitasatospora sp. MBT66 | reverse complement strand
GCCCTGGTCACCGGCGCCTCCTCCGGCATCGGCGCCGCCACCGCCGACCGGCTCGCCGCCGCCGGCTGGCGGTTACTGCTCTCCGGCACCGACCAGACCCGGCTCGACGCCGTCGCCGCCCGCACCGGCGGCCGCCCGCTCCCCGCCGACCTCGCCAAGCCCGACGGCGCCCAGCGCCTCGCCGAGGCCGCCCTCGCCGCCGCCGGCCGGGTGGACGCCCTGATCGCCAGCGCAGGCCTCGGCTGGCGCGGCCCCTTCGCCCAGACCCCCACCGACACCCTGGACCGGATGCTGGAGGTCAACCTCGCCGCCCCACTGCGGCTGGCCCGGCTGCTCCTGCCCGCGATGCTGGAACGCGACCGGGGCCGGATCGTGCTGCTCGGCTCGATGGCCGGCCAGGTCGGCGTCCGCGAGGAGGCCGCCTACGCCGCCACCAAGGCCGGGCTGACCATGTTCGCCGAGAGCCTCTGGTACGAGCTGCGCGGCACCGGCGTCGGAGTCCGGCTGATCCTCCCCGGGGCGGTGGCGACCCCCTTCTTCGCCACCCGCGGCACCGACTACCAGCGCGAACGCCCCCGCCCCGTCACCGCCGAGGCGGTCGCCGACCTCGTCCACACGGCGATCACCACCGACCGCGACCGCGCCTTCCTCCCGCACTGGCTGGACTTCCCGGCCCGGATCCACGGCGCCGCCCCCGGCTTCTTCCGGCGGATGGCGGCCCGGTTCGGGTGAGGGCCCGGAGGGGCACCGGCCTCCTGCTCGGCGCCGCCGCCGGTGTCGAACTGCTCCACCTCGCCCCGGCCGCCGTCCGACTGCCGCCCGTCAAACGCCTGCTGGCCCGCCGCACCGCCGGCTACGGCACCGCCCCGGGGCACCTCGCCCTCACCTTCGACGACGGCCCCGACCCGCGCGGCACCCCGCCGATCCTGGACGCCCTCGACGACCTCGGCCTCCGCGCCTCCTTCTTCCTCCTCGGCGCCATGCTCGAACGCTCCCCGGACCTCGGCCGCGAACTGGTCGCCCGGGGCCACGAGGTCGCCGTGCACGGCTGGCACCACCGCCGCCAGTACTGCCCCGCCCCCGCCCGCGACCTGCGCGAACTGCGCCGCGCCACCGAGGCGGTGACCGACCTCACCGGCGCGCCCCCGCTCTGGTACCGCCCGCCCTACGGCGTCCTGACCGCCGGCCAGGCCCTGGCCGCCCACCGCCTCGGCCTGCGCACCGTCCTGTGGACGGCCTGGGGCCGCGACTGGGAGGCCGGCGCCACCGGCCCCTCCGTCCTCGCCACCGCCCGCCCCCGCCTCACCGCCGGCGCCACCCTCCTCCTCCACGACTCCGACTGCACCTCCGCCCCCGACTCCTGGCGTGCCACCCTCGCCGCCCTCCCCCTGATCGCCGCCCACTGCCGCGCCCGGGGCCTCACCCTCGGCCCGCTCCGCGACCACGGCGTCCGGGGCGTTCGGGGCGGCTGAAGCGCGGAAAAGCCCGGCCCGGCCGCGGGGGCGGCCGGGCCGGGCGGTCGGAACCCGCGCTACGAGCGGGTGGTGGGTCGGACCCCCGCTACGAGCGGGTGGTCGGCCGGGCCCAGCCCTCCAGCTCGTTGAACGCCGCGACGAAGGACGGCAGCATCGGCTTGTACGTCTTCGTGTCGATCACGACCAGCCCGTCGGTGTGGGTGCCGCCGGGGACGTGGACGTAGCGGTGCAACGGCGCGCGGCCCGCGGCGGTGACCATCCGGTCGTAGACGTCGCCGAAGGTGGCCGGCGGGGTCAGCGCGTCCAGGGTGCCCTGGATGCTGATCAGCGGGCGCTTGATGTTCCCGGTCAGCGAGATCCGCTCGACCGCCCGGTGCACCGATTCGGGGCGCGAGGCGAAGTCGTAGTCGGTGTCGCAGCCGGGCGTGCTCCCCGGCGGGCAGAACGGGGTGCCGCCCTGCCGGTCGCCGTCGTAGTCGGGGTCGACCTCCTCGCGGATGACACGCTGCAGGAGGTCCCACTGCTTGTTGTAGTGGTAGCCCCACTGGCTCTCGGAGTCCTTCGGATAGCCCGCCGCGATGATCTCCTCGCGGGCCGACTGGTCGCCCTTCACCAGCCGGGGGAAGGCGCGCAGGGCCGGCGGGAGGGTGGCCAGCAGGCCGCCGTCCTTGGTGAAGACCAGGGCGTTCCAGTCGATGCCGCCGGTGTAGAGCTCGGGGTAGTGCTCAAGCTGCCAGCGGACCAGGTACCCGCCGGCCGACAGCCCGGCGGCGTACGTGACGCCGGGCGCCCGCCCGTAGTGCTGCCGGGCGACCTCCTTCGCGGCCACGGTGAGTTCCGCGACCCGGCGGTGCCACTCCATGATGGCGTCGCCGGGCCGGTCGCCGTCCTGGTAGAGCTCGTCGCCGGTGTTGCCCTTGTCGGTCGCGGCGTAGGCGTAGCCCTTGGCGAGCACCTGGTCGCCGATGATCGGATCATTGGCGTACTGCCTCCGGGTCCCGGGCGGACCGGCGACCACGAGACCGCCGTTCCAGTGCTTGGGCAGCCGTATGACGAACTGGCTGTCGTGGTTCCAGCCGTGGTCGGTGTTGGTGGTGGAGGTGTCGGGGAAGTACCCGTCGACCTGGATCCCGGGGACCCCGGACGGCAGGACGGCGTCGTCCGCCAGCAGCCCCTTCCACTCGATCTCCTGGGTGTGCCCGGTGAGCCTGGTCCCCGTGCTGGTCAGGTCGGCCAGGCAGCTGGAGACCGAGTACTCCGCCCCCGGGACCCGGACGCGGGAGCACCGGTCGCCCTGGTCGGCGGCACCCGCCGGAACGCTCAGGACGGTGGCGAGCAGCAGCGGTGCGACGGCGAGACGGCGAAGCATGACGCCCTCTTCTCGATCGGGAATGTGACACCCCGAAATCTAGGAACCGCAGGTCATCGCGGATAAGTGCGGGACGGCCCGACCGGCTGTGGCCGGAAGGCACATGACCTTCGGCCACACTCCGCACGCGTTCCCGGCGCGGAGCCGGAGCCGCGGCAACCGCCGCGTACGCTGCGCGCAGGAGCGGTCTCCCGCCCTCCCGCTTGTTCGCTCCACGAGTCCTTGAGGAGAGCCGATGTCACGCCCCGTTCCCTGGATACCCGCCGTCCTGTACGGCGCCGTCCTGCTCGGGGGCGTCTACTACGCCGCGATCGGCCCGGGGCCGGGGGCCAGGACCGCCGGGTTCGTCGGCCTGCTCGGCGCCCTGATCGCCCTGGACGGGTGGGGCCGTGGCCGGGGCTGGGACCGGTGGCGGTGGCGCGGCCGGCGGATCGCACCGGGCGCGGTCCTCGCGCTCAGGGTGCTGCTGCTCTGCGCGGTCACCGCCGTCGACGTGTCCGGGCTGTCCCGGGTGCTGTTCGTCCTGGTGCCGTTCCTGGCGTTCTTCGCGTACGGGTCCGCCGCCGCCGTCGGCCTCGGGGTCGGCTGTGTGGCGGCGCTGGCGGGCGCGTTCACCCTGTGGGTCCCGCGCTGGCAGGTGCGGGCCGAGTACATCTCGGACCTGCTGATGTTCGCGCTGGGCATCGTCCTGGCCGTCGCGATGGCTGCGGTGGCCGTTCGCGAACAGCAGGCCAGGGCCCGGCTGGAGGGCACCCTCGCCCAGGTCGCCGAACTGTCCGCGGCCCGCGAGCGCAACCGGCTGGCCCGCGAGATCCACGACAGCCTCGGCCACCATCTGACCGCGATCGGCGTCCAGTTGGAAATGGCCGAGGCGTTCGCCTCGCTCGACCCGGCGGCCTCGACCCGGGCGGTGTCGCACGCCCGCTGGTCGGCGAACCGCGCCCTGGACGAGGTCCGGGCCTCCGTCCGCACCCTGGGGCCCGGGTCGGAGGCCGAGCCGGTCGTCCTCTCCCGGGCGCTCGCGGACCTGGTCCACCACCTGGACGGCGGCAGCCGCCGCATCACCCTGGAGACCTCGGGCGTCGAACGCAGACCGCTGCTGGTGCTGTACCGGGCCGCGCAGGAGGGGCTCACCAACGCCTGCCGCCACTCCGGCGCCACCGAGATCGGGGTGGACGTCGCCTACGACGAGCGCGGCGCCCGCCTCCGGGTGGCCGACAACGGCACCGGCTTCGACCCCGCCGAGGAGGGGTTCGGACTGGCCGGACTGCGCGAACGCGTCCGGCTCGCGGAGGGAACGGTGGCCATCGACACCTCCGCCGACGGCACTGTCCTCACGGTCGGCGTCCCGTGGTGACCGGGCCGGTGGAAGCGCCGGTAAAGGTCCTCGTCGTCGACGACCAGGACCTCGTCCGGGAGGGCATCGCCGCCCTCCTCGGCATCCAGCCCGGCATCGAGGTGGTCGGCAGCGCCCGCGACGGCGCCGAGGCACTCGACACGGCGGCGGCCCACCGCCCCGACGTGGTCCTGATGGACGTCCGGATGCCAGGGGTCGACGGCGTGGCCGCCACCGCGCTGCTGCGCCGCAGCCTGCCCGGGTGCAAGGTCGTGATGCTGACGACGTTCAACGACGACGACTACGTCACCCAGGCCCTGCGGGCGGGCGCGGTCGGCTACCTCCTCAAGAACCTGCCCGCCGCCGAACTGGCCCGCGCCGTCCGGCTCGCCCACGCGGGAGTGGCCCAGTTCGACCAGACGGTGATCGCCAACCTGGCCGCCGGCCTCCCGGCCCCCGAACTGCTCACCCCCCGCGAGACGGAGGTCCTCCGCCTCGTCTCGGCGGGCGCCACGAACAAGGAGATCGCCTCCCGCCTCTACCTCAGCGAAGGCACGGTGAAGAACCACATCTCCCGCGTCCTCAGCCGCCTCGGCCTCCGCGACCGCACCCAGGCCGCCCTCTACGCCAGGGACAACGGGCTCATCTGACCGCGCCTCGGTGCGGGAGCGGGTGTCAGGCCAGGCCGACCCGGGTCAGGGCCGCTTCGAAGCCGGTGCGCCAGCCGTCCGGGGTGGCGCCCGGTGAGGGGTGCGGTTCGGGGCGGGTGAGGGCGGCGCGGACCACTTCGGCGGGGCGGGCGGAGACCGACGTCGGCGTGGCCCAGTTCCAGTTCGTGCTGGAGGTTGTCGCGGCCGTGGCCCTGGACGACGTCGAGGATGAGCAGGCGGCGGCCCAGGGCGCGGGCCTCGCTGCAGGTGTCGCCGGAGCTGGTGACGACCAGGTCGGCGGCGGATATCAGCTCGGGCACCGGGTCGGTCCAGCCGAAGGCGTGGAGTCGAGGACGGTAGCGCGGCCAGGCGCAGCTGGCGTTCCTTGCGGTGTTGCTGCCTCCCAGGGTGACGACGTGCGCTCCGGCGTCGGCGAGTTCGGCGGCCGTGCGGGCCAGCGGGCCGAGGCTCCAGCCGCCGGACGTCGGTAGGACGCACCGCGCGTCCGGCGGCACGCCCAGCCGTTCCCGGGTCTCGGTGTGCGACGGCGGCCGGTATAACGGTGCGCACAGCGGCAAAGGCAGCATGGCCACCGGGGCGTCCAGGCGGTAGCGGCGGACACCGAAGCAGGTGACCTCGCAGGTGACGCCCAAGAGGTCGGTGTCGTCCTGTACCCAGCTTCTGAGGGCTGACGTTGATGCAGGGCGCCAGATGCCGGAACGTCGCTGCGCAGATTGTTGGCCCGCCAGGTTGTGGCGGGCCAACAAGTGGCGGAGACCAGCGCGACCACGTCGTCCCCGTCGACTTCGGCCGAGTCCGGATCCTCGCGCTGTTCGTGAGGCCGCTATGGCGTGAACAGAGCAGCCCGGAAGTCACCCCGTACCTTCGTCAGCGGCTCACGGTCACGGGAGTAGTAGAGCTTGTTGGTGAAGAGCGCCGCCCAGGTCCCTTGTTCCGGCGAGATCCAGAGACCGGTGCCGGTGAAGCCGTAGTGCACCCATACGTCGTCGGCCGGATCCGTGTCAGGGGCGGGATGCCAGAAGAGGCCCCTGGGCGGGGTCAGATCGCCGGTCTGGATACTGAGGGACTCCCGTACCCATTGGGCACCGAACGGGGCGTCATCGGCGTTGAGCAGGGCGGTGGCGAACAGCGCGATGTCATCGAGAGTGGAGAACAATCCGGCGATCCCGCACACCCCGCCGAGCAGGCGTGCGGAGAAGTCGTGTGCGGTTCCGCGCAGTGGCTGCCCGGTGGTCTCGTCGACCTCGGTCGGGGCGCAGCGCCGCACCATGTCGGGCGGGACCGGGCCGAACCGGGTCTCCGTCATTCCCAGCGGTTTCCACACAGTCTGGGAGGCGAGTTGATCGAGCGTGGTGCCGGTGAGGTACTCGGCGAGGTAGCCCAGCACGAGCGCAGCCCGGTCGGTGTACTCGACAGCCTCGCCCGGGGGCCGGTGGAGGGCCTCCCGGAGAACACCCGTCCGGACCGCGGCCCCGTCGGTGCCATAGGAGTTCCGAAGATTCGCCCGCAACGGAACTCCGGCGCTGTGCGTCAGGAGTTGGCGCGCGGTAACCTGCCCGAGGGGGTAGTCGGCGACCTCGGTCCAGAGTGTTCCGAGCGAGTCGTCCAGTGGCAGTCGGCCGGCCTTCCAAAGACACCCGAGGACCGTCCATACGGCGGTGACCTTGGTCAGGCTGGCAATGTCGAAGACCGTTCCGGCAAGCATCGGCTCGGTGCCGTCCAGCGTCCCGCAGACGCCGCCGGTCAGCGGACCGGTCCGGTCCCCGGCGGCCCAGACGGCGCCGGGGTAGGTCCTGCGTGCCACGCCTTCCTGGACGATTCCCTGGACGGCTTCGATGTCGTGGATCATGTCGCTCCCTGTCGGGGTGGGTGCCCGGCCAGCGTAGTGAGTTCGGCGTGCCCGGTGCATGACGCCCTGCCGTCAGGCGAGTTGGGCGCCCAGATTGTTGAGCGCCTCGGCTGTGGAGCTGAGGGGGAACCGCTTGGCATTCCGGTAGCCGCGCTGACGGACTTCCTCCAGCGCGCCCGGCTCCCGGACGAGTGCGGCCAGCGTGGGCGCGAGGTCGTGCGGGGAGGCGAGGTCGACCGGGAGCCCGCTGTCGCCGATGGTGTTGGACAGCCCTGGGACGGGTTGGTAAAGGACCGGCAGCCCGCACGCCTGGGCTTCTACGGCGACCAGGCCGAACGCTTCCAGGGTGGTTGACGGCATCACGAGGGCGTCGTGATGGACGAAGGTCTGCCATAGCTTCCGGCGGGGGAGCCAACCGAGGTAGCTGACGCGGACGTGGAGCTCCCGAAGGGTGGGTGCAAATGCGGCGTACTCGGCCTCGGGAGCCGCGATGCTCCATTCCACCCCGGAGAGGGATGCCGCGGTGTGGGCGAGTGCGCGGCCGCCCTTCTCCGGAGTGAGGCGCCCCGCGTAGAGGAGACGCAGGGGGCCGTGGTGTCTGGGACCGAGCGGCGGGGGAGCAGCCAGGAGGTGGTCCGGGATTCCCCAGGGGACAAGTACGATCTTTCTGCGGTCGGTCCGGGGTGCGATGTGCAGGAGATGATCGGCCATCGCCGGGGTGGGCACACAGATGATGTTCGCACCCCGGGCAGTGGTGAGGAGTACCTGCCGCTGGGTGGCGTGGGTCGCGGCAAAGAGCAGGTCCGTGCCGTGGACCAGGGCGATGCTCGGGTGTCGGGGGAAGGCGCGGGCCAGCGCGGGGGTCGCGCCGAACGCGAGGTGATGAAGGTGGAGCACGTCGACCTGGTGGGCCCGGAGGTGCGACACCATGGACTTCTGCAGCGCTGCCACGTACGCCCAGAATCCTGGCCCGTCCAGACACTTTCCGGGGACGTCCAGCAGGCCGAACTCCCGGGGGACGGTGGCACTGCTGCTGGCCGGGGTGAGCATGAGCGGCTTGGCCGGGATGAGCGGCTCATCGCCGGTGTAGAGGTCGTGGAACAGCTCGACGCTTCCACCGGGGCTTCCGGCGGGAAGGTCGATCGCCGCGGCGGCGAGGGGCGCCCGAGGTCTTGTCATCCGCGGTCGCCTCGCAGTTCCTGGTAAAGGCGGGAGATGTCGATTCCTTCGGTGGCCCGGTACTTCGATCCCTGTTGTTGGTAGCTTGCCGCGGCGCCGAAGGTCTGGAGGAATACGAGCTTCCCGAACGTCATATCAGGGTGGATCCGAACCCTTTTGGCGGCCCGGATCTCCAGGGTCCACCGGATCGCGTGTCCGACGTGGCCGAGAGGGGCCGAGACGTGGACCCAGATTCCGAGGGAGCCGATGGTGCGGTCCCCGTTCAGCATCTGCGCATACCGCTCGGATCCGGTTCGCTCCAGGGTCGCCCCGAGGTACAGCACCCCGGGTTCCAGGAGAAGGCCGTTCTCCGGAACGGTCAGCTCGGTGAACTTGGCCGGGTGGGCCGCGTCCAGGTCCCCGCGGCACTCCCTGAGGGTAGTGTCCAGCCGCCAGTCGTAGGCGTTGGGCGAAATCCGGGCGGGGTCGTAGGGCTCGATGGCGATGTCACCAGCGGTGACGGCGGCAGCGATCGCCGGGCCGGTGAGAATCATCGGGCGTCCGCCGGCTTGGCGTCGTGCCAGTAGCGGGAGGGCTGCGGGCCTTGGGCGGATTGGTACTTGCCCGAGTAAAGGCTGACCGGACCGACGGACAGGAAGAACATGATCTGGCCGATCTTCATCCCAGCATAGACCTTGAGCGGGCGCACCGGCGAAAGCATGAGCGTCCACTGGCCGTGGAAACCGATGTCGCCGATCGGGGCGGTGATCTCCACGAAGAGGCCGAGGCGGCCGACCGAGGAGCGCCCGAAGAGGAGCGGGACGAAGGTGTCGGAACCGACCTCCTCCACGGTGTGCCCGAGGTACAGCTCCCTGGGCTGGAGCACGTAATCGTCAGCGCCGATGCGCTGGGTACAGGTCGTGTTCTCACGGTGGGGGTCGATGATCTCCTCGGAGTAGATGGTCAGGGTGTCACCGAGCCGGACGTTGTAGCTGTTGGGGTTGACCTGGGCGTCCGTGTAGTCGGTGATCCGGATGCGACCGTCGCGGACGGCGGCGGCGATCTCGGGGCCGGTGAGGATCATCGACGGTTCCTCTCGTCGTCGGTGGTGAGGATTCGGTGCACGGAGTCACCGAGTCCGAGGCCGGCGTCCTGGGCGTACCGGTCGAGGAAGGTGGTGGCGAGGTAGTCGGTGGTCAGCACATGCGTGGCGCCGGCCGGCAGTGGGTGCGGGGCCGTGGTGATGGGACCGCAGTGCCGCGTGAGGTGGGCGATCAAGCCTTCTGGGCGGTCGATGTACCGATGGGGGATCTTCGCGTGGACGAGCTGGTTGCCGAACGGTTCGATGGTGAGCAGGTCGCCGACCCGCAAGGTGGTTCCGAGCTTCGTGCTGCGCAGGGCGGTCTCGTTGAGGAGTACAGGTACCCGGAGCCTGTCCTGAAGGTGCTCGGCTACCAGTTGCAGGACCGTCGCGCGGCAGGGCGTGGAGTTCTGCCACCGGGGCAGGACAGGACGGAGAGGCACGGTGAGGTGCCTCCTCCAACTGTCGATCAACTCCGTGATCGGGGCCAGTGCGGCCGGGGCGGTGGGAGTGTCCGTGAACCTCGCGGCGTGGGCCGTCCAACCGGTGGAGGCCGGTTCCGCCCAGGCGTATCCGGCGCCCAGCTCATGGCCCTTGACGACAACGGTGCGGCCGACCTGTGCGGGGCCGTACTGGTCGCTGTGGCAGTGCCCGGCGAAGATCACGTCGAGGAACGGGCATTCCTCGGCAATCCGGAGGTCTGCCTCGAATCCGGAGTGGGACAGCAGCACCCAGGCATCCGTCTTGTGGTGGTGACGGAGCAACAGGTCCCGCAGGGCGCCGACCGGGTCGGTCGCCCGTTGGCCGGTGCGGTGTGACGGCGGCACGGTGGCGAACGCCTGCTCGCCTATCACGGCGGTGACGAGGACGTTGAGCCCTCCCACCGCCGTTCGGTGGAGCGGGCGGAACACAGGGATGCCCTGTTGATCCACGACGTTCGCACACACGGTAAGAGCCCGGATGTCGGGCTCCAGATAGTGCTGCCAACCGTGATTTCCCGGGGCGATCACGTCGTACATGCTGGTCAGTACCTGCCGCTCGATCGCGCCGCGTCCCAGCCGGTAGAAACCGCTTCCCTCGAAGTAGTCCCCGCAGTCCACGACCAGCGCTCGTGCGCGGGCCTCGTGGAGGCCGCTCAGCATGGGGTTCGCGTTGTCGAACGCGGAATGGACGTCAGTGGTGGCCGCGATGGCGGTCACTTCGCGAATCACGGGGAGACCTCCGTGATGTCGGCGCCCAGCGACCGCAGCTTGGCCGGCAGATCGGCGTGCCCGCGTCGGAGTTGGTCCAATCCGCGCAGTACGGTCGTTCCGTGGGCCGTGAGAGCAGCGATCAACAGGGCCGAACCGGTCCTGATGTCGGTGGCCTCGACGGTGGCCCCGGTGAGCTGTTGCGGGCCGGTGAGGCGGCACTCCGTGGGTGTCAGCGGCTCGATCGTCGCACCGAGCCGACCGAGTTGGGCGAGGAGGTTGCCGTGGCGGCCCGGGTTGATCGCATCGGAGAACAGATGGGTGCCGGGCATTCCCAGGGCGAGGGCCATCAGTGGTGGTTCGAAGTCGGCGTCGAGGCCGGCCGGGTCGAGCGAGGCGACTGCCCGCAGTGGCCGGCCCGTGAATGTGCGCGGGGCGGCATTCACGTGCAGCGCATCGGCTGGGACTCCACCAGGATTCCGAGCCCCCGCAGCACCGCCACCACGGGACCGACATCCGCTCCGACAACTCCCTCGATGCGCGCCCTGCCACCTGTGGCTGCCACGGCGCAGGCCAGCGTCGCAGCCTCGATCTTGTCGCCGGGGATCTCCCAGGCGAGCGGGGTGTCCGGACGGGTGACCGGAGGGGTGAGGCTGATGAGGTCCGTGCCGGGGCGCACTTCCCAGCCTGCCGTGCCGAGCGCGGCGAGGACGGCGCTGAACTCGGGTGACGTGTTCGGGTTCCGGAGCGTCAGCGGGCAAGCGGCCACGACTGCTCGCAGAACGGCCGCAACGCTCGCACCGCGTGACCGGAACGGTAGGTCTACGGTCACACGGTCGGCGGGACCGGTAGCTCGGCGGATCTCGTATCCGTCCTCGCGGATGAGGACCTTGTCACCGAACTGCTCGTAGACCTTGAAGTGCTGATCCATCCCCCGATCGCCGATCGAGCACCCTCCCGGCCACGGCATGCTCGCCCGTCCGCTCGCCTGAAGTAGCGCGGGTGTCAGGTAGTAGGACGCACGGATCGTGGAAGCCGCCCGCAGGTCAGGTGCGTAAGTCGGGTGCGAGGGAGCGGTGACATCCACCTTGTCGGCTTCGAGCGGTTGGAGGTCGTCGGAGCAGGAGGCGGGGTTCGTGAGGACGTACCCCATCTCCTGCAGGAGGGTGAGCATCACCTGAACGTCGGTGCTGCGCGGGATACGTTCGATGCGCACGGTTCGACCGACTACCGCAGCGGCGGCGATCAAGGGGAGGGCGGCGTTCTTCGAGCCGTCCACACGGACAGCTCCGCTGAGTAGCCTGCCGGGGCGAACGGAGAGCGCGGCTGTTGAGGGGTTCGTCGGAGACGGGCTCGACATGGGTGTCCTTCCCAGGACGGTTGTGGGTGGGACGGTCGTTCCGCCGTGGCGTGTCGGCCGACTTGGGCAAACGGAGGGCGGCAACGTCAACTCCCCGGCCCCGACCCGAAGGTGTTCCAATCTGCGGTCCTCGGTTCGTCGACAGCGACCATCGGCAGGGTGGCGTAGACCGCCTTGCCGGTAGGCGTGGGGTGCCAGCCCCATGCGGCGCAGTGCTCGGCGATGATTGAAAGCCCGTATCCGGACTGCCCATTGTCGTACGGCGGACGGGGCGTGGGGGGCTGCTCGGATCCGTCGCCGACGCTGACGATGAGGCTCCCACGAGGAGTCGGCCACAACTCGACGGTGACGTCTCCGACGGCCCCTGCGTGACGGACTGCGTTCGTGACCAACTCGCTAACGACGGTTCTGACATCGTCCAGGCGGTCGTCCGTGAGCCCTGGGTACCAGGTGCTGACCGTCATCGCGGCGAGCCGACGGATCGGTCCGACAGCCCCGGGCACCGCCTGGAGGCGCCACCTTGCCTGTCTGATTCCTGCGGAGACGTGATCATCGGCCGGTCCGTGATCGAGCCGGGATTCGAGTTCACGAGCATGGAACGGTGGGGCCGTCATCGGAGGTCCTCCAGCGGCTGCGGCGCGCGGTGATCCGCTCCGAAATCCGGTTGGCGGCCCGCGTCGGCGAGACAAGCAAGATCCACGACAAATCAGCAGCAAGGTCAGTGGGATGACGATGCGTCACTTGCTGCGATTGACAGAGTGCCCCTTGGATCTTGAACTGACAAGCTTGTGACCCAAACTGACATGAGACAAAACACATGTTCTATCGACTGCCGCACCTGGCAGGTGTCAAACTGCACCCAGTGGTGCGTGTGCCGCACCCAGTGAGGAGCGGATTGCACCTATGCCCAACGTGCGCGCCATCCCGACGGTCCGTCGCCGTCGTCTCGGCAAGGCTTTGAGGAAGTATCGGACCGCCGCAAAGCTGAGCCTCGACCAGGTCGCCGAGCTGATGGGTGAGAGGTGGGACGGGCCGAAGGTCTCCCGCATCGAGAACGCTCAGGCCAAGGTCAACTCGGCGGAGGTTGCCCGGCTTCTGGAACACTACGAGGTGATCGATCCTGAGATCATCGTCCCGCTCGAAGAACTGGCCAGGAATGCGGGCAAGGTCGGCTGGTGGAGCAACTACGGCGGCATAGTGCCGGCGAACCTGGAGATCTTCATCGATGCGGAGGACGAGGCGCGCGTCGTCCGTTCCTACTACGCCACGGTGATCCCCGGCATCCTTCAGACGGGTGCTTACGCTCGCGAGATCACGGCCGTCACCGCGACCCATATTCCGAAGACCGAGCATGCCGGGATCGTGGACATCAGGATGGGCAGGCAAGCCACCTTGACCAGGTCCGACGATCCGGCCGAGTACTGGTTCATCCTTCATGAGGCACTGCTGCTCCAGACGTTCTCGCCGCACCCCGCCGTGATGCGGGAGCAGCTCATGAAGTTGCTGGATGTCAGTGCCCTGCCCAATGTGAACCTGCTGATCGCTCCCTTGGATGCCGGTCCTCATCCAGGAGCGCGAGGCAACTTCCAGATCTTTCAGTTCCGGAAGCCCTGGCCGACCCTGGTGGCAGCCGAAAGCGCAGGTGAGACTCGGTACCTGGAGGACGAGGAGGTCGCTGAGCGTTTCCTCAACGACTTTGCGCAGATCCTCCCTTCGACCCTGTCCGCTGATCTCTCGCGGGAGCTGATCAGAAAACACATGGAAGGAATGGCAAGTTGAGCGCCACCCCTGAACCGAAGGCCGACCTCTACGCACTCGACCTCACCGCCGCGCCGCGAAGGAAGTCTCCGCTCAGCACCGACAACAACGCGTGCGTCGAGCTGGTGGACCTGCCGGGAGGCGGTATGGCTGTCTTCGACTCCAAGCGCCCGGACCTTCCGGCCCTCCGCTACACGAAGGCGGAGTGGGAGGCATTCAAGGAGGGAATCGTCCAGGGCCTCCTGTAGTCGGCTGATGCGCATTCGGGCCGCTTCCCCCGTCGCAATCGGGGGAAGCGGCCCGTTGGCGTACGAGTGTCCGCTGTTCCGGGCGGGTCGAGACCGGTGCGGGGGGCGGTGTCAGGCCAGGCCGACCCGGGTCAGGGCTTCCGTGAAGCCGGTGCGCCAGCCGTCCGGGGTGGCGCCCGGTGAGGGGTTGGGCTCGGGGCGGGTGAGGGCGGCGAGGGCGGAGTGGAGTACCTCGGTGGGGCGGGCGGAGACCACGTCGGCGTGGCCCAGCTCCAGTTCGTGCTGGAGGTTGTCGCGGCCGTGGCCCTGGACGACGTCCAGGAGCAGGAGGCGGCGGCCCAGGGCGCGGGCCTCGCTGCAGGTGTCGCCGGAGCTGGTGACGACCAGGTCGGCGGCGGACATCAGGGCGGGCACCTGGTCGGTCCAGCCGAAGGGGTGGAGGCGGGGGCGGCGGGCGGCGGCGTGGCGCAGGCGGCGTTCGAGTTCGGTGTTGCTGCCGGCGACGGCGAGCACGTGCGGTCCGGCGTCGGCGAGTTCGGCGGCGGTGCGGGCCAGGGGGCCGAGGCCCCAGGCGCCGGACATCAGCAGCACGCACCGCGCGTCCGGCGGCAGGCCCAGCCGTTCCCTGGCCTCGGCGCGCGAGGGCGGGTGGTAGAACGGCGCGCGCAGCGGTGCGGGCAGGACGGCCACCGGGGCGTCCGGGCGGTAGCGGCGGACGCCGCAGGCGGCGACCTCGGAGGTGACCAGGAACAGGTCGGTGCCGTCCTGCACCCAGAGGCGGTGCGGGGTGACGTCGGTGCAGAGCACCAGGTGCCGGAAGGCGGGCGGGTCGCCGCGCAGCCGGTTGACGGCGGAGGTGGCGGTGGCGAACACCGAGACCACCAGCTCGGGGCGCTGCTCCGCGAGCAGCGCCCCGACGGCGGGCACCAGCCGTCGCCGGGCCGCCGCGTCGGCGAGCAGGGCGATCCGGGCGCCGGGGCGCAGGGCGGAGAAGTGGAACGCGTCGTAGACGCCGGGCAGGTCGAGCAGCCGCCGGAACACCGCCTCCCCGGCGTTTCCCGCGCGCTGCCCGAGCAGGGCCATCGCGTCGACCGTGCTGGTGGTCCAGCCGCGCGCCTCCAGGGAGTCGGCGCAGGCCCGGGCCATCACGTCGTGGCCCTGGCCGAGCGAGCCGGAGACCAGCAGGGCGTGCGGCACTGTCCGGCCCCGGTTCAGGCGCCCCGGCGGGGGCCGGTGGCGGGGCCGGTCGCGGGCGCGGCCTCGGAGCGGTACCAGTCGGCGTACCGCCGCACGCCGTCGGCGAAGTTGGTGCGCGGCGACCAGCCGAGCAGCCGCTTGGCCTGCGCGGCGGAGATCCGGCGCCCGGCGTAGTCGGCGGTGCGGGCCTCGATGTGCTCGATGGTGACCGGTCCGAGCAGCCGGTCGACGGTGTCGGCGATGTCGCGGACCGAGACGGCGGTGGAGCCCTCCAGGGCGAAGGTCTGGTCCTCGGCGGCGGGGGAGAGGGCGCGGACGTGCGCGTCGGCGAGGTCCTCGACGTAGACGAAGTTGCGGCTCTGCCGCCCGTCGCCCGCGATGGTGATGGGCCGCCCGTCGAGCGCGGCCTGCACGAACCGGGCGACCACCAGCTCGTCGCGCATCCGCGGCCCGTACGGGATGCCGTACCGCAGGATGGTGAAGTGCCGCCCGTACAGCTGGCGGTAGCTGTGCACGAGCATCTCGGCGGCCAGTTTGGTGGCGACGTAGAGGTGCCCGCTGTGGTCCAGCTCGATCGGCACGTGCTCGTCGAGCTCCTGCTCCTCGTCCTCCATCCCGGCCTCGCCGAGGGCCGCCCCGTACACCCAGACGGTGCTGGCCAGCACGGTCCGGCTGAGGTCGTTGCGGCGGGAGGCCTCCAGGACGGCCTCGGTCCCGTCGATGTTGGCCCGCACGGCGCCGACCGGGTCGGCGGCGACCCGTTCGACGTCGGCCTGCGCGGCCAGGTGGAAGACCACCTCGCAGCCGTCCAGGGCGGCGGTGAGGGCGGGCAGGTCGAGGATGTCGATCCGCGCGTGGTCGGCGTCGGGGTTGAGGTACTTGTCGGTGGAGTCCACCGCGAGCACCTCGTGCCCGGCGGCGAGCAGCCGGTCGACGACGTGTGAGCCGATGAAGCCGCATCCTCCGGTGACCGCTATCCGCACGGTTCTCTCCTGTCTCTGTCGACTGTCTCTGGCGACCGGTCGTGACGGTTGTCACGACCGAGGCGGTCCGTCAGCCCGTGGAGCGGCGATGGACGGCGGACACCGCCTCGATCACCAGCTCGGTCTCGTCCTCGGTCATGTCGGAGTGCACCGGCAGGCAGATCTGCCGGGCGCAGACGTCCTCGGCGATCGGCAGCGCCTCCCGCCGGTACGGGGCGAGCACCGGCTGCAGGTGCAGCGGCAGGTCGTAGACCTCGCCGGACAGCCGGACGTCGTACTCCTCGGCGACGGCCCGCTTGAAGGCCGCGCGGTCGGTGCCGGGCGGCAGCAGGGCGACGTACTTGTAGTAGTTGCCGCGGGAGCCGGCCGGTTCGAGGACGGGCGTCAGGCCGTCCAGGGCGCCGAGCGCGGCGTCGTAGCGCTGGGCGACCCGGCGCCTGGTCTCCACGAACTCCTTGAGCCGGCGCAGGTGGACGGTGCCGATGGCGGCGTTGGGTTCGCTCATCCGCCAGGACGCGCCGAGCCGCACGTGGTGGTTGGTGGTGAAGGAGCCCTTGCCCTGGTCGCGGTGGATCCGGGCCTCGTCGCGCAGTTCGGCGGACTCGGTGAGGATCATGCCGCCCTCGCCGCTGGTGGTGACCTTGGTCGGGTAGAAGGAGAAGGCTCCGGCCGTGCCGAAGGTGCCGGCGGCGCGTCCGAGGTAGCTGCTGCCGTGCGCGTGCGCGGCGTCCTCGACCAGCGGGATGCCCCGGGCGTCGCAGATCGCCCGCAGGGCGTCGACCTCGGGGGTGATCAGCCCGCCGATGTGGACCAGCACCACGGCCGCGGTGTCGGGGGTGAGCGCGGCCTCCAGGGTGTCCGGGCCGAGCGCGAGGGTGGCCGGGTCGACGTCGGCGAAGACCGGCCGGCCGCCGGCGTGCAGGATCGCGCCGGCGGTCGCGTAGAAGGTGACGGCGGGGACGACCACGTCGCGGTCGCGGACGTCGAGGCCGCGCAGGACGATCTCCAGCGCCGCGGTGCCGCTGGCGACGGCGACCGCGTGCGTGGCGCCGTGCTCGGCGGCGAAGGACTGCTCGAACCGCTCGGTCCAGGGGCCGAGGGTGAGCGCGCCGGTGGCGAGCATCTCGCTCACCGCCTCCGCGACGGTCGCGCGGTCGTTCTCGTCGAACACGATGCGGGCGGCGGGAACGCCCATGGGCCACCTCCGGCAGCGGGTCGAGCTGCGGACGGGCGGTGTTCCGGGGGCCCGCGGGCTTCCCGGTCACCGGTGACGGACAGGTCTGGACGAACCGGTGCAAAACGTCCGGTCCAGGCACATCACGCTACTTCGCCGGTCGGGACGCGGCCCGTCCGTACCCCCGCCCGGGTGACCCGGCTGCCCCGGGCGAACCCCGCACCCTGCACCCCGACCCCGGTGGCCGCCCCCTCGGCCGCAGGTCGGAGCCGGACGGCCGCCGGCGCGCTGCGGGCACTACGCCGTCCGGGTCGTCCTGCTGCGTCCGCAGTAGTCCGGAATGCCTGCGCAGGGCCGACGCCGACGAGACGCCCGCCGACGCAGGATGGCCATGCTCCGGGAGCCCCTGGCCGCGACGGCCGGGCAGCGCTCCCGTTCGCCGTCCAACGCCCGCCGTCCAACGCCCGCCGTCCAACGCCCGCCGTCCAACGCCGACGTCCGACACCCGAAGGAGTCCGCTCTCCCGTGGCCACTTTCCTGTACCGCCTGGGCCGATGGTCCTTCCTCAGGCGCCGACTGGTGACCCTGCTCTGGGTCGCCCTGCTGGCCGCCGTGGGGGTGCTGGCCGCCAAGGCGCCCGCCGCCCCCGACGACGGCTTCGCCATGCCCGGCACCGAGGCGCAGAAGGCCTTCGACCTCATGGACGAGCGCTTCCCCGGCGCGATGTCCGACGGTGCCTCGGCCCGGATCGTCTTCGTCGCGCCGTCCGGCCAGAAGATCACCGCCACCGAGAACCAGCAGACGGTCGAGAAGACGGTCGCCGAGCTCGCCCACGGCGAGCAGGTCGTCGGAGCCGCCGGACCGTTCAAGACCGGCGCCGTCTCCCAGGACGGCACCACCGCCTACGCGACGATCAGCTACGACGCCAAGCCCGGCAAGGTCTCCACCGGGGCCACCGACGCCCTGGAGCAGGCCGCCCAGCACGCGCGGGACGCCGGCCTCACCGTGGACATCGGCGGCACGGCCCTGATGGCCGGCGGCGAGGCGGGCGGTTCCGCCGAGGCGATCGGCATGGCGATATCGGCCGTCGTCCTGGTGATCACCTTCGGCTCGCTGCTGGCCGCCGGACTCCCGCTGCTCACCGCGGTGATCGGCGTCGGCCTCGGCATCGCGCTGATCACCGGGCTCGGCAGTGTGCTCGGCCTGTCCAGCACCACCAGCACGCTGGCGATGATGCTGGGCCTCGCCGTCGGCATCGACTACGCGGTCTTCATCGTCTCCCGCTACCGCGCCGAACTGCTCGACGGGTACGCGCCCAAGGAGGCCGCCGGCCGGGCCGTCGGCACGGCCGGGTCGGCCGTGGTGTTCGCCGGGCTCACCGTGATCATCGCGCTGGCCGGGCTCTCCGTGGTGGGCATCCCGCTGCTGGCCAAGATGGGCCTCGCGGCGGCCGGCACCGTGGTGATCGCCGTCCTGGTGGCGCTCACCCTGGTCCCCGCGCTGCTCGGCTTCATCGGTCCGCGGGTGCTGCCGCGCAAGCTCCGCAAGCGGGGCCGCGCCGCTGCGGGCGCCACCGCCCGCCCCAACGGCGGCACCCGCTGGGCCCGGTTCGTGCTGCGGCGCCCGGTCGCCGTCCTGGTCGGCGGCGTGATCGGGCTGGGCGTGCTCGCGCTGCCCGCCCTCGACCTGCGGCTCGGCCTGCCGGGCGACGAGGCGAAGCCCACCTCCACCACCCAGCGCCGCGCCTACGACCACCTCTCCGAGGGCTTCGGTCCGGGCTTCAACGGCCCGCTGACCCTGCTGGTCGACGCCAAGGGCGTGCCCGACCCGAAGGCCGCCGCCCAGCAGGTCGGCGACGCCGTGAAGGGCCTGCCCGGCGTGGTGGCCGTCACCCCGGCGGCGTTCAACCAGGCCGGGGACACCGCTCTGGTCACCGCCATGCCGGCCACCGGGCCGAGCGAGGCGGCGACCACCGACCTGGTCCACGCCATCCGTGACAAGGCACCGGGCCTCAAGTCCGCCACCGGCGCGACGGTCCTGGTCAGCGGTCCGACGGCGATGAACATCGACGTCTCGCAGAAGCTGAACGACGCGCTGCTGCCCTACCTCGCGGTGGTGGTCGGCCTCGCCGTGGTGCTGCTGCTGGTGGTCTTCCGCTCGGTGCTCGTCCCGCTCAAGGCCGCCGCCGGATTCCTGCTCTCGGTGGCCGCCGCCCTCGGCGCCGTCGTCGCGGTCTTCCAGTGGGGCTGGCTGGCCGAGCTGATCGGGATCGAGCAGACCGGCCCGGTGATGAGCATGATGCCGATCTTCATGATCGGTGTGGTGTTCGGCCTGGCCATGGACTACGAGGTCTTCCTGGTCACCCGGATCCGCGAGGCCTATGTGCACGGCGAGGAACCCGGCGAGGCCGTGGTCACCGGCTTCCGGTACAACGCCCGGGTGGTCACCGC
Organism: Kitasatospora sp. MBT66; assembly: GCF_000710405.2. Lineage (NCBI taxonomy): Bacteria > Bacillati > Actinomycetota > Actinomycetes > Kitasatosporales > Streptomycetaceae > Kitasatospora > Kitasatospora sp. MBT66. The sequence continues at coordinate 494,697 of NZ_JAIY01000016.1, read as the reverse complement.
CGCCGCGCTCATCATGATCAGCGTCTTCGCCGGCTTCATCGGCATGAACGAGCCGATGATCAAGATGATGGGCTTCGGCCTGGCCGCCGCCGTCGCCTTCGACGCCTTCGTGGTCCGGATGGCGATCGTCCCGGCCACCCTCGCCCTGCTCGGCCGCCGCGCCTGGTGGCTGCCGCGCCCGTTGGAGCGGATCGTCCCCGACATCGACGTCGAGGGCGCCAACCTCCGGACCGAGCCCCCGCTCCCCGCCGCCCCCGGCGACGGGACCGGCAGCGACGGGAGCGGTACCGAACCGGCCCGCCACTCGGTCGGCGTCTGAGTACCCCGCCCCGCCGCGATCCCTCTCCCCGGGACCGCGGCGGGGCGGCCCGCGTTCCGGCCGGCGCACCCGACCGGTCAAAATGGTACGAACCGTGGACGAACACCACTGCCGAACCGTAGTCGAACCGCATGACCGGGTACTGCATCCGCAGTACCCGCCGCACGGCACCCGCCGAACCGCCCGTCCCCCCGCCGAACCGCCCGTCCCCCCGCCGAACCGTCCGGGCCCGTGGAGAACCGAGCATGACCGACACCTGGCCGCGCCGCGTCCGCCGCCGCTACCCCCGCCTGCTCGACGCGCTGCTCGTGCTCGGTGTCTTCACCGCCACCGCCGGCACCACCACCGTCGACCGCCTCGGCAACCACCTGGAGCCCAACCCGCCCGCGCTGGCCCTGGCCGTCGTCTCCAGCGCCGCCGTCCTCCTGCACCGCAGCCACCCCCGCGCACTGTTCGGGATCACCTTCGCCTGCGCCCTGGCCATCTGCTTCGTCGCGACCCAGCTCAACGTCGGACTGGTCGCCCCGCTGATCGTCGGGCTCTACGTGCTCGCGGTCCACACCGACCGCACCACCGCGCGCATCGCCACCGCCGTCGCGGCCGTGCTGCTCACCGGCGCCACGTTCGTCGCCGAACCCGGTGCTCCGATCGGCGCCCGGATCGGCTTCGTCGCCTGGATCCTGCTGCCCGGCGCCATCGGCGACTCGGTCCGCACCCGCCGCGCCCACCTGGCCGCCATCGAGGAACGCGCCGAACGGGCCGAGCGCACCCGCGAGGAGGAGGCCCGCCGCCGGGTCGCCGACGAACGCATCCGGATCGCCCGCGACCTGCACGACGTCGTCGCGCACCACATCGCGCTCGCCAACGCCCAGGCCGGGATCGCCGTCCACCTGCTCGACCGCAACCCCGCCCAGGCCCGCGAGATGCTCAGCCACCTGACCGACGCCACCGGCTCCGCGCTGCGCGAGCTCAAGGCCACCGTCGGCCTGCTGCGCCGCGCCGACGACCCGGAGGCCCCGCTCGAACCGGCCCCCGGCCTGGACCGGCTGCCCGACCTCGTCGACGCCTTCGAACGCGCCGGGCTGCCGGTCCGGCTCACCGTCGAGGGGGAGCGGCAGCGGCTCTCCCCGGGCGTCGACCTCACCGCCTACCGGATCCTCCAGGAATCCCTGACCAATGTGGCCAAGCACGCCGCCGGCAGCGCCGCCGACGTCACCCTGACCTACTCCGGCGGCCGGTTCCTGCTGACCGTCGCCAACGACCGCCCGCCGCGCCCGGTCCCGCCCGCGTGCGCCCCGGCCGGCGGCGGCTTCGGCCTGATCGGCATGCGCGAGCGCGCCGCCGCCGTGGGCGGACGCCTCACCGCCGACCGCCGGCCCGGCGGCGGCTTCCTGGTCTCCGCCGAACTGCCCCTGCGCACAGCAGCCCGAGAGGAACCCGCGTGACCATCCGAGTACTGCTCGCCGACGACCAGGCCCTGCTGCGCGGCGCCTTCCGCGTCCTCATCGACGCCGAGGACGACATGGAGGTGGTCGGCGAGGCCGCCGACGGCCGGGAGGCGGTCGAACTGGCCCGGGCCACCCGCCCGGACGTGGTCCTGATGGACATCCGGATGCCCGGCGTCGACGGCCTCTCCGCCACCGCCGCCATCTGCGGCGACCCCGACCTCGCCGGCACCCGGGTGCTCATCCTCACCACCTTCGAGATCGACGAGTACGTGGCGCAGGCCCTGCGCGCCGGCGCCGGCGGCTTCCTCGGCAAGGACGCCGAACCCACGGAACTGCTCGCCGCCCTGCGCCGGGTCGCCGCCGGCGAGCCGCTGCTGTCGGCCGCCGCCACCCGCGCCGTCATCGACCGCCTGCTCGCCCAGCCCGACCCGGCCGGGGCCCCGGCCGCCGCCCCCGAACGGCTGGCCGCCCTGACCGCCCGGGAGCGCGAGGTGATGGCCATGGCCGCCACCGGCCTCAGCAACGAGGAGATCGCCGCCCGGATGTACGTCAGCCCGTTCACGGTGCGCACCCACATCCACCGGGCGATGTCCAAGCTCGACGCCCGCGACCGCGCCCAACTGGTCGCCCTCGCCTACCAGACCGGCCTGGTCCGGACGCCCCGCCCGGCCTCCGGCCCGAACGACTGATCAGCACGGCCGGTGGTCCGTACCACCCCGGGGGGATGACACCCGGCGGCGGACTCCCTATGGTCCAGACCCATGTTGAGGAGATTACGACCCACCGGCCCGCTGAGAACCGTCGGTGCCGCGCTCGCCCTGGCCCTCGCCGGGGCGACCACCGGCGCCGGTGCAGCCGAAGCCGTGCCGACGCGGCCCACCGCGCCCCTGGTCTGGACCGACTGCCCCGCCGACCCGTCCGGCGCCCCGGTGGACCCCCGGCTGCGCTGCACCACCCTGAAGGTGCCGCTGGACTACCGGGAGCCGCGTGGGCGGACCGTCGAGATCGCGGTGTCCAGGCTCCCCACTGCCAAGCCGGGGCTGCGCCGCGGGATCCTGGTCCACAACGGCGGCGGCCCCGGGGTGGCGAGCCTGCACCTGCCGAGCGCCCAGGAGTCCGGCTACCCGCAGGAAGTGCTGGACCGCTACGACCTGGTGGGCTTCGACCCGCGCGGGGTCGGCCGCAGCACCCCGGTCAGCTGCGGGCGGACGGCCGCCGAGGTGCCGTACGAGCTGGTGTTCCCGTTCCCCGCGCCGGACGGCTCGATCGCCCCCAACGTGCGGTTCGCCCGTGACCTGGCGCGCGACTGCCTGGCCCGCAACGGCGACCGGATCCGCCATCTGACCACCGCCAACACGGCACGCGACCTGGACCGGATCCGGGCCGCGCTCGGCGAGCCGAGGATCTCCTACCGCGCCGCGTCCTACGGCACCTACCTGGGCGTCGTCTACGCCGAGCTGTTCCCGGGGCGGACCGACCGTTTCGTGCTGGACGGCAGTGTCAGCCCCAACGTCACCTGGCAGGACCGGCTGGCCGGCTGGGACCGCGCGAGCGAGCTGCGCTTCGAGGACTTCGCCCGCTGGGCGGCCGAGCGGGACACCACCCTGCGCTTCGGTGCCACCCCGGCGGCCGTCCGCGCCAACTACCTGGCCCTGGCGGCGGAGCTGGACCGGACGCCGGTGGTCCACCCGGTGGCCGGACCGGTCAACGGCAACCTGTGGCGCACGCTCTACCGGCTGGACTCGTACCACACCGCGCTGTTCCAGGAGATCGCCGACTGGTGGCGCTTCCTCGCCGACGGCGGCGCCGGACCGGTCCCGTACTGGTGGCTGGCGAAGGGCACCCCGGGCATCCCGGAGGACAACGACGTGGCCGCGCTGACGGCCGTGCTCTGCGGCGACACGCCGGCGCCGCGCGACCTCGGCCACTACCGGCGGGCCGTCGCCGAGAGCCGGCTGCGGAACCCGATCGTGGCCGGCATGGGCGCCAACATCTGGCCCTGCGCGTTCTGGCCGGACCCGGTCGAGCCCGCCGTCCGGATCACCGACCGGGGCCCCGCGAACATCCTGCTGCTCCAGACCGAGCGCGACCCGGCGACCCCTCTGACCGGCGCCCTGGAGATGCGGGCGACCCTCGGCGAGCGGGCGCGCATGGTCACCGTCGACGGCGGCAACCACGGCGCCTACGACCGCTCCACCCCCTCCTGTGCGGTCGCCGCCGCCGACCGGTTCCTGGCCACCGGCACCCTGCCGGCCCGGGACCTCGGCTGCGCCCCGGACCCGGTCCCCGCCGCCGGCTGACCGCGGGCTGACTGTCGGCGGAGCGGCCGCGGCCCCGTCCGCGGCCGCTCCGCCCGGGCCGGCGGGCTCAGGAGGCGGGGAAGAGACGGCCCAGGTGGTAGCGGAGGGTGGCGATCGCGTCCTCCGGGGTGCGCTGGCCGAGCAGGACGCTCAGGCCGAGGCCGGCGGAGGCGGCGAGCAGGACGGCGGCCTCCTGCCGGGCGTCCAGGTGCGGGTCGGTGGCCCCGGACCGCTGGGCGGCCTCGAGCTGCCCGACGAGGAATGCCTCCATCTCGTCCGGTGCCGCGAGGAAGTCCCGGCCGCCGAGGGCGGTGTCGGTGACGGAGAGCACCGCGTACTCGGTGTGGACGAGGTGGAAGACCCGGCTCTCCTCGTCGGTGGGGACGGCTTCGAGCAGCACCGCCTCGACGATGTCGCGCGGGGTGGGTGACGGGCCGGTGGCCCGCACCCGGTCGCGGACCCGTTCGCCCATGCGGGTCGTCAGGCGGTTGACCGCGGCGAGCAGCAGCTGCTCCTTGGTGTCGAAGTAGTACTGCACGAGCCGCACCGAGATGCCCGCCTCGACGGCGACGGACCGCATGGTGACGGCGTGCAGCCCGGTGTCGGCGGCCGTGCGGAGCAGGGCGTCGACGATCTGGGCCCGGCGCTCGTCATGGTCGACCAGCTTCGGCATCGGGTTCCTCTCGAACGTTTTTATGGTACAAACATACCATCAAATCCTGCGGTTCTGTGTACCGGGAGGGGTTATGACCCGAGCGAGTGTCGGACATTTCGTCAGTGAGGAAGCCCGCGCGAAGTTCCTGGCGGCGTACGACCGCGCCATGGAGCTGTGGCCCGGCCCGCGCGAGGAACTGGACGTCGAAACCGCCTACGGCACCGTCCACGTCCACCGCTGCGGGGCCCGGACCGGCGAGCCGATCGTGCTCCTGCACGGCCACGCCGGACACGCCTCCAACTGGTACCCGCAGATCGCCGCCCTGGGCGAGAACCACCCGGTCTACGCGATCGACACCCTGGACGATCCCGGCCGCAGCGTGCAGCGCGCCGTCGCGGCCGGACCGGCGGAGAACGCGGCCTGGCTCGGTGAGGTCCTCGCCGGGCTGGGGCTGGAGCGCGTCCACCTGGTCGGCCTCTCCTACGGCGGATGGCTGGCCCTCAACCAGGCCGTGCACGCACCCGACCGGCTCGCCTCGATCGCACCGCTGGACCCCGGCGGGATCGAGAAGGTCCCCGCGCGGTTCTACGCGCACATGATCGGCGGGCTGTTCGGCATGCTCGCCCCGCGCCCGCTCCGCCCCGCCCTCGGGCGACTGCTCGCCAATCCGGCCCTGGGCGCGCCGCCCGCGATGATCGCTCCGCTGATGCTGGCCGTGCGGACCTACAAGCCGAACACCCGCCCCGCGGCCCGGCCGTTCACCGACGAGGAGCTGGGCTCGATCCGGCTGCCGGTCCTCGTCCTGCTCGGACGGCGCAGCGCCCTGCTCCGGCCCCGTCAGGTGCTGGCGCGGGTCACCGCGCTGATCCCGGGCGTCCGGGCCGAGATCGTCGAGCGGGCCGGCCACGGCCTCAACCTGGAGCGTCCCGAACTGGTCAACGAACGCCTCCTGGGGTTCGTCGACGCGCTCCGGGCGGAGCCGAGCCGGAGCGAGTGACACCACCGGGGGCGGGCCGGGGGGACGGGCCGGAGGGGGGACGGGCCGGGGGCCGTCG
>NZ_JAIY01000016.1:484637-488897 GCF_000710405.2 Kitasatospora sp. MBT66 | reverse complement strand
GGCAGTGGACCCGCCCGGCGGCGGCGCGGCATGCGCTGGAGTGCGGACTCGGATGCGGGGTAGCCGCTGGTGGGGTCGGCGGCCCCGTCCGGGGAGGCGGGCGCGTCCGGCCGGGTCCCGGCGGCGGCCAGGTGGCGCAGCCGGGCGCGGGTCGACACCGCCAGTACGGCGGGGCCGCCGTCCCTGTCGCCGGTCGGGCCGGCGGGCTCGGCGCGGGTGTTGTGGAGCCTCGCCCGCCGGTCCTCGGCGTCCGCCCGGTCGGCGGTGGCGCAGGAGCGCGCCCGGAGGGCGCGCGGTGACGGGAGGGGCGCGGGGCAAATTCTGTGCGCCGACTGTCGATCGGACCGCGCCATGTCCTTTGACCTGCGGCTTCCGTAGTGGAAGGCGTCATTTCGTTCGAGGCAACAGGATGTTAACCGGATCGGCACACTCTGTGCTCAAAACCGGCTTTTGCTTGCTCCATACCCGTGTTTTACTCGCTCTTGACGCAACGTCAGGTGAGCAGGCCAGCACCTGACGTCACCGAAGGAGGCAGTCACCCTCATGGAACCGCTCATCGACCGGGCCCGGGCCTTCCCGCAGCGGGTCGGGGACACCGGCCGCGAACTCACCGGGCTCGCCGCCGGCCAGAGCCCGCAGGCCCTGTTCATCACCTGCTCCGACTCCCGCGTGGTCCCGGCCCTGATCACCAACGCCGACCCCGGCGACCTCTTCGAGCTCCGCACCGCGGGCAACATCGTCCCCGTCTACCGGGCCGACGGCGCCTCGGGGGAGACCGCCACCGTCGAGTACGCCGTCGAGGTGCTGGGCGTGCGCGACATCGTCGTCTGCGGCCACTCGCACTGCGGCGCCGTCGGTGCCGTGGTCCGCGGCGAGGACCTCAGCGTGGTGCCCGCCGTCCGCTCCTGGCTCCGCCACGCCGACCGGGCCGTGCTCCGCGCGGACGGGGCCGAGGTCTTCGACCCGACCGTCGCGGGCCCCGTGCAGCGGCACGTCCTCGCCCAGCTCGACCGGTTGCGCGGCTATCCCGCCGTCGCCCGGCGGCTGGACGAGGGGCGGATCCGGCTGCGCGGCTGGTTCTACGAGATCCACACCGGCCTGGTGCTCGAACACCGGGCCGACACCGATCTGTTCCTGCCGCTGTGAGCCCCGCACCGCACGGGCCGCCGCACGACCCGCGGCCGCACGCCCCACCGCCCTCCGGGCCGTTACCCCATGACCACCGTCCGACCCGCCACTCTCCCGAGGACCCGATGACTCGTCGTCCCGCCCTTCGGCTGAGCACTCTGCGCTCCGACCTCCCCGCCTCCCTCGTCGTCTTCCTGGTGGCGCTCCCGCTCTGCGTGGGCGTCGCCGTCGCCTCCGGCGTACCGGCCGAACTCGGCCTGGTCACCGGCATCGTCGGCGGCCTGGTGACCGGGCTGATGCCCGGCAGCAGCCTCCAGGTGTCCGGCCCCGCCGCCGGGCTGACCGTCCTCGTGCTCGCCGCCGTCCAGGAGCACGGCCTCGCCACCCTCGGCGTGATCACCGCCGCGGCGGGCCTGCTCCAGCTCGCCATGGGCGCCGCCCGCCTCGGCCGGCTCTTCCGGGCGATATCCGTCTCGGTCGTCCAGGGCATGCTGGCCGGCATCGGCCTGATCCTGATCGCCGGTCAGCTCTACGCGCTGGCCGACATCAAGGGCCCCACCGGCGGCCCCGCCAAACTCGCCGGACTCCCCGGCCTCGCCGCCGATGTCGCGGGGGACGGGCGCGCGCTCGCCGCCGCCGCGATCGGCGCCGGGACGATCGCGGTCCTGCTGCTCTGGCCGCGCCTGCCCGCCCGGGTCCGGGTGGTCCCCGCGCCGCTCGCCGCCGTCGCCGGAGCGACGGCCGTCACCGGCCTGTTCGACCTGCCGGTCGCCCGGATCGAGGTGGCCGGACTGGCCGGCGTGGTCAACCTGCCCGGCGCCTCCGACCTCGCCGCACTCGGCAGCCTCGGCGTGCTCGGTACGGCGTTCGCCTTCGCCCTGATCGCCTCCGCCGAGAGCCTGTTCAGCGCCGCCGCCGTCGACCGCCTGCACCACGGTCCGCGCACCGACTACGACCGCGAACTGCTCGCCCAGGGCGTCGGCAACACCGTCTGCGGTCTGCTGGGAGCCCTGCCCATGACCGCCGTGATCGTCCGCAGCGCGGCCAACGTCCAGGCCGGTGCCCGGACCAAGGCCTCCCGGGTGCTGCACGGGGTCTGGCTGCTGCTCTTCGCCGCGCTGGTCCCCGCCGCCCTCTCGGTCATCCCGCTCGCCGCGCTGGCCGGCGTCCTGGTCCACGCCGGGGCCAAGCTCGTCCCGCTGCGCACCCTGCGGCCGCTCTGGCGGGCCGACCGGGGAGAGGCCGGGATCCTCGCCGTCACCGCGATCGCCATCGTGCTGACCAACCTGCTCGAAGGCGTCCTGCTCGGCCTTCTCCTCGCCGTGCTCAAGAGCGCCTGGGACACCTCCCACCTCCAGGTCGCCGTCGCCGAACTCCCCGACGGCGCGGTCCGGGTGACCCTCCACGGCAGCGCCACCTTCCTCCGGCTGCCCCGCCTGCTGGAGACCCTCGAATCCCTGGAGGGCCTGCCGGCGGACCGCCCGGTCCGCCTCGACCTCGCCGGCGTGCGGCATCTCGACCACGCCTGCCGCAGCGCCCTGGACCAGTGGCAGGAGCGCCACAACCGCAGCGGCTCGGCCGAACTCGTGGGTCTCCCCGCCGCAGCCGCCTGATCAGCCCTCCTGGCGCAGCGCCTCAGCCCGAGGGGTCTGCTGGTAGAGGGCCCGGTGTCCGGACCGGGTCCTCACCAGCAGGCCCGCGCGGTGCAGGACGCCGAGGTGGTAGGAGACGGTGCTGGCCGCGAGCCGGTGCCGTTCGGCGAGCTCGGTGGTGCTCCGGGGGACGTCCAGGTCGGCCAGGAGCCGGGCCCGGGTGGCCCCGAGCAGGTCACCGGCGGGCGAGGCCGACGCCGGCTCCGGACCGGGGTCGGGCCCCGGGAAGGCGGGGTAGAGGATCATCGGCCGCAGCTGCCGGGCGCCGGGCAGCGGGTCGACCGAGACGTGCAGCTCGGAGCTGAAGACCGTCGGCGTGAGGTACAGCGCCTTCGCGGGGAGCTTCGCCCGGGCGTCGACGAGCAGCCGGACGCCCTCCTCGTCGTACAGCACGCGCGGATGCAGTCCGCCGAGCACGCTCGCCAGGCCGTGCCGGGCGGAGAGCTGGGCCCGCCGCGCGATGTCCGCGTCGATCCGGGCGCGCAGCACCGGCCAGCGCGGTCCGACGGCGGCCTGCCAGAGCTGGTGGAGCTCGGCGGCGACCAGTTCGGCGAACTCCGCCTCGCCCCGGTCCAGCGCCCGCAGCAGGGCGCGCGGCGCGCGGCCGCCCGCGATGCCGAGCGCCGCGTCACCCGCGAGCATCGTCCGGACCTCCTGCGCCAGCCGTTCCGGGGCGACGGTGGCGACCGCGTGCAGCTCGCGTTCGAGCGACTCCTCGTGCTGCTCCGGCTGCGGGTTGAGGAAGTCCGGGATGTACGTCCACGCCCCGGTGAAGAAGGACTCCAGCAGTGCCAGCCGCCGCTCGCGCACCGCCTCCCGGATCAGCGCGCCCGGCCCGCGCCCACCGGCGCCGCGCCCGCCCGCTCGGGCTGCTCGTGCTGCTGCGGCCGCTCCGGCCGCTCCTGCCGTCGAGCGGAGCAGCCACAGGCTGTCGGTGACGTTGTACAGCGGCGAGATCACGAACCGGGTGTTCGCCACCGCCAGGGCGTCCAGCTCGATCCGGAGCACCGCATCCCCCTCGTCCCCCGCCCTGCCTGCGTTCGAGCCTCATCGAATCATTCGACCCGATGGCCCGGCGGGCGATTCCATGGATCCGGGCCGGACGATGCTGAACCGGACGACGGTGAACCGGACGAAGGCGAAGCCGGCCGAATCCGTACCGGCGGGCTCCGAACCACCGTGACGGCGAAGGGGATCGACGTGATCAGGAAGGAGGCGACAGCCGCCGGGGCCGTCGGCTGTGGCAGTGCCCGGTAGCCACCGCGCCGGGTTCCCGGCCGGGCGCGCAGCCGCCCGACCGTGCTCCGCCGGGGGCACCATGGGGAGGACGGGTCGTGGGCGCGGCGGGTGGAGGCGGAGTGGAGCAGGCGGCGGGGGAGTGCTGGGTGGTCGGGGTGGACGTCGGCGGCTCCGGCATCCGGGTCGGGGCGGCGCCCGCAGACCGCCCGGTCGACCCGACGGGGACGCGGACGGTCGCGGC
>NZ_JAIY01000016.1:458971-484016 GCF_000710405.2 Kitasatospora sp. MBT66 | reverse complement strand
CCACCGCGACCGCCGCCGCCACGGCCGCCGGTGGGGCCGAGCCCCGGCTCGCCCTGACCGGTGGCCTGTTCCGCTTCGACCCGCTGCGCCGGGCGACCCTGGACGCGCTCGCGGTCCGCCTCCCCGCCGCCCGCCCCGGCCCCCCGGACGGCCCGCCCCTGCTCGGAGCCCTCCGGCTGGCCGCGGCCGCCTCGGCCGCCGTCGGCACCGTCGCGCCGGGGTTCCCCTGGCCGCTGGACCCGCCCCTGCTCGACGTTCTCGACCTCGCCGGTCTACCCGATCTCCCCGACCGCGCCGCCGCCGAGGACGGCCCGCGGCGGCCGTGAAAAGCATTTGAGGGGTGCTCCGGGCTCTGGCAGCGTGGTCGGTATGGAGAAGACCCCTGCCCCCGACGACTGGCTGGCGACCAACCGCGCCAACTGGGACGGCCGCGTCCCGGTGCACACGGCCAGCGACTTCTACGACCTCCCCGGCTTCGTGTCCGGCAACGAGGCGCTGCGCGGTTTCGAGCTGGCCGAGGTCGGTGACGTCAGCGGCAAGTCCCTGCTCCATCTCCAGTGCCACATCGGCCTGGACACGCTGTCCTGGGCCCGCCGCGGCGCCACCGTGACCGGCCTGGACTTCTCCGAGCCGGCGGTGCACGCCGCCACCGAACTGGCCGCGAAGATCGGCGCGGACTCGGCCCGCTTCGTCGTCTCCGACGTGTACGAGGCGGTGGAGACGCTCGACGGGCAGACCTTCGACATCGTCTACACCGGCCTCGGCGCCCTGTGCTGGCTGCCGGACATCGAGCGCTGGGCCCGCACCGCGGCCTCCCTGGTCGCCCCGGGCGGCTTCCTCTACCTGGCGGAGTTCCACCCCTTCGGCGACACCCTGGGCGACGACGGCCGGACGGTGGAGTACGACTACTTCGACCGCGACGCCACGGTCTGGGACGACCCCAGCACCTACACCGACGGCGAGGTGACGTCCTCGGCCACCAGGACCGTCGAGTGGCAGCACGGGATCGGCGACGTCCTCAGCGCCCTGGTGGCCGAGGGCCTGCGGGTCGAGTTCCTCCACGAGCACGACTTCACGCTGTTCCCGCGCTTCCCGGTCCTGGAGCGCGACCGGGGCTTCCGCTTCCCGGCCGGTCAGCCCCGCGTCCCGCTGATGTACTCGATCCGCGCGGGCAAGCCCGCCTGACGCCGTCGCGCGGTGGCGCCCGGACGGACCGGGCCGCCACCGTCGCAGTGCGGTGCTGTCGCAGGGCTGTGCAATGCCGTGCACGGCAGGGCTGTGCCATGCAGGGCTGTGCTGTGCCGTTCCGTCAGGACTTGCGGCCGACCGCGCCGTACATGCTGACCCGGTCCGCGCCGGGGGCCGGGTCGCCCTCCGGACGCCACAGCGGGACGGTGACCACCCCGGGGTCCAGCACGTCCAGGCCGTCCAGGAAGGCGCCCACCTGCTCCCGGCTGCGGCCGACCAGCGGTGCGGTGGCCTTGCTGTAGACGCCGGTCACCCGGTCGCGGACCTCGGCGGGGATGAAGTCGGCGGTGCCGTGGGACAGGATCAGGTGGCTGCCGGGCGCGAGGGTGTCCAGCAGCGTGCGGACGATCTCGTACGGTCCGTTCTCGTCCGGCACGAAGTGCAGCACGGCGGCCAGTACCAGGGCCATCGGCTTGTCGAAGTCGAGCAGCTTCTCGGCCTCGGCGGCGGCGAGCAGGTCGACCGGCTCGCGCAGGTCGGCCTGGATGACGGTGGTCCGGCCGACGGCGGTGCCGCCCATCAGGGCGCGGGCGTGGGCGAGCACGATCGGGTCGTTGTCGACGTAGACGATCCGGGCGCCCGGATCGACGGCCTGGGCGATCTCATGGGTGTTGCCGGCGGTCGGGATGCCGGTGCCGATGTCGAGGAACTGGTCGATGCCGAGTCCGGCCACATGGCGCACCGCCCGGTTCAGGAAGCCCCGGTTGGCGCGCGCGGTGGATCTGAACTCCGGGTTGGCCGCCAGCGCCCGCTCGGCCGCCTCGCGGTCGGACGGGAAGTTGTCCTTGCCGCCCAGGTAGTAGTCGTACATCCGCGCCGGGTGCGGAATCTCCGGCCGGAGGTCGGCGGGGACGCCGGGCTCGCCCGGCTCCCACATCTCGTTGTAACCCACCACTGTCCCCACGCCTCCGCACCTGGCCGAACTGATGATCCGTCGGCGCACAGCGTAGGTGTTCGGGTACGCCCGTGGTGCGGCGAGGTCGGTTCACCCCCGCTTGTGCGCAATGGCCGCGTTGCGGCGGGATGGGCCGGAACGGCCCCGGCCCGGGTCCCGACGGTCCGCTGTCGGAGGCGCCTGGCAGTATCACGGTCGTGAACCACTCCCGCACCACCCCGCCGCGCCCGCTCGACGTGACCTCGGTGTTCCCCGAACTCGCCCCGCTGGCACGGGAGGCGGTCCGGCTGCACCCCCGGCCCGGGGCTCCTTCGCCCTACGAGAGTTCGGTCGGCGGACCGTTCCTGTGGCCCGCCGACGAGCCCTGGCCGCACTGCGGCGAACAGCACGGGTGGTGGGACGATGCGACCGACGAGGAGCACGAGGGGCCGAACCCGATGGTGCCCGTGGTCCAGCTCCACCTGCGCGACGTCCCGCTGCTGCGCCCGCCCGCCGGGGCGGACCTGCTCCAGGTGTTCTGGTGCCCCGTCGAGCACGAGCCGGACCTCAAGCCGCCGACCGTGCTGGTCTGGCGGTCGGCCGCGGAGGTCACCGAGGTCCTCGCCGCGCCGCCCGGGCCGAAGGTCGTCGAGTACGACGGCTACCTCCCGGTCCCGTGCGTGCTCGCACCGGAGCGGATCACCGAGTACCCCGACTTCCTCGAACTGAGCGGGGAGCTGCGGCAACAGCTGACCGACTGGAGCAGGTGGCGGGTGGCCGACCCCGCCCTGGACGGCTCCTACGAGCCCTACCCGCAGGCGTTCTACGACGCCGCGCTGGCCGAGGCTCCGGGCTGGAAGGTCGGTGGCTGGGCCCCGTGGGGCCTCACCGATCCCGTCGCCCGCCGCTGCGAGGTCTGCGGCGCCGGGATGACCCCGCTGCTGACCATCGCCTCCGGTGAATGGGACGGCGGTACCCACGGCTGGGTCCCGTACGAGGACCGGGAGCTCGCCGCGGCGCGCCTCGCCGATCTGGCCAACCCGCCCGGGGTCCAGGTCTCCAAGGGCAACCACCTGCAGATCTACGTCTGCCCGGAGTCCCCGGAGCACCCGCACACCGACCTGATCCAGTGAATCCGCGCCCCGGCCCGGCGGGCGGGCCGGGGCGGACAGGCGCAGGATGGGAGGGTCCGGGGCGCCGCCCACAACCGTGGCGTGCCGCCGTGGAGCGGGAGTGGGAGGCAAGCATGGCTGTAGCCGAGATCGTTCCGGCCGACATCAGGGAGTGGCGGGGGCAGGCCGTCGTGGACGAGAAGGACCACCGGATCGGCACCCTGGAGTCCGTCTACGTCGAGACCGCCAGTGACGAGCCGTACTTCGTGACGGTCACGATCGGTCTGGCGATGAAGCGGCGGCTGGTGTTCGTCCCGCTGGACGGCGCGGTGCTGGGGCCGGGGTACCTCCGGGTGGCGTTCCCGAAGGCGCTGGTGAAGCAGGCGCCCTCGATCGGCGTGGACGACGTGCTGCCGGCCGAGGACGAGCCCGAGGTGTTCGCGCACTACAAGCTGGAGTACGTCACGGGGGCGGGCGGGGAACGGCGGCTGGCCCGGCGCTGACCCGGAACTGGCCCGGCGCTGCCCGGGAGCTGCCGCGGAGCTGGCGGGAGCTCCTTGCCGACGGCACGGCCCCCCGGTCGACCATCGAGGTCCGGATACCCCACGGGGTACACTGGAGGACCGGTGGTCGACAGTGGAGGGCGGTCCTGACATGCAGGTGGACGAGGAGGCCGTCGGCGCCGTCCTGAACCGGCTGCGGCGCGCCCAGGGCCAGTTGGCCGGCGTGATCGCCATGATCGAGGCCGGCCGGGACTGCAAGGACGTGGTGACCCAGCTGGCCGCCGTGTCGAGGGCGCTCGACCGGGCCGGTTTCAAGATCGTGGCGAGCGGCATGCGCCAGTGCATGGCGGGTGCCGAGGAGGGCACGGCGCCGATGACCGAGGCCGAGCTGGAGAAGCTCTTCCTCACCCTCGCCTGACGGCCGGCGCCCCCGCCCGCGCCCCGCCCCACTCCTTACGCCCCACGTTCCCTGCGCCACGCCGCTCGTTCCGTGCTGCCCGCGCCACATTTCCCGTTCCGCCCGACATCCCGTCACGTTTCGTTCATGTCCCGGTCGCCGGTCTTCGGATGAATGGGCCCGGCCCACAGTTGTACAGCCAACTGTTGATGGGCCGACCCTCCCAAGCCTCCGTCACCAGCCGCGGACGGCCCCGGCCCGGTACCCCCCGACGGCCCGGTGCCCGAGCGGCGGACAGGACATCCGTGGCCACCGGCAGCACCCTGACCAGCACGTCGTCGAGCAGCCCCGTCGAGGGCGACCGCCTCACCTTCCACTGGACCACCGACGCCCCCGACCCCAAGAACTGGGTCGGCATCTACGACGGGGACCGCCTGCCCGGCACCGGCAGCTCCCTGCTCTGGAAGTACACCCCGGCCGCCGACGGCGACGTCCAGCTCGACACCTCCGCCCTCACCGGCGGCCCGTACACGGCCTACCTGCTCGCCAAGGACGGCTACGGCATCCTCGCCAGGACCCAGCCGTTCACGTTCCGGCCCAAGCCGGCCGTGGTCCGCCCGCACGCCGTGGTGGACTCCTTCACCGCCACCCCCGTCGCCCCCGGCGCGGCCGTCACCGTCGAGCTCGGCGGCCTCTGGGCCCGCCCCGCCGGGAACCCGGCCGGCAGCGCGACCTTCCGGAAGGTCTCCGGACCGGCCTGGCTCGCGGTCGCCGCCGACGGCACCGTCACCGGCACCGCGCCGGGCGGCGCCGCGCCGCGCACCCCCGAGGTCCTGGTCGTCGGCGTCAAGGACAGCGCCGGAGCCACCGACACCGTGACCGTGCTGCTCCCGGTCGTGGACCCGGCCACCGCGCCCCGGCTCAAGGTCGCCGGCTGGAACCTGGCCAACGCCGGTGCCGCCTTCACCGACGCCACCGAGAAGCAGCTGCGGGTCGTGCTCGCCCAGGGCCTGGACGTGCTCGCACTCCAGGAGACCGGCGGCAAGGCCGCCCAGACGCTGGCCGACGCCCTCGGCTGGTACGCCCACCAGAGCGCCGGCAGCGTCGGCCTGCTCAGCCGCTACCCGCTGACCGCCGTCACCCCGGCCACCGCCGAACTGCCCGCCGCCGCGGCGACCGTGCAGCTGCCCGGCGGCCGCGCTGTCCGGGTCTGGACCGCGCACCTCGACGAGTCCGACTACGGCCCGTACGCCCTCCAGGACGGCCGCACCGCCGCGCAGGTCCTCGCGGCCGAGAACGCCTCGGTCCGGCTCCGGCAGGCCCGGGCGCTGGCCGCCGCCGTCACCGCCGACGCCGCCGCGGGCGCCCCGGTGGTGCTCGCCGGCGGCCTGTCCTCGCCCTCGCACCTGGACTGGACGGCCGCCACCGCCGCCGCGCACGGCGGCGCCGGCGCGCTCGCCTGGCCGGTCACCACCGCCCTCCAGGAGGCCGGACTCACCGACACCTTCCGCGAGGAGAACCGGGACCCGGTGAAGGCGCCCGGCACCACCTGGTCGCCGGTCCGCAAGCAGCGCGCCGCCGGCAAGGCCGAGCCGCAGGACCGGATCGACTACGTGCTGTACCGGGGGAAGCTGCGGCTCGTCGAGGCGCACACCCTGGTCGCCGACTGGCCGGCCACCGCCGCCGACCCGGCCGCCCTCGCCGCCAACCAGTGGCCGTCCGACACCGCCGCCGCGGTCGCCACCTTCCAGCTCTGAAAGGCCAGTTCGCGATGTCCGAGCTCTCCCGCCGCACCTTCGTCGGCGCCACCGCCGCCGGCGCCGTCGCCCTGACCGGCCTCCAGGGCACCCCGGCCCAGGCCGCGCCCACCCAGCCCGCCGCCGCTCCGGACCGCCTCACCGGCACCATCAAGGACGTCAAGCACGTCGTGGTGCTGATGCAGGAGAACCGCAGCTTCGACCACTACTTCGGCGCCCTCAACGGCGTGCGCGGCTTCGGCGACAAGCAGGGGCTCCAGTTCCCCGACGGCACCGACGTGTTCCGCCAGCCCGACCCGCGCCGCAGCGACGGCAACGCGATGCTGCCGTACCGGATGGACACCTCGAAGTACAACGCGCAGAACGCCGGCGGCCTGCCGCACGACTGGGCCACCGGCCACCAGGCCATCAACAACGGCGCGATGAACAAGTGGATCGCCGCCAAGGGCGAGCGCACCATGGGCTACTTCACCCGCGAGGACATCCCCTACCAGTACGCGCTCGCCGACGCGTTCACCCTGTGCGACGCCTACTTCACCTCGCTGGCCGGGCCGACCGACCCCAACCGGCTCTACCTGTGGACCGGCACCGCGGGCCCCGGCCGGGACGGCACCACCGGCCCGTGGATCGACAACACCCCGGTCACCGACAACCCGGTGGCCGACTGGACCACCTACGCCGAGCGTCTGCAGTCGGCGGGCGTCACCTGGCGGGTCTACCACAACCCCAGCAAGGACGACCGCACCGGCGACTACGACGACAACGCGCTCTCGTACTTCAAGCAGTTCCACAACTTCCCGAAGGACGACCCGCGTTACATCAACGCGATGACCAAGTTCGACCCGGCGGCCTTCGACGCGCACTGCAAGGACGGCACCCTGCCGACCGTCTCCTGGCTGGTCGCGCCGTACCTGTTCTCCGAGCACCCGGAGGCCGGACCGGCGTACGGCGCGCACTGGGTGAACCAGGCCCTGCAGTCGCTGATGTCCAACCCGGACGTGTGGCGGCACACCGTCTTCCTGGTCATGTACGACGAGAACGACGGCTACTTCGACCACATGGTGCCGCCCACCCCCGAGCCGGGCACCCCGGAGGAGTTCACCCAGGGCCGCGCCATCGGCCTCGGCAACCGCGTCCCGCTCTGGGTCGCCTCGCCCTGGTCGCGCGGCGGCTGGGTCAACTCCCAGGTCTTCGACCACACTTCGGTGCTGCGCTTCATGGAGCAGGTCACCGGTGTGGCCGAGCCCAACATCTCCGCCTGGCGCCGCGCCGTCTGCGGCGACCTCACCAGTTGCTTCGACTTCGCCGCCCCGGACCACTCGATCCCGCAACTGCCGGACACCAACGCCCTGATGGCCAAGGCCGACGCGGGCACCAAGCTCCCCGGTGTGCAGCTGCCGGCCGTCGGCGCCCAGTCCATGCCGGTGCCGGAGCGGGGCGACCGCCCGCACCGCCACCTGCCCTACCAGCCCTGGGCCGAGGCGGAGGTGGACCGCCTCACCGGCCGGGTCACCTGCACGATGAGCAACGACGGCGCCGTGGCCTTCCCGTACACGGTCTACCCGAACATCGTCCAGCCCTTCGCCGGGACGCCGTTCACCGTGGCCCCCGGCGCCTCGGCCACGTACGTCTGGGAGGCCGCGAAGACCAACGGCCGCTACGACTTCACCGTGCACGGCCCGGACGGCTTCGTCCGCCGCTTCGCCGGCACCGTGGTCCGCGACGGCCAGGGCGACGCCGAGCAGCCGTCCGGCCAGAACGACATCGCGGTGCCGATCGTCACCGCCGACCTGTCCGGCTCCAAGCGCCTCACCCTCCAGCTCGTCAACGACGGCATGACCGACGTCTGCTTCACCGCCGTGCCGAACGACTTCGCCGGCACCGCGCAGACCGTCTGGGTCCGGCCGGGCAAGCAGAGCAACCTGGTCTGGCCGCTGGACAAGCAGGGCCGCTACGACGTGGTGGTCACCGCCGCCACCGGCCAGCGCTTCACCCGCCGGTACGCGGGCTGGGTGCACTGAGTCCGGATCCCCGGGCGCCGCGGCCGGCGGAGCACCGAACCGGTGCCCCCCGGCCGCGGCGTGGCGTGGCGCGGCCGCCCCGTCGGGGCCCGCCGCTACCGTCTGCCCCATGCAGCAGATCACACCCTGTCTCTGGTTCGACGACCAGGCCGAGGAAGCCGTCCGGTACTACACCTCGGTCATCCCCGACTCCCGGATCACCGGCGTCACCCACTACACCGAGGCCGGCCCGGGCACGGCCGGCACCGTGCTGACGGTCGCCTTCGAACTCGGCGGCCGACCCTACGTGGCCCTCAACGGCGGCCCGATCTTCCCGTTCACCGAGGCCGTCTCGCTCCAGGTGCACTGCGACGACCAGGCGGAGGTGGACCGGCTCTGGGCGGCCCTGCTGGAGGGCGGCGGCCAGGAGGGGCCGTGCGGCTGGCTCAAGGACCGCTGGGGCCTGTCCTGGCAGGTCACCCCGCAGGTGCTGATCGACCTGGTCGCCGACCCGGACCGGGCCAAGGCCGGGCGGGTCACCGCGGCGATGCTGGAGATGCGCAAGATCGACATCCAGCGGCTGCTCGACGCCGCAGCGGGCTGAGCGCCCGGACCCGACCCAGGGCTCAGCTCCGGGCGCCCGCCGACGCCTTCCCGCGGCGGCGGCGGACCCGGGCGAGGACCGGGTCGCCGCGCAGCCAGCGGCGCAGCCGACCGAGCCGGGAGAACCGCTCCCGGCCCGCCACCGAGGCCCGGTCCAGCTCCTCCATCAGCCGCCGGGAGCGGTGCTCCAGGTCCAGTTCGTCGAGGATCCGGTCGACCTCGGTCAGCAGCGACCCGAGCAGGTGCCAGGAGTCCGGGTCCGCGCGGACCTGCTCCAGCAGCAGCCGGGCGACGTTCTCCCGGCTCGCCCAGGCGGCCGTCAGCTCGGCGGCGAGCCGCTCCTCGGCCTCCTCGGCGTTCCGGCTGACCTGGGTGGTGACCAGCACGGCGAAGCTCACCAGCGCACCGCCGACATGGGCGAGCAGCTCCTCCATCGCCACCGCGAGGCCCGGCGCCACCAACGGCTCGCCGGGCCCGCGCCGTTTGGCGAGGTCGGTGAGCGAGCGCGAGATGACCCGGATCACCACCACGCAGATCTCCAGCGTGTCCAGGCCGGTGCGCAGCACCAGCCGGGAGAGCAGCCCCTCGCTGATCCGGGGGTTGAACCTGAGGCTGTCCTCGGCCTGGCGCAGCGCGGCATCGACGTCGGCGATCGCCTGGTCGAGCCGGCGGGCCTCGTGCAGGCGCTCGGCGGCGTCCGCGACGGCGGTGGGCCGGCCCAGCTGCTCGGAGAGGTCGAGCAGCAGGTGCCGGGCCCGGCGGGCCAGGTCCTCGATCGACTCGCCCGCGGTGTCCAGCCAGACCGGCGGGGCGAACACCAGGTTGAACAGCAGGCCGACGCTCGCGCCGATCAGTGTCTCCAGCACCCGGTCCCAGGCCTGCGAGGCGAGTTTGGTGACGCCCAGGATCAGCATCGCGCTGATCGCGACCTCCTGGACGAACTCGTCCACCCGGACGAACCGGCCGATGACCAGCGAGGCCAGGATGATCAGCCCGAGGCTCCACCAGGAGAGCCCGACCACCGCGCTGAAGCCGATCGCGATCAGCACGCCGACGACCACCGAGTTCACCCGGCGGATGCTGGTGGTGAGCGTCGAGTAGACGGTGACCTGGACCACCAGCAGCGCGGTCAGCGGGGCCGTCAGGGGGGCCGGTTCGCTGCTGAGCCAGGTCGCCACCACGTAGGAGAGGGTGGCGGCGACGGTCGCCCGGGCGGTCTGGACGGCGAAGGGTTCACGGGCGGCGCGGCGCAGCAGGCCGACCACGGAGTCCGGTAGCAGGGCCATGCGCACCTCCTTCCCCGTCCCCCGTTTCCCACCGGTCTCTCCCGCCCCGCGTTCCCCGTCGGTCCGGACCGCGTCGGGCGGAACCGGTGGCTACTGCTTGCCGCGCCCCTCGCGCAGCAGCTTCCACGGCGCGAGCGCCGACTCCACCTGCACCCCGAGGCTCATCTTGGACGCGCCCTCGACCCGCTCCTCGAAGCGGATCGGCACCTCCTTGATGGTCAGCCCCTGGCGCACCACCCGGTGGTTCAGCTCGACCTGGAACGAGTACCCGTTGCTGTTCACCGACGGCAGGTCGATGGCCCGCAGGGTCTGCGCCTTCCAGGCCTTGAAGCCGGCGGTGGCGTCGCGCACGCCCAGGCCGAGGATGGTGTTCACGTAGAGGTTGGCCCAGGCGGAGAGCGCCTTGCGGTGCCACGGCCACTCCTCGGCGGTCGACCCGCCGGGCACGTACCGGGAGCCGAGCACCACGGCCGTGTCGTCGGCGAGCAGGGTCTCCACCATGAGCGGCAGCACGGCGGCCGGGTGGGACAGGTCCGCGTCCATCTGGACGACCACGTCCGCGCCGTCCTCCAGGGCCCGGGCCATGCCGGCCACGTAGGCGCGGCCCAGGCCGTCCTTCTCGGTGCGGTGCAGCACCGAGACCCGGCCCTCGGACTCGGCGGCCAGCTTGTCGGCCACCTCGCCGGTGCCGTCGGGGGAGTTGTCGTCGACGACCAGCAGATGCAGGTTCGGCAGGTCGAGCCCGGCCAGCAGGCCGGCGAGGACCGGAAGGTTCTCCCGCTCGTTGTAGGTGGGCACGACCACAACGACCTTCGGGGCGGCCTCGACCATGTTCTGTTCCCTCGCGAGTTCGGCGGCACGGCCGTCGGGCTGCGACGGCCGTGCGAGTCTAGCCGCGCCGCATCGAACAGCATCGCGCCGGACCACCCTCCGGACCCGGGCCGGACCGGGTCCGGGCGCGGTCCCGGCCCGGGGCGCGGCCGGGACCGCCGGTCACCTGGACCGGCCGTCACCTGGACCGGCGGGAGCTCCAGGCGGGGGCGACGATGCCGATCAGGCCGACCGCGAAGGCGAGCTGGAGCAGATGGCGGATCCAGTCGATGCCGGAGGTGTGCCGGACACCGATCCACCCGGCGACCGCGTTGCCCAGCCAGGCCCCGGCCGCACCGAGCAGCATGGTCAGCCACCACGGGATGGCCTGCGGGCCGCGCAGGATCAGCTTGGCGATCACACCGAGCACGAAGCCGATGAGCAGAATCCACAGGAGCTGGAACATCGCATTCCACCTTTCGAGGCACGTTCCCTCATGATCGCCCGAACCGCGCGGCACGGCACGTCCAGACGCGACCGCCGCGGTGCGGGCCGTCCGGGCCCCCGCCTGCCCCGACCGCGCCGCTCTACTCCCAGGGGCTCTCCCGGACCCCATCCTCCGGATCCCTCCCACCGGCGCCCGCCCGGCGGCTACGCTCCGCGACCGCGCCCGCGGTCGCAGACCGTCACCGGGAAGCCCGCGCCGCCGACCGCCGCCTCCCGTACCGTCCCCGCGGTCCGCAGGCGGACGACTCTGGCGGGGGACGGCGCCGAGCCGCTACGGTCTGGACCAGCCACCCGTCCGGCCGATCGGCCGCGCCCCGTCCTGGCCACTTCCGGGAGTCGTCATCAGCACCCGATCCACCGTCAGTGCCGTTCCCACCGCCGCCGCTTCGGCACCCGGGACGCCCGACGCGCTCACCCTGACCGACCTGCTCGACGACCGGGCCGCCCGGCACCCCGACCGGCCCGCGCTGATCGCCCCCGGCCGACCGGCACTCGACTACCGGACGTGGCGGGAGCGGGCGGTGCGCGCCGCCCACGGGCTCGCCCGGGCGGGCCTCCGGCCGGGCGAGCGGGTGCTGCTGCTCTTCCCCAACCGCTCCTGGGACGCCTACGCGGTGGCCTTCCTGGCCGCGCACTACGCGGGCGCGGCGGCCGTCGTCGTCCGCGAGGACCTGAGCGCCGAGGACACCGCGCGGCTGGCGGGCGACAGCGCGGTGGTCCTCGCGGTCGCCGGATCCGCCGACGAGGAGCGGGCCGCCGCGGCCGGCGTCCGCTGCCTGCCGCTGGCCGGGCTGGAGGCCGACGGCCGCGGTGCCGGCGACGGCGCGCAGGAACCGCCGCACCGCCCCGCCCCCGGCGACCTCGCCCAGGTCATCGGCACCTCCGGCACCACCGGCGCGCCCAAGGGCGTGCACGCCGCCCACGCCAGCCTGACGGCCGGCCAGCGGCTCGACCCGCGCCCGCGCCCCTACGCCCACTCCGCGCACGCCGTGCACGCCTTCCCGATCGGCACCAACGCGGCCCAGGTGGTGCTGGTCAACGCGCTGGTCGCCGCGCCCGCCACGATCTGCCTGCCGCGCTTCGACGCCGAGGAGTTCGGCCGGACCGTCGCCGAGTACCGCGCCGGCACCGTCTTCCTGGTGCCCTCGATGGCCGTCGAACTGCTCAACTCCGGTACGGCCGGGCGGCACGACCTGAGCAGCGTCCTACTGATCAGCTCCTCCGCCGCCGCCCTGCCCGCCCCCGTCGCCGCCGCCCTGCGCGAAGCCCTGCCGACCGCCACCCTGGTCAACACCTACACCTCCGCCGAGGCCTCGCCCGCCCAGATATCCGCCGTCGTCGACCCCCGCCGGCCCGGCTCGGTCGGCCGCCCCACCAACCCGGCCGACCTGCGGCTGCTCGACGAGGACGGGCAGCCGGTCGCGACCGGCACCGTCGGCGAGGTCTGGCTGCGCCAGCCGGGGCCCCCGCGCGGCTACACGGCCGGCGCGCAGGCCACGGCCGCCGTCTTCCGCGACGGCTGGGTGCGGATGGGAGACCTCGGCCGGCTCGACGCCGACGGCTACCTCCACCTGGTCGACCGGGAGAGCGACATCATCAAGTCCGGTGCCCTCAAGGTCTCCACGCTGCGCATCGAGGACGTCCTGCACGCCCACCCCCAGGTCGCCGACGCCGCCGCGCTCGGCCTCCCGCACCCCGTCATGGGCGCGGTGCCGGTGGCCGCCGTCGTGCCCGCCGCCGACGGCCTGGACCTCGACGAACTGCGCCTCTTCCTCGCCGCCCGCCTCGGCCGGGCCGAACTGCCGGTCCGGATCCTGCTCACCGACCGGCTGCCCCGCAACCCCAGCGGAAAGGTCGTCAAGCACGAACTGCGGGCACGATTCGACACCCCCGCCGAGGCCCCGGCCGGCACCCCGCCCACCACCGGCACCGAACTCGCCCTCGCCGCCGTCTGGCGCAAGGTGCTCGGCCGGCCGGTCGCGGCCGTCGAGGACGAGTTCTTCGCGCTCGGCGGCGACTCCTTCCGCGCCGTCCAGCTCGCCGCCGCCGTCTCCGCCGCGTTCGGCGTCGCCGCGAGCACCGCCCTGGTCTTCGAACGGCCCTCGCTGCGCGCCCAGGCCGCCTGGCTCGCCACCGCGCCCAGGACCGCCGAGGCCGCGCCCCCGGTCGACGAAGCCGCGCTCTCCCCGTTCCTGCGCGAACTGCGCGCCCAGCCCCACGACATCCCGCTCACCTCCCAGCAGGAGAACTTCCTGCGCTGGATGGCCGAGGCCGAGGGCCGCAACGTCGGCGCGGTCGCCGTGATGTTCCGCGTCACCGAAGCACTGGACCCGGGCCTGCTGACCGAGGCCCTGTACGAGGCGGTGCGCCGCCACCCCGCGCTGCGCACCCGCTTCGTGCCCGTGCCCGGCGCCCTGCCGGGCGTCCGGCGCGCCGTCGTCGACCCCGAGCCGCAGGTGGAGGCCGTCCTGGTCGACGCCCCGGGGGAGAGCGACGACGAGGTGTCGGACCGGCTGATCGCCGCCCGGGACCGGCTCACCGACGTCGGCGAGGGCCCGATGACCGGCCTCGCCGTGGTCAGCCGGGGCGCCGAGGACCACGCGGTGCTGCTCGCCGTCCACCACATCGTGGGCGACGGCTGGTCGGTCGGCGTACTGCTGCGCGACCTCGGCGTCATCTACTCGGCCCTGCGCCGCGGGCGCCCGGCGCCCCCGCCCCGGCCGATGCCGACGCTCGGCGAGCTGGTCTCCCGCTCCAACGCCAACTGGCCGCTCGCCCGGTCCCACTTCGCCCGCACCCTGGCCGGCGCCCCGGAGGCGGTGCACCCCTTCCCGGGCCGCACCGACACCGAGACGGTGCTCAGCGCAGCTCACCGGCTCACCGTCCCCGCCGACCGGGCCGCCGCCCTCCGCGACCGGGCCGCCGAGGCCGGGGCGACCCCCTTCCAGGCCCTCGCCACCGTCTGGCTCGGCCTGCTCGCGGAGCGCAGCGGTCAGGCCGACCTGGTCCTGATGACCCCCGTCCCCGGCCGCACCACGCCCGAGGCCGAACAGGCCGTCGGCTGCTTCGTCCAGTCCCTCCTGCTGAGGGTCGACGCCTCCGGCGCTCCCGGCTTCGCCGAACTCCTCGCCCGGGTCCGCGACACCGCCACCGCGGCCCTGGACCACCAGCTCTACCCCTTCGCGGAGTTCAGCCCGCTGGTCCCGTTCGCCGCCTGGCTCCGCTACGAGAGCTGGAACGCCCCCGCCCAGCTCCCCGGCCTCGCCTGCACCGCCTGGGAGGTCCCGCGCCGCGCCACCGTCCCCTACCCGATGCCCGGCGGCGACCGCCACGTCCCGGAACTCGCCGCCACCGAACAGCCCGACGGCTCCCTGGTCTGCTGGCTCCGCTACAACGAGCACGCCTTCACCCCGGCCGCCGTCGACGCGCTCGCCGCGGCCCTGGAGGCCCGCATCGCGGAGGCCGCCGGCGGCTGAGCCCGCGTGATTGTCGGTGGGCGGTGCCATGATCCCCACGAGCGAACTGAGGAGAGCACTGTGGGCACCTGGGACATCGGACACTTCGACAACGACACCGCGGCGGACTTCTGCGCCGGCCTCGACGAGGCGGCCGCGGGGGACCGGGAGGGCGTGCTCCGCTGAGTGCTGACGCTGGCCGCCGACACCGGGGCCGAGGAGTACCTCGACTTCGACGAGGCGGTGGAGGCGGTGGCCGCCGCCGCCCTCGTGGCCTCCCAGTGCCCCGGTGGGGAGCCGGTCACCAGCGCCTACGGGCCCGACGAGCCCCTTCCGGAGTTCGCCGTCGACCTGAGGCCGATAGCCGCTTCGGCCCTGGACCGGGTGCTCGCCGACGAGTCCGAGCTCGCCGAGCTCTGGGACGAGAGCGAGGACGGCCCCGCCTGGCGCCGCGCCGTCCAGGAGCTCCGCGAGGTTCTCGCACCGGCACCCGGACCGGCTCCGGAGGCGCTGTTCGAGCTCGCTTGACGGCCGGTCAGGACGTCGGCCCCGGAGCGGCGCTGTCGCCGGTGGCGTCGAACCGGGCGCGCAGCGCGGCGGCGCCGCCCTCGGCGAGCCAGTCACCGAGACTGCGCAGCCCGGGGTGGACCACCCGCAGCGCCTCGATGTCGACCCGCCAGCGGTGGCCCTCGGCCCACTGCCGGCGGACTTCGGCCAGCCCGGGGTGCAGCGCCGCGGCCTCCTCGTGGCCGATCTGCTCGTAGCGCAGCGCCCGCCCGGTCGCGGCGGCGATCGCGGCGACGGCCTCGACCGGGGTCGGGGCGTCACCGGCCAGCTCCAGCGTCCGGCCGGCGAACCGCTCCGGCTGCTCGAAGGCCAGCGCGGCGAACTCGGCGATGTCCTCCAGGGCGATCATCTGGAGCGGTTCGTCCGGGAGGAAGAGGTGGCGGTTGACCCCGTCCCTGAAGCCGTCGAAGCCGATTCCGGCCAGCCCCAGGTAGTTGGTCATGAACCGCACCGGCCGCAAGACCGTCACCTGCCCGATCCGCTCGCGCAGGTACTGCTCGATGCGTCGCTTTCCGGGGGCCGCGAACGCGGCCCCGGTGGTCGGGGCGACACCGGTGAACACCACCTGGCGGACCCCGGCGGCGGCGGCCGCGTCTGCCAGGGCCCGGCCGCGACCGAACTCCAGCTCCTCGTCGATGCCCGTCGGCCCGTAGGCCACCGGCGGCACGGCGAACAGCGCGCCGGCGCCGGCCAGGGCTGGGCCCAGGCTCGCCGGGTCGTCCAGGTCCGCGACGGCCAGCTCGGCCCCGGCCTCCGCGAGTGCCACGGCGCCGGGCGCCGCCCGGTCCCGGACCAGGGCGCGGACGGGGCGCCCGGCGGCCAGCAGCCGCCGGGCCGTCGCCCCGCCCTGATTCCCGGTGGCGCCGGTCACGGCGACGAGGCCCCAGGCCGTGTCCTTGCGTCCAGTGCGTTCGATGGTCATCTCGTCCTCCTTGGCCCCGGTCGGTGCTTCAGCGCCGGGGATCTGGGATACTCCAACCCGTTTGGCTCCGGGGGACAAGGGGTTTCGTGACATGACGACGGTGACCGGCGCGGGCGACCGGAGCGACGCCCGCCGCAATCGGGCTCGGGTGCTGTCGGCGGCGGGCGAGGCGTTCGCGGAGCGGGGGCTCGACGTCCCGCTCGGGGACATCGCCCGCCGGGCGGGCATCGGCGCCGGCACGGTGTACCGGCACTTCCCGACCAAGCACGCGCTCGTCGAGGCGGTGTTCGCCCAGCAGTTGGGCGAACTGGTCGCCTCCGGCGAGAGACGGACGGCCCGCTCCGCGCCCACCGAGGCCTTCTTCGGGTTCCTCCTGGAGGTGGTCGGCACCACCCGCAGCCGCGCGACCGTCTGCGACGCGCTGGACGCCGACGCGAGCTGGCCGCGTCCGGTGCTGACCGCGACGGTGGCGCGCCTGCACCAGCTCCTGGAGACGCTGCTGCGGGCCGCGCAGCGGGACGGCGGCGTCCGGCCGGAGATCGGCCCCGACGACGTGGTGGCCCTCACCGTGGGGTGTGCCGCGATGCTGAGGGTCCGTCACGACCGCGCGGCCGGGCTCCGGCTCGTCCGGCTGACCCTGGACGGCCTGCGACCGTCCGCCCCGGTTGTCACGGAAGGACGCTCCTTTCGTGACAACCGGGGTCCGCACCCCGCCCCGGCCTGCGAGCAGTGCGGCACCGTGCTCACCCTCCGCCCCACCGGCCGCCCGGCCCGCTACTGCGGCGCTGCCTGCCGCCAGCGCGCCCACCGCAGCCGCCCCTCCCCCTGAACCGGGCCATCACCCCGGTCGACGTCGTCAGACGGACCCGGTGGGAGGCTCGGCAGGCCGGGGCAGACACGGCGGGGTCGAGGCCGGTGCGGGCGCGCTCGGTCCGGGGACGCTCGGAGCGGGGGACGGGGTGGCGCACTCGTCGGGGTACATCGGCCCGATCATCGAGACCCGGTTCACCTGGTAGGGGCCCTGCCCGTACCAGCCGTGGAACGTGACGGTCACCTCGTGGCTGTTGCCGATCGCGAGGGTCGTGGCGAGGGACCGCCAGTTCGGCCCGTCGGCCCAGAGGGTCACCTCGCCGCTGCCCGTCCCGGTGCCGGAGACGGTGACGAAGGTGTAGGCGCCGGCCATGGAGGCCGCGAAGCTGTACCGCGTACCGGCCACTACCGGCACCCGCTGCGTGCAGCCGGCGTAACTCTGTCCACCTGGGCGTCCCTCGACGCCCCGGTCGGTCTGCGTGAACTCGCCTTCGCAGGTCCAGCCGCGGGCGAGCGGGTCGCGGAACTCGCCGTTCTTGATCCATTCCACCGGCGCCGGCTGGGCTGCGGCAGAACCGTTCGCGGCCACAGCGGCCGCACTGGCCAGGACGAGGGCGCCGAGGACGGAGCCGAGTGGGTTGCCGCCAGGGGCACGGCGGGGGCGTGACGGGCGCATGGGTGTCTCCGGGTGTGGGGGAGCGCCGACCGTCAGGGGATGTACGTGCGCTGGCAGGTGGGCGTGGGCGTGGGCGATCCGGGGCCGTCGGTGCCCGTCGGCGTCGGCGACGGGCTCTCGGGCTCCCCGCAGGGCGGCGGCGGGTACCCGGGGCCGCTGAAGGACACCCGTCGCACGTCGTACGCCGGCTGCTCGTACCAGCCGTGGAAGTACACGGTCAGCTCGGTGGTGTCCGGCCCGGTGTCGACCTGCACCGACAGGTTGTTCCAATCGCTCCGGCTCGACCAGGTCGAGGCGTTCTCGCCCCCTGCTCCCGTCACGCCGACGAAGGCGAACGAGCCGCGCACCGTGGCGGACAGCAGGTAGTGGGAGTTCGGCAGCACCCGCACCCGCTGCGTGCACCGGGCATTGTTGTCGGCGTTCGGATACCCCGTCACGTAGTGGTCGTGCGGGATGCTGCTGGACCCGACGCTACCGTCGCACTTCCAGATCCACGGGTAGGAGTCGAAGCCCCCGTTGAGGATCAGCTCGGCGTGCGGCTGCGGATCCGCCGCACCGGCGGCGAACCCGGCGCTGGACGCCAGCCCGACGGTCGAGGCGGCCGCCGCGAGGGCACTCACGGCGAGCCCGACGGAGAGTCGGCCGCGCCTGCGGCCGGGTCGGGACAGAACGGTTGCACGCATGCCGTCTCCAGGTGGGGGAGTACCGATGGGGGCAGCGGTGCGAGGGAGTGGACCACACCATGGTGGACCCGGCCGACTCCCGTCAAGGGTCATGGACGGGAGTCGACCGGGCGGGCGGGGTCGGGTCAGGGCTTCTCGCCCTCGGCCCAGGTGATGTTGACCTGGTCGATGAAGTAGTGGCCGTCGAAGCGGAGGAAGACCTTGGAGCTGGTGTCGTTGTCGTCGATCCAGGTCTTGTTCCACTGCACGACGGTGCCGGCGCCGTCCACCCTGGGGTCGTAGAGGCCCTCGCGACGCTCGGGCTGGCTGTAGAAGCCATGGCCGCTGGCCAGCTTCCACGGCGTCCGGACGAGGGCGCCGTCGACGTCGGCGAAGAGCGCGGCGGGGAAGTTGGTGCGCGCGACCAGCTTCGGCGGCACGTAGTGGACGGTGACCTCGTCGCCGTCCACGTAGCGGGCGGGCTCCCCGGGCAGCCGGTGGAAAGCCTTGCGTACGGCGCCGTTGGTCTCGTAGCTGTCCGTGAAGGCCAGCAGAGTTCCCTCCCGGCCCTCCCGGTACCAGTCGCCCCGGGAGTAGTGGTCGAAGTCGAAGGTGTTGATGCTGGTGCCCGGGGTGAGGAGTTCACCGGGGACCTCCCGGAAGACCGTCTCCTCGAAGATCCCCTCGACGGTCCGGCTGTCCCTCTCGAAGCGCCGGGCCGGCACCCGGACCCGTCCCGTCCCCACCGGCAGATCGGTGGCCTTCGGTGCCGGGGCGGGTGCGGGCTTCGGCGCAGGCGCCGGCGCGGGCGCCCACGCGGTGCAGGCCCGGTCCTCGGCCCCGGCACCCTTCTCCAGGATCAGCGGCCCACCCGGCCGCTGGGCCGCCGGATCGGCCAGTCCGAGCAGGCAGTTGGAGGAGTCGTGGAGAGCCATCAGCCGACCGGTGTCGCGCTGCACGAAGGCCCGCCACGCCTGCCGCCAGTACGAGGTATCACTGCCGGTGTCGGAGAACTTGGGCCGCAGCGTGACCGCCGCGCCCCGGCTCGACGTCTCGGCGGTCAGGTACAGCCCGGTGGCGACATGCCGGATCCGGTGGTTGATCACCCGGAACCGCTCCGCCACCCACTGCTCCCCCTCCCCGCCGACCTCGGGCCCCAGCACCACAGCTGTCCCCTCCGGACTCCCCGGAGCAACACCCGCCACCAGCCCGGGAATCCGGTGCAGGCGTAACACGAACGTCTCGGCAGGCCAGTCGACCAGCATCTTGAACACCCTCTCGACCATCGGACATGACATCGCGTCACACCATGATCACCCGATCGGCAGACCTCGCGCCAGGACGCCCATCGCCGCTGAGGGCGAGCTACCCGGCTACCAGGGGCGCGACCACCGAAGGCCCGGCGAACTCCGCGGCCAGGGCATCCATCACTACCTCGTCGCAGACCCGCCCGAGCCAGTACCCCGCCTCCCGCAGGGCCCCGACCGTCCGGAACCCGGCCTTCTCGTAGGGCACAGAGTGCCGGTGGAGAAGCAATGGCGAGTTCGCGCGTGCGATCAACCGGGCCGGTACAGAGGGTGGCTTCAGGCTCAAGTACGAAGAGTCGGCGGTGTCGCACTGGCTCTCCGGTACGCGTCCCATGGCCAAGTACCGGCAAGTGGTGCTGGAGGTTCTGAGCCGGCGTCTTGAGCGGGTTGTCACGGCATTCGAGGCAGGATTCGTGGATCAGCCCGATCAGCAGGAACCGTCCGTGGATATGGTGGAAGGACTGGTCGACCTCGGGAGTGCCGACATGGATCCATCGCGCAGAGGCGTGCTCGGGGCTGGCCTCTACTCGGTAGCGCTGACCATTCCCGGGTGGCCGGACGTGGTGGGGAGGTTCGAGAGGCTCGGGTCCGATCCGCATGCCAGGATCGGGATGGGTGAGGTCGAGTCCGTCATTGCCATGACGGAGCGGATCAGTGAGATCGACGACCAGTTCGGAGGGCGCACCGCGCGGCCCATGGCGGCGGCGTTCATGGTCAACAACATCGTCCCGTACCTTCGCGCCACGGCCTCGGACGAGGTGCGCAGGGCGATGCTCTCCGCTGCGGCCGACCACCTCTATCTGACGGGGTACATGGCCGTCGACGAACGTCTGGACACGCTGGGGCAGAGCTACTACACCAAGGCGCTGGAGCTCGCGCTCGCGGCCGGTGACCATCTCACGTACTGCACCACGTTGCGTGGCATGAGCGTGCAGGCCGTCGAACTCGGTCACGGGGCGGAGGCGGTACGGCTTGCGGATGCGGCGTCGAGTGCCTCGCCGCAGGCCGGGCCGAGGATGCGGGCCTTCCTGGCCGGGCAGCAGGCGCATTCCCTCGCGCGGACCGGCGATCGCGCGGGGGCGCTGGCGATGCTGCGGGCGGCGGAAGTCGCCATGGAGCAGGCCGAGTCCAAGGCGAAGGCGCACGGCTCGTACGATCCCGCGTCGCTCGCCTATCACGTGGCCCAGGTGAACCATGAACTCGGCGACCGGGAAGGGGCGATCAGGGCGCTGCAACGCTCCGAGAAGGTCAGGCCCGCCGTGTACCGGCGGGCCCGGGTGCGTCATCGGGCGATGCTCGCCGAGTGGCAGGTCGAGGTCGGTCGGGTCGAAGAAGCCGTGCAGAACTGGCACTTGGCCTTGGACGACTATCCGCAGGTGCAGTCCGGTCGGGCGGACGACCGGTTCCGGGCGATGGTCGCGGCGGTGCGCCCGCACCGCCGCGATGCGCGGGTGCGGGGGCTGCTGGAGCGGGCGCGGCCGATGGCGGGTGTGCGGAGGGGCTGAATCAGCCCAGCAGGGTGGCGAGTTCGGACTCGAAGAGGACCTCCGCGTCGAAGCCCATGCCGCCGAAGTGGCCGGCCAGTTCGAGGGACAGGACGCCGTGGAGGCGGGTCCAGAGGCTGAGGAACAGGGCGAGCGCCTCGGGCGGGGCGGGGTGGCCGGCGGCCCAGGTGCGGTGGTCGGCGACGTGGGTGGCGAGCGGGGACGCCGGGGCGCCCTGGGGGAGGGTGGCGGCGCAGGCGTCGATGAGCGTCACCGCGATCTCCTGGGAGATCGCCCTCGTGTCCTCGGGCGCCTCGTAGCCGGGCACCGGGGTGCCGTAGAGCAGCAGGTAGCGCTGCGGGTCGGCGAGGGCCCAGGTGCGCAGTGTGCGGGCGAGGCCGGCCAGGTCGGCGCCGGTGGCGGCGGCCGCGCGGAGGGTGTCGGCGAGGTCGCGGTAGGCCTCGCGGACGAGTTCGGTGATCAGCTCGTCCCGGTTGGCGAAGTAGCGGTAGAGCGCGGGGCCGCTCATGCCCATGTGCTTGGCGATCGCGTTGAGCGAGAGCGCGGAGGCGCCGGCGGTGGCGATCTGTTCCCAGGCGCGTTCCATGACCTCGGCGCGGACCTGGGTGCGGTAGCGCTCGCGGGGGGTGGTGGGGTCGCTCTTCGCCATGGTGGGGGTCGCCTCTCGGATGCGTTGGTTAGAGGGTATCACGGAAGCTATTGACTCTTGGGATGCGAAGGAGTTAGAACTTCTCACAAGAAGAACGAGGGCTAGGGAAGGAAATGCCATGTTCGGTATGCGTAAGGCCGGAATCCGGGCCGCCGTGATCACGGTTCCGCTGGTTGTCGGGCTGTTGAGCGGCGCCGCGGCTCCGGCCGGGGCGCACTCCGCGAAGCCTGCCAAGGGCCTCACCTGCCGGGGAGCCGGGGTCGATCCGGCCGCGCAGATCCGGTACCGGACCGAGGCCGTGATCAACGCACCGCTGGACGTGATCTGGAAGCTGCAGACGGACGTCGACCGCTGGCCCTCCTGGCAGCAGGCGGTCAGCAGCGCCGAGCGCCTCGACCACGGGCGGTTCCGCGCCGGGTCGGCGTTCCACTGGACGACGCCGATCCCGCCCGAGGTCGGGATCCCGGCCACCGCTCTGGACATCACCTCGACCGTGCGCCAGGTCGCGGACCGCTCCTGCCTCCGCTGGACCGGCCCGGCGGACGGGGAGGGCCTGCACATCGACGGGGTGCACGTCTGGAACTTCACCAAGGTGCGGGGCGGGGTACGGGTCAGCACCGAGGAGACCCACACCGGGCCGCAGGTCGATGCGAATGTGCCGCTGGCGACCGCGATCCTGCGGACGGGGCTGGAGGCGTGGCTGACCGACCTCAAGGCGGCCGCCGAGGCCCGGGCGCGGTGAAACGGGAGGGCGCGGGAATCGGCCCGCGCCCTCCCGGGGCGGCTCAGTCGTCCAGGCGGTCGGCCGCCTCGTCCTCGCTCAGCGCCTCGATCTCGGCGACGAGCAGCTCCTCGACCCGGGCCGCCAGCGCCGCCACGGTCGAGAGCTCGAAGGCGTCGCGGATCGGGACGTCCAGGCCGACGCCCGCCCGGATCCGGGCCACGACCCGGGTGACCAGCAGGGAGTCGCCGCCGAGTTCGAAGAAGTCGTCCAGCGCTCCCACCTGCGGCACCCCGAGCACCTCCTGCCACAGCTGGGCGACCAACTGCTCGGCATCGGTCCGCGGCGCCAGGTACGGGCGTGCGGCGGCGGCTGCCGGTTCCGGGAGGGCGGCGGTGTCGAGCTTGCCGTTGAGGGTCAGGGGCAGGGTGTCGAGGAGGACGACGGTGTCGGGGACCAGGTAGGCGGGCAGCCGCCGGAGCAGGTGCTCGCGCAGATCGGCGGCGTCGGGCGCCGCGCCCGGGGCCGGGACGGCGTACGCGACCAGGCGGCGGCCGCCGCGCACCACGGCGGCGGCCCGGGCCACCTCCGGGAGCGAGGTCAGGGCGGCCTCGATCTCGGCCGGTTCGATCCGGTAGCCGCGCAGCTTGACCTGCTCGTCGCCGCGGCCGCGGTAGTCGAGCGTCCCGTCGCTGCGCCAGCGCGCGCGGTCGCCGGTGCGGTACATCCGGCCGGCGGCGTCGGCATCACCGGCGAACGGATCGTCGAGGAACGCCGAGGCCGTCAGGTCGGGTCGGCCCAGGTAGCCGCAGGCGAGGCCGGTGCCGCCGATGTGCAGCTCGCCCTCGGAGCCGCGCGGCAGCAGCGCGCCGCGCTCGTCCAGCACGTACAGCCGCACGCCGGGCAGCGGGCGGCCCAGGGACGGGCGGCGGGCGGCGTCCGGGG
Organism: Kitasatospora sp. MBT66; assembly: GCF_000710405.2. NCBI lineage: Bacteria > Bacillati > Actinomycetota > Actinomycetes > Kitasatosporales > Streptomycetaceae > Kitasatospora > Kitasatospora sp. MBT66. The sequence continues at coordinate 460,700 of NZ_JAIY01000016.1, read as the reverse complement.
CGCCGAGGTCGGTGGCGGTGACGATCACGGTGGCCTCGGTCGGGCCGTAGGTGTTGACCAGTCGGACGGTGTCGCCGTGCCGCTCCCGCCAGCGGGCGACGGCCTCGGCGCGGACCTCGGAGCCGCCGAGCACCACCAGCCGCAGGGCGGCCGGCCACGGGGTGCGGTCGTCGTGCGAGACCAGCTCCTCCCAGTAGGCGGTGGGCAGGTCGAGGACGGTGACGGACGGGCCGTGCGGGCCGCGCAGCAGTTCGGGCAGGGTGCGGCCGCCGCCGGGGAGCAGCACCACGCAGGCGCCGGAGGCGAGCGCGGGCCACAGCTCCTCGGCGTGGGTGTCGAAGCCGATCGAGGCGAACTGGACGATCCGGTCCCCGGGGGCGAGCCGGTAGCCCTCGGGCCCGGCCATCCAGTCGACCCGGGCGGCGAGGGCGGTGTGGTCGACGGCCACGGCCTTGGGGGTGCCGGTGGAGCCGGAGGTGAACAGGACGTAGGCGAGGCCGGAGCGGTCGTCGTCCGTGGCCGCCGGGGCGGTCTCGACGATCCGCAGGCCCTCGGAGCCGCCCTCGTCGGTGAGCAGCGCGACGGCCCCCGACTCGCGTTGCATCAGCCGCCGCCGCTCCTCCGGGTGGGCCGGGTCGAGCGGCAGATAGCCCGCGCCGGCCTTCCAGATCGCCAGCAGGGCCGTCACCAGCTCGAAGGACGGGGCCAGCCGGACGGCGACGAGCTGCCCCGCCACGGAGCCCAGTCGTGCCGCCAACTCGTCGGAGCGCCGGTCGAGTTCGGCGTAGGAGAGGGTGCGGCCCGCGCATTCCAGGGCGGGGGCGTCCGGGGCGGCGGCGACCCGCTCGGCGAACCGGGCGAGCACCGTGCGGGGAGCGGAACCGCGGATCGGGCCGGTGCCGAGGGCGAGCAGTTCGGCCCGCTCGTCCCGCCCGATCAGCCACTCCCCGTACAGCGGCACCGTCACGTCCGCGACGGCGGCGGTGAGCAGCGCGTGGCAGCGGGTGCCGAGCGCGGCCACCGTCTCGGTCTGGAGCACCTCCCGGTCGAAGCAGAAGGAGAGCGTCAGCCCGCCGTCCGGCGTGCGCCAACTGTCCAGCAGCAGATCGGTCTTGGCACGCTCGAAGCCGGAGTCCATGGATGCGGTGCGGACCCCGGCGGGCAGCGGGGTGCCGCCGTCCTCGCCAGCCAGGTCGTACTGGCTCTGGTGCACGAACACCGCCTGGTAGAGCGGCGCCGCGCCGGCCTCGGCGGGCAGGCCCAGGTGGGTGGCCAGCCGCTCCAGCGGGACGTCCTGGTGGCTCAGCGCGCCCAGGGTGGCGGTGCGGACGCGGTGCAGGACGGTGCGGAAGTCGGGCTCGCCGGTGAGGTCGGCGCGGAGCACGCCGGTGCGGGCGAAGTAGCCGACCAGCTCCTCCTGGGCGGCCTCGGTGCGGCCCGCGAGCGGGGTGCCGACCACGAAGTCGGTGCTGCCGGTCCAGCGGGCCAGCACGCACTGGTAGGCGGCGAGCAGCACCATGAACGGCGTGCAGCGCTCCCGGCGAGCGAGGGCGTCCAGGGCCGCGGTGAGTTCCGGGCCGAGGGCGGTGGTGGCGAAGCCGGCCGGGTGCCGGGGGTCCGCCGGGCGCGGGCGGTCCAGCGGCAGCCGCAGCCGGCCGGTGCCGGCCAGCTTCTCCGCCCAGTAGCGGAACGCGGCCTCGGTGCCGCCGCCCTCGGCGCGCTGCTGCTC
>NZ_JAIY01000016.1:453029-458762 GCF_000710405.2 Kitasatospora sp. MBT66 | reverse complement strand
CGCCGAGGTCGAACGGCGCGTTGACGGTGGGGCGGCAGGCCTCGGTGAAGTCGGCCTCGCCGGCGCCCGGGGCCAGCGCGACGAGGTCGAGCGGGACGGGCGCCGCGGGCTCGACCAGTTGCACGGGTGCCTCGCCGTCCAGCGCGAAGCGGGTGCGCAGCGGCTCGTGCCGGGCGGTCAGCCGGTCGAGCGCGGTGCGCAGCGCGGTCACGTCGAGCGGGCCGCTCCACCGCCGGCACAGGTACATGTTGAAGCCGGCGTCGGCGGGGTGGAGCTGCTGGAGGAACCAGAGCCGGCGCTGCTCCTCGGTGAGCGGGTGGACGGCCTCGACGGGGCGGGCGGGGCCGGCGGTCCGGTCGGTGGTGGTCATCGGGCGGCGGCCTCGGTTCCGGTGCGGGGTGCGGGTGCGGAGGGGAGTTCGGTTGAAAGGGAGGGTGCGGTCCCGGCGCGGGCCGCGAGGGTGGCCAGGCCGACCAGGTCGTCGGGCTCGGCGTCGGGGACGTCGCGGTCGAAGTGCCGCAGGGCGGGGACGGCGAGGCAGACCAGTACCAGCAGGGCCATGGCGAGCCCGAACAGCAGGTACAGCAGGCCGATGCCGCGGCCGTCGCCGGTGCCGATCAGCCGGCCGACGCTGTCCGCCAGCGGGCCGTCCGCGTCCACCCAGGGCTGGACCAGGCGCGGTCCGAGCGGTGCGACCAGGGCGAAACCGACCGGCAGGGTGGACCAGGCGACCATGGTGTTGACGGCGATCACCCGGCCGTGGAAGCGCAGCGGCACCTTGGTCTGCACGATCGTCGCGTAGACGCCGTTGACCAGGGCCAGCCCGTACGCCATGCCGAAGGCGCCGAGCGCGACCGGCAGGATGCTCGGGCGCAGGCCGGTCACCAGGCAGGCGGCCGCCAGGCCGAGGGTGGCGAGCAGGACGCCGCGCAGCCGCAGCCGGCGCGGCCCGCCCCACACCAGCAGGGTCAGACCGCCGAGGACGGCGCCCAGCCCGGCCGCGACCGAGACCCAGCCGGCGGCCGCCAGCGGGGCGAAGGACAGCACCAGCGGGGTGGTGAGCAGGAACAACGGCGACAGGAAGATGTTGAGCACGGCGAAGAACAGCAGCATGGCGCGGAAGTTGCGGCTGCCGAGCGCCCGCCGGAAGCCGGCCCGGATCTCGGCGCCGACACTCTCCCGGCGCCGGGCGGCCATCACGTCGGGGAAGCGCACGGCCAGCGTCACGCCGGTGGCGACCACGTAGCTGGCGACGTCCATCGCCAGGATGCCGCCGAGCCCGAGCGCCGACAGCAGGCCGACCGCGAACAGCGGCACCAGGAACTGGGCGAGGCCGAAGGCCATCTGGACGACGCCGTTGGCGCGGCCGAGGAAGCGCTTCGGGACGAGCTGCGGCACGGCCGAGTTCCAGGCCAGCCGTTGGAAGGTCAGCGCCGTCGACAGCACCGCGATCAGCACGTACGCGTGCCACACCGCCAGCGAGTCGGTCAGGTACAGCAGCAGCATCACCGCCTGGGTGAGGCCCGCCGCGACATCGCCGTACAGCATGATCCGGCGCCGGTCGCCGCGGTCCACCAGCGCCCCGGCCAGCGGAGCGGTGAGGATGCCGGGGACGAGCCCGCAGGCGGCCAGCAGGCCGAACTGCGCGAGCGAGCCGGTGGTCAGGTAGATCCAGACCGGCAGGGCGAACTCGGTGAGCGCCGAGCCGATCATCGAGATCTGCTGGCCTGCGGCGACACCGAGGAAGCGGCGCATGGTGGGCCGCACCGCGGCGGCCGCGGCCGTCGGCGCCGGCTCGGCGGCGTCCCGGGAGAGCCCGGCCAGCCACCAGGTGGCGCCCTCGGTGCGCCGGTGCCGCTGCTCCTCGCCGTCGGCCACCGAGCGGTGCACGGTGGTGAGGATCTCGGCGAGCTCGGCGGCCCGGTACTTGAGGTAGAAGTGGCCCGCCTCGTCGAGCACCACGACGCCGGTGGTGTCGCTGAGCCGGTGCCACTCCCGGTACCGCTCCTCGTAGAACTCGGTGGCCGGGTCGCGGTCGCCGCAGACCGCGTACACCGGGGCGGCGATCCGGCCGTCCTCGCTCTCGAACAGCCGGGTGAAGTACTGCTCGGCCTCCTTGGTCCCGGTCCGTCGGTTGGCGACCATCAGCCGCAGCTGCTCGGTGCCGACCTCGTCGGTGTCCAGTCCGGCCGCCGCCAGGGCGTTGATCATGCCCTGGTCGCTGCGCAGCCGGTCGGCGGCGCGGGCCCACCACTCGCCGACGGCGGCGCCGCGCCCGCGCGGCCGGGCGAACGGGAAGATGCCGCCGAGGTGGACGGCCTCGACCTCGCGGCCGGCCGCCTCCACCCGCCGGGCGATCTCCACGGCCAGCCGGACGCCGACGCCGCAGTGGCCGTACAGCACGATCCGGCCCTCGACGGTGTCCAGGATCTCCTGGGCGCAGCCGGCCGCGACCTCGTCGATGTCCATGGCCTCCTCGCCCAGTTCGTGCCCGGGGACGGCGAGCGAGTGCAGGGCCCAGTCGGCGGGCAGGGCGTCGGCGAGCGGCTTGTAGATGAGCGCGCTGCCGCCGCCGTACGGGGTGCAGACCAGGCTGGCGGTGGTCCGGCGGCCGGCCGGGGTGAGCAGGTGCAGCAGGCTGCGCGGGCCCCGGTCGGCGTGCGGGTCGCTGACCAGGGCGGCCAGCCGGCGCACGGTCGGGTACTTGAAGAGGTCCATCACCCCGACCGGGGTGGGGAGTTCGGGGAAGGCGCGGCGCAGCTTGGCGACCACCTGGGTGGCCAGCAGCGAGTGCCCGCCGAGCTCGAAGAAGTCGTCCAGGGCGCCGACCCGGGGCACGCCCAGCAGTTCGGCCCAGAGCGCGGCGAGGAACTCCTCGGCCTCGCCCTCGGGTTGGACGAACTCGCCGCTCGCGGCGGGCTCCTCGGGTTCGGGCAGGTTCCGCCGGTCGACCTTGCCGTGGGCGAGCAGGGGCAGCCGGTCGAGCACCACGAAGCGGGCCGGGACCATGTAGTCGGGCAGCGACTCGCCCAGGGTGTCGCGCAGTTCGGCCGGAGCGGGCACGGGAGCGTCGCCGGTCCGCTCCAGGTAGGCGACCAGCATCTGCCGCAGGCCCTCGCCCCGGGCCAGGACGACGGCCTGGCCGATCCCGGGCAGCGCGGTGAGGGCCGCCTCGATCTCGCCGGGCTCCACCCGGTAGCCGCGGACCTTGATCTGGTCGTCGGCCCGGCCCAGGTAGTCGAGCGTGCCGTCGGTGCGCCAGCGGGCCAGGTCGCCGGTGCGGTAGAGCCGGTCGCCGGGGGCGCCGAAGGGGTCGTCGACGAAGCGCTCGGCGGTCAGCTCCGGCCGGCCCAGGTAGCCGCGGGCCAGCCGCTCGCCGCCGAGGTACAGCTCGCCGGTGACGCCCGGCGGCACCGGCTGCCCGGCCTCGTCGAGGACGTGGCAGCGGGCCCCGGCGAGCGGGGTGCCGATCGGGGTGCTGCCAGGTCCGGCGGCGTCGGCGGTGACCTCGTGCACGGTCACGCCGACGGTGGCCTCGGTCGGGCCGTAGTGGTTGAACACCGCGCAGCGGCCGAGGGCGGCCAGGCCGGCCGCCCACGGCCAGGCCGAGGCCTCGCCGCCGAGCACCAGCGACCGGCGCGGCAGCAGCCGCTCCATCGGGGCGTCGGCGCTCAGCGCGGCCAGGTGCGAGGGCGTCATCTTGAGGTGGTCGAGCTCCAACGCCTCGATCCGCTCGGCCAGTTCGGCCCCGGCGATCCGGCGTGGCAGCAGGTGGACCCGGCCGCCGGTGCTCAGTGCGAGGTAGAGCATCGTCATGCTGAAGTCGAAGGCCAGCGACTGCAGCAGCCCGTAGCTCGCACCGGGCTCGATCCGCAGCCGTTCCCGCACCCCGGCCAGGTAGTTGAGGATCTGCCGGTGCTGGACGGCGACGCCCTTGGGGGTGCCGGTGGAGCCGGAGGTGTAGATGACGTAGGCCAGGTGGTCCGGTCCCGAGAGCTCCGGCAGCGGCTCGGCGTCCCGCACCGGTGGCTCGGTGTCCAGCAGCAGCACGGCGACGTCGTGGCCGGGGACGCGGTCCGGGAAGCGGTCGCGCAGGGCCGACTCGGTGAGCAGCACCCGGGCCCCGGAGTCGGCGACCAGGTGGGCGAGCCGGGCGGGCGGCTGCTCCGGGTCCAGCGGCAGATAGGCGCCGCCGGCCTTCAGTACACCGAGCAGGGCCACCGCCAGCTCGGGCGACTGCTCCAGGCAGACCGCGACCCGGTCGTCCGGGGCGACGCCGAGCGCGCGCAGCCGGCGGGCGAGACCGGTGGCGCGCTCGTCCAGCTCGCGGTAGGTGACGGTGCGGCCCTCGGCCTCCAGGGCCGGCCGGTCGGGGTGGGCGCGGGCGGTGGCGGCGAGCAGCGCGGTCAGGGTGGCCGGGGCGCCGTCCGGGTCGGGCAGCGCGGGTCCGGTGGCCCAGCGCTCCAGGACGTCCCGGCGTTCGGCGGGGGTGGCCAGGGGCAGCCGGGAGAGCGGCCGGTCCGGGTCGGCGACCGCCGCCGCGAGGAGGAGCTCGAAGCGCTCGACCAGCCGGCGCACGGTCGTGGCGTCGAACAGGTCGGTGCGGTAGGTGAGCAGCCCGTAGAGGCCGCCGTCGGACTTCTCCCGCAGGTAGAACGCGAGGTCGGTGCGGGTGGTGGCGGCCTCGTGCCCGAAGCTCTCGGCGGTCGGCGCGCCGGGGGAGTCCGGGGAACCGGAGCCCGCCGGAGCGGAGGCGGCACCGCGCTCGCCGTAGTTCTGGTAGGCGAAGCTGACCTGGAACACCGCGGAGCGGCTGACATCGCGCTCGATGTCCAGATCCGCCACCATCTGCTCGAACGGCACCTCCTGGTGGGTGTACGCGTCGAGGGTGGTGCCGCGCACCCGTCCGAGCAGTTCGGCGAAGGTCGGATCGCCCTCCAGCCGGGCCCGGATCGGCAGCATGTTGACGAACAGGCCGACCACGCCTTCGAGTTCGCGGTGCAGCCGGCCGGCCACCGCGGAACCTATCGCGAAGTCCCGCCGCCCGGCGTGCCGGCCGAGCAGGGTCTGCAGCGCCGCCATCAGCACCATGTACCCCGACGCGCCCGAGGCGCGGGCCAACTCGGCCACACCCCGGCCGAGTTCGCTGCTCCAGTGGAACTCGGTGGCGGCCCCCTCGAAGGTCAGCACCGGCGGCCGGGGGCGGTCGGTCGGCAGCTCCAGGGCCGGGACGTCGCGCAGCTCCTCGCGCCAGTACGCCCGCGAGCCCGCCAGCGCCTCGCCGGCCAGCCGCTCCCGCTGCCAGCCCGCGTAGTCGCCGAACTGCACCGGCAGTTCGGGCAGCCGGTCCGGGGTGCCGTGGGCGTGGCGGGCGTACAGCGAGTCGAGTTCGCGGTGCAGGATGTCGAGCGACCAGCCGTCGCTGACGATGTGGTGCATGACCAGGGCGAGTACGTGCTCGTCCGGCGCGGTGCGCACCAGCAGGGCGCGCAGCAGCGGGCCCTCGGCCAGGTCGAAGGGTCGCGCCACCCGCTCGCCGAGCTCGCGGGCGGCCCGCCCGGCCGGGTCCGGGTCGCCGCTCGCGTCGACGAACTCGGCGGTGAGCGGACCGGGTTCGGCGATCCGGACCTCGGCGGTGCCCTCGGGAGTGGCGGGGAAGCTCATCCGCAGCGCCTCGTGCCGGGCGAGCAGCCCGGTGAGGGCGGCGTCGAGCGCGGTGCGGTCCAGCGGGCC
>NZ_JAIY01000016.1:450145-451973 GCF_000710405.2 Kitasatospora sp. MBT66 | reverse complement strand
CCGGTGGCCGCGGATCTTGACCTGGTCGTCGATCCGGCCGAGGAACTCCAGTTCGCCGTCCGGGCTCCAGGCCACCAGGTCGCCGGTGCGGTAGAGGCGGTTCCCGGGCGCGCCGAAGGGGTCGTCGACGAAGCGCTCGGCGGTGAGCTCCGGCCGGCCCAGGTAGCCCTCGGCGAGCCCGTCGCCGCCGAGGTGGAGTTCCCCGGGCACGCCGATCGGCAGCGGCCGGCGGCGGCCGTCCAGTACCAGGGCGCGGGTGTTGGCGATCGGCCGGCCGATCCGGACCGCCTCCGGGCCGTCCGGCAGTTCGGCGCAGGTGGACCAAATGGTGGTCTCGGTCGGCCCGTAGACGTTGAACAGGCGGTCGGTGCCGGCCCGCAGCTGCCGGGCCAGCGGCAGCGGCAGGGCCTCCCCGCCGACCAGGCCGGTCAGCCCGGACGGCAGCGGCCCGGCACCGAGCAGCACCCGCCAGCCCGACGGCGTCGCCTGGACGTGGGTGACGCCCTCGCGCTCGACCAGCGCCCGCAGCCCCGGGCCGTCCACCGCGAGGCCGTCCGGGGCCAGCACCAGGCGGCCGCCGGTGGTCAGCGGCAGCAGCAGTTCCAGGGCGGAGATGTCGAAGGAGAGCGAGGTGAGGCCGAGCCAGACGTCCTCGGGGCCGGAGCCGAGCTGCGCGGCGAAGGCCGTGAGCAGGTTGACCAGCGCCCGGTGGCCGATCTCGACGCCCTTGGGGCGGCCGGTGGAGCCGGAGGTGTAGAGGACGTACGCCAGCCGGCCGGGGTCGGCATCGCCCTCGGACCCGGAAGCGGTCCCGGCGGAGGCCCCGCCCGGCCGGAGCACCGCCGGTGCGGCGGCGGCCACCTCGGGTGCCGGTTCGCGGTCGGCCAGCAGCAGGGCGGCGCCGGAGTCGGCGAGCACGAAGGCGAGCCGCTCGGCCGGGTAGCCGGGGTCGAGCGGCAGGTAGCCGGCGCCGACCGCGTGCACGGCGAGCAGCGCGGCCGGCAGGTCGGCGGTGCGGGCGAGGTGCAGGCCGACCAGGTCGTCGCGGCCGATGCCGGCCGCGGTGAGCTCCCCGGCCAGCCGGTCGGCGCGGCGCAGCAGCTCCCGGTAGGTCAGCCGTTCCTCCCCGGCCACCACGGCGAGGGCGTCGGGGGCGGCCGCGGCGTGCTCGCGGACCAGGTCGAGCACGGTCCGGTCGGCGGGGTAGGCGCGGGCGGTGTCGTTCCAGGCGGTGGTGACCAGGTGCCGCTCGGCCCGGTCGAGCAGGGGCAGGTCGCCGAGCGGGGTCGCGGGGTCGGCCACGGCGGCGGCGAGCAGGGTGGCGAGGTGCCCGGCGATCCGCCGCGCGGCGGCGGAGGCGAGCACGGCCGGGTCGTACTGGAGCGAGAGCTCGATCCCGTCGGCGCCGTCGACGGCCTGGAGGTGCAGGGTGTTGCGGGCGGCGTGCGGGAAGACGGTCCAGTCGACCGCGGCGGCGCTGCCGGGGAACACGGGGTCGGCGGTGGTGCGGCGGCGGTAGCCGAAGGAGACCGGGGCCAGCCCGGCCCGGGGGGTGAGGCCGGGGACGGCGCTGCCGAAGGGGACGGCGCGGTGCGCCGAGACCAGCCGGGCCTCGGCGCGCACGGCGGCGGCGTAGCGCGCGAACGGCGTGTCACCGTCCTGGCCGGCCGGGGCGTACACGGGCAGCTCGTTGACGTACAGGCCGATCGTGCCGCGCTGCCGGGGGTCGCGGGTGGAGAAGGGGACGGCGACCGGGACGGCCTCGCCGCCGTAGCGGTGCAGCAGGCCGTGCAGGGCGGCGAGCAGGAACTCGAAGCGGGTGACCCCG
>NZ_JAIY01000016.1:443134-450117 GCF_000710405.2 Kitasatospora sp. MBT66 | reverse complement strand
GGCCGCGCGGTCGAGCCGCCAGGCGACGGATTCGCCGCGGCCGGCGTCGGTCACCGCGCGGGGGCTGCCGGGGAGCACCGGGGCGGTGGCGGCCGCCCAGCGGGGGCCGTGGAAGGCGGCGGCGCGGGCGAGGAGCCCGGGGTCGACCGGAGGCGCGGCGTCCGCGTCGGACCGTGCCGTCCCCTCCTCCACCGCCACCGCGGACGGCGACGCGAGCGCGGCGGCGTACCCGGCGGCGAGGTCCGCGACCAGCACGTCCTTGGAGTTGCCGTCGAACACCGCGTGGTGCGCCACCACCAGCAGTTCGGCGCTCCCGTCCGCCCGCCGGTCCAGGGTGAACCGGGCGAGCGGCCCCCGGGCCAGGTCGAACGGCAGCGAGAGTTCCTCGGCGAGCCGCTTGGCGAGGGCGTCGGCGCAGGCGTCGGCACACTCTCCGAGCGGCTCGCCGGCCGGTTCCAGGACGGTGAGCGCGGGCACCCGCCCGGCCGGGACGGGGCGGAGCACGCCGTCCCGTTCCACCAGCGCGGAGGAGAGCGCGGGATGCCGGGCGACGGTCGCGTCGACGGCGCGGGCCAGCGCGGCGGTGTCGATCCGGTCGAAGCCGATCCGCAGCGCGAGGTGGAAGACCTCGGGGACGTGGGTGAGCCTGCTGGTCAGCCAGATTCCGTGCTGGGCGGGGGAGGCGGGCCGTGCGGCGTCCGTCGCTCTCGCGGGGGCCCCGGCGGCGGAGGAAGGGCCGGGCCGGTCGGTGGAGTCGGACATGCTGTGCTCGATTCGGGAGTCGGAGACGGAGCTGCGGGGCACCCGTCCGAGCGGTGGCCGTGGTGGCGCGCGGGCGCGGCACGGCGCGGTCGGACGGCGCGGCTGCCGAAGGGTGGCCGGCCCGCCCCGCGGACCGGTCGGCAGGCGCCGAGGCACGGCCGGACCCGACTCCCAGGTGTCCCCCCTGATGCGTCAGGCGAAGCGATCCCCTACCCCCGTACGAAGATCATTGGCCTGGACCTGCCGCGAGGTTTCCACAGACCACATGCCTCGTCAAGGGTTGTCCACGACCTGGCCGGAGGCTGCCGACGGTTCGTCAACCACCTTCCGTCACCGGGGGCCTGGCGTGACCGGCGGGGCTGCTGGGACGGCGGCCGGCGGCGGTCGCGGCGGGCGGGTGGCCGCGGACCGCCGCCGACGGCAAGTTGTCTGTACAGCTATGGGTTCACTGTCCGTCATCGACGCGCCATCGAACCCCCCGTTCCCGTCCATCTGGGGCACGTACACATAACGGGTCTGGACCACAGCGCCAGGCGCCCCCCGCTTTGTACAAGGAGTCACCCCCGATGAGTCCGCAGCCCGAACTGTCGCGCCGCACCCTGCTCGGCGGCGCGGCCGCCGCCGCCGTGCTGTCCGCCCTCCCCCTCAGCGTGCGCGAGGCGCTCGCCGCGCCGGCCCGCCCCGGCCGCCTGGCGGACATCCAGCACGTTGTGGTGTTCATGCAGGAGAACCGCGCCTTCGACCACTACTTCGGCACCCAGGCCGGCGTCCGCGGCTTCGGCGACCGGACGGCGGTGCGGGGCGTCAACGGCCGCTCGGTCTTCCACCAGCCCGACCCGAGCCGCAAGGAGGGCCACCTCCTGCCGTTCCCGATGAACGCCGCCCACACCAACGCGTACCAGCAGGGCGCCCCCGCGTTCGGCTTCGTCGACTCGATGAAGGCCTGGAACGACGGCCTCGCCGACGGCTCGGTCACCCGCCGCTCCGGCGGCTGGCTCGGCCAGGGCTACTACGAGAGCGCCGACATGCCCTTCTACCACGCGCTCGCCTCGGTGTTCACCACCTGCGACGCCTACTACGCGTCGGTGCAGTGCAACACCAACACCAACCGCGAGCACCTGATGACGGGCACCAGCGGCGGCACCGTCCGGGACACCCCGGTCACCGACAACACCGAGATCCCCGGTGGTTACGAGTGGACCACCTACGCCGAGCGCCTGGAGAAGGCCGGCGTCAGCTGGCGGACCTACCAGGCGCTGGACAACTTCGACGACAACGCGCTCGCCTGGTTCGCCCCCTTCGTCAAGGCCAAGCCCGGCGAGCCGCTGTACGAGCGCGGCATGCGCGCGGTCGGCGACCCGGCCAAGAAGGGCGACCCGTTCGCGATGGGCGACGCCCTGGTCGAGGCCTTCGCCGCCGACGTCCAGGCCGACACCCTCCCGCAGGTGTCCTGGATCGTCGCCCCCGCCGCGCTCTCCGAACACGCCAACTACGCGCCGCCGAACGGCGAGCACCTCACCGCCCGGCTGCTGGCCGCCCTCGCGGCCAAGCCCGAGGTGTGGGAGAAGACCGTCTTCATCCTCAACTACGACGAGCACGGCGGCTTCTTCGACCACCAGCTGCCGCCCGTCCCGCCGCTGGCCACCGGTCGCGGCAAGTCCACCGTGCCGGTCGACGGCGAGGTCGTCGTCCGCGTGAGCAAGGGCGGCTCCACCTACCACCGCGTGGTGAGCCAGGACGGCAAGTACCGGGTCAAGGCGGCCGACGGCTCGCTCACCTGGTCGGACACCCTGCCCGCCGGCGAGCGCGTGGAGTCCGGCCCGTACCCGATGGGCCTCGGCGTCCGGGTGCCGATGATCGTGGTCTCCCCGTGGACCCGCGGCGGCGTCGTCGACTCCAGCGTCTACGACCACACCTCGGTGCTGCGCTTCCTGGAGCAGCGCTTCGGCATCCAGGAGCCCAACATCAGCCCCTGGCGGCGCTCGGTCTGCGGCGACCTCACCAACGTCTTCGACTTCTCCGGCCGCGACCCGCGCTGGCCCGAGCTCCCCGACACCAGCGGCAACCGGCAGAAGGTCGTCGACACCGGCAGGCTGCCCGCGCCGACCGTGCCCAACCCGCAGTCCTTCCCGCAGCAGGAGCGCGGCACCCGGGCCGCCCGCCCGGCGCCGTACGACCTCACCGTCAAGCCGCGCCTCAAGGGCGACCAGCTGACGATCGACTTCATCAACCAGGGCAAGCAGGGCGCGGTCTTCGCCGTCTACCCGGCCCCCGGCGCCCTGCCGCGCCACTACACGGTCGGCGCCAAGTCCCGGATCTCCGACGTCTGGACGGTCGGCCAGGACGGCTACGACCTGCGGGTGCACGGCCCCAACGGCGCGCTCTGGCACCTGCGCGGCACCGTCGACACCGCGTACGAGATCGCGCTCTCCGAGGAGCGCAACGGCAAGGTGCTGGAGGTGGACGTGATCAACCGCTCGCGCACCGCCCAGACCTTCCTGGTCGGCGACCTCGCCTACGGCGACGGGCTGCGCGAGGTCCGGGTCGCCGCGGGCGACGACAAGACCGTCAACCTCAACGTCGGCCCCGAGGGCTGGTACGACGTCGCGGTGGGCGTGCGCGGCGAACTCGGCTTCCGCCGCCGGATCGCCGGCCGCTTCCCCTGGGACGGCGAGCACCTGCTCACCGACCCGGCGATGGGCCAGGCCGACCCGCTGACCGTGGACGTCGCGCTCAAGGCCGCCTCCACCACCATCGACGAGGCGATCCTGCTGCCCGGCCGCCCGGCCCGGGTCACCGCCCGCTTCACCGCCGGCGACGCGCTGACCGTGATCGAGGCCCAGCCGGTCGTCCCGGCCGGCTGGACGGTCGCCGCCGTCACCGCGCCGCCGGCCGCGCTGGCCGCCGCGGCGAGCGCCACCGCCGAGTGGGACGTCACCCCGCCCGCCCAGCTGCCGGACGGCGCCACCCACCGCGTCCTGGTCACCGCCCGCGCGCTGGCCGGCAACCGCTTCGCCGTCGCCGACGGCGAACTCGCCGCCCGCACCGCGCCGGTGATGGCCGGCCACCTGCTCGGCGAGGACTTCGAGTCGCTCGCGGGCGCGCTCCAGCCGGTCGGCGGAGTGGTCGGCTGGACGCCGCAGGCGCCGCAGGGCTGGTCGGTCGTCAACGCGCCGGCCATGCCGCAGGGCACCGTCCGGCTCCAGGGCTGGACCTTCCACACCAAGCGCGAGTGGTCCAACCCGGCCGGCCAGGACCGGGGCAACTTCACCCGGGGCCTCGGCATCCTGGCCGTGGCCGACCCGGACGACTGGGACGACACCGGCGCGCCGTCCAAGAAGGGCGTGTTCGACTCGACCCTGGTCTCGCCCGTCGTGCCCGTCCCGGCCGGGGCCACCACCCTGTACCTGGGCTTCGACTCGCACTACCGCCAGGAGGCCCCGCAGAAGGCCTCGGTCACCGCGGTCTTCGACAACGGCACCGAGACCCGGCTGGTGTACTACAGCTCGGACGCCACCGGCAACGACAACGCCGGCAAGGACGTCCAGAACACCTTCGTCACCAAGCAGTTCGCCGTTCCGGCGGGCGCGCGCGGCGTGACGCTGAAGTTCCGGATGTTCGACGCCGGGAACAACTGGTTCTGGGCCGTCGACCACATCCGGCTGGACGTGAAGCCGATCACCGGCTGACGCCGTCGCGGCGCGTGCGCCCGACGCGACCCGCCCGGCCCGTCCGACGTGACCCGCCCGACGTGACCCGCCCGGCCCGTCCGGACCCCGAACTCCGGGGTCCGGACGGGCCGTTCGGTCTCCCGGGAAGTACGCCGACGGACTGTCAACAGGCGCGAACGCGACGCGCGCCCCGGCGCACCGGACCGGAAAGCGCCTGTTCGCGCGCCTCGGTGCGCCGGTAGGAATGGGCCCGGCACGGAACGTCCGTGCCGCGAGAGGAGCCGCACCGTGTCCCGTCTCCGCGCCACCGCACTGGCCCTCGGCTGTACCGCCGCCGCCCTGACCCTGGCCGCGACCACCGCGACCGTCGCCCAGGCCGCCCCCGGCGACATCGTGAGCATCTGCGCCAACCAGTACACCCCCGCCGGCTGGGTCGACATCGCCTGGGCCAACGACTACAGCTGCGGCGGCGGCACCTTCACCCCGAACCGGAAGACGATGGAGCAGGTCGCCGGTCTGCCCGTCGGCACCACCCTCAACGTCTGCGCCTCGGCCTGGCCGCCGGCCGGCTGGACGCAGGTCTCCGAGTTCTACAGCCAGAGCTGCCGCTACTCGGCCGTGCCGAGCCTGGAGCACAACTCCTGGAGGATCACCCGGGTCTACTGACCTGTCGTCACATCTCACCGGGCCCACCAGGATCACCGCCTCCGTGGGGTGCTGGTGGGCCCCGGTCGGGCGCGGCGGCCACGAACAGGTGTGTCGGCGCACTGTCAACAGTGGCGAACCCGTCGTGGCCCCGGTGCCCCGGACCGGAAAGTCACTGTCCGTGCCAATGGTCCCACCGATAGGAATGGGTGTCCGGTGCGGATCGCCCGCGCCGTGGAGAGGAGCCGCTCCGTGTCCCGTCTTCGCGCCGTCGCCCTGGCCGCCGGTTGTGCCGCCGCCGCGCTCACCATGACCACCACCACCACCGCGCACGCCGCCCCCGGCGACACCCTGAACGTCTGCAGCAGCCAGCTCACCCCGACCGGCTGGGTCGACGTCCAGTGGTGGAACGACCTCAGCTGCGGCTCGACCTTCAACCCCAACAAGAAGCAGATCAAGCAGCTCACCGGTCTGCCGATCGGCACCACGCTCACGGTCTGCGCCTCGACCTACCAGCCGGCCGGCTGGGTGCAGCTCTCCTCGTTCTACAACAGCAGCTGCCGCTACTCCGCCGTGCCGAGCCTCAACAACAACGCCTGGCAGATCAAGCGCGTCTCCTGACGTCTCCTGACGTCTCCCGACGTCTCCTGGCGCGCCCCTGCCGGCTCCCCGCGGGCAGCGCGCCGACGGCCCACCGGTCCCGCACCGGTGGGCCGTCGGTGTACCCGGGGCCGGGTGCTCCGGCAGCTCCTGCTCCGGCCCCTCCTGGTGAGGCCCGCCCCCGAGTGGTCCCGTTCGCCGGGATCTCTTGGCCGTCGAGAGATAGGATCCGCCCCGTCCGCCAGCCCATCGGGAGGTCACCACCATGCACCAGCCCCTGCTGCGACTCACCGGCGCCGCCACCGCCGTCTACGGCATCGCCGTCGCCCGCCGGCCCGCCCTGCTGGCCCGCCCCTCCGGCCTCACCGCGCCGGACGGCTCGGTGCCCGCGCCGGTCGCCGCCTGCCTGCGCCCGCTGGCCCTGCGCGACGCCGCCTGCGGCCTCGCCATGGCCCTCGCCCCGAACGACGTCGCGCTGCGCACCGCCACCGCCCTGCGGATCGCCTCCGACCTGGGCGACGCCGCACTGCTTGCCACCGCCCTCCCGGCCCGCCGGCACCGGGTGATGGCCGTCGCCGTCTCGGTCGGCTGGGGCGCGCTCTCGGTGGCCGGACTCCTGGCGCGACCGCGAAACCTCTCCACCCGTCAAGCCTCTTAATCATCGAGAGATATGATCCGGGCTGTCCACGACCCCGCCCAGGCCCGGAGCGCGCCCCGCCATGCCCGCTGACCGTCCCCACGCCGCCCCACCACCCGCCCCGGTGCCTCCCGCGCCGTCACCTCCGGGCGGGGCCCCGACACCCGGCCCGTCCGCCCGGCGCCGCCGCGCCCGGCTGCTCGTCCCGCTCGCGCTGCTGATCGTCTGGCTCGGCCTCGGCGGCGCCTTCGGCTCCTACGCGGGCCGACTCGGCGAGGTCGCGACCAACGACCGGGCCGCCTTCCTGCCCCGCAGCGCCGAGTCCACCGAGGCCGCCCGGCTCGGCGCCGACTTCCGGACCGACAACGCGGTGCCCGTGATCATCGTCTGGGAGAGCCGCGGCGGCCCCCTCGACGGGACCGGGCACGCCGCCGCGGAACAGGCCCTGCGGGCCGCCGCGGCCCTGCCCGGCGCCACCGGACGGGTCTCGCCCGCCCTGCCCGCCGCCGACGGACAGGCCCTCCAGGGCGTCGTCCAACTGCGCGCCGACCTCGGCCGGGAGACCGGCGACACCGTGCGCGCCGTCCGCGAACTCGCCGAACAGGTCCCCGGCACCACCGTCGGCCTGGCCGGACCCGCCGCGATCGCGGCCGACCTCGGCGGCGCGT
>NZ_JAIY01000016.1:426564-442264 GCF_000710405.2 Kitasatospora sp. MBT66 | reverse complement strand
GGCAGGGCGGCGCGTCCGGTGCCGCGCCGGGTGCCGCGCCGCTGGTCGTGGACGGCCGGGTGCGGCTGGAGGCCACACTCACCGACCCGGCCGACAGCGACGCGGCCATCGCCACCGTCCTCCGGCTGCGGGACGCGGTGCACGCCGTGCCCGACGCGCGGGCACTGGTCGGCGGCTACACCGCCCAGCAGGAGGACACCCGGACCACCGCCGCCCACGACCGGCGCCTGATCACCCCGGTGGTGCTGCTCTGCGTGCTGGCCGTGCTGGTCCTGCTGCTGCGCTCCCTGGTGGCGCCGCTGGTGCTGGCCGCCACCGTCGCGCTCTCCTACCTCGCCACGCTCGGGGTCAGCGCGGTGGTGTTCCCGCACGTGTTCGGCTTCTCCGCGGTGGACCCCTCGGTGCCGCTGTACGGGTACGTGTTCCTGGTCGCGCTCGGGGTGGACTACAACATCTTCCTGATGACCAGGGTCCGCGAGGAGTCGCTGCGCGTCGGCACCCGCGAGGGGGTGCTGCGCGGGCTCACCGCCACCGGCGGGGTGATCACCTCGGCGGGTGTGGTGCTGGCCGCGACCTTCGCCGCGCTCGGGGTGATCCCGCTGGCCTTCCTCGCCCAGATCGCCTTCATCGTGGCGTTCGGGGTGCTGCTGGACACCCTGCTGGTCCGTTCGCTGCTGGTGCCCGCGCTGGTGCGGGACCTCGGCGACCGGGTCTGGTGGCCGGCCGGGCCCGGCCGGAGGGGTCTTCGGCCGGGGTCGGTGTCGGCTGCGGAATCGGCCGAGGTCGGGTCGGGCACCGGGGGGTGATCCGCGGGGCGGCGGCGCGGCGCCGTTAGGCTGAACGGGTTGGATCGACGCCGTACGCGACCGGAGAACACACCTTGTCCGAGCAGGGGGAGCAGCAGGAACAGCAGGAGCCCGACCAGGGGCAGGTACCGCCCGGCGGACCGGCGCTCGGACGGCTGCTCCAGGACCTCGCCTCCGAGATGCACCTGCTCGGCCACGGCTTCGCCGGCGCCAGCGGCCTGCACACGACGGACGTCCAGGCGCTGCTGGCGGTCATGCGCGCGGCCCCGGAGCCCGGCGGGTCCGGCAGCGGCGGGATCACGCCCGGACGGCTGGGCGAGGAGCTGGGCCTCTCCTCGGGCGCCGTCACCGCCGTGCTGGACCGGCTGGAGCGGGCCGGGCACATCCGCCGCGGCCGGGACGCCGCCGACCGGCGCCTGGTCCTGGTGCACTACCTGCCGGGCGCCGGCCGGATGGCGGCGGAGTGGTTCGCGCCGGTGGCCCGGCGGACCGAGACGGTGCGCGCCGAGTTCACCCCGGCGGAAATCGCCGCGGTGGCGCGCTTCCTCGGCCGGATCACCGGGGAACTGGCCGACCTGCGCCGGGAGCGCTGACCGACGGCCGGCCGCTGGCCGGTGGGCCGTGAGCCGTGCGGTCGGCCGCTCAGGGCGTGCCGTCCCCGGGGCCTTCCCCGGCACTTCCCCCGGCACTTCCCCCGGTACCTCCCTCGCCGCCGCGCGCGGCCTCCTCGGTGATCCGGCGGGCCATCCCGCCGAACACGACGGCGTGGAAGGGCGCCACCGCCCACCAGTAGGCGTGCCCGGCCAGCCCGCGCGGGTGGAACAGCGCCCGCTGCCGGTACCGGGCGCCGCCCCGGCCGTCCGGGGTGACGGTCAGCTCCAGCCAGGCCGGGCCGGGCAGCCGCATCTCGGCGCGCAGCCGCAGCAGCCGTCCGGGCTGCAGCTCCTCCACCCGCCAGAAGTCGAGCGACTCGCCGACCCTCAGTCGCGCCGGGTCCCGCCGCCCGCGCCGCAGGCCGACCCCGCCGAGCAGCCGGTCCACCCACCCCCGCACCGCCCAGCCGAGCGGGAAGGAGTACCAGCCGTTGTCGCCGCCGATCGCCTCCACCACCCGCCACAGCGCGGCCGGGTCGACGTCCACCCGGAGCTCCCGGACGTCCTGGTAGAGGCTGCCGCCGGCCCAGTCCGGGTCGGTGGGCAGCGGGTCGCTGGGGGTGCCGGGCAGCGAGGCGGAGGACCACCGGGTGGCGACGTCCGCGTCCCTGATCCGCCGCAGTGCCAGCCGGACGGCGTCGTCGAAGCCGACGGCGCCGCCCGGCGGCTCGGGCAGGAAGCGGTCGAGGTCGTGCTCGGAGCGGACCACCTCGTACCGCAGCGACTCCACCAGCGGCCGGGCGATCGACCCGGGCACGGGGGTGACCAGGCCGACCCAGAGGCTGGAGAGCCGGGGCGTGAGGACCGGCACGGCGAGGATCAGCCGGCGCGGCAGTCCCGCCACCGCCGCGTACCGCTCCATCATCCGGCGGTAGGTCAGCACCTCGGGGCCGCCGATGTCGAAGGCGCGGTCGAGCTCGGGCGGCAGCGTCGCGGCCCCGACCAGCAGCCGCAGCACGTCGCGGACGGCGATCGGCTGGATCCGGGTGTCCACCCAGCGCGGGGTCACCATCACCGGCAGCCGTTCGGTGAGGTGGCGCAGCATCTCGAAGGACGCCGAGCCGGAGCCGATGATCACCGCGGCCCGCAGTTCCGCGGTCGGCACGCCGCTCGCCCGCAGCACCCGGCCGACCTCGACCCGCGAGCGCAGGTGCGGGGAGAGCCGCCCGGCCGGGACTCCGGCGGGGGCGAGGCCGCCCAGGTAGACGATCCGGCGTACCCCGGCCGACGCCGCCGCCCGCCCGAACGCCCCGGCGGCGGCCCGGTCGGTGGCCTCGAAGTCCGGGCCGGTGCCGAGCGAGTGCACCAGGTAGTAGGCGACGTCGACGTCCGTGAAGGCGTCGGTGAGGCTCTCGGGGCGGGTGACGTCCCCGGTGACCACTTCGACCCGGCTCCGCCAGGGGTGGTCCCGCAGCCGGTCCGGGGCGCGGACCAGGCACCGCACGGTGTGGCCGGCGTCGAGCAGGACCGGGACCAGCCGTCCGCCGATGTAGCCGGTGGCCCCGGTGACCAGGCAGCGCAGCGGTCCGCCGGGGGGTGGGTCGTTCGGCCGGTCGGTCTGCCGGTCGTCGGGTCCGTCGTCGGGCCGGTCGGTGGGCCGGTCGTCGGGTCCGTCGTCGGGCTGGTCGGTGGGCCGGTCGTCGGGGCTGGCGGCGTGGGTCACGGTGGCTCCCGGGGTCGGCGGTGGGCGGTCCGGCCGGAAGGCGTACCCGCGCCGCAGGTGTCCTGCGCACCCCGATCGGCCGGTCCGGCCCGTCCGGCCCAGCGGGTCGTGGGCGCGCGCCGGGCCGGGGCACCCGCGCGGTGCGGCGCCGGGCCCGGTAAACGCGGTGTTCGGGCCAGGGGCCGTTGGTCCCCGCGATTCAGCCCCTTGGCCCCTGGCGGATCGGCCGGTCGGGGGAGATGCTCCTCGTACAGCCGACCGGACGACCGAGGTCCGGCCGGACGGTGCTCGCGGACGAGGTGAACCGGCGTGCGGCATGCCACCGTCGAATCAGTGATGACCAGTCCCGTGGTCCGGGTGATGCCCGAGACCGGCTTCCGGGAGATCGTCGCGCTACTGGCCGAGTACGACATCACCGGAGTGCCGGTGGTGGACGACGACGGCCGGCCGCTCGGCATCGTCTCGGAGGCGGACCTGCTGCTCACCCTGGCGGCACAGGAGGACCAGGGCAGTCTGATCCCACCGCCCGGCGCGGTCAGGCCCGGTCCGGACGGCTCCGTCACCGCCGCCGATCTGATGAGCGGACCGGTGGTCTGCATCACCCCGTCGACCAGCGTCGTCGCGGCGGCCCGGTTGATGGGCCGGCACGGTGTGAAGCGGCTGCCGGTGCTGGACGAGGACGGCCGGGTCTTCGCCATGGTGAGCCGGGGGGACCTGCTCCGGGTCTTCCTGCGCGAGGACCGGGTGATCCGCCGGGAGATCGTCGAGGAGGTGCTCGGCCGGGTCGAGGGCGTGAGCCCGGCCCTGGTCGGCGTCGAGGTCGACCAGGGGCGGGTGGTGCTCAGCGGCACGGTGCCGGAGCCACACCTCGTGCCGATCGTGCTGAACCTCTGCCGCTCGGTGGACGGCGTGGTGTCGGTGACCGACCGGCTGAGCGCCGACACCTTCGGCGGCCTGGGCCCGGAGGGCGACTCCCCGGGCGGCGCGGACGGCGCGGGCGGCGGAGCCGGTTCGGGTTCTGCCGGTTCTGCGGGTTCCGCCGGTGCCGCCGGTTCCGCCGGTGCCGCCGGTTCCGCCGGGGGCGTCGAGGGCCCCGGGAGCCCCGGGCGAGGCGCTGGAGGGCGAGGGGCCGACGGCCGGGCCGGGGGCGCGCGCAACGGCAGCGCGCGCGGGAGCGACGCGCCTGCGCCGGTCCGCTGACCCTGTACGCCCGCGCTCGCCGCCCCTCGCCACTCCGTTCGATCGGGAATCGGCTGGATCCGGAGCGTCCGCTTCGAATATTGCGGTGCGTACAGGGAATATCACCCTGCGTGTGCGGCGGTAGCGGGCCGCCGCGCCGCCGGTGACCGGGGAGGCAGCCGTGGCCGTCGTGTTCGACGCGGACTTCACATCGACCAGCCAGTGGATCGCGGGGCGCAGCAGCGCCTATCCCCGGATGGGGCCGACCAACCGGGGGGACCACAAACTCGACTTCCTCAGCCGCGCGTACTGCCCCGGCGGGATCTTCACCGCCGTCCGGCGCCACGGCGGCGAGCTCTGGACGTGCAATCTGCTGACCACCGAGGGCAGCCCCGAGGGCTTCCAGGTCCGCACCGGGGACGTGCTGAGCGCGCGGATCACCCTGCCCCGCGAACTCGGCGCCTGGCCGGCCATCTGGACCTGGCGGGACGGCGGCAACGAGATCGACGTCTTCGAGTACCACCCCGACAACCCGGACCTGCTGGAGATCTCCAACCACGTCCGGGGCGGCTACCGCTACTGGCACGGCGCCGAGGCCGGCATAGCCCCCGGCGTGACCTTCGACCTGCGGACGGTCTTCGGTGCCCATTCGGTCGACTGGTTCGTCGACGGCACCCTGATCCACGCCGACCGGCGCGGAGTGGGCGCGGACTGGCACGCCTACCTGATCGTCAATCTGTCCGTCGCGGACGGCGCCTACCACGACCGGCCGCCGATCTTCGGGTCCGACCTGCTCAGCTGGACGTGCCACAGCCTGCGGATCGAACGGGGCGCTCCGGACGCGCCGGTCGTCCCGGGCGGTGCGTGATCCCGGACCTGTCGCGCACGTCGGTGCACCACGTCCGACCGGCCCGGCGACGATGCGCGGAGGGCCTTCCGAGAGCGTCCCGGACCGGCCACCATGGAGGTCCGTCGACGATCCGGGGTGGGGATGAGCGAGGCCGAGGATGCTGCGTACCGGCAGCCGGAGGAGGTCGGACCCGTCCCGTGGCTCGTGCTGGCCTGCATGGTCGGCGTCATCCTGGCCTACGCCGTGCTGGCGAACTTCACCGACGAGCTGCGGGCGACGCTCTGGGGCGAGCCGGGGACGGTGACCGGAGTCACCTGCTGGACCCACGACATCGGGGCGGGCCAGGGAACCTCGACGTCCTGCTCCGGTGTCTTCACCGCTGACAGCGGCGGTCCGGCCTTCGATGTCCGCGTCGAGGGGGATGCCCGCTCGCAAACGGCCCGGGCGCGGCTGGCGGACGGTTCGTCCGGAACGGCGTACGTCTCACCGACGGTGCTGGTGGGGGTGCTCCCGGTGGGGCTCTCCCTCGTCCTGGTCGGTGTCCCGGCGGCGGGGACGGTGATGTACGTGCGCCACGCCCGCCGGCAGCGCGCCGGGGGCCGCCCGCGAGGACGGGGCCCGGCGCGGCGTTGAGGCGGTGTCCGACGGCCCGCGGCGATGTGGCGCGGCCGCTGTGCCCCCGTCGCGCGATCGGCTCGGGAGCCGGGTCTACGGCGGGAACATCGCCGTCACCAGGCCGCGCGGTCCGGAGCGCTGGAACCAGACCGTGCGGCGGCGCGGGCCGATGTACGCGGGGTGGGTCACGTAGAGGTCGTCGCGCGGCGCGGTCTCGTTGCCGGGCAGGAGGGCGGCGTCCACCGCGTCGGCGGCGATGGCGCGGAGCAGGGCGTGGGCCGTGGCCGCCGCGGCGTCGGGGGAGATGGCCAGTGCGGTGAGTTCGTACCAGAGCGCCGTCGAGACGTAGCCGATGGTGGAGTGGCCCAGTGCCGGGTGCGGGCGGTGATCCGCGTAGCGGAGCAGTACCCCGGCCGCGACGAGGCGCTCGCGGTCGTCGGCCGACGGGTGGTGGTTCATGGGGCGAACGCTACCCGGCCGGGTGCGGGACGGTCCGGCCTCGGGTGCGTCCGGAGGCTTTCCCGGTCCGGCGGCCTCCCGGCGGCGTATGCTCGGCCGCCCTCCTGCGCTCTCCCGCCTCCCGTGCGCCCCACGGGTCGGTGGGGCGGCATCTCCTCACGCCACTCCGACGCGCGGGGGCGCACGATGGTGGTGAGGCGCCGAGCGCCCCGGGGCGGGCCGTCGGTCAAGGCGGCCGCTCACCGACCGGGGTGGTGAGGAGGTCGTGATGAGGCACTGGAACGGCCATGGCTACGGTCATGGCGTCGGGCCCTGGGGTCTGGGCCTGTTCGCGCTGGGACTGCTGCTGGCCGTGGTGGCGCTGGTGGTCGTCGCGGTGCTCCTGACCCGGAGATCGCGGGTCGCCGGTCCGCCGCCGCCCAAGGGCATGTGGGGCGGGGCTCCGGGTGGCCCCGGTGGTCCGGGTGGTCCGTCGGGTGGAGTGCTGCCGGCCTGGCCGGCGGCCGAGCAGGTGCTGGCGGAGCGGTTCGCGCGCGGTGAGATCGACGCGGGGGAGTACCGGCACCGCCTGGACGTCCTGCGGGGGAGCGGTGGATCACCGGGGGCCGGTCCGCCGGCCGCGCCGTCGGCTCCGCCGCCACCCCCGGGTCCGCCGGATGTTCCCCCGCCGTCGTCCGGCTGATCGGGCTGACGCGAGGGTGCCCCGCCGCGCGGTCGCGCGGCGGGGCACCCTCGGTGTTCGGGGCCGGTGACGGCTCGGCCGGTGACTACTCGACGACGAGCTCGACCGGGATGTTGCCGCGGGTGGCGCGGGAGTACGGGCACACCTCGTGGGCCTTCTTCACCAGGAGCTGACCGGTCTCGCCCGCGAGCGCCTCGGGCAGCTCGACCCGCAGGACCACCGCGAGGCCGAAGCCCTCGGCGTCCTTGCCGATGGACACCTCGGCGGTCACCGAGATCTCGCCGGTGTCCACCTTGGCCTGCCGACCGACCAGGCCCAGCGCGCTGGCGAAGCAGGCGGCGTAGCCGGCGGCGAACAGCTGCTCCGGGTTGGTGCCCTGACCGCTGCCGCCGAGGCCGGGCGGCATCGCCAGCGCGAGGTCCAGCTGACCGTCGGAGCTGACGGTGCGGCCCTCCCGGCCGTTGGCGGTGGCGACTGCGGTGTAGAGCGCGTCCATGGGTCTGTTCCCTTTCGTCCTGCGTACGAAGTGGTGGTCCGGCGGCCCGTTCGGACCGCCTTCCGAGAACAAGTAGAGCACACCATTCAATTGTGCACAACTGAATGGTGTGCATGTCGTCGCTACCATGGACCCATGACCGTGCTGCCCGACCTTCCCGACGATGCCGACCTGCTCCTCCTGGACCGACAGATCTGCTTCTCGCTGAACGCGGCTTCCCGCGCCTTCGGCGGTGTCTACCGGGTGTTGCTCAAGGATCTTGGCCTGACTTATCCGCAGTACCTGGTGATGCTCGTGCTCTGGGAACACGGCGAACTGCCGGTGAAACGGATCGGCGAACACCTTCGACTGGACTCGGGGACCCTCTCCCCGTTGCTCAAGCGGTTGGAGGCGGCCGGTCTGGTGCATCGCAAGCGCAGCCCGGAGGACGAGCGCTCGGTCACCGTCAGCCTCACCGGCGAGGGCTCCGCGATGCGCGAGCGCGCCGGGCAGGTGCCGCGCCGACTCCTGGTCGCGACCGGACTCCCGGTCGAACAGCTCGCCACCCTGAGGGTGCTGCTGGACCAGGTCACCGAGGCCCTCGACACCGCCGTTCCGGGCCTAGCCGCCGAGGGCTGACACCCGCCGCGGCATCCGCTCCCTCGTTCCCCGGCCGGGCACCGCGTCGTGCGGTGCCCGGCCGGGGGCGTGTGTTCACCGGCGTCCGGACTGCTCCGGTGCGGTCCGGAGCGGGCGGGCCCCGGTGAACCGGGTCAGCCGGCGGTGCGCTGGTGCAGGCAGAGGACGTTTCCCTCGCAGTCCTTGAACCAGGCCGCGCGCATGCCCTCGTCCTCGACGACGCCGTCGACCGTCTTCAGGCCGGGCATGTCGTAGTCCTCGAACACGACGCCCTTGCCGCGCAGCCCGGCCATCTCCGCGTTCAGGTCGGATACCTCGAAACTGGCCAGGGTGTGAGCGGCCTGGCCGCCGCTGGGTGTCTCGTAGATGCCGAACTCGGTGCCGCCGCACACGAAGGTCAGCTCGCCGTGCGGGCCGGCGTCCTTGAGTTCGAGGCCGAGGGTGTCGGTGTAGTAAGCCTTCGCCCGGGCCACGTCGGCGGCGGGAATCATCGCCACCAAGGGTGCGTCTCCAAGCATGCTGATCGCCTCCTCCTCCCTCCAGCGTAGGTACCCGCACCGCGCCCCGGCCAGGCGGGAGCCGGGCCGGGGCGCGGGTACCCCGCAGCGTGCCTGCGGGGTCACGGGGCGTGGGGGACACCGGTGCGGGGGATCCGCTCCAGCACACCGCCCGCGAAGACCTCGTACAGCGGCAGCGTCTCCAGGTGCACATAACCGATGTGGCAGTCGCAGACCGGCAGCGGGCAGGCCCGCGGGCCGAGCCGGGCCCGGTAGGACCCGTCGTAGAGGTTGCCCAGCTCCTCGGGCACGAAGTGACAGCGGCGGACGGTGCCGTCGCCGTCCACCGAGACCACGGACTCGCCGGTGCGGCAGGCCCGGCCGGCGCTGGGGTGGGCGTGCCGGCTGTACCCGAAGTGCGGATCGAGGGCCGTCCAGTCGGCCGCCTCGGCGTCGGTGTAGGTGCGGCCCTCGGCGGCGTTGATCCACAGGTAGACCGCCGGGGACAGCTCGGCGCGCAGCCGCCGGGCCGCCGCGAGGTGCTCCGGCTGCCCCACCACGCCGACGCTGTACCGCACACCGAGCGCGTCCAGCTCGCGGCACTTGGCGAGGAAGCGCCCGTGCTCGACCTGGCCGGGATGGTAGGTGACCCAGAGCGCGAGGGTGTCGAGGTCCGCCTCGGCCAGCCAGCCGGTGCGACAGCTGAGGTTGCTCTGGATCGCGACCCGCCGTACGTGCGGCAACCGGCTCAGCTCGACCATGGCCCGCCGGTACCAGGACCGCACCAGCCCCTCGCCCCACGGGGTGAACAGCACCGAGAGGGTGTCCCCGGATCCGCCGCGTCCGGCCACCCAGCCGGTGAAGCGCTCCAACGCGGCCCGGTCGGCCCGGAGTTGCCCGGGCGTGTCGCGCCGCTTGGCGAACGGGCAGTACGGACAGTCGTAGTCGCAGGAGGCCAGCGGGCCCCGGTAGAGCAGAGCGAGGTCGAGCGGCCCGGACGCCGGGGCCGGGGCGGGCCCCGGGGACGGGGTGTGTGTCGGGGCCGGGGCGGGCCCGGGCGCGGGCATACCGAGGAAGGTCATTTCGCCTCGTACTCCGCCATCAACGCGCGGACCTCGGGGGAGAACAGCATCGGGCCGACCGCGTCCGAGTGCGCCAGACCCTCGGGCGAGAGCCTGAGCCGCTCGGCGGGATCGGTGCGATCCGCAGGACCGGTGGCCACGCCCAGGGAGTCCTCCGCCAGCCAGCCGCGTGCGGCGAAGGCCTCGAACTCGGCCGGGAAGTCCTCGACCGGGGTGCTCCCGAAGCGGTCCCGGTAGTCGGCGAGCGCCAGCCCCTCCGCCTGGAGCAGCGACTGCACGAGGTGCCGGCGCCGCGCCTCCGGCGGCGTCATCGCCCGGCCGACCACCGCGCGGTCGAACGCCGGGGTCGCCACGTAGTCGTCGATGATGCGGCGCACCTCCGTCGCGTCCACCGCGTAGTCGAAGGAGTAGTGCAGACGGGAGGTGTAGGAGCGGGCGCCGCAGCCGAGGCCGACCATGCCGTCGGTCTGGCAGGCGTACTCGCTCACCCCGGCCTGCGGCGCGGCCGCCCGGCGGAACATCCGCATCGACACCTGCTCGTAGCCGTGGGCGAGCAGGTGGTCGCGGCCGGCCCGGTAGAGCGCGAGCCGCCGGGTGTCCCACTCGGCGGGACTCTCCGCCTCCCCGCGCCGGGCCAGCCCGGTCAACGGCCGGACGTACAGCGGGTACAGGTACAGCTCCTCGGGCCGCCAGGCGAGTGCGGCGTCCAGCGACCGGAGCCAGCTCGCCTCCGTCTGGCCGTCGATGCCGTAGATGAGGTCGATGTTGAGGACCGGGAACCCGGCGTCCCGGATCCGGCCCAGCGCGGCCTCCACCTCGGCGCGCTTCTGCGGTCGGACGGCGGAGCGGGCCTCCGCGTCGACGAAGGACTGCACCCCCAGGCTCAGCCGCGTGGTGCCGCGCTCCGCCAGCACAGCGAGGCGGTCGGCGGTGGCCGTGGCGGGCGAGGCCTCGACCGAGAGCGGGATCGCCCGCAGGTCGGCGCCCATCCGGTGCTCGGCGATGTCGCAGAGCCGCTCCAGCTCGGCGGCGCTCAGATACGTCGGGGTGCCGCCGCCGAACGCGGCCAGCGCGAACCCGGCCCCCTCGTCCAGTGCCGCGCGGACGGCGCCCGCCTGCCGGTCGAGCGCGTCCAGGTACGCGGTGGTCAGCCCGTCCGGGCCGCCGATCCGGGTGAACAGGTTGCAGAAGCCGCAGCGCACCTCGCAGAACGGGATGTGCAGGTAGAGCGAGAGCGCGTGCTGCGACTCGCCCGCCCACAGCTCGCGCAGCGGCGGACGGTCCGGCAGGTCGCGGTACGCCGTCTTGTGCGGGTAGGCGTACACGTACGACTGGTACGGGGAGGAGCCCGCGGACCCGTCGGGGAGGACGGCCGGCGCGGCGGGGGCGGTGGTCATACGGTCTCCTCGACGGTCGGGGCGGCTGCGGCGGACGAGGCGGGCACGGAGGACAAGGTGGGCACGGAGGACGGGGCGGGTGCGGAGGACGGGGCGGGCACCGCGGGCGCGGTCGTCGCGGGCAGCGTGAAGTGGGCGTACGGGACCGTCCAGACCACCTCGTGGCCGATCCGGTGGCCGGTGTAGCCGTCCTCCCCGTAGGCCGTGCCGTGGTCCGAGCAGACGATGGCAAAGCACGGCCGTCGCGCGCTCATCGCCGCGAACAGTCGGCCGATGTGGGCGTCCACGTACTCCAGCGCGGCGGCGTGGCTCTCCCTGCTGTCGCCGTGCTCGCGCGTCGCACCGGGCAGGTGGAACCAGTTCGGCTGGTGCAGCGCCGGGACATTGACGAACAGGAACAGCGGCTGCCCGGCGGGCTGCTCGGCCGCCACCCGCTCGGCCCGATCGACCTGCGCCTCGAAGGAGGTCGGCGAGGGGACGCCCATCTCCGGCGCCCAGTGGCTCTCCTGGAACAGGCCCGGCAGCACCGAGCCCAGCGGGCCCTGCTTGTTGAAGAAGCCGACGCCGCCGATGCAGACCGTCCGGTAGCCGGCCGAGGCGAGCGCGCCCGGCAGGTCGGGGGCGTCGAACACCCAGGTGCGCGGCGCGGTGCTCTCCGACCCGGCGAACCGGGCGGCGAACAGCCGCGGGTGCGGCCCGCCGGGCGAGGCCGGGGTCGGCAGGAAGCCGGCCAGGATCGCCTGGTGGGCGGCGTAGGTGAAACTGCCGGGGGAGTGCCGCCGCTCCCAGCGCCCGCCGGGAAGGCGGGCGGCCAGGTTCGGGATCCGCCCGGCGGCGGCCAGCTCCTCGGCGACGTCGAAGCGCAGGGTGTCCAGGGTGACCAGCAACAGGTCGTGGCTGCCCACCACGGCGTTCATGTCGGGATCGGCGGGACCAGGGGAGGGGGAGGTGCCCGGGTCGGCGGTCGGGTCGATGGTGGGGGCGGTGGCGGCGGTGCGGTGGCTCATCAGGGCTTTTCCGTACGTGGATGGTTCGGGTGCGTCGGGTGCGTCGGGCGTGTCGGGTGCGTCGCCGGGTCCGTCGCCCCGGGCGGTGCGGCTGCCGCGAGCGGGGCGGCGCCGAGCGCGGCGAGCTGGGCGGCGTAGGTGTCGAGGCCCTCCGCCGGCCCGCCCGGCAGGCCGGTGAGTCGGGGCAGCAGGTCCCCGAAGGCGTTGACCTCGCCGACCACCGTGCGCCGCCAGGCGGCGGTCGGCAGCACGTCGACGCCGACCGTCAGCGAGCCGGGGAAGCAGGCGGCCGCCCGCTCCGCCGTCTCCAGGAGGTCCGGCCAGGCCGGTCCGGCGGCCTCCCGGGCCAGCTCCAGGCTGCCCCGGGCACCGCCGAGGTGGAGGTTGGTCATCGGCCGGTCGCTGGTGCGGACCACCGCATGGGTCGCCCGCCCGGCGACGACCACGACCCGCAGGTCCGCCGAGCGGCCCGACTGGGAGGCCTTCGGCACCCACTGCTCGACGTGCAGGCCGTCCGGGGCGAGCCGGTCGACCAGCTCCGCCACCTGGCGTTCCTCCTGGTAGCGGCGGACCCGCAGCGAGTTGTGCATCCGGCCGTCGGCGAGCTCCACCGAGGTGGTGGCCCGCAACTGGCCGCGCGGACCGAACTCCAACGCCACCACGCCCGAGGCGGACGAGCCGTGGGACGGTTTGACGAAGACCCGGCGCAGCCCGGCGGCGTCCAACCGCGCCTTGAGGTCGTCCCAGCCGGCGACGGCGCCGCCCTCCAGGGCGCGCGGCACCGGGACCCCGGCCGCCGCCAGCAGGGCGTGCGTCCGCCGTTTGTCGAACATCACGGCGATCTCCTCCGGATCACCGAGCAGCACGACCCCCGGGGTCGCCGCCAGCGTGCGCAGCGCGGCCGTCACCCCGGCGTACCAGGCCGCGCCGCCCTCGACCCGGGTCGCCGCGTAGTCCGCGCCGAGCACCGGGCCGCGCAGCAGCGCGTCCACGGCTTCGTCCTCGCCCGGGGACTCGATCCGCAGCACGGCGCCCGGGGGGACCCGGTGGGTACCGCGCAGCAGATCGATCCAGGGCAGGACGGCGGGCTCGGGGAGCCCGGCGGCCCGGGCGGCGGCCGCGAACAGCGTCACCCGGCGGTGGCCGGGATTGCCGAGCACGGTCAGCCGCCCGTCCGGCGGGAGCCGGTGGCCCACCCGGGCCGGAGCGGGGCCGAAGGCCCGCGGGGTCGTCAGCATCGGTCCGCGCCTACTCGGAGACCTCGACGTAGCGCCATTCGTCCTCGTCCTCCTCCTCGGCGTCGGAGAGGTCGACGTCCACGCCCGGCAGGGCCTCCCGGATCCGCTCCTGCATGGCCTCGCTGAGGTAGTGGTGGTGCAGGTCGAGGCTCTTGAGGTGGGTGAGCGGCTGGCCGTCCAGCAGCGCGGTGGCGCCCTCGTCGCTCAGCACGCCCATGGACAGGCTCAGCGTGCTCAGCTGCGCCACCACGGAGGCGTGCGCGACGGCGGCGGCGATCTCGTCCTGGAACTCGCTGTTCTGCAGGCCGAGGTGGCGCAGCGCCGGCAGCCGGGTGCCGGCCAGCAGCGGTGCGACGTCGTCGATCGTCGCGTCGCCGCCGTACTCGTCGACGCCGAACCACAGCTCCAGGCTCTCCAGGGCGGGCAGCTCGCTCGCGGTGACCCCCCGGACCACCCGGCCCGGCAGCCCGCCGGTCTCGAACCGCAGATGGGTCAGCCGCTCGTGCCGGAAGGGCTCGAGCCGCAGCCCGTTGCCGCCGCGCACCACGAGGTCGGTCAGCCGGGGGAACGCCTTCAGGGCCGGGGTGACGTCGGACATCTCCAGCCAGGAGATCTCGCAGTCCTCGGACGAGACGTCGCCGATGAACAGGCCCTCCAGGGCCGGGAACCGGTCGGCGTCGGCGACGATCCTGGAGAGCGCCTCGGACACCGGGGTGTAGTCCTGGATCCACCAGGGGCCGAGGACCAGCCCGCGGACGGCGGCCGGGTCGACGGCCTCCAGGAAGGCGGACCAGAGGGCCTCGAAGCCGCCCTCCGAGCCGTACGCCACGGCGAGCCGCCAGGCGACGGTGCCCGGCTCCGGGAGTTCGATCCGGTCGCCCCGGTTGCTCCGGCGGGGCTTGTCGACCGAGAAGTCGACGACCGGCAGGTGCAGGAAGCGGTCGGTGGTGCTGGTGATGATCACGGGTGCCCCCTGGGCGGCGATTTCGGTGACTTCTGCGACTGCGGCGGGTGCGGTGAGTGCGGCAGGTGCGGGAACGGTCGGGCGGGGTGCCCGGGGCGGCCACCGGAAGGCAGGCCCCGGGCGGGCGGGCTACTCGGCCACCGCCACGTACTGCCACCGGTCGTCGGGCTTGCCGCCCTCGGAGAGGTCGAGTTCGACCCCCGGCAGGGCCTCCCGCAGCCGCTGCTGCATGCCCTGGCTGAGGTAGTGGTGGTGCAGGTCGAGGCGCTTGAGATGGGTCAGCGGCTGGCCGTCGAGCAGTGCCGTCGCACCCTCGTCGGTGAACGCGCCCATCGACAGGTTCAGCGACTCCAGCCGGGCCACCACGGGGGCGTGCGCGAGGGCGGCGGCGATCTCGTCCTGGAACACGCTGTTCTGCAGGCCGAGGTGGCGCAGCGCGGGGAACCGGCCGCCGTCCAGGAACGGCTCCAGATCGGCCGTGCTGGTCGTGCCGCCGTACGCGTCCACACCGAGCCAGAACTCCAGCCGCTCCAGCGCGGGCAGCTCGCTCGCCGCGACCGCCCGCGGCACCTCCCCGGTGAGGCCGCCCGACTCGAAGCGCAGCGCCCGCAGGTGCTCGTGCCGCAGCGGCTGGAGCGCCAAGCCCCCGTCCTCCGCGTACTCGCCGGAGGCACCGCGCGCCACCAGCTCGGTGAGCAGCGGGAAGGTCGTCAGCACCGGTGTCACGTCGACCATCTGGATCCAGGAGATCTCGTTCTCCTCGTACGTGATGTCGCCGAGGAACAGCCCGCGCAGCGCGGGCAGCCGGTCGGCCGCCTCCAGGAGGGCGGCCATCGGTCCGGCGAAGCTCATCGGGCCGTCGTGCGACCACTCGCCGACCACCACGGCCGTCACCGAGGCGGAGTCCACCCGGTCGAGGAACTGCCCCCACCGGGCGGTCCAGTCCTGCTCGGAGTCGATCTCGACGCCGATCTTCCAGGCGACCGCTCCTGCTTCCGGAAGCTCGTCGCCCGCGTCGACGGCCGTGACGAAGTCGAAGACCGGCAGGCCGTGGAAGTCCTCGATGTGCTTGTTGACCGTCATGCGCTGCTCCTGGGGCGTCGGTGCGGGCCGAACAACTGTCTACCAGTCCGGACCGACAATCCCCCGGCCGGGTCGCCTCCGGGCCCGCCCCCGGACTGCCTCCGGGCCGTCCCCGGGAGGTGGTGGACCGCGGGCGGCCGGTGGGCGGTGCACGGCCGACTGACACGGCATCTCTCCAGAAGCCTCACAGGCAGGCATGGCACCCCCGCCGTCGCCGTGCCTAGGCTCCGCATGTGCACGACGACGTGCGCGGCCGGCGGCGAAGGACGGCGACCGGTGTGAGCCTGCCGTCCGGCAGCACGGGGAAGATCCTATGAACTACTGCGCGCCCTGCCGCCGTCATCTGAACGGCGCTCTGGCCTGTCCCGGCTGCGGGGCGCCCGCGACCGGCCCGGACCACCCGTCGCCGCC
>NZ_JAIY01000016.1:410400-426021 GCF_000710405.2 Kitasatospora sp. MBT66 | reverse complement strand
CGGCGTCGGGCCCGCCCCCGTCGACCGGCGGCTCGCCCTCGGGCACGGGTACCGCCACCGCCACCAGCACCGGTACCGCTACCGCCACCCCGTCCGGCACGCCCTCCCCGCGGCCGACGCCCACCTGCACACCGTTCCTCTTCTGGTGCACCTGAGGGCGCCGACGCCCGGTCGGGTCGGGCCGGGCGTGGCTGACGCGGCCGGACGGTGGCAGCGGCTCAGGAGGCGTACAGCTCCTGGATCTCGTTGATCCTGCCCTCGCCGTCCAGCGAGATCTCGTAGTTCAGTCCGGGACTGCACACGCCCGCGTCGGGAGTGCGGTCCAGGCACGCCCCGATGTGGTTCCACAGCTCGCCGACCACCACGGTTTTGAACTGTCCGGACGCGGGCTGGAGCTGGGCCTTGACCTCCGGGGCGAACATCAGGTTCTTCCGGGGGCCGGTCGGCTCCCACTTCCCCTTGCCGGCGGTGCAGGTGTAGCCGGTCTCCTGGTAGGTCACGGTGTCCTGGCGCGGCTGCTTGACCGGGTGGATCACCCGGCGGAGGCCGACGGGCTTCGGCGGGGCACAGGCGCTCGGCGGTGCGACGGCGGACGGCTGGGCGGCCGCGGACCCCGTCGCCGTCGGCTGGGCGGCCGAGGGCTGGGCGGCTGACGGCTGGGCCGCGGAGGAGCCGGCGGGCGCGGCCCCGGTCCCGGAATCGTTGTCGGGGCCGCAGGCGGCGAGGGCCAGGACGGCGATGGCCGCGGCGACGGCGGCCAGGGCGGTACGACGAGACGACATGGTGACAGATCCCCCTGTTGGTACATGTGCTGGTCGGCCCCGCAGGCCGACGGTCGCACAGACTAGCGACCGCCGCGGACCACCTGTCCCGGCAGTCCCGGTAGTCCCGGCATTCACCGAGGCCACTCGGGTGCCGGGGCCGTTGTCGTACCCCTGTCCTATGGTCCGTGGTGTGGGAATCCGATGCGTCGTCGATTCGGCGAGGGAGAGCTGATGTTCCGTCAGGGTGACGTGCTGCTGGTGCCGGTGGAGAAGGAGGCCGTCCCGGCCCGGGTGGCCTCGCTGGCCGAGCAGCCGAGGGACGCGCGGGGCCGGCTGGTGCTGGCGCTGGGCGAGGTGACCGGTCACGCGCACGCCGTGGTCGGGCCGGGGGAGCTGCGGCGCGAGGCAGGTCCGTTCGGGGTGGCGTGGCTGCACCTGCCGGAGGGCGGCCGGGTGGTGCACGAGGAGCACGCGGCGATACCGCTGCCCAAGGGCTGGTTCCGAGTGGTGCGTCAGCGCGAGTACGCGCCGGGCGCGGTGCGGATCGTCGCCGACTGACGGCGGCCGCGCGTGGCCGCGCGGGCGCCGCACGAGGCGGGGATGCACGACGAGGCGGGGCGGGCGCACGGCGTCCGCGGTACGGCTGGGCGGGGTGCCCGGTCGGGAACGGAGAGGGTGATGGGGATGGCGACCGGACAGGCGGCACCGGCGGTGGCGACGGCAGGCGTGGCGGCGGACGAGGCGGCGGCGTCTGCGGTGGCGAAGGCCGAGGTGACAGCTGAGGTGACAGCCGAGGTGACGGCCCGTTGGCGGACGACCGCCGCCGCCACCGGCCCGGCCGACCGGGCCGGCGTCGAGCGCGCGGTGCGGGCCGCGTACCGGGCCGCCGGCCTGGCCGAACCGGCCGACATCAGGTGGTTCGGCTCGCCGCTGGCGGCGGCGGAGGCGGCCCTGGAGCTGCGCGCGGCCGGGGCCTCGACCGTCCGGGAGACGGTCAGGACCCTGCCCTGGGAGGCGGTCCGCCGGCAGGCGGTCGAGCGGACCGGCGCGGTCGGCTGGCCGCCGCTCTGGGCGCTGACCGGCGGCGAGCTCGGCCCGGTGACCAACGCGCTCGCCGACCGGATCCGCGCCGCCCTGCTCGACCGGCTCCCGCCCGACCCGGCCGTCGGGGACGTTCCACCGGGGGATGCCGGGGTGGCCCGCGAGCGCCGCACCGCCGTCAGGCTCGCGCTGCTCGACGCCGTCCGGGGTCAGCACGACGCACCCTGGTTCGCCGCCTTCGAGGCCGCCGGGGTGCTGGGCGCGCCGGGGGCCGCCGGTGCGGGGATCGCGGCGCTGGCCGAGGTGGCGCGTACCACCGGCTGGTGGTGGCCCTACGCGGACACCGTGCTGATCAGTGAGCGCCCGACCGCCCTGCACCGCGACGAGGCCGGCCGGCTGGACCGCGCCGACGGACCGGCCCTCGAGTACTCCGACGGCTTCGCCCTCCACGCCTGGCGGGGCATGCCCGTACCCGCCGAGTTCCTGGCCGGGCTCGGCACCGTCACCGTCGAGCGGATCCGCACCGAGGAGAACGCCGAGCTGCGCCGCGTCCTGCTGGAGCACTACGGCTACGAGCGCTACCTCGCCGACTCCGGCGCCGAACCGATGCACCGGGACGAGACCGGTGTGCTCTGGCGGATCCAACTGCCGGACGACGAGCCGGTGGTGATGGTCGAGGTGGTCAACTCGACCGCCGAGCCGGACGGCACCTTCCGCACCTACTGGCTGCGGGTGCCGCCGGACACCCGCACCGCCCGCGCCGGCGTGGCCTGGACCTTCGGCACCACCGAGGCGGAGTACCACCCTCAGCGCGAGACCTGAGTACGGGGCGCGGCCGGAGCCTGGGTCGGGGGAGACACGGCACCGCCCGCGCCGGGGACTGGCGCGGGCGGTGCGGTTCCGTGGTGGAACCGGGGGACAGAAGGGTCGGGGTCAGTGGACGTCGATGCCGTCGAAGGACCCGATGACGGCGTCACCGCCGACGTTGGTGATCTCGCCGCCGGCGAGCTGGTTGCCGGTGCCGATCACGGTGATGGTGGTGGTGTTCACGGTCACCGTGTCGTCGGCGAAGGCCTGGGTGGGTACGGAAATGGCGCCGACAGCGGCGATGAGGACGGCGAACGTACGGACGGTGCGGTACATGAGTTAAATCCCTTCGTGGGCAAACGGTGCTTCGAACCCTAGGGAGCGGTGCGGTGCGAAAGGGGGGAATGTCACCTGAACGGGTTGGTCTGCGTGTCGCCGGGGCGGCTGCGTCGTGGGGCGCGGCGACCTCCACCGGCGCGCCCCTGGGTAGGCTGCGCGCGTCCTGATCATGAACCGCCGAGATGATCACGGGGGAGAGGCCGCCGCATGCACACACCACCGGACCCGCACCTGCAGAACGGGCAGAACGAGCAGAACGAGCAGCAGGGGCAGCATGAGCCGAACGGGCCGCACCGGCCGCGCGGGGCCTCGCCCGCCGACGGGCCGTCGGTCCGGATCGGGGTGCTCGTGCCGCTGACCCGCCCCGGCTGGGTCGCGGCGGGCCGGCATCTGCTCGCCGGACTCGACCTGGCCGCGCGCGAGGTCAACGAGGCCGGGGGGATCGCCGGCCGGCCCGTCGAGCTCGTGGTCCGCGACACCGCCGCCGATCCCGGGCGGGCCCAGGCGGCCGTGGACGAACTCGCCGCTCTGGGGGTGGCCGCCCTGGCGGGGGAGTACCACAGCGTGGTCGCGCGCGCCGCGGCCGCCCGGGCCGAGGCACTCGGTCTGCCCTTCCTGTGCTCCTCCGCGGTGCTCGACGCGCTCACCGACGGGCCGGCCGACCGGGTCGCCCGCATCGCCCCGGCACAGTCGCACGGGTGGCGTGTCTACGCCGACTTCCTCCTCGGCGCGGGGCACCGCCGGATCGCCGTGGCGGCCGACCCGAGCGTCTACTGGGCGTCCGGGACCGGCATCCTCCGGGAGCGGATCACGGCGCGCGGCGGCACCCTCGTCGAACTCGACCTGCGCACCCTCACCCCCGAGGGCGTGTGCGAGGAGCTCGCCGCCGACGGCGCGACCGCCCTCCTGCTCCTGGCCGGCCACCCCGAACCGGCGGTCCCGATCGTCCGGGCCGTCCGCCGGGACCGCCGCCTCGCCGGGATCCTGATCGGCGCTCCGGCCGGGCAGCCGGAACTCGCCGACTGGGCGACGCTGCTGGGCGAGGACGGTGCCGGGGTGCCGTTCCTGCGCTACCTGCCCGAACACCTCGGCCCGCTCGGCGCCCGGGTCGGGGCGGAACTTCGCGAGCGCCTGGGCGAGGAGCCCTCCTTCGTCGCCTTCGAGGGCTACGACACCGTCACCGTCCTCGCCGAGGTGCTGCGCTCGCACGGCGCCGACCGGGCCCGGATCGCCGGGGCCTGGCCGTCGGTCGCGGTCGAGGGCACCCGGGGGACGGTCCGGTTCTCCCGGGAGGCGGGCATCGGCGTGTGGCAGTGGGCCTGGGCCCCGGTCCAGGTGGCCGACCGCGACCCGGCGGACCCCGCCCGCTTCCGGGTCCTGCACACCGGCTGAGCACACCGGCCGAGCATGACGGCTGGGTACTCCCGCCGAGCACGCCCGCCGAGCACGCCCGCCGAGCACTCCGGCCGAGCACGCCCGCCGTCCCTGGGCGTGCTCGGCCGGCGTGCCCAGGCGCGCTCAGCCCGCGGCGGGCCGGTAGACCGTCAGCGCCCGTCCGGACTTGGACAGCCGGAGCCGGCCCGCTGCGGGGACCGACTCCCCGTCGACCGCCATCCGGTCGGCGTCGCCCAGCCGCTCCAGGTCGAGCGCCCGGAGCCGGGCCGAGTGGTACACCCGGGACCGGGCGAGCGTTCCGGAGAGGAACGCGGCGGCGAGCCTGGTCCTGGCGAACGGCCGGCCCCCGTCGACCACCCGGACGTCCAGCAGGCCGTCGGCGAGTCCGGTCCGGTGGGTCGGGGCGAAGCCCGGCGGGTCGTACGCGCCGTTCCCGGCGAACAGCAGCCACAGCTGCCGGTCCCGCCCGCCGGACCGGACGGTGACCGGCTCACCGTTCACCAGCACCTTCGCGGTGGCCACCGCGAGGGCCGGCCACTTGCCCATCCGGCCCTCCAACGACTCACGCAGCTTGACCAGTTCGGGGTAGACGCCGATGCTGAAGGTGTTGAGGAAGTACCGCTGCCCGGTACTGTCGGTGGCCAGCCCGAGGTCCACCCCGCACGCACTGCCGGCGGTCACGGCCGTCGCCGTCGCCTCGAAGTCCTCGATGCCGAGATCCACCGCGAAGTGGTTGAGCGTGCCACCGGGGAACACCGCCAGCGGCAGGTCCCGCTCCACGGCCAGCCCGGCCGCCAGATTGACGCTGCCGTCGCCGCCGCAGACCCCGAGCGCCCCGCCCGCGGCCGAGGCCCGGTCGGCAGCCTCGGCGAGGAGGGCGGGCAGGTCGTCGTCGGGCCCGCAGAGGCGGATCTCGGCCCGGGGCAACAGGTCGCGCAGCACGGCGACCGTCTCCTCGGGGCCGTAGGTGCTCAACGCGCCGCTGCCGGAGCCCGAGTTGACCACCACCGACAGGCCCTGCCCCTCGGGCAGTGCCGGGGCGGCGCGGCGCGCGGGCCCGGCGGCCGGCCGCAGGTCGGACGAGCGGGGCCACCAGCGAAGCGTCAGCGCGGCGACGGCCGAGCCCAGCGCGAACCCGGCCAGGACATCGCTCGGGTGGTGCGCACCGGTGTACACCCGGGAGGCGCCCACGATCAGCGCGACCGGCGCCACGACGGCCGCCGCCACCGGGGACTCGATCGCCACCGCCGTCGCGAAGGCCGCCGCCGAGGCCGAGTGCCCCGAGGGGAAGGAGGTGGTGATGGGTTGACGCAGCAGCCGACGGGCGACCGGAACCGCGTCGAGCAGGGGTCGCGGGCGCCGGGTGAGCTGCTTGGCGGCCACATTGGCCGTGAACGAGGCGAGTGCCAGCGCGCTGACCCCGCGCAGTGCCGCCCGCCGTCCGCTCCGCCCGCCGACGGCCCCGAGCACGGCGGCCGTGCCGAACCACAGTTTCCCGTGGTCGGCGGCGCGGCTGGCCCTGCGCAGCAGTTCGCCCACCCGTGATCCGGCCCCGAAGGGGTGCTCGGACACGGCGATCCGATGGAACAGTGCCTGGTCGATGTCGTCCAGTCGCCTCATCCGACCGAGCCTAGACGCTGGCGGCGCCCGGCGCGCGGCGAGCGGTCGGCGCAGCATCGGTGCCGGGCCGACGCAGCGTTGACGCAGGTTCGGCCCCCGGCTCCGCGGAGCCCCCCGGCCCTGCTTGAGTACGGGTACTCAGGCGCCGGCCGGCGCACCCGAGCAGACTGGCGCGGACAGCACCCCGCTCCACCGTCACGAGGACGCACCCCACACCATGCTGAGCCGCACCGCCGCCCTCCTGCTGCCCGTTCTCGGTCACCTCCGCATCACCGCCGACCCGGTCTCCGCCGCCGCCACCGACCCCGCGCCCGACACCGCCGACACGGCCTCCGACACCGCCGACACAGCCCCCACCGTCGCGCCGGGCAGCATCGTCGCGGCCAACCACACCTCGCTCGCCGACCCCGTCGTGGTGCTCGCCGCCCTGCACCGGCTCGGTGCCCGGCCGGTCGTGCTGGCCACCGCCGGCCTGTGGCGGATCCCCCTGCTCGGGACACTGCTGCGCCACGAGGGGCACATCGCCGTCCACCGGGGCACCGCGCGGGCCGCGGAGTCGCTCGACGCGGCGGCCGCGGCACTGGCGGCCGGGCGGGTCGTGCTGATCTACGGCGAGGGCGGGCTGCCGCGCCGCCGGGACTCCGGCGAACTGCCGCCCGGCCCCTTCCGCAGCGGCCTGGCCCGCCTCGCGCACGCCACCGGCGCACCCGTCGTCCCGCTCGGCCAGGCCGGCTCCCGCCGCCTCACCTCCGGGGGGAGGGCGAAGCAGCTCGCCGGTCTCGCCACCGCCCCCGTCCGCCGCCCCGGCCTCCACGTCCACCTCGGCGCCCCGCTCCACCTCCCCGCCGACACCGCCGAGGCGACCGCCCGCGCCCACCACGCCGTCACCGCCGCCTGGACGGCCGCCAGCAGGCACGCCGCGAGCCGCGGCGCCGCGAGCCGCCACGCCGCCGCCGGGCAGGGACCGGAAGCGACCCGTCCGTAAACCCGTCGACAGCGTCGGTGCGATTGGGAATGCTGTCCCACGATGACCAGAATCGACGACACGCCTCCCGCCTGGGACGAGCGCACCCAGCTGACCACGTTCCTCGACTACGCCCGTGACACCACCCGCGCCAAGTGCGAGGGCGTCTCCCCGGAGAACGCGCGCAGGGCACTCCTGCCGGGTTCCCCGCTGATGACCCTGAGCGGACTGGTGAACCACCTCCGCTGGGTCGAGTACTACTGGTTCCAGGTGGTCTTCCTCGGCGAGGAGGACCAGGGCCCCTGGACGGAGGAGGACCCCGACCGCGAGATGCGGATCGCCGTCGACTTCCCGCTGCCGCAGCTGCTCGACGAGTACGCCGAACAGAGCGCCCGCTACCGCGAGCTGGTCGCCGTGAGCGACCTGGCCGACCGGGCGAAGCGGCCGGTCCGCAACGGTCTGCACGTGGACCTGCGCTGGATCCTCCTCCACCTCACCGAGGAGACCGCCCGCCACAACGGCCACCTCGACATCCTGCGCGAACTGCTCGACGGCACCACGGGGGACTGATCCGCCGGACGCCGCGGCGGATTCCGGCGGAAGGCTCCGCCGCGGCGGCGGACCGGTGCGCGCCGGGAGAGGATGAACGGCATGGAGCGAACGTTCGAGGAACTGGTGGCCGAGGCGGCCGAGGCGTCGGTGGACGGCTGGGACTTCTCCTGGCTGGACGGCCGGGCGAGCGAGGAGCGCCCCTCCTGGGGGTACCAGCGACTGCTCGGCGAGCGGCTGGCACACGTGTCGGCGGCGCTGGACGTGCAGACCGGGGGCGGCGAAGTGCTGGCGGGGGTGGCCGGGAGCTTCCCGCGGACGATGGTCGCCACCGAGTCGTGGCCGCCGAACGTGGCCAAGGCGGCGGCGCTGCTGCACCCGCTCGGCGCTGCCGTGGTGGCGGACCCGGACGAGCCGCCGCTGCCCTTCGCGGACGGCTCCTTCGACCTGGTGACCAGCCGTCATCCGGTGACCGTGTGGTGGTCCGAGATCGCCCGGGTGCTGCGCCCCGGCGGCAGCTACCTGGCCCAGCACGTGGGACCGGCCTCGGTGTTCGAACTGGTCGAGTACTTCCTCGGGCCGCAGCCGGAGGCGCGCCGGGCCCGGCGGCCGGAGGACGACGCGGACGCCGCCCGGGCCGCCGGTCTCGAAGTGGTCGACCTGCGCTCGGAGCGGCTGCGGATCGAGTTCCGGGACATCGGCGCGGTGGTGTGGTTCCTGCGCAAGGTGATCTGGATGGTGCCGGGGTTCACCGTCGACGCCTACCGGGAGCGGCTGCGCGAACTGGACGCCCGGATCCGGGCGGAGGGGCTGTTCGTCGCCCACTCCGCCCGCTTCCTGGTCGAGGCCCGCAGGCCCTGAGGGCCCGCAGGCCCTGAGGCCCGAAAGTCCTGAGGCCCGCAAGCCCTGAGGGCTCGCGGGCCTCAGGCGCGGCGCTCAGCGTCCGCCGGCGGCCCCGACGCCCCGACGGCCCGGCCTCACCTCAGGTGCCGGCCGAAGAACTGCGCCGCGGCCTCCCCCGCGAACCGCGGGACGCCGGTGTGCCCGCCGAGATTGGCGTTCAGCGTCTTCTCCGCGGAGCCGAACGCGTCGAAGAGGTCCAGGGACGCCTGCCGGTCGTTCCCCTCGTCGTCCCACTGCAGCAGGACGTGCAGCGGAACGGTGACCCGGCGGGCCTCCTCCAACGTGGCCGCGGGCACGAAGCTCCCCGCGAACAGGACGGCGGCCGCGATCCGCGGCTCGACGAGCGCCAGCCGGGTGCCGATGGCGATCACTCCCCCCGAGTACCCGACCGGGCCGCCGATCCCGGGCAGTGCGAGGAGGGCGTCCAGGGCCGCCCGCCACTCCGGGACGGCCTGCTCGACCAGGGGGAGGACGAGCCGGTCCACGATCTCGGGGCCGACCGGTTCGCCGGCCGCCATGGCCCGGCGCATATCGGCGCGGGCCTGTTCGGTGACGGCGGACCGGGGCCGGTCGCCGCTGCCGGGGAGTTCGACGGTGGCCGCGGCGAAGCCGTCCGCCACGGACTGCCGGGCCCGGTCCAGCAGTCGGGGGTACATCCGCTCCAGTCCACCGGGGTGGCCGAGCAGGATCAGCGGCACCGGTGCGGAGGGGGAGGCGGACGCCGGCGTCCAGAGGATGCCGGGGATCCCGTCGAGGGTGAATTCGCGTTCGAGGACGCCGTCGTCGAGGCGCTGCTCGGAGGTGAATCGCATGGTCGTGCCTTTCGGGAGTGCTCTTGAAGGCGCTCCCGGACGACCTATCGCCCGACCATGACCCCGGAGGGGAGCACCCATGTCGATACAACGTTCACGGGTACCACCTCCTTGTTCTCTCGCACGGCCACCGGGAATCTAGCAGCGGCCGCCCCGGCCCGCCAACCGGCTTTCCAGGGAGGCCGGTCCAGGGAGGCCGGTCCCGGACCGGCCTCCCCGCCCCGACCGGACCCGCCCCGACCGGGGTCAGCCCGTTCCGACCAGGTCGAGGTACTCCTCGCTCCAGAGGTCCTCGTCGCCGCCGGGCAGCAGCAGGACCCGGTCGGGCCGCAGCGCGCGGACCGCGCCCGGGTCGTGGGTGACCAGCACGATCGCGCCCGGGTAGCTGCCCACCGCCGCCAGCACCTCGGCGCGGGAGGCCGGGTCGAGGTTGTTGGTCGGCTCGTCGAGCAGGAGCACATTGGCGCCCGAGTGGACCAGTCCGGCCAGCGCCAGCCTGGTCCGCTCGCCGCCGGAGAGCACTCCGGCGGGCTTGTCGGCGTCGTCGCCCCGGAACAGGAACGCCCCGAGCACGTGCCGCAACTCGCCGTCGCCGAGGTCGGGTGCCGCCGCGGCGAGGTTCTCCCGGACGGTGCGCGCCGGGTCGAGGGTGTCGTGCTCCTGCGCGAAGTACCCGAGCCGCAGCCCCGGGCCGGGGACGACGCGTCCGGCGTCGGGGGTCTCGCGGCCGGCGAGGAGGCGCAGCAGAGTGGTCTTGCCCGCGCCGTTGTGCCCGAGGACGACGAGCCGGCTGCCCCGGTCGACGGCGAGGTCCAGCCCGGTGAGCACGTCGCGCCCGCCGTACGCCTTGGCGAGGCTCACCGCGCCGAGCGGCATCCGGCCGCAGGGCGCCGGTTCGGGCAACCGGATGCGCGCGGTCCGCTCGGCCCGGCGGGTGGGTTCGAGCGCGGTGAGCATCCGGTCCGCCCGGCGGGCCATCGAGCGGGCGCTGACGGCGGTGGCCACGTTGGACCGCATCCGGTCGGCCCGGGCGTGCAGGGCGGCGGCCTTCCGTTCCGTGTTGGCGCGTTCGCGGGTGCGGCGGCGTTCGTCGGCGGCGCGCTGGGCGAGGTGGGCGGCCCAGCCGGTGTTGTGGACGTCGACGGTGGCGCGCTGCGGGTCGAGGTGGAACACCCGGTTGATGGTGGACTCCAGCAGTGGCACGTCGTGGCTGATCAGCACCAGCCCGCCCGGGTAGCCGGCCAGGAAGCCGCGCAGCCAGGCCACGGCGTCCGCGTCGAGGTGGTTGGTCGGTTCGTCGAGCAGCAGGGTGTCGTGGTCGGCGAACAGGATCCGGGCCAGCTCGACCCGGCGCCGCTGGCCGCCGGAGAGCGTGCCGAGCGGGCTGTCCAGCAGCCGGTCGGGCAGACCGAGGCCGGCC
Source organism: Kitasatospora sp. MBT66 (assembly GCF_000710405.2). Taxonomy (NCBI): domain Bacteria; kingdom Bacillati; phylum Actinomycetota; class Actinomycetes; order Kitasatosporales; family Streptomycetaceae; genus Kitasatospora; species Kitasatospora sp. MBT66. The sequence continues at coordinate 415,407 of NZ_JAIY01000016.1, read as the reverse complement.
GCGACCCGGGCGGCCTCGGCCTCCGCGGGGTAGCCGCCGCGGGCCAGGAACTCGGCCTCGGCCCGGGTGTAGGCGGCCATGGCGCGGCGCTGCGCCCGCTCGTCGCGGGCGTCGGCGAGGACGGTCTCGGCGGCGCGCAGCCGCTGGACGGCGGTGTCCAGGCCGCGCGCGGAGAGGATCCGGTCGGTGACGGTGACCGCAGGGTCGGCGGCGCGGGAGTCCTGCGCGAGGTGGCCGACCGGGCCGGTGCGGGTGATGGTGCCGGCGGCGGGCGGGAGCTGCCCGGCGAGGGTGGCGAGCAGGGTGGTCTTGCCGGCGCCGTTGCGGCCGACCAGGCCGATGCGGTCGCCGGGGCCGATGTGCAGGGTGAGGTCGGACAGCAGGAGGCGGGCGGCGACGCGCACGTCGACACCACGGGCGGTGATCATGAAGGTGACGCTCCGTAACGACTGATGGACACACGGGTGGCGTGGTGGTGGGTCCGTCAGCTAGGAGATGCGGGGCGTCGACATGGCGCCGAGGTTAACCCGCGGCACCGTTCGGGCGCACGCGAATTTTCCCGAAGCACCTTCCGCGGGCAAGTTCCGGGAATCCCTTGCCTGGACATGTCCGCGACATGTTCCATGGGGCCATGGGGCGCAGCGAGCTCGTTCTGATGACCGATCACGGCTCGACCGAGGGCAGCCGGGAGGCGCTGGCCACCGCGGTGCGACGGCTGACCGGGCAGGCGCCGTTCCTCCTCGACGCTCGGCACTTCATGAGCGGCGGCGCGGACGGACCCGCCGGTGGCGGACGGGTGCGCGGCACCGGTGACGGGGTCGCCCTCGAAGTCCCCGCCGAGGGCCTCGCGGTGACCGCCAGGACGGTGCTTCTGTACGAGATACCGCCGCACCGCCGCCACGAAATCGTCGACTGCCAGCGGCTGTTGCGCGAACACGGGGTCCGCTCGCTCGGCACCGCCGCCGACGGCTGGCGGGCGGCCACCGACAAGCGCCTCACCGTCGAGTGCTTCACCAGGGACGGCGTCCGCCAGATGCCCACGGTCACGCTCTCCCGGCCCACCCGGGCCGAGGCGGCCGAGGTGTTCGAACGGCTCGGCGGCGACGTCTGGGCCCGCCCGGCCCTCGGCATGAGCGGGCAGGACGTCTTCCACGTCACCACCCGCGCCCAGCTCGCCGAGGCGGCCGAGTGCTACGCCGAGGCCGGTACCGCCTGGCTGCTCGCCGCCGACGCCCGCAACTTCACCGCGGACGGCCGGCGCCACCAGTACCGGGTGACCGTGCTCGCCGGCCGGGCGCTGCGCGCCGTCGAACACGTGCAGGACGACCCGGACCAGCCGTGCAACCTCGCCCGGGGCGCCGTCTCCACCCCGCTGCCGCTCGAGGCGCTGCCCGCCGGGCTGGCGGAGCTGGCGGTCGCGGCCACCCGCTCGGTCGGGCTGCCCTTCGCGGCGGTCGACCTCGCGGGGGAGAGCGGCGGGGCGGTCTTCGAGGTCAACGTCCACCCGGCGTTCGGCTCGCCCGGCGCGCTGGAGGCGGTCGCCGTGCCGTACGTGGCCGCCCACCTCGGGCCGACCGCCTGACCGGCACCGGTTGCCCCTTGCCCCTTGCCCCTGTTTTGCCCCCGCTCGCTCCGGCCGGCTCCCCGCTCAGCCGCTGCGCAGCACCGCGGTCAGGACCGACGGCCGGAACAGCGCCGTCGGCGGGGCGACCAGCGACATCACCTCGTGGAACACCGCCGTGACCCGCGGGTCGCTCGCCGCGCCGGCCAGCACCCGGTCCAGGAAGCGGTGCTGCGCGCGGAGCAGCGCCCCGGACGGCCCGCCCGTCGTCGCCGCGAAGCGCACGTCCTCCGCGGAGGACATCGCCCAGGCGTTCTTCGACACCGCCGCCACCGCCCGCCGCGCCGCCCGGGCCGTCGCGGGCCCGATCCCGCCGTACCGCAGCGCGGCCCGCCGCAGCTCCCGGGCCTCCAGCGCCGCCACCGAAATGCCCTGCCCGTAGACCGGGTTGAAGGTGCAGGCGGCGTCCCCGACCACCACCAGCCCCTCCGGCGAGCGCTGCTCGTAGTGCCGCCGCACGCCCGGACCGGGCACGAAGCCGCGTACCGCGCCGAGCGGCTCCGCGCCGGCCAGTGCCTCCCGCATCCGCGGATCGCGCAGCAGTTCCAGCTGCCGGGCGAACCCGGCCTCGCCGGGTGCCGGCTCGCCCCCGCGCATCCCGCCGACGCCGACGATCCACCGGTCGCCCTCGACCGGCAGCAGCACCCCCAGGTACGGCGTGTCCGGCGCCCTGCACTGCAGATACAGCGCCGACCAGTCGGCGGGGGCGTCGGCCGGGCGCCGGAAGATCCGGGTCGCGTAGACGACGCCCGCGTCCACCCGCTCCTCGGGCGGCGGCGGGCAGCCGAGCTCCCGCAGCCAGCCGCCCATCGCCGAGGTCCGGCCACCGGCCTCGACCACCAGCTCGGCGGGCAGCTCCCGGACGGCCTTCGGGTCGGCGCCGTGCCCGCGCTCCCGCACTCGGACCCCGGTCACGGCGGCCGCCGAGCCGGTCAGCCCCACCACCTCCGTGCCCTCCAGGAACTCGATCGACGGCTCGGTCCTGACCCGCTCCAGCACCACGGTGTCCAGCACCGGCCGGGTGCAGGAGTAGAACGCCAGCTCGGCCGGGTACTCGGCCATCCACCCGGCCGCGCTCAGCCACCGCAGATCACCGGAGAGGGCCACCCGCACGGCGCCCGCCGCCCGCAGCTCCTCCCGGGTGCCGGGCATCAGCTCCTCCAGCACCCGGTGCCCGGCCTCCAGCAGCAGGTGCGGGTGCCTCCCGTGCGGCAGCCCCGCCCGGAAGTCCGGCCCCTCCGGGTACCGGTCCCGCTCCACCACCACGATCCGCTCGGCGGCGCCGCGCAGCGCCCAGGCCGCCAGCGTGCCCGCCAGACCGCCGCCGATCACCACCGCCGTGCCCCGCCCGGGGCCGGTCTCCAAGGAAGCCATGGCATGAAGGGTAGGGGGCGGTACGCCGCCGCGGCCGCCGGCCCCGGTGCCGAAGGGATGCGAACCGCGGTGTCCGAAAGGCGAACTGACCTTTCCTCCGACCGGTGTGCGCCGGAGTGAGCCCGGGGCGCGGGACGCCCGCACGAGCCCTCGGCGGGGTCCGCGCATCGACGGTCGTGCGCTCCGCGCCGACTCGTGGCCGCACCCCTGGTCGAAGCACCCCTCCAGCGGGTACTAGACTCGAGGAGGTTGTGAAGGCACCTCGTTCGGTGAGGCGTCGCCATGGACACAGGCCACTGACCCCACGACGTCGAGAGACGCCCAGGGTCAGGACAGGTCTCCCCGGCCTAAGGGGTGACCCCAAGTGGCTGCACCCCTCGGGACCATCCCGGGTGCTACGCCGTGGCGTGCCAAAGCTCTGACGAGATCAAGGGGTGCCCACCCGACGCTGCGGCGCCCCTGCGCGCCCGCTCGGCGGTGTGGACCCTCCTGATGACCCGGTTACGGCGACCCGCACGGGCGCCCCGACGGCGAGGAGGTGAGAGCGATGGAGTGCAGTAGTAGTCCGGGTCGAAGTAGGCCCCTCCCCAGGACGTCCCTCACTTCTCCCGGCACCCGGTGCCCCTCCTCCCGTACCGCTCCCGACCCACGCCGTCGCACCGCCCGCCGCTGACCCGGCGCGCCGCGCGGCCAGGGCGCCGTGCGCGGTGGAGGACTACCGGGCGCCCCCCGCCTGCCCCGCACCCCCGACCTGCTGTGTCCGGTGCGGCGGCCCCCGAACCGCGGAGGTACCCCGTCATGTCCGACTGGCGTGTGCGCGCAGTGCGTGCGAGCAAGCTCCCCTTCTCCCGTCCCACCAACCCGGCCGGCGGCACCACGCCCGCCCAGCCCGCCCCCGAGCACTCGATGGACCCGCGCCCCGACCAGCCGGTCGAGCACGTGAGCCTGGAGCGCTCCGTCGTCGACGCCGGCGTCTACTGCGACGGCCACCGGCTCGCCTCCGCCACCGACCTCGCCGGCGTCTACCGCGAACTGCCCGGCAAGCCCGGCACCATGGCCTGGATCGGGCTCTACCGCCCCGCCGAGGCCCAGCTGCTGGAGGCCGCCGAGCGGTTCAACCTGCACGAACTGGCCGTCGAGGACGCCATCGTGGCCCACCAGCGCCCCAAGCTGGAGCGCTACGGCGACACCCTCTTCGTGGTGCTGCGCGCCGCCCGCTACCTGGACGACGTGGAGGAGGTCGACTTCGGCGAGATCCACCTCTTCGTCGGCCCCGACTTCGTCCTCACCGTCCGCCACTCCCAGGCCCCCGACCTCTCCGCCGTCCGCCGCCGCCTGGAGGCCGACCCCGAACTCCTGGCCCTCGGCCCCGAGGCCGTGCTCTACGCCGTCCTGGACGCCGTGGTGGACGGCTACGCCCCGGTCATCGCCGGCCTCCAGCACGACATCGACGAGATCGAGACCGAGGTCTTCGGCGGCGACCCGCAGGTCTCCCGGCGCATCTACGAACTCTCCCGCGAGGTCATCGAGTTCCAGCGCGCCACCCGGCCCCTGCTGGAGATCATGCAGAGCCTGGAGGCCGGCTTCGAGAAGTACGGCACCGACGAGGAACTCCGCCGCTACCTGCGCGACGTGGCCGACCACGCCACCTACGCGGCCGAGCGCGTCGACGGCTTCCGCCAGATGCTCCAGAACATCCTCACCGTCAACGCCACCCTGGTCTCCCAGCGCCAGAACGAGGAGATGAAGCAGCTCGCCGAAGCCGGCCACGTCCAGAACGACGAGATCAAGAAGATCTCCTCCTGGGCCGCCATCCTCTTCGCCCCGACCCTGATCGGCACCGTCTACGGCATGAACTTCACCGACATGCCCGAACTCAAGTGGGCCTTCGGCTACCCCTTCGCGATCGCCCTCATGGCCCTCGTCTGCACGAGCCTCTACTTGATCTTCAAGCGCCGCAACTGGCTGTAACGGTTCGGGTAGTTGGCGGCGGGGGGAACCGGGGGTCCGGT
>NZ_JAIY01000016.1:406004-410379 GCF_000710405.2 Kitasatospora sp. MBT66 | reverse complement strand
GGTCCCCCCCGCCGCGGTGGTCCACCCCGGGGTCGGTGTCGGGGTGGGGGGGCGACCGGAGGATGAGGGGAGAGGGGTCGGGGACCGTCCGGAGGGGGAGGGCGGATCCGTCTGGCGGGGCATGGGCGGGTGGTCGGTGTGCGTGTTAGTTTCCGGCGCATGGGATCACGTGGGGCACGCGGGGTGGCGGCTCAGCAGGCGATCGAGGGGCTGCGGGAGCTGGCCGGAGCGGGGCTGGGGGCCGAGAGGGTGTTCCGCAGAGCGGACGAGCTGCTGCGGGGTGTCCTGGAGTACGACGCGGTCTGCTGGCACTCGGCGGATCCGGCGACCGGACTGGTGAACTCGGTGCTGAGCGACGACCTCAGCCTGGACGGGTTCGAGAACGCGGTGCGCCTGGAGGTGTGGGCGGACGACGTGGCGACGTTCACGTCGATCCGGCGCAGCGGGGTGCGGGCGGAGACGCTGAGCCGGGCGACCCGGGGGCGGCTGGCGGACAGTGTGCGGTATCGGGAGCAGATCCGGCCGGCGGGGTTCGGCGACGAACTGCGGGCCGTCTTCGACGCCCACGGCGGGATGTGGGGGTGCGCGGTCTTCATGCGGCTGCCCGGCCGGGGGCCGTTCCTGGCCCGGCACCGGGAGCTCGCGGACCTCGCCGCGCGGCACCTCGGCAACGCGCTGAGGGCCTGTCATGTGCCACCGCCCGACGCGGGGCCGGGCCGGGCGGTGGACGCGGGGCCGGCGGTGGTGGTGCTCGGCCGGGGCAACCGGCCGGTCGCGATCTCCGGCCCGGCGGAGGAACTGCTCGGCCGGTTCTCCGACCCGAGCCGGACCTCGCTGCGGGTGCCCACGGTCGTCGCGATGGCCGCCGAGCAGGCCCGCCGGGTGGCCCACGGCCTGCCCGTGCCGCAGTCGAAGATCAGGGTGCAGGACGGTGACGGCCGCTGGTACGTGCTGCACGGTTCGGCGTTGAAGGGCGGCGCCGAGGACCTGGTGACGGTGGTGGCGTCGGCGGCGACGCCCGCCGACGCGATGCCGCTCTACCTCTCGGCGTACGGGCTGACGGCGCGGGAGCAGGAGGTGGCGCTGCTGCTGGTGCGGGGGTGCGACACCCGGGACGTGTCGCGGCTGCTGGCGATGAAGCCGTACACGGTGCAGGACCATCTGAAGTCGGTGTTCGCCAAGGCCGGTGTGGCCAGCCGGCGGGAGCTGGTCGCGCGGATCATGCTGGGTGGTGGGGTGTCGTAGCGGCGGGGCCCGGGGTGTACGTTCTGACGGGTCGGTGGCGGGCGGGGGTGGTCGGTGGCCGGCCCTGCCCGGTTGCGGGAACCGTCGATCGTTAGCTGACAACGGGGGGTCCCGCACGGGGCCCGCCGGGCCGTCCGGAGGGGGCCAGGGATGAGCGTGGAGGAGACCGCCGGTTCGGCGGGAAGCGGTCAGGGCGACGGGGAGACCCCGGAGGTGGCGGCCACGGCCACAGCCACGGGGGACCGCGACGCCGACGGAGGCGCGGCCGGCGGCAAGGACGGCGGTGCGGACGGCGGCAGCGACAGCGCCCCCGGGGCCGTTGCGGACGGCGGCGCGGCCGAGGACGGCAAGGGCAAGCGCGGGAAGGCGAAGAAGAAGCGGCCGTTCTGGCAGGAGCTGCCGATCCTGGTCGTCATCGCCCTGCTGCTCTCACTGGGCATCAAGACCTTCTTCGTCCAGGCCTTCTCCATCCCCTCCGGTTCGATGCAGCACACGCTGGAGAAGGACGACCGGGTCCTGGTCGACAAGCTCACCCCGTGGTTCGGCGCCGAGCCGGAGCGCGGTGAGGTGGTGGTCTTCAAGGACCCGGGCGGCTGGCTGGACTCGGTGCCCCGGGTCAAGGGCAACGCGTTCGTCGAGGGGATCCGTACGGCGCTCGGCACGGTCGGCCTGCTGCCCTCCGACAACGAGAAGGACCTCATCAAGCGGGTGATCGCGGTCGGCGGCGACACCGTCGAGTGCCGGGAGGGCGGCCCGGTCAAGGTCAACGGCGTGGCGCTGGACGAGCCCTACCTGTACCCGGGCGCGACGCCCTGCGGTGACGCGCCGGTGGGCACGGTGACGGTGCCCAAGGACCACCTGTGGGTGATGGGGGACCACCGCAACGACTCGCGCGACTCGCGCTTCCACGTCAACGAGCCCGGGGGCGGGTTCGTCCCGGTGAAGAACGTGATCGGCCGGGCCTTCGTGATCGCCTGGCCGCTGTCGCGCTGGGACACCCTTCCGGTGCCGGACACCTTCGACCAGAAGGGCCTCGCGGCGGGGGCTCCGGACGGCCTCGGCGGGCGTGGCGGGGAAGGTCCGGCCGAGCCTTCGGCGCCGGAGGCCGCCCTGGTGGCCGCGGCCGTACCGTTCGTGCTGCGGCAGCGCCGCCGGGCGGAGCAGGCGGAGGAGACGGAGCAGACCGGGCGGGCGGAGCAGAGCGACCGGGCGGAGCAGAGCGACCGGGCGGAGCAGAGCGACCGGGCGGGGGACGCCGGCCGCTGAGGTGATGCCCGGGCCCGGGTGCTTGCTGCACCCGGCGCACGACTCCGCCGCCGTCTCCGCCCCGGTCTCCCGGGGCCGGGGCCGGCGGCGGACCGCTTGGTGGGGGACGTCGAGGGCGGTCGACCGCAGTCGCGGGGCAGGTCAGGCCGGGCCGTGCCAGCCGGGGGGACGGCCGTAGCGGGCGAGGAAGAGGTCGACGCCGGACCCGATGGTGCTGGCGAGTTCGCTGTCGTCCACCGGAGTGGCGGGGGCGAAGGTGTGCACCAGCTGCGGGATGCCGACGGTACAGGCCACCAACTGCTGGACGGCGAGCTTCGGGTCCGGCACGTGCAGCTCGCCCTTGGCGGTGAGGTCGGTGAGCATCTCGACCAGCGGGCCGTTGTTCATGTCGTAGGTGACCAGGTACCAGAGCTGGCCGAGCTGCGGGAAGCGGTCGATCTCGCCGATCACCAGGCGGCGCAGCAGCATGATCTCGGGGCGCAGCAGGATGCGGGCGAGCTCGGTGGTGTGCCGGACCAGGGCGGTGCGCACGTCCGGGGCGTCGGCGAGGGCGCGGGCGGGCGGCGTCAGATCGGCGTAGGTCTTGGGCAGCACACCGCTGACGACGGCCAGGAACAGGCGCTCCTTGCTGCCGAAGTGCTTGTAGATGGTGGCCTTGGAGACGCCGGACCGGTTGGTGATGACGTCCATCGAGGCGGCCGAGTACCCCTCGGCGAGGAACTCCGCGAGGGCGGCGTCGATGATCGCCTGGCGCTTGCGGGCCGCGGCGTCGCCCGGCGCCGGGATGATCGGCATCCCGTACTCGTCGGTGGCGTCCTGGCGCTCGGCTCCCATGCGTCCGTCCTTCGTCCTTCGTCGGGGTGGGAAGGGGCTTCCCTGGCGGGTGGGCTACTGCGACGGGATGGTACCGACCGTTTGGGATGGTAGTGACCGGTCCGGGTGATTGGACCGTTCAGTATAGGAACTGAACCGTTTGGTCCGCAAAGCCCGCGAGTACCGGACCTGCGGCGACGCCGGCCGGGAAGGCCAGATTGAACAGGCCGATCGCGCCGCCCTGCCGCTCCGGCGCGAGCCCGCCGACCGCCGAACCCGTGAGTACCCCCTGCCCGCCGGCCGTGACCAGTGAGCTGAGCGCCGAGCCGAGCAGTACGACCGGGGGCCACGGCGCGAAGGCCGCCGCGGCGGCGGCCGCCGCCGAGCCCGCCGCCAGCAGCACCCGGACCCGTGCCGTGCCCAGGGCCGGGGCGAGTCGCACCAGCTGCCAGCAGAGCAGCGCGCCGGCGAGTGCCACGGACGCGACCGCGGCGCCGGTGGGCAGCGGGCCCCAGCCGGTGAGGGCGGCCACCCGGCGCGGGGCGCCGTACACCAGGGCGAAGTTGACGGTGGCGAGCGCGAGCATGAGCAGCGCCGGACGGCGGAACCCGGGCCGCCGCAGCAGGCCCAGCGGCAGGGCGTCGCGGAACCGCCCGGCGGGTGCCCCAGGCCGGGTACTCCCCGCCTGTCCTGCCTGTCCTGCCTGTCCTGCCTGTCCCGCCCGGCTGGCCCGGCCGGCCGGGCGCAGTACGGCGGGGAGCACCGTGAGGGCGAGCAGCGGCATGACCAGCGCGGCCCGCCAGCCGAGCAGCTGCGCGGCGCCCGCGCCGACGAACAGGCCGAGCGTGCCGCCGGCCGCGTTGCCGATCGCGACCAGGCCGGTGGAGCGGCCGGAGCGGTCGCGGCCGGCGATCCGGAAGGCCGCGACGGTCAGCCCCGCCGCCCCGGCGGCCTCCACCGCCCGCCCTGCCACCAGCGGCAGCAGGGCGGAGGGCGAGGCCAGCACGATCGCGGCGCCGAGGGCGACCAGCGCCGCGCCGACCCGGACCAG
>NZ_JAIY01000016.1:405278-405703 GCF_000710405.2 Kitasatospora sp. MBT66 | reverse complement strand
GGGCCGGGCCGCGAGCCGGGCCGGGAAGGCGCTCATACCGGCATCCGGCCCATCAGGCCGCGCGAGAAGTCCAGCTGGGCCTGCTGGAGCTCGGCCACCGTGTTCATGACGAACGGCCCGCTGCGGGCGACCGGTTCGCCGATCGGCTCCCCCGCCAGGACGAGCACCTCCGCCGGCCCGTCGACGGCCCGGACCGTGAAGCCTTCACCGTCGTGGTCGAGGACGGCGAGGTGGCCGTCGGGCAGCGGGACGCCGGCGGTCTCGGCCCGGCCGGACAGCGTGTGGAACGCGGCGGTGTGGTGGGCCGGAGCGGTGAACGTCGCCGAGCCGCCGGCCGCGAGCCGGGCGTGCACCACCAGGAGCGGGGTGTGGGTTTCGAAGGGTGCGGTCGCGCCGTGGGTGGTCCCGGCGAGGACGATCAGCTC
>NZ_JAIY01000016.1:370149-404994 GCF_000710405.2 Kitasatospora sp. MBT66 | reverse complement strand
CGCGGTGCGGGTGCGGGGGAGCCCCCTTGGCCTCGCCGGGGGCGAGGTCGACCGGGCCGACCTGGTCGACCATCAGGAAGGGGTCGAGGAAGGGCAGCTCGGCGGTGGGGAAGGGCCGGCGGACGGGGAAGCCCGCACCCTCGAAGGTGTGGAACGGGGGGACGACGCGGGCGACGGAGCGGCCGGTCGTCGGGGCGGTGTGCACGGGTGTCGTGGTCATGGGTCGACTGAACTACACCATTCAGTTCAGTGTCAAGACTGAACAGTTCAGTTGACAGAATGAACTGGTCCGTCTAGTTTTCTCGGTGTCGACCCCGGCAGTCACCACGGCACCGGCAGTCACACCCGTGTCATACGGGCAGTCGCATCACAGGCAGTCACATCACCACCGAGGAGTACGTCATGACCGCGTCCAAGATCTTCGCCATCTCCGGTTCGCTGCGCGCCGACTCGCACAACACCCGGCTGCTGAAGGCCGCCCAGAAGTTCAACCCGGGCGGCCAGGAGATCGAGATCTACGAGGGCCTGCGCGAGATCCCGCCGTACGACCTGGACCTTGACACCCCCGAGCTGCGCCCGGCCGTCGTCGAGGACCTGCGCCGCCGGGTCGCCGAGGCCGACGGCCTGCTGATCGCCACCCCCGAGTTCAACTACTCCATCCCCGGCGTGCTCAAGAACGCCATCGACTGGCTGAGCACCGACTGGACCCGCACCGAGGGCCTGCCGCTGCACCGCAAGCCGGCCGCCATCCTCGGCGCCGCGCCGACCAACTTCGGCAGCGTCCGCGCCCAGCTGGCGCTCCGCCAGGTCTTCGTCTGGACCGAGACCGACGTCGTGGTGAAGCCCGAGGTCATCGTCTTCCGGGCGCACGAGCGCTTCGACGAGGAGGGCAACCTCACCGACGAGATCACCATCGGTCTGCTCCAGGGCCTGCTGTCCGCGCTCCAGGAGAAGATCGACGCCAAGGCGGAGCGCGCGGCCCGCGGCTGACGCCACGGCAGCAGCACCGCACGTACGACGGGGGAAGCAGAGAGATGTCCGACCACAGCGCACCAGCACAGAACACGACCACTTCCACGACTACGACCACCACCACGACCACCACCACACCGGCGCCCACCGCCCCGGTCACCGTCACCGCCGCCCACCTGGGCACCGCCACCGTCCTGTTGCGGATCGGCGACCTGACCGTCCTCACCGACCCGGCCCTCGACCCCGGTCCGGCCGACTACCCGGCGGCCCGCCCGCTGCGCCGCACGGCCGGCCCGGCGCTCACCGCCGACCAGCTGCCGCCGATCGACCTGGTCCTGCTCTCCCACGACCAGCACGCCGACAACCTCGACCCGACCGGCCGGACCGTGCTGGCCCGCGCCACCACCGTGCTCACCACGCCCGAGGCCGCCGAACGGCTCGGGGGAGCGGCCGAGGGGCTGGCGACCTGGGAGAGCCGTCGGATCACCGCCGGCGCCACGACCGTCACCGTGACGGCCACGCCCGCCCGGCACGGGCCGCCCGGTACCGAGGAGGTCACCGGTCCGGTCACCGGCTTCGTCGTCGAGTACGAGGGCGGCACCCTCTACCTCTCCGGGGACACCGTCCGCCACGACGCGCTGTCGGGCATCGCCGAACGCTTCGCCGTGGACACCACCTTCCTGCACCTGGGCGACGCCCACTTCCCGTCCACCGGTGACCGGGCGTTCTCGATGAGCGCCCGCGAGGGGGCCGAACTCGCCCGCGTCCTGGGCGCCCGCACCGTGGTCCCGATCCACTACGAGTCCTGGGAGCACCTCGGCGAGGACCCGGCCGCCATCCCCGGGGCCTTCTCGGCCCCCGACCTCACCGGCCGGCTGCGCCTGCTGACCCCCGGCGTCCCCGAGTCGCTGTGAGCGGCCCCGCCGCGCACACCGGGCCGGGCCCGGAAACCGCCGCGTCGATCCGGGACTTGCTCGGCTGCGGTCCCTGATCCGGCGGGCGGGCGGCTCCCGGTCGCCGGGTGCCCCGGGACCGGTCCGTCCCTCCGCGACAGGGGTGCGGAGGGGCGGACGGTCGGTCGACGGCAGGCACCCGGCGACCGGGGTTCCGAACCCGGCCGGGGTTCCTGACCCCCGGCCGGTCCGGATCCGGCGACCGCGAATCCGGGGCCACCCGGTTGGAATTGGCCCTGGCCCGCCGGCGGCGGACGCGGTCAGGATGGGGGGATGAGCGACTTCCACCACGGGCTGCGTCCCGAGAGCCGGATCGTCCACCCGCCCGTCGAGGAGGTGGTCGGAAGCCGGCCGCTGGGCGTGCCGATCCATCAGGGCCACGTCTTCGCGTTCCCCGACGGCGACGCGCTGGCGGAGGCCTTCGGGGGGCCCGACCGGGCCTTCCTCTACAACCGGCTGGGCAATCCGACGGTCCGTTCGCTGGAGCGCGCCGTGGCCGGGCTGGAGGGCGGCAGCGGTGCGATCGCCGCCTCCTCCGGGATGGGCGCGATCAACACCGTGCTGCTCGCCCTGCTCCGCTCCGGGGACCATGTGATCGCCCAGGAGAGCCTGTACGGCGGCACCTTCGCGGCCTTGGCCGACCTGGCCGCGCGCTGGGGCGTGGAGGTCACCCACGTGCGGGGCGACGACCCGGAGGAGGTCCGCGCCGCCCTGCGGCCCACCACCCGGCTGCTGTACCTGGAGACGGTCTCCAACCCGACCGCGCGGGTCACCGACCTGCCGGCTCTGATCGGCGTCGCCCGGGAGGCCGGGGTGCTGAGCGTGGTGGACAACACCTTCACCACCCCGCTGCTCTGCCGCCCGATCGAGCACGGGGCGGACGTCGTGGTCCACTCGGCCACCAAGTACCTGGGCGGCCACTCCGACGTGCTGGCCGGGGTCGCCGTCTTCGCCGACGCCGCGCTGCACCACCGGGTCTGGGAGCACGGCGTCGAACTCGGCGCGTCCCTGGACCCGTTCGCCGCCTGGCTGACCCTGCGCGGGATGCAGACCCTGGGCCTGCGGGTGCGTCGGCACTGCGAGTCCGCGCTCGACCTGGCCGGACGGCTCGCCGCCCACCCGGCGGTCACCGCGGTGCACCACCCGGGGCTGCCGGGCCACCCGGACCACGAGCTGGCCCGCCGACTGCTGCCGGAGGGCCAGGGCGGGGTGTTCGCCGTCGACCTGGCCGGTGGGCGCGAGGCCGCGAGTGCCTTCGTCGGCGCACTCCGCCTCGCCTCGCTCGCGCCCTCGCTCGGCGGGGTGCACACCCTCGTCATGCACCCGGCCAGCACCTCGCACCGCCAGCTCTCGGACGCGGAGTTGGCCGCCGCCGGGATCGGCCCCGGCACCGTCCGGCTCGCCGTCGGCATCGAGCACCCCGAGGACCTCTGGGCCGACCTGGAGCAGGCCCTGGGCAAGCTCTGAGTCCGCCACCTGCGCGCCCTTCCCGGCGTGCCCCGGGCCGCTCCGCCCGGGCCGCTCCGCCCGGGCCGCTACGCCCGGGGCGGCGGCCGGAGCCTCGGCCGGGCCGCCAGGACGGCGATGTCGTCCTCCGCCGGGTGCTCGGAGGACGGGCCGAGGGCGTGCAGGGCGGCGTCGAGCAGGTCGTCCAGCGGGCCGGTGACGGGCAGGCACAGGGCGGCCAGCCGGGCCAGCGAGACGTCGATGTCCTCGCCGCGCCGCTCCACCAGCCCGTCCGTGTACAGCAGCAGGGTCTCGCCGGGCAGCAGGGCCCGGGTGGTCTGTTCGTAGCCGCCGACCCCGGTGCCGAGCGGCGGGCCGGTCGGGATCCGCAGCAGTTCGGTGGGCCGGCCGGGCGCGACCAGCGCGGGCGGGAGGTGGCCGGCGCAGGAGAAGGTCCACCGGCTCCGGCCGGGGTCGGCGAGCGCGAGCAGGCAGGTCGCCGGGCGGGCGGACTCGTTGGCGGCGATGACGGTGTCCAGCTGCCGCAGGATCCGGTGCGGCGGCAGGTCCATGCCCGCGACGTCGCGCAGGGTGGAGCGGTAGTTGCTCATGTCGACGGCCGCCTCGACGCCGTGGCCCATCACGTCGCCCATGACCAGCAGGGTCCGTCCGAACGGCAGCCGGACGGTCTCGTACCAGTCGCCGCCGACCACCGAACTGCTGCCGGACGGCAGGTAGCGGGAGGCGAGTTCGAGGTTCTGGTGCGGGTTGCCCGGTTCGCTGAGCAGGGCGCGCTGGAGGTCGAGGGCGATGCCCTGGGAGCGGCTGTAGCGGCGGGCGTTGTCGATGCCGGTCGCGGCCCGGGCGGCGAGGTCGCCGACCAGTACCGCGTCGTCCGGGCCGAAGCCGGGCGAGGCGGCGGTGCGGGCCAGGGTCAGCAGGCCGACCATCTCACCGCGCGCGGTGAGCGGCAGCACCAGCAGCGAGGTGACCCCGGCGGAGCGGAAGGCGGCCGCGGTGTGCGGATCGGGTGCCGCCGCCGCGAGCTGCTCGTCGTCGCGCGGGGCGAGCAGCACGGCGACCCCGGAGGCCAGGGCGCGGGCCGCCACCGAACCGTCCCGGTGGCGCACCGACTCGCCCGGGCGGGCCAGCGCGCCGACGTCCGGGCGCAGCGCGGCCGCGGCGGCCAGTCCGGCCCGGTGGAACCGCAGGCCCGGTGCCCCGCCGGGCCGGGCGGCGGTGTCCGGCGGCAGGACGTCGACGGTGGCGAGCTCGGCCAGCCGGGGTACGGCGAACGCGGCGAGTTCGGCGCCGGTGGTGTCGATGTCGAGGGTGGTGCCGATCCGCTCGGCGGCGGCCTCCAGCAGGGTGAGCCTGGTCCGGGCCCGGGTGAGTTCGCGGCGCAGCTCCTGGACCGGATCGGGATCGTCCAGGACGGCCACGACCACGCCGATGACGCGGCCGCCGGCGGTGAGCGGCCGGTAGCGGACCCGCAGGCCCGCCGGGACGGGCGCGCCCGGGCCGTCCGGGCCGCCGGAGACGCGCTCGCGGTCGCGGCCGTCGTCCAGGACCCGGCGCAGCGTGCCGACGGCCTCGGCGAAGGCGGTGTCCGGGGCCGGGCGCCCCAGCAGCTCGGCCCGGCGCAGACCGGTGACGGTGGCGAAGGCGGCGTTCAGGTACAGCCAGCGCAGTTCGGTGTCGAGCAGGGCGACGCCGGCCGGCAGGACGTCGAGCAGCTCACGCAGGAGGTCGGGGTTGTCGCTGTCGGTAGTGTCCGGCCCGCTCCCGGCGAGCGCCGCGGCCGCCGCCGCGAGCGCGGTGGTGTCCGCGCTCGTGGGGGTGCCGCCGTCTCCTCCGTCGTGGTGCCGGAACCGCATAGGTCCATGATCACGCTCCGGGGCGCGGCTCGCCCAGGGAGTTGCGCATCCTTGACCGGTCGGCGGGCTTCCGGTATCGGGTCGACGGGAGGACGGGAGGACGGGAGGACGGGCGGCGCCCGGCCGCTCAGGCTCCTGCGGGTCGCTTGAGCTTGGCCCACACCGCTTCCAGCGCGGCGATGTCGCCGTCGTCGAGGCGGTCGTCGAAGACCTCGGCGAGCGCCGCCCGACGGGTGGCGTCGGCCTCGGCGAACAGCCGACGTCCCTCCGGGGTGAGCGCGATCCGCACCGACCGGGCGTCGGTGGGGGAGGGAGCGCGCTCGACCAGGCCGCGGGCCTGCAGGGCGTCGGCGACCCGGGACACCTGGCTGCGGCTGAGCAGGGTCTTGGCGCCCAGGTCGGAGGCGGCGACCGGTTCGGCCTGGCCCTGCAGCCAGAGCATCACCTCGAACCAGGAGAGCGGCAGGTCGTGGGCCCGGGCGAGGGCCTGGTCGACCCGGGCGCTCAGGGTCGTGCCCGCCCAGACCAGGCCGTAGAAGGCGTGGTCGCGGGCCGTGAGGTCTCCCAGGGTGAGGTCGGTGCGCTGCGACATACCGGGAGCCTACCTTTTTTGCGTGTGCGCGCACGCATCCTGCTATGGTGTGTGTGCACGCACACAAATGACGTCTGCAGATCCAAGGAGTCCCCGTGACCACCAGCGACCGGACCGTTCTCATCACCGGCACCTCCAGCGGCATCGGCCTGGCCGCCGCGGTCGCCGCCGCCGGCGCCGGCTTCCGCGTCGTCGCCACCATGCGCGACACCGGCCGCTCCGGCCCGCTGACGAAGGCCGCCGAGGCGGCCGGCGTCGCGGACCGGATCGAGATCGCCCGGCTCGACGTCACCGACACCGGCTCCGTGGCCGCGTGCCTGGCGGACGTCGTCGCCCGGCACGGCCGGCTCGACGCCGTGGTCAACAACGCGGGCTCCGGCCGGGTCGGCACCGTCGAGCAGGACGGGCTCGCCCCCGTCCGCGAGGTGATGGAGGTCAACTTCTTCGGCGTGGTCGAGGTGACCCGGGCCGCCATGCCGCACCTGCGGGCGAGCGGCGGGCGGGTCGTCACCGTGACCAGCGTCGGCGGGGTGGTCGGCCAGCCCTTCAACGAGGCGTACTGCGCGGCCAAGTTCGCCGTCGAGGGCTTCATGGAGTCGCTCGCCCCGGTCGCCGCGACCGTCGGCGTCACCGTCACGGTGGTCGAACCGGGCGCGGTGGCCAGCGAGTTCGTCGCCAGCCAGGGCATCGACCTGCCGGCCCTGCTGGCCGCCGCCGGTCCGTACGCGCCCGCGCTGGACGCCTACGCGGCCCGCACCCGGACGGCCTTCGACCAGGCGCAGAGCGCGGAGGGGGCTGCGGCGAGCATCGTCACCGCGCTCACCGACGAGCGGCCGCCGTTCCGCGTCCAGACCTCGGACCGGGCCCGTGCCTTCGTCGGCGCCAAGCTGGCGGACCTGGACGGGTCCGCCGTCCAGGGGATCACGGCGGGCTGGGTGGCCTGAGCCCGGGCCGGCCGTACCCGGCGGCGGTTCCCGGCTCCCGGGCCCGGTGGCCGTTCCAGCCCCCGGCGGCGGCGGTGGTGACGGGACGCCACCGCCGGGGACGCGCACCGGTCAGGCCCCGGTGAGCACCACCAGCTGCCGGGTCGCGCGGGTCATCGCGACATAGCGGTCCACGGCACCGCCGACGCCCTCACCGAAGCCCGCCGGGTCGACCAGGACGACCAGGTCGAACTCCAGCCCCTTCGCCAGCCGCGGGGTGAGCGCCCGGATCCGGCCGCTCGCCCGGAACTCCTCGCGGCAGGTCGCGCCGAACTCCGCCGCGAAGGCCGCGTCGCCGATCACGCAGGCCGTGCCCTCGGTGTGCGCCTCCAGCCAGTCGGCCAGCACACCGTCCAGATCGGCGAGCGGGCCGCGAGTGACCGGCACCCCGCTGCGGCGCACCGAGGTGGGGACGTTGGCGTCCGGCAGGGCGGCCCGGATCACCGGCTCGGCCTCCGCCATGACCTCCTCCGGCGTGCGGTAGTTGACGCTCAGCGAGGCCACCCGGGCGCGGTCGAGACCGATCCGGTCCAGCCGCTCCGACCAGGACTCGGTGAAGCCCTCCCGGGCCTGGGCCCGGTCACCGACGACGGTGAAGCTCCGGGACGGGCAGCGCGACAGCAGCATCTGCCACTCGGCGTCGGTCAGTTCCTGCGCCTCGTCCACCACGATGTGCGCGAACGGCCCGGCCAGCCGGTCCGGGTCGGCGGCGGGCAGGGAGCTGCCGTCGACCAGGGTGTCCTTGAGGTCCTGGCCGCGCAGCATGGCGACGGCCCCCTCGCCGTCGTGGTCGGAGTCGATGATGGCGGTGATGACATCGGCCATCCGGTCGCGCTCCTCGGCCAGGGCGATCTGCTCCCGGCGCTTGCGACGGGCGTCCCCCGGGTCGCCGAGCCGCTGCCGGGCCGCGTCCAGGATCGGCAGGTCCGACACCGTCCACGCCTGCGGCTCGGCGCGCTGCAGCCGACGGACCTCGTCGGGGGCGAGCCAGGGGGCGCACAGCCGCAGGTAGGCGGGCACCGTCCACAGGTCGCCGACCACGTCGGCGGCCTCCAGCAGCGGCCAGGCCCGGTGCAGGGCCGTGACCAGCTCCCGGTCCCGCCGCAGCGAGCGCAGGAACAGCTCGACCGGGATGTCCTCGCCGCCCTTCAGCTTGGTCAGCAGGATCTCCGCCAGCTCCGCCCACACCTGCTCGCGCGCCTCGTTGTGCGGGGTGCCCGGGTCCGCGGCCGAGAAGGCCTCGGCCCAGTCGTCCGGGTCCAGCCGGACGTCCTCCCAGTCGGTCGAGACCGTCATGCCCTCGGTGGGCGGCTCCTCGTAGATCCGCACGGCCTGCTCGACCGCCCGCACCATGCCCGCCGAGGCCTTCAGCCGGGCCACCTCCGGGTCCGCCTCGACCGTCGCGACCGCGCCCTCGGCGACCAGGTCCCGCACGGTGCAGGTCCGCACCCCCTCCTCGCCGAGGCTGGGCAGCACGTCGGCGACGTAGTCCAGGTAGGGCTGGTGCGGGCCGACGAACAGCAGGCCGCCGCGCCGGTGCCCGAGGCGCGGGTCGGAGTAGAGCAGATAGGCGGAGCGGTGCAGGGCGACCACGGTCTTGCCCGTGCCGGGGCCGCCGTCGACGACCAGCGCGCCGCGCGAGCCGGCCCGGACGATGGCGTCCTGGTCGGCCTGGATGGTGGCCAGCACGTCCCGCATCTTCGCCGAACGGCTGCCGCCCAGGGTGGCGATGAAGGCCGACTGGTCGTCCAGTGCGGCGTGCCCGTCGAGGCCCTCGGTGACGAACACCTCGTCCCAGTAGTCGGTGATCCGCCCGTCGGTCCAGCGGTAGCGGCGGCGGCTGGCCAGGCCCATCGGGTCGGCGTGGGTCGCGGCGAAGAACGGTTCGGCGGCGGGCGAGCGCCAGTCGATCAGCAGCCGGCGGCCCTCGGGGTCGGTCAGGCCGAGGCGCCCGATGTACACCGGCTCGGCGCCGTCCGCCGGGACGATCCGTCCCAGGCACAGGTCGAGCCCGAAGCGGCGCAGGGCGCGCAGGCGGCCGGTCAGCCGGTGGACCTCGATGTCCCGGTCCATCGCGGCCCGGCCGGCGCCGCCGGGTGCGCGGAGGACGGCGTCGAGGCTGTCGGAGGCCTCGGCGATCGTCCGCTCCAGGCTCTCCGCGACGGCCGCGAAGTGCCGCTCGTCCGGGCCGACCAGGGCCGGGTCCGCCTTGGCGGCGAGACGGTCGGGAAGGTCGAACACGCTGGTGGTGGGGGTGGTCATGGCAGCGGTTCCGATCCGTTGTTCCGACTGGGGCTGGTGCACTGAGCAAAACTCCCGGGTGGGTTGGTTCGGGTGAGGATGATGATTGTGCGGCAGGACGGGGGCCTTGCGGCAAGGCCCCCCTTGCGTTATAAGTTGATAGTGGCAAGAGGAGTGTGATGTCCCACCGCTCCCGCCGAACCTCCACCGCTCCCTCGTTCGCCTTCTTCACGGCTTCCCCGCCGCTTCCCTTCCGCGTGAGCGTGTCCGCCCCGGACGGGAACCCCCCGGTGGGAGGTGTGACAACGGGTCATACTGGCTGGTGCCCAGGGCGTGTCGTGCCCGGGAGAGACAACCGGACCGGAGGACTTGATGAGCCGCGACCTGCCGACCACCGTTCCGCCGGGCCCCACGCCGGCGCAGCCGTGGAACCGGCAGCGGCTGCGCAGCAACAACGAGTGGCTGCTGCTCGAACGGCTGCGCCTCGGCGGCCCGTCCTCGCGGGCCCAGCTCGCCCGTGACACCGGCCTGTCCAAGCCCACCGTATCCGCTGCGCTGGCGGCCCTCGAACAGGCCGGGCTGGCCCGCGAGGCCGGGCGCTTCGTCCCCGAGCGCGGGCGGACCGCCGTCCTGTACGAGCCGGACCCGCTCGCCGGGCACGTGCTCGGCGTCGACATCGGCCGGGCCCGGCTGCGGGTCGCCGTCGCCGACCTCGCCGGGGACATCGTGGCCCGCCGCGACGTCCCCAACAAGGGTCGGACGGCGAACGCGGTGGCCGACGCCGTGGTGGCCGCGGCCCGGGAGACCACCGCCGAGGCCGGGGTCGCGGCGGCCGACATCGTGCACGCCGTGATCGCCACCCCGGGCGTCTGGGACGAGGAGCGGCGCGGCGTGCGCTACGCCACCAGCCTGCCGGGCTGGGGCAGACCCGGGCTGTTCGACCGGATCGCGGCCGGGCTGGAGACCACGATCACCGTCGGCAACGACGCCAACCTGGCCGCGCTCGGCGAGTACACCCTGGGCGCCGGGCGGGGGAGCGGCAGCCGGATGTTCGTCTACCTGGTGGCCGGGACGGGCCTCGGCGTCGGCGTGGTCAAGGACGGCGAGCCGCTGCTCGGCGCCCACGGCGCGCTCGGCGAGGTGGGCATGGTCCCGCTCCCGCCGCACCCCGACGGCACCCCGGGCGGCACCGTCGAGCAGGTCGCCGCGGCGGAGGCGGTGGTCCGGACGGCGCTGGAGCTCGGTATGACGGGCCCGTTGACGGCCAAGCAGGTCTTCGACGAGGCCCGCGCCGGCGACCCGCTCGCCGCCGCCGCCGTGCACCGCGCGGTCGGGCAGCTCGCCTACGCCCTCGCCGTGGTGTCCGCCGTCCTCGACCCGGACCTGATCGTGCTCGGCGGTGGGATAGGCGGCAGCGCGGACCTCCTGCTCGAACCCCTCGGCCAGGCCCTGCACCGCCTCACGCCGATGCGGCCGACCCTCGCCGCCAGCCGCCTCGGCGAGGAGGCGGTCCTGCTCGGCGCTCTCGCCACGGCGCTCGACCTCGCGCGCCCGGAGGTCTTCGAGCGCCGCTCGTCGCCGACGGACTGAGGGGTCACCGGGGGGCGTCACCGGATTGAGGGGTCACCGGGGTGGGGCGTCACCGGGGTGGGGCCGGCCGGGGCGCAGGCGTGACGGCGGGCGGACCGGGGAAGAAAGTAAGGGACCTTAACTTGATCGACTCCGTCACCGTCGCCGTCACTGTCACCGTCGCCCCGGAGGTCCCGTGTCCCCGAACCCCGCCGTCCTGGCCGCCGCCACCGCCGCGGCCCTGCTGCTCGCCCCCGCTGTTGCGGTCGCCCCCGCCGCCCCCGCCGCTGCGGCCGTCCGGCCCGTCGCGCAGACCGTGGACGTGTCCACCGCAGCCCAGCTGCGGGCCGCGCTGGCGGCGGCCGCGCCCGGCCAGACGATCAGGCTCGCGCCCGGCGAGTACCACGGCTCGTTCGTCGCCCAGCGGGCCGGGACGGCCGCGCAGCCGGTGACGCTCACCGGACCGCGCACCGCCGTCCTCGTGAACGACGGCCCGTCGGGCTCCGCCCCCTCCTGCCCGGTCCCGACCTCCGGCTGGGACTCCGGCTACGGCCTCTGGCTGTACGGCGCGCCCTACTGGAACCTCACCGGATTCACCGTGAAGGACTCCAAGAAGGGCGTCGTGCTGGACAGTTCGCCGCACGTGGTGGCCGACGGCCTGTACGTGCACCATGTCGAGGGCGAGGGCGTGCACTTCCGCCGCTCCTCCGCCGACGGGGTGCTGCGCAACTCGGTCGTCGAGTACACCGGGCAGGCCCAGCCCGGATACGGCGAGGGTGTCTACCTCGGCTCGGCGAACTCCAACTGGGGCTGCCACGGCAACACCGGCGGCGCCGACCGTTCGGACCGGGTCCTGGTCGAGAACAACCGGATCGGCCCGTACGTCGCCGCCGAGGGCATCGACGTGAAGGAGGGCACCTCGGGCGGCACGATCCGGGGCAACACCTTCGACGGGCGCGGCATCAGCGGCGAGAACTCCGCCGATTCCTGGGTGGACGTCAAGGGCAGCGGCTACCTCGTCGAGGGCAACCGCGGCACCTTCGCCGCGCCCGGCACCTTCGCCAACGGTTACGAGACGCACAATCCGGTCACCTCCCCGTCCTTCCCGAACGGCTGCGGGAACACCTGGCGCGGCAACACCTCGGACCTCGGCGGCACCGGCGCCTACGCGATCCGGATCACCTCGGTCTCGGCCTGCGCGGGGCGTCCCAACGTGGTGTACGCGTCCAACACCGTCACCGGTGCGACGGTCGGACTGACCAACGTCGCCGTGACTCCGTAGCCGGAGTGGGCGGTGGGTGATCGTACTGACGAGTCCGGCCACCCTCCGTGATGGCCGGATCTCGATCTGCTTACAAGTGCTTGAACGATGGACAGATGGTGTGAAAGGTCTGGTTGACTCACGATCCTCTTTCAAGTGGAACGGAGTGCTCACGTCCATGCCTTCACGGATGCGCGGCGGTCGTCGCGGCCTGGCCGCTGTCGCCGGACTCGTCTTCACGGTCGGTCTCGCCCTCACGGGCTGCGACCCGACGGCGGCGGACACCGCCACCGTCGCGGTCACCGGTCCGGCGGTCCCGACCACCCCGGTCGCGGCCACCACCCCGCCCCCGGCCGCCCCGGCCGTCACCACCCCGGCGGCCGCACCGGTCCAGACGCCGCCCCCGGCCCCCGCGCCGACCGCCGTCGTACCCGAGCCGACCAAGCCGGCCGCCGACCCCGCGCCGGTCGCCCCGGTCGCCCCGGCTGTGCCGACCACCGCCCCGCCCAAGGCCGCCCAGCCGACCCCCAGCAAGGCGGCCCCCCAGCCCAAGGCGACCACCGCCCAGCCGCCCACCGACCCGATCCCGGCCGAGACCAAGCCGGTCGAGACCAAGCCCGCGGCCGCCGCCGGTGACTGCGAGATCAAGTCCAATGCGGGCAACTGCTACAAGGCCGGCCAGTTCTGCCGCGACGCCGACCTCGGCAAGACCACCCACGAGGCCGGCGGCCGCGTGATCACCTGCCGCATGGTCAGCGGCAAGCCCCACTGGCAGGCCTGATCACGAGCACACCCACGAGGCCCGGCCCGGTGATCCCCACCGGGCCGGGCCTCGACGCCGTCCGCCCCCGGATCAGGATCCGGCGCGCTCGATGGCCTCGAAGATGTCTGCATCGGTCTCCTGCTGCCAGGACGGCAGGTCGGCCCAGTCGGCCACATAGCCAGGCTTGGGGTCCTCGATGTGCTTGTGGATCTGAGCGATCCAGCACGTCGCGACGAAGCGTCCCTTCTGCTCCCGGGTGAGCTTGGACGTGTTCCCGCCACTCACACTGATGAAGTCACGGACCTGGCCGAACACGGCGGTGGCACACTCGCGCTCCCACGCGGGCGTCTCGTCCCAAGGAGCGATGTATCCGGCCTTGGGCTCGCCCGGGTAGTGCTTCGACACACCCGCGATCCATGCTTCACGGAAGATCCGTCCATCGGACATTGCGTCACTCCTTTGTCAGACGGCGCTGTCGAGCGCCGAGATCTGCTGCTGCAGCGTCGAGGCCCGGCTGTCGGTCATCAGGGGGACGAGGCGGCTCTTGACGGTCTCCAACTTCCTCCCGATGAAGCCCGACCCGCTCCGGCTCGCCAGCTCCAGCGCGGCGTGAGTGTAGTGACTCGCCTGGTCGAGATCGCTGCGTTCGACTCCGAGGGCTGCCAACTCCGCGAGCACAGCTCCCCGGCGGCGGGGCGAGAGCCGCTGCGACAGGGCAGTGGTCAATGCCTGCTCCGCCAGATCCGGTCGGCCGAGCGCGAGATAGCAGGTTCCACGTTCCTCGGCGAGGCGGGAGCCGTCGAACCGGAGCCAGCCTCCGTTGTGTGGTTCCCCCGAGAGGTTGTGCACCTGCTCGGCGTTGTCGAGCGCGCGCTCGGTCGCATCGAGGTCGCCGAGACCCGCATGGGTCTCTGCCTGGACCGCCGCCACCCAGTAGCGGGTCGACAACTGGTGGTCCCCTCGTTCGGCGACGCGGGATGCCGCCGCGAGTATCGGAGCCGCGACGCCGAACCGGTTCTCGTACAGTTCCACGAACGCGTGCCGGGTCAGGGCACATGCCCACATGTCGTAGGCGCCGGCCTCCCTGCTGGCGCTGGCGGCCAGGGTGTAGCAGTAGGCCGCATCGGTGTACTGGTTGGCGTCGAAGAAGATCTCGCCCGCGAGCTGGTACAGATCTCCCACAAGTGTGCAGAGCTTCTGATGCGCGGCCTCGCTCTGCTGCTCGCCCAGCGCGGTGGCCAGGAGGTTCAACTGGTGTCGGACCAAGGGGTAGACGGCCTGCTTCGAGTCGGACAGGCCGAACACCTTCCAGAGGTGCGCGTTCAACTCGGGTCCGGTTTCGGCAAGTGCGGCAGACGCGCCAGTACGGGGCGAGGCCGCGCTGGAGGTCGGCAGCGCAACGAGGGCGCCGGTCGCGGCGACAAGCTCAGAATTTCGCGGCGCTTCATGTCGTCAGTATCGCCAACAGATGGGCCGGCGGCGTAGACCACCGGACGGCATGGGTGCGGTGCCGCAGGCGCGAGGAGCTCCGCCAGTCGTTCGGGAGTGATCCTGAGGGCCTTCGCCAGCTTGGGGTGAATGTATCCCTGGGGGTCGGTCGCGCCGGCCTCCCAGCGGGCGACGGTGGAAACCGCCACTCCCAACTCGTGGGCGAATGCCTCCTGGCTGTAGCCCAGTGCCTTGCGGCGCTCCGCGAAGCCCTTGCGCCTCGGAGTCACGGCCTCCTCCGCTCGGATCGACAGGCCCAGGTCAGGCCGAACAGTGCGTTGATTGCGCCTGACAGACAGTAACTTTCTGCTCTGGTTCGCGACAACTCCCGCGCCGTTCACTGGATGCAGCCGCTACCCGTTCCCGGGCGAGCAGCACCGATCCGATGGGAGAAACCCGTGAGCATCACCGTCAAGTCCACCACCGAGCTGGACGAGCTGGGCAAGTACTTCGCGATCGCGGCGCGACGGATCGACTCCGGTGAAGCGGTGCCGGAGATGTTCTCCGCCGCCGTCGACACGGCGTGGCACCGGCTGGCGGACGACCCGGAGGCGTACGAGGCGTTCACGCTCCGGCACGCGGGCCGCAGGCTGGCCCACGTCGAGGGCAGGGGCAGCGGCTTCATCACCTGGGTGGGAGCGTACGAGGAGGCGTACGGGCCGCTGCCGGCGGTCTGGTTCACGAGCGCTGACGGCACGCTCGACACCGAGGCCCTGGCCAGGTACCGCGAGACCGGCGAGGTACGGGGCGAGTGGAACTGCTCGCCCGTCCCGGGCGATGGCGACATGGCCCCGACGGCGTCCTGCCTGTGATCACGGCACCGTTCGGCGGAGCGCCCCGGCCGACCGCCGGGGCGCTCCGCCTCACCGGGGCCCGCACGGAGCACCCCTTCGGCGCGGACGGATACCTTGCCGGCTTGGACGAGCACTGCCCGTTCCTGCGACCGTCGATCCGGCGCGGTATGACCGGGTGGACGGTCTATGAGATCACCCCCGGCAACTGTCGGTACGCGGTGGAGGCGGAGTTGTTCTATGCCGGCGTGCAGGCTGCGGAATGGGTACGTCCGCTGATGGCACGGCCGTACGGTGTCCTCGCGTGCGAGAACGTCGTGCTGCGCGGGCACTGCGTCGGCGCGGACCATCGTGAGCTGCTTGCTTGGCCCCACTGGGCGTTGAAGCACCTGTACGCGCCGGTCGGGGTCATGATCGGGAAGTTTGCCCAGGGTGCTGTGGAGACAGGTCGGCGCGGCGGGAGTATCCCGCCGCCGCCCTTGTCGTTCCTGCCGGTGCGGGCGGGTGTGAGGCTGTTGGATCCGAAGTTCTTGACGGGTACGCCCGACCTGGCCGCGGCGTTGTCCGTGGCGGTCGATGACGGGCGCGACGTCTTCGAGCACGTTCCTTGTGAGTGGAAGGCAGTGAGAGAATGGGCGAGTTCCCTCCTGGCGCCGCAGTGGCGCTGAAGGCCGCGGAGGAGGTCTGCGGGCTCGTCGAGCTGGAGGAGATCAGCGACCGGCGGGGCTCGGCGGTGTGGAAGGCCAGTGGTCCGCAGGGTGTGGTGAGCATCAAGCTCGGCACCGGCGAGGCCGCCGAGGTCACCGCCCGCGAAGCGTCTGTCCTGGATCAGCTCTCCGAGTACACGGTGACGGCCGGTCGCTTCGACGACGGCGTCTGGTACGTCACCCCGTGGCTGGCCGGGCCGTCCACCTGGGAGGTGTTCCGGCCGGTGCGCAAGGACACCGGAGGGCGGCGGGAAGCGCTGGAGGCCGCGGTCGGGTTGTGTCGCGCGGTGGCCGACCTGCACGGGGCCGGATGGGTGCACGGTGACCTCCAGCCCCAGCACGGGATCCACACCGAGGACGGTGTCCGGCTGCTGGACTTCGCCTGGTCGCGGCAGGTCGGTGGCACGCCGTGGCGGAGGTTCGACGGCACGATGATCCACCTCACCGCCCCTGAGCTGGCCGCCCGGATCATCAACGGCCCACAGCCCGTCGACACGACGCGGGCCGCCGACGTCTACGCCCTCGCAGGCACGCTGTGGACCAGTGTCACCGGGAGGTGGCCGCTGGACTACGAGGCGGTTGGCATGGGGAGGGGTGCGTCGGTGGAGGCCATGCGCGCGGCCATTGCCCGACGCGCGGTTCCGATGTCGACCTCGATGTCCTGGCCTGCTCTTCAAGTCCGCCTGCGGGATGTTCTGTTGGCGGATCCCGAGGACCGGCCGACTGCCGCCGAGTTGGCGGAACTCGTAGTAGTGGTCGACCGGTGATCGAGCTTGAGCGCTGGTGGCAACGCGATCTCAGGGGAGTTCGGTGAGGGTGGTCCAGAAGAGTTGCTCGTAGGCCTGGAGCAGGCGGCCGTACTCACGTGCGGCATCAAGGTCCGGGTCGGTGAGGCCTGCCGGGCCGATTGCCTCGGCGGCTGCCTGTTCCAGGGCGGTCGGGGGCTGGGCGAAGAAGTCGAAGAAGGCGCAGGGCTCCTCCTCGAACCCGTGGAAGCGTCGCAGTGCCCCGGCCAGGGTGGCGCAATAGCCGCCCCATGCCGTGAAGTTGGCGACCAGGGCGGCTGCCACGGCGGGTGGGTGGCCGTTCAGGGCGAGCCAGGCGAGGTAGGCGGGGTAGGCCTGGCAGCCGGGCAGTGGTTCGGCGGCGGTCCCGGTCGGGCCGCAGGCGGTGGCGAAGGCGGGCAGGGTGCGCAGCGCCGCGCTCTCGCCCTCGGCGAGGCCGGCGAACCAGGCGCCCAGTGGAACGTCCGCGCAGCGGGTCGCGAGCAGGAGGAGGCTGCGGCGGTCGGAGGTGATGATCCGTTGTTGCTGGGCGGCGAGGACGGCCAGGGTGCCGAGCCGTCCGCGTCCGGTCGCGAACTCCGCCACCAGGGTGGGCGGTTCTTCGCCGGGCGGGGTCAATTGCGAGCGAAGGTAGTGCAGTTGTTGGCTGGTGGGCATGTGCCATTAGTACCGCTTCGGTCGCGTACGGTCCCGGGGCGCGCCGAGAGTGGTCAGGCGAACCAGGCACTCGGGGGGACGCCCAGGGTGCGGTGGAACATCGCGGTGAACGCGCTCGGGGTGGCGTAGCCGAGGGCGGTGGCGACGGTGGTGACCGGGGTGTCGGCGGCGAGCAGGGTGACGGCGTGGATCAGGCGGGCCTGCTGGATCCAGTGCGCCAGGGTCATGCCGGTCGCGGCGGGGAAGCGGCGTTGGAGGCTGCGCGGGCTGAGGTGGGCGTGGGCGGCGGCGGTCGTGGTCGTCCAGCGGGCGCCCGGGGTGGCGCGGACCGCCGCGCAGAGTGCGTCCAGGGCGGGGTCGGTCGGGACCGGGAGGTGCAGGGCGGGGACGGGTTGCGGCGCGAGTTCGTGGAGCAGCAGGTCGACGAGGCGGCCGTCGCGGCCGTCGGTCCGGTAGTCGAGCGGGATGCGGGTGGCGGCGTCGATGAGTTCGCGCAGCAGCGGCGGCACCGCGACGACCGTCGGTGTGTCGGGCAGGCCGACCGCGGCGCCGGGTTCGAGGTACAGCGTGCGCATCCGCACCGGCCCGGTGCAGGTCATCGCGTGCACGACGCCGGCCGGGACCCAGACTCCCCGGGTGGCCGGGACCACCCAGGTCCCCCGGTCGGTGACGACGGTGATCGCCCCGCTGGTTCCGTAGATCAGCTGGGCCCGGCGGTGGTGGTGCGGGGGGATGTGGTGGCCGGCGGGCAGGTCGCGGGCCATCGCCGCCAGCGGGCGCGGCACGTGCTGGTAGTCGTCGCGGTTCTCGCTCTTGCCATGCATTTGGCGCACTCTCGACAGTGGACGGCGGATCGGCGAAAGCTTGCCACAGGCGGGTCTCCGTAGCGTCTCCTCCCGTGATCGAGAACGACCGTGAGGTCCCTGGGCCGCGACGGGTCACCGCGCTGCTCGCCACGACCAGTGCCCTGACCGCCGCCAACATCTACCTCGGCCAGCCGTTGCTGGGCAGCGCCGCCGCCGCACTGCACGTCCCGCCCGCGACGCTCGGCGCCGTGCCGACCGCGACCCAGATCGGGTACGCGGCGGGCATCGCGCTCCTGGTGCCGCTCGGCGACAGCCTGGACCGGCGTCGGCTGGTCCTCGGCCTGTGCGCGGCCTCGGCCGGCGCCCTGGCCGCCTGCGCACTCGCCCCGACGGCGGGACTGCTGGTGGTCGCGGTCTTCGTCCTGGGCGTGCTCTCCCCGGTCCCGCAGCTGGTGGCGCCGCTGGCCGTCGCGCTGGCGGGCGACCGCGGCCCCGGGCGGACCGTCGGTACCGTCCAGGCCGGTCTGCTGGTCGGGGTGCTGGCCTCCCGGACGTACTCCGGGGCGCTCGCCGAACTGGCGGGTTGGCGCGCCGTGTTCGGGTGCTCGTGCGCAGTGACCCTGCTGCTGGCGCTGGTCCTGCGGCGGGCGCTGCCCACGGTCCCGGCGGCCCGGGCCACGCCCTACCGCGAGCTGCTGGCCTCGGTGCCGCGGCTGTTCGCGACCCACCCGGCGGTGCGCCGGATCACTGTCTCGGGGGGCCTGGTCGGTGTCTCCTTCGGCGCCTTCTGGACCGCCCTCACCTTCCTCCTCGAGGAGCGCTACTACTACGGCTCCACCGTGGTGGGCCTGTTCGGCCTGGTCGCGGTGGCCGGCGCGCTCGCCTCCGGGGCCGCCGGGAGGCTGGCGGACCGCTTCGGCCGGCGCCGCGCGGTGCTCGCCCCGATCGCCGTGACCGCCGTCGGCTGGGCGCTGCTGCTGCCCGGAGGGAGCGGCATCCTCTGGCTGACGGTCGGGGTGGTCGTCCTCGACGTCGGTACCTGGGGCAACCAGGCCGTCTGTCAGGGGGTCCTGTTCACCCTGGACCCGGAGCTCCACAGCCGTCTCAACACGTGCTGGTTCACGCTCCGGTTCCTGGGCATCGCGCTGGGCTCCCTCGTGGGCTCGTTCGCCTGGGCGCACGGTGGCTGGCCGGCGGTGGTCGCGGTGGGGGCGGCGGCGAGCCTGGCGGCGCTGCTCGTCGCGGGCCTGCCGACGACCAGCGCGGATCGGGCGGAACGGACGGAACAGGCGAGTCGCGCGGGTCGGGCTGCGGGGCGAAGGTAGCCGGTCAGGGGAAGCGGGTCACGCCGCGGGCGTCGAGCTGGGCGGCCAGGGCGGCGACGGTCTCCTCGGGGACGTCGTCGATGCCGCTGACGCCGGGGGTGGGGGTGAGGCCGTTGGCGCCCTGGAAGGCGGTGAGGGCGCCCCGGGTGCCGGGGCCCGCGATGCCGTCCAGGCCGTGCGGGTCGAAACCCAGGGTCTCCAGGGCGGTCTGGACGCCGATCAGGAGGTTGAGCGGCACCGGCAGGGTGCCCGAGCGGAGGTTGGCGTCCAGCGGGACGGTGGGGTCGTAGACCAGGTCGGTGATGTCGCCGCCCTGGGAGGTGACCCAGCCGGCGAGGGTGAGGAGCAGGGCGTTGCGGACGTTGCGCGGGACGACGCCGGAGTTCCCGGCCTCCGTCATCCGGCACTCCCGGGCCATGGTCTGCCAGTCGCCGTCGGCCGCGGCGGCCTCGAAGTGCGGGAAGCGGAACATCGGGCCCATCGCCCAGGCCATGCTGAGCAGGCCGAGCTGCCCAGGGGCGGGCCAGCCGTCGAATCCGGCGAACGGCGACCGGCCGCGCAGCGAGCTCTCGAAGGAGTCCAGCTTGGTGGTGATCAGCCCGTCGATCGACGCGTCGGAGACCAGCAGTTGCGCGATGGCCCGCTTCTGGGAGGTCGGCGCGTTGGCGGTGCCGCTGAACTTGATCTTCCGGTACTCGTCCTCGACGGCGGCCCGGTCGGCCGGGGCGCCGGTGTTCCGGTCCGACCAGTCCAGGGTGAAGGTGTCCGGCAGCGGCACCGGGTTGCTGCCGAAGTTCTCCGGGTCGTCGGCGTCGAGCAGGTTGCCGACGCCGGTCGACACCAGGCTCTTCACATCCAGGTACATCATGTGCTCACGGCTCTCCAACGGTTCGCTGAACGCGTTGAACCCGTTCCTGACGCTGTCGTGCATCACTCACTCCTCGGGAGGCGCCGCCGGCCCGGGTTGCGGTTCGGGCTGCGGTTCGGGCGGCGGCGGTACGGGGGCCTGACCCGGCGGGGGCTCCAGCACGTCGTAGCGCAGCCCGCTGGAGCCCGAGCCGGTGCCGCTGACCTTGCGCCGCGCCGACCAGGCGTGGGCGGAGCCGTCGTGCCAGCGGGTGTACTGGCGGCTGCGCTCCACCCGGACGCCGGAGCGCGGGACCTCCTCCTCGAACAGCCACTGCTGCTCCCCGAGCAGCCGGCCGAGCGGCTGCGCCGGGGTGTTCTCGTCGCGGACCAGACCGGCGAGCCGCAGCCGGATCTGCTCCGGCGCGGCCGGGTCGACCGGCTGGGGCACCAGCGGGTACCAGTGGCCCGGGACCTCGGTGGCGAGCAGGTAGCGGTCGGCGGGCGGGTCGCCGGGTTCGGCGGTCGGCCGGGGCGGGCGGGCCGCCACCCAGCGGGCGTAGCGGTCCAGCGGCTCCCCGGCCAGGTCGCCGACGGTCTCCTCGACCGCCCAGGCGAGGTTCGCCGCCTCGTCGCGCAGCAGCAGCACGGACTCGGCGGGCGGGCTCTCCAGTCCGGCGGGCAGCGACGCGGCCCGGTAGAACCAGGGGGAGGGCGGCGGTCCGGTGCCGTCCCCGGCGCCGCCGCCCATGGCGCTGCCGCCGCGGTCCTCGCCGAGGCCGAAGAGGTTCCACTCCGGGTCCTCCAGGGAGGCGTGGGCGAGCACGGTCGCGCCGCCGAAGACGTCCGTGACCGAGCAGTGCACGACCCGGCTGAGCGAGCCCACCGGGCTCGGCAGCGGGCAGCAGAACCAGTCGTTGCCGTACACCGTGGTGAAGGCGATCAGCAGCAGCCGTCCGAGGTCGGCGGGGCTGGTGTCCACGGAGCCGAAGTTGATCCTGGCGTCCTCCATCTCCCAGTACCGGGACGCGGGCATGCCGCCGAAGATCGCCGGGGTGGGGACGACGGCGCGCTGTTCGTGCGTCACGGCGGCCTCGGTGACCGGGATGTCGGCGGGCGGGGCGTCGACGGCCCACCAGTCCAGGTGGCCGCCCGGGTACTCCTGGGCGCGCAGCTCCAGCTCGGGGACGGTGGAGGAGCGCACCGCGAAGGCGTATTCGAGCCGGTTGGGGTTCCAGCCGACCGGGGGCGGGGGCGCGGGGGCGACGCCGTCGGGCACCGGCGCGGGTGCGTCGGGCGTTCCCTCCGGCGCGCGCGGCGTCCACCAGTCCAGCCAGCGCGCCGCCGCGCCGGCCAGGGCCTCCTGGTCGGGGGCGGCCGCGCCGAACTCCTTCGCCGCGGTCTCGTCCCGGTCCACGAGCCTGGCCAGCCACGGTGCCAGCGCGACGGGGTCGGGCAGCCGGCTCCGGACGGCGGCGCCGAGCGGGGCGGGCGCGAGCGGCCCGTCGACGGTGCAGGGGCAGGTGGTGGCGAAGGCGGGGAGCAGCGCGGCGAGGCCGGCCGAGGCGAGTTCGCGGCGCCAGCGCAGGCCGGCGGCCAGCGTCAGCCTGGCGTCGGGTCCGGCCGCGGGCTCCTGCTCGACGAGTTCCTCCAGCACCATCCGGCCCGGCCGGTACGGCTGCCAGTCGCCCTCGCCGTCACCTGCGCCCTCGCCGTCACCGTCCCCGTCGACCCCGGGGCTGCCCGGCCGCCAGCCGTCCAGCAGATGGATCTCCTGCGCGAGTGCGACATCGACGGGCGAGGCGGCGTCGTCGCCGGCGAACTCGCCGAAGGCGTACTGGCGGGCGAGCAGATGGGCTGCGTCGCCGATCCGGGCCGCCAGCGCCTCCTCGACGCCGATGTCACGGGGTACCGGCTCGTACCGGAACATCGTCGGCATGGTTCCTCCTGACGGGTGTTACCACGGTTACCAGGGCTTCCAGAACCCCCGGTCCCCCAGGGCTCCCGGGGTGCCCGGGGCGCCCGGGGTGTCCGAGCCGTCGGGCCTCCGGGGGCATCCCCGGTCCACGGGCCTACCCGGACGTCAGCTGGTGCGGCGGGGTCCTGTTCTGGACGGGCAGTAGCCCGCGGAGTTCGGTGAGGTCGTTGAGGTCCAGGCCCCGGATCCGGGCGAGGGCGTAGGTCTCCTCGACGATCGCGTGCACGTCCTCCATCCGCCAGCCGCGCAGCGGGTCGGGCGGCACCGCGACCAGCAGGGCCTGCGGGGCACGGGCGTCGGGCTGGTTGTAGTGGAAGGCCAGTCCGCCCAGCTCCTCGACGGCGGGCTCGGCGTCGCCCCCGGGCGGTGGGGCGTCGGCGGGGGGAGCGGGGGGCGGTTCGGGGACGGACTCGGTCCAGGAGTCGATCAGGAGTCCCGCGACGTGGTCCGGATCGGGGGCGCCGTCGGTGCGAAGCAGCGCGCTGTGGCGGGCGGCGGGCCTGGTCCTGGACGGTACGGGGGCCGTGCCGCGGGCGATCCAGGGCTGTCCGGCGGGGAGTTGGACGACGGTCGTGCCGCCGGGCGGGACGTCGGCCAGGACCTCCGCGGCGGCGAGCGCGTCGTCGAGGGCGCGGACGTTCGGCCGGACGCGTTCCATCTGCACCAGCCAGTTGCCGGTGCCGTCCTCGTCCGCGCCCTCCGGTGGCGCGCCGGTGAGCGCGTCGCCCGCCGGGGTGCCGCCGAGTCGCAGCTCGGCGAGCACGGGCAGGGTGCCGGCGAGCGCCGAGGAGACCGCGGCGGTGACGGCGGTGACCCAGCCGAGCGCCGCGGTCGGCTCCGTGGGCGGGGGGCCGGGCAGCGGGGCGAGCGGGTCGGCGGCGAAGTGGTCGAGGACGGTAGCGGCCTGTTTCCGCAGCTCCGCGATCCCGGCGTCGTCGGTCGGCGGGCCGAGGCTGTAGGCGGAGGTGACCCCGAGGTCGGCGAGGCTGTCCAGGGTGCGGGACACCGTGTCGGCGAGGCCCGGCAGCACCTTCACCTGTTCGACCAGGTTGGCGATGGCACTGGTGGTGGCGTTGTGCCAGCTCTCCACCCGGGCGGCGAGGCCGGTCAGGTCGGCGCCGGCCCAGTCGTCGCCGCTCCCCTGGTCGAGGTGCGAGGTGAGCAGCGGCTTGGCGCCGGCGAGCACGCCCGCCAGCGCGTTGCAGAGCAGCCGCAGTTCGGCGAATCGCGCGGCGCCGGTATCCGTGACGGGCGGGCTGGTCGCGGCGCCGGCCCGGGCGGCGGCCCGGCGCAGCAGGCGGCGGGCGAGGGCGGTGTCCTGCTGGGCGGGGTCGGTGTCGCGGTTGCCCGGCGGTCCGGCGCCGAGGACCACGTCGAGCGCGCAGACGCCGAGGTCGGCGAGGGTGAGGGTGAGCGGTGCGGCCGGGTCGCCGAAGTCGAACCGCCAGCGGCCGGGGTCGCCGAGCCGGGCCTCGCACCAGCGTTCGACGGCGGGCTCCAGCTGGGCGAGCGGCCTGGTCGCGTCCCAACCGGGTACGGGTACGTGGGGCGTGAGCACGGCGACCCGGTGGGTCAGGGCGGTGGCGGCGCGCGGGGTGCGGATCACCTCGAAGTCCTGCGGGAGGCGGTCGCCGCGGGTGATGCCGTCGGCCGAGGACGCGGCGCGCAGCGGGCTGCCGGCGACCAGCTGGTGCACGCTCTCGGCGAGCAGCAGGTCACCGACCGCGTCGAGGGTGTCCGCCAGTTCCAGCATCAGGGTGGTGGCCCCGTCGAGCAGGGGCAGGTCCTCGGGGGGAAGGTTGCCGAGGATGTCCTGCAGCTGCTGGCCGTGGGCGCGCCAGTCGGCCAGCAGGGCCAGTCCGTCGACGACGTCGCGGGCCGCGATCGCGGTCCTGGCCTCGTCGCTGCCGGGAACGCTCGGGTCGACCAGGCGGGGCATCGGGTAGCCGGCCCGGATGACGGCCACCAGGGCGTCCAGCCCGTTGTCGTGCAGACCGCGTTCGAACCGGTAGCCGAGCAGGGCGCCGAGGCTCTGGCCGGAGCGGACGCCGTCGACGACGGCGAGGGCGCGGCGCACCCGGGCGGCGCTGAGGTCGACGGCGAAGGCCTGGCGGTCGGTGTGGCTGAGCCAGCCCGAGCGCAGCACGGCGGCGGTGACGGCGTGGTGCAGGGACGGGGCGAGGAGGTAGCCGTCGTTGGTCTGCGGCTCGCCGCCCTCGCCTCCCTCACCGCCCTCGCCTCCCTCGCCGCCCTCGGCCGGGGTCCCCGGTTCGTCACCGGGCAGCGGCTCCTCCGGCGGCAGCGACTCCGGGCGCGGGTGGAGGTCGGCCACCCAGCCGTACGCCCCCAGGTGGGTGCCGTCGGGCCGGGTGGCCCGGGTCTTGGCGAGGCGGGCGTGGGCGACCGAGGACATCCACGCATCCAGCCGGTGGGTCTGGGTGTCCAGCGCCTCGCAGAGCAGCAGCTCCAGGCGCGGGGTGTCGGCGTACGGCAGGTCGGCGCCCTCGGGCGGGGGCGGGGCCGAGGGGTCGGGCGGCGGCGGGGTGATGAGCGACATGTCCTCGGCGGCGGCGAGTTGTTCGAACGCGAGCGAGAGCCAGTCGAGGAACTGCGGCGCGAAGCCGGCGGCGGTGACGAGTTCGCCGTTCCGGAGTTCGATCCCCGGGGCGGGCACCGGCCCGCCGGCCTGGTGGGACTGGCCCACGTGGAAGGCGTAGGTGAACATCACGCTGGTGGCGTAGTGGTAGAAGAGCCCCAGCCGGCCGGTGCTGATCGCCTCGGTGATGGAGCTCAGGGCCGTGATCCGCTCGAAGAGTTCCTGCGACACCCCCTGCCCCGTGGCGAGCGCCGGCAGCGCCTGCTGCCAGAAGCCCCACATGAAGCGGACCGGCCGGGCCCGGGCGAGTTCCACCATCTCGGGGGTCGGCCGTTGGTCGCACAGGAACTCCACCGGGAAGGGCACGTATTCCAGGGAGGGCGGCACCGCCCAGGTGAACCGGCTGTCGTGCGGAACGGTCCCGATCGGGGTGTCCGGCGGCGGCTCGAACGGCGGGTCGAGGATGTCCTGCTGCATGTACCGCAGCCGGCGGGAGGCGGGCAGCCGGTGCAGCAGGTCGGTGATCACCTGGTCCGGGTCGCCGCCGGCGCCGACCCCGGGGGAGCGGAAGGCCTGCGACTCGATCAGGGTCCGGAAGCCGGAGATGTGGTTGAGGATCCGCAGGTCCACCTCGCTGCCGTGCCACAGGTCGAGCGAGGTGACGGGCAGCAGGCCGTACGGCTGGTTGCCCACCCGCAGCGTCGGCAGCAGGCCCCGGCCGCGGACGTGGTGGATGTAGTGCGAGACCAGGAAGGTGAGGTCGGGCAGGGTGGTGCCCTCCAGGGTGCGCCAGCTGCTGGAGGCGGCGGAGAAGGCGCCGGCCGCGGTCTGGAGCAGGGTCAGCAGCTGGTGCTCGTCGTCGGTGAGTCCGTCGGTGGCCCCGGCGAGGACGGCGGCGGCGGGCCGGCCGAGGGCGGTCGCGGCCCGCGCCGCCGCCTGGGTGCTGCCGGGCGTGAGGGCGGCCTGCTGCTCGTCGACGCGGTCCGGCGGCTCCGGCGGGGTGCGCGGGTGCCAGGCCGAGCGGGTGGCGTCGGTGTTGTTGGTGGGCGTGCCGGTGGGCAGGACGGCCAGGCCGTCGGTGCAGCGGTGGGCCTCCAGCAGGGTGCTGAGCAGCTGCGAGGTGTCGGCGGAGGAGCCGCCGCGCACGCCGGTGACGGTGACCAGGCTGAAGTCGGTGCGCAGCCCGGTCAGCGGCACCCGGACGCCCATGCCGACCCGTACGGCCTCGTCGAAGTCGCCGAGCCAGCGCGGTGGCACCGGTTTGCCGGGGGCCGGGCCGACGTCCAGCCGCGCGTCGATCGGCTCGCCCTCCTGGCGCCAGAGCAGGCCGATCTGGCCGTCACCGGTGGTCTCGTAGCCGGAGAACACCAGTCGGTCGGGCAGCACGTAGCTGTGCGCGGCGCGGGTGAAGGTGGAGTCGACGACGGTCGGTTCGGCGGCCCAGGGTTCCGGGGAGGGCGCGACCGCGTCCGGCGGGGTCTCGGTACCGGGGCGGGGGCCCTGCGGGTGCAGGGCGCGGACGGCCCAGCAGGCCCGGCCGGGGCCGACGGCGGCGACGAGGGTGCTCCAGGCGGCCGCGCGGCCGTCCGCGTTCGGGCCGGCGGCCCAGACCTCCGCCCAGTAGGCCTCGGTGGCGGTGCGCTCGGCGGCGGTGAGGCCGGTCTCGTGGGAGTCGACGTGGATGTCGTCGGGGTAGGCCCGGATCCACAGCTGCGGTTCGGGGCCGCCGAGGCCCCGGTAGACGGTCTCCAGCCGTAACGGGAGGAGCACCAGCGGGTCGGAGCCGTCCTCGGACCAGAGCGGCGGCTCGGCGGTCGCCAGGTCCCGGTAGGCCTCGCGGGCCTGCTGGTAGCGGGTCTGGGCGGCGTCCGCCTCCTGGGCGGCGGCCAGGTGTTCGGCCTCCAGGCCGGTCTCCTGGGCGAGTACCCGTTTCTCGTAGCCGGCGAGTCCGGTCCTCGACCAGTCGAGGGCGACCCGGGCGTCGCTGACGGCGCGGTGCGCGGCGGCGATCTCGCTGGTCACGGGGCTTCTCCCATCAGGCTGCGGGCGGTGCGGAGCAGACGGAACGGCCGTTGCAGGGTGACCCGGGCGACGTCGGCGGAGTTCCAGCTCCGCCCGGTGGTGAGCGGGTGGTCCAGCTCCGAGGTCGGCGGGTTGTCCGGCATCCGGCCGAGCGAGGCGAAGCCGTCGACCTGGACGCGCTCCCAGTTGAGCTCGTCCCAGCTCGTCATGCCGGGGCCGGTGCCGGGCGCGGTGTCGTAGCCGAACCGGAGCCGCCGGCCGTTCTCGGCAAGCACGATCCACCAGGTGTGGATGTCCTGGCCGGGCGGCAGCTGGAAGGCGTAGGCGCAGGTGCGCCCGTCCACGGGCAGCACCATGACGGGTGCCACCCAGGTGTCCGGGGCGAGCAGGGGGTCCTGGACGGCGGCGGGCGGGACGGCGGCCACGATCATTCCGGGGTAGCGGTGCACCAGCCGGCCGCGGATCAGCAGCACGTCCAGGTCGTTGGCGTCCAGGGCGAGGTGGCTGCCGAGGGCGCCGTCGGGAGCCCAGCCGTGCACCGGCGGGATGTCGGCGAGGCCGTCGGGGCGCGGCCAGAAGTGGGTGAACGGGCTGCCGCGCAGGTCGGTGGGGTACTCGCGCCAGCGCATCTCCCGGTTGAGCTCGTCGTTGGCGCCGACCATGAAGGCGGCGATGAACGGTCCGTTGGCCTTCAGCAGTACGGCCCGGTCGTCCGGGACGGCGGCGATGCCGGGCAGGAACCAGTCGGGTTCGCTCTCCTTGATCGCGAGCGCCATCGCGGCGGGGAAGTCCGGGCAGACCATCACCGGGTCGGTCGGCTGCTCGGGCGGCGCGACCAGGGACTCGCCGGTCACGGTGATCCGGTCCTCCAGCCGGGCGGCCAGCAGCGGTGTCGGGTCGAGCGCGCCGACCAACCGCTGCCGGTAGGAGTCGGGGTCGATCGGCACCCCGTACTGGAGGAGCTGGCTCCCGGGGTCGTCGGTCATCGACTCCTGGCCGGCCAGGACGGTGAACGGGGCGGAGAGCGTCATGCCGAAGTCGTCCGGGAGCGATTCCGTCGTGCCGGTGAGGTCGCCGACCAGCGGCCCGACCGTCCCGGGGTCGAACAGCTGCTCCGACAGGAGCAGGTCGTCGGCGGTCATGGAGTCGGCGGCGAATCCCTGCTGGCCGCCCGCCATCCGCCCGATCGAGGGGGCCAGCAGCGAGGTGATCGCCCCGGCCTGGTCCGCGAAGCCGTTGGCCAGCGCAGCCGGGGCCACCGCCGCCATCGTGCGCAGCATCCCGGTGGTGTGCCGGGTGGCGGCGGAGTGCAGGGCGCCGTCGACGCGTTCCGCGAACGCGTCGCCGGCCCCGGCCGCGAAGGCGGGCGAGGCGCCGGGCCGGGTCACCATCGGGACCGGCAGCGGGGGCAGCAGTGCGCCGGTCATCGTGCGCCGGGCCAGGCTGTCGCCGTCGAGGGAGGCGCGGCGGGCGAGCGGCCCGCGCCGGCGCAGCAGCCGGTGGTAGGCGGCGTCGGCCATCGCGGTCGGGGCCGGGCTGACCGCGACCTCGGTCCGCAGCGGCAGTCCGCTGTCGGTGCGGAGCCGGTCGCCGACCGGCGCGGCCACCGCCATCAGCTCGCCGGCGGAGAGGGTCTGCAGATGGCGCCGGTACAGCGAGTCGCAGACCGCGGTGCAGAAGACGGTCTCCTGCAGTCTTCGGTTGGCCTCCCGGACGGCGCCCAGCTGGTCCCAGGCGCGGGCCATCAGGAACTCCTGGTTCTCCCGCACCCAGTCGGCGCCGAGGGCGGCCGCGATCCGGTGCTCCGGGTCGAGGTTGAGTTCGGCCAGCCAGCCGGTCGCGCCCGGTTCGACGGTCCGGGCGACCACCGGGTGGCCGCCGTACAGCGGTGGCGCGAGCTCGGTCTCGGTGCCGCGGTCGATGTGCGCCGCGACCCTGGTCCTGAAGTCGTCCAGGGCGGCCGGGGTGACGGTGCCCGGCGGCGGGTCGAACAGGGTGAGGACGCCCTGCACGGTGATGGTCTGCCGGCCGGCCGCCGGGTCGCCGGAGGCGAGCGGATCGCCGTGCGGCCAGGGCCGGGTGACGTCGACGGTGCGCCCGCCCAGCAGTCCGGCCTCCTCCGGCCGCAGCGGCACCACGGCTGTCGCCAGCTGCTCGAAGTCGCCCTCCGCGCCGGTGCGGAAGCCCCAGGAGTGGTAGACGGGCAGCCGGAAGACGTCCCGGCCGGGGAAGGGCCAGGCGTCGCCCGGCTGGTCGATCTCGGCGAAGCCGCCGGTGAGCCCGGCGCTCACCCCGCCCTGGAAGGACGGCACCAGGCAGGCCGTGTAGTCGAGGTCGGCGTCGAGCCGACGCGGGCAGAGCAGCCGGGAGATCATCGGTCCGGACTGTCCGGCCGGGCGCTGGATGTGCGCCCACTGCCAGGCCTCCTCGAGCGGCGGCAGCAGCCCGATCTCGACATCGACGAAGGGCAGCGGGCTGCCCGGCTGGACGGCGTGCCCGGCGGCCTCCACCACGATCAGCTGCAGCCAGGGCCGCAGGCGTCCGTCCGCGGCCCTGGCCGGGGTGAACAGCCAGGGCAGCTCGGGCAGGTCGAACTCCACGAAGGGCAGGTAGTTGGGCTCCACGTCGGTGCTGCCGGGCACCGGTTCGACACGCAGGATGTGCCGGGTGTCCAGGCCCACCACGCCCTCGGGGCCGAGCATCCGCAGGCCGTGGCCCTGCACCGGCAGCCGCCGGTTCCGGGGCCCGGTCAGGGTGAAGGTGGGCGCCAGGTCGGGTTCGAGGTTGGTGGCGGTGTGGGGGATCGCCGCGCCGACCGGGCTCTGCAGGTACGGTGCGAACTCCAGGTCGTCGCCGCTCATCGGAGTCTCGCCTCCCAGGCCTCCACCACCCGGACCCCGGTCCGGTCGCGCAGCAGGCCGCGCAGTTCGGCGTTCGGCATTCCGGTGTCGCCGACGGGCGGCGCCGCCGCGACCGTGAGTTCCGTCATCGACCAGCTGGACACCGCCGCGAGCGGTTGCTCCGCCGCCACCCGGAGCGCCGGGCCGGGGGTCTGCCACCAGTGGGCGTCGCGGATCGAGGCGGCGGCGGCCACGTGTTCGGCGGAGACGTGGGCGCGGGCGCGGACCATGTGCCGGAGGTGGGTGCGCATCGGCACCGGATCCTGGACGATCCTGGTCTCCCAGCCGAGCTCCACCCCGACGAAGGCCGAGTCGTCCGGCCCCGAGAGATCGGGGGCGAACCGGACGCCCGACCGGTACCGGGCGAAGGCGCCGGTGCTCAGCTGCTGGTCCTCGGTCAGGTCCAGGAACTGCCCGGGCGCGAAGGAATCGGAGACCGAGCCCTCGCGGGCGTCGTCCTCGCCGAGCCGGGGCTCGACGATGTCCCAACGCTCCGGCGGGTCGACGACGGCGTGCCCGAAGCGCGCGATGTCCACGCCGAACGGCAGCACGTGCTGGCGGGCCGCCAGCCGGCCGTGCGGGTGCACCCGGCGTCCCTCGGCCAGCAGCCGGTTCGCGAACGGGGCGAGCCGCACCGGGCTGCGCTCGGCGGCGGACGGCGGCAGCACGCTCCACGCCGAGGGCTGCGCGAACGCCTTGACCAGCTCGTCGGCGAGGTCGACGCGGGCGGCCGGCAGCGGCGGCGGCCCGCCGCCCCAGCTGAGGTCGAAGTTGAACGACACCTTGAACAGGAAGAGCTTGATCCGGCCCCGGCCGACCGCGTGCCAGGGGGTGGGACCCTCCAGGACCAGCTCGAACGCGATGCCGAGCAGGGTCTCGCCGAACGCCTCGACCGACAGCGCGCCGCGCATCGACGCGGTGAACGACATCGTCGGACTGAAGTGGATCAGCACGTCCAGGGCGAACTGCCCGCGCAGACCGCAGCCCGCGATCTCGGCGACCAGCGACAGCTTCGCCCCGAACTGGACGGTGTTGCTGGTCACCGCGAAGTACGCCTCGCAGCGCAGCTGGAGCCAGGGCGTGGGGGAGAGGTCCATCGCCAGCCGGTGCAGGTTCGGCACCCCGCGCGGGACCGGGAACGCCGGGTGGAAGCCGCCCGCGCTGAGCACGAAGAGCGGGTCGTCCCCGCCCCGGCTGAGCACCAGGACGTCACCGTCGAGCGGGATGCCCGCCATCCGCGAACCCGTCAGGGAGGCCATCAGGAAGGCGCTCGGCTCGGCCGTGTCGTACTGTCCCGCGAAGGTCGCCTTCAGCTCGATGACCGGCGCCGCCGGATCGGGCACCATCACCCGCAGGATGCCGAGGATCGACAGCCGCACCGGATCGGGCAGCTCGGCCACCACGGCCGCCGACAGGTCGACCATCCGGCCGCCCCAGGAGATCCGGAACATCGGCCCGACCACGAGCCGCCCCGGAACGGTCGGGAACAGCGACGCCAGCCGGGGGATCACCCGCAGCGCCGCCTCCACCGGGTCGGGCGGGAACAGCAGTTCACCGGCGGTGCCGTCGGCGATGCAGGCCAGCAGGGTGTCCCGGTCGACCGCCTTGTTGATCCCCACCACCCCGCCGATGCCGCTGACCGCGAAGCCGAGCCCGATCTGCAGCCCGGGCTCGGGGAAGGTCGCGCCCATCAGCACGATGAACGCCGGCGGCCGGCCCAGCGAGATCTGACCGAAGGCCGTCACCGTGGTGACCGGCATCGCCGCGCTCAGCACCCCCGAGAACTCCGTGAAGCCCTTGCGGTCCAGCTGGCCGCGCAGTTGCACCGGAGGTAACGGCAGGTCGATCTTCAGCGTGTCCGGGAGATTACCGTCCGCCAGTTTCTCCAGGTCGAGCCCCGGAATGCCGCCCATGGCACACCTCGCTCCTCGTCAGCCGCGGGTCGGCGGCATACGGCCGCCGGCCGGCAGTACGCCGCCGGGAAATATCACGGGCAGTGACAATTCACGGCCCGAGCCACGTATTGTGATCGATCCGGGAATTACGTACCGGTGGCGCAACGCCACCGGTCGGACCGCGGAATGCCGCGCCGCACCGCCCCGGGAGAATCGGTCGCCGATCTGACGGAGCGCCGGTCCAGGGCCGACGGCAATGGGCCAGGGTGTGCCGGACCCATCTCCTCACGGGTGTCGACCTGCGGGAAAGAGCTCTCGGCAGGGCAAGTTGTCGGGTATGTGACCCACTCTATTCCCGAGCCCGCGGGTGCTCCAATACCTTCCGTGAGATTCTTTGCGCCCCGCGGACCTTGTCACCGGGAGGAGTGGACCGTGCTCCCGGACCGGAGTGACAATGGTCGCATTCCGTCATTCGTCTCCTTTCGATCCTTTCGACGCTCGATGAGAGCCGACCCGATCAAGTCGACCCAGGAGGCCGTCATGACCGCGACCGCGACAATTCGCGACGTGTGGTGCCTGCACGCCGCGACCGGAACCGATGTGGGGGTCAACGAAGCCATCGCCGATCTGGCCGAGTCCATTCCGCTGGACGAGCTCGGCCTGGGGTCCCTGGAGTCCGTCGTGCGGGGCATCCCCTCGGCCGTGCAGATGATCGACACCGCCCGCTCCGACCCCGACGACCTGTACATCACCACCGACACCGCCGGCGGACTGGACCACAGCATCTGGCCCGGCGGCGAGCAGACCACCAGCATCCAGGCCGGCCAGTCCGCCCAGCCGGGCATCGACGTTCCGGTCTCCTTCGCCCAGAACGTCTCGCTCTGGGACTTCGACTCCGTCTCCAGCGACGACCTGCTCGGCTCCGTCCAGATCCGCGAGGACGAGCAGGGGAGGGGCAATATCGCCAAACTCGCCAGGTCCGACGTCGAGGGCTCCGTCTACTACGTGACCTACGCGGTGAACTGAGCCTTCGCAGCACCCTGGGCGGGGAGCCGACCCGCTGTCACCGCCGGTCCGGTGAGGGACCGGCGGTCAGCGGTACCAGGCCGGACTCGTAGGCGAGGATGACGAGTTGGACCCGGTCGCGGGCGGCGAGCTTGGTGAGCAGGCGGGTGATGTAGGTCTTGACCGTGGCGGGGCTGAGGACGAGTTCGGTGGCGATCTCGGGATTGGCGAGGCCGCGGCCGACCAGGGTGAGGATCTCGCGTTCCCGCTCGGTGATGGCCGCGAGGCGGTCGGCCCCCGAGGGCGAGGACGAGGGCGAGGGCGAGGGCGAGGGCACGGACGCGGGTGCGACGGCCGGGGCCGGGGCCGGGCGGGCGGTGAACTCGGCGATGAGGCGGCGGGTGACGCTCGGGGAGAGCAGGGCCTCGCCGGCGGCGACCACCCGGATCGCGTCGAGGATGTCGTCCAGGGCCATGTCCTTGACGAGGAATCCGGAGGCGCCCGCGTGCAGGGCGGCGTAGACGTTCTCGTCCTCGTCGAAGGTGGTGAGGACGACGACGCGGGCCGGCGAAGGACCGGCGGTGACCCGGCGGGTGGCCTCGATGCCGTCGAGCACGGGCATCCGGATGTCCATCACCACGACGTCGGGGCGGAGTTCCTCGGCGAGGCGGACGGCCTCGGCGCCGTTCCCGGCCTCGCCGACCACCTCCAGGTCCTCGGCCTCGGTGATGACCATCTCCAGGGCGGCCCGGACGAGGGGCTGGTCGTCGGCCAGGAGGACGCGGACGACCGGGACGACCGGGACGACCGGGGTGGCGGGGACGGCGGGGGCGGTGGGCGGTGCGGGTGTCATCGGGCGGACCCCTTCAGCGGCAGGCGGGCGGTGACCCGGAAGCCACCGTCGGGACGGGGAGCGGCGGTGAAGTCGCCGTGCAGCAGGGCGACCCGTTCCCGGAGGCCCACCAGCCCGTAGCCGGCGGGGGAGGTGCCGCGGCCCCGGCCCCGGTCGCTGATGTCGAGTGCGAGTTCGGCGGGGCTCCGGTGGTCGACGGTGACCCGGCAGGAGGGGGTGCCGGCGTGGCGGACCACATTGGCCAGCGACTCCTGGACGATCCGGAAGGCCGCCAGGTCCACCTCGGGCGGCAGTGGGTGCCGTTCGCCCTGCCAGCGGAGGTCGACCCGCACGCCGGCGGCGGTGGTCGCGGCGGCCAGCCGGTCGAGGTCGGCCAGACCGGGCGGGCCCTGGGCCGGGACGGACGAGCCGTCGGTGCCCCGGCCGCCGGTGCCGCCCGGGCCGTCGGCGTGGTCGGCGTCGTCGGCGCGGCGGAGTGCGCCGAGCATCCGGCGCAGCCCGGCCAGGGTCTCCCGGCCGGCGGTCTCGATCTCGGTGAGGGCCTCGCGGGCCCGGTCCGGCCGGCTGTCGAGGACCCGGCGGGCCGCGCCCGCCTGGAGGGCGACGATGCCGATGCTGTGCGCCACGGTGTCGTGCATCTCGCGGGCGATCCGCAGCCGTTCGGCGGTGACGGCCTGCGCCGCCGCCCGGGCGCTCAACGTCTCGGCGTGCTCCCGGGACTGGTGCACCGAACGGCCCACCAGCCAGGCGATGACGGCGATCAGGACGCCCGCGTCGTTGGCGCCGATCCGGGTGCCGGTGAGCAGCAGCCCGCCGCCGAGCGCGGGCGCGAGCAGCAGATGCAGCGTCAGCGCGCCCAGCACCATGGCCAGGGCCGCGCGCGAGGTCCGGCGCGGTTCGGCGGCGGTGACCAGGCAGAGGGCGGTGACCACCGCGAGCAGCGCGGTCGGCGGCAGTTGGAGCTCCCAGCGCCAGGCCTTGGTCTGCGCCACGGTGGCGGCGAGCAGCAGCGCGACGGCCGTGCGGGGCCGGCGGCGCAGCAGGGCGGCGGCGAGAAGGGCGACCGGGGTGGTGAACACCGCCGTCAGCCAGTCCTGGTGGACGGCCGGCGGGTGGTTCGGGTCGATCGCGTCGACGGCGGTCCCCCGGGACGGACGGCCGCCGTCCGCGGCGGCGGGCCACAGCAGCGAGAGGCACCACGCGAGCGCGGTCCAGGCGCCGGGCGGTACCCGCCGGAGCCGGGGCGGGAGGGTCGGCGGGGGCGCGAGCGTCTCGGACATGCGGTGATCGTACGAGGTGGGGGCGGGGCGCGGCATCGGACCGGGGCTGTACGACCAGGGGTGACAGCGGGGAGCACCGAGGTGTCCTCCCCGGTCGGATGTGCCGGTGGGCGGCCCGGCGGCAGTGTGGAGCACATGATCGAAGTCCACCGCCTGACGAAGCGTTACGGCCGCACCGCCGCCGTCGACGAGCTCACCTTCACCGTCCGCCCGGGTCTGGTCACCGGGTTCCTCGGCCCGAACGGCGCCGGGAA
>NZ_JAIY01000016.1:359687-369836 GCF_000710405.2 Kitasatospora sp. MBT66 | reverse complement strand
CGCGGCCGCGCTGCTGGGGGACCCGCCGGTGCTGCTGTTCGACGAGCCGCTGAACGGGCTGGACCCGGAGGGCGTGCGCTGGGTGCGCGAACTGTTCCGGAAGCTGGCCGCCGAGGGGCGGACGGTGTTCGTCTCCAGCCATCTGATGAGCGAGATGGAGCA
The DNA here is from genome assembly GCF_000710405.2 of Kitasatospora sp. MBT66. NCBI lineage: Bacteria > Bacillati > Actinomycetota > Actinomycetes > Kitasatosporales > Streptomycetaceae > Kitasatospora > Kitasatospora sp. MBT66. Next base: position 369,674 of record NZ_JAIY01000016.1, on the reverse strand, counting down.
CACCGCGGACCGCCTGGTCGTCATCGGCCGCGGCCGACTGATCGCGGACGAGAGCCTCACGGAGTTCGCCGCGCGCGGCGCCGGGAAGAGCGGGACCGGACCGGGCGTCACCGTCCGGACCGCCGGGCCCGGGCCGCTGGCGGACGCCCTGCGGGCGGCCGGTGGCGAGGTGCGGCCGGGCGACGACGCCGGGACGCTCCTGGTGACCGGCCTGGACCCGGCCCGGATCGGCGCGCTCGCCCTCGACCACCGCGTCCCGCTGCTCGAACTGACCGCCCGTACGGCCTCCCTGGAGGAGGCGTTCATGGCCCTCACCGCCGACCACGCCGACCACTCCGCCGGAGGATCGCGATGACCACCACCGTTCCGAACACCACTGTTCTCACCGTCGACGCCGCCGAGCCCGACCCCCGGCCCCGCTTCCGGGACCTGTACGCCGCCGAGTGGATCAGGTTCTGGTCCCTGCGCTCCATGCCCTGGGTACTGGGGACCGGCCTGCTGGTCCTCGTCGCCGTCAACCTCAACGCCGCGCGCTACACCTACCTGAACACCGAGCCCGGCGGCCCGCCGCCCGGATCCGGGAGGGTCAGTCAGGCGCTGAACGTCTCGTTCACCATCGCGGCCGTGGACCTCCTGATGCTCCTCGCGGTCGGGGTCGGCGCCGCGGTGGTCGTCGCCGAGTACAGCAGCGGCATGATCCGCACCACCTTCTCCGCCGTCCCGGACCGCCGGGCGGTCCTGCTGGCCAAGGCCGGAGTGCTGGCGACGGCCATGCTCGGCCTCGGCACGGTCGCCGCCGGCGTCTCCTTCTGGGCGGCGCAGGCCCTGCTGGGCCGCCGTCACGCGGGGGTGTCGATCACCGAGCCGGGCGCGCTGCGCGTCGTCGCGGCCGCCGCGCTGCTGGCGCCGGTCTGCGCGCTGGTCGGCTTCGGCCTGGGGGTGCTGATCCGGCACGCGGCGGCGACCGTGGTCGCCGGTGTCCTGGTGCTCTTCCTGCTGCCGGCCTCGTTCAACGAGAACCACGCCTGGTCGGCGGCGATCGTGCACGCCCTGCCGCTCACGGCCTGGCGGCGGCTGTCCTGGGTCGACCTGACGAACGTGCTGCTCCCGCCGCACCCGGCGACGGTGGCGGGCTCGTGGCTCGCCTACGCGGGGTGGGCGGTGGGGTCCGTGCTGCTCGCGGTGACGGTCGTCCGGCGCCGGGACGTCTGAGCGGGACGGGCGGGTTGCCCCCGCAGCCGCCCGCGCGCGAGCGCCTGCTGTACGTGCACGAGGTGGCGACGGGCGAGGAGTGGGACCACGACACCCGCTACGACTACGAGTCCTGCTCCAACCGCGAGGGCTGGCCGAACCTGTAGCCCGCAGCCTCGGCGAAGGGCCGGCCGCACCCCCGGCGGAGGTCCGGCCGGCCCCTCGGGAGCCGTTGCCGTTGCCGGGGCCGGGCGTCAGCGGGTGGCGAAGTCGGCGTTCCAGGAGGCGGTGCCCACGCGGGAGAGGCCGACCTCGGTGTAGTCGCCGATCATGATCCCGAGGTGCTGGGGGGACTTCACCCAGCCGTCGAAGGCGGCATCGACGGTGGTGGGGCCGTAGAAGGCGATCTCGCCCCAGTTCCGCACGTTGTAGCCGAGGCCCCTGGCGACGGCGGCCGAGTCGCAGAAGTGGCCCGAGACGTGGCGCTGGTCCATCTGGACCGCGTTGCACTGGGCGGCCTGGGCGAGCGTCGGGTTCGAGCGCACCGCTGCCCTGCCGTACTGGGCGCGCAGCTCGTTGAGGCGCTGGAGGAACCGCTGCTCGGGCGCGGGCGTCGTCGGCGGCTGCTCGGTGCCGGTCACCAGGTCGAACCGCTGGGACATGCTGCCGTCGCAGGACTCGACGGTGACCTCGCGGTCCTGGCCGTGGTAGGTCAGACAGCGGTTGTCCCGGGCGTTGTGCAGATAGGTGCCGCCCTCGGCGGCGTTCTCCAGGGTCCACTGCTGGTTGTCGCCCGCCCACCAGTGGATGAACTGGGTGCTCCGGCCGTCGTTGAGGTCCATCTCGACCACGCGCTCGGTGCCGTTGACGTCGCGGGTGAGGGAGACCCGGCCGTTGGACCGGTCGGCGAGCCGGAAGCGGGTGGAGCTGTCCCGGTAGGTGCGGGCGACGATCCGGGAGCCCTCGCCGTCCGCGCTGGCCAGGGCGTTGTGGTTCTGGCGGTCCTGGATCGTGATCACCTGATCGGCAGCGGCAGTGCGGGAGGCAGCGGCGGCCGCGGTTGCTGCCGGAGCGGCGTTCGCCGGCACGGCCGACAGCGCGAGGCCGCCGACCGACAGCGCGCACGCGGCGAGCACCGCCCCCGCCGACCGGGCGCGGACACGGGCGGTGCGGGTCGAGGTGGCTTTCACGGGCTTCTCCTCCTGGTCGACGGCCCCGCTCCCGGTTGCGGGGCGGGCGTCGAGCAGGACACCAGCGGCGTGTGCACAGGACGTCAGCGATCCGTCGACGCCTGAGCGGGAGCGGTGTACCGGTCGTGTACGGGGTGTCTACGCGGGCGGGCCAGAGTCGTCCCCGTTCCGCTCGAACCGGTCGGCCGGATGCCGTCCGGGCAGCGACTCACGGAGAGACAGACATCATGTTTCGCAAGTTCCTCGGAACGGCGCTCGCCGCCGTCACCGCGACCGCCGGTCTCGCTCTCGTGGCGCCGACCCAGGCGTCCGCCGACATCAGCATGGGCGTCGAGTGCCGGCAGTTCGTCGGCGGGGTCAGCACCCCGGTCGTCCGGACCTCGCCCATCACGCCGAGGAGCTCGGCCGGGGGCATCGACCCGGGCGCGGTGATCGGCGGTGTCTTCGCGGGAGCCGACTTCGTGAAGTCGCTGATCGACGAGGCCAGGAAGAGCGCCGAGCTGCGCGAGAACCAGGCCGGGTTCCTGGAAAGCCTCTCCAAGAAGCTGCAGTACCTCACCCGCGGCGAGTACAACATCAGCATCTTCCGGTCGGGCAAGGGCTTCCAGGAGAACATCCTGCAGAAGTCGAACTGCTTCGGCACCGTCCAGTACGAGGGCTCCGACGACAAGGCGCTCTACGACGTGTACGTCTTCGACTCCGACGGCCAGGTCTGGAGCAACGACGGCAACTACGGCTACCAGAACTGGCGGCACTTCGGGCACACCCACTCCACGGGCTCGGCGGGCAGCACCAGGGACAAGTACACCTACTGGTTCCCGACCACGCCGCAGAAGTCCGCGCACGAGGCGGCCGACGCCCGCGCCAGGGGCGAGGGCGGCCGGCCCGCGCACGGGAAGGTGACCTCGCTGGTCTCCGACACCGGCCTCGCGATGGATCTCGCGAACAGCAACACCGGCGCCGGGACGTGGATCCAGGGCTGGCAGCCGAACGGCACCCAGGCCCAGAAGTGGGCGCTGTGGGACCAGGGCAACGGCAACTGGCAGATCGAGACGGACTTCCGCGGCGCCATGGTGCTGGACGTCATCCCCAACGAGTGGAAGACGCACCTGGTGAAGGCGCACGGCGGCACCAACCAGCAGTGGCGGTTCGAGGAGTACGGCAACGGCTGGTACCGGATCCGGGCCGTCTACAACATGCAGAACGGCTACCCGAACGGCGGCTGCCTGACCGCCGACGGCGCCGGCAACCCCCTGGGCGCGTGGAACTGCGACCGGGGCATGGGCGGCGGCCAGCTCTGGAAGCTGGCGGGCTGACACCTTGCCGGAGGTCCGGGCCCGCGGCCGCCGCGGGCCCGGAGCGGGGTGGGGCGGCGCGGGGCGGCGAGGGGTGGGGCGGGAGCGGGCCCGGAGCGGCGTGGGATCCGGCGGAAACCCGCTGGTGGTGGCCGGTCCGGCGGCCCTAGAATCCCGTGCTTGTGACCGACACCAGCACTCCCACCGAGGCCCCTCCCGCAGTGCTCCGCCAGGACGCCGAGCTGATCGCGGGCGTCGTGGCCGCCGCCGGTCGCGGCCTGGTCGACCGGGAGACGGTCGCCGAGGTGGTGGCGCTCTGCGCGGTCGCCGGGGAGCACCTGCTCGTCGTCGGACCGCCCGGCACCGCCAAGTCGGAGGCCGTGCGGCGGGTGGCCGGACAGCTCGGCGGCCGGTACTTCGAGTACCTGCTGGGCCGGTTCACCGAGCCCAACGAGCTGTTCGGCCCGGTCGACCTGCGCAGCCTGCGCGAGGGCCGGGTCGAGTTCGAGACCGCAGGCATGCTGCCCGAGGCGGACATCGCCTTCCTCGACGAAGTGTTCCTCGGCTCCACCGCCGTCCTCAACACCCTGCTGGGCCTGCTCAACGAGCGGGTGTTCCGGCGCGGCGGCACCGCCCTGGCCAGCCCGCTGCGGGTCTGTGTCGGCGCCGCCAACCACCTGCCGGAGGATCCGGCGCTGGCCGCGTTCGCCGACCGGTTCCTCGCCCGGGTCTTCGTGGACCCGGTGGCGGACGCCCGGCTGGAGGAGCTGCTGGAAGCCGGTCGCCGCCCGGCCCCGGTCGCGCACCACGGGGGAAGCCCGACAGGCACAGGCACAGGCCCGGGCGGCCCGGACGACCGGCTCGGCGCGCTCGACCGGCTCGCCGCCGCCGCGCGGGGCTGCGAACTCGACGGCGTCACCCCGCTGCTCGCCTCCGCGCTGCGCCGGCTGCGTGCCGCCGGGGTGCCCGTCGGCGACCGGCGGGCCGTCCGCTCGCAGCGCCTGGTCGCGGCCGCCGCCGTCCTGGACGGCCGGACCGTCGCCACCGCCCGCGACCTGTGGGTGCTGCCGCTGGTCGCGCCGACCGCCGACACCCAGGCGCTGGCCCGCGACACCCTCGGCGACCTGATCGAGAAGGCCGCCAACCGGAGCCTCACCCACGCCGCCGAGGAACTGTCACGCAGCTCGGCCGCCCGCGCCGAACGACTCGCCCGCACCGGCGCCGCCCTGCTCGCCGACCACCGCGGCCTGCCCGAGGGCCGGGACTCCCGGCTGCGTCTGGAGGCCGCGCTGCGCGAGATCGACGCCGGCTTCGCCCCGGCCGACCTGCCCGCCGCCCTGGCCGGGATACGCGCCGAGCTCGTCGCGGCGGTCGCACCCTCGTGACCACCGCCGGACCGACCCCGCCACCGACCCCGCCACCGGCCGTGGCGCTCGGCTGGGAGCGCCGCGAGCCCCCGCTGACCGCCGCCGCCGTCCTCGCGATCGGCGACGCCGTCCCGGCCCTGGCCGCCGCCACCCGGGACCGTCTCACCGGCGGCGCCCGGCTCGGAGTGCTCGCCGACGAGACCACCCTGCTCGTGCTCGGTGCCGAGCCCGACCTCCCCTGGGCCGACGGCGTCCACTTCCTCGGCCACGACGAGGAGTTGCTCGTCCCGACCACCGCTCGCCCCCGGCCCGCCGCCGCCCTCTGGCGGGCCGCCCTCGGCGCCCGGCCAGGCGACCTCTGCCTGCTCGTCCCCGGCCACGCCCTGGTCGCCGCACCACCGCCCGCCGCCACCGACCCGGAAGCCCTCACGCTGCTGACCCGGCGGTCCGGACGGTGAGCGCCACCCGACTGCCCGCCGCCCTCGCCCCCTGGGCCGGGTCGCTGTCCGCGCTGAGCCCGGAACTCGCCCTCGCCCTCGGGCCGTTGCTGCGACACCTGGACCAACTGGTCGGTGCCCGCGAGCCGGTGACCGACGGGGTGGGGGAGCCGGACGGGACGGGCGGGATCGGCCGCTCCGGCCGGCCGGAGCAACTGCTGCCCGCCGAATGGCTGCTCGCCGAGGACCACCCCGACGAGTTCCTGCGCCGCTTCGTCGATCACGAACTCCTCTACCTCGCCCCCGAGTTCCGCAGCACCGTCACGCGCGGCCGGACCGTCGCGCTGGTCGACGCCGGCCCGTCCCAGGCCGGGGCCGGCCGACTGGTCCAACTGGCCGCGCTACTGGTGCTGCACCGCCGGGCCGCCGCCCGCGGCAGCGAACTGCTGGTGGGCGTGCTCGGCGACCCGCCCGGCCGGTGGCTCTCCGGCGAACCCGCCGACCTGCTGCCGTCCTGGCTCGCGGCCCGCCGCTCCGCCGAACCGACCGCGGAGCAGGTACGGGAGGCCACCGCCGGTCTGGACGCCGCCGACCGCGTCTGGCTGCTCACCTCGCCCCGGCTCGCCGACGGGCTGCCGGGTCTGCCGGCCGGTCCCTCTGCGGATCCGGCCGGAGCCTCCGGCGCGCCTCGCGTCCTCGCCACCGACGTGGCCCGCTGGGGCCCGGCCGGCGCCACCCACGTCACCGTCCGCCTCGACCGCACCGAGACCGAACTGCCGCTTCCCGCCGCCGACATCGCCGTCCGGGCACTGCGCGGCGCGGAGTTCCGGCGGAACGGGCCGGTCCTCGTCCCGGCGCCCGCCGACGCGGTCGGCCCGCTCGGCCGGGCCCTGCCTGCCTTCACCACCGACGCCACCCTCCTGCTCACCCGGGGCCGGCGCGAGGGAACCCTGCTCGCCACGGACGTGCGCCTGACCGAGCACAAGCACGCCGCCGTCACCCGGACCAAGACGCACCATCTGAACGGCCAGGTGATCGCCGCCGGCCGGACCGGGCGCAGGCTGTTCGCCCTGCACCTGCACCGGGGCCGGGTGCTCCGGTACGTCAGCGGGCGACAGGTCGGCGGGGCCGCGGAGTTCGCCGTCGACCCGGCCTTCCTCGGCCTCGACGGGACGGTCGCGGAGGCGCTGGCGAGCGGCCCCGTGCTGCCGCTGCTGTGCTCCGGGGACGACCTGCTCGTCCCGGTCGCGGGCCGCTGGCGCCGGATCGCGCCCGACGGCGCCGTCACCGACGACGGCCCGGTGGGCCACCGGGCGGAGGGCCCGCACGGCTTCGAACGGTTCCGCGAGCCACGGCTGTTGGAGCGGGCGCCGCAGCCCGGCGAGCGGCTGGCCCGGCACCTGGTGCACGCGGGCGGCACGGCCGCCTGGTCCGAGGACGGCAGGCGCTGGTACGTCCGGACCCGGCTCGGCGAGGATCGGCGGCTGTCGTTCCGGGAGAACGCCCAGGTGGTCGGCCTGGTCCACGATGGGCGCGAGCCGGTGCTGATCACCTGGTCCCCCGACAGCCGGATGGTGCGGGCGATCCGGCCCGACAGCACCCGCACCCTCAGCCGGTTCTCCGGCGGTACCGCCCCACCGGCCGTGCACCCCACCGAACCGCTGATCGCGAGCGAGTTCCCGCCCGGCCGGGTCGTGGTCGGCGACGCCACCACCGGCCGGATCCACCATGTGATCGGAAGCAACGATTGACTTCCTCCCCGTGCTAAAGCACGGGGATTCCGGCCGCGCCTGCGGCACGGGGCTTGCGCCCGGTGCGGTCGGCGTTCCGGTGGGTTCCTGTTTCAACGGGGTGTGCCCGGCGTGGGATTGCCACGCCAGGTCTTACCGGCCCTCCGCAGGCGTTTAGCCTGTCCGCCCGTCCGGCGGCCAGGATGTTTCGAGCAGCATTGAGGTCACGGTCATGGCAGGTGCCGCACGCGCCGCACGTCCACGTGCGCACGCTCAACGGCTTGGGTCCGTCCAGGACCCCGCAGGTGGAACACACCTGCGACGTGGGTTCGTACCGGCCGATGATGCCGACGTGCCTGCCGTAGCGGGCCGCTTTCTCTTCGAGCAGCCGTCGGAAGGTGGACCATCCGGCGTCGTGCACGGACTTGGCCAGGCGCGTACGGGCGAGGCCGCGCACGTTCAGGTCCTCCAGGTACACCGCTTGGGTTTCGCGGATGATCCTGGTCGTCTGCTTCTGTGCCCAGTCCATGCGGGTGTCGGCCACCTTGGCGTGTGCCTTGGCGACCTTGCGTCGGGCCTTCGCCCGGTTCTTGCTGCCCCTGGCCTTGCGGGACAGGGCGCGCTGCGCGGCCTTGAGCTTCTTCTCGGCCTTCCGCAGGAAGCGGGGGTTGTCGATCACGGTGCCGTCGGACAGCACGGCGTAGGTGGTCAGCCCGAGGTCGATCCCCACCTCGGTGTCCAGGGGGGCCAGGTGCTGCGGTTCGACGTCCACGACGAAGCTGGCGTGGTACCGGCCGGACGGGTCCAGGACCACCGTCACGGACGACGGGTCGGCGGGCAGTGCCCGCGACCACTTCACCCGTACGTCACCGATCTTGGCGAGGTTCAGCTTCCCGTTGCCCCGGATGCGGAATCCGTTACGGGTGAACCGAAGGGACTGCCGGTTGTCCCGCTTGGACTTGAACCGGGGCAGCCCCACCTGCCGCCCGGCCCGCTTGCCGGACACGGAGTCGAAGAAGTTCCGGTACGCCGTGTCCAGATCTCGCAGGGACTGGATCAGCGGATCGACACCGACCGACGCGAGCCACGCCCGCTCGGCCGTGCGCTTCGCCCCGGTGATGACCAGTTTCTGGAGGTCGGCGCTCCTGGGATACGGCAGGCCGTCCTTACGGGCCTGCTTCCGCGCTGCCAAGGCGTCGTTGTACACCACCCGCGCGCACCCGAACGTCCGGGCCAGCGCTTGTCGCTGACCCGCCGTCGGGTAAAGGCGATAGGAGTACCGAAGGTGCACGGGATCAACCTACCGAGAGCCACTGACAACGGCTCACGTCCAAACCTCCGAAGCTCGCTCCGCCGCTTCACGGCTCCGAGCCAAGGACCCATTCCTCCCCCGGCCAAAGCCGGGGGCATCCTGGGAGAACAAAGGTGAACGCCCCTACCGGGAGTACCGCCGGGACCGTCCTCGCCGTCGGCTTCGTGCTCGACGTGCCGCTGATCGGTGTGCCGGAGGCCGCCGGGCGTGTCCTCGACCTGTGGCGTGCGGACGCGCGGCTGTGCGAACTGCCCGACGGCCGCTGGCTCCTGCTGCTGCCCGAGCCGGTCCGCACCCGGGCGGACCGGGCACCCGGGCTTCCGCTGGAGCGCACCGGGCACGGGGCGCCGACGGGCGCGCCCGGTCCTGGTCCCCGCTCCGCCACGGTCACCGCCGACGGCCGGCTCGTGCTGACGGAGGGCGGAGCGACGGTCACCCGGGTCGTCGGCGAGCTGCCCGCGCTGGACCCCGCCGACTGGCTCGACCCGACCGGCCTCGCCCTGCACCGGCCGCGTCCGCTCGGCGCGGCCCCGGTGCCCGAGGCGCCGCCCGTCGAGGACTCGGTGCCGGCCCTTCCCCGGCCGGACCTGAGGGCGGCGGCCGGCATCCGGCCGAGCTCGGAGCGGGCCCGGCGGCTGACCGCCGAGACGCCGCCCGCCCGCGGCCGCCGGGCCCGGCGGCAGTCGGAGCGGCAGTCGGAGCCGCCGTTCGACGGGCGTTCCGTCGCGCCCGTCGCGCCCGCCGGCGGTGGAGCCGCCTGGTGGCGGACCACCCGGCCGATCGCCCTCGCCCCCCACCACGCGGCGGTCGTCGTCGTCCTGCTGATGGCGGTGCCACTGCTGTTCGTGGTGCTCTTCGGCCTCGGCCTGTTCAAGGACCCGGAGGTCGACCCGGGCGGCATCGTGTTCGCCTCGATCGTCGCCGCCCTCGCCTACGGGGCTCTCTTCGGCCGGCGCGCCGGCCGGGACGGCGGCGGCGCCACAACCGGTCCTGCCGCCAAGGCCGCCCCCGCTGCCGGTGGCACTCCGGCCGGTGCCGCCCCTGCCCCGCGCCGGGCCCGCCGCCCCTGGCTCGGCGACCTGCTGGCCCGGGTCACCCTGCGCACGCCCGCCGCCCACCTGCTCCACCGGCGTCACAGCCGCTACCTGCACGACCTCACCCGCGCCTTCGAGCAGCACCGCTGGGACGACGCCCTGCGCGACGCGCTCCCGCTGGCCGACCGGGAGCGCGGCGACACGGCGGCCGGACGCCCCTGGTTCTCCCTCGCCCTGCCCAAGCGCTTCACCGGGCAACTGCGCCCCACCCCGCGCCGCGGCGGCCCGACCGCGACGAACGCGATCTCCGGCCGTACCGTGCACCAGCACCTCACCGGGCTCTACCGGGACGCCGCCGAACGGCTGGAGCGGCAGGGCCGGTTCGACGAGGCCGCCTTCGTCCTCGCCGACCTGCTGGCGGCGCCCGCCGA
>NZ_JAIY01000016.1:344782-359065 GCF_000710405.2 Kitasatospora sp. MBT66 | reverse complement strand
CCCGCCCGCGACCGGCGCCCCGGCCCGGCGGAGCCGCTCCCGCCCACACGGCAGTCGACCGGCCAGGCACCCTGCCGGTCCTGGACGCGGCGCTGCTCGCCTCCGGCTCCCTGCTGGTGGCCTGCGGCCAGGCGGGCGCCCGGCTGCTCGCCCCCGACGGCCGCACCCGGGCCCACTGGGACACCCCCACCGACCGCCTGGTGCTCGCCGACCACGGCGGCGGCGCGCTGCTGGTGACCGACCACGGCCCCGACCTGCTCGGGCTCGCCCACCTCGACCTCGCCACCCGCACCGTCCGGCCCTGGACCACCCTGCGGGCCCGGCACCTGGCCCCCTCCTACGACGGCCACCGGCTGATCGCCGCGGCGGACGGCGGCATCGTCGTCCTCGACACCACGGCTCCGCGCCCCGTCGCCGTCTGGCGCGAACTCGGCGGCGAGGAAAGGCTGCTGGGCGGCATCACCCGCACTGCGGGCGGCTGCGCGGCACTCGTCCGCAGCCCGTCGACCGCCCGCTCGCCGCTCACCGAGGTGTGGCGCTGGGACCTGCCCGGCTGGGAGCTGCGGGCGAGGCAACGGGTGGACGACGCCCTGACGGACCTGCTGTCCCGCACGGACCCGGCGGACGCCCCCGACCCGGTCGTGCTCGCCGCCGGCAGCCTGCTGACCGTCGAGCCGCTGCCCGCCGGACTGCTGGACGCCGACGGTGGCATCGCCTCCGAGGACCGGACCGTGCTGCGCTGGACCTCCGGCCTCCCGGAGGCCGAACTGACCGTGGACGGACGGGCGGTGCTCGGCCCGGCCGCCGACGGGGACCACTGGGTGCTCACCGTGCCGACCCCCGACGGCACCGGCCTGCACGGCTACGCCGGGACCGGCCCGTGCTCCGCGCCCGGGCTCACCGTCCTGGTGCCGAACGCGTCCGGCGACCGGATCGGCGTGCGCCGCCACGCCGGCGCCGTCACCTACTGGCACCGCTCGGGCCGTGTCCTAGCCACCTCCGCCGACGGCACCACCCTGCTCGTCAACCTCAGGGTCACCGTCCGCTGACCGGACATCGGGCAGCCCCGGATTCCGCTTTTCCTCGACGCGCCACCCTGCGAACATGCGACGCTACTCACTGCGTCCGTCCGAGGAGGAATCCTGTGTCATCGCCCTGTGACCCCGCCAATGCGCCCGTCGGTGATGTGAGCACCGCGCTCATGGTGATCGACTCCCGCCTCAGGGCCATCTACGACGGCCGCACCGGCACCGACCCCGAACAGCAGCGGATGGTCGACCAGTTCGCCGCCTCCCTGGGCCCCGCGGAGGCCGACGCCCTGCTGGAGGGCGTGTGCACGCTCATCTACATGTACATGGACTGGCTGCGGGCGGTCTGCGAACGGCACGACAAGGAGGTGGTCGAGCACGTGGTGCCCACCCTGGTGGCCACCATGCGGATGATGCCCAACACCTTCCGCCCCGAGGTCATCCCCACCATGGCCGGCCTCCTGATCGCCGCCGGCACCGGCCTGAGCCCCAACCTGTGGCGCGCCCAGTACGGCGACTGGACCGGCGCCGAGATGAACCCCCTGGAGGCCACCTCCGTCCTCCTCGCCGAGCACATCAACCGGATCGTCGGCGACGACCAGGACTTCGCCACCCGCCTGATCGCCGACGCCCTGGCGGTCACCGACGACCACTGACCGCCCGTCGGGCCTGTCCGCCCGCCCCGGCCCCCGTGCCGGCCCCGGCCTCCGGTCGGCGGGTTCCGGTGGCGTGGAAGCGCAGCGGAATTAATCGGTGGCGCCCCGCGGAAGGGCTCCGCTACGTTTGTTCTGCGGGCGGCTCCGCGGCGTGCTTCCTTCTCCCTTCTCCTCGGACCCTGTAGCGCGCCCCCTCTCCGCCCGCTTCTTCAACCTCTCTGCCTCGTTCGTGGGGGTCCTTCCGCATGCCCCGAGCCATCACGGCTCCCTTCGACAGCGATGTCGACCTCGATCTCGGTTCCTTCCTCCTCCGCCGGCGCGGCGCCGTCTGTGTGGCCCCCGGCGACCTCCTCCCCGACGCCGACCCGTGGAGCACCCGCGGTCTGGTGGCGCTGGACGCCGATCTGGTGCGGCGCGGGTATCTGCTCACCAGTGAACTCCGTTCGGCGCTGGCCAGGTTGTCGCCCTCCCGGCTGGCCGAGGCCGGTGACGGGCTGCTCGCCCGGATCGACCACCTGCTCGGTGCGGACCGGGAACACGTGCCGCTGTTCCGCCGCTTCCCCGACGCCGTGCCCGACCACGCGCAGCTGTTCTTCACCCGGCAGATCCGGGCGTTCCTGCTCAACCAGCCCCGGCAGCCGTGCGCCCACTGCGGCCGCCGCGGCGCCGAGGCCGGGATCGGCGCGCTCGCGCCGTGCGCGCACCTGCTCTGCGCGGGCTGCTTCGACGGGCTGAGGGCGGACGGGCGCGGCGAGCGCTGCCCGACCTGCGGGACGCCGCTGGGTGCCGGCACCTACCTGCCCGAGGACAACCGGATCGGCCGGAAGGCCGCCGAGGAGTTCGGCGGCGAACGGGCCCTCCGGCCGCTGCGACTGATCACGGCCGACCAGGTCACCGCCGCGATGGGCGAGTTCGACCGGCTGCTCGCCCGCCGCACCCCGCTCTCCCCGCAGGACCGCGACGACCTGACCGCGCTGCTCGCCCACGCACCGCAGGACCTGCCGCGGCGGCTGCCCGCGCAGATCCCGGTCCGGGAGACCAAGGCCGCCGTCCTCGCCGCCCTGCTGCGCCGCGGCGGCGTGGACGCGCTGCCGATCCTCGCCGAACGCGTCGACACCGCGACCGATGTGCTCCGGCTGCTCTGGGCCTGGTCCGGCGCCGAGCCCGACCTGCTGCCCGCGACCGCCCGCCGGCTGCGGCTGAAGGGCCTGCCCCGGCCGGTGCGCCGGGGCCTGCTCGACATCCTGGAGGGTCTGGACCCGACGGCACTCGTCGAGGACCTGCGCCGCCACCGGTCGGCCTGGCTGCGCGCGGGCGAACTGCTGCACCCGTACGAGCACCGGCGGCGCCTCCCCAACGTCACCACGGCGTTCGTGGTGCTGCGGGAGACGGACCTGCGCACCCACGAGGTGGGGCGGGAACACGCCGAACCGCCGGCCGGGCCGCTGCGTGTGGTGAGCACCGGCGAGCACACCCGGCTGGGGTTCACCGGATTCGCCGGGCGGGTCGAGACCCTGCTCGCCGCCGGGGACACCGGGGCTGCCCTGCGGGTGCTGGCCGCACGGCCGGGCGAGCTGGTCCGCAGGCTGCACCACGTCCTGCGGGTGCACGCCACGGTCGCCCCCGGGACGCCGCTGTCCGCCTCCGCGCTGGACACCGTCGCCGCCGCGCTGACCCGGGTCGCCCCCGGGCCGCTGCTCGGCGCGTACGGCGCGCTGCGCGGCACCCGGACGGAAGGGGAGCGGCGGCTGTACTTCCCGCGCGGCACGGTCTCGCTGGCCCACGCCCGGGAGGACCGCGGCACCGTGGTGCCCGCCGAACTCGCGCTCCCGGTCGTGGAGTCGATCGAGGCCGAGCTGCTGCGCCGGAGCGGCGCCGACGGCGAGCGCTACGAGCTGGCACTGCTCGACGAGGGGCTGGGCGAACTGGTCGCGCCGTTCGCCGAGCGCGCCGCCGCCAAGACCCTGGTGTGCGTCCCGCGCGGCAGCCGCCAGCGGCTGCCTGAAGGGGAGCGGCTGCGGCTGTTCCTGCACTGGATGCAACCGGAGGAGCTGCGGGTCGACCTGGACCTGTCGGTGGCGCTCTACGACGACCAGTGGCGGTTCACCGGCCTGTGCGACTACACCAACCTGGTGCACGGCGACCGGGCCGCGGTGCACTCGGGCGACTACGTGTCCGCGCCGCCGCCGAACGGGGCGACGGAGTTCGTCGACCTGGACCTCGCGCGGCTGGTCGCGGGCGGCTCGCGGTACGCGGTGATGATCGTCTTCAGCTACAACGACGTCTCCTTCGAGCAACTGACCGACGCCTTCAGCGGGTTCATGGACCTGGGCGATGCGGCGGCCGCGGGGAGTTCGCACTTCCACCCCAGGGCCGTCCGGCAGCGCCTGGACCTGGTCGGCGACGCCAAGGTGTGCGTGCCGATGATCGTCGACCTGGCCGACCGCCGCTACACCTGGACCGACCTCAACACCGGTGCGGACGGCGGCTTCCACAGCGTCTACCGGCACCAGGCCGAGGTGGGCGCCCTCAGCCGCGACGTGCTGGCGCACTTCTCCCCGGAGAACCGGGCCACCCTCTGGGACCTCGCGGTCGCGCGGGCGGCCGCGTGTACGGACGAGGTGGTCGTGCGGGGGCTCGACGGCGGACTGCGGTGGTGGCGGCGCGGGGCGGGGGAGAGTGTCGGTGCCTTCGCGGCGCGCCTGGTCGCGCTCCGCGACGAGGACCGGGGTTCCAGTCCTGATCTTCCCCAACTCCTCTCCGGACGGCGAGCGTTCGTCGCACTCGTGGACGGCGACGTCCTTGTGCCGGAGAAGCTGTCGGGAACGCTGTACCGCCTCTGCCCGGGCCCCGTCGACGCCGCACCGGAGAGCCTGGAGCGTCTGACGGCGGGCGATCTGGTCGCGGGTCTGGCGCCTCGCCCGTCCGGGGTCGCCGCGCGGTGACCCCGGACGGGTGCTACGGCTGTTCCGGTTCAAGCGGCTTCGGCCCGGTCGAGTGCGGCGGCGCCGGGTCGCGAGAGCCAGACGAGTCTGGCGGAGAGGCCCGGCAACCCCGCGAACAGGCACAGGGCCCGCTCGGGCGAGGCCAGCGTCATCCGCGTATGCCCGTCGACGACGAGGAGATGCGCCCTTCCGTCGCCGTCGGCGAACCCCCAGGCGGCGACCCACCCGTCGGCGTCCCGGCCGCCGGCGTCGTACACCTGGACCACGGCGAACTGCCGGGGCGCGGTGTCGAGCACGAGCCCGCACAGCTCTTGGTCGAACGAGGGGAGGGAGTTTTGCGAGGGCACAGCGGGCATGGAAGTCTCCTGCCTGTGAGGGAGTTGAATGCCGAGCCGCCACCACCAGCGGCAGTTCACAGTCCTGATCCATCGTCAAAAGTAGCCAGTCGGTAGTATGTAGTCCACCGCCTTGAAGGAATCCATGGCGCTGTCACTCCAAAGGGTGAGAGGGCTCGGCCGTGGCGAGCGAGGGAAGGGAGCGGCGGATGCCGCCCAGCAAGGTCCCGCCGAGCATTCGGCAGCGGCGACTCGGTGCGGAGTTGCGCCGATTGCGGGAGCAGGCGGGTCTGTCGGTCACGAGGGCCGGGGAACTGCACGGAACCCAGCAGTCCCGCATCAGCAACATCGAATCCGGGGGATACCCGGTCAGCGCGGACCGGGTTCGGGCGCTGGCCCGGCTCTACGGCTGTGCGGACGACGCTCTGATCGAGGCGCTCACCGGCATGACCGGCGGTCGCACGCGCGGATGGTGGGAGGAGTACCGCGAGATCCTTCCGGCCGGGGCGCTCGACCTGGCGGAACTCGAACACCACGCGAAGTCGATGCGGATCACCTCGGTGGTTCACATTCCGGGTCTACTTCAAACCGCCGAGCACGCTCGCGCGCTCTTCCGTGATGTGGTCCCACCGCTGTCCCCACCCGAGGTGGAGCACCTGGTTTCGCATCGCATCAAACGGCAGGCGGTCCTCTTCGGTGCGAGCCCGACCCCGTTGGTGGCCGTCGTCCACGAGACAGCCCTGCGCATGGAATTCGGCGGCCAGGAGGTTGCTCGCGGTCAGCTGGAGTACCTGCTGGCCGCGAGCGAGCACCCCCACATCGACCTGAGGGTGATCCCGTTCGGCACCGGGAGCTTCCCGAGCTCCGGCGCGGCGATTGTGTACTTCGGCGCCGAGGTTGCGCGCTTGGACAGCGTTCAGGTCGATGGGGACAGATTCGAGTTCATTGACACCGAGCCGCAGCTGATCAAGTATCGAGCTGTGCTGGATCGCTTGGAAGCGAGTGCGCTCAAGCCTGGCGCTTCCCGCGACCTCATCCGCCGTGTGGCCCAGAGCATTTGAGACGGGAAGAACCATGACCGAGTACAACTGGCAGAAGTCCTCCTTCAGTGGCGACACCGCCAACTGCCTCTACCTTGCGGCTGCGCCCGACGGTGCCGTAAAGCTCCGGGAGAGCGACGAGCCCGACACCGTCCTCACCACCACGCCGGGCCGTCTGCAGGCGCTCCTGCTGGGCGTCAAGGCGGGGGAGTTCGACCACCTCGCGTTGTAGCTGTCACATTCCTCCGTCGGCGCGCGTCAGTGCAGTGACGAGCAGAACGCGAACGGACGGAAAGAGGGCAGGTCATGACCGACGCGCGGATGGCGAACCCGGCTGTGGTGATTCCGGAGGCGATGCCGGCGATCCTCGGGGTCGTGAAGGCGGCGAAGAAGGGCGGCGTGCCGGAGAGCGTGCTGGAGCTGGTGCACCTTCGGGCGAGCCAGATCAACGGCTGCAGCTACTGCGTGGTGGGCGGCGTCGCGAGTGCGAAGAAGAACGGGGAGAGCGACGAGCGGCTGCACGCGGTGGCGGCGTGGCGGGAAGCGCCGTTCTTCACGGAGGCCGAGCGGGCCGCGCTGGAGCTGTCGGAGCACGTGACGCGGCTCGCGGACCGGGCCGTGGTGCCGGACGAGGTGTGGAACGCGGCGGCGGAGCACTTCGACGAGAAGCAACTGGCCTCGATGGTGCTGTGGATCAGCCTGACCAACTTCTTCAACCGGATCAACGCCACCACCCGCCAGCCCGCCGGCGACACCTGGTAGCGGGGGAGGGGCCGGACGGTGCTTCCGCCGTCCGGCCCCCGGCCGTTCGTCGTCAACGGGCGCGACTGTCCCCGGGTCCGGCCGTCACCGGGCCCGGGGGCGGGTCAGGAGAGGGCGAGCTCCGTGACGCCGTTCGCCTCGACCGCCCACTGGGCGCCGAGGGCGCCTTCCTTGACGTAGGCGTCGCCGTTGGCCTTGACGATGCCGATGCGGGTGCCGGACAGGGCGAGTTGGACGATGTTGTCGCCCTCGACGGTCCACGCGGCCGAGAGCGGACCTTCCTTGACCAGGGCCGAGCCGTCGCCCCTCAACACGCCGATGCGGTCGCGGGACAGCTCCAGTTGGACGGTGTTGTCGGCCTCGACCGTCCACGCGGAGGCGAGGCCGCCTTCCTTGACCAGCGCCGAGCCGTCGCTCTTGACGATGCCGATGCGGGTACCGGACAGGGCGAGCTGCTTGACGCTGTCGCCCTCAAGGGTCCACGCGGCCCAGAGCGGACCTTCCTTGACCAGCGCCGAGCCGTCGCCCTTGACGATGCCGATGCGGTCAGCGGAGAGCTGGAGCTCCTTGACGCTGTCGCCCTCGACGGTCCAGGCGGAGGTGAGGGCACCTTCCTTGACGTAGGCGTCGCCATTGGCCTTGATGATGCCGATGCGGTCGCCGGACAGGGCGAGCTGCTTGACGTCGTATCCCTCGACGGTCCACTGGGCGCCGAGGGTGCCCTCCTTCACGAGTGCCGACCCGTCGCCCTTGAGAATGCCGATGCGGTTGCCCGCGACCACTATCTGCTTCACGCTGTCGCCCTCGACGGTCCACGGGGCGTAGAGGGGGCCTTCCTTGACCAGGGCCGAACCGTCTGCCTTGATCACGGCGATACGGTTGCCGCCGTCGCCGGAGACGGTGCCGGGCACCGCATTGGCAGTGGTTGCGAGGGTTGTAGCGGTGAGCACCGCGAGCGCGGCGGTTGTCAACGACTTCTTCACGGGGACCTCCACACGGAAGCACGGGAAAGAGGACGACGCCGGGCATGCCGTGCCCGCGCGGGGGCGCCCGGTGCCGAGCAACAGGAGATCACCGGAACCCGGAGCACAGTGCGGCGCACCACGAGCGCACGGGCGCACTTGTTCGCGTGGGGACACATTCGTCGCCGCCGCCTCTATGGGCGACGGCGTCACCCGGACCCGTTCGGGGTCACTCCGCCGGGGCGCGCCGCTCGTCGTCGTGGGCGCCGGAGAGGACGGCGTCGAGGAGGCCGGGGTAGCGGGCGTCGAGGTCCTCGCGGCGCAGCCGGAGGAGGTTCTCCCGGCCGGACGGCAACTGGTGGATGACGCCGCTGTCGCGCAGCACCCGCCAGTGGTGGGTCATCGTCGACTTCGCGGTGATGCCGATCGCGGTGAGCACGCTCCCGCAGTTGTGCGCGCCGCCGCCGTTCAGGACCCGGACGGCGGAGAGGCGGACGGGGTTGCCGAGGGCGGTCAGGACGTGTTCGATCCGGATCTGCTCGCGGTCGGGGTGGCGGTAGCTCATGGCCCCACCGTAACGCGGGGTGTGCACCGGGCGACCCGCACCGTCGTCCCAAGTGGACGCGGGGAAAGCCGGGTTGCGAGGATGCGGGGTTACGGTGCCGCGGCCCCGGTCGGCGCACCGGTCCGGCCGGGCCGGAGGGGCCGTACGGGCCGGCCGGCGGCGGCCGCCCCCGGTGCCAGAAGGAGGGCGGCCAGGGCGCGCCGGAGCGGGGTGGGGCCGAGCTTGGTGCGGAGGCTGTGGCGAGGGCTCATACCGTGAACGACCGGCCGGAGCGCCCGTGCGGTTGCGCCGACGCCGCCTCCTTGCCCGATGGGGAACCCGCGCAGCGGGACCGGGGCGGCCGACACGTATGCTGTAATACATGAATAACGATAATGACCCTTACGAGCTGCGGGCCGGCGTGCCCGACGTGGCGACCTTCCGGCGGCTGCGGACGGCGTCCGGGATGAGCGACCGCCCGGCCGCGGCGGTGGCCGCCGGGCTGCCGAACACCTGGTTCGGGGTGACCGTCGAGTACGGGGGCGCGCCGGTCGGGATGGGGCGGATCATCGGGGACGGCGGTGTGATCTATCAGATCGTCGATGTCTGCGTGCTCCCCGAGCACCAGGGGCGCGGGCTGGGCAAGCGGATCATGGCGCGGCTCACCGCCGAGCTGGAGCAGCGCGCCGAGAAGGGTGCCTACGTCTCGCTGATCGCCGACGGGGAGGCGCACCAGCTGTACGCCCAGTACGGGTTCGTGGGGACGGCTCCGGCCTCGGTGGGGATGCACCGCCTGGTGTGAGCCGGTGCGGCGCGACCCGATGCGGCGCGCGCCGCATCGGGTCGCGGTGTCAGGAGTGGATGCCCTGGCCCGGGGTGAGGATCCCGGCCGGGTCGAAGCGGTGCTTGGCCGCCACCACGCGCCCCCACCGGGTGCCGTAGTGGCGGCGCCAGTCGGCGTGGGTGACGTCCGGGATCGCGCCGATCAGGTACCGCTTGCCGCCCAGCTGCACCGCCCGGTCGTACAGCCGGCGGTTGCGCCGCAGCGCGGCGGCGTGGTCGGCGCCCGGGAACGGGAACGACAGCAGGTCGAAGTGGAAGCCGACCAGCTCGTCCGGCATCACCGTCATCGGGCGGGTGAACACATCGGTCCGGAACGGGTAGAAGAGCAGCAGGCCGGCGCCCAGGTCCTCCGGCGTGAGCAGCGCGGTGGCCTCCCGCATGAACGTCTCGGTGGCCGAGGCGGGCAGGAACAGGCTCATCCAGGGCTTGGGCTGCGACCAGAGCCCGGCCCCCTTCAGGAACCCGGCGAAGGCGTCCACCCGGTACGCGTACTCGCGCGCCGTCTGGTCGGTGAAGGTCGTGTCGGCCGCGACGCAGCGCAGGCCGCGCACCAGCTTCGCCCGGTCCGGCGCGGCGGAGCCGTCGTAGTGGACGACGCCCTCCACCTTGTAGCGCCAGCCGGTCCCGGCCGCGTTGCGCGACACGTCGCCGACCTGGAGGTCGAACCGCCGCTCCAGCATCAGCTTCTTCTGGTCCGCGAGGTACGCGCCCAGGTCGTCGTAGAACAGGTTGAGGACGAGCGCCCGCTCCCGGGCCCGCACCAGGCGCAGGGTGGCGCGGACGATGAGCCCGGCCTGCCCGCCGCCGCCGAGCACGGCCTCGAACAGTTCGCGGTTGGCGCTCGCCGAGGCGGTCACCAGCTCGCCGGTGCCGGTGACGACGTCCACCGACTCGACCGTGTCCACCTGGAAGCCGTAGCGCTGCACACCGCCGCCGATGCCGCCGACGCTCAGCGTGCCGCCCACCGACAGGTGCAGGTAGTCCGTCAGACAGGGCGGCATCCAGCCCTGCGCGAGCGCGGTGTCCGTCAGCTGCGCCCAGGTGACGCCCGCCTCCACGACGGCGCGGCCGGGGGTGATCCGGATGATCTTGTTCAGGCCGCGGGAGTCGATCGCCACGCCGCCGCGCACCCCGGCCTGGCCGTAGCTGGAGTGCGACTCCAGCTCCGCCGCGTCGCCGGTGCCGCTCTGGCCGTTCATCGCGACCGGGATGCGGTGGCGGCGGGCGAAGGCGACCAGGGTGGCGACATCGCGTACGGAGCCCGGCCGCAGTACGGCGCGCGGGGCGGCGGTCACCAGGTGCCCGAAGTCCCCGCCGAACCGGGCCAGGGTGGCGGTGTCGGCGACCAGGGTGCCGTCCAGCCGCGGCAGTCGCACGAGTGCGTCGGCGGTGGCGGCCTCGGAAGCGGCGTCGGCGGCGGCCTCGGCGCCGGGGGCGGCGTCCGGGGCGGGGGCCTCCACCGCCCAGGAGCGGCCCACCGTGTTCCATCCGACGACGGTGGCCGCCGCACCGGCGATCACGCTGCGGCGGGGCAGAGCTGACTTGCTCATTTCAGATTTCTCCGATCAATCGTCATATGAGCAGTGTTGTATCGCAGTCCGGACGTCCACGGGCACCCGCCGGGAGCGGACCGCTTCGGTGACGGTCGGTCCGGCGGTGCGATCCGTCCGGAGTACGGAGAGTGGTCTACACCACATCAGGGGTCGGGGGTAGTGATCCGGACACCCGCCGGGCCCGCCCGTCACGCCCCCGACCAGGGCGAACGAGCGTCAGGAGCGGTTCGGGCGTGGGCGACCGGTGGCCGGAAACCCGGTTGTCCGGCACCGGTGTCCCGGGGGAGAGTGGAGCTGTCGGGATCAAGGAACCACAGGGAACCGCAAGGAACCACAACCTGAGGAACCGCAGCCTGAGGGACCGCAAGGAACCGCAAGCAACGGAACCCGACGACCGAGGGCGAGCTGGGCCTGGGAGAGCCCAAGGGCCTGTAAAGCCCCCGCTTCGGCTGTGATGGTTCGAATCCATCCTCGCCCACCCTCGGACCGCGGCGGCCCTGTGCCGCGTCCTGCCCGCCGGATCCGTCCGATCCGGCGGGCAGGCCCTCCGGATAGGCTCGGCCGCATGTTTGTCCTGGAACTGACGTACACCGTGCCGCTCGACCGGATCGACGCCCGTCTGCCCGACCATGTGGACTGGCTGAACCGCCACTACGCGGACGGGACCTTCCTGGCCTCCGGGCGCAAGGTGCCGCGCGACGGTGGCATCATCCTCGCCGCGGGCGAGGACCGGGCGGCGATCGAGGCGCTCGTCGGCACCGACCCGTTCTCCGTCGAGGGCCTGGCGACGTACCGCGTCACGGAGTTCCTGGCGACCGTCGTCGCCCCCGTCCTGGAGTCCCACCGGCAGCAGCTCCCCGGCTGAGGTCCCTTCGGCCCGCGGGTGAACCGTCCGCGGGGTGTCGTTCCGTCCGCGAGGCGTCGAACCGTCCACGAGGACGTCGTTCCGTCCGCGAGGCGTCCTCCGGGTGACGGCGCGGCGCCGGCGCGGTGTCGGCGGGGAAACGGCGGGGCGCCGCCCCGCCCCGGTTCGGCGACCGGTCGTGCACTGGCTACGATCGGTGAGCACGGGGCAAGGAAGCGCCGGGCCGCGGGCCGGGCGCACGGCGAGACATTCCAGTGGGAGAAGACGATGGCACACGCACGGGCCGGTCAGCCGGCGCAGCCGGGCGACCTGGTGGACGTGGCGAGGCTGGTGACGGCCTACTACACCCTGCACCCGGATCCGGAGGAGCCGGGCCAGCGGGTCGCGTTCGGCACCTCGGGCCACCGCGGCTCCTCCCTGGACGCGGCCTTCAACGAGGACCACATCGCCGCCACCACCCAGGCGATCTGCGAGTACCGGGCCGTCGAGGGCATCACCGGGCCGCTGTACCTCGGCGCCGACACCCACGCGCTGTCCGAGCCGGCCAGTGCCACCGCCGTCGAGGTGCTGGCGGCCAACGGCGTGACCGTCCTGCTGGACAGCGCCGACGGCTACACCCCGACCCCCGCCGTCTCGCACGCGATCCTCGCCCACAACCGCCGCAGCCCGCGGTCGCTCGCGGACGGCATCGTCGTCACCCCGTCCCACAACCCGCCCCGCGACGGCGGCTTCAAGTACAACCCGCCGAGCGGCGGCCCGGCCGGCTCGCTGGCCACCGGCTGGATCCAGGACCGCGCCAACGCCCTGATCCGCGAGGGCATGCGCGGCGTCAAGCGGGTCCCGTACGCGCGCGCCCTGGCCGCGGCGACCACCGGCCGCCACGACTACCTCACCTCCTACACCGAGGACCTCGTCTCCGTCCTCGACCTGGACGCGATCCGCGCGGCCGGCCTGCGGATCGGCGCCGACCCGCTGGGCGGTGCCTCCGTCGCCTACTGGGGCCGGATCGCCGAGACCCACCGCCTCGACCTGACCGTGGTCAACCCGGTCACCGACCCGACCTGGCGCTTCATGACGCTGGACTGGGACGGCAAGATCCGGATGGACTGCTCCTCGCCCGCCGCGATGGCCTCGCTGATCGCCCGCCGCGACGAGTACGCCATCGCCACGGGCAACGACGCCGACGCCGACCGGCACGGCATCGTCACCCCCGACGGCGGCCTGATGAACCCCAACCACTACCTCGCGGTCGCCGTCGACTACCTCTACCGCCACCGCGCCGACTGGCCGGCCGACGCCGCCGTGGGCAAGACCCTGGTGTCCTCCTCGATGCTGGACCGGGTCGCCGCCGACCTCCAGCGCGGGCTGGTCGAGGTCCCGGTGGGCTTCAAGTGGTTCGTCGAGGGCCTGCTGGAGGGCTCGATCGCCTTCGGCGGCGAGGAGTCGGCCGGCGCGTCGTTCCTGCGCCGCGACGGCGGGGTGTGGACGACGGACAAGGACGGCATCCTGCTCGCCCTGCTGGCCGCCGAGATCACCGCCGTCACCGACCGCACCCCCAGCCAGTACTACCGCGACCTGACGGACCGCTTCGGCGCCCCCGCCTACGCCCGGGTGGACGCCCCGGCGGACCGCGACCAGAAGGCGCTGCTCTCCCGGCTGTCGGCCGAGCAGGTCAAGGCCGGCGACCTCGCGGGCGAGCCGGTCACCGCCGTGCTCACCGAGGCCCCGGGCAACGGCGCGGCCATCGGCGGCATCAAGGTGTGCACCGAGAACGCCTGGTTCGCCGCCCGCCCGTCCGGCACCGAGGACGTGTACAAGATCTACGCGGAGTCCTTCCAGGGGCCCGAGCACCTCGCCCGGGTCCAGGAGGAAGCGCGGGAGCTGGTCAACGAGGTGCTCGCGGGGTCGGCCTCGGCCTGACGGACCGGCGTCCGGTACCGAGTCGAGCCGAGCCGACGTGCCGCGGCCCGGTGGGGTGCACCCACCGGGCCGCGGCACGTCGCCGTATGCGGGCCCGGGGTGGGCCGTGGCTCAGCGAATGATGGGTCTGATCGCGAACCAGAGCGTGACCGGTGCGTCCAGGGCGACCACCGTGCCGGCGGGAGGGTCGGTGCGGAGCGCCTGGTTCAGGGGCTTGGTGCCGTCCTGTTCGCTGAAGACGGTGACCTTGGTGAAGTGGAGGTCCCGGAGCAGCTTCTCGGCGTCGGCGCGGGTGAGGCCCGCGACGGCGGGGACCGGCGCCCGCCCGTCCGAGACCCGCAGGACGACGGTCGCCCCCGCCGGGACCTCGGTGCCGGCAGCCGGGTCGGTGGCGAGGACCTGGAGCGCGGGCAGCCGGCCGGCGGTGACGGTGGCGGCGGTCGAGCGCAGGCCGAGGTCCTTGAGCTCTGCCTCGGCGGTGGCCTCGTCGAGCCCGGCCAGGGACGGGAGCACGACCGTTCGGGGGGTGGGCGAACGGGTGGGCGGGGTGCTGGGCGGGGTGCTGGGCGAGGTGGACCGGGGCGGGACGGGGGGCGAGGGCTTCACCTTCCCGCCCCCGTTCCCGCCGCCGCTCCCGCTCCCGGGACGCCCGCTCACCGATGTGGGTGAGAACGCCGAGGTGACCTGGGCCGGGACCGGCTGCGCGGAGATGGCGCCCGCGCCCGGTCCCGCCGTGGAGGTGCCGCCGTCCCGGCCGCGGCCGAGCACCACGAAGACCGCCACCAGCACCGCGACGACCGCCACCAGCACGGCGATCACCAGGGGTCCGC
>NZ_JAIY01000016.1:313690-344709 GCF_000710405.2 Kitasatospora sp. MBT66 | reverse complement strand
CGCCGCCTCGCCCGCCGTCCCCGCCGCTGCTCCGGCCACCGCTGCTCCCGTCGTCGCGGCCCCGGTCGCCGTCACGATGCAGGTCGACGTCGATCTGCCCGGGCACGTCCACCGCGAACGCCGCGCAGGCCGCCCCCTGGTGGGCCGAGGTCGCGGCCACCCGCAGCGCGACGCCGAACCGGGAGGGCAGCGCACCCTGCGCCCGGCCCACGACGTCGGCCGCCGGTACGCCGAAGCGGGAGGCGATGTCGAGGGCCGGCCCTACCAGGTCCAACGGCACGGAGTACCGCAGCTCGATCCGCCGGGTCGCCCCGGAAGCGAGCGGTGCCTCGGCCGCCCGCCGGTCGAAGTCCAGCCGCCCGCGCACGGGTTCGACCGGTTCGAGGTGGAAGCCCGTGGCCCGCGGCCCGGCGTTGCACACCAGCAGGTCCACCAGCACCGTGCCACCGGCCACCCCGAACCGGCGCTCCGGTTCGCACCAGGCCCGCACCCCGGCGTCCGCCCCGGCCCGCAGGTCGGTGCCGCAGTACTCGCCCGGGCAGTAGACGCCGAGCCGTTCGACCCCGTCCGTCCGGGTGCCGCACAGTTCGCAGTACAGCGCCATGGTCCCCCCTCGGTCCCGGCCCGCCCCGGAGCTACCCGGCCGCCCGCCCCGGGAACCGCCACCACCCGGACCGGGACCGGCCCGTGACCGGTCGAGTGCTGACCCGTCATCACCCGTTCGAGGGCGGGGTCGCGGTGGCCCGGTGCGGTGCCGCTGGCAATAATTGGGAAAGTTTCCTAACCAAATGCCTTGACCGTGCACCCTCACGCCGGGATTCTGTACGTCACCTGCCCTGACGGCCCGTCCGTCCCAGCGAGCGGGACCCCACTCCCGCCGCGCTCCCCTTCCGCTGCTCTCCGGCGTTCTCCCCCCGACCGCAAGGAGTCACGTGAACAGGCCCACCCGTCGAACCGTCCTCGGTGCCGCGCTCTCCGCCGCCGCCACCGTCGGACTTCCCCGAACCACCGCCACCGCTGCCGCCACCGTTGCCGCCACCGTTGCCGCTGCCGGTGCCGCCGCCCCGGCCGCCGCGCTCAGCGTCTCCAGCTGGCAGCAGCGCTGGGCCCCCTCGGCCGCCGCCGACGGGCTCGCCGCCTTCGAGACGGTCGAGGACGACCGCGCCGACTCCCACCCCGCCGGGCACCCGCACATCCGGGCCGAGGACGACACCTACCGCTGGACCATGCACACGGTCGACCGGGACTCCGCCACCGACCGGCAGCGGCAGGAGGTCACCGGAATGCGCAGCCCGGCGGGCGGCGCCTTCCTGGAGTGGAAGTCCGGTCAGACCTGGCGGACCACCTACGCGATGTACATCCCGTCCGTGCTGAAGGCCACCACCAGCTTCACCCACATCATGCAGATCAAGCAGCCCGGCAACGGCACCTCGCCGATCGTCGTCCAGTCGCTGCGCCGGGTCGGCGGTGCGCAGACCATCGAGCTCCAACTCCCCATCAGCGACGTCCTGGTGGGGCGAACCAGCCTGGACCCGCTGCACGACCGCTGGGTGGACGTGGACTTCCGGATCACGGTGGGGGACGGTTCCTCCGGCTCGGTCCGGTGGATCCTGCGCAGCGCCGGCGCCACCGTCGTCGACATCGAGCGGACCGGCGTCGACACCTTCCTCGCCGACCGGGTGCGGCCCAAGTGGGGCATCTACCGCTCGCTCGGCGACACCTCCGGCTCGCTCCAGGACTGCTATCTGCTGACCAGGGAGATGCGCGGCTACCAGCTGGTCCCCGGCCCCTCCGGGGTCTTCCGGGCGGACGAGGCACGGGTCTCGCAGGGCACCGTCGACACCGACCACACCGGCCACAGCGGTGCCGGGTTCGTCAACCTGGAGAACACGCCGGGGAGTTATGCCGAGTGGACGGTCCGGGCGGCGGCCGCCTCGACGGCCTCGCTGGAGCTGCGCTACGCCAACGGCACCGCCGCCGGCCGGCCGATGGACATCGCCGTCAACGGCACCCGGATCGCCGCCGGGCGCACCTTCGCCCCGACCGCGAACTGGGACACCTGGGCGACCGCGGCCCTGCCGGTGTCGCTGAAGGCCGGGGCCAACACCGTCCGGTTCACCTCGACCACCGCCGACGGCGGCCCCAACCTCGACCGGATCACCGTCCGCTGACCCCCTGGAGGAGCGCATGCGTCCGACATCCGCAGGCGGCGTGGGTCTCGCCGTCGCCGCACTGATCATCACCACCGCGACCGTCCCCCCGGCCCAGGCCCAGCCACGACCCCGGTTCGCCGCCACCGACCACCAGGCCGAGGACGCCACCGTCGTCCAGGGCGCCGTGGCCACCAACCACACCGGGTACACCGGCACCGGCTTCGTCGACTACACCAACGTGGCCGGCTCCTACGTCGAGTTCGGCGTCGGCGCCACCTCGGCCGGCACCGCCCCGCTGACCTTCCGCTACGCCAACGGCACCGCCGTCGACCGCCCGATGGACATCTCCGTCAACGGCACCGTGGTCGCCGCCGGCGTCTCCTTCCCGGCCACCGCGGACTGGAACACCTGGGCCGCCCGGACGCTGAACGCGCCGCTCAGGGCCGGGACCAACACCGTGCGCGCCACCGCGACCACCGCCAACGGCGGCCCCAACCTGGACCGGCTCACCGTCGGCACCGCCGCGGCCGACACCACCGCGCCGAGCCGCCCGGGTCAGCCGTCCTGCAGCGCCGTCGGCCCCAACGGCCTGACCCTCGGCTGGCCGGCCGCCACCGACAACGTCGGCGTCACCGCGTACGACATCTACGAGCACGGCAACAAGCTCGCCGAGACACCCGGCGACACCACCGCCAAGGCGCTCACCGGCCTCACCCCCGGCACCACCTACAACCTCAGCGTGATCGCCCGGGACGCCGCCGGCAACGCCTCCCCGGCGAGCGTCGCCGTCGACTGCACCACCGGTGCCGGGGACGACCCGCCGCCGAGCGCGCCCGGCGCCCCCACCGTCTCCGCCGTCACCGCCACCTCCGCCAAGCTCGACTGGGCGGCGGCCACCGACGACAAGGGCGTGGTGGCGTACGAGGTCCGCAGCGGCGGCGCCGCGCTGGCCACCGTCACCGGCACCCCGCCGGCCACCGGCACCACCGTCACCGGCCTGGCCTGCGACGCGCCGTTCACCCTGACCGTGGTCGCCAAGGACGCCGCGGGCGGCGTCTCCCCGGCCTCCGCCCCGGTCTCCTTCACCACCGCCGCCTGTCCGGCCGACGGCGGCGTCCCGGGCTCGCCGACCACCCTCAGCAGTGGCTGGACCGTGCCCTGGGGCATCTCCTGGATGCCGGACGGCTCCAGCGCGCTGGTCACCGAGCGGGACAGCTTCAAGGTCTTCAAGCAGGCCAAGAGCGGTACCAGGACGGCGATCGGCGCCGTGCCCAACACCGTCACCACCGACGGCGAGGGCGGCCTGCTCGGCGTGGCCGTCGACCCCAACTGGTCCACCAACCACTACGTGTACTTCATGCACACCGCCGCCGAGGGCAACCGGATCGTCCGCATGACCTACAACGGCAGCACCCTCTCCGGCTACACGGTCCTGCTCCAGGGCATCAAGAAGAACCGCTACCACAACGGCGGCCGGCTGGCCTTCGGCCCGGACGGCTACCTCTACGCCACCACCGGCGACGGCCAGACGCCCGACCTCGCGCAGGACAAGAACTCCCTCAACGGGAAGATCCTGCGGATGACCACCGCGGGCAAGCCCGCCCCGGGCAACCCGTTCAACAACTACGTCTACAGCCTCGGCCACCGCAATCCGCAGGGCCTCGCCTTCGACCGCAACGGACGGCTCTGGGAGGCCGAGTTCGGCGACTCCAAGTACGACGAGCTCAACCTGATCAAGCCGGGCGCCAACTACGGCTGGCCGACCTGCGAGGGCACCTGCGGCAAGTCCGGAATGACCGACCCCAAGGCCAGCTGGCCGGTCAACCTCGCCTCCCCGAGCGGCATCGCCATCGTCCGCAACGTGGTCTACCTGGCGGCGCTGCGCGGCACCCGGATGTACCGCATCCCGATCAACGGCGACACCGAGTCGGTCGGCACCGCGACCTCCTACTACGTCGGCACCTACGGCCGCCTGCGCACCGTCAGCAAGGTCCCCGGCGCCGACCAGCTCTGGCTGACCACCACCAACGCGGACAACAACGGCAACCAGCCGGACGGCTCGGACAAGATCTTCAGGATCACCATCGGCTGAGCCGCCCCGGGCGGGATCCTAGATCTCGAAGTCCTCGGCGAGGTCCTCCCAGCGGAGGTCCCGGAGCGCGGTGTCGGCGTCCTCCTCCGAGGGGAGGACGGGGGTGTCCTGGAACCACACGAGGGTCAGGGCCGAGTAGTACGACACCGCGTCCCGGCCGGGACCGACCGGCCGGGAGGTGAAGCGTCCGACGCAGGTCACGGCCGGCAGCACCTCCACCGGTCCGAAGGCGCCCGGGGTGTCGTCCGGGAGGTGCCGGACCGGGTCGACCAGGTGCACGGGCACCGAGGGCGCGGCCTCCCGGGCGTTCCTGAGCTCGCGCTCCAGCTTGAGGTCGTTGATCCGCCGGAACGGATACCCCTCCAGGAAGCCCCCGTACGTCGAGGACAGCCGCACGTCGGAGAGCTCGATCGAGCGGCCGGAGGAAAGGTGGATCTTCGTCAGTGCCATGGCGGCCAACCTAGCGGCGCGGCGCGCCCCGGCCGACCGAATATCCTGCCGCGCGGCGGTCGGCGGGGGGCGGCCGCGCAGGCGGGGTGACTCCGTCCGGGGGATCCCGCCGGACAGGACGGCCCTCGCCGCGTCCCCGGGCCCTACTGTCGGAGGCCGGTGACGCGGAGGAGAGCCGGTATGCGCAAGGTGACGTACTCGATGGGCATGTCGCTCGACGGTTACATCGTCGGGCCCGACGGCGGTTTCGACTGGTCGGGGCCGGACGAGGAGGTGTTCCGGCTCGCGCTCGACGAGCTCCGGGGGGTGGGCGTCCATTTGATGGGGCGCCGGCTGTACGAGACGATGCTGTACTGGGAGACCGCCGAGGAGGACCAGTCCCTCGACGAGGTCGAGCGGGAGTGGACGGCGCTCTGGAACCCGCTCCCGAAGGTGGTGTTCTCCACCACGCTGTCGGAGGTGCGGGGCAACGCCCGGCTGGCCACCGGCACGGTCGCGGAGGAGATCGCCCGGCTGCGGGCCGAGCCGGGGGAGGGCGAGATCGCCATCGGCGGTGCGACCCTCGCGGCGGCGGTGGCCGCGGCGGGCCTGATCGACGAGTACCGGCCCCGGGTGCACCCGGTGCTGCTCGGCGGCGGCATCCCGTACTTCCCCCGGCACGAGCGCCGGGAGGACCTCGAACTCCTGGAGACCCGCACCTTCACCTCCAAAGTCGTCCACCTCCGCTACCGGGTACTGCGCTAGGGGGCGCCGTTCGAGCCGTTCCCCGGCCGTGGTGTGGCCGGTTCGGGCCACTGCCCGCGCGGGGGTGGGCGGCGGGCTACGTTCCGGGGCAGGGAGGCCCGCCCGTCCGGGGGCGGGCGGTGGAACGAACGGGGAGCACGGCTGATGGCCGATAAGACGGTGGACGACCGGAACCTGTGGCGGTCGGTGTACCGCCGGGAGGGTGGCTGGGGGCCGGACTCGCGGTTCCCCGGCCACCGGAGCGCGGCCGAGCCGGTCCTGGTGGCGCTCGACGACGAACTGCTGTGCCTGCACCTCGGCGAGCCGTACGGCAAGGGCGAGCACGACGTCCTCGACCTGTGGTGGACCGGGTTCGTCCCGGCCGGTGCGCGGCTGCGGGCGGCGGAGCTGGACGCGTTGAAGGCCGCGTCGAAGGACGGGGCGGCCGAGCAGGACGACCCGGACGCCGCGATCGCGGCCGCCGAGGCGGCGGTGGCGGAGGCGGTCACCTGGGCCCCGGACGCCGTCGTCGACACGGCGGTCCACCACGAGGGCGGCACCCGCGTCCGGTACGAGAACGCGGTGAGCACCGGTGCGCCGGCCGCGGCCGTGCACAACGGCGCCGTCCACGTCCTGTTGACGGTGCGGGACGCCGAGGAGCCGGACTCGCCGGCGCAGCTCGTGGAGCTCACCTACGGCCGACCGCAGGGAGCCGGGGCGGACACGGCCCGGGTGTGGCGGGAGGGCCGCGCGCTTCCCGTCCCCGGTGCGGCGGGTGCGGCCCTGGTCCCGTTCCGGGGCGCGCTGCACGCCTTCGTCCCGGGCGTCGAGGGCGGCGTCCACTGCGTCCGTGACGAGGCGTCGGAGCAGTGGCGGCGCGTGGCGGGGCCCGTCGAGGCGCTCGCGGGAGCGTCGTTCCTGGCCGCCGCCGGGCACGGGGACAACATCCACGTCCTCGCCGGGGACGACACCGGCCGCCTTGTGCACGTGGTGTTCGACGGCGCGGCCTGGACGGCACCCGTCGAGGTCGCGGCCGCGGTCGCGGTCGCGGTCGCCGCGAACGTCGCGCTGGTCTCGTCGGACGGCGCCCTGCACGCCGTCCTCCCCGGCCGGGGCGGCCCGCAGTTGCTCCACACCGTGTTCGACGGCGCGGCCTGGACGCCGCCGGTCGCGGTCGAGGGGCACGACTCCCGGCACACCCCGGGCCTGCTCGCCCTCACCGACGGGCCCGAGGGGGACCGGCGGAGCGCGCTGCTGATGGTCCACCGGGGCGTGGAGGACTTCGTGCCGCCCCCGCGCCCGGCCCCGCCCGCCGCGCCGTCGGTGACGGGCACGGGCGGCTGGGTCGTCGGTGCCACGGTGGAGGGCTACGGCAGCGGCGGCTGGTCGCGGGCCCGCTCCCACGTCGAGGCCGGTCCGGCGGAGTTCGAGGACGGCGGCCGGGCCACCAGGGGCATCCTGGCCGAGGCGCTCGTCCGCGCCGAGTACTACTGGGGCTTCTGCTACCAGGCCGACACCGCCGACATCGCCGGCCGTGCCGCCCTCTACGAGGTCGTTGCCGCGCCGGACGGCGGTGAGCGCCTGGAGCACCGGAGCGACCAGGACCGGCACTTCTCCGCCACCGCCGGCGCCGTCTCGCGTTCGACCGTGTCCTGGCCGGACCTGGGTGCCGGGACGTACGAGATCCGCTTCACCGGGCGGCGTACGGGCGGCCACTGGTCCGCCACCGGCTCCACCGGCTCCACCGGCTCCGGCGGTACCGGGGGCGTCGACCTCGGTGACGCGGAGCTGGCCGTCTCCACCGTCCGCGTCACGGTCTGACCCACCGCCACAGGGGTCCGGGCGGCACCCGCCCGGACCCCTGCTCCCGTGCTCTCAGGCTCGTCCCCGCAGGCCGTCCAGGACGGCGTCCGCAAGGCGTTCCGGCAGGTCCGGCTCGATCGGACGGTGGCCGAGCAGGGCGCGGGTCTGGATCGGGGCGCAGAGCAGTTCCAGTGCCAGCGCCGCTTCCGTCCCGGCCGGGAGTTCGCGGCGTTCGACAGCACGGTCGACGATGACACCCGCCTGGTCGAGACGGGAGCGCCAGAACGCGTGCCAGGCCTCGGCGAGTTCGGGGTCCTCCGAACTCAGTGCGGCCGCCCGGGCGACGCCGCGGCCGGTGGGAGTGGCCAGGTAGTCGGCCAGCGCGCGGGCGAAGGCTGCCAGGTCGGTGCGCACGTCACCGGTGTCGGGGACGGGGATGCCTTCGGTGCTGCCGGTGATCATCGCGTCCAGGACGAGCTTCTCCCGGCTTCCCCAACGCCGGTAAACCGTCGTCTCGTTGACCCCGGCCCTGGCCGCGACCACGGCGATGCTCAGCCCGGCGACGCCCTCCTCGGCCAGTACCGCCAGTGCGGCCGTCAGGACGGCTTCCCGTACCCGCGCGGCCCGACCGCCCGGACGGCGGCGGATCCGGTCCGCGTTCTCCTCGGTCATGGGTCGACCACCTCCGCCGCCCAGCTTAACGCAAGATGACTTGCCTTAGGCGTGACTCCAGGCGCATAGTCCTTAAGGCAAGAGTTCCGGCTTTAAGTGCAGCAGGAGGCACCACCATGCCCTTCACCTGGCCCGTGGACCCGCAGGACCTGTTCGTCGAGCGCTACCCCCAGATGACCCTCGGCCTCCCCGTCGAGGAGGTGGACGCGGTCCGCGCCGCGATCACCGAGATGTGGCCCGACCGGCCCGGCGGCTGGGTGCACGAGTGGTCCGCGCTCGCCGCCCGGCACGCGGACGCCGGGAACCACCGCCTGGCCGCGCAGGCTTACGGCTGGGCCAAGTTCCCCGCCCTGGCCGACGGTCCGAAGCGCACCGCGCTGGCCCGCCAGGTCGAGCAGTACGTCCTCGCCGCCCCGGACTTCCCGGTGGAGTTCGAGCGCCGCACGCTCACCCTCCCGTACCGCGGCGGCGAGGCCCGCCTGCCGGTCCATCTGATGGCGGCGCCCGGACTGCCCGCCGACGCGCCGGTGGTCCTGGCCAGCGGCGGGGTGGACTCCTGGAAGACCGACCTGCACGGCATGTGGGAGCAGCTCGCGCTCGCCCTTCCCGCCCGGCTGCTGCTGTTCGACCTCGCCGGCACCGGGGAGACCGCCCACCTGCCGATGACCCCGGACGGCGGGGCCGAGGTGATCGCCGGGCTGGTCGCCTTCGCCCGCACGATCGGCAACGGCAGGGTCGGCCACTTCGGCATCTCGATGGGCGGCTACTACTCCGCCCGGACCGGACTGACCGGCGCGGTGGACGCCGCCGTGGTGCTCGGCGGCCCGGTCGAGCGGTCCTTCGCCCCGGGGCGCGGCTTCGCCTTCGGCATGGACGGCATCGTCGGCAACGCCCTGGGCTTCGACGCGCTGCCCGGCACGGCCGAGCGCGAGGCGGCCTTCGCCGCCTTCGACCTGCGCGCACTGCTGGACCAGGACGCCAACGGGCCGATGCTGGTGGTCAACGGCACCGAGGACGTCCATGTGCCGGTGGAGGACACCCTGGTGTTCGAGGGCCGCCGGGACACCGGGGTCGTGCTGATCCCGGACACCGGCCACTGCGCCATCTCCCGCTTCGGCGAGGCGATGGCCGTGATCACCCCCTGGCTGGCGGACACCCTGGCCGGCTGATCCGCCGGCCGGCCGATCGGCGCGGTCGAGTACGGAGGCAGCGGGAAGCCGGGAGGCCGCCACGGCACGGCGGCGGCCTCCCGAACCGCCGCTACGGTCGGACGGCGCCCATGTAGGGCATGACGCCGATCGAAAGGACCTCGATGTTCTTGCCGGTCCGGGGAGCGTGGATCATCTTGCCGTCGCCGATGTAGACGCCCACGTGGTGCAGGTCGGGGTAGAAGAAGACCAGGTCGCCGGGCTGGAGGTCGCCGCGGCCGATCCGGGTGCCGACCTTCCACTGCTCCTGGGACGTGCGGGGGAGGCTGACGTCGGCCGCGCGGTAGGCGGCGCCGGTGAGGCCGGAGCAGTCGAAGCTGCTGGGGCCGGTCTTGCTCCAGCCGTAGGGCTTGCCGAGCTGGGCGTAGGCGAACTGCACGATGGCGGCGGCGCGGCCACCGGCGGCCGGCGGTGCCGGGGTGTTCGCGGCCGGCGGGGGAGTGTTCGCGGCGGGGGACTGCGGGGTCGCGGTCTGCGGATTTGAGGTCTGCGGGCTTGCGGTCTGAGGGGCGGCGGCGCCCTTGCCTGCCGCCTCCTTCGCGGCGGCCTTGGCCTTGTCGGCGGCCTCCTTGTCGGCGGCCTTGGCACGCTCGGCGGCAGCGGCCTGCTGGGCGGCGGCCTTGGCCCTGTCGGCCGCCTCCTGGGCGTTGATCTTGGCGCGCTCCTCGGCGCTGAGCTTGTTGAGCAGCGCCTCGGACTGGGCGAGCTTGCCCTGGATCTCGTTCTTCTGGGCGTTGAGCGAGGCGCCGACGGCGTCGAGGTCGGCCAGGGTGGCCGCGGCCTCGGCGCGCTCCTGGTCGAGCTTGCGCTGTTCGTCCTGGGCCCGCTTGAGCAGGTTCGTCCACGAGCCGGCGACCTGGTCCTGCACCGAGGCGCGCCCCAGGTAGCTGGCCGGGTCGGAGTCCAGCATGAGCTGGATGCCCGGGTCGATGCCGTTGTTGCGGTACTGCTCGGCGCCCACCACACCGAGCTGGGTGCGCAGTTCGTTCATGGCGTCCTGGCCGCGGGCGACCTTCTCCTGGATCCGGTTGGCCTCGCCCTGGAGCTTCTGCTGCTTCTCCTGGAAGCCGTTGAAGCGCTCGATCGCCTGCTCGGCCTCCTCGTTCAGCCGGTCCACCTGCTCCTTGACGGAGGCGAGGGTGGGAGCGGGCTCGGCATGGGCCGTGCCGGAGGCGAGCACCGCCCCACCGGCCACGGCCGTGGTGAGGACCGCCAGGCGGGCCCGGCTCGGGGGGCTGGGCTTGCGACGCTTTCCCATGGCGGTGGGTGCTCCTTCGGGTGGCCTGCACGGACACTGAAGAAACGTTCCGGGGATCTTCGCGGGTTCAGCCCGGGGCACGGACCGGCCCGAAAGGGCACCTGGGGGCAGGCCGGGAACCCTCCCCGCGCCGCCGCGCGGGGAGGGCGACGAGGTGTCGGTCAGCCCTGGACGAACCAGCCGGTCAGGTCGGCGATCACCTGGGTGGACCCGGCGGAGTGGTGGTAGACGTCCACCGATCCGGGGTTGCCGCCCAGCTGGGCGGTGACGGCGTTGGCCACCGTCCGGCCGGCCTTGAAGTTGAGGCTCGACGTCCCGGGCCGGCCGGCCTCGTCGGCGGCGAAGACCTCCAGGTGCCCGTCGGCCTGCGGCTCGGTGGCGGTCACGTTCAGGGTGACGGTGGTGGCGTTGTCCGGAACCCCGGCGACACCGGCCACCGGGAACCGGAGCGTGCTGAAGGCCGGCGTTCCGGATCCGTAGCGGGTGTCCAGCACCCGGGTCTGGTCGGTCACCGCGCTGTAGAGGTTGTGGCCCGAGGGGCCGTAGGCGCCGACGATGTCGACCACGAGCTCGGTGGAGCCGGTGTTGAAGAGCTTGACCTTGCCGTCCGCGCCGACCGGGACCACGACCTGGTTGGCGACGGTCCGCCCGGGGCCGTAGCTGACGTTGGAGCCCTGGTACGGCAGCGTGGTGCCGGAGGGGTAGGCGACGACGAAGCCCTCGGTCGACGGGTCGACGGCGGTGACGTTCAGGACCACGGCCTTGGCGTCGGCCGTGCCCAGGTCCTCCCGGGCGACCTCGGCGGTCACGATGCCGCCCCAGCCGAGGCGCCCGCCCTCGACCCGGGTGTCGGCCAGCCGGGTCGGGCGGACCGGGTCGTACTTCTGGCTCGGCCGCTTCGGGGTGCTGGGTGCGTAGTAGCCGAGGATGTCGACGACGACACTGACCCGGCCCGCGCTGTTGTAGACGCTGATCCGCGGGCTGCGGTTCGTGCCGCGCGGGGCGAGCGCGACGGTGGCCGTGTTCGAGACCGTCTGGCCGGCCTCGAAGTTCAGTGTGGACGTGACCGGTGTCCCCTGCTGTCCGGGCGTGTCCGGACGGACGGTCAGGTAGCCGTCCGCGGTGGTGTCGGTGGCGGTCACGTTGACCACCACGGCGGTCGCGTCGTCCGGGACGGCCGTGAGCTCCTGCGGAGGGTGGTGGCTCCAGCCGGCGACGGGGAAGGCGAAGGTCTCGCCGGCCTCCACCGCGCGGGGGCGGCGGAGCGGGGTCTGGTCGTAGGTACGGGTGTCGAGGATCCGGGAGATGTTGAGCGGCACGAAGGCGGCCGGGGCGGTGGCCCCGGCGGAGGAGGCGCCGACGGCGACGGTGTCCGGCGCGGCCGAGGCGGTGGTGACGGGCAGGGTCAGGACCAGGGCCGTGAGTGCGGCGACGGCCATGGCGGAACGGGCACGCATGAGTGGATTCCCCCCGAGGAATGGTGGACTGCAGACTGTTTCGACAGTCTGCTGTTTCTGTGGACGGCTGAGCCGTCGTTTCGACGACGAATGATTTCGAGAACGTTCGCCGGTGATTCAGGGCACGCCGAATTCCCGGCCGGCGTGCGCGGCTTTTTCCTGCGGACCGTTTGTGCCCCCCCGAAGTACGGGTGATGAAGGTCCGCCGGGCGTCGCCGCGGTGGGGCGCGGCGACGGTCGGCGGAGCGGCCGCCCTGTCGCCCTCCCCGCGCCGCCGCGCGGGGAGGGCGACGAGGTGTCGGTCAGCCCTGGACGAACCAGCCGGTCAGGTCGGCGATCACCTGGGTGAAGCCGGCGGCGTGGTGGTAGACGGCCACGGAGCCGGGGTTGCCGCCCAGCTGGGCGGCGACGCCGTTGGCGACCGTTCGGCCGGCGTTGAAGTTGAGGTTCGACGTGCTGGGGCGGGCGGCGGTCCCGTCGGCGGCGAAGACCGCCAGGTGGCCGTCGGCCTGCGGCTCGGTGGCGGTCACGTTCAGGGTGACGGCGGTGGCGTTGTCCGGAACCCCGGAGCGACCGGCCACCGGGAACTCCAGCGTGCTGAAGGCCCAGGCTCCCGCTCCGGGGCGGGTGTCCAGCAGGCGTGCCTGCTCGGTCACCGCGCTGTAGAGGTTGTGGCCCGAGGGGCCGTAGTAGCCGACGATGTCGACCACGAGGTCGGTGGAGCCGGTGTTGAAGAACTCGATCGTTCCCTCCGGGCCGACCGGGACCACCACCTGGTTGGCGACGGTCCGCCCCGGTCCGTAGTTGAGGTGGGAGCCCTCGGCGGGCAGCGGCCAGCTGGTCGGGTGGGCGACGACGAAGCCCTCGGTCGACGGGTCGACGGCGGTGACGTTCAGGACCACCGCCGTGGCGTCGGCCGTGCCGAGGTCCCGCCGGGCGACGTCGGCGGTCACGACGCCGCCCCGGCCGAGGCGCCCGCCCTCGACCCGGGTGTCGGCCAGCCTGGTCGGGCGGACCGGGTCGTACTTGTGGCCCGGCCGCTGCGGGGTGCTGGGCGCGTAGTAGCCGAGGATGTCGACCACGACATCGGTGGTGCCGGCGTTGTTGTAGACGTTGATCTGCGGGCTGCTGTTCGCGCCGCGCGGGTCGACCGCGACCGTGATCATGTTGGAGACGGTCTCGCCGGCCTCGAAGTTGAGCGTGGACGTGACCGGTGCCCCCGGCACGGCGCCGTCGCGGCGGACGGTGAGGTAGCCGGCGGCGGTGGTGTTGGTGGCGGTCACGTTGACCACCACGGCGGTGGCGTCCGCCGGGACGACGGGCAGCTCGCGCGGAGGGTGGTTCTGCCAGGCGGAGAGCGGGACGTCGAAGCTCTCCCCGGGCTGCAGCTTCCGGGCCGCCCCGGCCGGGTTCTCCTGGTCGCTGCGGGTGTCGAGCGCCCGGGTGAGGCCGATCGGCACGAAGGCGCCCGGGGCGGTGGCCTGGCCGGGGCCGACGGGCAGGGCCCGAGGGGTGGCCGGGGTGGCCGAGGCGGTGGTGACGGGCAGGGTCAGGACCAGGGCCGTGAGTGCGGCGACGGCCATGGCGGAACGGGCGCGCATGAGTGAATTCCCCCCAAGGAATGGTGTGTTGCAGGCCATCCCCTTGGCCTGCATTCCTATGGACGGCCGATCCGTCGCATCGGTTGCGAAGGATTCCGAGAATTTTCGGCCGCGGATCCGGGGGTGCCGCAAACCCGGCAAAACCGCTCGGGTTCCCCCCTCGGGGCCTCGGACATCCGTCCACGGTGCGGATTATGACGACCTGTCGGAAAAGGTCGGCCGCAGCCCGCCCCAAGCAAGGACGCCCTCCCCGCGCCGCCGCGCGGGGAGGGCGACGAGGTGTCGGTCAGCCCTGGACGAAGTATCCGGTCAGGTCGGCGATCAGCTGGCTCCGGTCGGCGGAGTGGTGGTAGATGTCCACGGCGTGCTGGACACCGCCCTGGTCGGCGGTGACGCCGTTGGCCACCGTCTGGCCGGCGTTGAAGTTGAGGTTCGACGTCCCGGGCCGGCCGCCCTGGTCGGCGGCGTAGACCTCCAGGTGCCCGGCGGCCTGCGGCTCGGTGACGGTCATGTTCAGGGTGACGGTCGCGGCGTTCTCCGGGACCCCGGCGACACCCGTCACCTGCAGCCGGCGCGTGCTGAAGGGCGACTGGCCGCCGTCGTCGCGGGTGTCCAGCAGCCGGCTCTGCTCGGTCACCGCGCTGTAGAGGTGGTTCGCCCAGGGGCCGTAGTAGCCGATGACGTCCACGACGAGGTCGGTGGAACCGGTGTTGAAGAGCTTGATGTCCCCGTCCGCGCCGACCGGGACCACCACCTGGTTCGCGACGGTCCGCCCGAGCCCGTAGTTGAGGTGGGAGCCCTCGATCGGCAGGCTGCCGTCGGAGGGGTAGGCGACCACGAAGCCCTCGGTCGACGGGTCGACGGCGGTGACGTTCAGGAGCACCGAGGTGGCCTCGTAGGTGCCGAGCGAGTCCCGGGCGACGCCGGCGGTCACGACGTTGCCCCAGCCGAGCCGCCCGCCCTCGACCCGGGTGTCGGTGACCCGTCGCGGCATGACGTTGTCGTACCGCTCGGCCGGCCGGGTCGACGTGCCGGGCCCGTAGTAGCCGAGGATGTCGACCACCACGTCGGTGGTGCCGGCGTTGTTGTAGACGCTGATCTGCGGGCTGGTGTTCGCCCCGCGCCGGGCGACCGCGACGGTGACCGTGTTGGAGACCGTCTCACCGGCCTTGAAGTTCAGCGTGGACGTGGCCGGTGCCCCCGGCAGGTCGGCGTCCCGGCGGACGGTGAGGTAGCCGTCCTCGGTGGTGTTGGTGGCGGTCACATTGACCACCACGGCGGTGGCGTCCGCCGGGACCTCGGGCAGCTCGCGCGGGGGGTGGGACTTCCAGGTGGAGAGGGGGACGGGGAGGTTCTCCCCGGGCTGGAGCTTGCGCGCCTGCCCGGTCGGGTTCTCCCGGTAGCTGCGGGTGTCGAGCAGCCGCCGGATGCCGAGCGACACGAAGGCGGCCGGGGCGGTGGCCCCGCCGGTGCCGGCGGCCGCGGTGCCGGGCGCGGTGCCGGGGGCCGGGGCCGGGGCGGCCGAGGCGGTGGTGACGGGCAGGGTCAGGACCAGGGCCGTGAGCGCGGCGGTGGTCATGGCGGAGCGGGCTCGCATGGTTCTCTTCCCCCAGAGGGTGGTGTGCTGCAGGCCGTTCCGGTGGCCTGCACTCCTAGGACGGGCGAGTCCGGCATCGGTTGCGAGGAAGATCCAGAAATTTTCGGCGGCGGGTCCGGCGGGTCCGGCGGGTCGGCAGAGCGGGGGCAGCGCGGCGCGGAGCGGAGCCGTGGCCCCGCCGTCCTCGGCCCGCCGTCGG
The DNA here is from genome assembly GCF_000710405.2 of Kitasatospora sp. MBT66. Lineage (NCBI taxonomy): Bacteria > Bacillati > Actinomycetota > Actinomycetes > Kitasatosporales > Streptomycetaceae > Kitasatospora > Kitasatospora sp. MBT66. The sequence goes on along the minus strand of NZ_JAIY01000016.1, from coordinate 329,496 downwards.
CCCGCCGTCCTCAGGCCGTCGTTCCCGACGCGGCCGGCTGTTCGGCGTCGCCGAACCGGGCCAGGGTGAGGGCACCGAGCACGGCGGCGGCGAAGCCCAGGACGGCGAGCGGGGCGAGGTCGTGGCGGGTGTGGTCGCCGAGGAGGAGGACGCCGACGACGGCCGGGCCCAGCGTCTCGCCGAGCACCATCGCGGCGGTCGCGGCCGTGACCGACCCGGTCTGCATGGCCCAGGTGAGGGCGGCGAAACCGCCGAGGCCGGCCAGCGCGATCGCATAGGCCGAGGGTTCGGTGAGCAGATCCGGCAGCCGGGGGTCGGGCAGCACCCGGACGGCGACGCCGACCACGCCGAACTGGAGGCCGGCCACCAGACCCAGCAGCGGCGCCCGGCGGTGGTCGGTGAAGCGGACCACGGCCCAGCCCGCGCCGATCAGCAGCAGCGAGGCGAGCAGCACACCGAGCCGCAGCGCCGTGCTGCCCCGGCCGGGGCCGTCCCGCCCGGCGCTCACGGCGAGCACGCACAGCCCCGCGCAGACCGCCGCCACCCCGGTCCACTCGCTGCGCCGCAGCCGCACCTTCAGCACCCGGGCGGCGCCGACGGCGGTCACGGCGAGCGCGGAGGCCAGCACCGCCTCGACCTCGTACAGCGGGAGCCGGTCCAGGGCGAGGAGTTCGGCGCCGAAGCCGAGCATGTCCATCCCGACGCCCACCAGGAACGGCCACTGCCGGAACGCCCCGGCGAGCGCCGCCGCCCCGCCGGGCGGCAGCCCGGCCGAGGCGCGCCGGGCCCCGACCGCCTGGAGCACGGTGGCGGAGCCGGTGAGCAGGGCGGCGGCCAGGGCCGCGAGCAGGCCGAAGGACATGCGCCGACGGTACGGGCCGCCGCCGTCCGTGCTCCGCTCCGGCACGCCGGGGGGAGGGCCTACGATTCCGGTGGCCGGTACGTCTCCGTGCGGAGCCGTACCGTGTCCGTCCGTCATCACCGTCGACACCGTCGTGACTGGTTGTGCCGTCATGACCGTCAGTACCGTTGATGCCGTCAACACCGTCATGCTGTCGTGCTGAAAGGGGCCCCAGAGTGGCCAGTAGTGTCGAGACGCTGGAATTCCAGGCCGAGACCCGGCAGTTGCTCCGGCTGGTGATCCACTCGATCTACTCGAACAAGGACATCTTCCTGCGCGAGCTGATCTCCAACGCCTCCGACGCGTTGGACAAGCTGCGGCTGGAGTCGCTGGCCGGCTCCACCGTCGGGGCCGACACCTCGGACCTGCACATCGCCCTGGAGGTCGACCGCGAGGCCCGCACGCTGACCGTCCGTGACAACGGGATCGGCATGAGCCGGGACGACCTGGTCGACCTGATCGGCACCATCGCCAAGTCCGGGACCGCCGGCCTGCTGGAGAAGATCAAGGAGTCCCAGGACGCCGCCGCCGCGCAGAGCCTGATCGGACAGTTCGGCGTCGGCTTCTACTCGGCGTTCATGGTCGCCGACAAGGTCACCCTGCGTACCCGGCGGGCCGGTACCGACGCCGGCACCCAGTGGGAGTCCGACGGCGAGGGCACCTACGAGCTCCAGGCCGTCGACGGCCTGCCGGTGGGCACCTCGGTCACGCTGCACCTCAAGCCGGTGGACGGCGAGGACGGCCTGGCCGACTACCTGGCCGGGTGGAAGATCCGCCAGATCGTCAAGCAGTACTCGGACTTCATCCGCTGGCCGATCCGGATGGCCGCCGAGGGCGCCGGCAGCGCCGGCAGCACCGGGTCCGACGAGGACGCCGCCGCCGAGCCCGCCGCCGAGCCCGCCATCGAGACGCTCAACTCGATGAAGGCGCTCTGGGCCCGGCCGCGCAGCGAGGTCACCGAGGCCGAGTACACCGAGTTCTACCAGCAGATCAGCCACGACTGGCTCGCCCCCGCCGAGACCATCCACATGCGCGCCGAGGGCACCTTCGAGTACGAGGCGCTGCTCTTCGTCCCCGCGCAGGCGCCGTTCGACCTGTTCTCGCGAGAGACCAAGCGCGGCGTGCAGCTGTACGTCAAGCGGGTGTTCATCATGGACGACTGCGAAGCGCTGATGCCGAACTACCTGCGCTTCGTCAAGGGCGTGGTTGACGCCCACGACCTGTCGCTGAACATCTCGCGGGAGATCCTCCAGCACGACCGCCAGATCCAGGCCGTGCGGCGGCGCCTGGTCAAGAAGGTCCTCGGCGCGCTCAAGAGCGTGCAGGCCAACGACGCCGAGCGCTACGGCAAGCTGTGGGACCAGTTCGGCCGGGCGCTGAAGGAGGGCCTGGTCGAGGACCCCGACAACTCCCAGGCGCTGCTGGAGCTGCTGTCGCTCCCCTCCACCCACGACACCGAGCGCCCCACCACGCTGCGCGAGTACGTGGAGCGGATGAAGGAGGGCCAGGACGCCATCTACTACCTGACCGGCGAGACCCGGGCCACGGTGGAGAACTCCCCGCACATGGAGGCGTTCACCGCCAAGGGCTACGAGGTGCTGGTCCTCAGCGACCCGATCGACGAGATCTGGGCCGACCGGATCCCCGCCTTCGACGGCCACCGCTTCCAGTCCATCGCCAAGGGCCAGGTCGACCTGGACGAGGCGGCCGACGAGGACGAGGAGGCCGAGGCGGAGCGGACCCGGCGCGAGCAGGACTTCGCCGAACTGCTGCCCTGGCTGACCTCGGCGCTCTCCGAGCAGGTGAAGCAGGTCCGGCTGTCCTCGCGGCTGACCACCTCCGCGGCCTGCATCGTCGGTGACGCCGACGACATCTCCCCGACCCTGGAGAAGATGTTCCGGGCGACCGGGCAGGAGATGCCCCCGGTCCGGCGCACCCTGGAGCTCAACCCGGGCCACCCGCTGATCACCGCCCTGCGCACCTCGTACGCGGCCGACCCGGCGAACCCGGCGCTGACCGAGATCGCCGAGCTGGTGTACGGCGGCGCGCTGCTCGCCGAGGGCGGGGACCTGCCCGACCCGGCCCGCTTCACCCGGCTGCTCACCACCCACCTGACGCGGGGTCTGTAGCGTCCGCGCCCGCCCTCTCCCGGCGGTCTCCCGCCGTCTCCTACCGCCTCCCGCCGCCGCCCGTCCCGTCACCCCGGGGCGGGCGGCGCCGTCCCCGGACGCTCCGGGGGCGGCGCGTAGTGGATCATGGACAGATGGCGGCGGGAATCGTCGTCCGAGGTCGGGGCCGGGCGATCGACGGCCCGGACCGACACGGCGCAAGGGCGGGGGTCCCATGGGGTGGTCGAGCGTGTCGGCGGCGGTCGTACCGGCGGAGGACCGGTTCGAGTGGTTCCGCGAGGCCGTCTCCAGCGAAGTGATGCCGCTGTCCATCAGTACGGACCACGCCGCCGGTTTCCACGCCGACATCGCCGGCGTGGAGCTGGGGCCGGTCCGCATGGCCTCGTTCGCCTACTCGCCGATCGTGGCGCGGCGCTCGGCGGCACACGTCCGGCAGGGCGATCCCGAGGACTACCAGCTGACCCTGGTGTCGGGAGGCTCCTTCCGGCTCTCCCACACGGGCCGGGACGAGCTGATCGCCGGGGACATGGTGCTGGCGGACACCTCGCGCCCGATGACGACCGAGTGCGTGCGCGCCGACGGACCGGTCCGGGCCGTGGTGCTCCAGGTCCCCCGGTCCGCGGTACCGCTGCGCCCCGAGCGGGTGGACCGGCTGCTCGCCCGGCGCATCCCCGCCCGGCGGGGCAGCGGGGCGATCCTCTCCGGCTTCCTGAACACCCTGGTCGGCCAGGCGCCGTACTGCGCGGAGGAGGAGCTGGCCGGTCTCGGGCCGATGGTGCTCGATCTGGTCGGCGCCTGTCTGGCCCACCAGCTGGGAGCGCTGGACGAGGTGCCGGCGGACGCCCGGGCCAGGCTGACGCTGGAACGCGTCCTCGCGTTCATCGAGCACAACCTCGGCGATCCGGACCTCACACCCCGGCTGATAGCCGAGCGTCACAACCTGTCCCTGCGCGCCCTCTACGCGCTCTTCGAGGACCGGCCCGAGAGTGTCGCGGCCACCGTTCGCCGCCGCCGGCTGGAGCGGTCCCACGCCGACCTCGCCCGCCGCGACCCCGGTGACCGTTCCGTCCAGGCCGTCGCCGCCCGCTGGGGCTTCTCCAGCCATGCCGTCTTCAGTCGCGCCTTCCGTGAGTGGTACGGCGTCACCCCGAGCGAGCACCGGGCCGGGGCGGAGGCCGGTGCCGGGGCCGGTGCTGGGGCTGGGGCCAGGACCGGGGCTTGCGTGGCAGACGCGTCGGACGGTCAGGCGGTGGGGGCGGGCCAGGGGACGTCGGTGGCGACCGGAGCGGCGTAGTCGACCCCCGGCACGGCGAAGCCGTAGAGGCGCCGGACCTCGGCGCGGAACCAGTCGAGGTCGGCGAGCCCGCCGACGGTGTCCGTGGTGGCGGCCCGCCAGCGTTCGGCCACGGCGGCCTGGACGGCGTCGGCGAGTTCCCAGCCGTCCAGGCGGACCCGGCCCTCCTCGTCGAGGGCGAGCGGGGCGGTGCCGGTGAGCTGGTCCCACAGGGCGGCGAGCTGGTGGACCGGCGGGACCATGCCCTCGCCGAGGACGCCGCGCAGCAGGCCGGTGTAGAGGGCGATGCCGGGGACGGCGGTGGAGGACTGGGTGACGGCGGCGCCGTTGACGGAGGTCACGGCCCGCCCGCCGACCGTGGCGGCGAGCCGCTCGTCCAGGGCCCGGGCGGTGGCCTCCAGGTGCACCTTGGCCGCGCCGATGGTGCCCTGACGGTAGATCGCGGCCGTCAGCGGCGAGCCGATGTACGACAGCGCGGCGGTGGTGAAGCCCTCGGCGAGCAGGCCCCGGGCGGCCAGGTGGTCGATCCAGCGCTCCCAGTCCGCGCCGCCCATCACGGCCACGGTCTGCTCGATGTCGTCGCCCTCGGCCGGCGCGGTCTCGACCTCGCGGACCTCCGCGCCGCCCTCGTCGTCGAAGACCAGGGTGCTGGTGCGGCTCGCCCCGCCGATCGGCTTGAGCACGGAGGCGTAGGTGGTGCCGGTGTCGGGGTCGGTGCGGCGGGGCGCGGCGACGGAGTACACGAGGTGGTCCAGCCGGCCGCCGAAGCGCTCCTGGAGGAGCTCGGCGACCTGCTCCTTCACCGGGTCGGAGAAGGCGTCGCCGTTCAGGAACACCAGGTCCCGTCCGGCCGCGCGGGCGAGTTCGGCGGTGGCGGCGGTGCGGTACCAGCCCGCGGTGGCGGTGCGCCGTTCGGTCGGGGCCTTCTCGAAGGACACCGCGATCCCGCGGACTCCGGCCCGCTTGAGCCCGGCGACGGTGGCGGCGAGGCCGTAACCGGCCGAGGAGCCGATGACCAGGGCGACCGGACCGTCGCCGTCGGGCACCCGGGCCGGGGCGGGGCAGGCTTCCCACATGTCGGTCACCAGCTGTCGGCAGCCCTCCGGGTGGGCGTCGAGGAAGAGGAAGCCCCGGTTGCGGGGAGTGAGGACACGCGGGGTCATGGTGGTACGTCCTGGGGGTCGGCCGGGGCGCGGCGGGAACGGGGTGCGGCGTCCGGTGGGGTCCGCCGCGTGCTGCCAGTCTGCGGTGGCGGGGGCGCGGACGCGGGCGGTGTCCGGGGACAACGATCATGAGCGGATCTTGGAGGGGTTGCACCACGGGCCGGATCCGGCGGGCGTCCGCCGGATCCGACCGACGCCGTCCTGACGTGCGGTGATGTCCCCGACGGACGGCGGGGGCCGGGTGGCGGGGGCCGAACGGCGGGTGGGATTCCGGCCGGTGGCTCATTGTCATGTGCAAATTGGATTAGATGTTACTTCTGGGTAATCTTGCGGCGTCCGACGGGTGAACCACGAACCGCCCGCCATGCTCTGAAGGAACATCACGTGTCCCGACCCGGCTCCCGCCGCTCCGGTCGCGCGCTGCGCACCGCCCTCGCCGCCGCCGCTGCCACCACCCTGCTCGCCGTCGTGCCCACCGCGCCCGCCCACGCGGCGTCCGGGACACCGGCAGCCTCGGACGCCACCCACCTCGACGCCGTCGAGCGCGTCCTGCGGGAGGTGTCCCCCGGACTGGAGGGCACCGTGTGGCAGCGCACCGAGGGCAACAGCCTGCCCGGCGCCGGGAACGCCGCCGACCCGGCCGACTGGCTGCTCCAGACACCCGGCTGCTGGGGCGACCCCGCCTGCGCCGACCGGCCCGGCACCCGCGCCCTGCTGGCGAAGACGACGGCCGACGTCGCCGCCGCGACCCGCACCGTCGACATCTCCACCCTCGCGCCGTTCCCCGAGGGCGGCTTCGAGGACGCGATCGTGGCCGGTCTGAAGGCCGCCGTCGCGGCCGGGAACCGCCCCGTCGTGCGGATCCTGGTCGGAGCCGCGCCGGTCTACCACGCCAACGTGCTGCCCTTCCGCTACCGGGACGAACTGGTCGCCAAGCTCGGCCCCGCCGCCTCCTCGGTCAGCCTCAACATCGCCTCGATGACCGCCTCGCGCACCGCCTTCTCCTGGAACCACTCCAAGATCCTGGTCGTCGACGGACGCACCGTCATCTCCGGCGGCATCAACGGCTGGAAGAACGACTACCTCGACACCGCCCACCCGGTGTCGGACGTGGACCTCGCGCTGAACGGCCCCGCCGCGACCTCCGCCGCCCGCTACCTGGACACCCTCTGGGAGTGGACCTGCGGGCGCACCGGGCTGTTCGACAACGCGTGGTTCGCCTCCTCGGACGGCGGCGACTGCCGCCCGTCGATCGAGCGCGAGCTCAACCCGCCGGCCGCCGCCACCGGCGGCGTCCCGGTGATCGCCGTCGGCGGACTGGGCGTCGGCATCAAGGACGTCGACGCCAAGTCCGCGTACCGGCCCGGGCCGGTGGCGGGCGCGGCGGACGCCAAGTGCAGCATGCTCACCCTGCACGACAACACCAACGCCGACCGCGACTACGAGACGGTCAACCCCGAGGAGAACGCCCTGCGCGCCCTCGTCGGCAGCGCGCGCAAGCACATCGAGATCTCCCAGCAGGACCTCAACGCCACCTGCCCGCCGCTGGCCCGCTACGACTCCCGCCTCTACGACACCCTCGCCGCCAAGCTCGCCGACGGGGTCAAGGTGCGGATCGTGGTCAGCGACCCGGCCAACCGGGGAGCGGTCGGCAGCGGCGGCTACTCGCAGATCAAGTCCCTCGCCGAGATCAGCGACGTGCTCAAGGCCCGGCTGACCGCGCTCACCGGCGACAAGGGGAAGGCCGCCGCCGCGCTGTGCGGCAACCTGCAGCTCGCCACCTTCCGCGCCGCGCCCACCGCCACCTGGGCCGACGGCCACCCGTACGCGCTGCACCACAAGCTGGTCGCGGTGGACGACTCGGCCTTCTACATCGGCTCGAAGAACCTGTACCCGGCCTGGCTGCAGGACTTCGGCTACATCGTCGAGGACGGCAACGCCGCCGCCCAGCTGGACCGTGAGCTGCTCGCGCCGGAGTGGAAGTACTCGCAGGCGACGGCGACCGTCGACTGGGCCACCGGGACCTGCCGCGCCTGACGCGTTCCCGTCCTGCCTCCGAGCCGCTCCTGATCGGCGCGACCGACCGGCCCCGGTGGACCGTCCTCCTGGACGTCCGCCGGGGCCGGTGGTGTGTCAGTCGTCGAGCGCGGAACGCTTCCGGTGGCGGGTGCGCCCGTTGCTGCGCTCGGTGTTGTTGCGGTCGCGGGCGCGGCACGGGAGGTGGCGGGCGAGCGCGTCGCCGCAGTTGGCCTCGGCCATCCGGCGCACCAGGTCCGCCAACCGGGTGACGAGCGGGCGCAGCCGCGCCCGGAGGGCCGCGTCGGCGCGGGTGTCGAGATGCTCGACGGCGGAGCAGAGCCGGGTGACGAGGTGTGCGGTACCGCGAAGTGCGCGGCGGAGGTGGTTCACGCGAGTGCAACCGGCGAGTCACCCGACCGGTTCCGGCCGGGGGCCGGGTGGCCGATGCCAGCCACCCGTCCGTGCGCCCTGTGCGCCCCGTGCGCGCCCGCGTGAACGGAACGGGCGGGCGCGGGTGGGGCGTCGAGTGCCTGTCAGCCCGTCAGCCGATCGGTGCGCCCGTGGGTGCCGACTGCTGTCGGGCCCGCCGGCGTTCGACCAGGGTCGCCACGCCGAAGCCCAGGGCGGTCCAGGCGGCGGCGCCGACCACCTCGACCGCGAACACCGCCACTCCGCTGAAACGGAGGAGGACGCCGGTGGAGTTCAGCCAGATTGCACCCATCGGGTACAGGCCGAGGGCGCTCAGGCCGAGTCGTTCGTCCGGCCCGAAGACCTGCGTCAGCGGCGGCAGGCGGAGCGGTACGACCGGTGCGTCCGTGTCCGTGCCGGTACCGCCGTCCGGGGGTGTGTCCGTCGGCCCGGTGGTGGACGGGTCGGTCCCGGCCGGTACCAGGGGGTGGTCGAAGCCCCACCAGGTCTCTCCGTTGTCGAGCACCAGGACGGCGAACGCGCCGCCCGTACCGCCGCTCTGGCGGCCGAGCCACCCGGCGGCACCGGCGAGCCGGACGGCCGTCCGGCCCGTGGCGTCCGAGTCGGCGAAGCGGGCGGCGTGGGTCTGGAAGGCGAGCGAGCCCGGACCCGGGTCCGGTGACGGGTCGGCGGCCTCGGGGTCGAGGCGCAGGCCCGAGCGGGCGGCGACGTCGCTGTCGTCGGAGGCCCCGGTCCGGAAGGTCCATTCGAAGACGGTGCCGTGGACCCGGACCCGCTGCCAGTCGATCACCGGGCCGGTGGCGCCCTCGGGCTCGTCGGAGCCGGGGTGCGGTGGATCGGTGGTCAGCGGGTACTCCCGGACCCGCAGCAGGCGGGTCGGAAGCAGGACGCGGCGGCCCAGGACGCCGTACAGAAGGCAGTACCAGATCACCAGCATGGTTATGAGGACGGGCACGAAGCGGCTGCTCGCGAACGGGCGGCCGGGGTGGACCAGGGGGAGCAGGGGTTCCGGGAACATCCCGAGACCGGGGTGCTCCGGGTCGCGCAGGATCCGGAGGCTGTCCCCGGCCGCGAGACGGTCCAGCTTGCCGCGCTCGTTCTCGACCGCCAGCGACGCCTCGGGCTGCCCGGCGGGGTGCACGGCGATCGTCGGGCCGTGCTCGCGCGGCCGTCCCGCGGCCTCCGCCGTGGAGAGGGCCACCGTGTTGTCGGTCCACCGGGCCCCGGCGGCGACCAGGGCCTTGTGCCTGGCGATCAGCTTGTGTTCGAGCGGCTGGTGCGCGGTCAGGAGGACGACCGGGACGGTCCAGAGCGCTGGCAGCACCATCGCCCAGCCGGTCAGGACCGACCGGCGGGAGCGCCTCGCCGTCCGCGCCGCGATCCCGCGCAGTTCGGCGGGTGACGGCCGGGGCCGGGGCGGGACAGGCTCGGCGGGCCCGAGCGCCGGGGCGAGCCGGGAGGCGAGCAGCCAGGCGAGGCCGAGCAGCACGGTGACGGCGAAGGACAGCAGCACCTCCCAGCGCGGTGCCGGGTGCCAGGGGACCACCAGCAGCGTGCCCAGGGACCAGGCCGAGGCCAGGGCGACCGCGCCACCAGTCCCGAGCGTCCACGCGGTCGAGCGTCGGCCGGTCCCGCCCTTCGGCGGCGGCAGCGCGCGCGGTGGATCGAGATACTCGTGCATGGCACCCCCCCGTGCCGACGACATCGCGCGGATCACGCTAGGCCCTGATCCGGCGTCGGTCCAGGCCGCGCCGACCGGTGGCCGAACCGGGGAGGTGCGGGCCCTCATGAGGGCCCGCACGCTCACAGGTGGAAGCCGCCGCCCCCGGTCTGGCGGTAGTTGTCGCCCTCCGGCGAGTACGGCTGTGCCGTGCGCTTCCGGTCGCCCAGACCGGCGAACCACAGCAGGGACGACAGTCCCGCGATGATGCGCTTCATCGGTGTTCCCCCTCGATCCGGGGCGCGCCGACGGGACCGGTGCGCCTCGCCCCGGATCGTACGGCAGGTCGGACCGCCGACGAACCGTTCCTGAGCCTTTCTTGAGCCTTTCTTGAGCCTGACGCTCTCAGGCCCTAACCGCGGCGGTGGCGCAGCAGCGCTGTGGCGATGGCCGTCTGGGTCGGCTCCAGGGCGGTCCGGCCGTCCTCGATGTCCCAGAGGGCGTTCTGCAGTACCCGGGCGAGGGTCCAGCCGGCGGCGCGGGGGCGGTCGAGTCCGAGGGCTTCGGTGAGCAGGTCGAAGCGGCGCAGCACGGTGCGGCCCGCGTCGGCGCCGGCCAGGACGGCGTCCCAGCGCTGGTCGATGGCGGGGAGCAGTTCGAACCCCGGGTCGCCGGAGAGCGGTTCGGGGTCGATGACGAGCCAGGGCTCGCGTTCGCCGGCCAGCACGTTGCCGTCGTGCAGGTCCCAGTGCAGCAGCCGGTCGCCGGGCTCGGCGAGCAGCGGGGCGACGGCCGCCGCGCAGTCCCGCAGCAGTCGGCGTTCGTCCGGGTCGCTCAGGGCCGGGGCGGCGCGGGGTGCTTCGTCCAGCATGGCGGCGGCGATGTCGTCGAGCCGGCGCAGGCCCGGTGGGGCGGGGGTGGCGGTCAGCCGGGCCATCAGTGCGGCGAGCAGCCGCAGCGCGGTGTCGTCGTCGGCGACAGTGCCGAGCGGGCGGGTCGCGTCGAGCCGTTCGAGCAGCTGGGTTCCGCTGTCGGGGTGGTGGTCGAGCAGCAGGACGGCGCCGTTGCCGCGCCAGGCCCGCAGTCCGGTCGCCACCCCGGCGGTCTCGGGGCGGACCTGTTGCAGCCGGAGGACGGCGGGGGAGCCGTCCGGCCGAAGGACCGGGAGGACCAGGGAGGCCATGCCGTGGGCGGCGGGGCCGTCCGGGCGCAGGCTCCAGCGGTCGAGGAAGTCGGCCGCGAGCGAGGGAAGTTCGCGAATCCATCGGCGTTCGGCGGCGCCGTGGGCGCGGTAGGAGGTGGCGAAGGCCTCGGGGACGTCGACCGGGCCGGGTGTGTTCATCGGAACCTCCCTCGGCGGGGCGGCGGTGTACCCCGACTCGTCCGTCCCGACTCTCGCACGGACCGGCCGCGGGGTCGAATCGACGGGAGTGGCAGCGGATTCGGTCAGCTGACGGTGTCTCGGTCGAACGGTGTGCCGAGACTGGTGGCGGCACCCCGGCCCGGGGAGCGGGGTGCCACCCGGTCCGGCGCTGCTGGAGCGGGCTCCGGTCGACGGTCGGCACCCGGCTGCCGGCACCCGGTTCCGACCGGCAATGCCCATGCCATTGTTACAAGATGTACCGAACTTCTCCACAAGTGCCTCCGGGGCCCTAGCATCCTGCGCGGGGTTGCCGGAGGATCGCCCTCCGGCTCCGCCCGTGCGCCCTCCTGCGACCACAACTCCCTTGCGAGGAAACGTGTCTGACTGGTCGTTGGCCATCGATTTCGGTACCTGTTTCACCACGGCGGCCGTCCGGGTCGAGCGGCCCGGCACGGAGTCCGGCGCGCGGTCCGGCGTCGCGTCCGACGGCGCGGGGAGCGCAGCGACGGCGGTCGAGATCGAGAACAGCCGCTACCTGCCGTCCCTGGTCTGCCTGGGCGACGACGGCCGGCTGCTCACCGGCCGGGCCGCCGTCCAACTCGCCGCCCAGCGGCCGGAACGCGCCGAGCAGCACCCCAAGCGGGCGCTGCTGCGGCAGCCGGCCGTGCTGCTGGACGACCGGGAGGTGGACACCGTGGACCTGGTCGCCGCCGTGCTCGCCCGGGTGGCCACCGAGGCGCGGGCGGTGTGCGGCGGGACGGACCCGGCGCGCACCGTGCTCACCCACCCCGCCGACTGGTCGCCCGCCGACCTGGACCGGCTGGTCGAGGCCGCCGGGCGGGCCGGGCTGGATACGCCGGAACTGCTGCCCGAACCGGTCGCGGCCGCCCGCTTCCACGCGGCGAACGCCCAGGCCGGTGACGGCGCGCCGATCGCCGTCTACGACCTCGGCGGCGGCACCGTGGACACCGCCGTCCTCCGCCGGGAGGGGGACGGCTTCCGCGCCGTCGCGGTGGCGGGGGATCCGGACTTCGGCGGCCGTGACCTGGACCAGGCCCTGTTCGAACTGCTCCGGGACCGGGCCCTGGACCTCGACCCGGCGCCCTGGCAGCGGCTCCAGGCCGACCGGACGCCCGTCGGCTCCCACCAACGCTCGCAGCTGTCAAGTGAGTTGACCCTGGCCAAGGAGTCGCTGTCGAGCACCGGCACGGTGTACCTCGCGGTGCCCGGCTACCCGGAACCGTTCGTCGTGCAGGGCGGCGAGTACCGGGCCGCCGTCACCCCGGCGCTCACCGCCTCGGTGGGGCTGCTGGAACGCACCGTCGCCCGCGCCGGTCTCACCCCGGCCGAACTCGGGGCCGTCGTACTCTGCGGGGCGGCCAGCCGGACACCGCCGGTGGCCGACCTGGTCGCCGCCCGGCTCGGCCGGATCCCCGAACTGGCCGCCGACCCCAAGGCCGCCGTCGCCCTCGGCGCCCTCACCGACCCGCCCGCCCCGCCGCCGCCCGACGGCGCCGCGGCCGGGGGGACGGGATCCGAGGCCGCCGGTCCGGGCCGCTGGGCGGTCGCCCACTACCCGGCCGAGGTCGACCCCTGGTTCGACCACGACTGAACCCGGCCGGGTGGTCCGCGAGGTGAGCGCCGCCGCAGCGCCGCACCGCGCTCCGCCCTGCCCGGAAACGGGGCCGACCCGACTCGGCCCGATCCGCCCCGACCCGAGGACCCGCGACAACCCGAGGAACCGCATGGACATCGTGATGCTCGGCCACAGCGCGGCCGGGAAGACCAGCTACCTCTCCCTCATGTACGCCGCCATGTGCGACGGCGTCGAGGGCATGACCCTGCGCACCGCCGACCGCGACGCGCACCGCTCGCTGCTCGCCGACGCCCGCGCCATCCTGCGCGGCCACTACCCGCGCGCCAGCGACCGCCCCCAGTGCTACGAGTTCGTGCTCTGCCACGACGGCGACGAGATCTTCCCGTTCCGCTGGACGGACCACCGCGGCGGCGCGCTGACCGAGCACCGCCGCTCCAGCCCGCAGGCCGCCCGGCTGCACGACGACCTGGTCCGCGCCGACGGGATCGTGCTGTTCGTCGACGCCCTCCGGCTGGACACCGACCCGGAAGCGGCGGAGGACGTCCGCCGGCTCGTCGTCCGCGTCCACCAGGCGGTCTCCGACCGGGAGGAGAACCTCACCCCGCTGGTGATCGCCCTCACCAAGACCGACCTGGTCGACCTCGGCGCCGACGACGCCGAGGAGCGCTTCCTCGTCCCGTTCCTGCCGCTGATCCAGGCGGTGCAGGAGACCCGCCACATCCAGGGGGCGTTCATCCCGCTGGTCTGCGGGCCGGAGCCGGAGGGCGTGGCGCTCCCGGTGCTGTGGACGCTCCGGTTCGGCATCGTCGGCCGGGCCATGGAGCTGTCCGCCTCGATCGAGAGCCTGATGGCCTCGGCCCGCCAGGCCGACCAGCGGGACACCCTGTGGGACCGGATCAGCAGCTGGTGGGAGGACGAGCCGTCCTGGGCCTCGATCCGGGACCGCGACCGGGCCCGCGCTGCCGCTGAACTCTCCCGCCTGGAGCCGCTGGTGGCCCCGGCCGACCGGCTGGGCGAACTGCTGGAGGACGTCCTCTCGTTCTGAGCGGACCCCCGACTCCCGGCCCCTGGCCTCCTGACCCGACCCGCACGACCTGCCCTGCTCACCGAGAGGACCCCGCACCATGGCCGTTCCCAAGCTCACCCTGACCATGCTCGGCGCCAGCGGCTCCGGCAAGACCGCCTACCTGCACGGCATGTACAACCGCCTCTCGATGGGCGTGCAGGGCTACTACCTCTACGCCACCGATCCCGACCTCGACCTCGACCTCGCCGAGCACTGGGCCACGCTGCGCCGCAACGGCACGATGCCCAAGGCGACCTCGGAGGACCCGATCGCCTACGACTTCGTGTTCCGCCGCGGCATGCGCGACCTCATGACCATCGACTGCGTCGACTTCCGCGGCAACGCCGCCCTGGACCGCCGGGGCACGGCCAAGGACGTCGACATGCTGCAGGAGCGGATCGCGGTGTCCGACAGCATCATCGTGGCGCTCGACTCCGAGCACGTCGCCGAATGGATCCGGCACGGCACCCCCGGGAACCTGGAGCGGTTCGGGGAGCCGATGGAGATCTCCCGGTTCGGCCGGGCGATCTCCGAGGTCTTCAGCCGCCGGCTGGACGACGGCGATCCGGTGCCCGGCGTGACCGTCCTGCTCACCAAGGCCGACCTGCTCGCCGAGCGCACGGGCATGCGGGCCTCGGAGGCCCTGCAGGCCGCGGCCCGCAACCTCCGCAACCTGCTGCCGTGGCTGGCCGGTGACGAGGCCGAGGGCGTCACGATGGCGCTCTGCGCCGTCCAGCTCGGCAACTTCGGCGGGGCGGTCCAGACGACCGTGGACGCCAGCCGGATCGCCCCGAAGAACCTGCACCTGCCGATCATCTTCAGCCTCCGCCACTACCTCAGCGAGGGCATCGTGCGGAACCGGCAGGAGATGTCCCGGCTCTCCGACAGTCTGGACGCCTCGCGCGGCGAACTGGCCGCGCTCAGCCAGGGCTTCTTCGGCGGGCTGTTCAAGGGCGCCCAGAAGGACAGCGCCCGCCAGCAGATCGACCGGTTGGTCGCCAGCAGCTCCGCGACCGCCGCCGACCTCCAGAAGGCCCAGGACCGCTGCCGCGACCTCGACGACGAGCTGAAGGGGATCCCGATCTTCCGTGACGGCCGGTTGCTGACGGACTGAGGGACCGGGGGAGCGAGGGACCGACGGACCGACTCACGGACGGACTGATGAGATGACGACGAACACGCAGCACGGGCCGGAGCCCGAGCCCTCCTCCGCCCCGCCGGACCCGGACGCGGAACCGGCCGTGCCGGGCGGCTGGTCGGCGCTGGTCTACGGCCGCACCCTCCAGGTCGACCAGTGGTGGCGGGCGCTCCCCTCCGGGGTCGACCGGCAGGGACCGGTGGCGGACGCGGTGCGCGCCGCCGTCGCGGGCGGGAACCGACTGGAGGCGGGCCCGCGCTTCCTGCTCCACCGCGACGCCCGCGGCGTCCTGGTCGGCGCCGCCTGCGAGTTGGGCCGGATCAGCCGGACCATGGTGCACGACCGGTTCGGCCGGCCGCTGTACGGCTTCGTGGGCTGGTACCGGGCCGCGGCGCCGGACGCTGCCGACCCGAGGATTCCCGAACTCGCCGAACTGACCGCCCACTTGGTCGACTGGGCCGGGCCGGTCTACACCGAGTGGATCGCGCCGACCTGGGAGGCGGTCGGCCGGGAGGAGGCCGAGCCCAGGACCACCCGGCCGGTCGCCGCCCCGTGGCACGGGGTAGCCGCGCCCTCGCCCACGGCGGCGGTCTGGCTGCCCGCGCACTCGGCCGGGACGCATCTGCTGCCCGAGTCGGACGCGGCCGCCCTCTGGTCGGCGGCCGCCGGGGCGGCCCGGGACCGGTGCCTGCTGGCCACCGGCTGGCGGCGGCGCTCCGACGCCGAGGCGCACCGGTTCACCCATCTGACCAGTGCGGACTGCCGGGCGTACGAGTTGCTGCGGCCCCCGCCGCCCCCGCGGCCCGCGCCGCCGCGACCCGTGCCCGTGGTGGGGCCCGGCCCGGCGGTCGGACCGACGGGATCCGACGGAGGGGCCGGAGGGACCGGGGGGACCGGGGGGAGCGAGGGTGCGGGCGACCCGGACTCCTCGCTCGCGGAGACCTTCCGGGCCGGTCGCCGGGCGCTGCGGAGGATGACGCGGGGCCTCTTCGGGGCCGAGGAGTCCGGGGCGGCCGAGCCGCCGACCTCGCCGGGGCCGCAGAAGCC
>NZ_JAIY01000016.1:296620-313197 GCF_000710405.2 Kitasatospora sp. MBT66 | reverse complement strand
CCGCCGCCGCCGAGGCCGCCGACACCGACCGGGCAGCCGACCGCACTGCCGACCGCGCCCCCGAGACGTCGTCCGACGACGCCGGCGCCGGCGTCCGGCGCCTCCGCGACGAGGCCGCCCGGGCCGCCGACGGCTCCGCCACCCTGGTGGTGGTCGGCGAGAAGAAGCGCGGCAAGAGCTCCACCATCAACAGCCTGGTCGGCGTCCCGGACCTCCTCCCGGTCGACGCCGACGTCGCCACCGGCGTCCACATCGTCGTCCGGTACGGCGAGCACCCGCGCGCCGTCGCCCACCTGCGGTCCGACGGCGACGCCCCGGAGGCCCCGCCGCGCACCGAGCAGATCCCCCTGGAGCGGATCGCCGAGTACGCCGCCGTCGACCCGCGCACCGGCCGCCCGCGCCGCCTCGACGTCCACCACGTCGAGGTCGAACTGCCCGTCCCGCTGCTGGCCGCCGGACTGGAACTCGTCGACACCCCCGGTGTCGGCGGCCTCGTCGGCGGGCACGCCCAACTCGCCCTGGCCGCCCTGGAGAACGCCGACGCACTGGTCTTCGTGGTCGACGGATCCAGCGAACTCACCCGCTCCGAGCTGGACTTCCTCGGCCGGGCGACCGAGCGCACCGCCGAGACGGTGTTCGTGCTCACCAAGACCGACAGCTACGACGCCTGGCCCACCGTCGTCGAACGCAACCGCGAACTGCTCGCCCGGCACGCCCCCAGGCACTCCGAGGCACCCTGGTTCCCGGTCAGCAACCGGGCCCGCCGCGACGCCGTCGAGGCCGCCGACGCGGGCGAACTCCACGAGGCGGCCGAGCTCCTGGCGGAGAGCGGCTTCGAACCGCTGGAGGCGCTGCTGCGCCGCCGGATCGCCGCCCGGGCGGCCGAACTGCGGCTCGCCAACGTGGTGCACGTCGCCCTCGCCGCGCTCGCGGCACCGCTGGCCGAGCAGGAGCTGCGGCTCCGGTCGCTCCAGCAGGAACCGGGCCTGGCCGCCGAGGTCGAGCGGGCCGAGGAGGCGCTGCGGCAGCTCCAGCCGGAGAGCGCGCAGTGGCGGCGGGCCCTGACGACCGGCTCCCGCGAACTCAAGAACACCCTCCAACTGGGCTTCCGGCGCAGCCTCAACGACGTCCGCCAGGTCGCCGAGGCGAAGATCGCCACCTCCGAACCCGCTGCGCTCGCCGAGGAGTTCCCGGCCGAGCTGGAGGCACAGGTGGAGGCGGTCTGGCTGCAGCTGGACAACGCAGCCCGCCGCGGCCTGGCCGTCCTGGAGCAGCGGGTCCGCGACGAGTGCGCCACCGTGCTCGACGCCGGGCGCGCGGACGGGAAGGGCGACGGGCGCGCCGACGGTTCCGGGCCCGGCACGGAACTGGCACTCGTCGAGGAAGGCGCCGTCATCCGCGCCGAACGCGGCACCCTGCTGCCGGAGATGGTGCGCTCCACCCACCGCGACGGCGGTCCGCTCGGGATGCTGGAGAACGTGATCCCGACCGTCGGCACCGCCGCCACCTTCGGCACCGTGATCGGCCTGCTCACCAGCAGCGTCCTGCTGCCAGCGGTGGCCAGCTACGCGATGCTCGCGGTCCTCACCCGCCGCCGGCGCCAGCGCGCCGAACTCGGCCGGGTCCGCGGCGACGCCACCCGCCACCTCAACCGGGTGCTGACCGAGCTGACCACCGAGATCCCCGCGCAGATCACCGACCACGTCGACGGGTTGGCCGACCGGCTCGGCCTGGCGCTGGACCGCGCGATCGCCGACGAGCGGCTCCGGCTGGAACGCCGACTGGCCGAGCACCGGCGCAACCTGGCCGCCTCCGCCGCCGAACTCGCCGCCGCCCGGGACCGCACCAAGCGCCGGATCGGCGCCCTCACCACCCTGCGCGACGAGGGCCTCGCCCTCGCGCACGGCCTGGCCGCCACCGGCCGCCCCGACCCGGACCGGAGCTGACCGCAATGGACCTCTCCCAACTGCGGCTGGTCGCCCTCGGCCACAGCAGCGCGGGCAAGAGCAGTTGCCTCGCCGCGATGTACACCCGCCTCGCGGCCGGCCGCAAGGGCTTCCGGCTGACCACCGCCGACACCGCCCTCGCCCAACACCTCACCGCCACCGGCAAACTGCTGGGACGCGGAATCTATCCGCCGCCGTCCTCCCGCCGGACCGAGCTGACGGCCGGCCTGACCTTCGGCCGCCGCGAGGTCCTCGGCTTCGAGTGGACGGACTACCGGGGCGGGGCGCTCACCGGTTCGGCCGCCGACGACCCCGAGACCGCGCAACTCCTGGAGCGGCTCACCCACGCGGACGCGGTGGTGGTCTTCGCCGACACCCAGCGCCTCGCCACCGACCCCGAGTCCCAGGACGAGGTGCGCCGCACCGTGGTGCTGCTGCACCGCGCCGTCGACGAGCAGCCGACGCCGCTCCCCGTCGTGCTCGTCTACACCAAGGCCGACCTGGTCACCGACCCCGCCGACTGGGCCCGGGCCCGGGCCGCGGCGGCCCCCTTGGAGGAACTGCTCGTCAGCGGCGGCCGGGTGCGCGGGACGGCGGTCGCGGTCTCCTGCGGCACATCGACGCGCGGGGTCGCCGTGCCCGTCCTGTGGTGCCTGTCCGTCCTGCTCACCCACCGGGCGGACGAGGTCGCCCGGAGCCTCGGTTCGACCAGGGAGCTGATCAAGGACCTGCGCAAGCAGGCCAACGGGATCGACAGCATGGTCTCCTGGTTCAAAGGGGTGGAGAGCGCGGCCAAGCGGCTCAAGTACTGGGAGGAGGTGGGTCGGGAGGAGAAGGCGGAGCTGGCCCTGCTCGACCGTCCGTCGCGGCGGCTGGCCCGCCTGCTGAACGCGGAGCAGCGCGGCACCGTACCCCCGGCGGCCGCACCCGTCCCGTCGGCCGCCCGGTGACGGCCGCCCCGCCGCGCGGCGGTGAACTCGCGCCACTGGTGGCCGGGTTCACCGCCGAACTGGAGGGCCTGCTGCCCCCGGGGCCGCCCGCCGCGGCGGTGCGGGCGGCCCGCGAGCGGCTGGCCGGCCGCACCCTGCGGATCGCGGTCGGCGGCCGGATGAACGCGGGCAAGTCCACCCTGGTGAACGCCCTGCTGGGCCGCCGGCTCGCCGCCTCCGCCGCCACCGAGTGCACCACGGTGGTGGCCTGGTTCCGGCCCGGACCGCTCAACCGGATCCAGGTCCGCCACCGGGACGGAACCGCGCACTGGCGGCCCGGCGGCCTGCCGCGCGACCCCCGCGACCTCGGCCTGCCCGCCGAGCAGATCGCCGAGGTCGTGGTCGAGGCCGCCGGACTGCGTCCCGTCGGCGACTGCGAACTCGTCGACACCCCCGGCCTGGACTCGCTCAGCGGCCTCGACGCGCCCGCGCTGGACGCCCTCGCCCGCGCGGACGCGATGATCTACGTCATGCCGCACCCCGGCGCCGGCGACGCCGAGGCCCTCGGCGCCCTGCGCGCCCAGGCCGACGGCCGGATGACCGCGCTCAACGCCGTCGGCGTGCTCAGCCGGATCGACCTGCTCGGCGAGGGCCACGGCGACCCCTGGCCGCGCGCCCGCCAGGTCGCCGCCACCAACGCCGACCGGCTGGCCGGCCTCGTCGACGAAGTCCTCCCGGTGGTCGGACTGCTCGCCCAGACCGCCCTCGGGGACGACTTCACCGAACCGGACGCCGCCCTCGTCCGCCGGCTCGCCGACGCGCCCGCCGGGGAGCTGCGCCGCGCCCTCTACTCCGGCCGGCGCTTCCTCGACTGGGACACCGGGCCGCTCACCCGCACCGAACGCGGGCGGCTGTTCGGCCTGTTGGGCGTCTACGGCATCGACACCGCGCTCGCGGCCGCCCGCCGGTACCGGGCTGACGGGCGGCCGATCGGCGCGGCCGCGCTGCTGGCGGAGTTCCGCGCGGCCTCCGGCATCGCCGCCGTGGTCGAGCAGTTGACCCGCCGCTTCGTCGACACCGCCGACGTGCTGCGCTCGGCCGCCGCCCTCGGCGCCGTCGAGGCGGCCCTGGCCACCGGCGAGGACCTCCCCGCCGACCTGCTCCGGCAGGCCCGCGCCCGGATCGGCGAGCTGCGCCGGCACCCTGAGCTGCGCCGCCACGAACTCGCCCGCGCCCTGGCCGCCGTGGCCGCCCGGCGGATCGAACTCGACCAGGACGCAGTCGAGTCCCTGCTCGCCCTCGCCACCGGCCGCACCCCGGCCGCCCGGCTCCGCCTGCCCGAGGACACCACCCCCGCCGCCCTGCGCCGGGCGGCCGCGCACGCCGCCCGCGACTGGCGCCGCCTGGAGGACGGCCCGCTGCGCGACGTCGGCCGGTACGCGCGGATCGCCCGAGAACTGTGCGAGGCCATCTACTTCGCCACCCCACCGGAGGGAACCCCATGACCGACCCCGACCGGACCTGGGACGACGGCCGCCTCCACCCCGAGGACGTCGTCGAGGCCGCCGACCACACCGCCTACGAGTCCCCGTCCGACTACTACCACGGCGACAACGGCCACGAGCCCGACCCGGCCCCGCACCACGACCGGTCGGCGGAGGACGGCTGGTGAGCCGGGGCCCGGCGTCCTGACCGGGGCGTCCTGACCGGAGGTCGGCGGTGCGGGCTCAGTGGTGCGGGCCGTGCCACCAGTGGCCGGTGCCGGGGTCGTGGTCGGGGTGGTCCGGGGAGGCGAAGGGGTCGTGGTGGTCGCCGTGGTGCCCGTCGTGGCCGCCGTGGTCCTCGCCGTACGGGGTGCCGGTGTCCTCGTGGTGGGGGTCGTGGTGGTGCGGGTCGGTGGACCAGGCGTCGGTGCCCCAACCGTCGTGGTGCCAGCTGTCCTCGTGGTGCGGGGCCGCGTCGTGGTGGGGGGAGCCGTCTCCACCGTGCTGCCCGTGGTGCTCGTCCCCGTAGCCGTCGTGGTCCCCGCCGTGCCCGTGGGTCCCGTCGTGGCCGTGCTGCCCGTGGTCCTGCTGCTCGTGGTGCCCGTCGGCCGGGTCCCCGTCGTGGTGCGGCGGCGGGTCGTCGTGGTGGTGGGTCGGCGGGGTCGCGCCGAGGGCGATCCCGACGGCGGCGTCCCCCAGGCCGCGCAGCAGCGCCGAGCGCCGCTCCCGGCGCGGGGTGCCGGGCGCGGCCGGCGGGGCGAGTACCACCAGCGCGCCGTCCCGGGGCGTGCCGAGCCAGGCCTTCGTCTTGAAGCGCTTGGCCGGGACGGCCACCGTGATGCTGGTGAACGCGTCCACCGGGAGGCCGCCGGCGCCCGCCGCGAAGGCGTCCGCGAACAGGTCGTCGGCGACCACCAGCGCCAGATCGGTGTCCGGGGTGTCCTTGAGCGCCGACCGGGCGTGCTCGCAGTCGAGCAGTCGGCAGGCGGTCTCCACCGCGCGGGCCACGTACCCGAGGGCGGCCCGTTGCACCCCGCCCTGGGCGAGGGCCGCCCGGATCCGGAGCCGCCCCGCCGTCCCGGGAGCCCGGTTGAGGGTGTGCAGGGCGTCGCGCAGGCCGAGGACGAGCCCGGGCAGCGCCTTGGCCTCGTCGACGTCGGGCGGCAGCAGGAGCAGCTGCCCGTCGCCCCGGTCCTGGGCCTCGCAGCGCCCCCGGTCGACGCCGGCCCGCCCGCAGGCGTGGTCCAGGGCGCGGTCCAGCCGCTCCTGGACGGCCTGCTGCACCCAGTACGGCCGCCCGCTGTACGCCTCGATGTCGACCACCAGGACGACCCGGCGCACCCTGGGCGCGAGGGCGCCGCTCATGACCGGCCGCCCCGGTCGGTGGGGAGGGCGAGTCCGGCCGCCGCAGCGAGCGGGGTGCGGTCGCGGACGACCAGCCCGCGGTAGCCGGTGCGGACGGCGCCCTGGTCGCGGAGGGTGCGCAGGGAGCGTTCGACGCTGGCGGCGGAGAGCCGGGCGAGCGCCGCCAGGTCGGCGTGGCTGAGCGGGATGTCGATCCGCAGGCCCTGCTCGGTGGGCACGCCGCAGGAGTCGAGCAGGATGAGCAGGGTGCGGGCGAGCCGGGCCAGGCCGGTGCCGTGGCCGACGTCGATCCGGTAGCGGGTGGCCAGGCGGAGTTTGCGGGTGACGGAGCGCTGGAGCGCGAGCGCGGCGGCGGGCCGGTCGGCGAGGTAGTCCAGGAAGGCGGCGGCGCCGATCTCCCTGGTGGTGCTGGTGCGCACGGCGAGGACGCTGGCGGAACGCGGTTCGCCGTCCAGGACGGCCAGTTCGCCGACGAGTTCGCCGGGCTGGCGGACGGCGAGCAGGGCCTCGCCGCCGTCCTCGGTGGCGGCCACCACCTTGACCCAGCCGGTCAGCAGGACGACGACCCGGTCGCCGGGCTCGCCCTCGATCATCAGCGCCTCGTTGTGCGCGTAGACCCGCCTGGTGCCCAGGCCGTGCAGGGTCCGCAGGTCGTCGGCGCCGAGCCCGGCGAAGGGGCCGCGCTCGAAGGGAACGACCGTGGCGGTGCCGGGTCTTGTCCGTCCTGTCGCCGCCCCGGTCCGGTCGCGTGAGTCGTCCATGCTGCCTGCCCCCACCTGGTCGGCAACCCGCCCCGACCGGGGCGATTCCGTACGGAACATAGCGCACCGCCCGCCGCGGTGTCAGTCCCGGAGCACCGTGCGGCCGCGGTCCGCCCGTTCCCCGGTTCGGTCGCCGACGAAGCACAACCACAGGGCGTTGCCGGTTAGTTGACGATGCGTCAGGATCTGGGGGAGCGAGGTGCCGGTTCCGGGCCTCGGACCGGAGGGGGTCGGACGGTGGTTTCAGGAATACGCCTGCGCAGGATCTGCGCGGTGCTCGGCGCGGCCGTCGCGCTGTCGATCGGCGCCGGCGGGGTGCTCCCCGCCTCGGCGGCGGTGCCCGAGGGGATCGTGCAGGGGGAGGGATCGCCCGGGGCCGTCCCCGGCACCTATCTGGTGGTGCTCAAGCCCGGCACCGCGCAGCGGAGTTCGGTCGCGGCCGGGGCGGCGGCGCTGGCCCGCTCGTACGGCGGCACGGTGCGTCGCAGCTTCGACGCGGCGCTGCCCGGTTTCTCGGCCGCGCTGACGCCCCGGCAGGCGCGCCGGCTGGCCGCCGACCCGTCGGTGGCGGTCGTCTCGCAGAACCGCCGGGTGCGGGTGGACGGCGTGCAGACCTCGCCGGGCTCCTGGGGGCTGGACCGGGTCGACCAGCGGCGCTTCCCCTACGACGACCGCTACACCTACCCGGACACCGCGGGCGCCGGGGTGACGGCGTACATCATCGACACCGGGGTGCGGATCACCTCGGAGGAGTTCGAGGGGCGGGCCTCGTACGGCTACGACGCGATCGACGGCGACGACGTCGCGGACGACGGCTACGGCCACGGCACGCATGTCGCGGGGACGGTGGCGAGCAGTTCGTTCGGTGTCGCCAAGGCCGCGAAGATCGTCTCGGTCCGGGTGCTGAACGACGACGGCGAGGGCACCACGGAGCAGGTGGTGGCCGGCATCGACTGGGTGACCAGGCACGCCGTCCGCCCGGCGGTGGTCAACATGAGCCTCGGCAGCGACCCGGACCCGGTGATGGACGCGGCGGTGGCGGGCTCGATCGCCACGGGTCTGACCTACACCGTCGCGGCCGGCAACCAGAGCGTCGACGCGAACGAGCACTCCCCGGCCCGGGTGCCGAGCGCGATCACCGTCGGTGCGACCGACCGCGACGACACCCAGGCGTACTTCTCCAACTACGGCCCGCTGGTGGACCTCTACGCGCCCGGCGTGGCCATCACGTCGGCCTGGTACGTGAGCGACCTCGGCGGCTTCGGGGTCGAGATGTCGGGCACCTCGATGGCCGCTCCGCACGCGGCGGGGGCCGCCGCGCTGTACCTGTCGTCCCATCCGGCCGCCACGCCCGCCCAGGTGTCCGCGGCCCTGATCTCGGCGGCGACCGTCGGCTCGCTGCGCGAGCTCGGCCAGGGCTCCCCGGACCGGCTGCTGTACACCGGCACGGTGCCGAACCGCCCGCGCGGCCCGCTGTTCGCCCAGCCGGCGCCGGTGACCTTCGACGGGAAGGGCACGGTCGAGTCGCCGGTCACCGTGACCGGCGTGAGCGGCAGGGCGCCGCGCGACCTGGACGTGGCCGTGGACATCGACTACTGGTGGCGCGGCGACCTCAAGGTGGAACTGGTCGCCCCGGACGGCGCCGCGTTCCTGCTGCGCGACACCGACATCGGTGAGGCCTACTCGAACTTCGTCGGCCTCTTCGGTGTGGACGCCTCCGCGCACACGGCGGCCGGGGTCTGGCGGCTGCGAGTGACCGACGTCGGCGGCTACTTCCCCGGCACCATCAACAACTGGTCGCTCCGGTTCTGACCACGGCCCGGCCCAGGTGATCAGCGGTGCCGGCCACCACCCGGCCGGGGCGCCCGGCGGTTCCGGCCACCACCCGGTCGGGCGCTCAGCAGGCCTCCAGGGCGGCCGCCTCCTCCCGGACCAGCTCGCGCAGCGCGGCGAGCCCGGGACGGCGGTCGTCCAGGCGCCACTGGAGCTCCAGCGGGAGCGTGGCCCGGCCCGCCAGCCGCACCGTGACCACGTCCTCGGTGAGGTGGCCGGTCATCGAGGCGGGGACGAGGGAGAAGGCCCGGCTCTGCGACAGCAGGTAGAGCCGGGAGCCGACGATCCGGGCCGGGCCGACCAGGACCGGCGGCTCCACCCCGCGTTCGGCGCACAGCGCCAGCACGTGGTCGTAGTAGCGCGGACTCTGCTCGCGCGGCCACAGCAGCAGCGGCAGGTCGCCGAGCTCGTCCAGCCGGACCGCGTCCCGCCCGGCCAGCGGATGGTCCCGGCTGAGGGCGACGTGCACCGGCTCGTCGGCGATCCGTTCGCGCCGGTAGCCGGGCACGTCGTCGAGGAAGCGGCCCAGGCCGAGGTCGGCGAGTTCGCCCGCCAGGGTGGCGGACACCCGGCCGGTGTCCACCGAGAGTTCGGCCAGGACGAGTTCGGGCAGCTCGCGCTCGGCCCGGCTCACCACGGCCGGCAGCAGCCGGTTGACCACGGTCGGGGAGGCGACGATCCGGGCCGTGCCGAGCCTGGTCTCCTCGTGCAGCCGCACCCGGGCGAGCAGGGTGCCCGCCTGGTCGAGCAGCCGGGCGGACTCGGCGGCCATCACCTCCCCGGCCGAGGTCAGCCGCACCGACCGGCGGCTGCGGTCGAAGAGCTCCACCCCGACGGTCCGCTCCAGCCGGGCGACCTCCTGGCTGACCGTCGGCTGGGAGATGTGCAGGCGCTCGGCCGCCCGGCCGAAGTGCAGGGTGTCGGCCACCGCGAGGAAGACCTCCAGCTGGCGCAGGGTGAGACTCGTAGCCCGACTCATAGCCGAGAGTCTATGAGAAGGGCCGGTATTCATTCTGGATCCCGATGTGATCGCTCCCTAGGCTGAGCCCACCGCTGCCACACCGTGGTGGCAGCCTCACAGGGAGCACACGCCATGACCGGACTGCCCATCCGCATCTCCCAGGAAGTCGCCGAGGCCGTCGCCGCCGGCGCCCCCGTCGTCGCCCTGGAGTCGACGATCTTCACCCACGGGCTGCCCCGGCCGCGCAACCTGGAGGTCGCGCTGGAGGCGGAGGAGCGGCTGCGCGCCACCGGCGTCGTCCCGGCCACCATCGGCGTCCACGCGGGCGTGCCGACGGTCGGCCTGTCCACGGCGCAGATCGAGGAACTGTCGGCGGCCGAGGGCCTCGACAAGGCGAGCCTGCGCGACCTCCCGGTGGTGGCGGCGCTCGGCCGGCACGGCGGCACCACCGTCGCCGCGACCGCCTTCCTCGCCCACCGGGCCGGCGTCCGGGTCTTCTCCACCGGCGGCCTCGGCGGCGTCCACTTCGGCGCCTCCGAGAGCTTCGACGAGTCCGCCGACCTGACCACCCTGGCCGCCACCCCGGTCACCGTGATCAGCGCCGGCGTGAAGTCGATCCTCGACATCCGGGCCACCCTGGAGCGCTTCGAGACCCTCAACATCCCCGTCATCGGCTACCGCACCCGCCACTACCCCGGCTTCTACATCACCGACTCCGGCCACGAGATCGCCTACCGGGTCGACACCCCGGAGGAGGCGGCGCGGGTGATCGAGGCCCGCGACGGACTCGACCTGCCGCAGGCCGTCCTGATCGCCAACCCGGTCGACCCGGACAAGCAGCTCCCGCCGCGCGAGCTCGACGACCTGCTGACCCGCGCCTGGGCCGAGGCCGACGCCCGGGGCATCAAGGGCAACGCCTCCACCCCGTTCCTGCTCGACTTCATCCAGCGCGACACCCAGGGCCGCAGCCTGGAGGTCAACATCGAGGTCTACCGGGGCAACGTCCGGCTCGGCGGGGAGATCGCCACCGCGCTGTCCGCCGCCCGGAACGAGGCCTGACCGATGCTGGGAGTGCTCGGCGACCTCGTGGAGGACGTCGTCGTCTGGGTGGCCGGACCGCTGCGGCACGGCACCGACTCCGCGGCCCGGGTCTTCCGGCAGCGCGGCGGCAGCGCCGCGAACGTCGCGGCCTTCGCCGCCGGCCAGTGCCCGGTCCGCTTCCTCGGCTGCGTCGGCGACGACCCGGCCGGCGGCGGCCTGGCCGCCGAACTGGCCGGCCACGGCGTGGACGTCCGGGTCGCGCACCGGGGCCGGACCGGCAGCATCGTGGTGCTGATCGACGACGAGGGCGAGCGCACCATGCTGCCCGACCGGGGCGCGGCCACCCTGCTGGAGACCGTCCCGGACGCCTGGCTGGACGGCCTGACCCATCTGCACGTGCCCGCCTACTCCTTCGACGGCGAACCTGTCGGCACGACGGCCGTCGACGCGCTGCGCCGGGTCCGCTCGGCCGGCGGCACCACCTCGCTGGACGCCTCCTCCACCGGGATGCTGGAGGGCTTCGGCCGCGAGCGCTTCCTGGCCCTCGCCGGGGAACTGGCGCCGACCCTGCTGTTCGCCAACCGCTCCGAGTCCGCCTGGCTGGGGCTGCTCGTCGACGGGCGTCCGGGCCCGGAGCGGGCCCGGCTGGCGGCCACCACGGTGATCACCAAGTCGGGGGCGGAGGCGACCACGATCGACGTGCCGGGGGAGGCGCCGTTCACCGTGCCGGTCCCGCCGGTGGGGGAGGTCCGCGACCTCACCGGCGCGGGCGACGCCTTCGCGGCCGGGTTCCTCGCGGCCTTCCTGGACGCGCGGCTGACGGGTGCGGAGCCGGGCGCGCCGGGAGCGGCGGACGTGCTCGGAACGTCGGGTCTGCGCGAGGCGGCGGCGCGCGGGCACCGCTGCGCGGCGCGGGTGCTGGCCTCGCCGGGCGCCTCCTGCGCGGAGGACTGAGCCGCCCGTCCGCCCGCCGCGGCCCGTTTCCGGCCCGTCCCCGGCCCGTTCCCGGTCGCACTCGCGCCGGGGGCGGGCCGGACGCGCTCCGACGACCGTCTAGGACATGACCTGACCTATACAGCTCCTACTGTGGTCCACGTCGGACGGAACAACCGGACGCACCACGGCAACCACGAAGGCGGAGCACCATGAACGGCACCACGACCACCACCACCGTCGCGGCCACCGGCGAGCGCGTCGACCTGCTGGCCCAGCTCGCCGAGCAGCGCCACTTCCTGCGTTTCACCACCCGCGACCTGACCGACGAGCAGGCCGCGCTCCGGACCACCGCCGGCGAACTGTGCCTGGGCGGTCTCATCAAGCACGTGACGAACTGTGAGCGCGCCTGGGTGGACTTCATCCTCGAGGGCCCCTCCGCGATGCCCGACTTCGCGAACATGACCCAGGAGGACTTCGACCGCCGCACGGACGAGTTCAAGCTGCTGCCCGGCGAGACGCTCGAGGGAGTGCTCGCCGACTACGCCGAGACGGCCCGCCGCACGGACGAGCTGGTCGCCGTCCTGCCCGACCTCGACGCCTCGCACCCGCTGCCGAAGGCCCCGTGGTTCGAGGCCGACGCCCGCTGGTCCGCCCGCCGGGTGCTGCTCCACGTGATCGCCGAGACCGCGCAGCACGCGGGCCACGCCGACATCCTGCGCGAGTCGCTGGACGGCGCCAAGTCCATGGGCTGAGGCCGTCCGGCCACCCTGTGTCGCTGGTGAGCGGCGGGCCGCCCTGTTGTCCGGGACACGCTCACCAACGGCGCAGGGTCCGACGGCCGGGGCGACCTGTCCGGTAGTCAATGGCTCGTCCCATTTTCCACCCGAAAGGGGTTCGCCATGACCTTCGCCAAGTCCGCCGCCCGGGCCGTCGGCTCCGTCCTGCTGTTCGCCGCACCGCTGCTCGCGCTGCCGCTCGCCACCGCGCAGCCGGCCGCCGCCGAGGGCCCGCACAACGCCAAGGAGGCCGCCGTCTGCCGCCAGATGCTCGGCAGCTTCCTCGGCTTCGCGGGCCCGACCGCGAGTGCGGTCTGCGCCGTCCAGCCGGAGGACGGTGCGCCCACGACCCGCTGAGGCCGGGCCTGTTGCCGTCCAGTCGCGGGTCCTGCCGCGGAAGCGTCGGCGGGTGTGCCGGGTGCAGGCGAGGGTCAAGATCGTGTAATGATGTTACTGACGGGTTATCGCATGATGTCTCGTCAGTGAACCTCGCACGACCGTAAGGAAGCACCATGCGTCGACGCATTCCCGCCCTCGTTCTGACCGCAGTCCTGGCCGGCGGTGGCCTGGCCACCGTGGCCCAGGTCGCCACCGCCCAGCCCGCGGCGGCCGGTTCGATCACGGTGAACATCAACCAGCTGCGCCAGCAGGTCTCCGACCTGCGCCAGAAGGCTGCCACCCTGGACCACTACGGCGCGCACGCCGAGGCCGCCAAGGCCCGCGCCGAGGCCAACGCCATCCAGCGCCGGATCGACCAGCTGGAGAAGGCCGAGCGCGAGTCCGGCCGCCGTTTCTGACGGTCGCACACCTTCGTCGGTCGCGTACCGACAGCCGCACACCGACGGCGCCGTCCGTCCCGCCCGCAAGGGCCGGGGCGGACGGCGCCGCCGTGTGCGGTCAGCCCCACAGGGGCGCGAGCGCCCGCGCGAGGTCGGCCGGCTCCCGGAAGTGCACGGCCGCCATGCCGAGCCGCCCGGCCGCCGCCACGTTGGTCGCGCTGTCGTCCACGAACAGGCACTGCCGTTCGGTGACCCCGGCCCGCTCCGCCGCGACCCGGTAGATCGCCGGATCCGGCTTGGCCGCCCCGACCCGGGCGCTGTTGACGACACCCTCCGCCAGATCGGCCAGCCCGAGCGCGGCCAGGTCCTCCTCCAGCCAGAGTGTCGCGTTGGTCACCAGCAGCACCGGCACCCGCCGCTTCGCCCGCCGCAGCAACTCCACCACCTCGCCGTCGGCGCGCACCGGGGCGCCGGTGAACGCGGCCGCCAGCGCCTCCGCCCGCCCGTCCGGCAGACCGGGTGCCAGCGCCCCGGCGATCTCCGCCGTCCACTCCGGCCGGCTCAACTCCCCGCGCACCAGCCGCCGCCCCAGCTCCTCGGCGAACGCCAGCCCGAAGGTCGTGCCCGCGGCCAGTCCGGCGGCCGCCTCCAGGCGGTCCACCTCGCGGTGGTCGAAGAACCGGATCACACCGTCGATGTCGCAGAGCACGGCGCCGGGTGCTCGGGAGGTCGTCATCGGATCGGTGTACCACGAAGGGCGCGCGCCCCGTTCGCGCGCCGGTGGTGCTCCGGGTGCGAACCGGCCATCCCGGGGCGAAGGCCGGGATCCTTCGGCGGCCGGGCCTCCGGGGGTGTGCGGCGGGCGGCGGAGGCCGTCGGGGCCGCGTGTCGCCCGTTGCCGGGTGGCCGGATATCCGCTCGACCCCGCGGGGCAGCGATGGTTAGTGTCGGATCGACACCTTCGGTGACTGATCCGTCACTTACGGCATGTGTGCCCGTGCGCGTCCGACGGCGCGACCGGACGTCGGCCGTCCCACCGCTCGAAGGGGAGCACCACATGCGATCCACCACGAAGACCGGGCCGCTCGTCGCCCTCGGCCTGGCCCTCGGAATCGCCGTCGGCGGCGTGGCCGCCGCGGGCGCGGCCACCACCGCCACGGCGGCCACCACCTCCGCCGCGGCCGCCCCGGCCGTGCGCGCGGTCCAGAACTTCGGGCTCAGCTCCGCGCAGGCCAAGAACGTGCAGAACTGGCTGAAGCAGAACTGGGGTTACAACGGCGCCGTCGACGGGCAGCTCGGCCCCGAGAGCTGGAAGGCGTTCCAGCGCAACCTCAAGGAGTTCTGGGGCTACCCCGGCGCGATCGACGGCATCCCCGGCACCGAGACCGTCAAGGCACTGCAGCGCCTGCTGAAGGACGGCGGCTGGGGGTACACCGGCGCCATCGACGGCATCGCGGGCGACGGCACCCGGGCGGCGTTCCGGAACTTCGCCGACGGCATCTGACCGCCGGGCCCCCGGACCCCGGAGACCCCGGGCCCCCGGAGCCCGGAGACCCCGAGCCCCCGGAGCCCGGAGACCCCGAGCCCCCGGAGCCCGGACGCCCCGGGGTGCGCCCGCCGCCGCCCGTCGGCGGACCGCACCCCGGGGTCGGACCCGTTGCGGTAAGGTGACGGACGCCGCAGAGGAAACGCGAAGAACGGGGAGGTGAGAACCCATGACCGCTGTGCCGGATCGGGTGCTCCCCGGCCGTGACCACGGCGCCCTCACGCAGGTGCACGCCCGGCCCTGAAGCCGGCCGTACCGCGTGGGAGCGTCCGCCGTCCGGCGAGATGTGCGCGGAGAGCCCCGGGTCGGACGATGTCCTCCACCTGTGCTCCGAGGGGTTCCCTTGCCTGTCCACCCGTCCGCCTCGCTCCGCTCCTCCGTGACCGCAAGGCTGCGTGCCGCCGGCTGCGTCTTCGCCGAGGACGAGGCACGCATCCTGCTCTCCGCCGCCGACACCCCCGCCCGGCTGGCCGCCATGGTCCGCGGCCGCGCCGCCGGCCGCCCGCTCGAACACGTCGTCGGCTGGGCCGAGTTCGCCGGACTGCGGATCGCCGTCGACCCCGGGGTGTTCGTACCCCGCCGACGCAGCGAGTTCCTGGTCCGCACCGCCGCCGCACTCACGCACGAGCACGCGCAGGTCGTCGACCTGTGCTGCGGCAGCGGCGCCCTCGGCGCGGCGCTCGCCGCCGAGGCCGGCCACCCCGTCCGGCTGTGCGCGGCCGACCTCGACCCGGCCGCCGTGCGCTGCGCCCGCCGCAACCTGGCCCGGTCCGCCGCCCCCGGCGCCGAGGTGTTCGAGGGCGACCTCTTCGACGCCCTGCCGACCGGCCTGCGCGGCCGGGTGGACGTCCTGCTCGCCAACGTCCCCTACGTGCCCACCGCCGACATCGAGTTCCTCCCGGCCGAGGCCCGGGTGCACGAGGCCCGGCCGGCCCTGGACGGCGGCGCCGACGGCCTCGACGTGCTGCGTCGGGTCGCCGCCGACGCCCCGCACTGGCTGGCCCCGGGCGGTGCGCTGCTGTTCGAGACCAGCGACCAGCAGGCCGAGGCGGCCCTCGGCGTGGTCGCGGCGGCCGGGCTCACCGCCGCCCTCGGCTACGACGAGGACCTCGACGCCACCGTGGTGACGGCCGTCCGCCCGCCGCTCGGGACGCCGTAGCCGCACGGGTCGGACCGCTGCGGCGCCGCACGGCTCGGACCGCCGTGCCCGGCCGCGGCGGTCCCGCCCGGGTGCCCTCGCGGTGCCGTAGACGCGCACACATGCGGCTGAGCGCGAGGACCATGTCGACGCGGTGGCGCGCGGAGTTGACTGATGCCCATGAACGAGAACACGAAGATCAGCCAGCAGCCCGCCGCCACCGAAACCCCCGCCTCCGTCCGGACCGTCCTGGTCACCGGCGGGACCGGCAAGACCGGCCGACGGGTCGCCGAGCGCCTCACCGCCCTCGGCCGCACCGCCCGGATCGGCTCCCGCACCGCACCGATTCCGTTCGACTGGGCGGACGACACCACCTGGGACGCCGCACTGGAGGGTGTGGACGCCGCCTACCTCGCCTACTACCCCGACCTGGCCTTCCCCGGCGCCGTGGAGACCGTCGGCGCCTTCGCCCGGCGGGCCGCCAAGGCCGGCGTCGGCCGCCTGGTCCTGCTCTCGGGGCGCGGCGAGGAGGCGGCGCAGGCCGCCGAGGCGGCGGTCGCCGAGGCCGGCACCGGCTGGACCGTGGTCCGCTGCGCCTGGTTCGACCAGAACTTCTCCGAGAGCTTCTTCCTGGACCCGGTGCTCGCGGGTGAACTGGCGCTGCCGACCGGGATCGCCGTGGAGCCGTTCGTCGACGTCGACGACATCGCGGACGTCGCCGCGGCGGCGCTCACCGAGGACGGCCACGACGGCGAGGTGTACGAGCTGACCGGCCCGCGCCTGCTCTCCTTCGCGGACGTGGCCGCCGAACTGTCGGCGGCGACCGGGCGCGAGATCCGGTTCACGGCGGTCTCCCTGGAGGAGTACCGCGCGGTGCTGGCCACCGTCGGCCTGCCCGGCGAGTTCGCCGACCTGTTCTCGATGGTCCTGGACGGCCGCAACGCCCATCTGGCGGACGGCGTCCGGCGCGCGCTCGGCCGCCCGCCGCGCGACTTCGCGGACTACGCGCGGGCCGCTGCGGCGACCGGGGTCTGGAACGTCTGAACCCCCCTGCCGCTCCTGGTCCTCCCGCCTGTGCAGGT
>NZ_JAIY01000016.1:277816-296599 GCF_000710405.2 Kitasatospora sp. MBT66 | reverse complement strand
GACCCGCCCGCCGTGCCGCGATCCCCGGACCGCCCGCCCGTCCCGCCCCTCGCCACCCCGCCTCCCTCGCCACCCCGCCCCCTTCGACAGCCTCCGGAGCCCGCCATGTCCGCCGCCCTCGTCCGTGACCTCGCCGCCGCGACCACCACCGCCTCCCGCGCCGTCGGCCCGGTGCTGGCCGCCGCCACCACCGCGACCGGCCTGATGGCCGGCCTCTTCCTCGCCTTCGACGTCGCCGTCATGCCCGGCCTCGCCGCCGGCGACGACCGCACCTTCGTGACCGCGATGCAGCACATCAACGCCTCCATCCTCAACCCGGTCTTCGGGGCCGTCTTCGCCGGTGCCCTCGCCCTGCCGGCCGTCGGCACCTGGCTGCTGCACCGTTCCGGGCAGCGTGCCGCCACCCTGTGGACGGCGGTGGCGACCCTGCTCTACCTCGCCGCCCTCGTGCTCACCTCCGCCGTCAACGTCCCGCTCAACGACCGGCTCGCCGCGGCCGGCGACCCCGCCGCCGTCACCGACCTCGCCGCCGTGCGCGCCGCCTTCGAGCCGACCTGGACGACGTCCAACATCGCCCGCACGGTGCTCTGCACGGCCGCCGCCGTCGCCCTCACCCGCGCGCTGCTGCTGCACCGCCGCCCGGCGGCCCGTTGACCGGGGGCCGGTCGCTGGTGGGCCTGCGCGCCGTCGGACCACCTGCCGCGGGCGCGTCGGTCGGGGGACCGCTGACCGCCCGCCGACCGCTGACCGACCGTCACCCGCGCCCGGCCCGGCCGACGTCACCGGCGCCCGCGTCACCGCCGCGTCTAGGCTGTCCCCTCATGGACACCCTGACCGGGCTGCTCGACGGCCCCAAGGCCCGTGGCGCGTTCGTGCTGCGCTCCGTCCTCAGCACGCCCTGGGCCCTGCGGATCGAGGACCGCGCGCCGCTGTCGCTGGTCACCATGCTGGACGGCGCGGCCTGGATCATGCCCGACGGGGCGGATCCGGTCCTGGTGCGGCCGGGGGACCTCGCCCTGCTGCGCGGGCCGGAGTCCTACACGGTCGCCGACGACCCGCGGAGCGAGCCGGACATCCTGATCGGCCCCGGGCAGATCTGCTCCCGGGACGGCGCCAGCGTCGCCACCTCGATGGCGCTGGGCGTGCGGACCTGGGGCGAGACCCGGCCGGACGACGAACGCCCCTCGGTCATGCTGTCCGGCACCTACCTGGCGGAGCACGAGATCGGCCGCCGGCTGCTGGGCCACCTGCCCACCCTGCTGGTGCGGCCCGCCGGGGTGGACACCACCGAGGACACCCTGGTCCGGCTGCTCGCCACCGAGGTCACCCGGGCCGAACCGGGCCAGGAAGTGGTGCTGGACCGGCTGCTGGACCTGCTGGTGGTCGGGGTGCTGCGGAGCTGGCTCGCCGCCCCGGACGGTGCGGCGCCCGGCTGGCTGCGCGCCCAGGCGGACGAGGTGGTGGGTCCGGCGCTGCGGCTGCTGCACGACGATCCGGCCCGGCCGTGGACGGTGGCGGCGCTCGCCACCGAGGTCGGGGTCTCCCGGGCGGGGCTGGCCCGGCGGTTCACCGCGCTGGTCGGCGAGCCGCCGATGGCGTACCTGGCGAACTGGCGGCTCGCGGTGGCGGCGGACCTGCTGCGCGACCCGGGGCTGACCGTCGCGGCGGTGGCCCGCCGGGTCGGGTACGGCGACGCGTTCGCGCTGAGCACCGCGTTCAAGCGGGTGCGCGGGCTGACCCCGCAGGAGCACCGCCGGCTGGCGGCGTCCGCCGAGGCGGGCGGCGCGGCGGACGGCGTGCCGGGTGAGGCGGTGGACGACGGCCCGGCCGAGCCGTCCTCGGCGGCGGCGCGGCCCGCCGCGGTCCCGACCACGGTGGTGCTGGCGGCCGGTTGAACCAGCAGCGGCCGGTTGGACGAGCGGCGGCGGGTTGGACGAGCGCCGGTCGGTCGAACGGCCGGTGCCGGTGCCGTGCGGCAACTGTACCGGCACCAGCTCTCAGCTCGGCCGCATGTGGCAGTGCAGCACCAGCGCCCAGCAGAGGAAGCCCAGGGCCGCCGTGGACAGCAGCGCCCGCGCCGCGTTCCACCGCACCCACCTGGCGCGGAACGGCCCGCACATCCGCGTCGGCTGCCCGGTCCGGCCCAGCTGCGCGGTCAGGCTCAACTCCCGCGCCCGGCCGAGCTCTCCGGCCTGCTGCGCCAGCGCCTGGTTGAGCGGGAGGTTCACCATCCTGGTCACCACCAGGGAAGCGGTGTAGCAGACCAGCGCGCCGACCGCGGCGGGCAGCACCCGGCGGCCGTCGCTCGGCAGGTGCAGCACCACGGCCACGCTCGTGAACACCAGCGCCCCGACGAATCCCACCAGGAACCACCCGTTGAGGATCGCCACATTGAGCCGCTGCATCACCTGGGCGACCATGAAGTCCCCGGTGCTGCCGAGCCCCGGCGTCACCGAGCAGGCGTAGGTGTAGAACAGTCCGGCGGTCAGCCCGGTGGTGACCGTCGCCGCCACCAGTGCGAAGACCCGCATCGCCTCCATGTCGTCCCTGCCCCCGTTCATTCGCTCGGTACCACCCGGTCGGAGCGGCCCGCGTGCCGATCATCCGTCATCGAACTGCCGTTTGCCCACCGAATTGGCGGATACACAACCGATGATGACGGATGGTCATGTCAACGGCGGCCGGAACCCGTCGCGGAGGCGGATCCTCCGCTGTGCGGGGCGAGCGCGGCGTGCAGGGACTCGACGGTCCAGTGGCCGGCCGCGCCCGGCCGGGTGGCCAGATAGACGGCCGCCCGGCGTGCGGACCAGCCGTGCGCGTCGGTCAGTCCGGCGGCGATGGTACGGAGGTAGCGGGCCCGCGGGGCGTTGAGTTCGGCCTCGGCGAGCGCCCACGGGGCGGTGAAGGTCAGCACCGGGAGGCCGTCCAGGGTGCCGAGGCAGACCAGGGTCCGGTAACGGCCCGCCCCCTGCCGGTCGCGGCCGGTCCGCAGCACGGTTCCCAGGTCGAGGTCGGTGCCCGGCCCGCCGCCCATCTCCTGGGCGGCGATGTCGCTGAACTGCCCTGCTGTCAGCAGATGGGCGCGGGCGGGCGCGGTGCCGGGTCCGTACGGGTCGTAGAACGCCATGCCGCCGCCCCAGACCCGCGACTCCAGGGCGAAGTAGAGTCTTCCGGGCAGTCGAACGGGCACCGACCGCAGCGGCGGCCGGCCGTCCCGGCAGCCGGGGTACTCCCGGGCACCGTCGGCCGGCCGCCCGCCGCCCAGGTAGCAGGAGAGCCGCTCGGTGTGCATGTTCGAACCGTAGGCGGCGTACCAGACCGGATCGTCCCGGCCCGGGGCGGCCGCGGCGGTCGCCGGGTCGACGGGCCGTCGGACCGGCAGGATCGGTCGGATCGGCAGGGAGTCCTCCACGGCCGGTGACGCTACCCGCCCTCGGGTGCGTTACTCATGGAGCACACTTTCGAGTGGACCGGGCATGGCGGCCCGGGAGCGGGGGGTAGGCCACCGGCATGACGACCTGTGGGACGACTGCCTTCGACGTTCGTGGTGGAGCTATCGGCCGGGCGAGGGCGTGGCTGCCTTCTCCCGGGCGGGCGAGTCCTGCCGCCCGGGTGCCGGGTCGGGAGCCGCGCCCCGGCTCGGCGCGGCCGGCTGCTGCCGGCGGCGTCGAACGAGGGCCGCCGCAACGCCCAGCACGGCCACCAGGGCGCAGAGTTGCGTGCCGTGGTCGAACGCGGTGGTGAAGGCTTCGTTGGCGGCGGAGACCAGCCGGTCGGCCGGCCCCGGGGGCAGTGCGGCCGCGACCAGGTGCGCGGAGGGCAGGTCCGCGCCGGCCGGGGCGGGCACGTCCGGCAGGGCGCCGGCCAGCTGCGACCGGTAGGAGGCGGAGACGACGGTACCGACCACCGCGATGCCCAGGGCCCCGCCCAGTTCGCGCACCACGCTGTTCACCGAGCTCGCCATGGGCGACTTCTCGAGCGGTACGGCGGCCACGGTCAGCGTGCTGGCCGGCGCCATGACCAGGCCCATTCCCGCGCCCACCACCCCCATGGCGAGGGCGAGCACGGCGTACGGGGTGGTGACGGTGATCAGGGAGAGGGCGCCGAGTCCGGTGGCCATGACGGCGAGTCCGTTCGCGACGGTGTTCCAGGGGCCGAGGCGGGCGGATGTGCGGTCGCTGGTGCCGGCGGTGGCCGCCATCGAGAGCGCGAACGGCAGCGCGCCGAGCCCGGCCTTGAACGGGCTGTAGCCATGGACGAGTTGGAGGTACTGGGTAAAGCCGAAGAGCATGCCGAACAGCGCGAAGAACGTGATGCCGAGGATGCCGCCGGCGGTGCTGAACGTCCGGTCGGCGAACAGGCGGACGTCGACCATCGGGTGGGCGGCGCGCAGCTCCCAGAGGGTGAAGGCGGTCAGCAGGACGGCTGCGGCGGCGGCCTCGGCCAGGGTGGTGGCCGTCAGCCAGCCGCGTTCCGGGCCTTGGACGACGGCGTCCACCAGTGCGGCCAGCCCGGCGGCCGAGAGCAACAGGCCGGGGAGGTCGAGCCGGCCGGTCCGGCGGCCAGGCAGAGGCGGGACGAGCAGCAGGACGGAGACGAGAGCGAGGGCGACCAGCGGCACATTGATCCAGAAGGTGCTGCCCCAGGCGAAGTGGTCGAGCAGCAGCCCGCCGGTGACCGGGCCGACCACGATGCCGATCCCGGCGGTCGCGGACCAGACGGCTATCGCCGCGCCGCGCTCCCGGGGGCCGAACAGCGCCACGATGATCGAGAGGGTGGCGGGCATGACGAACGCGGCGCCCAGGCCCATCAGCGCGCGGAACGCGACGAGTTGCCCGGTCGAGTCGGACAGGGCGGCGGCCGAGGAGGCCAGGGCCAGCACCACCAGGCCCCCGGTCAGGGTGCGGCGGTGCCCGAACCGGGAGCCGAGGCTGCCGGCGGTGATCAGCATCGCGGCGAACGCCAGGGTGTAGGCGTTGTTGATCCACTGAAGGTCGGCGGTGGAGGCGGGCAGTGCCTCGGCGAGCGCGGGCAGGGCCGTGTTGAGCACGGTGTTGTCGATGGTGGTGACGACCAGGGCCAGGCAGAGCGCCGCCAGGGCGGGCTTTCGGCGCGGGTGGCCCGACTCGGGGTCGGGCAGGTCCTCGTTGCGCATGATCTCCCCATGTCCTCATGCTCGTAAGCTTACGAGTGTTAGCTTGATGGGCGGGACGCTACAGCGATCGGCTAACACCTGTAAAGTTGCGACCATGACGAAGGCCCCCGCAGCTACCGACCACCCCGCCGGCGATCCCGCCGACCAGGGCGAGGACGCCTCCCCCCGGCCGCGGAACCGGCGCGGGCAGGGCCTGCTCCTGCGGGAGGAGATCGTCCGCGCGGCCACCGCCCTGATCGTGCGCACCGGCTCCGACCAGGCCGTCACCCTGCGCTCCGTCGCCCGCGAGGTCGGCATCGCAGCTCCCTCGATCTACGCGCACTTCCCCGACCGGGACGCGATCGTCGAAGCGGTCGTCCTCGAGGCGGTCGCCCAGCTCCACCGGGCGATCACCACCGCCGTCGCGGCGCACGAGGACCCGGTCGATTCGCTGCTCGCGGGCTGCGCCGCCTACGTGGACTTCGGCGTCCGCGAACCCGCGCGCTACCGCGTCCTGTTCGTCCGGTCCCATCCCCGGCCGGAAGTCCCGGCCGCCGAGACGCCCGGCAGCCGGCAGGGCCTGGACGCGTTCCAGCTCCTCGTCGACAACCTCGAAGCCTGCGTGGCCGCGGGCCGCTCGTCCAGCACCGACCCCTTTGCCGACGCGGTGGGCATCTGGACGGCCCTGCACGGCCAGGTCACCCTCCGTGCCGACCTACCAGGCTTCCCCTGGCCGCCCACCGACATCGTCGAGCGGATGACCCGCAGCCTCGGCCGCATCGACTCCTGAGCCGCCCCGCCCGCAGGTCCGGTCCGCGGGGCCCCGGCGCGGTCCCGATGTGCCGCGCTCGCGCCGGACGCCCCGGCCGACGCGCTTGGTGCGCGCCGACCGGGGCGTCCGGACGGGAAGGCGTCGGGGCGGCCCCGGGTCAGCTGCCGCTGGAGACGGTGGCGGCCGATCGGGCGGTGGCCGCGCCGGCCGCAGCGGCCGCACCCTCGCTGCCGGGTTCGGCCACGACGAAGGCGGTGCGGCCCTTGCACTGGGCGTTCTTCTCGGCGGTGGTCATCTTGCGGGTGTTCCAGGTGACCACGCCGGCCTCCTGCGGGACCGGTCCGGTGCCCGAGAAGTTCTTGACGTACCAGACGTAGTGGCCCCAGTGCTTCGACTTGTAGTGCAGCTCGTAGGTGCCGGCGGCGGACTGGAGGTGGGTGTTGCGGTCGACCCAGCCGACCTGCCCGGCCGGCACCTGGAGCGTGGTCTCCTCGGCGAAGGTGTCCGCCCAGGCCCACTTGTGGCCGTAGCTGGCCTTGAAGGTGACCTCGAACTTCTCCAGGAAGTCGAA
Organism: Kitasatospora sp. MBT66; assembly: GCF_000710405.2. Lineage (NCBI taxonomy): Bacteria > Bacillati > Actinomycetota > Actinomycetes > Kitasatosporales > Streptomycetaceae > Kitasatospora > Kitasatospora sp. MBT66. Next base: position 290,122 of record NZ_JAIY01000016.1, on the reverse strand, counting down.
GCCGGCCGTCACCGAGATCTCGGTCGAGACGCTGTTCTCGCCGCTGGTCTGCTCGGTCCAGGTCATCTTCCTGGTCTGCGCGACGGATGAGCAGTTGTAACCGCGGGCCACCTCGTGGGCGCCGCCGTACGAGTAGCTCGCGTTCCCGGTCGGCCGGAAGTCGCAGCTCTCGGTGGCCTTGCCGCAGTCCTTCAGCAACTGGGCGGTGGTGGGCGACTCGCCGTAGGTGAAGTCGATCGCGCTGGCCCGGTCGTTGAGGTCGCCGATCCAGTCCTGGTCGCCGACCTGGTAGCCGGTGTTGGCACCGCTGAAGTCGGTGTGCTCCCAGTGCCGGACCTGGCAGTTGTTGAAGGTCTTGTAGGAGCTGATCCGGTCGTTCCAGTCGGCGCCCAGGGCCAGCTGCCAGCGGGCGCTGCCGCAGGCGGAGGGGCCCGTGACGCTCAGGCTGGCGCCGCCGAAGTTGCCGTGCTCGTACTCGGTGGACAGCACGACGGCGGCAGCGGCGGCCGCGGCCCCGGGCCGTGCGTCCCCGCCCCGGGAGCCGACCGTCTCGCCCGCCCGGTCGATCCGGTCGGCGAACGACGGGTCGGCCATCGCGGCCTCGACGTCCAGCGGGGCGTCGGTGACGAGACCGCCGGTGGCGGCCGCGATGGCCTGCCGGTAGGTGTCGAAGCAGCGCATGTCGCCGCCCTCGACACTGACGGTGCAGTGCTGGGGAGTTCGGGCGGTCGCGGCGGTGGCGGTCGCGGGGGCGAAGGCGAGCAGTGACCCTGCGGCGGCGAAGACGCCGACGGACTTGAGGTGGCCGGTGCGCATGGGGCGGTGGTCCTCTCCGGAACGGGGAAGCGGGCGGACGAAGGGCGGGCACGCCGAGGAACACCGGCACGGACGGGCGCCGGGGAGCGTGCCGACGGCGTCCGTGGAGTGCGGCCGCCTCCGTCGACGGAGACCATAGGGGCGCCCCGGGACCGCCCGGTGGCCCCTTGAGCGAAATCTGAGCCTGCCGCGGACGATGCGTCCGGACGGGCAGCGCCCCCGGTGCCGGGCGGGGTCGGAACTGTGCAGGTGGCGTATCCAAATGCCCTGTTCCGGAGGGGAGTTAGCGGCTTTTGGCACGTGTACGACAGGCCGGTCCCGGGTTGCCCCGGCGACTGCCCGCTCGGGCACGCCGCCGCCGTGCCCGGCCGGAGGGTGGGTCGGCGGGTCCTGCCGGGACTCCCGGGGGCGGTGGGACGGTCGGCTCGGACGAATCGCCCGGCTCAGTCGGCGGTGGGCTCCCGGCTCGTGGCCGGCTCCGGGCTCGTCCTCGGCTCCGGGTCCGCCGGCTCCGGGCCGGGCAGGGTGCCGGCGACGGCGCGGCCGGAGGCGCGGGCGGCCAGGGCCTGCCGGGCCCGCTCCGCGCGGTCGGCGCCGGCCGCGGCGTCCAACTCCCCGCCGTCGGGGTAGAACCACGCCCAGTCGGTGATCTCCCCGTCGGGGCAGCCGAGCCGGACGGTCTCGGGGTCGGCCGTGCCGAAGTCGTGGAAGAACTGGACGATCGGGTGGTCCGCCCCCGGCTCGGGGTGCCGCCAGAACACCGCCAGCAGCGGCCCGGCCGGCCGGTCGAGCCCGGTCTCCTCGCGCAGTTCGCGGGCCGCCCCGGTCGGCGAGTCCTCGTGGGAGTCGAGCACACCGCCGGGGAAGTTCCAGGCCCCCGCCCCGGCCCGCGGCCGCCGGTCCGGTTCCCGGACCCGGGGCTTGACCATCAGCAGCCGCCCGTCCGGGGCGGTCACCACGGCGGCCGTGCACAGCCACGAGCGCGGGGTGGTGGCCAGCCACTGGGTGCGCGGCAGATGCGGCCGCGCGGGGCCGTGGGCGCGCAGGAACCGCACCGTCTCGGGGGTGACGCCCGGCAGGTTGTCCGTGAAGAACCAGGCATGGGTGCTGTGCCGGGGGAGGGCGAGCCGGTCCAGCGCGCCGGGCGCGTGCGCCGACAGCGCGTACACGTGCCGCAGCGCCGGTTCCGTGGCGTCCTCGAACACCCCGACCGGATGCCCCGCCGGCCCGGCCACCCCGCAACTCTCGGCCAGCGCCCGGACGGCGCCCCGCGCCGGGTCCTCGCCCGGGCGCACGGCGGCGGACGGCAGTTCCCAGCGGCCGTCCGGGCGACGCAGCAGCAGCACCCGGCCGAGCGTGTCGGTGACGAGCGCGGCGGCGACCGGGACGGGAACGGGGGTGGATACGGGGGTGGCGGGCAGGTCGGCGACGGACGGGTCCGCGCCGGGAACCCCGGTCGGCGGCAGGGGACGGGACGAACGGTGCACCTGGAGGTCTCCTTGGGCGAGGGGGATCAACGGGGCGGGGGGAGGGAGGACCGGACCGGCCTCAGGGGGCGCCCTCCGGCCGCCGCCCGGGGCCGAGGGGCGGTCGGAGGACCCCGGCCACCGGGCCGTCGCCTCCGGCCGGGCCTTCGGCTCCGCCTCCGCCCACGTCCATTCGGGTCGCCTCCGTCCGTCCACGGTGCCTGCCTGGCCGCGCCGGGTGTTCCCGGCGGCCCCTACCCGCCCGGGTCCGGTGCGGAACGCCCGCCGCCGGTCCGCCCCGGAGGGCCGGGAGCACGGCGGCGCGGCGCACCCGCGTCCGTCCGCCGCCCGCGCCCCGCGCGCCCGACCCCGTCGTCCCCGACCCCGATCCTGATCCCGTCCCGGACCCCGTTCCCGTCTCCGCCCCCGCCCCGGATCCCGGGGTTCGCCCCCTTGCCGCCGGTCGCCCCGAGCACCGCTCACCGTTCCTCGCCCGGCGGGGGAGTCGGACACACCGCGGCGGGGTGCCCCAGCGGGGCAGGGTGGCCCAGCAGCGACCAGAGCACCCAGCCCGTCAGCCCGCTGCGCACCACGACGACCCGGCTCCAGCGCGTCCCGAGCGGGGAGATCCAGGTGTCCACGATCTCCACCCGCTCCCCGCAGTGGGCGAGGCCCAGCACCGCGTCGTCGACCGAATGCTCGCGCCGCACATTGGCGGCGTTCACCGTGACCACCCAGCCGCGCGGGGCGTTCAGCGGCGGCGGTCCGGCGTGCCGCTCCGGCGGCGCAGGGTGGTCGGTCCCGGCGGCCATCGCCGGGAGGACGAGGATCAGAAGGGAGAGCGCGGTCCAGCTGACCCTTCCGAGGTGTGCAGGCATACCGGGCACAACGAGCCGATCCGGCGGCAGCCGACCGTGCGCGCCCACGGCCACCCGGAAGGCTGCTCCGGCTCGCTCGGGCGGGTGCAATCACCACCGCGCCCGTGCCCTCCGGGCCCCGCCCCGTCCTCCTGGCCGGCCGTGTTCACCTCCGTGTTCACCACCGCGCTCCCGGCCCGGGCCCGGAGTGGGCAAGGACCGGGCGTCCACGGACCGTTCGGCCGCCCCGGCCGGTCGGCCCGCTGTGGTCGGCGGCCCCTACGATGGCGGCCATGAACACTGGGGGGCCGGAGACACGGCTCATCGACAACCGCTTCGAACTGCTGGAACGCCTCGGTGGCGGCGGCATGGGCCTGGTCTGGCGCGCCCGGGACACCATGCTGCACCGCGAGGTCGCACTCAAGGAGGTCCGCCCGCCGGACCCGGCGATGGCCGCGGCCAACCCCGAGGCCGCCCACGAGCTGCGCGAGCGGGTCCTGCGCGAGGCCCGCGCGCTCGCCCGCCTCCAGCACCCGCACGTCGCGGTGATCCACCACATCGTCGACACCCCCGACCACCCCCACCCCTGGCTGGTCATGGAGTTGGTGAGCGGCGGCAGCCTCGCCGACCGGATCGCCCGCGGCCCGCTCACCGTCCCGGAGGCCGCCCGGATCGGCCGAGGGGTGCTCTCCGCGCTGCGCGCCGCCCACGCGGCCGGCATCCAGCACCGCGACGTCAAGCCCGGCAACGTGCTGCTGCGCGCCGACGGCACGCCCGTCCTCACGGACTTCGGCATCGCCGCGATGCAGGACGCCAACACCGCGCTCACCGCCACCGGCGCGCTGATCGGCTCGCCCGAGTACATCGCCCCGGAGCGGATACGCGGCGAGGAGGGCAACCCGTCCTCCGACCTGTGGTCGCTCGGCATGCTGCTGTACGTCGCCGTCGAGGGCCACCACCCGCTGCGCCGCGGCACCACACTGGCCACCCTCGCGGCCGTCCTGGACGAGCCGCTGCCGCCGCCGACCCGTTCCGGTGCGCTGGGGCCGGTGCTGGCCGCCGTGCTGGCCCGAAACCCGGCGGTGCGGCCCGACGCCGCGCAGCTCGACCAGGCCCTCGCCGCCGCCGAGGCGGGCGCCGGCCCCGGCGGGGCGGGGCAGCCGTCCTGGCAGCCCACCTTCCTGGACTCGGCCCGCCCGCCGGTCGGCCCGGATCCCACGGCGGCCTTCGGCACGCCGAACCCTGCTTTCGGTGCGCCGAATCCTTCCTACGGGACGCCCGACCCTGCCTACGGCACCCCGAACCCCGCTTTCGGCACCCCGCAGACCGGTTACCCCACCCCGAACCCCGCCTACGCGAGCGAACCCGCCACCGACGGAGGGCACTTCGGCAGCACCGGGACCCAGTACCTGGGCGCCACCGGACCCACCGTGCCCCCGCCGCCCGCCCGCCGCCGCCGCACCGGCGCCACCGTCACCCTCGCCGTCGCGGGCGTGGCCCTCACGAGTGTGCTGGTCTGGAACCTCCGGCCGGACGGTTCGAGCAGCACCGGCGGCAACACCGGCGCGGGCTCCGCCCCCAAGGGGACGAACGCGCCCGCCGACCCGGGCGGCCCCCCGGCCTCGACCGGAACCGCCGCGCCCACCGGCCCGGACACGACCGCCTCCGCCGCCCCCACGGCGAAGCCCTCGCCGAGCGCACCGAAGACCACCGCGCCCGCCAAGGACCTGCTCACCCCGGACGGCGTCCGCACCGTCGTCGCCGCGATCACCGCACAGAGCGGCAGCACCAAGGTCAAGCAGCTCGCGGTCTACCCGGAGTACGCGAGCGCCCAGGTCCCCACGGCCGACGGCCGCGGCTACGACTGGTACGACTACCGCAACGGCAATGTCGCCAAGCGCGTCGGCGGGTCGATGGGCAAGGACAAGCCGGTCGACCTGGCGCAGTACGACTGGGACGTCGTCCCGGCTCTGCTGAAGAAGGCCGACGAGACTCTCAACGTCAAGAACCCGACCAGCCGTTACCTGCTGATCGACTGGTGGTCCGACGGCTATGCGGCCATCCGGGTCTATCTGTCCGACGAGTACCACAACGGCGGCTACCTGCTGGCGGACAGCAAGGGGACCGTGCGCCGCACCCTCCCTGCCGACTGACCCCGTCGACCGACCCCCGGCGCCCCCACGGCCCACGGTGGGCCGGATCGGGCCCGGTGGGTCCACGGACGGTGGCGGGCGGCCCCGCCCCGGACCATGCTGGACTGGTCCCGGGGCGTCCCGGCAGGTTTCCTCGACGGGTGTCCCCGGCGGTCGTTCCCGCTGGTCACCCCCAGCGAGTGCCTCCGGCCGCCCCCGGCGCCCCACCCCCGAGCGAGGAGCCGTCGCGACCATGAGCGAGAACCACCACGTCCTGCTGCTCGACTTCACCGACGGTGCCGCCTGCCGCGCCGCCTTCGACGAGGCCGCGCACCTGCCCGGTCTGCGCCAGTCCGCGATCGTCGAGCGCGAGGCGGACGGCACCCTGGACTTCCCGGCCAGCCAGGTCCGCGGTGCGGGCGCGACGACGGTCGGCGCCGGGGTGGCGGGCGGACTCGCCGGGCTGCTCGGCGGCCCGATCGGCGTCCTGCTGGGCTGGGTGGCGGGGACCGCGCTCGGCAACGCGGCCGAGACCTGGCGCGACGAAGCGGGCGGTGCCGGCCTGATCGTCCTGAGCGAGGAGGTGGAGGACGGCCACTGCCTGCTGGTGCTGGACGTCGTCGAGTCCTCCCCGGAGCCGGCCGACGAGCTGGCCGCCCGCCACGGCACCACCCTGCGCCGCCTCCCCGCCGACGAGCTGGCCGCCCGGGTCAAGGCGGCCCGCCGCGCCGCCGAGGAGGCGTAGGAGGGTCCTGCACTGGAGCCCGCGGTCCTCAGGCGAGGGCCGAGGCCAGCAGGGCGAAGGCCGCCACGATGACGGCGACCCGGGCGTAGTGGTAGCGGTCCCAGCGGTTCTGCTGCTCCTTCCAGTCCGCGGGCCGGTTCTCGGGCGTCCACGTCTTGCTCCGGTTGTTGATCGGGACGAGCAGCAGGACCGACATCAGCACACTCAGGATCAGCAGGCCGGCGGCGACGACGACCAGGCCCGCGCCGGGGTTGTGCCGACCGGCGACGGCCCAGACCGCGCTCAGCGCGACCGAGGTGATGTACCAGACCGGCATCAGGGCGCCGAGCATCCGGCCGCCGTGGGCGCGGCCGAGCTGACCGGCGTCCTCGGGCAGTGCGCCGAGGATCCGGTTGACGACGAAGGCGACGCAGAACTCCACGCCCACCATCACTCCGACGACCACGGTGGTGAAGACCTCAAGTGCGTTGAGCATGATGACCCCTCCTGGGATCTAGCGCTGCTAGCTGTTGAGGCAACGCTAGACCTACTGCCGCTCGATTGTCTAGCGGTGCTAGAATCTGGTCATGTCCCTACAGGAACGCAAGCAGCGCGAACGGGCGGACCGCGCCCGCCTCATCGTGGCCACGGCCCGCGAACTCGCCGAGCAGCAGGGCTGGGAAGCGGTCACCACCCGCCGGCTCGCCGAGCGCATCGAGTACAGCCAGCCCGTCCTCTACAGCCACTTCCGCGGCAAGCGCGAGATCATCGGCGCCGTCGCCCTGGAGGGCGCCGCCGAGATGGCCGCGGTGCTGCGGGCCGCCACGGCGGTCGCGGACGGCCCCCGCGCCCGGGTCGTCGCCCTGGCCCGCGCCTACCTCGACTTCGCGGAACACAACCCGGCGGTCTACGACGCCATGTTCCAGCTCGACGGCGGCCTGGCCTTCGCGCGCGAGGACACCCCCGCGCCGCTGAAGGACGCCTTCGCCGCCCTGCTGGAGACCCTCGCCGAGGTCGCCGGGGAGGGGGTCCACCCGGCACTGTTCACCGAGACGTTCTGGGCCGCCCTGCACGGGCTGGCCACCCTGACCCGCGCGGGGCGGCTGCCGCCGGAGCACACCGGGCCCAGGGTGGAGCTGCTGGTGGACCGGCTCGCCGTGCTCTGACGCGGTCCGCCCGCTCGCCGGCGGCGCCCGTCGAGCGCGAACCGTTACCCGCCCCTGGCGTACGCGGGTGCCTGCCTGGGGAGGCTGCGGGGCATGCGAGGGGCGGGGGAGCGGGGAGCCGTGCGGGCGATCGTCCGCTGGGCGGGACATCCGGGGACGCTGGCCGCGGTGGCGGTACTGCTGTTCAACGACCACGTGGGGAAACGGCTGTGGCCGGGCGCGCTGACCGGCAAGGTCAGCGACCTGGCGTGGATGCTGGTGTCACCGGTGGTCCTGGCACTGGTGCTGACCCCGGTGCTGTCGCTGGTACCGGGCCTGCGGTTGCACGGGGACCGGCCCGCGATCGCGGGGCTGGCGGCGACGGGCGCGATGTTCGCCTTCGCGAAGTCCGGGCCGTGGGGCGGCGAGGTCGCTTCGGCGGTGTGGTCGTGGAGCGGGGTGCCGAGCCGGATCCAGGGCGACCGGAGCGACCTGGTGGCGCTCCCGGCGCTGGGGGTCTCCTGGTGGCTGTGGAAGCGCTCGCAGGCCGTCGGGAGGTCGCGTGCCGCAGGACGGTCGTGGCGGCCGGCGGCGGCTGCGCTGGGGGTGCCGTTGGCTGTCCTCGCGATGGTGGCCACGTCGCGAATGGAGCCGTCCGACGGCCGGGACGAGTCGTTGTGGAGCAAGGGATCCCGGACGATGCTCCAAACCTACGAGAGCTGGTGGACGACGCGGGACGGCGGTGCGAGCTGGACCCCGGTGCCGCAGGGCTCCGATGCCGGCGCCACGCAGGCCCACGGCTTCGTCGGGGACGGTCGGTGCACGGCACCGGTGCGCCTGCTCTGCTTCCGGGTCCGCGACGACGCCTCCCCGATCGAGGCCAGTGAGGACGGCGGACGGAGCTGGTACACCGCCTTCGACCCCGGTGCGAGCCGGCGCCGGATGTTCTCGGCTGCACCGGTTGCGACACCGGGCGAATCACCGCCGGCTGCGGTACCGGGCGAATCACCGGGCGCCGATACGCAGGCCCCGTCCGCCCGACCCGCCGCCTACCCCGCCCAGGTGCTCGTGGTCACTGCGCCCGAGGGCTGGGCGGTGATCGTGAACTACCCGAACTTCGGGCTGGTGCGCGGTACACCGGACGGGGTGTGGAAGCTTCAGGACTACCCCGTTCTCGTGGACCTGCCCGTCTCCGAGCCGCCCCGGCACTGGCCCCTCGGGCTACCGGCGGTGGTGGCCGCCGGGTTCGCCGGCGTACTGGCGGTCGCGGCGGTGTGGCTGCTGCGCGCCACCGTCCCGGCCGGGCGGTCCTGGGAGCTGTGGTTCCTGTTGCTCCGTCAGGGGCTCTGCCTGTACTGGGTGTGGCAGGCGGCCTGGCTCTGCGGCGGAGAACTGCTGTGGCGGATACCCGGGGTGCTGGTGGCGGGCGTGGTGACGGTGCCGCTGCTCCCGATACTCTGGGCCCTCCGGCACGGCCCCGACCGGGCGGGAAGCCGGCTGCTCCCCCTGACGGTGGGCGGGGCGGTCGTCGCGGTGTTGGCGCTGCTGCCCTACCTGCGGTGGGCGGCGCACGGGCTGTCGGCCTGGTCGCAGGCCTCCGACCAGGCGTTCCTCTGTGCCCTGGCCGCCACGGTGGTCGGAGCCGTCGTCGGTGCCCTCACCCCGCCCCCGGTCGCGCCGACCGCTGCGGCTGAAACGCGGTCGGACGACCCTCAGGAATGGGCTGAACCTACTGAACCGACTGAACCGGGAGCCTGAGCCCCGGGCGGCGCCGCGTCCAGCAGCACCTGGCCCGCCGCCGTGCGGTGGTACAGCACCGAGCGGCCCGCCCGGCGGCGCAGCGCGAGCCCGGCCTCGCGCAGGATCCGCAGGTGCCGGCCGACCGACCCGAGCGGGAGCCCGGTCAGCGCCACCAGTTGACTGGTGGTCTTCGGTGGGTCGAGCGCCACGAGCAGCTCGGCCCGGCCCCGCCCCAGCAGCGCCGCCAGCGCCTCCGGCACCGGACGGCGGTCCTCGTCCACCAGCACGCCCGAGCACGGGTACACCACCGCGTACCGGCGCCCGGGCCGCACACGCCGCCCGTCCACCGCCGGCATGTCCCAGCAGAGCCAGCTCCGACCCGGCGTGACCGGCACGAACAGCAGCTCCGCGGCGGTGAGTTCGCGCGATTCGGCGGCGGGTCCGGCGCCGGTCCGCAGGCCGTCGCCGCCGAGCCAGCGCATCCCCGGCCGCAGGTCGCCCAGCGCCTCCGCCCAGCCGCCGGTGCCGAGGCGGGCGGTGCGCGCCAGGATGTCGGCCTCGATGATCCGCCGCCGGCGCGCCCAGTCCGGTTCGACGGTCTCCGTCCACACCCAGGACAGCAGCTCGGCCGCGCGCCCGGCGAGGTCCTCGTGCCCCAGCAGCGGCGACGGCAGGGCCGATTCGTCGGCGGCGCCCAGGGCCTCGGCCAGGTCGGCCCGGACGACAGCCGGGGGCGTCGCCCGGACGTCCGCCAGTTCCCGGGCGAACAGCGCCGCCCCGTCCGGCATCGGTGCCGCCGCCCCCGGTGTCGGCGTGAGGAAGGTCGCGTTCCAGCGCGGACCCAGTGCCGTCCGGACCAGCGCGGCGGCGACCGGGTCGGCGGCCAGCCGCTCCCGGTACCGGGGGAGCGCGGCCGCCAGCCACCGCCGCTCGCCGGGGTGGGCGCCCGCGCCCCCGTGCAGGGTCTTCAGCGCGGCGACCGTCTCGGCCAGCGGGGACACCACGAACCGGCTCCCCGCGAGAGTGTCCGCGTCCACCCGCCACCAGCCCATGCCCGTCGCCTCCCGATCGTCCGCTGTGCCTCGGCGTTCGTTCACCGGGACCGGTCCCGCCGCCTGCGGACCCGTCGGGAGATCCCGGCGACCTCCGTGGAGCCTCAATCGTTGCCGAACGCCAGCAGCACCGCGAAGAACTCGTCGTTCGCGCCGGCGACGACGACGTCGATGCCGTGGCGAGTCACGGGACTCCACCGGCCGCCGGAGGCCCAGAAGCCCTCCCAGTTGGTGACCCGGTCGGCCTCCTCGCCGAGGATCTCCGCCACGCGGACGGCGGCCCGGTGCGCGCCGTCCTTGTCCTGGAGCCGGGCGGAGCAGACGAGATCGACGGCCGCCATGTCGGCCATCATCTCGATCGCCTCCCAACGGTTCACCGGGTCGAGCACCGCGGCGACCTCCGCCGCGGAGGTCGGTCCCGTGCCGTGCTCGACCGGCCGGTCGTGACGGGCCTGCTCGGCCAGCGCGAACACGCGATCGGCGATGGGCACATTCGCTGCCGGACCGTAGCCGGCACAGACGCGCCGGCCGACGGCGAGGGAATCGAGCAGCATCGCAAGCTCGTCCTGGGTTTCCACTCCGGCATCCTCGCACCACCCGTGTGTCCGACCGTCACCTGCACGGACTTCGCCGATCCGCGGGCGGCAGCGGCTCGATCACCGTCCACGGATCGGCATCGACGTCCCACCGTTCTGTCCGCGTCACCCCGTACTCCGGAATCCGGCTTTCGCGCGTGGGCTTTCGCGCGTGGGCTTTCGCGCGTGGGCTTTCGCGCGTGGGCCTTCGCGTCTGGGCCTTCGCGCGTGGGCTTCCGTACGTCGGCTTTCGCGCGTCGGCGAAAAGCTGACGCGTCGCCGCCCCCGCCGGAAAGACTCCGCGGCATGCGCACCTACCGGGAGTTGTTCCGCGAGCGCGAGTTCACCGCGCTGTTCCTGTTCTCCGCCGCTCAGACGGCGGCCCAGACCGTCGCCGGACTCGCGCTCGGCGTGCTGGTGTTCCGGCGGACGGACTCGCCGTTGCTGGCGGCGCTGGCCATGTTCGGTCCGGCGTTCGCCCAACTGCTGGGCGCGGCCACGGTCCTGTCGGCCGCCGACCGGCTCCCGCCGCGCGCCGCGCTGACCGGCCTCGGGGTGCTGCTGGCCCTCGGCACGGCCGTCCAGGCGGTGCCGGGTCTGCCGTCCTGGGCGCTGTTCCCGGTGCTGCTCGCCCTAGGGGTGGCGGGCGCGGCGGGCGGCGGGGTGCGCTACGGGCTGCTGCACGAACTGCTCAGCCGGGACGGCTACCTGCTGGGCCGCTCCGCGCTGGGCCTGGCGTCCGGTCCGGTCCAGATCGGCGGCTTCGCGACCGGCGGCGCGCTGGTGGCCGCCCTCACGCCGTCCGGCGCGCTGCTCACGGCCGCCGCCCTGCACCTGCTGTCCGCCGGTGCAGCGCGCGCCGGGCTGCGTCGGCGCCCGCCCCGGGCCGCCGGGCGGCCGTCCGTCGCCGCGACGTGGCGGGCCAACGCGCGGCTGTGGTCCTCCGCTCCGCGCCGGTGCGTGTACCTCGCGCTGTGGGTGCCGAACGGCCTGGTCGTGGGTGTGGAGGCGCTCTACGTGCCGTACCGGCCGGACGCCGCGGGCCTGCTGTTCGCGGTCGGGGCGCTGGGCATGCTGGTCGGGGACGTCCTCGTCGGCCGGGTGCTGCCGGCGCACCGGCGGGAGCCGCTGGCCGTGCCGCTGTGCGTCCTGCTGGCCGCGCCGTATCTGGGGTTCGCGCTGGAGCCGGGCCTGCCGGCCGCGACGGCGCTGGTCGCGGTGGCCACCGTCGGGTACGGGGCGGGGCTGCTGCTCCAGGAACGGCTGGTCGCGCTGACGCCGCCCGAGCTGAGCGGGCAGGCGCTCGGCCTGCACGGTTCCGGCATGCTGGCGATGCAGGGGGTCGGCGCGGCGGCGGCGGGGGCGTTCGCCGAACTGACCTCGGTCACCACCGCGATGGCGGGGACCGCCGCCGCGTCGTTGGCCGTCACCGCGCTGCTCGCGCCGGGCCTGCGGCGGGAGGGTGCCCTCCGTCGCGTCGAGGAGGCCCGACCCGGTGTCACTACCACCCCGCGCCCGCAGGACTGACGCACACGCACTGCTAGCATCCGCGCATTCCGAACAAGGATCGAACAGAGTGGGCGGGTGCGGTGCAGGACGAGTTGCGGACGCAGGACCGGGCGGCCGGGGACGGCGCGGTGCGGCGGCGACGGGTCGCCGTAGGTGTGGCGGCGGGCCTGTGCGCCGCCGCGCTGGTCGGCGCGGGGGGCTGGGCGATGAGCGGGTCCGACTCCGCCGATCCGGCCCCGACGGGTTCGCCGTCCCGGGCCGCCTCGCCGTCCGCCGACCCGTCCGCCGAC
>NZ_JAIY01000016.1:229215-277573 GCF_000710405.2 Kitasatospora sp. MBT66 | reverse complement strand
GCGCCCGCCGCCCCGGCCGTTCCCGCGCCCCCTGTCGCACCCGCGCCCCCTGCCCCACCTGCGCCGCCCGCGCCCGCACCCCCCAAGGCGCCTCCGACGGCTCCCAAGCCGCCCGCCGACCCCGACGACGGGGTCGACCCGGGCCAGTGGACGGTGCCGCCCCGCCCGGCCCCGACCCTGCCGCCGCGCCCGGTCTCCTGCCTGCCCGGCCAGGTGGCGTCCTGGGACGGCTGCCACCCGCTGCCCCCGCCGGTCACCCTCTCCTGAGCTCCGCCCCGGGCCTGCCCCGGGCGCCGACCGCCGGATTCCCCTCCGGCGGTCCTTGATCGACTGATAGTTGAATGCTAAATTAACTCCGACGCCAGGGCCCGATCCCCGAGGAGTACGCCATGACGACGACCACCGTCGCCGACAACCCCGAGAAGTCCCGCTACGAGATCACCGCCGACGGTGAACTCGCCGGATTCGCCGAGTACTTCCGCCACGACGACGAGATCGCCTTCATCCACACCGAGATCGACCCGCGCTTCGGCGGCCAGGGCCTCGGCGGCATCCTCGCCCGCGCCGTGCTCGACGACGCCCGCGCCCGCGAGCTCGCCGTCCTGCCCTACTGCCCCTTCATCCGGGGCTGGCTGACCAAGCACCCGGACTACCACGACCTCGTCCCGGCCGCCCAGCACGAGCGGTTCGGCCTGTGACCGCCGAGGCCACCGGGGCGGCCCCGGACGCCGAACCCGTGGACGCCGAACCCGTCTTCGTCCGCTCCGCCGCCGCCGTCGCGACCAGCACCGACGACGACTACCGCGTCGACATCCGCTCCGGCCGCCACCGGCTCGCCGCCGACGAGCCCGAATCGGCCGGCGGCGCCGACACCGCCACCACCCCGGTCGGCCTGCTGCTCTCCGCCCTCGGCTCCTGCACCGCGATCACCCTGCGGATGTACGCCCAGCGCAAGCAGTGGCCGCTGACCACCGTGCGCGTCCACCTCGGCTACGAGAAGGGCCCCGAGAAGGCCGTCCGCATCACCCGCCGGATCGACCTGATCGGCGACCTCGACGAGGCCCAGCGCGCCCGCCTGCTCGACATCGCCGACCGGACCCCCGTCACCCGGGCCGTCTCCGCCGGCACCCCCATCGTCCCGGCCGCCCCGCGCGCCGCCAACGGAGCCCACCATGCCTGACGCCGACACCCCCGACCCCTCCGTCCGCGGCGGCCGCGCCGAAACCCCGGGCGGCCCCGTCCACGAACTCCTCGCCCCGCGCGAGGCCTCCCTCGGCGGCAGCACCGTGGTCCGCCGCCTGCTCCCCAACCTGGGGCGCCGGATGGTCGGCGCCTGGGCGTTCGTCGACCACTACGGTCCGGACGACATCGCGGACGAGCCGGGCATGCAGGTGCCCCCGCACCCGCACATGGGCCTCCAGACCGTGAGCTGGCTGCACGCGGGCGAGGTGCTGCACCGCGACAGCCTCGGCAGCCTGACGACCGTGCGCCCCCGCGAACTGGGCCTGATGACCTCCGGCCGGGCGATCTCCCACTCCGAGGAGTCCCCCCGCCCCCACGCCCCCCTCCTGCACGGCGCCCAACTGTGGGTCGCCCTCCCCGACGCCCACCGCCACCGCGAACCCGCCTTCGAGCACCACGCCGACCTGCCCACCGTCACCGCCCCCGGCCTGCACGCCACCGTCATCCTCGGCACCCTCGACGGCGCCACCTCCCCGGGCACCACCCACACCCCCATCGTCGGCGCCGACCTCACCCTCGCCGCCGCCACCGACCTCCACCTCCCGCTGGACCCCGACTTCGAGTACGCCGTCCTCACCATGTCCGGCCGCACCACCGTCGACGGCGTCCCCCTCGACCCCGGCGCCATGCTCTACCTCGGCACCGGCCGCCGCACCCTCCCCCTCCACGCCGACAGCGACGCCACGCTCCTCCTCCTCGGCGGCGAACCCTTCGAGGAGAAGCTCGTCATGTGGTGGAACTTCATCGGCCGATCCGGTGAGGAGATCCTCCAGGCCCGCAACGACTGGGAAGCCGGCACCCGGTTCGGCGAGGTCCACGGCTACGACGGCGCCCGCCTCCACGCCCCGGCCCTCCCCGACATCCCTCTGAAGGCGCGTGGACGGGTGCGCTGACCTGCGAAGATGCTTCGAACGAAGCATCTGTTCCGGTCACTGTCGACTGGACTGTTCCGGCGCCGGAAGGGGCATCGGAAGGGCCGTCGCAGGGCGAGTTCCGCGTCCCGTGCCTGCCTCCTCGGGAGACAGGCACGGAATGCATTGATTCTCAGGTCTACGCGCGTTTCGCAAGGTCTGCCCGTACTGATGCTGACTTCTTGCTGACTTTTCTGACTGATCGTCAGAGGCGGATTGGCCTGGTCGGTCGCCGCTTGACCGAGCCGACGTTGCCGTGTTTCGGACTGCATCACGATCATCTTGCTGCTCGAAGGCCTGCGTCGTTGTGGCAGAAGCGACGCACAGCGCCCTGAGGGGCGCGTGCTGCAGCGGGATCACCGTGGATCGGGCGGTGCTCGGAGAGTCCTTGTCGCGCAATGTCATGCGGGCCGGCCACGTCGATCACCATCCTGGCGTCGCCCCTGTCGGCAGCAGAGGTCCGGTGCGCGCCTCTCACGCTCGGCGGTGCGGATCCGTTCGTGTGCGCGGTGGGTCGGGGCTGGCGTGTGCGGGTGGAGGGGGCGGTGGCGGCGAGCTGTTGTCGAATCCTGTGGATGACCGGACAGCCCGATGCCCGGTGGATCAAGCGAGCGGCTTGCGGTAGCGGACGTACTCGTTCTGTCGCCCGAATCCCACGCTCTCGTAGAGGTCGTAGGACCGGTGCGGGTTTGCCGTGCCCGTGAACAGCCGGGCGGTCGTTGCGCCCTGCTCGCGAAGGCTCCGCAGCCCGTCGAGCAGCAGGGCCCGGCCGATTCCGAGGCGTTGCCGGTCCGTCCGGACACTCAGCTCTTCCACCTCGCCCACGGTGCGGTCGTGGCGGCGGATGGAGCAGAGGGCGACGCCGACCATGTCCTGCCCGATCCAGGCAGCCCTCCAGCATGTCGGGTCGGCGTTGTCGAGAAGGTGTTGTCGCCGGCGGTGCCAATGTCCCGGACCTGGGCGGGGGAGGGGATGACGGCGCGCTTGGGGTCGCGAAGGTGTGGACGGGCGACTCACCGGGAGCGCCGGGTTCTTCGATTTCATGATCACTGAACCGGAGGGGATGCCGGACCACCGCTGGAAGGCACGGCGCGGGGGAGGCGTGAGCGCCTGGCCGGTCGGCCCGGTCGGCCCGGTCGGCCCGGTCGGCCCGGTCGGCCCGGTTGCCCGTGGTCCTGTGCCGGGGGTGGAGCCGGGGGTGTCACGGGCACACAGGCCGTCGTTCGGATTCGGGCCACCGGGCGAAGCCCTGTCAGGTTCCCATGATCCTCGCGAAGGTCGCCGGATCGGCGTCGAAGCCGTGGACGCCGGGCCGAAACGCCCAGACCCCCGAGCTGTTCCGGACGAACTCCGCAACCCTCGCGGCCGTAGCCCCGTCGACGCCGACGAAGTCCACTGACGCCAACTCGTCGCGCCCGTTCCGGATCCTGGCCACGGGGTTCGCTATGTCTCCGAACGCCAGCCGGCCGGCGTTCTGCTGGATGGCGACGCCCACGACCACCCGGGGGTAGCGGTCTGCCAGGCGGTCGAGTTCCAGGACCAGGCGCTCGTCGACGCCGAGGCCCTTGCCGTCGCGGCTGTCCCTGGTGAGTGTGATCGTGCCGTCGGGAGCGCGGCTGTCGAAGTGGACCAGGTAGGCCGGGGTGCCGGACGGGGCGTCGGTGGCGTACGTCGCGGCGACGAGGTCCAGATCGTGACCCGCCGAACCTGCGGGGCTCGGATCCCACGACAGGTCCACTTCGATCCGTTCCAGACCCTTGTTGAGACTGCTCACCGGACTCTCCCTCCGTCGTCGTACCGACCCGGAATGATGTCATCGCGGACCGACTCGTTGCCGGTCAACGATAGGGCACTAACATGTTATTGACCTGAAATCAGATCTGTCCGCCCGGAAGAAGCTGCCCGCCCGCCCCCACCACCCTCAGCGGCGGGCCCGGTCCAACGCTTTCGGGTGAAACCGGGTGAAACATGTCGCGATCGTGGAATCCGCCCATGAGTACAGGTTCACGAGCCCGAGGGCCCGGGCGTACGGCCGGCAGCGGGATCCGGCAGCACGCGCTCGCCGCACCCCGCCGACATCCCGGTACGGCAGGCAGTGGGGGTGGGGTCACGCTCCGTCGAGGGGGAGGAGGTCGGGGTAGACGTCCTGCCAGCGGTAGCGGCGGCAGTGCAGGTGCCAGTAGGCGTAGCCGGTCATGTACCTTTCGAGGTAAGGGCGTTGCTCCTCGCTGGCGAGGCCTGTGATCCGGCGGTGGGCGGCCAGGCCGCCGTCGAGGGTGCGGCGGTAGGCGGTGAGGTAGGGGATCTCCTCGCGCACCGCCTGCCGGTATACCCGGCTGACGGCGAAGTCCGCGCCGTGCACGGCCTCCTTGTAGCAGGACAGCACGTCGTTGACATCGTTGAGGAACGCGACGCACGAGCTCATCGCCGCCGCCCAGAACGCCCGGTCCCGGTGGGCGGCCAGGCAGGGGTCGGTGAACTGCAGTGTGGCGAACCAGAATTGGGAGAACCCGTTGAAGACGCGGACGTAGTCGCTGTCCAAGTCGTCGGACGCCTCCGGATCGAACTCCGCCTCCATCAGCACGCCGACGAGCGCGTTGTGGAAGAAGGTCTTGAAGACGGCGAGGAAGGTCGGCTCGCAGAACGGCGCGATCTCGCGGAACATGTGTTGGACGTAACGGGTGTTCGGCGAGGCCGGGAGCGCCTCGGGCAGCAGGCCGGCGCGCAGCATGGCCGCCGCCTCGTCCGGGTCGTGGCAGCAGACGTCGTCGGCGTTGGTGGAGAACACCCAGATGCGGTCGACGGCGAGGGCCAGTGCGTCGTCGGCGATCGGCACCATCAGGGCGCGCATCTGCGTGATGTTGCGGACCGTGGCGGCCGGGAGGTCGACGCCGAAGGCCGCCAGTTCGGCGGTGAGCAGGTCGGCGTCGGCGGCGGCCCGGGCGAGGTCGGCCGTCGGCGCGGTGAAGGAATCGGTGCGGGCGATCATCTGCTCGACCAGGCCGGAGGCCAGGACGGTCGCGATCATCGCGCGGTGGCGCGGATCGGGGATCGCGTCGAGGCCGCGCCGTGCGGTGTGGCGCAGGGTGTCGACGCCGGGTGGTCGAGGATGCCGGAGCAGGGGGCGGCCGGTCGGGTCCACGCAGTGTCCTCGCTGTTCGTCGAAGGCCGTGGGGCCGAGGGGTGAGCGCGTCCGCCCCGGGATCCCGGACGACGGTTCCGGGGATCCGTCCCGTGACTACCCACGCTCCGTGTTCGAACAAACCGGGAACCGCAGCGCCTTCGGCCTGGTCCACCCGTCGACCGCGGGTGCACCGGGCCCGTCACACGGCGCTGAACAGGTGGGTGGTCAGCCGGGCCGCCGCCGGAACGGGGCCGACGACGATGCCGGCCAGGATCCGGGGTGGTGCCGTGGCGGTGGTGGAGGGCGACGGCCCTGCGCACCTCGGCGGGATCGCCGGAACCGACGGACGCGGCGTCACCGCCGTGCAGGTGCGGGTCGACGAAACCGGGTAGGACGTACGCCTTCCCCAGGTCGTGGACGTCGGCGGCGGCCGGGGCTTCACCGGTGCCGACCCCGGTGATCGTGGGCCGGAGAAGGTGACCCGCCCCGGCTCCAGGACTTCGTGCGGGGTGACGACGCGTGCGTTCGTCAGCGTGGTCACGGCCGGGCCGGGCGGGCCGGGCGGGCGAGTTCGGCGAGGTCGACCTCCACGCGGGTGTCGTGCTTGTCGGTCAGCCAGCGGTCGATGTCCAGCAGCCACCACCGGTGCACGCGCACCACGTAGAAGCGGCGCGGCCCGTCGCCGGTGAAGTCCGACTCCGGGAGGAGCCAGGCCGCGCGGACCTCCGGATCGGGGTGGTTCAGCTCGTAGTACACCTGCCGGTGCCACGGGACCTCGGACGCCGGCACGGCCTCGCAGTGCCCGGTGAACTGGGCGCCGTCCAGGCCGAATCCGGGGGTGCCGAGCAGGTGGACCGAACCGGCGATGCCGGGCCGCGCCTCGATGTTGCGGGAGTGCCGGGCGCGGTGGAGGGAGTAGTAGAGCAGCCGGAGCGGGTCCCGGAGGGCGACGAAGTTCACGGTGGAGGCCCAGGGGCCGTCCTCGCCGAAGGTGGCGAGGGTGGTGAAGCGACCGTGGTCCAGGAGGTGGGTGCTGCGTGCGACGTGGTCGGCGTACTCGGAGCCGGAGCCGGAGCCCGTGGTCACGGCGGTCACCTCGGCGGCGGGGCGCGGTGGAGGCCCATCGCGACGGGCGGGTCGTTGAGCAGGGCGGCCTCGGCGAGGCGCCACCAGTGGGTCTGCTCGGTACGGCGCTTCTCCCAGGCGGTGTCCTTGCTGCGGGCGGAGACCTGGCGGCGGTAGGTGCCCCAGGCGGCCTCGTCGGCGAAGGTGACGAGGTGTTCGAGGGCGTGGACGTGGGTGCCGACGGTCCGCAGGTGCCAGCTCGTGGCGAGCACGGTGTCGAGTCCTTCGTAGAACCACTTCTCGCGTTCGGCGGCCCAGGTCCAGAACCCGGCCGGGTCCGCTTCTGCGGCCTCGGTCAGTTCGAGCCGGTAGTGGAGGTGGAGCATGAGCGTTTCCTTCCCTGGATCACGGTTCTCGGGTCAGGGCAGCGGTGAGTCCCAGCAGGCCCACTCCGGCCCCATGGCCAGCGGGTGGGTCCGAGCCAGTTCCCGCCAGCGCCCGGCGGCGGTGATGTTGTGCTCGCGCTGACGGGCGGGTGTGCAGACGGCGCCGCGCAGCGGCAGCACCACGGCGGCGAGGGGGGTGAGCCGGGCACCGCGGCGCACCTTGACGTCCCACGCGGAGATCGCCGTCCGGTAGCGCCGGAAGCCGCACTCGGCGGCGTAGTCGAGGGGCGCGTGGTACGTCAGCAGGAAGTACTCGTTCGTGGGAGCGGTACGGGTGTAGTCGTAGCCGAAGTAGCGGGCGTACAGCTGGTCCCCGTGCTCGTAGCAGACGGTCGCGGCCACCAGGTCGGGGCCGCGCAGGCCCAGGAACGCCACGGCGTCGTCGAGCAGGCCGGTGGCACGCTGGGCGTTCAGGGCGTCGAGCACCGCCTGCGGACCGCCGGAACTGCCGTGGCGGGCCCGGTTCTGGGCGATCAGGTACGCGATGCGGCCGACGATGTCCTCGGTGAGCCGGCTGATCTTGACGACCGTTCCGGTGCGCTGGAAGGCGCGCATCTCGCTTCTGCGCCGGGTCCGGCTGTGCTGGTCCGTGCGGGCCGACAGCTCTCCGGCGCCGCCCGGCGGGACGGGCAGGTAGGTGTCGGCGGAGTGCAGCAGCGCGCGGGCCCGGGGGTGGGCCGCCGCCAGCTCCAGGGCGTCCTGGCCGGCGAGGTAGGCCATCACCACTCCGTCGTCGCCCCGGTCGGAGGCGAGGTCCAGCGCCCGGCCCAGGAGGGCCCTCAGGACCGGGCGCCGCTGCGGTCCCCGGACGCACAGCAACTCGTTGCGGACCGAGCGCCGGGTGCCGAGCCAGAGCTGCCTGTCAGCGCCGCCGCCACCGTCGGCGGCCAGGTCGGGCAGGATGCCGGGCAGCGAGAACATCTCGTCGTCGCCGCCCTCGCCCGGCCAGGTCGGCAGCACGCCGAGCAGGTCTCCGGACGCGGAGGCGGTGACGACCGGGTCCCCGCCGGAGGCGAGGTGGGTGGAGCGCACCCAGCGGTGGCTGCCGTAGAAGTTGTCGGCGCCGACCAGGCGGTCCCAGGCGGCGGAGTCGACGCCGTGGGCGTCGGGGTGGACACGGGTGCCGATCGCCACCGCGGTCGGCGCGCGGAGCACGTTCACGGCGCGGCCGCACCCTTCACGGCCGGCGCGGCGGCACCCTTCACGCAGGTGATCAGCGAGGCGTGCGGCGAGCGCAGGTACGGCCCCCAGAAGCTCTTGCCGTGCTCACGCATCCCCTGCTCCGAGACCTGGAACGGGGGCCAGCCGATGTCGGTGAAGCCCGCCTCGGCCAGCGCGCCCTCCAACGCCTCCCGGCTCCAGTACCGGGCCGTGATCGTCTCCTGGTACGGGCCGAACTCCAACTCCAGGGTCACCTTCGAGGCGTCGAACCGCGGCTCGGCGTCGAACAGCCGCAGCCCGTAGCGCTCGTAGTACTCGCGCCTGCCGTCGTAGTCGGGGTTGACCGGCAGGGTGACGAACCTGCCGCCGGGCCTCAGCGCCCGCGCCGCCAGCCCGCACAGTTCCACGAGTTCCGCGTACTGCTCGGCGTAGGGGAGGACGTAGACGCCGAGCACGGCGTCGAAGGTCCCCTCCAGGGCTGGGGGCAGGGTGTGGACGTACTCGATGCCCCGGTGGCCGGCGGGCTCCTGCGCCCTCGCGTAGGAGAGCATGCCCTCCGAGACGTCCTGCCCCACCACCAGTTCGGCCCCCTGCGCCTTCAGCAGGCGCGAGTAGAGGCCGGTACCGCATCCGAGGTCCAGGACGCGTTCGCCCCGGACGCGCCCCAGGGCCGCCAGTACGCTGTGGGATTCGAGGTCCTTCCGCCACGGCAGGGCGAACATGTCCTCGTACATCTGCGCCAGGCCGTCGAATTGACTGCTCATGTCGCCTCATTTGTTTCTTGGTCCGTGCTGTTGGTCGGGCATGCCGCGGCGGGGGCCGGTGGACAGCTGTTGTCCCTGGCCCGGGCCGGGCCGAACGCATGGGGGCCGCCACGAAATGACGGCACTGGAAAGATCTGTCGAGGAGAGTCCGTGGGCGGGGCTCGATCCGTCACCGCCGGGCTGGTGCGACTCTCGCGGTAGAGGGTATTCCCGCACTGGCGAAAATCGCCAGACCTGAAACCCGGGTATTTATCATTCATACAATAAGCATGGAATGTCCCATGAGGTCACTTCCGGAACTCCGGCCACACCGGTGCTGTCCCGTCCCGACCGTTTCCCCGGAACCGGGGACGGCTGCCCTCCGCACGACGCGGCCGACCGGATCACGCGGACCACCCTCACCGGCGGCAATGGCGGACGGGGGAACCCCGGCGGGACTCAGCTCTCGCCGTTCCACGACCGCCACAGCTCCGCGTACGGTCCGCCCGCGCCGACCAACTCGTCGTGGGTGCCCAGCTCGACGATGCGGCCGGACTCCATGACGGCGATGCGATCGGCGTCGTGCGCGGTCTGCAGCCGGTGGGCGATGGCGATGACGGTGCGGCCCGACCGGACGGCGGCCACGGCCCGCTCCGCCTGCCGGGCCGTCGTCGGGTCGAGCAGCGAGGTGGCCTCGTCCAGGATCAGGGTGTGCGGGTCCGCCAGATGCACCCTGGCCAGGGTGAGCTGCTGTGCCTGGGCGGGCTCCAGTTCGACTCCGCCCGAGCCCAGCGGGGTGTCCAGGCCCGCCGGCAGTTCGGCCACCCAGTCCGCTTCCACCGACCTCAGGGCCGCGAGCACGGCCTCGTCGTCGGCCTCGGGCGCGGCCATGGTCATGTTGTCGCGCAGGGTGCCCATGAACACGTGGTGCTGTTGCGTGAGGAGGACGATGCGGTTGCCCAGTCCGCCCGCCGCGGCTTGGTCGGCGACGGGCACGCCGCCGACCAGCACGTGGCCCGTGTCAGGGACGTCCGCACCGGACAGCAGCTTGCCGAGGGTGGACTTGCCGGCTCCCGACCGGCCGACCACCGCCAGCCGTTCACCGGGACGGACCAGCAGCTCCACGTCCTTGAGGATCTCCTGCCCGGGGACGTAGGAATACCCCACGCCCTTGACCTCGATGACGTCGTCCACCGGGTCCGGCACAGCGGCGCCGGCTGTGTGCGACACCAGCCCGACACCCTTGATGCGGGCGAACGAGGCGCCGCTGCGCTGCAGTTGTTCGACCTGGACGAGCAGCTGGTTGAGCGGGTCGACCAACTGCCACATGTACAGACTGCCCGCCACCACGGCTCCCAGGGGGATCGCGCCGTTGAGGTGGCCGAACCCGCCCACGAGCAGGATGAGCGCCATGGGCAGCGTGTGCGCGAACTCGGTGACCGGGAACAGCACCGTCCGCAGGGCGAGGGTGCGCAGGCCGGCGCGGTAGGCGGTGTCGACGGCCTGGTCGAGGGCGCTGTTCCGCAGTTCGCGCAGCCCGTAGGCCTCGACGGTGCGGGCGCCGTGCGCGGTGGAGTCGAGGATCTCGGAGACCTCGCCGGCGGCCGCTCCCTCCGCGAGGTAGGCGTCGCGGGAGCGCGCGAGGTACCAGCGGCTCACGCCCCACACGATCGGCAGTCCCACGACCGAGCAGAGACCGAGCAGCGGGTCCAGGAGGAAGACCGCGGCGAGGACGAACACGACCTGGACGCCGGAGACGAACATGTCCGGAGCCGCGGTGCGCAGCGTGGTCGCGACGGTCGAGACGTCCAGGGTGGTCCGGGTGACCAGATCACCGGTGCCCACCTCGTCCGCGACCCGCCCCGGCAGCGCGAGGGTGCGCTCGACGACCTCCTCGCGGAGCCCGGCGAGCGCGCGCTCGCCGAAGCGGTGGGAGAGGCCTCGCGCGTAGCGCGACAGCACCAGTCGGGCCGCCGAGCAGCCCAGCACCGCCGCGGCCAGTCCGTCGACGGCGGAGGCGGACAGGTCACCGGACTCGGCCCCGGTCACGATGCGGCCGAGGAGCCAGGGACCGGCCGCGCCGGCGAGCGCGGCGAGGCATGTCAGCAGCAGCATCGCGCAGACGGCGCCCGAGTCGTCCCGCAACAGCTGCCGGCCGGCCCGGCGAACCGTCCTGGCATCGGCGATCGGCAGGCGGGGCGTCCTGCTGGGGCCGCTCATCGGGACTGTCCTTCCACGGGCTGTGCCACGGCGGCCTCGCCGGGGATCCCGGTGCTGCCGCGGAACACCAGTGCCGCGTATCCCGGCTGGTCGGCGAGGAGCTCCCGGTGCGTACCGGCCGCCCGCACCTTTCCGTCGACGAGGTAGGCGACTTCGTCGGCCCGGCCGAGCACGAGCGGCGAGGTGCTGACGACGAGGGTTGTCCGCCCGCGCCGGTGCGCCGCCACCCGGGCGGCGACGGTCGCCTCCGTGTGCGCGTCCAGCGCCGACGTCGGTTCCACGAGCAGGAGCACGGCCGGATCCGCGAGCAGGGCCCGGGTCAGCCGCAGCCGCTGGCGCTGACCTCCCGAGACGTTGCGGGCCTGGTTCTCCAGGCGGGTGTCGAGCCCGTCGGGGAGCGCGTCGACGATGTCCTCCGCTGCGGCGGCGTGCAGCGCCCGCCGGATGTCCTCGTCGGAGCGGTCGGTGCTGCCGGAGACGACGGAACGCAGGTAGCCCGGGAACACATAGGCATCGTTGTCCGCGAGCAGAATGTGCCGCCTGAGAGCCGTGCGGTCCCAGTCGGACAGCTCGAAGTCACCCCAGGAGGCCTCGGAGTCCGTGTAGCCGGCCAGCCGGTCCACCACGGCGCGCGGCTCGTCGGGACGGGCGCCGACCAGGGCCGTCACCTTCCCCGGGGCCACCACCAGGCCCGACGCGGGGTCGCGCAGCGGGCCGGGAGCGGCCGGGGGGTCGAGCCGGGTCCGGTGCCCCCCGGGAGCCGGCGCGAGCGCCAGGATGTCGACCACCCGCCGTGCGGAGACGAGCCCGCGCGGCAGGTCGTCGGCCCCTTCGATCAAGGACGAGACGGGCACCAGCAGAGCGGCGACGTATCCGTAGACCGCCACCAGTTCACCTACGGTGATGGCCCCACTGGCCGCCATCCGCGCGCTGATCCACGTCACCACGGCAAGGAAGACCGTGGGCAGGCACGCGGTGAGTGCCTGGACCCAGCTGGTGATGGCGGCGACGCGGTACCCGAGGGGGACCAGCGCCCGGGAGCGTTCCCGGTACCGCGCGGCGAACAGGGCCTTGCCGCCGATCCCGTTGAGGACGCCCAGGCCGGCCACCATGTCGCCGGCGAGAGAGGTCAGAGCACCCTGGTCCTCGCGGTAGCGGCCTTCGGCGCCGTGCAGCCTGCCCAGCAGCGGGCCGACGGTCAGGGCCAGGGCCGGGACTCCGAGCAGGACCACCACGGCGATGACGGCCGAGATCCGGACCAGCAGGACGGCGGTCGCGGCATAGGCGACGACCGCGCCGACGCCGGGTCCGGTGACGGTCAGGGTCTGGGCGATCCTGCTGATGTCGCCGACGTGGAGGTGTGTGAGCTCACCCGCGGACACCTGTCGCGGCAGCGCCGACCCCAGCCGGGTGACGTGGCGCGTGACGACCTGGACCGTCCGGTAGGCCGCGTCCGCCCGGATGCGCGTCATGGTGCGGTGCCGCAGGATGCCGAGGACCGCCGTCCCGGCCCCGGTGACGACCACGGCTCCGGTCCACAGGAGCAGCATCCCGGTGTCCCGCGCCTCCAGCCCCTCGTCGATCGTCCTCGACAACAGGTACGGCGGAAGCATGAGCGCACACATCCACGTGATGCCCCACAAGGTGCCGAGCAGCACCCGCCGGTACTGACTCGTCGTCAGCCACCACAGGAACCGCAGCGGACTCCGGTGGTCCGGCAGGCCCGGGGACTCGTAGGGAACCCGGCGCGCGCCTTTCGGCAGGTCTGCTCCACGTATCATCTCGGCCGTCCTTGCGTGGGATCGAGGGGCGTCGGCGAACGATCCGGCTGCGGCACCGCATGCGCCGTAGGCAAGAACATGCCACAGGGCCGGAGGCGATTCCGCCGAGAATCCCATCTGCCCTGCTCAGGGCGGATGTTGGCACTCGTGGACGGAAGACACTCGTGGAGGAGGCCACCGGGTCGGCCGGTCCCTCCTCGGCGTCCGGACGGGCGGGACCGGCGCCCAGGCGTTCACCGCGCGTGGTCGACCTCGGGGAAGTCGGGGGAGGGACCGTCGAGCAGCCGCCCCCGGTCGCGGAGGTGGAGGTCGAAGAAGGCTCGCGGGTAGGCGCGTTGGAACGCCTGTGCCCGGTGCCCGGGAATCGTCCCGACGTCTTCCTCCAGATCGGGCGCCGACCGGCCCAGGAGGGGGGCGATCAGCGGCAGGATCAGCACATCGTCGCCGAACGACTGGTGCGCGGCTCCCCGTACGGTCAGATGCAGCCGCCAGCCGCGCAGCCGCGACCAGAACGCGCGCAGGGCGGGGTTGTTCTCCATGCCGCCCTTGCCCGGGGTGTCCACCACCAGGAACGGACGGTCGAGCCCGGCGTCCACCACCGGCCCCGCTGCGCCCCCGTCCAGGCTCGCTCCCGCCGTGATCCGCCCGTCGGCGAACATCGTCGCGGCGGTGGTGGCGCCGCCCAGGGAGTGGCCGAGCATCCCGACCCGCCGCAGGTCGAGCGCCCCGCGCAGGCCTGCGGGCAGCGGGGTGCGGCAGACGCCGGGGTGGCCGCCCGAGCGGAGGACGGCGAGCCGGTCCAGGACGAAGCGGATGTCGGCGGTACGGACCGCGAGGGCCTTGGCGTAGTCGCTGATCCCGCCCAGCGGATTCGTCTCGACGCGTCCACCGGGGAAGGCTACCGCCGCCGCGTCGTAGGTGTGGTCGACGGTGACCACCACGAAACCGTGACTGGCGAGATCCTCCACGATGCCGGTGCCGAACGACCGTGACGCGTCGGCGCCGGGGGAGTAGAGCACGACGGGCAGGGGGCCCGGTGGGCCGCCGACGGGAGCGCCCTCGTGGCCGTGGGTGCCTCCCAGCCGTACCCGGCCGGGAGGCAGGCCGAGGAGGCCCAGGTACCGGTCGGCCGCCGCCGGAGGCATCCAGGGAACAGTGGGGCGGGCCGCGCCGCCGCGGGCGGGGTACCAGATGCTGACCATCAGCTCACGGCAGGGGCGGGAGGGCACCCAGGGGTCCGGCCGCGCGGTGTCGGCCAGGTGCAGCGCGACCGTGCCCAGCGGGTACGGTCCGTTCGGGGCGGGCAGTCGGAACCGCACGGGCTCCTCCTGCCCCGGTCGTGCGACGGCCGCCGGCGCGAACGGACCCGTGATCAGCGCGGCGGCCAATGCGGCGGACGAGGACAGCAGTGTTCTCCGGTTCATGGCTCCACTGTTCCGTCCGACGGGCCCGGCGGCTTCGCGCCCGGGGAGGAACCCGGTGTCAGCCCAGGAGGGTACGACGGGCATCGGCCGCGCGGATGACTCGGCCCGCGGGATGACGTCCTCCGGGCTGACAGGCCCCGGGCCCCCGCTTGGATAGCGTGGCCGGCATGGGCGACGGGGAGTCACGGCCGCTGCTGGCCGGACGTCTGCGGGACGGACAGTGGCTCGGCGTGGACACGGTCGCGGCCGTGCTCCTCGCCCTGGCGTTCGGCGCGAGCGAGACGCTGGGCGGCGGCTGGGGCGCGGGGGCCGCGGCGGCGGTGGTCTGGCTCCCGGTCGCGGTACGGCGCAGACGGCCCGTCCGGGTGCTGTACACGGTCCTGACCGGAGCGGTCCTCGCGATGGCGTTCACCGGATGGGAGGAGTCCTGGCTCCCCGTCGGGGCCGTCCTGTACACGGTGGCGGCGCGGGAACCGCGGCGCCGGTCCGCGACGGCGCTCGGCTGCTCGCTGGGCGCCGTCGCGGCGGCCATGGCCCTCGTACCGCGACCGGTCCCGGCCGCCGGGGTCGCGTCGGGCATCGTCTTCGCGTCCTCGATGACGACCCTGCCCTGGCTGGTGGGCACTGCGGTGGGAGAGCAGCGGTCGTACGCGGAACTCGCCGCCCGGCAGGCCGTGACGGACGAGCGCCTGCGGATCGCCCGCGAGCTCCACGACGTGGTGGCCCACCATCTGACGGTCATCACGGTACGGGCCGAGGTGGCCCGTGCGGTGGCCTCCGCCGACCCGCAGGAGGCCGGGCGGACCCTCGCAGTGGTCGGGACGGCGGGCCGGACGGCGCTCGCCGAGATGCGCCGCATGCTCGGCGTGCTGCGGTCACCCGGCGACGGAGCCGAGCGGGGGTCCGCCCCCGGTCTGGCGGACCTGCCCGCGCTCGCGGACGGCGCGGGCCCGCGCGTGGAGCTGTCCGTCGACCCGCATCCACCGCTCCCCGCGGGGGTGGAACTGGCGGTCTACCGGATCGTTCAGGAAGCCCTCACCAATGTCGTCAGGCACGCGGGATCGGCGGACTGCCGGGTGAGCCTGTCCCGGCCGGGCCCCGGGGCGGTCGAGATCGAGGTCGTCAACGACGCGCCGCCCCGGCTCGCGTCCTGGCTCCCGCCCGGGCTGCCGTCGCAGCTCCCGCCCTGGCGTGCCGGCGGCGGGCACGGACTCGTCGGGATGCGGGAGCGGGCGGCCATGTGCGGCGGGACCCTCTCCGCCGGCCCCCTGGCGACCGGGGGATTCCGGGTGCACGCGCGGCTGCCCTGCGGCTCGGAGGCAGCACGGTGAACCGGCCGGTCCGGGTCCTCATCGCCGACGACCAGGCCCTGTTGCGGACGGGCTTCCGCCTGCTCATCGAGAACGCGCCGGACCTCACCGTCGCAGGCGAGGCCGTCAGCGGCGAGCAGGCCGTCGAACTCGCCCTGCGGCTGCGGCCCGACGTCGTGCTGATGGACATCCGGATGCCGGGCACGGACGGCCTGGAGGCCACCCGGCGCATCTGCGCGGACCCGGATGCCGTCGGCACCCGGGTGCTGGTCCTCACCACGTTCGACCTGGACGAGTACGTGTACGCGGCACTGCGCGGCGGAGCCAGCGGATTCCTCTTGAAGGACATCCTCCCCGCCGACCTGCTGACAGCCCTGCGGGTGGTCGCCGCCGGCGACGCCCTGCTCGCGCCCGCGGTCACCCGCCGTCTGATCCAGGAGTTCGCCGGACGCCACGAGCCGCGCCCACGACTCGCCCGGGAGCTGGCCGGCGTGACCCCGCGGGAACGGGAAGTGCTCCGACTGGTGGCCCGGGGACTGCCCAACCACGCGATCGCCGAGCACCTGGGGCTGAGCGTCGCGACCGTCAAGACCCATGTCCGGCGACTGCTGGCCAAGCTCCACGCCCACGACCGGGCCCAGCTGGTCGTCATCGCCTACGAGACCGGCACGGTCACCGCGGGCGGGAACCTCCCACCCACAGGCTGACGCCTCACCGGCCGGGACGGTGGAACTGAACAGGGGCGGGGTGGGGGTGACGATCGGTCGGGCGGGTCGGGTCGGCAGCAGCGCCCGTCCGGGCATGCCGGTGCCACGAACCCTTCGCGACGCGTTCAGCTATCGGATACCATTTGGCTGCGGGTACGGCAGATGCGTCCGCGAACTTCTTCCTTGTCAGGGCAAACCCCTCATGAAGGAAGAAACATGACGATACGTGCGATCGCTCGTGCTTCGACGCTTGTGCTCTGCACGGCCCTCGCGGCCTCCGTCGTCCTCCCGGCCCAGGCCTCCTCGATCAGCGGCATCCGTCCCAAGGCCGAGACCGCGCCGCTGTTCGACGACGAGGCCGGCGGCAATGCCAACGCGGACGACCCGGCGATCTGGCGCAACGCCGCCGACCCGGGCCGCAGCCTGGTCGTCGCCACCGCCAAGCAGGGTGGCCTGCGGGTCTACGACCTGGACGCCCGCCAGGTGCAGTCGATCCCCGCCCCCGCCGGTCCCGGCGCCGACGACAAGCCCGGCCGCTTCAACAACGTCGACCTGGTGCAGGGCCTGCCGCTGGGCGGCGGCCGCGCCGACGTCGCGGTGGTCAGCGACCGCGGCAACGACCGTCTGCGGATCTACCGCATCGACCGGGACAAGCCCGGCGGCCCGCTCACCGACATCACCGACCCCGGTGTGCGGCCGGTCTTCTCCGCCGACCAGGCCGAGATCAACGAGCAGAAGACCGCCTACGGCCTGGCCACCTGGACCGACCGCAGCACCGGCCGCTCCTACGCGGTGGTCAGCCGGCGCAACCGCACCAGCCTCGCCCTGCTGGAGCTGATCGCCACCCCGAACGGCACGGTGGACTACCGCCAGGTCCGCGCGATCGACCTGCCGTCCTCCTTCCGGCTGCCGAACGGCACCTCCTGGACGCCCTGTGCCGAGCCGGGCGAGCTGCCCCAGGTCGAGGGCATGGTCGTCGACCCCGCGGACGGCACCCTGTACGCGGGGCAGGAGGACGTCGGCATCTGGCGCATCGACGCGGGCCTCACCGGCACGCCGGAACTGATCGACAAGGTGCGCGAGTACGGCGTGCCCGGCACCTACGACGCGCAGACCGAGGAGTGCACTCCGGGCGCCGACCCGGGCTATGGCGGCAAGCGCCTGACGGCCGACGTCGAGGGCCTCACCCTGGTCACCGAGCCGGACGGCGACGGTTACCTCCTCGCCTCCAGTCAGGGCGACAACACCTTCGTCGCCTACGACCGCGAGCGGGACGACGACAACGAGTTCGAGGGCGCCTTCCGCATCACGGCGGCCTCCACCGCCCTCGACGGCTCCGAGGTCTGCGACGGGGCCGCCGCCCTCAACGCCCCCCTCGGCTCGCGCTACCCCCATGGCCTGCTGGTCGTCCAGGACGGCAAGGAGACCCCCGGCGACGGCGACCGCGAGGCGACCGGCTTCAAGTTCGTCGACCTGGGCAAGGTCCTCGACGCCATCGACTGAGGCCGTTGAGTGACGCCGTCGACTGAGGCCGTCGACTGACGGGATCGGCTGACCGGCGACCGATGTCCGAGGCCGGCGCACGGTGCCTCGCCGTGCGCCGGCTGCGCCGAGGCAGGACGTTCACAGCAGCCCCGATCGGGAGATGCATAAAGGATTCATATAAACTCGCTATGCTTTGGGCATGAGTCGCCGAGACGCCGCGCACAGCGCTTCCGATGCCATCGGGTCAGCCCTCTACGGTCTGGCCACCAGGGCCGTGAGACGCCTTCCCCGCGACATGAGCCTGACGTCCGCCGCCACCCTGGCCACCCTGGACAGGACCGGCCCGCGGCGGATCACCGATCTGGCGGCGGCCGAGGGCGTCACCCAGCCCGCGATGACCGTCCTGGTCCGGGTGATGGAGGAATCCGGGCTGGTCGAGCGGAAGGGCGATCCGTCCGACAAACGGGTCACGCTGGTGTGCCTGACCGAGGCCGGCGCCTCGTACGTCCGGACACGACGCCGGGCGGGGGTCGACGCGTACGCGCGGTTGGTCGACGAACTCACCGGCGACGAGGTCGAGGCCCTGACGGCGGCCCTTCCGGCGCTGCTGCACCTGGCGGAGCTCGAAGGCCACGCCCGAGAGGAGTCGGACCGGTGACCGCCGCCCGGGCCCACGGCCGGCCCGTGAGCGCTGCCCCGATACGTTCCGGGACACGTCTGCTGGTCCCCGCCCTGGTGTTCATCGCCCTGGTCGTGGCGGCGGTCGGCAGCCTCGGCACGCCGCTCATCACCAGCGTGGCGACCACGTTCCACGTCTCCCTCGACAGCGCCCAGTGGACGCTCACCATCGCCCTGCTCAGCGGCGCCGTCGCCACACCCGTCCTCGGCCGGCTCGGGGCCGGTCCGCACCGGCGGGCCACGATTCTCACCACGCTGGCGATCGTCGTCGCCGGCAGCGCGCTCACCGTGCTGCCGCTGCCGTTCGCCTGGCTGCTCGTGGGCAGGGCGGCCCAAGGCGTCGGACTCGGCCTCACGGCGCTGATGATGGGCGTGGCCCGCGACCACCTCCCCGAGGAGCGCAGCGCGGCCACGATCGCCCTGATCTCGGTGGTCTCCATCGTCGGAGCCGGCGTCGGCTACCCGCTGGCCGCGCTGCTCGCCGAGTTCGGCGGACTGCGGGCCGCCTACGGCCTCGGCCTGTTCGTCACGGCCGTCGCCCTCGTGACCACGTGGCGCTCCGTGCCGGCGACTCCCGAGGGCCGCTCCGCCCACGTCAACGTGGCCGGTGCGCTCCTCCTGGCGGGCGGACTGCTGCTGGTCCTGTTCCTGGCCGGCGAGCGGAGCCTGTGGAGCCGGCACCTCGCCGTGGCGGTGGCCCTGGCCGTCGCCGCCGTACTCCTGCTCCGCGCCTGGACCGTCTCCGAACTGCGGACCGGGACGCCCCTGGTCGACGTCCGCGCGGTACGGCATCCGGCGGTCGCCGGGGCGAACCTCGCCATGTTCGTCGGCGGGTGCGGCATGTACCTCCTGCTCACGCTCATCACCCGCTACGCGCAGACGCCGAGCAGCGCCGGCTACGGCTTCGGACTGACCACCTTCGTGGCGGGGCTGGTCCTCGTCCCGTTCTCCGTGCTGGGGTTCGTCGCCGGCAGGCTCACGCCGCGGGTCCGGGAACGGGTCGACGGCCCCCTGCTGCTGGCCGGCAGCGCCGCCGTGGTCGGCTGCGGGTTCGTCCTGTTCGCCACCGCCCGGTCCGACCTGGCCGAACTGCTCACGGCCATGGGCGTGCTGGGCTTCGGCGTCGGCTGCTTCTCGGCCGCCGTGCCCGGCGTCATCCTGGCCGTCACCCCCAGGAGTGAGACGTCGAGCGCCATGAGCTTCAACTACGTCGTCCGCAGCGTCGGGTACTCCCTGGGCAGCGCCGTCGGAGGTCTCGTCCTGGCCGTCGGCACCGCCACCGGCCGCCTCTTCCCGGACGACGACGCCTATACGACCGCGGCGCTGGTCGGCGTCGCCGCGATGGCGATCACGACGGCGGTCGCCCTCGCCCTCGCCCGTCGACGCCCACCCGGGCCCGGGACCGGTGCGGTCGGTGTGCGGGGCCCGGGCCGGTCGAGCCGAACCGGAGGCTGAGGACCGAAGCCGGCCGACCGCCCGTGCCCCGCCGTCAGCGGGGGTCGTGGCCCGCCCTGCTGCTCAGTGCGGCGCCGAGCAGCAGGGTTGCGGTGACCGCCGCGAGCGGGACGGTCCAGGAGCCGGTCGCGCCGTGGAGGGCGGCGGCGAGAGCGGGGCCGGTGGCGGCGATGAGGTAGCCGCAGGTCTGGGCCATGGTCGACAGGGCGGCGACGTGGTCGTGGTCGGCGCCCCGGCGGGCGTAGAGCACGCCCGGGAGGGCCTGGCCGGCGCCCAGGCCGATGCCGAGCACGGCCGCCCACAGCGCCGGGAGTCCGCTCGGCGCGAGCATGAGTCCGGTGAACCCGGCGGCGCAGACCAGGACGGTGCCCAGGATGTGCGGGCGCTGGTCGGCGCGGGGCGCGGCGAGGACGGGGGCGAGGAAACCGCCCACGGCCACGCCCAGGATGAGCACCGCCTGGCAGGTTCCGGCGGCGGTCCGGCCGGTGCCGGAGGCGATGAGTACGGAGGGGAGCCAGGCGAGCGCCGTGTAGAACGCGAGGGTCTGGATGCCGAAGAAGGCCGTCAGGCTCCACGCCAGCCCGGTGCGGGCCACGTGCGGACGCGGTACGGCCGCAGCGGCGGCCGTCGGGGGCGCGGGCCGGGGCCGGTGGACCCGGGCCTGCGGTGCGATTCCCGCCGCCGCGAGCACGGCCGGCACGACGGCGATGCCGATCGCGAGCTGCCAGGAGCCGCCGGACGCCTGGGCGACGGGTGCGACCAGGGCCGCGACGATCGCCGAGCCGACGCCCATGGACAGCGCGTAGACGCCCATCATGGTGCCGACGTGCCGGTGGGAGAAGCGGGTCCGGACGAAGACCGGCACCAGCACGTTGATCACCGCGGTGGCGAGGCTGACGACGACGGTGCCGGCGTACAGGCCCGGCATCCCGAGCATGCGCAGGACCGCGCCGGCGACCAGGACGACGCTGGCCCACAGCAGGCCGCGCTCCTCGCCGAGCCGGCGCCGCACCAGCGGGGCGAGCGGCGCGAACAGGCCCATGCACAGCGGCGGCAGCAGGCCCAGTACGGTCACCGCGGCGGAGCCGAAGTGGGCGACCGGGGCGAGCGGCCCGATCTGCCCGAACGCGACCCGGGTGTTCAGGCTCAGCAGCACGAAGCCGACGACGAGCAGCACGCCCGCCGCGGGGGCGGGCGGCGCGGGTGTCCAGGCGGGTGTCCTGGCCGTTGTTCCGGGGGGCGTTCCGGTGGTTGTTCCGGTAGGGGTTCCGGCGGAGGAGGAGACCGGCACGGGACTGTCCTGCCCTTCGAGGTGGACGTTAGGATGCCCTTACCTTTCACGCTCAAGCGCGCTTGAGCGCAAGTCCCGTGCAAATCCCCGGACCCGGTGCGGAGGGACGATGGAGCAGCAGCTGTTCTCGATCAGTGCGGTGGCCGAGGCGTTCGGCCTCTCCGTGCCCGCCCTGCGCTACTACGAGGAGCGCGGCCTGGTCCGCCCCGCCGCCCGGCGCGGGCGGGTGCGCTACTACGACCACGCCGGTCTGCAGCAGCTCGCGTACGCCCAACTCTGGCACGACGACGGCATGATGCCGATCGCCGACACCGCCGCCGTGATGGAGAGCGAGCGCGTCGAGGACCGGCGCGCCCTGATCGCCGGGCAGCGGGACGAGATGCTGGCACGCATCCGCAGACTCACCCGGGCCGCCGCCGTGCTGGAGCACATGCTGGACTGCCGCACCGACCGCCCACTGGACTGCCCGATGACCGGCGCCTACATCCGCGCCCGGGTCGACGCCGCCCTCACCGGCACGGAGTTCACCGACGACTTCCTGCCCGGGCACGCCGACGAGCCGCAGCCACGCCCGGCGGCCGGCCGCCGGTGAGGAGGGAAGCCAACGGGAAATCAGGCCGACGCCCGGCCGGGGGAGGGCTCCGCCTGTGCCGCTCCCACAGGCCGTCGTACCCACGGCATGTTCCTGACGATCACAACCCTGGACCCCGCCGGAGGCGGGCCAGTACGGTGGGCGCGCCGCTGGGAGCCCGCCCCTGAACGGCTCCGGGCTGAGCCTTCTCGGGGTGCTCGACCGTGCGCGCAGCAGCGACGGCGAGAGCTGACCAGCGCTCGCCGTTTCGATTGCACCGGGACGCCCGACAGGGCCTGTTCCGGTGTCATGGCAGGTTCAGAGGGGGATCGACAATGGCGTCGGCGGGCACGTTCGGGATCGGCCTGGTTCATCGGGCGATGGAGGAGACGGCAGGACGGGTTCCGGACGGGATCGCCGTGATCGCGGGGGCGGTCCGGCTCACGTACGCGGAACTCCACCGGCGGGCCGGTGCGGTGGCCCGCGAGCTGCGCCGGCTGGGGGTCGGGCGGGGTTCGCTGGTGGGTGTGTGCCTGGAGCGGGACGAGTGGCTGGTCCCCGCGCTGCTGGGGGTCTGGAAGGCCGGTGCGGCGTATGTGCCGCTGGATCCGGCGTACCCGGCGAGCCGGTCGGAGTTCATCGCCGCGGACGCCGGGATCGAGTGCCTGGTCTCCTCGGCGGCCGTCCTCCGGCGCCGCGGCGACGTCCTCCGGGCCACCGGCGTCGAGGTGTTGGACGTCGGGACGGTGGGCCGGGGTGCGGATCAGCGGGCCGACCTCGACCTCGACCTTGCCGCCGACGGCGCGCCGACGGACGCCGCGTACGTGATGTACACCTCCGGCACGACCGGACAGCCCAAGGGAGTGGTGGTCGAGCACCGCAACGTCGCGGCCCTGCTGCAATGGGAGTCGTCCGTGTACTCGGCCGACGAACTCCGCGGCATGCTGGCCGCGACCTCGGTCTGCTTCGACCCCTCGGTGACGCAGCTGTTCCTCCCGCTGCTCCGCGGCGGGACGGTGATCCTGGCCGAGAACCTGCTCGCCCTGTCCGCCCTCCCCGCACGCGACCTGGTCACCACGGTCTACGGGACGCCGTCCGCGCTGGCC
The DNA here is from genome assembly GCF_000710405.2 of Kitasatospora sp. MBT66. Taxonomy (NCBI): domain Bacteria; kingdom Bacillati; phylum Actinomycetota; class Actinomycetes; order Kitasatosporales; family Streptomycetaceae; genus Kitasatospora; species Kitasatospora sp. MBT66. Next base: position 254,853 of record NZ_JAIY01000016.1, on the reverse strand, counting down.
GCCCTCGTACGCGAGCCGCTGCCGCCGGGCGTGCGCACCGTCCGGGCGGGCGGCGAACCGCTCACCCGGGCCCTGGCGGACCGGATCCACGCCAACGCCGGTGTGCGACGGGTCGTCCAGAGCTACGGCCCGACCGAGTGCACCGTGAGCTGCGCGACCCACGAGGTGCCCGCGACCGGGCGGGCGGAACCGCCGATCGGATCGCCCTACGCGGGCAGCGGGCTGTCGGTCCGCGACGCCGCCGGGAACCCGCTGGGCGACGGCGAGACCGGGGAACTCTGGGTGTCCGGCCCGCTGGTCGGCCGCGGCTATCTGGGCAGGCCGGAGCTGACGGCCGAACGGTTCGTCACGGACGCCGCCGGAGTCCGGCACTACCGGACCGGCGACCTGGTGCGGCGGGTCGACGGGCTCCACCACTTCGCCGGGCGGATCGACGACCAGGTGAAGGTCCGCGGCTTCCGGATCGAGCTGGGCGAGGTCGAGGCGACACTCGCCGGGCACCCGGCCGTCCGGCACGCCGTGGCGCTGGCGCCGGCCGACGGGGACGGCACCCGACTGCTCCTGGCCTACGCGGAGTCGGCCGACCGGACCCTCACCGAGGCCCGACTCCGGGACTGGCTGCGGGACAGGCTGCCGGAGCACCTGGTCCCCTCCCGGATCGCAGTCCTCGACCGGCTGCCCGCCGGACCGACCGGCAAGACCGACCGTGCCGCGCTGGCGGCGCTGGAGTTCGGCCGCGCGGTCGACACCGAGTACACCGCCCCGCGCACCGGCACCGAGCAGCGGATCGCGGAGACCGTCGCCGGTGTCCTCGGTCTCGGTCCGGCCGAGGTCGGCATCCACGACGAATTCGGGGCGCTCGGCGGGCACTCGCTGGCGGCCGCCCGGGTCTGCGCCGTGCTGGGCCGCGACTTCGGCACGGCCGTGTCGCTGACGGACTTCCTCGCCGCGCCCACCGTCGCCGGCCTCGCCACGCTGCTGCGGGACGGGTCGGCCGACGGCTCGGGCAACGCGCCCGCGCTGGTCCGTCACCCCGGGCGGGACAGCTACCCGCTGACGGCCGCGCAGCAGGGGATGTGGCTGCTGCGGCAGATCGGTTCCGGCGAGCGTGCCACCACCATCGCCTTCCGGCTGCGCCTGCGCGGACTGCCGGGCACGGCGCGGCTGCGGGCCGCGTTGGACGCGGTGGTCGAGCGGCACGAGGTGCTGCGCAGCGTCGTGCTGCCCGGTGCTGCGGTGGCCGGTGCCGGGGCGGACGGTGCGGGGGCGGTCGGTGCCGGGAGGGATGCCTCCGGTCGGGCGGTGGACGAGGAGCCGGTCGCCTCGGTCCGGCCGCCGGCCCCGGTGCCGTTCGAGGAGCACGATCTCAGGGGTGTGTCCGGGGCGGAGCAGGTGAAGCAGGCCGCCGAGCTGACGCGCGCGGCCGCGAGCCACGTCTTCGACCTCGCCACCGAGACACCGCTGCTGCGGGCCGCGCTGCTCCGGCTCGACGAGGACGACGCCGAACTGGTCGTCGTGACCGACCATGTGGCGTTCGACGGCTGGTCGATCGGCGTGCTGATGTCGGAGCTGGCAGCCGGCCTGGCCGGAAGGGCGGACGACCGCTCGGAGGACGGCTCGGACGACGGTTCGGAGCTCGCGCCGCCGCCCGTCCAGGTCGGCGACCTCGCGCTGCACGAACGCGCGCTCGCCGCCGGACCCGAGCGGGTCGAGGAGCTGCGGGCCTTCTGGGCACGGGAGTTGGCGGACGCCGTCCCGCCGCACGACCTTCTCCCTGCCGAGTCTGCGGGCCCCGGCAGGCCCGGCGGCGAACGGCTGGCCCGTCCCCTCGACGCGGGGACGGCGGCCGCGCTGCGCAAGCTCGCGGCCGACTGCGGATCCACCCCGTTCGCCACCTTCCTGACCGCGCTCGGCGTACTGGTCGCCGGCCTGACCGGCCGGTCCGACGTCGTGCTCGGCGCGGCCGTGGCGCACCGGGCGCACCCCGAACTGGAGGCGGTCGTCGGGCCACTGGTCGGGATCAGCCCGGTCAGGCTGCGGCTGGCGGAGGGGGAGTCCTTCCGGAGCACCGTCGGCCGCGCCGCCGCCACCACCGCCCGTGTCATGGACCACTCGGGGTTCACCGTGCAGGAGGCCTTCGAGGCCGCCGGCATCGAGCACCCCCGGGGGACGATAGGCACCCCGGTGGTGCTCTCGCTCCAGCCGGCCGGCCTCCCGGTGGCGGTGGAGCACGACGGCGTCCGGCTGGAACTGCTCGGCGAGGCGACCGGCGGCGGGACCCAGGCACCGCTGACCGTGTTCGTCAACGAGACGGTGCAGGGGCCCGAACTGCGGATCGCGTACGACGCGGACCGGTTCGGCCCGGCCGACGCCGAGGCGTTCGCCGACCGGCTGCTCCGGATCCTGGGCGCAGCGGCAGCCGATCCGGACCTTCCGCTGTCGGCCCTGGAGTTGGTGAGCGCGGCGGAGCGGGCCGAACTGCTCGCCGCGGGCACCGGAGTGCCGCTGCCGGCCGACGGTCCGCGGACCGTGGTGGCGGCCGTGCTCGAACAGGCCGCCCGGCGGCCGACCGCCGTGGCCGTCTCCGACTCGGCCGGCGAACTCGGTTACGGGGAACTGGCCGAACGGTCCCGGCGGGTGGCCGAGGCCCTGCTCGCGGCATCGACGGCAACCGCGACGGCAACCGCGACGGTGACCGCGCCTGCGACGGCGCCCGCGCCCGCGACGGCAACGGCGTTCGAGCCCGGGGCGGAACCGGTGGGGTCGTTCACCGTCGGGGTCTGCCTTCCCCGCGACCGCTACCTCCCCGCGGCCCTGCTCGGCGTCCTGCGCGCCGGTGCGGCGTACGTCCCCCTGGAGCCGGACCAGCCCGTCGAACGGCTGCGCGCCCAACTCGCCGACTCCGGGGCGACCGTGGTCGTCGCCGCCGGGGACACCCTCGCGCTCGCCGGCGAACTGGCCGAGGCGGTCGGTGCCGGCCTCCTCGATCTGGGCGGCCCGGGCGGCCCCGGGCCGGTGTGGGTGCACTTTGCAAAGTCCCCGAACACTTTGCAAAGTGCGCTGGGCACTTTGCAAAGTGCACCCGCGGGGCCGCTGGCGCTGCCCGAGCTTGCCCCCGAGGGGCTGGCCTACGTGCTGTACACCTCCGGTTCGACCGGCCTGCCCAAGGGCGTGGAGGTCACCCACGCGAACCTGGCGGCCTTCGTGGCCGCGATGCGGATCACGCCGGGCGTCCGGCCCGAGGACGTGATGCTGGGGCTCACCTCACCGGCCTTCGACGTGTTCGGGTTCGAACTCTGGGTCGGCCTGGCCTGCGGGCTCCGGCTGGTGATGCTGGACCGCGAGGCCGCGGTGGACGGGTACGCCGTCGCGCGGTTCGTCGAGCGGGCCGGGGTGACGCTGATGACCGCCACGCCGACGACGCTCCGGATGCTGGTCGCCGCCCAGTGGTCGGCACCGGGGGTGCGCGTGGTCAGCATCGGCGAGCTGCTGGACCCCGAGCTGGCCGGTGAACTCCTGGCACGGACAGGCGAGTTGTGGAACGCCTACGGGCCCACCGAGAGCACGGTCTACTCGACCGTGGCACGGGTGCGGCCCCCCGTCGGCGGGGCGGTGCCGATCGGCCGCCCGCTGGCCGGGGAGACGGCCTATGTGCTGGACGCCATGGGCCGGTTGGTGCCGCCGGGAGTGACCGGGGAGCTGTGGATCGGCGGTGCGGGCGTCGCCAGGGGCTACCGCAACCGGCCCGACGCGACCGAGGCGTCGTTCCGGCCGGATCCGTTCGCCGCGGATCCGTTCGCCACGGATCCGCTCGCACCCGGCGGCAGGCGCTACCGGACCGGCGATCTGGCCCGCTGGCGGCCGTCGGCGTCCCCCTGGCCGGAGGCCGGGGGAGGCACCCTCGAATTCCGGGGCCGCCGCGACCAGCAGGTGAAGCTGCGCGGCCACCGGGTCGAACTCGGCGAGATCGAGACCGCCCTGCGCACCGACCCGGCGGTGGTGGACGCGGCCGTCGTGGTCCGCGGCGACGGATCGGACGCCCACCTGGTCGGCTATCTCGCGGTGGGCCCCTCGGCGGCGACCGCCGTCAGTGCGACCGGGGTCGAGGAGCGCCTGCGCGCCCGCGTCCCGGACCACATGGTGCCCCGGCGGTGGGTCGTGCTCGACGCCCTGCCCCTGACGGCCTCGGGCAAGGTCGACCGGGGCGCCCTCCCCGCGCCCGGCCGTGAATCCAACGGTGGTGAGTCCGGTCGCGCGTCCGGCCGCGACCGGATCGCCCCGCGCACCGACGCCGAACTGCTGGCGGCCGAGGTGTGGGAGGCCGTGCTCGGTGTCGCCGAGGTCGGCGCCCACGACGACTTCTTCGCGCTCGGCGGGCACTCGCTGGCGGCCACCCGGGTCGTGGGCCGGCTGATCGCGGCGCTGGACCTGGCCGTGCCGGTGCGGCTGCTGTTCGAGCACCCGGTCCTGGCCGACTTCGCCGCCGGGCTGGAGGCGCTGCTGCTGGCCGACCTCGTCGCATCGCCCGGTCCCGCCGCATCGCCGGATCCTGCCGACTCGCCCGACCTCGCCACCCCCGCCTCCCACGCGGCCTCCCACCCCGCCGGCGGTGCCGCATGACCGAGGTGTCCGCCGAGCGGCGGGACCCCCAGCTCGCCGACGCCCTGCGCGCCCGGCTGGCCTCGGCCCGCCGCACCGCCGCCCGCAGCACCCCGGCGATACCCGCCCGGCCGGACGGGGACGCCCCGGCACCGCTGTCCGCCGCACAGGCACGGCTGTGGTTCCTCACCCAGCTGGACCCGGGGAGCACCGCCTACCAGATCCCGGTCGCACTGCACCTGCACGGACCGCTGGACCGCGCCGCGCTGCTGGGGGCGGTGCGGGACCTCGCCGAACGGCACCAGGTCCTGCGGAGCCTGGTCGTCGAGACCGACGGCGAACCGACGACCGTGGTCGGCCCGGCGGACGCGGTGCCGCTGGCCGAGGCCGATCTGACCGGGCCGGGCGGGCGGGAGTCGCTCGACCGCCGCCTCCGGGAGGACCTGCGCAGGCCGTTCGACCTGGCCGTGGAACCGCCCGTGCGGGCGACGCTGCTCCGGCTCGGCACCGAGGAACACGTGCTGGCCCTGATCGTCCACCACATCGCCTTCGACGCCTGGTCGAGGACGGTGGCGGTGGCGGAACTGGCGGCGCTCTACTCGGCCCGGCTCGGGCTGGCCGAGCCTCCCGCGCCGCCGCCGGTCCAGTACGCGGACTACGCGCACTGGCTCTCCCGGCGCCCGGAGGAAGGGGAGCGCGCCGAGGCCGACCTGAGCTGGTGGGTCCGTACGCTGTCCGGTCTGGAGCCGGTCCTCGACCTGCCCACCGACCGGCCCCGCCCGGCGGTCGCGGACCGGACGGGCGCGGAACTGCCGGTGGTCCTGCCCCCCGCCCTGACCGCCAAGGTGCGCGGGCGGGCCGCCGAGGTCGGCTGCACGCCGTTCATGGTGCTGCTCGCGGTCTGGCAGGAACTGCTGGCCCGGCTCTCGGGCGTCGACGACGTACCGGTCGGCGTGCCCGAGGCGGGACGACGGCATCCCGACACCGAGCGCACGATCGGCTTCTTCGTCAACACACTGACCGTGCGGACCGACCTCTCGGGCGGGCCGAGCGGCCGGGAGCTGCTGCACCGGGTGCGCGACGTGGCGCTGGAGGCCTTCGCCCGCACCGAGGTCCCGTTCGAGCGGATCGTGGACCGGCTGCGTCCGGCCCGCGACCTCTCCACCACGCCGATCTTCCAGGTCCTCCTCAATGTGATCGACACCCCGGCGGTGGCGCCGCGCTTCCCGGGCCTGGCGGCGAGGGTCTTCGCACCGCCGGCGACAACGGCCAAGTTCGACCTGAACCTGGCGTTCACGGCCACCTCGCCGGACGGACCGGGCGACGCCGACACCCCGGGCCGCACCCACGCCACCGGCGACACCTACGAGGGGTCGCTGATCTACCGCACCGACCTCTTCGACCGGCACACCGCGCGGCGGATCACCGAGTGGTACGCGGTCCTGCTGGACGGCGTGCTCGCCGATCTGGACCGCCCCGTGCGCGAGGTGGCCCTGGAACCGGTGGACGGACCGCTGCTGTCCGGGCCGCGCCGGGAGTTCGACCTCACCCGGCCGCTGCACGGCCTGGTCGAACGCTGGGCGGCCGAGCGGCCCGACGCGACGGCGGTCGTGGGCCCCGACGGCGAACTCAGCTACGGACAGCTGGACCGGCGGGCCGACCGGCTCGCGTACCGGCTGCTCGCGGCCGGAGTCCGACCGCACGACCCGGTCGCCGTCCTGGCCGATCGCCGGACCCCGCTCGTGGTCGCCCTGCTCGCCACCCTCAAGGCCGGTGCCACCTACCTGCCGCTCGACCCGGCCTACCCGGACGACCGGCTGGCCGACATCCTGACGACGGCGGGCGCACGGATCGTCCTGGCGGAGCGGGAGTTCGCGGGGCGCGGCGGCTCGGACCTGGCCGGAGCCGCTCCGGAGCTGCTGGTCATCGACGATCCGTCCGCTCCGGAGGGAGCCGCGGAACAACCCGACGGAGCACCCGGTGCGCCCGTCGATCCGGCCGCACCGGCCTACCTGATCTTCACCTCGGGCTCGACCGGCCGCCCCAAGGGCGTCACGGTCGAGCACCGGCAGATCACCCACTACCTGCACGCGGTGGCGGAGCGACTGGCCGGGTGCGACGTCGCGGGAGGCTCGTTCGCCCTGGTGTCGACCCACGCGGCGGACCTCGGCCTGACCAACCTGTTCGGGGCGCTGGCCACCGGCGGCACGGTGCACCTGGTGGACCGAGAGGTGGCGACCGACCCGGAGGCGTACGGGGAGTACCTGGAGTCGCACCCGGTGGACGCGGTGAAAATGGTGCCGAGCCATCTGGAACTGCTCGCCGCCCACGGTGACCTCGGCCGTGTGCTGCCGCGCAAGCTGCTCGTCCTCGCGGGCGAGGCCTGCTCGTGGGACCTGGTGGCCAGAATCCGGACCGCGCGGCCCGAGCTGGCCGTCCAGGTGCACTACGGCCCCACCGAGACCACGGTGTCCGTGCTCGGCTGCGCCGTGGAGGAGACCCCGCCGGGCCGGCGTTCGGGAACGGTCCCGATCGGTCGGCCGCTGGCGGACGTGGACTGCTGGGTGGTCGACCCCGACGGCCGGCCGCTGCCCGCCGGGGTGCCCGGTGAGCTGTGGATCGGCGGGCCGAGCGTGGCGCGCGGCTACTTCGGCCGCCCCGATCTGACCGACGAGCGCTTCGTCCCCGATCCGGTGACCGGCAGCGCGCGGTGCTACCGCTCCGGGGACCGGGTCCGGCTGACCGAGGCCGGACTGTTCGAGTTCCTCGGGCGGGTCGACGACCAGGTCAAGATCCGCGGCTTCCGGGTGGAGCCGGGCGAGGTGGCCACGGCGCTGCGGGACCTGCCGGAGCTCGCGGAGGCGGTGGTGCTGCCGGTCGGCGAGGCCCACGCCGGACGGCTCGCGGCCTGGGTGACCCCTGCGGTGCCGGAGTCCGCCGTGGACGTCGCCCGCGTGCGCACGGCCCTGCGCGGGCGGCTGCCCGACTACATGGTGCCGTCGGCGATCGTCGTGCTCCCCGCGCTGCCGCTCAACCCCAACGGGAAGGTGGACAGGTCGGCCCTGCCCGCACCCGAGCCGGCGGCGAGTGCCGAGTGCGTCGCCCCGAGCACGCCGACCGAACTGCGCGTCGCCCGGGCCTGGGCACAGGTCCTCGAACCGGGCGCGGCCGACAGTCCCGGCGCCGGTGTCGGCACCGGTGTCGGCATCGGTGTCGACGACGACTTCTTCGCCCTGGGCGGCGACTCCTTCCGGGCGGTGCGCGCGGTCCGGGCCATCGACCCGACGCTGCGGGTGATCGACCTGTTCACCCGGCCGACGGTCCGCGAGCTGGCCGCGTTCCTCGACGCGGCCGAGGCGGGCGGGCCCGACGGCGAGCGCCGCCTGCTGCACCGGCTGGCGGGTCCGCCGCCCGGCCGGGTGCCGACCGTCACCGTGGTCTGCGTCCCCTACGGCGGCGGCTCGGCGGCCGCCTACGGCCCGCTCGCCACGGACCTGGCGACGGCGATGCCCGGCGCGGCCGTGCTGGCCGTGGAACTGCCGGGACACGATCCGGCACGCCCGGACGAGCCGCTGCTCCCGCTGACCGTACTGGTCGACCGGGTGGTCGCCGAGCTGACCGAGCTGACCGGTCCGGCCGGTCCGGCCGGACCGGCCTCGGCAGCAGGCCCCGGCCCGGTGGTGGTGTACGGCCACTGCGTCGGCTCGGCCGCGGCCACCGAACTGGCGCTGCGCCTGGAGGCCGAGGGCGTCCCGGTGACGGGCCTGCTGGTCGGCGGCAGCTTCCCCGGCGCGCGGCTGCCGGGGCGGCTGTCGACCTGGCTGCGCGGCAAGTTCCCGGCCACCCGCTGGACGTCGGACCGGGCCTACCGGGACTTCCTGCGCACCCTCGGCGGCATCGACGACGACGGCGACGGGACCGGCGACGGCAACGGCAACAGCGCGGCTCACGGCGAAGCCGCCGACGCGGCGCAGCGCACCATGCTGCGCGCGCTGCGCCACGACGTGGACCAGGCCCAGGGCTGGTTCACCGGCGAGCTGACCAGGCCCGACGCCCGCCGGCTGCGGGCCCCGGTGCTCTGCCTGATCGGCGAACGCGACCGGTCCACGGAGCTCTACGAGGAGCGGTTCGAGGAGTGGGGGGCCTTCGCCGACCGGGTGGAGCTGGCCACCCTCCCCCGAGCGGGCCACTACTTCCTCAAGCACCAGGCCGCCCAGCTCGCCGCGCTGGTCGGCGAGCGGCTCGGAGCCTGGGCCGGCGGCCTGCTGCCGGAGCCGATCGCGGACGTCACGGTCGTCGGCGGGAGGGCGCGGCGGGACCTCAGGGACTTCTACCTCGTCGCCGCGGGCCAGACGGTCTCCCTGATCGGCAGCGCGCTGACCTCGTTCGCCCTCGGCGTCTGGGCCTACCAGCGCAGCGGCCGGGTCCTCGACTACGCGCTGATCAGCATGCTCGCGATGCTTCCGGCGATCGTCGCCGGGCCGCTGGGCGGCGCGGTGGCGGACCGGATCGACCGCCGCCGGGTGATGCTCGCCTGCGACGCCGTCTCCGCGACCGCCACCGTGTCCCTGGTCGCCGCGCTGTGGAGCGACAGCCTGGCGCTCTGGCAGGTCGGTCTGATCGTGGGCGTCATGTCGCTGGTGACGGCGTTCCGGCGACCGGCCTACCTGGCGGCCGTCGCCCAGCTCGTGCCCAAGCCGTACCTGGTGCAGGCCAACGGGCTGGCCAACCTCGGCGCCGGTCTGGGGACGCTGATCGCCCCGCTGGCCGGCGGCGCGCTGATCGGGCTGGTCGGCCTGCCCTGGGTGGTGGCCGTGGACGTCGCGTCGTTCCTGGTCGGCCTGGCCGCGCTGCTGCGGGTGCGCTTCCCCGACCGGCTGTTCCGCCGGCGGGAGGAGTCCTTCGCCCGGACCGTCGTCGGCGGCTGGCGGTTCCTGGCCCGGCGCCGTCCGCTGCTGGTCATGATCGTGTTCTTCATGGTGGAGAACTACCTGGGCACGCTCGCGGTGACGCTGACGGTCCCGAGCGTGCTTTCCTTCAGCGGCACCACCGCGGTGGGCGTGGTCACCGCCGTCGGCGGCGCGGGGGCCGTGGCGGGCAGCCTGCTCGTGGCGCTCTGGGGCGGCACCGCGCGGCGGGCGACCGGCATGGTGGGGTTCGTGGGCGGCGTCGGTCTGGGCGTCGTCCTGGTCGGCCTGCGCCCGTCGGTGACGCTGGCGGCCGTCGGCGCACTGGTCTGGTGGGCGTCCATGAGCATCCTCAACGCGCACTGGCTGGCGATCATCCAGCTCAAGGTCGGCCCGGAGCTCCAGGGCCGGGTGCTCGCCACCAACCAGATGCTCGCCGTCGCCATGACCCCGCTGGCCTTCCTCACCGCCCCGCCCCTCGCCGAACGCTTCTCCGGCCTGCTGGACCGGGGAGGAGCACTGGCCGCAACCGTGGGCCGGGTCCTCGGTACCGGGCCCGGCCGGGGCACCGGTCTGCTCCTGGTCACCTGCGGGGCGCTGCTGATCGTCTGGGCGGCCCTGGGCCTGTCCTACCGCCCGCTGCGCTACATGGAGGACGAGCTGCCGGACGCCGTCGCCGGCGCGGAGATCGCCGAGGACCTCGACGCCCTCCAGGCCGCGGCCGACCTGGCCCTCACCGGCGGCGCTCCGACTGACGGGTTGTCAGGTTCCTCCAGCCGCTCCCTTCGTGCGGATTGACCGGTGATCAAGTGCGAATCCGACAATGGCCATGGCCTGGTTAAGCGGCTCGTACACGTCTAGAGTGCCGATCGCGCGCCGATCGGAAGGCCGGGCTCCGGTCCGGTTGTTCGGCACGTCCACATTCGGAACGCAAGGAGCACGGCATGAAAGCGCACGTCAGCTCGATCCTCCTCGGTGTCCAGGACCTGGACCGGGCCAAGCAGTTCTACGTCGAGGGCCTCGGCTGGAAGATCAAGAACGACTTCGGCGTCTCGGTGTTCTTCGAGTCCGACGGCGCCTCGCCGGTCGGCTTCTACGACCGCAAGGGCCTGGCCGACCAGGTGAGCACGGATGCCGAGGGCAGTGGCTTCAGCGGTCTGGTCCTGACCTATGTCGTCCGCAGCCAGGAGCGCGTGGACGAGATCGCCGCGGAGGCCGCGAAGGCCGGCGCCACGATACTCAAGCCCGCCGGCGCCCTGCCGTGGGGCGGGTACGGCGCCAGCTTCGCCGACCCGGACGGCTACATCTGGAGCCTCGGCTACAGCGCCCCGGGGGCCGACCAGCCCTACGCGGAGTAGTCGCGGTCCCTCGCTCTGCAGTTCGCCCGGGACGGTGCGGCGCGCGCCGCACCGTCCCGGGCGCGGTGGCACTCCGCGCCGAGATGACCGCTGGGTGAAATCAGGGGATTGACGAAGCGTCAAGAACCGGTCCTACCGGTTTCCTTCGGCGGCGTCAGCGGGCCGTCAGTAACGGCCCGGCGGAATCAAGGAAGCGTCAGGAGCCGGTCGGTGGGCGTCCGGCCCGGTCTAGCCTCGGGATGTTCGAGCTGTTGAGGCGAAGGATGTCCCACCGGAGGTGAGGTCCACGTGACCGTTCTCAGCGTCTTCCAGCGCCGGCCGCTCCACTCGGGCACCCGTGCACGGGAGTCCGCGGGGGCGACCCTGGCGGCGGTCGTCCGCAGGCTCGCCGACAGCCCGCTCGACAGCAGCGTCCTCCAGGCCGTGGGCGGCGCGTCCGCCTCGGGGCCGGCCGGTGCCGCTCGCCGGGGCGGCGGGCTGAGCGCGACCTGGCGGACGGTCGCGGCTCCGGACGGCACCCGGCGGCTCGAAGCCCGCTGGGAGTCCGAGCACTGAGCCGCGCGGGCGGCGGCGGGACGGTGGCGCGGGTAGGTTCGTAGCAGGGAACCCGGCACCGCGGGTGGCACGCCTGTGCGCTCCCGAGATGCCCTGCGCTCCTGAGGTGTCCGGTGGTCCCGGCCCGTCCGGCTCGTCCGGCCCGTCCGTGATCGTCGGGGCGCCGGGGCCGGGAGAAGGGAAGCCCCGTGGACGCCGTGATCGCCGAGGTCGTCCCGCTCGCGCTGGGCATCGCCCTGTCACCGGTCCCCGTCGTCCCGGCGATCTTCCTGCTCTTCACACCCCGGCCCCGGGCTGCCGCCGGGATGTTCCTGGCCGGCTGGGTGGCCGGGATCCTCGCGGTCGCGTCCGCCCTCGCCGCGCTCGCGGTGTACATCGAGGCCCACGAGGAGACGCCGACCTGGGCGTCCTGGACCAAGACCGGTCTCGGCACGGTGCTCCTCCTGGTTGCCGTGCGGCAGTGGCGCTCCGGTCCGGCGAAGGGCACCCCGGGGTGGATGACGACGCTCACGGATGCCACGCCCGCCAAGGCCCTGCGACTGGGAGCGCTCCTGTCGGGGGTCAATCCGAAGGTGGTCCTGCTGTCGGCGGCCGCCGGGCTGACGATCGGCGCCGCCGAACTCGGGGCCGCGCGGACCGTGGCCGCCGTGGCGGTGTTCACCGCGGTGTCGGCCGCGACCGTCGCGCTCCCGCTGCTGCTCCACCTCGTCGCGGGGGAGCGCGTCCTCACCCCGCTGGGCCGGGCGAGGCGGTGGCTCGAACTCCACAACAGCGCCGTGACGGCCGTGGTCCTGGCGGTGATCGGCGTCCTTCTGGTGCTCGACGGGACATCGGGCCTGTGACCACCGGGCCTGTGACCGCCAGGCCTGTGACCACCAGGCCTGCGACCGCTGGGACCGTGACGGCCGGGACTGTGACCGCCGGGACCGTGGCGACCGGGCCAGGCCCCGGCCCGGCCACCTGCACGTACCAGGCCGGCTGGCGGTCGCGCCCCACCGGGCCGAGGCTGGTGGGGAGCAGGATCGGGCCGGTGGTGGCCCGACCGTGAGCCGGAGGCGGATCCCCCATGCAGCGTTTCCTCCATGCGCGGGAGCGGGCGTCCGGCGGGCCGAACCGCCGGGTCGGCCTCGCCGCGATCGCGCTCGCCGGTGCGGTGCTGGTCGCCGCCGGCTGCGCTTCCTCGTCGTCCACCGCGCCGTCCACGGCGTCCTCACGCCCGTTCTCGCCGGACGCGAGCTCCTTCTCCGGGGAGCTGCCCTCCTCGGTGGCCTCCGCCAAGTCCTCGCTGCTGGAATCGGCGTCGGCTGCCGCCTCCGCGGCGTCCGCCGCCGCCTCTGCGGCCGAGGTCTCGCGGTCGGCGGCGGCCGCCTCGTTCGAGGCGTCCGTCTCGGCCCAGCTGGCCGCCGGCCGGGCCGAGGCGCAGTCGGTGCTGGCCGGGACGCAGGGCACCGGCAACGCCCTGTCGGACATCACGATCACCGGTCTGCCCAAGGCGCAGACCGCGGGCATCAACGCCGCGCTGGTGACGGTGGTGAACAGCACGTCCTCGACGGCGTCCTACGCGATCAAGGTCGAGTTCCTGGACGGCGACCAGGTGGTGGACACCACGTTCCTGGGGGTCAAGGACCTCGCCCCGGGAGCGAAGGCCACCCCCACGGCCTTCAGCCCGCTCGACCGTGACAAGGCGCTGGTGCCCCGGGTCGCCCAGGCCCAGCGGTACTGAGCGCGCGGGGCCGCGACCGGGCCGGGCGGAGGCGTCGTCGGTGCCGTCGCCCGTGATCCGGCCGACCGGCGGCCCGGTCTCCACCGGCAGCCGCCCGCCGGAGCGCACCACTCCGACGCGGCCACCTGACGCTCCGTCGGTCCGTGCGTGCCCGGCTGAGGTTCCGGCTGCGGGTCCGGCATGGATCCGACCGGCTGTCAAAGACCCGTCAGGGAGCCGTCAGGGCCGCGTCAGAGCGGCTGGCGGGGCTTGCCGGGGAGCAACGGGGTCGCGTTGGATGGTGGACATGAACCGCTCGACACGCCACCACGACCGCCCGCCGCATCCGCGGTCGCGCGTCGTCGCTGTCGCGGTCGCCACCGTCCGGTAGGTTCCTGCCTCCCCGCTCGGCCACCGGCGTGTGCCGCTCAAGGACGTCCGCCTCCCCGCCGCCGTGCGCGGGGAGGCGGACGTGTTCTCCCACCGTTCCACCTTCTCCGCACCGCCGGCCCCCGGGGGCGTGACCCGTCACGCCGACCGGCACCCCGGCGGTGCCCGCCACCCTTGGATGGGTCATGTCCGACACTGTTCTGTCCGCTCGTACCGTTCTCGTCACCGGCGCCTCCTCCGGCATCGGCTGGGAGAGCGCCCGCCTGCTGGCGGGCCTCGGCGCCACCGTGCTGGTCCACGCCCGTACCACCGCCGAGGCCGAGGACGCCGTGGAGCGGCTGGTCGCCGCCGGCGCCCGACGGGACCGACTCGTGGAGCTGGCAGCCGACTTCACCCGCCTCTCGGAGGTCGCCGTGCTCGCCGGCACGGTGGTGAAGCACTACCCGGCACTGGACCTGCTGGTCAACAACGCCGCCGCGATGGCCCCCGAGCGCTGCACCCTCACCGACGACGGCAACGAGGTCTCGCTCCAGGTCAACTTCCTCGCCGCGCACCTGCTCGCCGAACTCCTGCGCGCCCCGCTCTCCGCCGCCGGGGACGCCCGGATCGTCAACGTCTCCTCCTCCCTCCACCGCACCGCCTCGATGAACTGGACCGACCCGCACCGGGTGAAGCGGTACTCCCGGGTCGCCGCCTACGCGCAGTCCCAGCTCGCCCTGACCATGGCCACCGCCGACATGGCCCCGGCCGGCTCCGGCATCACCGCCGTCAGCCTCAATCCGGGGCTGTGCGACACCGCGCTGCTCCCGCTGTACGGGCGGGTCGGCGCACCGGCGGCCGAGGGCGCGGCGGCCGTGGTCCGGCTCTGCCTGCCCTCCACCGAGCTGGTCAACGGCGAGTACTACGACGGCGGCGAGCTCGCCCCGACGGCGGCCGTCGTGCAGGAGGAGCGCTCGCAGAAGCGCCTCGCCAAGCTCGCCGACCAACTGGTCGCCAAGGCCGCCTGAACCGTCCGCTCCAGGACGCCACCGGCACCCCGCCGGGACCGCGGCCGCGGCGCCAAGAACGCGTCAAGATCGCGGGGCGGGCCGTCAAGAGGACGTCAGAACCGGCCGGGAGCACATCCGCCGGCCGTAGCGTCAGCAACGAGGAAACGGTCCGCCGCCGGAGTCCACGACTCCGGCGGCGAACCGTGCCGAATCCCAGCCCCGGCGGTTCCTCCGGGGCCGTTCGGCGGCCAGTGAAAACAGGGGAGGGGGGCGCGCGGCGATGCCAACGGCCACGTCGGGCGGATCGGTTGTGGTGGAAACGGGTTCGCCGGGGGTGGCGGGCCCGGAACCGTCCGGTCCGGCACCCGCGGTGCGCGCCCCCCGTCACTGGAGACCGCACGGCCAGGCGGTCGACCAGGACGCGATGGACCGTGCGGTGGCGGCCACCGACGGCGACCTGGATGCCACCGCGGCGGCCGTCGGCAGTGCGCTCCTGGCGGCCGCGCTCGCCCTCGCCGTGCTCGGAGTCCGGCGCAGGCTGCGGGAGTTCGCCTGACGGGCGTGCGCTCTTCCGCCCCGCTCTCCGCCCCCGGGCCGCCGTTCCCGTCGCGGACCTCGACCGGTGGACGGTTCCGGTGGAAAACAATGCCGTCCGCCGTACGACCCGGTGCCGGGCAGCACAGGGTCGTACTGTCCGAATTTCAGACCGGGGCTTCGGAAAATGTGCCGCGGGCGGGTCGCGATTTCACTGGCGGAACCACCGCTCCCACCCCCTGGTCCGGCCGCCCACCAGGTGTGCCGACGGCTCCCCGGGCGGGGGTGCCGCCGAACCCGCGGCGAAATATCCGTCCGCGACGGGCCCGGGCCTGCTACAGTCGTCTTAGTTGCAGTAGTGGTTCCCATGAACTTTGTGTGCGCCTGCTGATGATCGGCAGGCGCATTTTTGTTTCCCGGCTCTTCCCCGGGTGGGTGCTCATCGCGGTGACTCGGAGCGCGCACTGTGCACGTTCCGGAAAGTCCCCTTTGAAGGAGATTTCTTTATGGCTAATGGCACTGTGAAGTGGTTCAACGCGGAAAAGGGCTTCGGCTTCATCGAGCAGGAGGGTGGCGGCCCGGACGTCTTCGCCCACTACTCGAACATCAACGCCAACGGCTTCCGCGAGCTGCTCGAGGGCCAGAAGGTCGAGTTCGACGTCACGCAGGGCCAGAAGGGCCCGCAGGCCGAGAACATTCGTCCGCTGTAGTTTTTCTGCCACGGCACCCGCCTGGTAGCGAGGGGCCCGAACCGCGTACATCATGTCCGGTCCGGGCTCCTCGGCATTGCGCCACGACGCGCATCACGGGCCGTTCCGGCCCCTGGCTCCGCCACCGGCTGCCATCCCCACGCGAGACGCACAGCGCCGCGTCCGGATCGGCGCCCCGCCGTGACAGCTCACGGTTCGAGGTTCCGCGCCCCGCCTCCGGCGGCGGGCGCCGACTGCAGGTGACGTGCCGCACGGTTTCACCGTCCACGCTCCGCTCTCCACACTTTCGGCCCGTTCCTCGCGGCCTCCTGCCTGCGCTCTGCGCTGCGGAGCCCCCTTGCGACGCGCCGTCCAAGGAAGGTTTCGCATGAACCGTTCCACTCGTTCCCCGTACCGCAACACCGACTCCCGTTCCGGGGGCGCCCGTCGCTCCTCGGGCGGCTCCTCCGGCGGCTCCTACGGATCCCGCTCCGGCGGCGGTTCCTTCTACGGCGACCGGCCCTCCGGTGGCCGCTCCCGCCAGGGCTCCTCCCTGCAGGGGGAGTTCGCGATGCCGGTGAGCACCACGCCGTCGCTGCCGGCCGTCGAGGCGTTCGACGAGCTGGAGATGCCGAAGGCACTGCTCGCGGTGCTGACCCGCCAGGGCGTGACCGCCCCGTTCCCGATCCAGGCCGCCACGCTGCCGAACTCGCTGGCCGGCCGGGACGTCCTCGGCCGGGGCCGTACCGGCTCCGGCAAGACCATCGCGTTCGGCCTCGCGCTGCTGGCCAGGACCGCCGGGCAGAAGGCCGAACCGCGCCGCCCGCTGGCGCTGGTGCTGGTGCCCACCCGGGAGCTGGCGCAGCAGGTGACCGAGGCGCTGACGCCGTTCGCCCACGCGCTGCGGTTGCGGATGGCCACGGTCGTCGGCGGGATGTCGATCGGCCGGCAGGCGCAGACGCTGAACCGGGGTGCGGAGGTCGTGGTGGCCACTCCCGGCCGGCTCAAGGACCTGATCCGGCGCGGCGACTGCCAGTTGGACGGGGTCGGCATCACGGTGCTCGACGAGGCCGACCAGATGGCCGACATGGGCTTCCTGCCGCAGGTCACCGAGCTGCTGGAGCAGGTGGCCGAGGGCTGTCAGACGATGCTGTTCTCGGCGACCCTGGACCGCAACGTGGACCGGCTGGTGCGGCGGTTCCTGAAGGACCCGGTGACGCACTCGGTGGACCCGTCGGCGGGTGCGGTCAGCACGATGGAGCACCATGTGCTGCAGGTGCAGAACTTCGACAAGAACGCCACGATCGCGCACATCGCCTCCCGCGACGGCGGGGTGATCATGTTCATCGACACCAAGGACGGCGCCGACCGCCTGGTGGACGACCTGCTCGCCAACGGCGTGAAGGCCGCCGCCCTGCACGGCGGCAAGTCCCAGCCGCAGCGCAACCGGACCCTGGAGCAGTTCCGCAACGGCCAGGTCACCGCGCTCATTGCGACCAACGTCGCCGCCCGCGGCATCCACGTCGACGGGCTCGACCTGGTCGTCAACCTGGACCCGCCGAGCGACCACAAGGACTACCTGCACCGCGGCGGCCGCACCGCCCGGGCCGGGCAGTCCGGCACCGTCGTCACCCTGGTCCTGCCCAGCCAGCGCCGCGGCATGGCCCGGATGATGGCCACCGCCGCCATCACCCCGGTCACGACCCGCGTCAGCGCCGGTGACGAGGAGCTGGCCCGGATCACCGGTGCCCGGGTGCCCACCGGCATCCCCACCGTGATCGAGGCCCCCGTCGTCGAACGCCCCCGCCGCGGCACCTCCACGAGCCGCAACCGCCGTAGCCGCCCCGCCCGCCCCGTCGGCGGTGCCGGTAGCGGCGGCGGTACCGGTGCGGGTTCCGCGGGCCGCCGCCGGGCGCCCAGGCGCGCCACCGCGTCCGCGTAGGGACGCAGGCCCGGTACGCCGCTCGCGGTGTCCGTCCCTGCCCCGATCCCTGTGCACCGCCCCGCCGGAACCGACCCCCTGGAGTCCGCCCATGACGCTCACCCTCGAACGCCCCGCGACCACCGCCACGGTCGGCGACCTCATGCGCCGCCCCGAGCTCCAGATCAGCGACGACGTCATGGTCGACGTGGCGATCGACATCCTGAGCAGTTCCGGCGCCGACCACGTCCTGGTCCGCGACGACGACGGCTGCTGCGCGGGGCTGCTGTCCCGCGCGCACCTCGCGCCGTTCGAGGTCCGCTCCCGGATCTCCGAGCGGATCCCGGTCCGCGACATCGCCTTCGACCGCGGCCCGTTCGCCACCGCCGACCAGCCCGCCGCCACGGCGGCGGCCGCCATGCGCGCCCGGGGCCTCGCCGTGTGGCCGGTGGTGGACCACGACGGCCACGCCGTCGGTCTGTTCGACCTCTAGAACACGTCGTTCGGATCGCGTCGGCCCGCCCGGCGCGATCCGAACGACCTGCCGCCGTCAGGCGGCGCCGGTGACGCCCGGGGCGATGAAGCGGCGGTGGAGCGGCAGGAACTCGGTCTCCGGTTCGCCGGTGATGCCGGCCTCCCGGACCGCGGCCGCGAGTCGCTCGGTGAAGAACTGCTCGAAGGCGGCGCGCGAGGTCCACACGTCGACCACGCGCAGCGCGCCGGGCTCGAACCAGGCCACGTGCATCAGGGCGCCCTCCGGAGCGCGCTCCTCCCAGCCCACCGCCACCCGCGTGGCGTCGTACTGCTCGGGCGTGACCCCGGCCCACCGCATCGACAAGACCTCGGCCATCGCGAACACCCGCTCCCGTCGCGTGCGCCGCCGGCGGCCCGGAGGCGCCTCCTCTCCAGGAGACCGCAGAACGTCGCCGACCGCATACTGTCACCCGTTCGGGGCAGGGACACGGGGCTGGGAGCCTGCGGCGGCCTTGTTCTTGAATGGTCGCTCATGTATGTTCCTGCCATGCCCAGACCCCGTGAGTTCGACCCCGACGCCGTGCTCGACCAGGCGATGCGGCGGTTCTGGGAGCGCGGGTACCGGGCCACCTCCATCGAGGACCTGGTGAAGGCCACGGGCGTCAAGCCCGGCAGCATCTACAGCGCGTTCCCGGGGGGCAAGCACGCGCTCTTCGTGAAGTCGCTGGAGCGCTACTCGAAGCTGGTCGTGCCGCAGAAGCTGGGCGAGCTGGACTCGCCCGGCGCGTCGGTGGCGGAGGTCCGCGGCTACTTCGACGGGCTGGTGCGCGACCTGCTCAGCCCCGAAGGGCGCCAGGGCTGCCTCCTGGTCAACACGGCGATCGAGAAGGCCGCCGAGGACGACGAGGCGGCGGCCGTCGTGCGCGGCCACCTGGCGCGCCTGGAGCGGTGCATGACCCACGCCCTGGAGAACGCCGTCCGCCGGGGCGAGGTCCGGGCCTCGCTGGACGCGGGTGGCAGTGCCAAGCTGCTGGTCGCGACCTGCCAGGGGCTCATGGTCGTCGGCAAGGCCGATCCCGACGAGGCGGTCCTGCGGGCGATCGTCGACAACGCCTTCCTCGCACTCGCCTGACGACCCGTCAAAAGGGCTGCCGTACGCGGCGGCCCCTTTTCTCGGCCCAATACTTGAATGACTACTCAAGAACGAGGTTCGGACATGAAGGCCATTGTCATCTCCACCCACGGCGGCCCCGAGGTGCTCACCGTCACCGAACTGCCCGACCCGGTGGCCGCGCCCGGCGAGATCCTCATCAGGGTCAGGGCGTTCGGCCTCAACCACGCCGAGGCGTACATGCGCAGCGGCGCCTGGGGCCAGGTGGCCGCCGTGCCGGGGATCGAGTGCGCCGGCCTGGTCGAGGACGACCCGTCCGGCGAACTCCCGCCCGGCACCAGGGTGGTGGCGATCCTCGGCGGCATGGGGCGGACCCGCAACGGCAGTTACGCGGAGCTGGTCACCGTCCCGGCGACGAATGTCGTGGCCGTGGACACGCGGCTGCCCTGGGCCGATCTGGCCGCGGTGCCCGAGGTGTACGCCACCGCGTACAGCGCCCTGCACGGGAACCTCGCCCTCCGGGCCGGGGAGACCCTGCTGGTCCGGGGCGCGACCTCGGCGCTCGGGCAGGCCGCGGTCAACCTCGGTGTCCAGCACGGGGCGAGGGTGCTCGCCACGACCCGCAACCCGGCGCACGCGCCCCTGCTGGAGGGGCTCGGGGCCACCGGAGTCCTGGTCGACGACGGCCGCCTGGCGGCGGAGGTCGAGCGGCGGGGCCTGGTCGTCGACGCGCTGCTCGACCTGGTGGGCAACACCGTGCTGCGCGACTCGCTCGCCGCGGTCGGGCCGCGCGGTCGGGTCTGCCAGGCCGGCTTCCTCGGCGGATTCGCGCCGGTGGCGGACTTCGACCCGATAGCCGACCTGCCCAGTGGTGTCCGGCTCAGCTTCTTCGGCAGTGCCTTCGTCCTGGGCAGCCGGGCCTTCCCGCTCTCGGAGGTTCCGCTGGACGCGATCTGCGCCCAGGCCGAGGCCGGCGTCCTGAAGGCCCGCCCCGTCCGGGTCTTCGGCTTCGACGAGATCGTCGAGGCCCACCGGGTGATGGAGGCGGGCCGGGCCCTGGGGAAGATGGTCGTCACGCTCGACCGACCCGTCGGCCGACCCGTCGGCGCGCGCGGGGCGGACGGCGTTCGCGGCTCGTAGGGCCGGCGGCACCGGACCGGCCCGGTGACGGGCCCGGCCCCGTCACCGGGCCCGACTCCGTCACCCGTTCGGGTGAATGACGGGGTGGCGGGCAAGCCGGGCCGTCGATGACGCCGAAGGCCTCACGTACGAGCCCGCGAGCGGCGGGCTCCCGGCCGGGACAGGAGCACGATGCCTCCAGAGCACATCGACACCCGGCTGCTGGTGGAACTCACCGAGCAGTCGCAGGACCTGAACAGCGACGCCTCGCGGATCACGCGGAGCGCTCTGGCCGACTTCGGACAGGCGGTCGAGCCGGTCCGGCGCCGGTGGTGGGAGCGCGGCGGGGCGCTCGCCGCGGCGGTCGGGACGGTCGCGCTCCTCGGCGGGCGCCGGGCCTTCGCCGACAGCCCCTCGCCGTCGGGGTCCACGGCCGACGACATCATGGCGCTGCAGACCGCCGCCTCGATCGAGAACCTGGCGGTGAGCGTCTACCGGACCGCCGCCGGCCTGCCGTTCATCAAGGACGGCAACAAGACGGTGGCCGCGTTCATCGCGAAGACCACCCAGCAGCACGAGGCCCACGCCCAGGCGTTCAACGCCGCCGCCACCCAGGCCGGCGGCCAGCCCCAGAACGGCCCGGACCCCAAGTACAAGGCCGTGGTCGACCAGGCGCTGCCGAGCATCAAGGGCCCGGCGGACGTGGTGAAGCTGGCCATCACCCTGGAGGACGTGGCGGCGCAGACCTACACCAAGAACGTGTCCCAGGTGAGCAACGCCGACCTGCGCAGGCTCTTCGCCTCGGTGGCCCCGGTGGAGGCCCAGCACCGTGCCACCCTGCTGGCGGTGCAGGCGCTGCTGGCGGGCAACGCCGCGGACCTGGTCACCATCCCGGTCGACCCGTCCAAGCTGCCCGCGGCGGCCGGCAGCGTCGGCTTCCCCGACGCCTTCTACCACACCGACAACGCTTCCCCGATCAGTGAAGGGGCCGTGAAGTGACGACCACCGAGGGCGGCTGGGCGCTCCCCATCAGTGAGCGCGAACTCGCGGGCCTGACGCGCGAGATGCACGAGGCGCACCAGGAGACGCTGCCGGCCATGCGGGCCGGGGCCCTGGACCTGGCGGAGGAGGTCCGGGCCCGTGCGGCCGGCGGGCCGCGCGACCCGGGCCGGCGCCGGTTCCTGCTCGGCGCCGGTGGCGCGGCCGCCGCGCTGACCCTGGCCGCCTGCTCCAGCAGCGGGTCCGGCGGCTCGCCGGAGCCGGCCCCGGGCTCGCCGTCCGGCTCGGCCTCCGGTTCGCCGTCCGGCTCCGCCTCCGCCTCCGGGCAGTACACCGGTGACCTGAAGGTCGTCGCGCTGGCCACCGCGCTGGAGAACCAGGCCGTGGGCGCCTACCAGGCCGCCCTGGACGCCGCGAAGGCGGGCCGGCTCGGCACCGTCCCCCCGGCGGTCGCGACCTTCATCACCACCGCGATGGGCCAGCACGCCGACCACGCCAAGGCCTGGAACTCCGTCCTGACCGGCGCCGGCAAGCCCGCCATCACGGATGTGCCGCTGTCCAACCAGCCGGCCACCCTCCAGGCCCTGGGCGCGGCCACGGACGTCGCCACCGTCGCGAAGCTCGCGCTGTCGCTGGAGGACCAGGCCGCCCAGACCTATCTGTTCGCGACCTACAACGTGACCAGCCCCGGCGGGATCGCCACCGCCGCCACCATCGCCCCCGTCGAGGCGATGCACGCCGCGATCCTCCACTACGTACTGGGCCAGTACCCCGTCCCCGACGACTTCCTGCCCGTCGACAAGGCGGCCAGTCCCAGCCTGCTCACCGTCTGAGCAGGGTCGTCCGAAGACCGGTGCGGGCCCGGGTGCGGGATGTCGAGTCCCTCGCACCCGGGCCCGCACCTCCGCGTCTCACTCCGGGTCGACGACCGCCGCGCCGGCCGCCACGTCCACCTCGCGGCCCGCGACCAGGCGCGCGGTGCCGTCGGCCAGGCGGTAGGTGAGGCCGACCACGGCGGTGCTGCCCTCGGCGACCGCCTCGGAGAGGCAGCGGGAGCGCTCCAGCAGCAGGTCGACGGTGTGCCGGACGTGCTCGGCGATGAAGTCCGCGTCCTCGGTGTGCCCGGCGGCGTTGGCGGCCAGCACGCTCGGGGTCACCCGTTCGACGACGTCCCGCACGTAGCCGGGCGCCGTGGTGCCGTCCGCGACGGCGGCCCGGGTGGCGGCGACGGCCCCGCAGGAGTCGTGGCCCAGCACCACCACCAGGGGGGCGCCGAGCACACTGACCCCGTACTCGATGCTGCCGAGCACCTCCGGCCCCGTGACATGGCCCGCGGTGCGCACCACGAACATGTCACCGAGCCCCTGGTCGAAGATGATCTCGGCGGCGAGGCGGGAGTCGGAGCAGCCGAACAGCACCGCGAAGGGTGCCTGGGCGGGTGCGGTCTCGGTCCGGCGGGCGGCGTCCTGGTTCGGGTGCTCGGGTATGCCCGTGACGAACCGGTGATTGCCGGCCAGCAGCGTCTCGAGGGCTTCCCGGGGGGTCAGAGCCTGTGTGTCGGTCATGGCCGCAGACTATGACGTCCCCGTTCGCGCGGCGTGGGCGGTACCGCCCACCGGGTCGTGGACGCCCGGCCGCCCGGGTTCCCCCGAGGCGTCGGGCGGGCGGCTCAGGTCAGCGGCAGCAGCATAAGGGGCAGGCCGGTGGGACTGGCCGAGCCGCCGGAGGGCTCCTCCGTCACACCGACCCCGACGGCGCCGCCCACGCGGCCGGTGAGCAGCAGCTGCCCGTCGCCCGCGGGCAGCAGGCCGGCCGGGCGCATCGTGCCGCCGTCGCTGAACCAGAGCTGGTACGTCCGCCCCGGCGGCAGGACGGGCATGCCGGTGACGAGGAACGCCGCCTGCCCCCGACCGGCCGACCAGACCACCGTGCCGACGGCAGCGCCGGAGGCCGCGGTGGAGGTGCGCGCGTCCGGGGCGGTGAGCAGGCCGGTGACGGCCGCCTGCTGCTCGCCCTCGCGGCCCGCCCGGGCCTCGGCCCGCTCGGCCCGGTCGTGCTGCTGGACGGCGAGGGCGCCCAGGGCCGTCGCCAGCGCCAGGCAGGCGGCCACCGCCGTCAGTGGCCATCGCGGCGCCGGTCGTGACGCGCGGCGGGACCGGCCGGCGGGCGCGGTCAGGGGCGGGAGCTGGCGGATCTCCCCGAGGCCGGCCAGTACCCGTGCCTTGAGCGCGGGAGCCGGCTCCACCGACTCGGCCGCCCCGAGCCGGGCCGCGGTCACCTCGAACTCGGCGACCTCCTGCGCACAGGCGGGGCACCGGGCGAGGTGGCGCTCGAACGCGGCCCGCTCCTCCTGGGGCAGGGCGTGCAGGGCGTACGCACCGGAGAGGGTGTGCAGGTCGGGTGCCGCGTTCATGAACCAACCCCCAAGCAGTCGCGCAGGCGGATCAGACCGTCCCGCATCCGGGTCTTGACGGTGCCGAGCGGGGTGCCCAGCACCTCGGCGACCTCGGGGTAGGTGTACCCCCGGTAGTACGCCAGGGTGACCGACTCGCGTTGGAGCCCGGTCAGCGAGTCGAGGCACCGGCGGACCTGCTCGCGCTCCAGCCGGCCCTCGACCTGCTCGGCGACCTCGTCGAACGCGGGCGCGTGCGACCGCGCGGCCACCTTCTGCTCCCGGTCGGCGGCCGCCTGCGCCGTCCGCACCCGGTCCACCGCCCGCCGGTGGGCCATCGTCAGCACCCACGCCATCACCTCACCGCGCTCGGGCTCGTACCGGGCGGCCGTGCGCCACAGCTCGAACATGACCTCCTGGGCGACCTCCTCGGACTGCGCCGGATCCCGCAGCACCCGCCGGACCAGGCCCAGCATCGGTCCGGCCACCGCGTCGTACAGCCGGGAGAACGCCTCCTGGTCGCCGAGCGCCGTCCTGGCGACCAGTTCCTTCAGATCCGGGCCCCGGTACCGAGGACCCGAGAGGTACACGACGGCGTTCACCGGCCCGTCCCCCCGCCGCCGGCGGCACCCGTGGCCGCGATCGACTGCCGTGGCCTGCCGCCGGGTCGGCAGCTGTGCATGAAGACCTCCTGGGTCCGGTGGGAAAGCGCTCGATCGCCATTCGCGGCCGACGGGCCGGCGGATTGGCCCCGGAACCCGGAACCTGCAACCCGGAACCCGGAACGCGGGAGCCGGGACCCGAAAACTCGGACGTCCGAGCAGTCGTCTCGCAGAGTGGCCGGGTACTCGTCCCCGGCCGCGGGCTCGGTTACAGTCCCTGGCATGACCCTGCTCGTGAGCCGCCGCCATGTCGACCATGGTCGTGCCACCACCACGGGTTGTCGCCACGTCGCCTGACGGGCCCGCACTCCGCCGACACCTCGTCCGCCGCACGCCGCACGAGGCCGGCCGCCACGGAACCCGAGCCGATCGGCCCCGTTCCCATCCGTACGCACGCACGCACCCGCACCCCCGCACACATACGTAAGTACGCGTGCGGTGCGCCCGCGTGCCGCGCACGAGCGGGACGGCACGGCCACCGGGTTCCCCTTCCCCCTCGACCCCAGGAACGGGATCCTCCATGCGCCCGCGCACCCAACGCGCCGTCCGTACCGCACTGACCCTCGCCGCCGCGGCGGTTCTCTGCACCCCCGCCACCGCCGCCCGGGCCGCCGACGGCACCTTCGGGCCGCTGCCGCCGCCGAACCCCGCCACCGCCGCGAACGGTACCGCGACGATGCACGGCGACAGCGCGTCCAGCGACACCACGCCCTACCCCGGTCCCGGCAGCGGCGCCGTCAACTGGAGCCGTACGGCGCTCGCTTCGGCCTGCCCGACCGTGGTGATCGGCAGCGACCGCCGCCCGGTGGTCCTCTGCACCACGATCTTCGGGCAGACCCCGACCGTGCACCTGCTCGACCCCGGGACCGGCGCCGACCTCGCCTCGCTGGCGCTGCCCAAGGGCAGTCTGTTCGGCGGGGTCTACGCCTACCTCGACAACACCGACGCCCTGGTGCTCGTGGACGGCGGCAACAACCTGCTGCGAATAGGCCACCACCTCACCGCCGACGGTTGGAAGTTGACGGTCGACCAGTCGACCCCGCTCGGGGCGGCCGTTCCGGCCGGGGACAACATCGTCGGCCTCAGCCCCGGCTGGAACGGCCGGGTGTGGTTCGCCACCGGCGGCGGAACCATCGGCACGGTCGACACCAGCACCGGTGCGGTCCGGACCCTCAACACCGGTGAGGGCGTGCAGAACAGCATCTCCACCGTCCCCGGCCACACCGCCGTCGCCACC
>NZ_JAIY01000016.1:228500-229185 GCF_000710405.2 Kitasatospora sp. MBT66 | reverse complement strand
GCCGACGGCACCCCGACCGTCGAATGGCGCGCCCCCTACGACCGGGGCCCCGGCCGCAAGCCCGGCCAGCTGAGCTGGGGGACGGGCGCGACGCCCAGCTTCTTCGGCCCCGGCACCGGCACCGAGTACGTCACCATCACCGACAACGCCGCGCCGCACGAGAACCTGCTCGTCTACCGCGTCGCCGGCGGTCCGAACCCGGTCTGCACCACACCCGTGCTCACCCAGTTCCCCGCGAGCGGCACCGAGGACGCCGTCATCGCCTCCGGCCGCAGCGTCTTCGTCACCAACACCTACGGCTACCCGTACCCCGCGCTCCCGGCCGGAGCGCCCGCCAGCGTCCCGGCCTCGGCCGGGTTCGACGGCGGGCTGAGCCGGGTCGACCTCGACGCCGACGGCAACGGCTGCCACCCGGTCTGGAACAGCAACGTCAAGTCGGCCGCGCTGCCGCGGCTCTCACTGGGGGACGGGAAGATCTACACCTTCACCGTCAGTGGCCCGACCGGCTCGGCGGGGGCGCAGACCTTCGCGTCCTACTCCTACGCCACCGTCGACCCCGGGACCGGTGCCCAGCTCTCCAGCTCCTGGATCGGCCTCGGACTGCTCTACAACCCGCTGCAGATGACCGGCACCACCGGTCCGGACGGAACGCTCTACCAGGGCACCGAGACCGGCGTGGTCAGGG
>NZ_JAIY01000016.1:215761-228330 GCF_000710405.2 Kitasatospora sp. MBT66 | reverse complement strand
GCTCGGCGTCGGGCACGGCGGGGGACTTCGTGTGCTTGGCCGCGTCGACGGAACCGGGGCCGTGGATGGTGAGGTCGAAGTCCCGGTGTGCCTTGGCGTCCGGCGCGAACGGCAGGCGGATCCGCCCGTCCGCGACCAGACGGCGCACCTCGGCCCGGCTCAGGCCGAGACCGAGCTGGAGCAGCCGCTCCACCCGGACCGGCGCGGGCAGCTCGAAGCGCACCTGTACCGGGAGCGGGTTCGGGTCGTCGAGCGCGTACAGCGGCATGCGGGTCTCCAGCTCCCACGTCCCGGTCCAGTCGAGCCGGTACCGGTTCTTCGCCGCGAGTGACGCGCTCGTCACCAACTCCCGTACCGCTGACGGGTCGTTGGTCTCGTACGCCACCAGCCGGGCCGGCTCCAGCGTCGAGACGTGGGCGCGCTCGTGGACGGGCACCTTCGAGGTCCGGTCGCACGTGGCGCAGCTCAGCAGCAGCCATACGTCGAGCATCTTCCCGCTCGCGTTGACGCGGATCTTCCCCGAGGCGCGGTGCCGCGTGCCGGGGCAGTCCGGGCAGGACCGGACGACGGTGGGCAGGGCGGACTGACGCACGGCCCACAGGGCCTTGCGGTCGGTATTCATATGGGTTGGGTGCTTTCAGGACTCAGCAGGAGGGTAGGCCGAACTCACTCGGCGGCTCCCGCTCTGCGACGGATGCTCACGAGGGGCGCGACCCATCGCCCCGGGACCGGGTCGTCAGGCTCCGGGGTCGATCGCGCGACAGGTACGTACTACGTGGCAGTCCTCAAAAGTCCATGCGGGAGATCATGAGCGAGTCGCCCGCCCGCGGCAACCGAATTTCCCCGTGCCCTCGGGCGGCGACAGCGGTGCTAGCGCCCGACGCTGCCGAGAATGCGGTCGGCCACCAGGTCCGGGCGGTCCGTCGGCAGTGCGTGGCCGGCGCCGGGCACGATCTCCACCCGGGCCGCGGGCACGAGCTCGCCGAGCCGGTCGGCGACCTTGCGCGAGTCGTGCATGGCGCTGCGCGCCCCGAGCAGGAACAGTGCGGGGACACGCAGACGGCGGAGTTCCTCGTCGGAGAAGACCGGTGGCACCGGGAGTGCGCGGCGGAACCCCGTCGATGCGCGCATCAGGCCCATCAGTTCGCGTTCCAGGACGGCGCTGTTGCCGACCAGGCGGGCCAGTGGAGGGCGGAGCGGGCGCGGCGCTGTCGCGGCCAGGGCGCCGGCGATCAGCCAGGTGTAGAACCGGGCGCCGAAGTCGGCGAAGCCGGCGGGATCCACCAGGGTGAGGGACGCGGCCCGTCCCGGGTGGTGGATCTGGTGGTTGAGTGCCAGCCAGCCGCCGTAGGAGCAGCCGACGAGATGGGCGTCCGTCACGTCCAGTGCGGCGAGGAGTTGGTCCAGCCAGGCGGCGCCGTCCCGGCCGTCGGCCATCGGGGCGGTCTGCACGCTCGCGCCCGGCTCGCCGACCGTGTCGACGGCGAGGACCGGACGGTGCTCGGCGAGTGCGTCGATGTACCGGTGCCACATCAGTGCGTTGCCGCCCGATCCGGGCAGCAGCACGATCGGCTCGCCGTTCTGCGGCCCGCTCCGGTAGACGCGGGTGGTCCCGAAGGCGGTCGGAAGGTCCAGCGCCGTCCGCGGCCCCGGCCACAGTTCGGCCAGGGTGCGCTCGTAGGCGGTGCGGAATCGGTCCCTGGCCCGGTCGTTCTTGAACTGGCTGATTCGCATGATACATGTGTATCACGGCATGATACGGGTGTACCAGAGAGGGCGTGCCAGGGAGGTGGGACCATGACCGCGCGGGTCGATCACGAGGAACGCCGACGGCAGATCGCCGAGGCGCTGCTGCGGATCGCCGACACCCAGGGGCTGCAGTCGGCCAGCATGCGGGCGGTCGCCGCCGAGGCCGGCGTCTCGCTGCGGCTGGTGCAGTACTACTTCGAGACCAAGCAGGGGCTGCTGCTGGACGCGCTGACCCGGCTCGCCGCCCAGCTCCAGGCCCGCATGGAGAAGTGGATCGGCGAGGCGGGATCCCCGCCCACACCGCGCGGCACCGTGACCGCGATCCTGTCGTGCATCCTGCCGACCGATCCGGAGAGCCGCCGGATCACCAGGACCTACGCCGCCTACTACACCCTGGTGCTCAACGACCCCGAGGTGCTG
This sequence comes from Kitasatospora sp. MBT66, assembly GCF_000710405.2. Taxonomy (NCBI): domain Bacteria; kingdom Bacillati; phylum Actinomycetota; class Actinomycetes; order Kitasatosporales; family Streptomycetaceae; genus Kitasatospora; species Kitasatospora sp. MBT66. The sequence continues at coordinate 226,161 of NZ_JAIY01000016.1, read as the reverse complement.
GAGAAGCACGGCGCGCGGCAGCCCGAACTGCTGGAGGGCTTCCTCGCGAAGCGCATCGCCGCTGCCCAGGAGGCCGGGGAGGTCGACCCCGGCAAGGACCCCGGGATCGCCGCCGCCGGACTGCTGGCCATGGTGAACGGTCTGGGCTCCAGCGTGCTGGGCGGCCAGCGCACCGGCGAGGCGGCGACGGCGATCCTGGCCCGCCATCTGGACGAGCTGTTCCGGACCCCGGGGGAGACGGCGAGAGCCCTTCCGTCGGTGGACTCCCCGAACGCGACGTCCTCCTAGGGTGCGTATCGAGTCGTGATCAACCGGTGCCGTCGGTGTCGTCGGTGCCGTCGGTGCCGACCGGGTCGCGGGGAAGGATCCGGTCCAGCCACGTCGGCAGCCACCAGTTGGCCCGGCCGAGGAGTGTCATGGTCGCCGGTACCAGCACCATGCGTACGACGGTGGCGTCGATGAGGATCGCGGTGGCCAGGCCGAGCCCGAACATTTTGGTGGAGGGGTCCTCGGCGACGGCGAAGGACAGGAAGACCGCCGCCATGATGAGGGCGGCCGAGGTGATGGTCCGGGCGGTGCGCGAGACGCCCTCGACGATCGCCGTGCCGTTGTCGCCGGTGCGCAGGTACTCCTCGCGTACGCGGGAGAGGAGGAACACCTCGTAGTCCATCGACAGGCCGAACAGGATGGCGAAGAGGAACATCGGGATGAACGACACGATCGGAACCGTCGCTTCCAGCCCGATGAGTGCGCCTCCCCAGCCCCACTGGAAGACCGCGACCATGATGCCGTAGGCCGCGCCGATGCTCAGCAGGTTCAGCAGTACCGCCTTGAGCGGTACGAGTACCGAGCGGAAGACCAGCATCAGCAGCAGGAACGACACCGCCAGCACGGCGGCGACGACCACCGGCAGGCGTTGGCTGGTGCGTCGGCCCACATCGGACAGGCTCGCGGCGGCGCCGCCGACGTGGGCCCTGGCCGGGCGCTGCCCGATCGCCGTGGGCAGCACGTCGGTGCGCAGCCGGGCGACGGTGTCGGCCGTGGCCCTGTCCTGGGGGCCGGTGGTCGGGAACACCACGAGGGTCGCGATGCCGGTGGCCCGATCGACGTGCGTCGGTGCGACGGACGCGATGCCCGGATCCGCCGCAACCGTTGCGACGAGTCGGTCCAGCACGCCCGGATCACCGGCGGGGTCCGCGGCGATGACGAGGGGACCGTTGGTGCCCGGGCCGAACCCCTCGGCGACGAGGTCGTAGGCCCGGCGCTCGGTACGGCTGTGGGGAAGTGAGCCGTCGTCGGGCAGGCCGACGCGCAGACCGAGCACGGGCAGCGTCGCGGTCAGCAGCAGCCCCGCCGCGCCGACCGCGTACGGCACCGGGTGCCGGCCGACGTGCCCGATCCAGCGACGCCACCCGGCGGCACCGGCGGCACCGGCGGCGCCTGCCGCCGGGTCCCGCCGCCGTGCGGGTCGGCCCGGCTTCCTGGCCCGCAGAGCCCGCTCGATCCGGCCGGCCCGGGCCAGACGCGGGCCGGCGGCGCCGAGGAAGGCCGGCAGCAGCGTCACCGACGCGGCCACCATGGTCAGAACGACGATCGAGACGGCGAGCCCGCCCACCGTCATGAACGGTATGTTCGCGACCGCCAGGCCGAGGATCGATACGACGACGGTGCCGCCGGCGAAGACCACGGGCCGCCCCGCCGTGGCCACCGCCCGCCCCGCCGCCTCGCGGGGATCGAGCCCGCGCGCCAGGTACTCCCGGTGCCTGGTGAGCACGAACAGCGCGTAGTCGATGCCCACTCCGAGCCCGACCATGCTGCCCAGGACCGGCGCGAAGGTGGGGACGTCCGTCACCCCCGCCAGTACGGTCATCGTGGCGACCCCGACGGTCAGCCCGAAGACCGCCGTGCCGATCGGCAGCGCGGCTGCGACGAGCGAACCGAACACCAGGAACAGGATCGCGGCCGCGGCCAGCAGGCCGATCAACTCGCTCGCGCCGCCGTCGGCGTCGGAGAAGGCGTAGAACAGGCTCCCGCCCATCTCGATGCGCAGGGGCAGTTCGGCGCGCAGCCGGTCGCCGAGATCGACGAGGGCGTCGAGGTCCTCGGCCGACAGCCGGCTCTGGTCGGGGTACTGCACCCGGACGACCGCGATCCGCCCGTCGGCCGAGACGAGGCCGCCGCGCACGGCGGTGTCCCCGCCCGCGTCGAGCGCCCCCGCCGGGTCGCTCGTGCCGAGCACGTGCGGCAGCCGCTCCACCTCGGCCTGCAGCCGCGTGAGAGCGGTGCGCGCACGGTCGTGGTCGAAGAACGTCGCGGCGCCGTCGAGGGGGGTGACGACCACTTGGGCGGTCATCCCCTCCTGGCCGGTGCCGGCCCGCTCGATCAGTTGCGCGGCCCGCTGGGAGTCCAGTCCCGGCGCGGTCATCGAATCCGCGTTCCGCCCGCCGAAGGCGACGGCGGCGAGGACGGCGAGCGTGGCGGCGACCAGCCATGCCGCGATCACCCGCCAGGGGTGGCGGGCGGCGTTTGTGCCCAGGCGCAGCAGGGCTTTCGAGTGCATCGGGGGTCCTCCAACCACCTTGTCGGCCGTCCTTGTACGGCCGCCGATGCCGAGGCTCCTCGCTGCTGCGCTTCGCGCCATCGGCCCGCGGGCCGCGGATCCGTCGGCCCCGGGGCGGAGTGACGACCCGTCCTTTCGGCCGATGCGCGGTACGGCGCGGTCACTAGGCTGGGAACCGTGCTCCGAGACGACCTGCGAACCCTGTGGACCGAACCCCGGCCGCCCGACGCGCCCGCCCGGGTGCGGCGGGACTGGGCGCTGCTCGCCGCGGGCCTTGCCGGTGCGGCGCTGGAGGCCACTCTGCGCGAGCACGTCGTGTGGCGTCCGGCGGCGGTGGTGTTCGCCGTATGGCTGTGCCTGCTGCTCCTGTGGCGCCGGACCCGCCCGCTGGCGACTGTCACGCTGGCGTTCGGCTCGGTGACCCTGCTCCAGGTGGCCTCGCTCCTCGCCGCACCGCGCGAGCCCGTCGGCCTGTACACCGCCGGGGTCGTGCTGGTGCTGGTGTACGCGCTGCCCCGGTGGGGATCGGGCCGGGAGATCGTGCTGGGCGGCGCGACGATCGTCGCGGCGTGCGCGCTGTGTGCCGCCACGGGCGGGACTCCGGTCGTCGAAGCGGTCGTGGGCTTCGTCTTCGGGCTGCTGCCCGGTGTGGTCGGGGCCGCGGTGCGGTTCCGGGTGACCGCTCGCGAGCGGCAGTTGGAGCAGGTGCGCTCCCGCGAGCGCGAGCAGCTCGCCCGGGAACTGCACGACACGGTGGCCCACCACGTGTCGGCCATGGTGATCATCGCCCAGGCGGGCCGGGTGCTCGCGGGCACTGACCCGTCCGCCGCGGTCGGGGCGCTGGAGGGGATCGAGGAGGAAGGGGCGCGCACGCTGGAGGAGATGCGCGCCATGGTCGCCGCGCTGCGCGACCGCGGGGTCGGCGCCGAGCTGGCGCCCCCCGCCGGCGTCGCGGACCTGGAGCGCCTGGTGCGCACCCCCGGCGGTCGCGTCAGGGTCGACCTGGGGCTCGACGGCGAGCTGGACACGCTGCCGCCGGCCGTGGACGCCGCCGTCTACCGGATCGTGCAGGAGTCGGTGACCAACGCGCTGCGCCACGCGGTCGACGCGACCGAGGTCGCCGTCCGGGTCGCCGCGGAGCGGCACACGGTACGGGTGAGCGTGCGGGACAACGGTCGGCGCACCGGCCGGGGCCGCGAGGGATACGGACTCACCGGGCTGCGCGAGCGCGCGACCCTGATCGGCGGCACACTACGAGCCGGCCCGGGCACCGACCGGGGCTGGCTCGTCGAGGCCGAGCTGCCGAGAGCGAGGAGCGAGAGCGGTGTCCGTACGCGTCCTCGTCGCTGACGACCAGGCGATCATCCGCACCGGGCTGCGGATCATGCTGAACGCCCAGCCCGGCATCGAGGTGGTCGGCGAGGCCGCCGACGGACGGGAAGCGGTCCTGCTGGCCCGCGAACTGCGCCCCGACGTCTGCCTGTTCGACATCCGCATGCCCGTGGTCGACGGGCTCGAGGCCACCCGGCTGCTCGCCGGCCCGGGCGTCGCCGACCCGCTGGCCGTGGTCGTCATCACCACGTTCGACCTCGACGAGTACGTCTACGGCGCGCTGCGTGCCGGCGCCCGCGGATTCCTCCTCAAGGACACGGGACCGGACCTGCTGGCCCAGGCCGTACGGTCGGCGTCCGGCGGTGAGGCGCTCATCGCGCCCAGCGTCACCGTCCGTCTGCTCCGGGCCTTCGCGGACCTGCCCGCCGGCCGGCCCGCGGCCCAACCGGTCTCACCCGTCACCGCCCGCGAGGAGCAGGTGCTCCTCGCCGTCGCTCGCGGGCTGACCAACACCGAGATCGCCGATGCACTGCACATCAGCCTCAGCACGGTGAAGACGCATCTGGCCAGCCTGATGGCCAAACTCGGCGCCCGCAACCGGGTCGAGATCGCGATGTGGGCCTACGAAACGCGCCGTGTCCTCCCCGGAACCTGAACGAGCACTAGCACAGCCGGGGCGCCCCGGGGCGGTTGTGGCGGGAATCCCCGGTACTTCCGCCGAAGCCCGACGGGGCCGCGCGCCGCGCCTCTACAGTCGCCAGCCTGTCGCCACAGGTGGTGGCGCCACGGCTCGGCACAGGGAGGCCCGTTCATGGCCAACGAGTTCCAGCGGCGCAAGCTCCGCAACGTCTTCGCCGCCTTCGACACCGACGGGGACGGCTGCCTCCGGAAGAACGACTTCGAGGCGCTGGCGGAGCGGTGGGGCCGGCTCCCGGCCGTCCAGCGGGACGCGGCCCTCGGAGTCAGGGTCGAGGCACTCATGCTGGGCTGGTGGGACCACCTGCTCACGGTCGCGGACAGCAACCACGACGGCAGGGTCGACATGGAGGAGTTCCTGACCCTCGTCGACCGGCTCCCCGCCCTGCGGGAAGTGGTCACGGCGACCGCCGACACCGTCTTCGACGCGGTCGACGAGAACGGCGACGGCCGCATCTCCCGCGCCGAACACGCCCGGCTGGTCGACATCTGGCACGGCCGGACCGTGCCGACCGACGACGTCTTCGACCTGATCGACCTGGACGGCGACGGCTACCTGAGCCGACCCGAGTTCGCCCTCCTGTGGGAGCAGTTCTGGATCAGCGCCGATCCGTCCGACCCCGGCAACGCGATGTGCGGCCGCATCCCGGAGCAGTGACCCGGCACCGCCCGGAGCGGTCGGCCGCCCCCCATGGCCCGTGCCGCCACCGCGGGGCGGGGGCGGCACGGGCCGTGGGGGGCGGGGCGTCAGCGGGGGCCGGAGGTGGGGGCCGGGCCGACCAGCTCCTTGAGGACGTCCTCCATGGTGACCAGGCCGAGGGGGGTTCCGTCGGCCGTGATCGCGGCCGCGAGGTGGGTGCCGGAGCGGCGCATCGCGGTCAGGACGTCGTCGAGGGGCATCGCCTCCGGGACGCGGGCGATCGGGCGGAGGGTGCCGGGCGGGAACGGGCGGTCGCGGGTGCCGTCGTGCTCGAGGGCGTCCTTGATGTGCAGGTAGCCGTCCACCCGCTCGTCCGGGCCCAGCACCGGGAAGCGCGAGAAGCCGGTGCGGGCGGCGAGCTGCTCCAGCTGCGCCGGGGTGGTGCCGGGGCCGGTGAAGACGATCCGCTCGCGCGGCGTGACGACCTCGGAGACGGGGCGGGAGCCCAGTTCCAGGGCGTCGTGCAGCAGCTCGGTGTCCCGGGCGCTGAGCAGCTCCGCGTCCGAGGAGTCCTTGACCATCCGGGCGAGCTCGTCCTCGGTGAACACCGAGGCCACCTCGTCCTTTGGCTCGACCCTGAGCAGGCGCAGGATCCGGTTGGCGAAGCCGTTGATGGAGAAGACGACCGGCCGCACCGCCCGGCAGGTGGCCACCAGCGGCGGCACCAGCAGCAGGGCGGCCCGCTCGGGCGCGGCGAGCGCGAGGTTCTTCGGGATCATCTCGCCGAGCAGCATGTGCAGATAGGTCGCCGTCCCCAGTGCGATGACGAAGGCGACCGGGTGGATCAGGCCCTCCGGCACGCCGAGGCTGTGGAACGGCGGCTCCAGCAGGTGGGCGATGGCCGGTTCGGCGACCATGCCGAGCACCAGCGAGGAGACGGTGATGCCGAGCTGGGCGGTGGCCAGCATGGCGGAGACGTGCTCCAGGCCCCAGATGACGGTGCGGGCCCGGCGGTCGCCGGCCTCGGCGAGCGGTTCGACCTGGCTGCGCCGCACCGAGATGAGGGCGAACTCGCCGCCGACGAAGAAGGCGTTGGCCACGATGGTGAGCAGGCCGACGATCAGTTGGACGGCGGTCATCGGGTCCGCTCCTGGCGCTCGGGGCGGTCCTCGTCGGGGGAGTCGGAGGGTTCGGGGGCGGTGATCCGCACCCGTTCGGCGACGTGGTGGGCGACGGCGCCGACCTCCAGCGTCCAGCCGTCGACCTCGACGGCGTCGCCGACCGTCGGGATCCGGCCGAGCCGCTCGGCGATCAGGCCGGCCAGCGTCTCGTACGGGCCCTCGGGCACCGGCATGCCGATGGCTTCGAGCTCGTCGGTGCGGGTGATGCCGTCGGAGTCCCACCGGTGCCGGCCGTCCTCGGCGGTGCCGAGGTCGACCAGGTCGGGGGTCCCGGTGGGGTCGTGCTCGTCGCGGACCTCGCCGACGACCTCCTCGACGATGTCCTCCAGGGTGACGATGCCGGCGGTGCCGCCGTACTCGTCGATGACCACGGCGAGGGTCTCCTCGCCGCGCATCCGGTCGAGCAGGCGGTCGACGGTGAGGGTCTCGGGGACCAGCATCGGCTCGGTCATCAGCGCCGACACCCGCCGGGTCGCCCGCCGCTCCACGGGCACGCCGAGGGCGTCCTTGATGTGGACGGTGCCGACGACGTGGTCGAGGCTGCCCCGGTAGACCGGGAAGCGGGACAGGCCGGTGACCCGGGTGAGGTCGGCGACGTCGGCCGCGGTGGCGTGCTCCGCCAGGGCCTGGACGTCCACCCGGGGCTTCATGACGTTCTCCGCCGTCAGCTCGCGCAGGTTGAGCGAGCGGATGAACAGTTCGGCGGTGTCGGGCTCCATGACGCCCTCGCGGGCGGAGTGCCGGGCGAGCGCGACCAGTTCCTGCGGGGTGCGGGCGGAGGCGAGGTGCTCGGCCGGTTCCAGGCCGAACCGCCGCACGACACGGTTGGCGGTGTTGTTCAGGTGACCGATGAACGGCGCGAAGGCGGCCGAGAACCAGTACTGCGGGGCGGCCACCACCTTGGCGACGGCCAGGGGCCGGGAGATCGCCCAGTTCTTGGGCACGAGCTCGCCGGCGACCATCAGCACGACGGTCGACAGCAGTACGCCGAGGACGAGCGAGCCGGTCTCGGCGGCGGCCTCGGGCAGGCCGACGGCCTCCAGCGGACCGCGGAGCAGCGCTGCCACCGAGGGCTGCGCGATCATGCCGATCACCAGACTGGTGATGGTGATGCCCAGTTGGGCGCCGGAGAGCTGGAAGGTGAGCCGTCGGACGGCCTTGAGCGCGGTCGCGGCGCCCCGCTCACCGGCCTCGGCCGCCCGTTCGACGGCGGCGCGCTCCACGGTGGTGAGGGAGAACTCGGCGGCCACGAAGAGGGCGCAGGCCGCGGTCAGGAGCAGGGCCAGGACCAGCAGGAGCACCTCGCTCACCGGGTCACCCCCGCCCCGGTCGGTGCGTACGACGGGCAGGGAACGGCTGGGTGATGACTGGGAGGTTCGTCCATCGCGGGGTCCGCGACTCCTTCGTGCAGAGGGTGACCGGTTCTACAGAAGTGTAAAGGAATGGCAAATCAGTACTGCGTAAGGCCCGGGTCACCACGCGCTCCCGTGTGCGCGTCGACCCGGGCCCGGCGGGGTCACGCCGTCCGGCGGCGCCGGAAGATCGCCCGGACGGCGAACACGATCGCGACGATCAGCCCGATCACGAACAGCACGATCAGCAGGACGACGACGATCACGGCGATGCCGAGCTTCTTGAAGAAGCCGCCCTTCTTCTTCTCGTCCTTCTTGTCGCCCGCCGCGAGGGTGGTGTCGTGGGCGCTGCCGTGGGCGGGGGCCGGTGCGGCGGCGACAGCGGCGGGCGCGGGCGCCGTCGAGCCGACCGTCACGGCGGCCCGGACGCCGGTGGGGGCGGCCGTGGCGGCCGTGGCCGGCGCGCCCAGCAACAGCCCGGCGGCCACGAGGACGGGGGCGACCTTCGCGAGTATGCGCGACTTCACTGCTTCTCCTGTCGTTCGGTCCTCGGCGTGACGGGTCCGGTGCCGGACCGGCCCCCCGTCAGCCGACTTCTACAGCACTGTAGATGATCTCCGTGCGCAGGTCGGACGGGGGAGTCGACAGATCGACGGGTTGGCGGGCCGACCCTCGCGTTCCCGGCCCGAAGCCGCCGTTCACCGTGTGTCGACCCCCTGTTGGTGATATCGATTGACGGGAAACTGACAAATCGAGTACCGACGAACGACGAACGACAAGGAGGGAGCGACCTCGTGACGACGAATCAGCTCGACGCCCGCCGGCGCGGAACCCGTCTGCGGACCCTGCCCGCCCTGGTGGCGGCGCTGTGCGCGATCCTCGGCACCACCGCGCTCGCCGCCCCCGCGCAGGCCGCCGACGCGCGCCGGCCGGTCTACGCCGTCGCGCACCGGGTGGACACCCTCGACGGGGTGGACGCCGCGATCGGCCACGGCGCCAACGCCATCGAGATCGACGTCTGCGCCTGGTGGAACCCGAACGAGTGGCGCGCCTGGCACGACTGTTCCTCGGCCGGCGAGAACCGCCTCGGGCCCAGCTTCGACAGCATGCTGGACCGCATCCTCTCGCACGCCAGTGCGGGCCGCCGGCTGTCGCTGGTCTGGCTGGACATCAAGGACCCCAACTACTGCGGCGAGGCGCCCAACCGCACCTGCAGCGTCGCCGGGCTGCGTGACAAGGCCCAGCGGCTGACGGCCGCCGGGATCCAGGTGCTCTACGGCTTCTTCGAGTACCACGGCGGCAGCACCCCGGACGTCGGCGGCCGCGGCTGGCAGAGCCTGGCGGGCCGGCTCGGCCCGCTGGAGGGCATCACCACCACCGGCACCCGCGACCAGGTGCTCGGCGCCTTCGACCGCTCCGGCTCCGGCTTCCCGGCCGGCCGCCGGGTGATGGACTACGGGGACAGCGACATCACCAAGGGCTTCGGCAACTGCACCGAGGCCACCTGGAACACCTGCGCCGAACTGAGGAAGGGCGCCGCCGACCGGGCCGCCGGCCGGCTCGCGGGCACCTTCTCCTGGACGACGACCTACAACGACCCGTGGTACGTCGACAAGCTCCTCGGCGACGCCCAGGTGGACGGCATCATCGCCGGCTACGGCGCCTTCACCGGCGTGCGCGAGTACGACAACGGTTGGCAGTGCGCCAATGCCGTCAACCTCGTCCGCGACTGGGTCGACCGCCACAGCGGCACCCATCGGATGGCGAACAGCGGCGACCGCCTGTTCCGGTAGGACGCTCCCTCGCCGCGCGTGGTGCCACTGTGGCGCCACGCGGACTGGACATGGCGCCATCGCTTACGCCATGCTGATGCCAAGGGGAAACGCGCGCTCCCGGCCCCGCGGTCGGGAGCGCGCGTTCCGGGGGAGCGGGACCGGAGGGGGCGGATCATGGCGGCAGAGCGGCGCCGGGAGCGGGCGGAGGTCGGGGGTCTCGTCGCCTTCGCCCGCTTCGTGGTCTGCGGCGGCGGCGTGGGCGTGGCCGCGAGCTTCGCCGTCGCGGCCCTGGCCGGATGGCTCCCGCAGGTCCCCTGGGTCCTGGTCAATGCGCTGGTCACCGCGGCCTCCACGCTGCTCGCGACCGAGCTGCACGCCCGCTTCACCTTCGGCATGGGCGGCCGCGCGACCTGGCGGCAGCACGTCCAGTCGGCCGGATCGGCGGTGGCCGCGTACGCGGTGACCTGCTCGGCGGTGCTCGTCCTGCACCAGGTGGTGGCGCGGCCCGGCGCGGTGGCTGAGCAGGCCGTCTACCTCTTGGCCTCCGCGCTGGCCGGCGTCGCCCGGTTCGCGGTGCTGCGCCTGGTCGTGTTCGCGCGCACCCGGTCGACGGCGTCCGCCGCGGCCCGCCCCCTGAGCGTGGCCGTCGCCCGCGCCTCGATCCCGGCCGCCGACCCCACCGGGCTCTGCCGCGCCGCCTGAGCCGTACCGGACGCACCGCGCGCGGCGGTCAGCGCAGGGCTACCGCCGCGCCCGAACGCTCGGTGGCGATCCGCACGGCGAAGCCGGCCAGGGCGGTGCCCACCACGTAGCGGTGCACGCGCTGCCAGAGCGGGTGCCGGGAGAAGAAGCCGGCGACGGAGC
>NZ_JAIY01000016.1:214210-214909 GCF_000710405.2 Kitasatospora sp. MBT66 | reverse complement strand
GTGGTGAGCAGGCGGACGGGGACGTCGCCGGGGTGGGCCTGGAGGGCGAGCTTGAGCTCGGCGACGACCCCGGGGGTGACCCGGGCGGCCGGGACGGTGATCTGGACCGGGGGCTTGGTGCCGAGTTCGGCGGAGGAGACGTCGAGGGTGGTGAGCTCCTGCCCGAAGATGCTCAGCGAGCCGTCGCGCTCGTTGAGGCGGCCCCGGACCGAGACGACGTTGTCCTCGACCATCTGCTCGGCCATCAGGTTGTAGGTGGCGGGGAAGAAGAGCACCTCGACCGAGCCGTCGCGGTCGGCGACGGTGATGATCGCCCAGGCGTTGCCGGCCTTGTTGATCCGGCGGTCCACGGCCGTGATGAGGCCGGAGAGGCGGACCTCGCCCTCGGTGCGGCCCGAGCCGAGCAGGTCGGCGATCGAGGTGTCGCGGTTCTGGGAGAGGATGTGCTCGGCGCCGTCGAGCGGGTGGCTGGAGACGTAGAGACCGAGCATCTCCCGCTCCAGGGAGAGCAGTTGGCGGCGAGGCCATTCGCGGTCGGTCAGCTGGAAGTCCAGCCCGATCCCGCCGCCCTCCTCGGCGTCGAGCGCGCCGAAGAGGTCGTCCTGGCCGATCGCCTGCTGCTTCTTCAGCCCGGTGACGGCGTCGATCGCGCTCTCGTGCACGGTGCTGAGCGAGAGCCTGGTGTGCCCGAGCGAGTCG
>NZ_JAIY01000016.1:177782-214139 GCF_000710405.2 Kitasatospora sp. MBT66 | reverse complement strand
GGAAGTCCGGGAAGGAGGTGTACTTGCCCTTCTCCGCCCGGGTGGCCACCAGCGACTCGATGACCGGGACGCCGACGTTGCGCACCGCCTTCAGGCCGAAGCGCACGTCGCTGCCGACGGCGGTGAAGTCGACCACCGACTCGTTGACGTCGGGGGAGAGGATCCGGATGCCCATCTGCCGGCACTCGGCCAGGTAGATCGCCATCTTGTCCTTGTCGTCGGCGACCGAGGTGAGCAGGGCGGCCATGTACTCGGCGGGGTAGTTCGCCTTGAGGTAGGCGGTCTGGTACGAGACCAGTCCGTAGGCGGCGGAGTGCGATTTGTTGAAGGCGTAGCCGGCGAACGGGACCAGGACGTCCCAGACGGCCTGGATGGCCTCGTCGGAGTAGCCGCGCTCCTTGCAGCCCGCGTGGAAGGGGACGAACTCCTTCTCCAGCACCTCCTTCTTCTTCTTGCCCATCGCCCGGCGGAGCAGGTCGGCCTGTCCGAGCGAGTAGCCGGCGAGCACCTGGGCCGCTCGCTGGACCTGCTCCTGGTAGACGATGAGGCCGTAGGTGGGGCCGAGGACGTCGGCGAGCGGCGCCTCCAGCTCCGGGTGGATCGGGATGATCTCCTGCTGGGCGTTCTTGCGCAGCGCGTAGTTGGTGTGCGAGTTCATGCCCATCGGGCCGGGCCGGTACAGCGCGGAGACGGCGGAGATGTCGGCGAACTCGGTGGGCTTCATCAGCTTGAGCAGGGCGCGCATGGGGCCGCCGTCGAGCTGGAACACGCCGAGGGTGTCGCCGCGGGCCAGCAGCTGGTAGGTGGTGGGGTCGTCGATCGGGATCTTCTCGATGTCGACGTCCACGCCCCGGTTGGCCTTGACGATCTTGATGCAGTGATCGATGATGCCCAGGTTCCGCAGACCCAGGAAGTCCATCTTGATCAGGCCCATGGCTTCGCACGACGGGTAGTCGAAGCCGGTGATGATCACGCCGTCCTTGTCCCGCATGTGCAGCGGGATGAGGTCGAGCAGCGGCGTCGAGGAGAGGATGACGGCCGCGGCGTGCACGCCGGTGCCGCGGATCAGGCCCTCGATGCCCAGGCCGGTGTCGATGATCTTCTTGACATCGGACTCGTTCTCGTACAGCGAGCGGATCTCGGTGCCCTCGTTGTACCGCGGGTGCTTGTCGTTGAAGAGGTCCGCCAGCGGGACGCCCTTGCCCATGACGTCCGGCGGCATCGCCTTGGTGATCCGGTCGCCCATCGCGAACGGGTAGCCGAGGATGCGGTTGGCGTCCTTGACGGCGGCCTTGGCCTTGATCGTGCCGAAGGTGTTGACCTGGGCGGTGTAGGCGGAGCCGTACTTGTCGGTGACGTAGCGCACCATCTGGTCGCGCTGGCGGTCGTCGAAGTCGATGTCGACGTCCGGGGGGTTGATGCGCTCGGGGTTCAGGAACCGCTCGAACAGCAGGTCGTGCTCCAGCGGGTCCAGCTCGGTGATCCGGGTCAGGTAGGACACCATCGAGCCGGCCGCCGAGCCTCGGCCCGGGCCGACCGGGATGCCGTTGTCCCGGGCGTACTGGCAGATGTCGGCGACCACGAGGAAGTAGGCGTCGAAGCCCATCGGGGAGATGACGCCCATCTCCAGCTCGACCCGGTCCAGCACCTCCTGGCTCGGGTTGTCGCCGTAGCGGTGCTGGAGGCCGGCGGCGATCTTCTGGCGCAGGAACGAGGCCTGGGTCTCGCCCTCGGGCACGTCGAACTGCGGCATCCGGTCGACGTAGGTGAACACCTCGTCGTACGACTCGACCCGCTCCGCGATGGCCAGCGTGTTGTCGCAGGCCTCCGGCAGCTCGCGGAAGAGCTCGCGCATCTCCTCGGCGGTCTTGACGTAGTAGCCGGTGCCCTGGAACTTGAACCGGTTCGGGTCGTCCTTGTTCTTGCCCACGCCGACGCAGAGCAGGCTGTCGTGGGCGTCCGCCTGGTCGGCGGTGACGTAGTGCGAGTCGTTGGTGGCCAGCAGCGGGATGTTCAGCTGCTTGGCGAGGCGCAGCAGGTCCTCGCGCACGTCCTGCTCGATGGACAGGCCGTGGTCCATCAGCTCCAGGAAGTAGTTCTCCTTGCCGAAGATGTCCTGGTAGGCGCCGGCCGCCTTGACGGCCTCCTCGTACTGCCCGAGCCGCAGCCGGGTCTGCACCTCGCCGGAGGGGCAGCCGGTGGTGGCGATGATCCCGGTGGCGTTGGCGGCGATCAGCTCGCGGTCCATCCGGGGCTTCATGTAGTAGCCCTCCATCGACGCGAGCGAGGAGAGCCTGAAGAGGTTCCGCAGGCCGGTGGCGTTCTGCGCCCACATGGTCATGTGGGTGTAGCGGCCGCCACCGGAGACGTCCTTGCCGCCCTCGCCGTCCGCGCTGGCCGGACGCTGGCCGCCGGGCGACCAGAACACTTGCTTCTTGTGGAAGCGCGAGGACGGGGCGACGTACGCCTCGATGCCGATGATCGGCTTGACCCCGGTCTTGGCGGCGGCGTGGAAGAACTCGTAGGCGCCGAACATGTTGCCGTGGTCACTCATCGCGATGGCGGGCATGCCCTGTCTCTCCGCCTCCGCGAAGAGCTTGCCGTTCTTCGCGGCCCCGTCCAGCATCGAGTACTCCGTGTGGACGTGCAGGTGCGCGAAGCTGTCGGACACGGCGCTGGGCTCCTCAAGCGGGACGGCGGTACTGGCAAGCGGTCCAGGTTAGTCGGTCGGCGCGCGCGACACGCCAGGGGTGCCGCGCGCGCCGGCCGGTCGGGCCGCGGAGCCGGGCCGGGGCGCCCCGGGGAGGGGGTCAGGCCGGGTGGTGGTCGGGCACGGCGTTGAGTTCGATGCCGTGCTCCAGCAGGGCCTTCATCGAGCACAGCGTGGTGGTGAAGCCACCGACGGTGTCGTTCACCCAGCTCACGGTCTCGTCCCCCGACCCCTTGAAACCGGTCTCGGTGACCTCGACGAAGGCGGCCTCCGCCGAGCGCGGGGTGAACCTCAGCTCGACGGTCGTCGGCCGGTCGTAGTTGCCCCACTCGAACCGGATCAGCCGCCCCTCCTCCACCTCCAGGACCTTGACCTCGGCCGAGGCCCCGTAGGTCTTCCACTCCCAGCGCAGCGCGGCGCCCGGCACCATCGGCCCGCTGCTCCCGCTGTACCAGAACCGGGTCGTGACGGCCGGGTCGGCGAACGCCCGGAACGCCTCGTCGGCGGGCCGGCGGACGAGCATGCAGGCGTACGCCCGCGGGTCCTGGGTGAGCTCGAGTGTCTCCATGCCGAGGATCATCCGCCGTCGCCGGGCGGGGACCAAGCACCCGGCCGGGACCGCCCGCGCGTGGTGCCGGGGCCGGCACCGGGGACTCCCGGCACCGGCCCCGGTCGCCGTCGGCCGACGGCGGTCGCGGTCCGTCGCGGTCCGTCGCCGTCGGTCGCCGTTCGTCGCCGTCAGAGGAGCCGGAGGGACCACTCCTGCTTCCAGCCGCCCTCGCAGGTCCAGACACCGAGCTGCTTGTGGTCGGAGTCGTGGGTGAGGCAGTCGTCGTCCGAGATCTGGATCCGGTACTTGCCGTTGCCCACGGCGACGAACCTCCACTTCTGGTTGGGGGTGTCGCCCCAGGCCTGCTGCTCGGCCACGTAGGTGTCGGGGTTCTCGGTGAGGTTGTAGCCGAGGTCGTTGACGATCCGGTAGCGGTCGCCGCCGAGCGGCTTGATCGTCCAGGTGGACCCCTTGTAGCCCAGGATGCCGCCCAGGACGGGCGCGCCCCAGCTCGCGGTCTCGTTGGGGGCCGTGGCGCCCAGGCCGTTGTCGAGCTTCAGGAACAGCGGCCGCTCGGTCGGGACGCTCGCGCCGCCGCCGGTCGGGGGCTTCGGGTCCTTGGGGTCGGTCGGCGTGCCCCCGCCACCGCCCGGGGTGATCACCCCGCCGGAGGCCGATTCGAGCGCCCACTCCTGCTGCCAGCCGCGCTTGCACGTCCACACGCCGAGCTGCTTGAAGTCGGAGTCGTGGGCGAGGCAGTCGTCGTCGGAGATCCGGATCTGGTACCTGCCGTTGCCGACGCCGAAGAGCTCCCACTTCTGCTTGGAGGAGTTGCTCCACGGCTGGAGCTCCGCCATGTAGCCGCCGCTCTCGGTGAGGTCGAGGCCGTAGGAGCTGGTGATCCGGTAGCGGCCGCCGCCCACCGGGGTGAGCTTCCACTTGGACTCGTTGCCGCCCCGGATCCCGGGGACCACGGCCGCGCCGGCGGAGCCGCCGACGGGCAGGGCGCCCAGGCCGTTGTCGAGCTTCAGGGTCACATCGGCGCCGTTGCCGGGAGTGGTCGGGTCGGTGGTCGGCGGGGTGCCGCCCCAGGCCCAGTTCTGGTTGCGCGCGTCGCGGTTGCTCTCGGAGCCGCAGGCCCAGGCCACCACGGAGCTGCCGTTGGCGGTGAGGCCGGCGTAGTCATCGACGCAGACGTCCTTGGACCGGTCGTCCGGGTCGGTGATGTGGCGCAGACCGCCGCTGGGCGACATGTGCCAGCGCTGGCCGGGGATCTCCAGACAGTCCCAGACCTGGAGCTTGTTCCCGTTGGCGGCCCTGTTGTCCGGCAGGTCGAGGCACTTGCCGTTGGCGGCCCGGAGCTTGTAGCCGTTGTAGGTCCACCTCTGGGCGTCGCCGCCGTTGCACTCCCACATCTGCACGGGGGTGCCGTTGGCGCTGCCGTTGCCGCTGACGTCCAGGCAGGCGTGGTAGCCGGGGCCGTTGACGTCGGGGGTCAGGCTGCCGGTCCTGCTGCCGTAGCCGGAGCGCGCGGGGAAGTGCAGGGTGCGCACGTCGCCGTCGCACTTGTAGGGCCGCGCGGTGCCCGACCGGCAGGTCCACGGCTCCTTCTTGACGCTGTCGCCGTCGTTGCCGACGAACGCCCAGTTCATGTAGCCGCCGTCGCCCCGGTTGCGGAAGGTCGACTCGCCCTGGAACACCCAGATCCGGAACTTGTCGTAACCCGAGGGATCCTTCTGCTCCTCCTTGTTCATGAAATGGTTCAGCTTGTAGGTGGTGTCGATCAGCACCCCCTTCATATCGGCCTTGTGCTCGTTCGTGAACCATTCGGTGTCGTACATGTCGGTGCCGACGGTCTTGAAAACCAGCACATTGAAGCCGGGAAACTTCTGGCTCAGCTGCGCCGCGGTTTTCTGGGTGAACTCCGCGTTGTCCAGCTTGTTGGCGTTGGCGGCGCCGCGCATGGCCCGGATCATGTCGAAGCCGGCGCCGATCAGTGAGGTCATGCAGTTGCCGCCGCCCGGCACGGCCGGGGTCCCGCAGGTCTTGTCCACCGGATGACCGGGCGACGGCGCGGCCTGGGCGGCCTGCGCGGTGAGGCCGCCGACCAGGGCGACGGCGGTGACCCCGCAGGCGAATGCGCGTTTCAGGCGGGACAGGGTTTTCATGGCGGAATCGTCTTTCTGCTCGCATCGGAGACCTTTTTCGTCTCGACCGAGAAGGACGATAGGTCCGGAAATCCGCCGCGCGGCCGGTCCTGACGGCTTCCATATGACGGGGCCGGGAGCTCTGCCCTTTCGTGCAGGATCCGCCCCCGAGCCTGCCCGCCCCGGGCCTACCCGCCCCCGCCGCGGGCGTCCGCCCGGACCGGGGCGCCGTGCAGCCAGGCGACCCGGTGGTGGAGCGCCTCCTCGTCGAGCGGGCGCAGCAGCGCGTCGCGGGCCCGGGCGTCCTCGCCGGCCGGGTGGTAGAGCCGGGTGCCCATCTCGCGGGAGAGCCGTTGGACGCGCCCGGTGCGCTCACGGCGGGCGGCGTTGTAGCGCTCCAGCCGCTGGGGGACGTCGGCGGTCGGGGCGTCGGCGAGCAGGTCGCTGAGGACGACGGCGTCCTCCAGCGCCTGGCAGGCGCCCTGGGCGGCGTACTGGAGCATCGGGTGGGCGGCGTCGCCCATCAGGGTCACGCGGCCGCGGGTCCAGACGTCGACCGGGTCGCGGTCGCACAGCACCCACCGGCGCCAGTCCTCGCCGAGCCGCAGCAGCGTGCCCGGGACGGGGCCGGGGTCGGCGAACCGCCGCAGGACGGCGGCCCGCCCGGCCGGGCGGCCAGAGACCGCCTCGGTGGCGCCGTCGTCGAGCACCGCGGCGAGGTTGAGGCAGGAGCCGCCGGCGACGGGGTAGTGGACCACGTGCCAGCCGGGGCCGGCCCACAGCGTCACGGCGTTGCGGCGCAGCCACCGCGGCACCCGCTCCATCGGGACGAGGGTGCGGTAGATGGTGTGCCCGCAGGGGCGGGGCGGGCCGTCGCCCAGCAACTGCGCCCGAACGGTGGAGCGGATGCCGTCGGCGCCCACCAGGAGGTCGCCGGAGAAGGTCCGGCCGTCCGCGGTGGTGGCGGTCACCCGGTCCACGTCCTGCTGGTAGTGCCGTATCCCGGCGCCTGCCACCAGGTCGACGGTCCCGATCGCCCGGCACGCCGTGAGCAGCGGGGTGTGCAGGTCCCGCCGGTGGACGACCGCGTACGGGTCGCCGAAGCGCTGCCGGTAGCGTCCGCCGACGGGCAGGGCGACCAGCTCGCGCCCGGTGGTCGCGTCCATGAGGCGCAGTTCGTCGACGAGCACGGCGCGGTCGCGGACGGCCCGGCCCACGCCCAGCCGGTTCAGGGCGTGGAAGCCGTTGGGCGCGATCTGGATTCCGGCGCCGATGTCGGTGAAGGCGTCCTGGCGCTCCAGGACGGTGACACGGTGGCCGGTGCGGGCCAGCGCCAGGGCCGTGGCCAGGCCGCCGATGCCGCCTCCGGCGACGAGTGCGTGGATCATGTCGTTCCCCCGTGTGTCCGTGCACCACGAGCCGGGTGCACCGCGTGTTCCGTACTCCTCGTGCTCCGCGTGCTCCGTGTTCACCGTGCGTCCGGTTCCGGTCCGGTGGCGTGTCCACCGGACCGGAACCGGCTACCTCCGGACGGACCCGTTCCCGCCGGGTCCGTCCCCGCCGGACCGCCTCCGGACGGCGGCGACGGCCGGGCGGAGTGCCGCCCGCAGCAGCCGGGCGACCGGCGGCGGGACGTCGCCGATCGTGTCGACGCGCACTGCCGGCAGCTCGGGCCGCAGCCTGCGGCGGACCGACTCGGCCGCCACCAGGCCCGAGCGGACCGCCGCCTCCATGCCGGCCACACCCGCCGGTGCGGCGCAGAAGTCCCCGGCCAGGTGGAGGTCGGCGAACGCGGTGAAGGCCTGCGGCCGGTGGCGGGCGGAGCCGGGCCCGGGCGCGTGGAAGGGCGCCGAGGAGTGCGGCTGGTAGCAGACGTGCTCGATGTCCTCCCAGTCGAGACCGGGGAGATAGGCCATCAGCTCCTCCACCAGGACCTTGACGGCCTCGTCGTCGGCGAGGTGCCGGAGTGCGGCCACCCGGCCGACGACGCAGTTGAGCAGGCTGTCGCGGTGCCCGGGCCAGGTCTGTCCGACGTCGATCAGTGTGATCGCGTGCGGTGAGCCGACCAGGCGGATGTGCTCGTCGGGCAGTCCCGGCAGACGGCGCCGCAGGTACAGGTGGAGGGCGCCCAGCGGACGGGAGGTCAGTTCCAGGATCCCGTGCGCCGGGCGCAGTGCCCCGGTGATCCCGGGGCCCAGGGCGGCCAGGCGGCCGTGCGGGACCGCGAGGACCAGCTGCCCGGGCACCGCCTCCTCGGTCTCGGCGCCGTCCGGGCCGCGCAGGGTGAGGGTCCGCACCCGGTGGTCGTCGGTCGCCGCGGCCGTGAGCTCGCGCCCGGTCAGCACCTCGACGCCCGCGGCCTCCAGCCGTTGCCGGAACGGCCCGACGAACCACTGCTGGAGGTCGCCGCGCGGCATCCGGACCCGGCCGGGGTGGCGGACGAAGGCGGCGATGCTGCCGCGGAACCCGGCCGCCGAGACCGCAGTGCTCTCGGCGGCGCTGGAGGCGACGAAGAGGTGCTCGATGTCGGCCACGGCGGCGGGGGAGAGGTAGCGGCGCCCGCGCAGGAAGTCGTGCAGGGACTCGTCGCCCGCGCGGTAGTCCTGGGCGAGCAGGTCGAGCACGCCGTAGAGGAACAGCAGCCGGTCGGCGGCCGGGGTGTCGGCGCTGCGGAACTCCGTCCCCGGGAGCAGTTGGTGGAACTTGCGGGTGGCGCGCAGGTGGTCGGTGAGGCCGAGTTCCCCGACCAGGCGCAGCGTGTTGCGGTACCAGGCGGGGAAGATGTGCACGCCGTGGTCCTCGGTCCGGCCGTCGATCACCCGGGAGCCGGCCATGCCGCCGAGTTCGGGCGAGGCTTCGAGCAGCCGGACGGGGAGGCCGAGCCGGCGCAGGGTCCAGGCCGCCGTCATACCGGCGAGGCCGCCGCCCACCACGGTGACGTTCTCGCGCTCCCGCGTGCCCGGGTCGGTGCCCGCCGTCACGCCGCACCTCCTTCGACGGCGGCCCGGTGCGCCGCCATGGCGAGCACGGGGTAGATCAGCCGCAGCAGGCTGTCGCGCCAGTACAGGCCGTCGTGGTGCACCACCCAGGTGTGCCAGGGCTCGGCCCAGTCGCCGTCGGCCTGCTGGGTGCGGACCAGGAAGTCCAGGCCGGCCCGCACCGGCGCGCTGTCCGCCCGGCCGGCGGCGATCAGCGCGAGCAGGGCCCAGGCGGTCTGGGAGGGGGTGCTGTCGCCCCGTCCGATCCACTCGGGGTCGTGCAGCGCGCGGACGGACTCGCCCCAGCCGCCGTCGGGCCGCTGGTGGGCGAGGAGCCACTCGCAGGCCCGTCGCAGCGCCGGGTCGTCGGCCGGCACCCCGCAGGCGGCCAGGCCGGTGACGGCGGCGCTGGTGCCGTGCAGGTGGTAGCAGGCCCACCAGCCGGGCCAGGAGCCGTCCGGGCGCTGTTGGCGGCGCAGCCATTCGACGCCGCGGCGGGCCGCGGGGGTGTCCGCGTGGCCGTCGGCGGCGAGCGCCTCCAGGACGTGGCCGGTGACGTCGGCGGACGGCGCCTCCAGGAAGCCGATCTCGGCCAGCCGGGTGCGGCCGGGCAGCCGCCAGCGCAGCGGTTCGAAGGCGGCCCAGCCGCCGTCCTGGCACTGCTGGGACAGCAGCCAGCGGTGGGCGCGCCGGCAGGCCTCGTCGACGGCCGGGTCGCTGCCGCGCGGCCGCACCCGGCGCAGCGCCACGACGGCGAAGGCGGTGTCGTCGGCGTCGGGGTTGGCGTTGTTGGTGAACTCGTAGGGCCAGCCGCCGGGGACGGGGTCCTTCGTCAGCACCGCCCAGTCGCCGAGCTCGGTGACCTGGTTGTCGAGGAGCCAGCGCACCGCCGGTGCGTCCGCCGCCCCGGCTCCGGGGCCGCCGGCCGCCGCGCTCGCGGACAGGGCGAGGGCGGTGTCCATGACGACGGAGGTCCACATCTCGATCCGGCGCTGCCCGTCGCGCTCGACCACGTACCGGTCGAGCGCGGACAGCGCGGCGACGACGCTCGGGTGGTCGCGGCGCACGCCCGCGGCGTCCAGGCCCATCAGCACGTTCGCGGTCTGCGGCCAGTTGCCGCCCCAACTGCCGTCCGTCTCCTGGGTGTCGACGAGCCAGCGGGTGGCCTTGTCGATGGCGCGGCGCCGCAGGGCGCGGACCGGCCGACGGGCGTACCAGTGGCTGAGGGCGGTCGCGCAGCGGACGGGCAGGGACCTCGGCAGACGGCGGGCGTCGGGCCGGCGGAAGAGTTCGCGGAGGTCGAATCCGGCGGGCACGACGGGGCGGCTCGCCATGAAGAGGCTGTTGGCGACCACGATGCCGCGGGCGGCGGCCCCGAAGTGGTAGATGTTGCCGGGGAACGAGCTGGGCAGCAGCACGATCTCCGGCGGGACGAGCGGGATGTCGCTCCACGGCCAGAGGCCGATGACGGCCAGCCAAGCGAGCATGAGGAGGTTGTCGACGGCCTCGATGCCGCCGCCGGCCCGGATCGAGGCGGCCGCCGCGCGCATCGGCGGCTCGTCGGGGTGGTGGCCGGCCAGGCGCAGGGCGACGTAGCAGAAGACCGAGAGCAGGAGTTCGTCCGGGCCCTGGTGGTAGGCGGCCCAGCCGCCGGTGGGGCTCTGCTCGGCGAGGATGGTCCGGGCGTCGGCGGCCGTCGTGCCGTCGTCGGGCAGGCGCAGGTAGTGGCGCAGGACGACCTCGCCGGCCTCGCCGATCAGGCTGGTCTCGAAGTCGCCCTTCCAGAAGCCCTCGGCGTCCTGGCGCCGGCGGAGCGCGTCGGCGGCCAGGGCCAGGGCGTGGTCGACGGTGCCGGGGATGCCCGGGGCGTCGGTGGTGGTCATCGCTGCGGCCCTTTCGAGGCGGGGACGGTGGCGGGGGCGGTGGTGTGGGAGGTGGCGGGGACGGTGGCTTCGGAGGTCGCGGGGACGGGGCCGGTGCCGCGTGCGGCGGCGATCCGGGACTGCCGGACGTACATGAAGACGGAGAAGCTCACGACCAGCGCGAGCGCGGGCGCGCCCACGATGTAGGCCCAGACGTGGCGGATCCGCCACCGCCGGGCCTCGACCACCATGAAGGCCCCGAGCGCGGCCCAGGTCAGCGCCAGGTCCGCGTAGACGAAGTCGGACGCGAGGTTCCCGGTGGCGTCGCGCAGGAAGTTCCGCATCACGCCCCACGGGCCGGCGTCGGCGTTGCGCACGACGAAGGCGACGGCCGTCGTCGCCATGACCAGGAAGCCGGCGGCGGCGCACAGCGCGTACATCAGGCGCAGTCGGCGGTCCCGCTCGTGGGGCTCAGGCGGTCGCATGCCGTGCTCCTTCCGGGTGCCCGGCGGCGGGTGCTGCCGTGTCCGGTGCGGCGGTGTGCCGTGGGGCCGTGGACGGGGCGGCGGTGTTCCGTGGGGCCGCGTCCGACGCGGTCGTGGACGGTGCGGTCGTGGACGGTGCGGCCGTGCCGCCGTCGCGGACCCGCTCGTACCGGTAGTCGTCGAGGTCGAAACTGCGGGCCCGCCACGCCGCCTCGTAGGTGGAGGAGGGCCGTACGGCCGGCGCGTCGCCGTGCCGGTCGAAGTAGTAGCTGTTCGTCCCGCGGCAGCCGGCGTCCGCGAAGACGGTGTCGCGCTGCCGGCGCAGCACCTTCGCGAACGAGGCGTCGTGCCGCTCGGGCCGCACCACCGCCTGGGTCGCGCCCCGGCGGCGCGCCTCGCCGATCACCCGCAGCAGATGGGTGACCTGGTAGTCGATCATGCCGAACCAGGACCCGCCGGTGAACGAGTACGGGCCCACGATGAACCAGAGGTTGGGGAAGCCCTTCACCGAGCTGCCCTCGTAGGTCTGGAACCGCTCGCTCGCCCAGAACTCCCCGAGCTCCCGGCCGCCTTGGCCGAACAGCGGGAACGGAGGCAGGTTGTCCAGGACGTGGAAGCCGGTCGCGAGTACCAGGACGTCGGCCGCCCGCTCGGTGCCGTCCGCCGTCCGCACGCCGCCCTCGGTGATCCGCGAGATCGGGTCGGTGACCAGCCGGACGTTGTCCCGGGTGAACGCCCGCCAGTAGCCCTTGCCGAACGAGGGCCGTTTGCAGCCGAGCCGGTACGACGGTGCCAGTGCCTCCATCAACTCACGTTCACCACGCACCTGTTGGCGCAGATAGAGCCGGGAGAACGCCTCCCCGCCCCGGACCAGGAAGGGGAACCGCCGGTAGTGGATCATGGCGATGACGAAGGAGAGCTCGGTGGCGGTGTCGGTGGCGAGCCGGACCGCCCGTTGGGTCCACGGCGCCCGGGCGAACACATCGCGCACGGCCGCGGGGACGGGCAGGTCCGGTTTGGGGAAGACCCAGGTGGGCGTGCGCTGGTAGACGTCGAGCCGCTCCACCAGCGGGGCGATCTCGGGGACGAGCTGGACGGACGAGGCTCCGGTGCCGACCACCGCCACGCGGCGGCCGCGCAGGTCCAGCGAGGAGTCCCAGCGCGCCGTGTGCACCACCGGGCCGGCGAAGCGGTCGAGACCCGCCAGCTCCGGGGTCTTCGGCCGGGTGAGCCACCCGGTGGCGCAGACCACGAACCGGGCCGTCAGCGTTGTGCCGTCGGCGAGCGCCACCTCCCACAGGTGCGCGGGCTCGTGGTAACCGGCCCGCACCACGCGGGAGTTCAGACGCAGTCGGGAGCGCAGGCCGAATCTGTCCACGCAGTGGTCGGCGTAGGCCTTGAGCTCCGCGCCCGGCGGGAAGGCCCGCGACCAGCCCGGGTGCGGCTCGAAGGCGAAGGAGTAGGAGAAGGCACTGATGTCGACGGCGACCCCGGGATAGCGGTTGGCGTGCCACGAGCCCCCGACGTCGTCCTGCTCGTCGAGCACCAGGAAGTCGTCGACACCGGCGCGCAGCAGCCCGACGGCGGTGCCGATCCCGGAGAAGCCGGCCCCGATCACCAGCACCTCGTGGTCGGGCGCCCCGGGACCCGGCCCCGCCCCGGCGGCGCTCACAGGGCCAGCCCCGTCGTCAGCAGTGCCCCGAAGGCCAGCAGCAGCCAGCAGGTGTGCTCCAGCGCGGGGATCAGGTCGCGCCCCCGGGCCCCGCCCAGCACCCGGCGCAGCGGCCGGACCGCGACCGGGGCCGCGCCGAGCACCAGCAGCGCCCAGGGGCGGGCGGTCGCCAGCGCCGCCGCCGAGGCGAAGGCCGCGGCGACCAGCAACGCGTAGTAGATCCGGGTGCGTCCCTCGCCGAGGCGGACGGCGACGGTGACCTTTCCGGCCTCGGTGTCGGTCGGGATGTCGCGCAGGTTGTTGGTCGTCAGCAGCGCGCAGGCCAGCAGGCCCATCGGCACCCCCGCCGGGAGCGCCAGCAGCGGCAGCCGGCCGAGCTGGATGAAGGCGGTGGCGCAGACCGCGACGACGCCGTGGTAGACGAAGATGCTCACGTCACCCAGGGAGCGGTAGCCGTAGGGCCGGGAGCCGCCGGTGTAGAACCAGCCGCCGAGCGCGCACACGGCGGCGAGGCCGAGCAGCCACCAGCTGACCGTCACCGCCAGGACGACCGCGGCCCCGACGGCGATGCCGTACAGGGTCAGCCCGTGCCGCAGGACCTGCCGGGGCGAGGCCCGGCCGGAGCCGACCAGCCGGGCCGGGCCGAGCCGGTGGTCGTCGGTGCCCCGGATGCCGTCGCTGTAGTCGTTCAGGAAGTTGGTGCCGAGCACGAAACCCAGGGCGAACACCAGGGTCAGCGCGGTGCGCCGGCCGTCGGGGAGGCCGTCCGGGACGGCGACGGCGGTGCCGACCGCGATCGGCGCCAGGGTGACCGGGAGGGTCTTGAGCCGGGCGCCGACCAGCCAGGCGCGCACGGCGCCGGGGGGCCGTGCCCGGTGCCCGGGCGAGGAAGAGGGAGAGGGCGGGGGCGCGGGCGTGGGGACGGCGGGGGAGGACGGGGCGGTCACCGCTTCCTCCCCACCGCGAGGAACAGCACGCCGGTGGACCTGGTGCGCACCATCCGGACGTCCTCGCGGCGCCCGGCCAGGAAGCGCAGGCCGTCCCGCAGATGCGGCCGCAGACCGAGCAGCCGCAGCTCCACGCCGTGCGCCCGCGCGGTGGCGAGCAGCCGCTCGCGGTTGACGAAGAGCCGGTGGTCGTGGGTCCCGCGGGACGGCCGGCCCGGCAGCGGCAGGTTCTCGGCGAGGGTGACGGCCGCCAGTCGGGCCGTCCTGGTGTCGGCGATGGTGTCGGCGATCAGGGTGCCCCCGGGGCGCAGCACCCGGCACGCCTCGGCGAGGACGGCGTACGGGTCGGGCACGTGTTCCAGGCACTGCCCGGCCGTGACCACGTCGAAGGACTCCGCCCCGAACGGGAGCCGGGCGATGTCGGCCCGGACCGTGACGTCGTAGCCGTGGGCGCGGGCCTGCCGGAGGGACTGGAACGACAGGTCGACGCCGAACACCCGGTAGCCCTTGTCGGCCAGGTGCGGGGCGAACAGTCCGCCCCCGCAGGCGATGTCCAGCAGCCGGGCCCGACCGTGGCGGTCGGCGGGAGCCGCCGGGACGAAGCCGGCCCGGGCGCGGGCGATCCAGCCCAGCGGGGCGAGCGGACCCCTGGGGTCCCACCACGCGTCGGCGAGCGGGTCGTAGTCGGTGATGAAGTCGCTGCGTACTGCTGGCACGACGCTCCTTCTGGACGGGCAGCGGTCCGGGCCGGGGCCGCGCGCACGGCGTGGCCCCGGCTCCGCTGCGCGGGTCGGTCGGGTGGTGGGGCGGACGTCCCGGACGGCCACGGGCGCCCCCGGCCGTCCCTGGGCGGCATCGGGCGGCATCGGCGCGCTGGTCGCCCGGGCGGGCCGCTCGGGCGGGCCGGGCCATGTGGGCCGGGCATGTGGGCCGTTCAGGCCGGTGACACGGGCCGGTGGAACGGGCCGGTGGAACGGGTCGGTGACGCCGGCCGGTCAGGCGGTCGGCGACCGGTCCTCGGCCTCGGGGCCGGTGGCGTCGCGCAGCGCCCCGAGCGCGGGATGGCGGGACGCGAAGGTGCCGACGAGATCCCGCAGGCACCGCCTGACCAGCGGGGCGTGCGCGGCCGTGGCCGGGTGGGACTCCACGGCGAGGAGGGCGTTCGCGGTGTAACGCTGTGCCACCTCCGCGGCCCGGGTGATCGCCCCCGACGCGTGGACGGCCTCGACCACGGCCCGGCACCGGTCGGCGGACAGCGGCTGCGCGCTCAGTAGCGGCAGCAGCACGTCCGGGGAGTCCTGGACGGCATAGATCACCGGCAGCGTGTAGACGCCGTTGAGTATGTCCTTGGCCGGTTCCTTGCCGGTTTCCGTGCTGCAGATGTCGAGAATGTCGTCCCAGATCTGGAATGCCATTCCCAGATCGTTCCCGAAGCTTTCCAGGGCGGCCTGCGCACCTTTTTCCGACTTCCCGCCCAGGACTCCCATCGAGGCCGCCGTCCGCAACAGGCGGGCGGTTTTCCCGGAAACGGCGGCGTAGTACTCGGGCTCGGTCCGGAAGGGGTCGTGGAGCCGGCTGGACTCCAGCATCTGGCCGACGCACATGTCGGCCAGGGTCTGGGCCATCGCCAGCAGGTGGGAGCGCCCCAGTGCCGCTGCGCCCTGCATGCAGCGGGCGAGCAGATAGTCCCCGGTCAGCAGGGCGGTGGCCGTGCCGTACTTGGCGTTGACGCTGGGCCTTCCTCGCCTGACCTGCGCATTGTCTATCACGTCGTCGTGATGGAGAGTCGCGATGTGCAGGGTTTCGACGACCGCGGCGCCTTCGATGACCCGCCGGTGCGTGCGCCGGCCGGGTTCTTCGGCGAGCAGGTACGAGGACAGCAGGACGAGCGTGGGCCGCAGCAGACGCCCCGAGTGCTCCACCGCGTAGGCGATGGGCTCCTCGATCCGGGAATGCGGCTGGGCCACCAAGGACTGGAGTGCCTCCCTGACCCGTACGAGGTCCTTCCGGAGCCATTCCTGAACGAGTGCGGATTCTTCGCCGTGCGCGGACGCGCGCTCAGCAGGAATCGATGTCGTCATCATGAATTCCTTCCCCCGTGACCTCGCTCCGGAGGTCACGAACAGGCTAAGCAGGCTTTCGCCGGTCGCACCAGGGGGCGTGGATTAATCCGTGCCGGAGGGGGGACGGGACGAGGAAATTCCGGCTCCGCTTTCACGCAGCGCGTTCTGCGGGCGGGATGTCCGGGCAGGTAGCGCCCGTCGGACCGTCACGCTCCGTGCTGGTTCCGCCCCTTCCCGGGTGACGCAGGTCACATTGACAGCCCCCGGGGTTGGTCCGGGCGGCGCCAATGATCTTCGACCTCGGCATGGACGTTCCGGAACTCGTTGCCTAGAGTGAGGGCCGTCGACTCCGGCGGCCGCCTCGGCGTGCCGCCCTCCCGGAGTCCGCGCCGGCCGTCCGCCCGGCGCTCGCGCAAACGCCGTCTCCGCACCGCGCTCTTCGCACTGCCGCATCTGCTCGGCGACCCTCGCACTTCCGCATCCGCCCGGCGTCCGTCGTGGCGCGTCCGTCACGACGGACGCGGTGGCGGTCCGACCGGCAGTGCCCTCCAACAGTCCTGTCCAGCAAGGGAGTCCGTCCCATGACCAGCACCGCTGCCGTCCCGTCGGCCCCCGGCGCCAGGCCCGTCGTCGGCCACCTGGCGGCGTTCCTGCGCGAGCCGCTGGCGTTCCTGCGCGGGCTGCCCCCGCACGGCCCGCTGGTGGAGATCAGCTTCCTCGGCAAGCCCCTGGTCGTCGTGTGCGACCCCGAACTGACCCGCGCGGTACTGGTGCGCGACCGGGTCTTCGACAAGGGCGGCCCCCTCTTCGAGCGGCTGCGCGAGGCCGGTGGCCAGGGGCTCGCCTCGTGCCCGGCCGCCGAGCACCGACGGCAGCGCCGGCTGATGCAACCGGCCTTCCACCACGCCCGGTTCCCCGGCTACGCACGCATCATGACGGAGCGTCTGGACCTCGCGCTCCGCCGGTGGCACCACGGCCAGACCGTCGACCTGGCCGTCGAGTCCCGCACCATCACCGCCGACGTCGTGCTCTCCGCGGTGTTCGGGACCAGCCTGGACCCGGGTCTGCACGGCCGCCTGGCCGCCGACTTCGACACCCTGCTCGCCGGCTTCACCCGGCACACCCTGCTGCCCAAGCGGCTGCGCAAGGTCCCCACGCCGGGCAACGTCCGCTACGACCGGGCCACCCGCCGGGTGCGCAGCTCGATGGCCGACCTCACCGCCGCCCTCCGCCGGCGGGTCGCCGCCGCGGCGGACGGGGCACCGGCGGAGGACAATCTGCTGTCGATGCTCATCGCGTCCCGCGACCCCGGGAGCGACCTGCCCGCGCTGAGCGACGAGGAACTGGTCGACCAGGCCGTGACCATGTACTCCGCCGGCACCGAGACCACCGCCGGCGCCGCGAACTGGGCGCTGTTCCTGGCCACCACCCACCCCGCCGTCCTCGCCAGGCTCACCGCAGAGGTCGACTCGGTACTGGGCGGCCGGACCGCCGGCTGGGACGACCTGCCGCAGCTCACCTACACCCGGCAGGTGCTCACCGAGGCGCTGCGGATGTATCCGCCCGGGTGGTTCCTCACCCGGCAGACCGAGCAGGACACCGAACTCGGCCCGTACGCGATCGCCCGCGGCACGGTGATCGCCTACAGCCCCTACCTGATCAGCCACCTGCCCGACCTCTACCCCGACCCGGAGCGCTTCGACCCCGACCGCTGGGACGCGCACGGAGGTCAGCCGCAGGTGCCCGTCACCGTCTTCGGCGGCGGCGCCCGCAAGTGCATCGGCGACGAGTTCTCCTTGATCGAGGGTGTCCTGATGCTGTCCTCGCTGCTCAGCCACTGGCACGTCGACCTGCACCGCCGCACCCTCACCACGCCGCGGCTGCCCCAACTCACCCTCAACCCGGGTCCGATGCCCGCCACCCTCACGGCGCGGCGGCACGCGCGCGTCGTGGTCCGATGACGTGGGCGCGGTCGTGGGTGCGGGCACGCGCGCGGGCGCGGGCACGCGCGCGAACGCCGACCGCCGGGGCCGCGTCCGGTGGGAGCGGCCCCGGCGGTCGCCGGTGGCGGGGGATCCGTTACGGGCAGAGCTGGTGGGTGGTGGGGGTGCACTCGGGGTCGGGGTCGATCGGGCCGGTGCCGCCGGGCCGGTAGTTCGACCACCAGATCGGCGTGCCGCCGTAGTAGACGGCCAGGTTGCCGCCGTTCTGGATCGCGAGGTAGGCACCCGGGTGGTACGGGGTGCGGCTGTTCCAGACCGCGCGCATGGCGGCGTCGTAGGCGACGAGGTTGCCGTCGGCCTGCATGTAGAGGTACGTCCCGACGCCGTAGGTGCCGACGGCGGTCCAGATGGCGACGTTGTTCTTGTAGAGCACCACGTGGCCGTCCCACTGCTGGTACAGCACGGTGCTGCCGTCCGGCGAGGACCAGCTCTGGCCCCGGTTCAGGCCGGTGGTGCCCTGGATGACGGTCTGGTCGGCGTCCGAGGCGGGCGCGGCGGCGACGGCCGGTGCCGCCGCGGCGGGTGCGCCGGCCGCCGGGGCACCGTCGGCGGCCTGTGCGGCGGTCCCGCCCAGCAGGCCGGCCGCCATCAGTACGGCGCCCAGTGCGACACCGGTGCGGGGAACGAGGGAAGGCGCGATCCTCATGACGGTCACTCTCCTCAAGTCACTTCTCCAGGTGGCTTGTTGCCTCGACGAGTCTCGGCGTGCCCGCGCCACCCGGGCAAAGCCCTTCGACCGAGGCCGAAACCGGGCGCGCCCCCGCCCGCCGGAGGCAGGCTCTGGGGGGCACCTACCCCGGAGAGCGGTCGGCCCCGAGCGCGGTCGCCCGGAGCGCGGTCGCCCGGAGCGCGGTCGCCCGGAGCGCGCGGAGCTGCTTCCGGAACAGCAGGACGCCCAGGGCCAG
Source organism: Kitasatospora sp. MBT66 (assembly GCF_000710405.2). Taxonomy (NCBI): domain Bacteria; kingdom Bacillati; phylum Actinomycetota; class Actinomycetes; order Kitasatosporales; family Streptomycetaceae; genus Kitasatospora; species Kitasatospora sp. MBT66. The sequence goes on along the minus strand of NZ_JAIY01000016.1, from coordinate 195,817 downwards.
CCAGGCGGCGGCCAGCAGCCAGCCCGCCAGCACGTCCAGGGGCCAGTGCACACCGAGGTACACCCGGCTGCAGCCGATCAGCAGGGCGAAGGCGGCGGCGGCCGCCGCGGCGGAACGGGCCGCGCCCGGGCGGGTCAGGACGACCGCGAGGGCGACCAGGCCCGCCGAGAGGGCGCCGGTGAAGGCGTGTCCGGACGGGAAGGCGAAGTCGTGTGCCGTGAAGGCCCAGTACGAGGCCGGCGGGCGGGGCCGGCCGAAGCCGTGCATCAGGCCCTGGCGCAGCAGCTGCCCCACCGTCAGCCACACCACCGGGGCGAGCAGCACGGCGGCGGCCGCCGGCCGGGACCGGTGCGGGCGGGTCGCGCGCAGGAGGAGAGCCCCGGCGGTGAGGGCGAACAGATAGGAGAAGACCCCGGTGCCCAGATCGGTGAGGAGCTCCGCGGTGCGCTCGGCCGGGTCCGGCCGGTGGGCCACCACCCAGTCGAGCACGCCGCGCTCGAACCCGAACGGCGCCCAGCCGTGGGCGGCGACCAGGGCGGCGACGGCGGCGAACGCCGCGACACAGAGGGCGAGGACGGCGGCGACCGCCGTCGAGGGGCGGACGGTCATGCGGTCAGCCACCTCCGCAGCCCGCCCGCGCGGGCCCGGTCGACCAGGGGCGCGGCCCGGCCGGACAGCAGGCCGAGCAGATGGCCCGCCGCCGCGCCGACCAGCGCTCCCAGGAGCACGTCGTGCGGGTAGTGCACGCCGACCAGCACCCGGGTCACGCCCATCACCGCGGCCAGGAGCAGTCCGAGCGCGCCGAGGCGGCGGTCGACGTGCCACAGGGCGGCGGCTCCGGCGAAGACGATCACGGTGTGGTTGCTGGGCAGCGACCAGTCGCCGGCGCCGGGGCACGCCTCCAGGGTCGGGCCGGCTTCCAGGACCTGGCAGGGCCGGGGTTCGCGCAGCACCGACTTGAGCAGGGTGTCCGCGGCGAACGCCAGCGTGACCACCAGGGGCACCGCCAGCGCGCGGGCCATCAGGACGTGGTCGGCGCGGCGCGAGCGCCACCAGCCGAGCAGCATCAGCGCGGCGAGCAGCATCAGTCCGGTGACCGACCAGGCGGCGACGAGCTGCTGGAGCGGCGCCGGGAGGTGCTCGGCCCAGTGGTCCAGCCGCAGGTACAGGCCGCCGTCGACCGGACGGCCGTCGACGGCGAGCCCGCGCACGGCTTTACCGGCGGGCCCGCTCACCGGGTCCTGCCCCGGCGGCGGGCGCGCACCACTTCCAGCACCAGCGGCAGCAGCGAGACCGCCACCACCACCGCGACGATCGGCAGCAGGTAGTGGTCGACGTTCGGGATCGAGGAGCCCAGCGCGTAGCCCGCCATGACCAGGCCGACCGTCCACACCAGGCCGCCCACGACCTGCCACACGGTGAAGGTGCGGACGTTCACGCCGAGCGCTCCGGCCAGCGGGTTGAGGACGGTGCGCACCACGGGGATGAAGCGGGCGAGCACGACGGCCTTGCGGTGGCCGTAGCGGTCGAGGATCTCCTCGGCCCGTGCCGCGCCCTCGTGCAGGTGCTTGTTGCGGGAGCGGGAGAGCAGGCTGCGCCCGCCGCGGCGGCCCAGCAGGTAGCCGACCTGGGCACCGGTGAGGGCGCCGACCACCGCGGCCGCCAGCACCTGGCCGAGGTTCAGGTGCGGGCCGCTGCGCTCGCCGGTGGTGCACAGCAGGCCGGCGGTGAACAGCAGTGAGTCACCGGGCAGGAAGAAGCCGACCAGCAGACCGGTCTCCGCGAACATGATCACGGCGATGCCCAGCGCGCCGAACGCGGCCAGCAGCGAGCCCGCGTCCAGCGGATTGACGGCCAGCAGGGCCGTCGGGGGGAGCACCATGGAAGCGCCTTTCCGAGAAGGGGACCGGGCCGTGCCGCCCGGAGGCGTGCCTGGTCCCCACTGACAGGGCCAGCATGACGGAACGGCGCTGAAGGATTCCTGAAGACCTGAAGACCTCTTCAGCTGCCCGGCGCGGTGACCTGCGACCCTTGGGGCATGCGCGTACTGGTGGTGGAGGACGAACAGCGGCTCGCCCTGGCGATCAAGCACGGCCTGGAGGCCGAGGGGTTCTCCGTCGACATCGTCCACGACGGCCTGTCCGGCCTGGCCCGCGCCACCGAGCACCCCTATGACGTGATCATCCTCGACATCATGCTGCCCGGCCTCAACGGCTACCGGGTCTGCTCCCGGCTGCGGGCCGCCGGCAGTGACGTGGGGATCCTGATGCTCACCGCCAAGGACGGCGAATGGGACGAGGCCGAGGCCCTGGACACCGGGGCCGACGACTACCTCTCCAAGCCGTTTTCCTTCGTCGTGCTGGTCGCCCGCCTCAAGGCGCTGGCCCGCCGCATCGGCTCCCGCGCCCCGCAGCGCACCGTGCTCGGCGACCTGGTGGTCGACTCCGCCGCCCGCACCTGCGCCCGGGCCGGGACACCGGTCGCGCTGACCCCGCGCGAGTTCGCCGTCCTGGACCACCTCGCGCGCCGGGCGGGCGAGGTGGTCTCCAAGCGGGAGATCCTCGACGAGGTCTGGGACAGCGGCCCCGACAGTGGGGCCAACACCGTCGAGGTCCACATCAGCGCCCTCCGGCGCAAGATCGACGCGCCGTTCGGCCGGGCCGCGGTGCAGACCGTGCGCGGCGTCGGCTACCGGCTGGCGGCCGACGGTGGCTGACCGCAGAGCCGCTGGTCCGAGGGCGGCCGGCCCCGCCCGCACCGGCGTGCTCGCCGCCCTCCGCCGACGGGCCGCCCGGCTGCGACGCTCGCCGAGGGTCGCAGCCGCCACCGAGCGGCTCGCACCCCGCTCGGTCCGCACCCGCACCACGATCGCCGCCTGCGCGGCCGTCGCCGTCGTCCTGCTGGCCGCCTCCGCCGCCGTGGTGCTCCTGATGCGGGTCAACCTGCACCGCACCGTCGAGACCGCCGCCCGCGAGCAGGCCCGGACGGTGGCCGCCTCAGCCGCCCAGGGACCCCTGCCGCACGTGCTCCCGCTCGGCCCCGGCACCGACTTCGTCCAGGTCACCGACGCGTCCGGGGCCGTCGTCGCCGCCAGCCAGAACCTCGCCGGCCACCCCGCCCTCACCGGCACCGACGACGGCCACGACAGCTTCGACCTCGGCATCCTCGGCGGCGAGCACCACCAGCGGGTCACCACCCTCACCACCGCCACCCCGAACGGCCCGGTCACCATCCGGGTCGGCGCCTCCCTGCACACCGCCGACACCGCCGAGGACCTCACCACCGCCGCGCTCGGCGGACTCAGCGCCGTCCTGGTGGCCACCGTCGGCGTGGTCACCTGGCGCGCAACCGGCCGCGCGCTGCGCCCCGTCGAGGCGATCCGCGCCGAGGTCGCCGCGATCGGCGACCGCGACCTCGCCCGCCGGGTGCCCGAACCCGGCAGCGAGGACGAGATCGCCCGCCTCGCCCACACCATGAACGCCATGCTCGACCGGCTGGAGGCCGCCGGGGTCCGCCAGCGGCGCTTCATCGCCGACGCCTCCCACGAACTGCGCAGCCCGCTCGCCGTGCTGCGCACCCAGCTGGAGGTCGCGCACACCCACCCCGACCCCGCAGTCCGCGCGGACATGGTGGCCGGCGCGCTCCAGGACACCGACCGGCTCCAGTCGCTCGCCGCCGACCTGCTGCTGCTCGCCCGCCTCGACTCCACCGGGCACAACGGCCCGGCCGAGGAGCTGGACCTCGCGGACCTGGTACGCACCTGCCTGGACGGCCGGGGCCCGGGGCGGACGGAGGTGGTGGCGGAGCTGGCCGACGGGGTCGCGGTGGCCGGGAACCCGATGTGGCTCGGGCGGCTGCTGACCAACCTCCTCGACAACGCCGAGCGCCACGCCCGCCACCGGGTGACGGTGCGGCTCGCCCTCGACCCGGCGACGGGGCGGGCGGTCCTCGACGTCGCCGACGACGGCCCCGGCGTCCCGCCCGCCGAGCGGGAGAAGGTGTTCGAGCGCTTCACCCGGCTCGACGACGCCCGCAGCCGCGACGACGGCGGCACCGGCCTCGGGCTGTCGATCGCCCGTGACATCGCCGCCCTGCACGGCGGCACCCTCACCATCGAGGACACCCCGGCCGGCTGCACCTTCCGGACCCGCCTCCCGGTCCGCGCCACCCCGGGGCGCTGAGGCGTCGAGGAGCTGAGGCGTCGAGGAGCCGAGGGAGGCGCTGAGGCGCTGGGGCGCTGACGAACGGCGGTACCGGCGCGCGGGCAGCGCCCCGGGCACGCCCTCCGCGCCACCCGACGCCACCGGCACGCCGCTCGGTGGGGCGGAACTATTACAGGAAGGGACACGATCGGCTGCGGCCGGGTTACAGTGAAACGGTCGCCCCGGCGTGTTCAAGGCAGTCCGTCAGGAACAGTTCTCTTCACGGGTCCTCTTCACGGGCCTCTTCACGGGGTTGAGCCACTGCCGCCGGATCGGGCCGGCGCTCTTCGGTCGGTTCAGCACCCCCTGCCACCCCGTTCCGCCGCATTGTCGGCCGCTTTTCGGCAGGTACGGAGAATGCGTGTGCGGGGCAAGGATTCGAGCGGATCGGCGTCGGAGTACCAGGGGAGGGTGGTGCATGCCTTCGGTGTTCCCGCTCCACGGGTCCACAGAGTTCCGGACCTTCGGAGCGGACACCAGCACGGTGACCCGGACCTGCAATTCGTACCGCCTCCTGACCGAGGGGACGACGGCGCAGAACGGCTGTTCCCAGCCGACCGACACCGGGTACTGCGCGCGGATCGGCGAGTAATTCGACCAGCAGCCGGCCCGGTTCCAGCTTCCGGCCCGGCGCACGGTCACTTGGACCGGTCCGGCACGGAACACCCGCAGCGACATCACGAGCACGGATTTCGACGCGCGGGGCAATCCGCGCAGCCGCACCGATCCGGACGGCGGCCGACCGGACGGACCGGACGTTCTGCCCGGCGGGCGGCAGCGGGCCCGGACCGCCGCGACGACCGGGTCCCGCAGGAGATCCCGGGGCTGCATCCCACCGTCTCGTTCACCGAGCGATAGGGCGCGACCCGAAAGGCCGCGCCCCGGGCGAAGCCCTGGCGGCGCACCGTCGAACCGAGAAGCGGAGGAGACCGCGCATGACCCGATGGGCAGGAGTGTCCGAGCTCTCGCTGATGCTGGAGACCGGAGTTCCGGGCGCCGAGATCTACGCGAACGGCCGGAACCAGGTCGCGGTGACCGTCAGCGTCGGACCGACCGACGAGAACGGCGGCACCTACTACGGGGACATCTCCTGGCCGAACCGGGTGTACCTCGTCGACCACGTCAGCGGGGAGAAGCTCAACTGGCAGGGCCGCGAGGGCTGGTGCTTCACCGACCGGGAGGACCGCTACTTCCACCACGTCCCCGGCGGGGGCAGCCGCGCCGCTGCGGAGCCCGAGCTCGCGGAGGACGGGACGCAGAAGTTCACCTTCTACGTCAGCTGCTGGCCGGGCGCGGACCGGAAGTCGGTCTCCGCCTGGGTCGAGACGGACACCGGCAAGGTGTACACGACCACGGCCGGATCGGGCTCCTTCGAGGGCAAGGTCACGCTCGACCCGCTGGTGGCCCTGGTCCACCGGCGGTCGGGCGTCAACTGGGACTGCTCCAGGACGGCCACCAGGTACGAGAACGACACCGAGTACGTGACCACCGAGGCCTGGAACTACTACCTGTCGCTGGACTCCACGGACAACTACTTCGTCACCTTCTCGGTGTCGGGCTACTGGAGCGACCCCGGTTACGAGGGCTTCTTCGCCTGCGACATCAAGCCCGACAGCCACCACAAGAACCTCTACGGCTCCTACGTCTGGTACCAGGAGCCGCACGGCAGTTCGTACGAAGGCGACGGCGGGTACGGCGGGCTGATCGTCAACTTCCCCGACGGCAACAAGTGGTGGGACTACGCGCGGGTCTACGACCGGCCGTACCCCGAGCAGTACCTGTGCTTCACCTGGGTGCACGCCACCACCGGAGGGGACGGCTGGCACATCCCGAACGGGCCGGTCCACACCTGGCGGGTCTACTTCAGCCCGGTGATCACGGCGTGGGACCGGTACGGCAACACCGGCAAGTTCAGCATCGACGGCTCGGGCGTGGACAGCGGGATCGACCTCGCCGACTACTCGTAGAGCTTGTTGCAGAAGTCCGGGTGCGGGCGGGGGCCGGGTGGTGACCGGCCCGCCGGAGGTCCGGCAGGCCGGTCACCGGGTCAGACGGGGTCCACCCGCGCCGGGGTACGGGTGGCGAGTGCGAACGGGCGCAGCCGCTCCCAGCCCCGCGACTCGTACCAGGACCGGTCGAAGCCGGCGACCGGCGGGACGTGCAGGGTGCCGCTCTGGAGGCCCTGCGCGAGGGTGCGCCACAGCTCGTCGACCAGGGAGCAGTGGCGCACCGCCTCGGCCAGCTCGGTGGTGGTGAACGGCGGGCCCTCCATCCGGACCAGCCGGATGTCGTAGCAGCCGCGGTAGCCGTGGCCGAAGACGGTGAACGGCGGGTGCCAGACCTGGGCGCCGGGCGCCCGGATGGTGTACCGCACCCGGGAGGCGACATGGCCGCCGTGGTGGTGCTCGGCGTGCTCCGCGATGTCGGGCACCTGCGGCGGGAAGAAGTAGTGCCGCTTCTCCGGGATCTCCGCCCGGTCGTACTCGCCCGGGGCGAAGTGCCAGCGGTTGTACATCATCCGCTGGGCGGACCGCCACAGGATCGGCGCGGTCTCGTCGCCGACCTCGGCCATCCGGGTCGGGTGCGGCAGGCAGCAGCAGAAGAAGTCGCCCTTCTTCAGCGCCAGGACGCCGTCCGCGCTGCCGGGCCGGACGCCGCGCAGCCCGGACAGGTCGCGCACCGAGCTGCTCATGCCGTAGTCGGCGTCGGTGGCGACGATCGAGGACAGCACGACGGCGGCCAGCAGTTCGCCGACCGCGCCCTGTCCGGGGGGCGCCGGTCCGGGGTCGGCGTCGGCGGTCGCGTCGAGTGCGACGGCGGCCAGGGTCATCGCCCGCAGGTCCGCCCGGACGTCGCCGGTGGGGTCCACCCCGAGGTTCAGCCGGCCGTGCCGGGCGACCAGCTCCGGCATCGTCTCCGGGTCGCGGGGCAGCGGGAAGTCGAGCAGCCGCTCGTTCTTCACGAAGGTCAGCCCGTTGATCCGGCGGTAGCGCATCAGCTCCGAGCGGTCGACGTCGTGCATCAGATCGCGCACCACCTGGGCCAGTTCGAGCAGCGGCAGGCCGGCCGCGCCGCTCGGTCCGCGGTCCAGCGCGGCGCAGTACTGGGCGTGCCGGTCGAGCAGGAACTCGCGCAGGCCGGTGGCGGAGAGCTGGAGGCCGTTGAACTCCTCGAAGCGCACCGAACGGCCGCTGACGAACAGGCAGTAGGCGAGGACCACGAACAGCCGGTCGGCGGGCCGCCAGTCGTCGACCGGGGACGCCCGGAGGCCGGTCAGCAGGCCCTGCCGGGTCAGGGTGTTGGTGCCCGCGTCGGACTTCGAGAAGACGTCCCGGCCGATCAGGATGTAGACGCTCTCCACCCGTTCGACCCAGTCGGCCAGCCGGGCGAGCCGGTCGTCCAGCTCGCCGTTCTTCTCCCAGGTGCGCAGGATGGTGTCGGCCTCGTGCCGGTCGGCGGCCTCCCGGGCCTCGATCACCCGGGTCTCCTCGGCCACGGCGTCGAGGACTTCGGCCGGGACCAGCAGGCCGCCGAGGTGCTCGGCCTCGGGGCCGGGCGGCTCGCCGGGCGCCCAGAGGGACAGGCCGGCCAGCGGTGAGCGGGTGAGCGTGACGGTGTCCGGGCCCGGGGCTTCCGGGCCGCCGGGGCCGCCGGGGCCGCCGGGGCTGTCGGGGTCGGCCGGGCCGTCCGGGTCGGCCGCGAGGAACTCGACGTCGCCCCGGCCGAGGACGTGCTGCACGAGCAGCGATTCCCAGGTGGTCAGCCGGGAGCAGGCGAGGCGCAGGGATATCCGCCCGTTCCGGGTGAGTTCCGCGAGCAGCAGCGCGGTGGCGCCGTGCCCGGCGCCGTGCCCGGCGTCGGGGCCGACGGCGGTCGTGCCGTCGGCGGTCCGGGGGATCATGACCGAGCTCCCGGTGCGCACCGGACGGCCGGGGCGGCGGTGGACGGGCCGGCCCCGCAGGCCTCGGCAGGGCCGCCGAGGCCGCGCGGGCGGACGAGGATCGTGCAGATGACTCCAATTGTCGCCATGGTCCTGACTTTCCATCGGAAGTGACAGGTCGAAGGGTGCGAGAGGTCCGAAGGTGCGGGAAGAAGGGACGAGGTGCACCGCGCCGGCCGGCCTCACCGGCCGGCGGCGGGGGTGGTGCGGACCGCTACTGCGCGGCCGAGGACTCGGCGGCCCGAGCGGCCGCCCCGGGAGCAGCCCCGGTGGACGCCCCGTCGGCCGGTCCGGCCCCGACCGGGCGCACCGGCAGCCGGGCGCAGAGGGCCAGCGAGAGCAGGGAGCACCCGAGGGCGACCCCCGTCTGCGCGCCCAGGCCGAGTCCGGCCACCAGACCGCCGACCATGGCCCCGGCCGGATAGCCGGCCATGTTGAGGCTGGCGGAGACGGCCAGCGTCGCGGTCGCCCCGGTGTCGGGCAGCAACCGCTGCCGGAGGCTGAGCAGCCCGACGTCCATCGGCCCCACCGCCACCCCGAGCAGCACGAACATCGCGGCCAGCCAGAACACGGCGGAGTGCAGGAACAGCCCGGCCAGGCCGAGCGCCGTCAGGGCGGCGCCGACGACCAGGAACCGGCGCTCCGCGCCGTCGGTGATCCGGTGCCCGGCGGCCAGCGAGGACACGATCCCCAGCGCCCCCGCGATCGACCAACTGGTGCCGGTCCAGGAGGGGGCGGCCCCGAACCCGGCCGAGACCAGCTGGGGCAGCGCGACTACGAGGACGCCGACCGCGACCTGGTACAGGAAGTACACCCCGGTCAGCCCGCGCAGCACCGGGTGGACCAGGATCCCGCGCACGGCCTCCGCGGCACTGCGCAGACCGACCTCGCCGCCGGCCTCCGGGGTGGTGCGCCCCGAGGCGGCCGCGACCAGCGCCGCGGCCAGATAGGCCGCGCCGACCACCGCCACGCTGTGCCGGCCGCCGAACACCGTGACCGCGATCCCGGCCAGGGCGGGCCCGGCCATCGCGGCCAGACCCGAGATCATCGAATCGAGGCCGTTGGCCGCCCCGCGCAGCGGTGCCGGCAGCGAGAGCGCGACGTAGCTGCGGAAGGCGACATTGCCGAAGGCGCTGGTCAGCGAGGACAGCAGAGCCAGCCCCCACAGGGTCCAGATGCCGCCGGCCCCGGCCGAGGCGCCGAAGGCGATGCCGAGCGTGGCGGCCGCCTTGATCAGATAGTCGGCCGCCATCCACGCGGTGACATTGCGGCCCTGCAGGAAGCCGCCGCTCAGCGGGCTGAGCAGCAGACCGGGCAGGGTCGCCAGCAGCACGGCCAGGCCGGCCGCCGCGGGGCGGTGCAGGTCCTGCACCACGAAGATCACCACGGTGACGTCGAACATCACCTGGGCGAACCGGCCGACCGCGGTCGACAGGGCGAGCTGGGCACAGATCCGGTCCGCCAGGACCTTGCGGTAGCTCACGCCGGCGCCGCCTCCTCCACCGTCCGGGCCAGCAGTCGGCCCACCGCCTCCGGGTCGTCCAGCCACGGCACGTGCCCGGCCCCTGGCACCGTCCGGGCCCGGCCGTCCGGCAGCGCCGCGGCCAGCTCGTGCGCCGACGGGGCGCCGGCCCACGGGTCCCGCTCGCCGTTGACGACCAGTACCGGCGCGCCCACCCGGGCGGCCGTCGCCGCGAGGTCCTCCTCGGGCACCCGCCCGGAGAGCACGGCGCGCACGGCGTGGACGTCCCAGGAGCGGGCGCAGGCGGCCAGGAAGCCGTGCTGGGCCGGTCCGAGGGCGGGGAAGGTCAGGGCCAGGTCGGCGAGCAGGAGTTCGCGCAGCTCCTCGTCCTCGGCCGGCAGCCGGTCGGGCGCGGTCGCCCGGGCCCGGCGCGCGGTCTCCCGCAGCGGGCCGTCGAGCGCGTCGAGGCGCTCCCGCAGCAGCTCCGGATGGTCGGTGCGGTCCCGCAGTTGGGCGGCGACCAGCACGACCGCGCGGACCCCACCGGGGCTCCGGGCCGCGGCGCGCAAAGCCGGGCGGGCGCCGGCGGAGTGGGCCAGCAGGACGACCGGCCCCTCTGCGCCGGCCGTCTCCAGCAGCCGGACCAGCCGGTCGGTCTGGACGGCGAACGGGTCGCCGCCCGGCCCGCAGTCGCCCGCCGCGACCAGCCGCCGGCAGCCGGGCGGCAGCGGGAGCCCGGCCAGGGTCTCGCCGCCGAGACCGGGCCCGCCCGGCGCGAGTACGACGGTCGGCGGGCTCATGTGCCGCCCCCGGCCGGGGCGTCGGCCGCGGGGGTGCCGCCATCGGTGACCTCGGTCGCCTCGTCGGCGAGTTCGGCGACCAGCCGCTCCGCCGCCGGGTCCAGGCCCCGGATCCACAACGCCTGCCGATGGGCGACGCAGCCCCGCAGGTTCTTCGCCTCGTCCGCCGCCGGGCCGTACTCCACCGCGTGGTAGCCGTGCGCGGCGGCGTGCTCGACCAGGTGGTAGTAGGCGAGTTCGAAGTAGACGGGCAGCCCCGCGATCTGCTCGTAGTCGAAGCCCGGGAACAGCGCGTACACCCGCCCGGCGTAGGTGCTGGACACCACGCAGCCGAGGATCCGCCCGTCCCGCTCGGCCAGGTGGGCCTCGGCCCGGCCGTCCTCGATCCCGGTCAGCGCCGCGACCCAGTCGGCGTAGCGGTCGAGGTCGACCCGGCCGCCGTGCCGGGTCACGTTCTCCTCCGCCAGCTCCACCAGCGGCCGGGCCAGTTCCCGGGTGAGCGGTACCGTCCGGCAGGTGATGCCCGCCGCCCGGACCCGGCGCCGCTCGCTGCGCACCGAGACCCGGCGCTTGCTGGTCATCCGGTCCAGGTAGTCGTCGAAGCCGGTCCACGGACCCTCCAGGGCCCACCTGGGCGTCAGCGGGAAGCGCCGGTAGCCGCGCTCGGCGAGGAGGGCGACCAGGTCCCGTTCCCGCTCGTCCACGCTGGGCCAGCAGACCGAGGCGGCGCCCTGGGAACGCCCCCACTCGGCCAAGGAGTCGACCACGGCCGCGAGTTCGGCCGGTGCGGCGCCGCCGGGCCGGTGCGCGACCCGGCTGTCGTACCAGCCGCCGGCCAGCAGGGTCGGGAACAGCGGGGCCCCGCGCGGCTCGGGGATCTCCAGCAGGACGTCGGGGCGGCACAGGTCCTCGGTGCACTCGCGCCCGAAGAGCCAGCCGGCCGTACCCGCGACCGCCGTGCCGTCGCGGTCGACCAGGGCGGCCCGGGCGTCGCGCAGACCGCCGCCGTAGGTGCCGGGTCCGACCTCCATCCAGCCGGGCAGCAGGAAGAGGTCCCGCTCGCCCAGCAGCGTCAGCCAGGACCGGGCGGGGACCTCCTCGATCCTCAACAGCTCGGCCCGGACGGTGGGTTCGGGTCGCAGGGCGGTCACGTCGCCTCCCCCGGGTCGCGGCGGCCCGCCGGGGCGCCGTCCACCTGGCCGGCCCGCAGCGGGAGTTCCTGAGGCACGCCGGCGGCGGCGGCCAGCGCCGGTGCCATCCGCCGGTCCCACTCCCGGGCCAGCTCGGCCGGCGGCCCGCCGGCGGAGGAGCACACCGAACCCGGGCAACTCCCCGCGCCGCAACGGCAGTCGAACTCCCACGGCTCGTCGTAGCGGAAGGTGCGGTAGTCCCCGGTCACCTCCTCGCCGGCCCGGATGTCGCGGACCGCGAGGCCCCCCGCGAGGCCGTGGTCCAGGACGGTGGCCTCGCAGGAGTGGTTCAGCAGGTGCGCGCCCCGGCAGGGGAGCAGCAGGCTGCGGTCGGCCAGCCGGTAGCCGAACTCGTCCAGCCAGTCGACGACCCGGGGCGACAGGGTGAGCTGTTCGGCGGCGTCCCAGGTCCGGCACTGCGGGCACGGCCCCCACAGCACCGTGCCCATCGGGATGTCGCGCAGCGCGACCAGGCCGGTCCCCGCGACCGCGCTGAAACCGGGGTGGAGGGCGGAGTGCAGCATCAGTCGATCCCCAGGATCTGCTCCAGCTGCCGCTCGACCTCGGCGACGGCCCCGTCCTCCCGGCCCACCACCAGGTAGCGCCACTTGCCGTCCACCGCGCGGGTGTCCGCCGTCAGCACGGCCCGGGCGTCCGCCCCGGGGTCGGCGAGTCCGGCCGAGGCCAGCTTGGCGGCCGCGCCCGCGAAGTCCAGCCCGTCCGGGCCGATCCTGACGTCCGCCCGCCAGTGCACCGGGGAGTCCCCGGGCCGCAGCCGGCGCGCCAGCTCCTCCAGGTAAGTGCCCCCGGTGCGGCGGACGTTGGCCTCGGTGACGACGTAACCGCCGTCGTACACACCGCAGTCCACGTCGTAGATGCCCCGGTAGCCCTGCCCGTGCAGCCAGCCGCCGATGGCCGCGGCCGCCTCGCGCAGCTGCTCGTGGTGGGGTCCCTCGGCGGCCGGGGTCACCATGCCGGTCCAGGCGTTGTTCACGGTGCGCTGGTCGCAGCTGTAGAAGTCGGTGGCGCCCCGGTCGTCGATCGACAGCTCCATGCTCGGCGTCGCCGTGAACGGCAGGAACTCCTCGTACACCCAGCCGCAGTCGCGCGCGGGCTGCCCGGCCACGGCGTCCAGGACCTGCCGCTGGACCGACTCCGGCCCGTTCGACCGGATCACGGTGTTGCCGAAGCCGTTGGATCCCCGGTTGGTCTTGATGATCGCGGCCGGCCGGTCGGTCAGGAACTCCACCAGGGCGGCGGCGAGTTCGGCGGCGTTCTCGGCGAAGCCGCCGTCCGCGACCGGCAGCCCCAGACCGGCGGCGGTCCGGCGGAAGCCGTCCTTGGTGTTGATCAGGCGCAGCGCGTCGAGGGTGCTGTCCTCCGGCAGCCGGGTGTACGGCAGTACCCGCACCCCGGTGCGGCGGCCGAACTCCAGCACCGGTCCGTCCAGCACGAACGGCTTCAACTCGGGCCGTTCGGCGATCCGTTCGGTCGCGCCGAGGTCGGCGGCGACCTCCAGCGCGTGCACCCCGCGGACCTCCGGCGGGGCGACGATCTCGACCTGGTCCACGTCCAGGCCGACCACCTCGGCCACGTAGTCGCGGAAGGCCGGGGTGCACGGCGCCAGCATCACCACGCAGTCGCCCGGCCGCGCCTGCCAGAGCTTGCGCGGGGTCGCGGCGGCCATCGCCCGCCGGTAGGCGTCCGTCGGCTGCTCGGCCATGATCTCGCTGACGATGTTGGCCAGAATCGTGCGGCTCGGTTGCTCGCTCACTCAGTTCGCCTTCCGCTTCGCTGTGAACAGGGCGTGTCCCGCGTACATCCAGACCACGTCGACCTGGACGAAACCCGCCTCGCGCAGCCAGTCCAGGTGCTCGGCCACCGAGGACGGCTTGTCGACCGGGTCCGGGCCGGGCAGCCGGTAGTGGTTCCACTCGGTCCGCTCGAACGCGACGGCCGCCTCGTCGCCGCCGAACTGCTCCTCGGAGGCGCGCCGCACCGCCTCCTCCCAGTGGTCGCCCGCGAGCTTGCGGGCGGTGGCACCGGCGGGCTCCACCAGGTCGGCCATCACGAAGACGCCGCCCGGCGCGAGCATCGCGTGGATGTCCCGGTACAGCAGCCGCTTGCCCTCGCCGTCGAGGTGGTGGACCGCCAGCGAGGTCATCACGCCGCCGTAGCTGACGCCGGTGCGCCACAGCCGGTCCTCGATGTCCGCCTCGATGCTGTCGTGCCGGTCGGCGAACGGCTCCAGCCGCTTCGCGGTCAGCGCGAGCATCTCGGGGGAGCGGTCCAGCACGGTGACCCTGGCCTCCGGGTCGCGGCGCAGGTACTCCTCGGACAGCCGCCCCTCGCCGCAGCAGAGGTCGAGCACGTGCGGCACGGGGAGGCCGGCCAGCAGGTCGCACACGGCGGCGGTCTGCTCGGCCCGGCGCGGGACGAAGGCGTCCCCGTACTTGCTGAACACCTCGGTGTCCGAGAGCTGCCAGGTGTCCGCGGGGGACGTGTCGGTCATGATGCCTCCATCGGTTCGGGGATCGGTTCGAGAATCCGCTGCGCGCACAGCCACTGGGCGAGCCGCCCGCACTCCTGCGGCACCTCCCGCGCGGCGGGACGGTCGGTGAGCGCCGCCTCCAGCCAGTCGCGGGCGACCGGGCCGTCGGCGAACTCCGCGGCGTGGCCCAGCGCGGCCACGGTCAGCCGCCCCGGCCCGGCGGGCGACCACAGCACCGGCGCCGTCGACTCGCGGCGCACGGAGCGCGGCACGCTGCCGGGCGCGTCGGGCGGGGCCGGCCGCATGCCCAGCGCGGTCAGCCGCGCCAGCACGGCGGCGTCGTCCCCGGTGGACCGGACGTGCTCCCGGTAGTCGGCCAGCCAGTCGGCCGGGACCTCGCCGTGCAGCCGGTCGCCCCACAGCGGGAGCAGCTTCGCCCCGACGTCCAGGGTCCGGGTGTACGAGGCGATGTTCAGCGCGACGGACGGCTCGTGGGTCTCGCCCACGTGCCAGATGCCGCTGCGCCAGAAGAAGCCGCCGCCGGTGGTGGCGGTGAGGGCGTGGCCGTGCTCCGCCACCGAGCGGCGGTCGAGGTCCGGCAGGTACTCCTCGGGGAGTTCGGACTCGGGCTCGACGTCCTCGCGGATCGCCGTGCCGGCCGGCACCCAGTCCGTGCCCCGCCAGAAGTGCATGCTCTTGCGGCCCGCCAGGACGAGGTGGAGGTTGGTGCAGCCCTCCCGGTGGATGCCGCCCGGGGTGTTCCGGTAGGCGCCGTGGAACACCTCGACCTCGACGTGGCCGGGCGGCAGTCCGAGGCGCCAGAGGTGGGGCGCCAGCAGCTCGACGACGGTGCGGAACAGCGTCCGGTCGTGCTCCTGCACGGCGCGGGCGTAGACGAAGCGGTCGTCGTCCGGGCCGAAGGCGTGCTGGCGGTCCAGCCAGGCGGCCGGTCCGTCGGCGTCCGCGTCGGTGGTCGGCCAGGGGTCGTGGTCGACCACCGGCTCCCCGTTGACGTGCAGCTTCACCTGGTCGCCGAGCAGGCCGGCCGCCTCGGCGGCGAAGGTGCGGGTCAGCGCCGACCAGGCCAGGCCGGCGGTCAGCTCGGGGGCGGACCAGCTGAGCGCCGAGGTGACGCCCCCTGGGTCGGCGAAGGCGACGGAGCCGGGGCTGCGGGCGGGTGCGGGGGCGGGGGCGGACCGGGACGCGAGGTCCTCAGTCATGGGTCGGGTCCTCCTCGGGGTCCGTGGCCGGGTCCGTGGCCGTGGTGGTGGCCGGTGCTGCCGGTGCTGCCGGTGCCGTCGTCGCGGCGACGCGCGGCGGGTAGTGGTGGCGCTCGCCCCACGGGTCGGTGACCACATGGGTCTCGCTCCCGCCGCCCGTTCCGCCGGTTCCGTCCGCGCCGTCCTCGCCCGGCTCCAGGTACGAGGGGCCGATCGGCACCTTCCCGTGGCCGCCGGGGATGTCGAGGACATAGGTGGGCTGGCAGGTCCCGGAGACCCGCCCGCGCAGCCGCCGGACCAGCTCCTGGCCCTCGGCGATCGTGGTGCGGAAGTGCCCGGTGCCCTGGGCGAGGTCGCCGTGGTGCAGGTAGTAGGGCTTCACCCGGTTGGCCACCAGGGTCCGGAACAGCCCCTCCAGCGCCTCCGGGGTGTCGTTCACCCCGCGCAGCAGCACGGTCTGGCTGAGCAGCGGGACGCCGCCCCGGTTGAGGCGCCGCAGCGCGCCGCGCGCCGCCTCGCCGATCTCCTGGCTGTGATTGGTGTGGACCACCACCCAGACGGGGGTCTCGGTGGCCAGGGCCTCCACCAACTCGTCGGTGACCCGCTCGGGGTCGACCACCGGCACCCGGGTGTGGAAGCGGATCACCTTGACGTGCTCGATCGCGTCCAGCGCCGCCATGATCGGGCGGAGCTTGGTGGGCGCGATGATCAGCGGATCGCCGCCGGTGAAGATGACCTCCCACACCTCCTCGTGGGCCCGGATGTAGTCGAGGGCCGCCTCCAGCTCCGCCTGGCCGAGCATGCCCTCGCCGGGGCCGACCACCTCGCGGCGGAAGCAGAAGCGGCAGTAGACCGGGCACAGGTGCATCGGCTTGAGCAGCAGCCGGTCCGGGTAGCGGTGGGTGATCCCCTTGACCGGGGTGAAGGGGTCGTCGCCGATCGGGTCGGCGCGCTCCTCCGCGGTGATCAGCAGCTCGGCCCCGGTGGGGACGAACTGTCTGGCGACCGGATCGTCGACGTGTGCGATCTGCTCCTGCATCACCCCGGTGATGCTCACGGCGTACCGCTTCGCGACATCGCGAATCTCCGGCAGGCTCTCCTCGTCGATGAGGCCGTTCTCCAACAGGGACTCGGTGGTCCTGATTGTGCGGGGACGATTACGCATGGCTCCGCCTGTCCTGTGCGGTTTCATGGATTCAATGCCAGCGCCCGTATCAATGACCGGCTGTTCTCAATGACATGTTCTTCTCGACGCACATTTCGGTGCGCTTTTACTGCCCGGTAATTCAGCGTGCCGTCCGGACGAGTGCCCGCCCGGGGTGGAGTCGTTCGTCCGGGTCCTCGGGCTGTCTCGTCACCGTGGTGGCGAGCGCGAGATCGCGGTCGGGCTCGTACGCCATGACCACGCCCCAGCTGCCGCAGTGGCCCCACCACCGGCCGGACCCCAGCGGGATCCGGTAGATCCCCATGCCGCGCCCCTCCGCGCCGCGCGCCGCGACGGGCGCCAGCATGGCCGCGAGCGTGGTGGGCCGCTCGAAGACCCCGCCCCGGAACAACGCCCGGACGAACGCGGTCAGATCGGACATCGTCGAGACCAGTCCGCCGCCGCCCCAGAGGTCGCAGGACGGATCGACGGCCAGCAGGTCGGTACCGGACACGTACTGGTGCGCGCGGTCCGCGCCGGCCCCGGGGGTGGGCTCCAGCGACTCCAGGTGGAGGGAGTCCAGGCCCAGTTCCCGGAGCGGGAGCAGCTCGCGGTAGGCGGCGGCCAGCGGCCGCCCGGTGACCCGTTCGAGCACCTCGCCGAGGATCACGTAACCGGTGTCGGAGTAGTGGAACTCCGCACCGGGGGAGGAGAGTCGGCGCCCGTGCTCGACCGCCCACCGCACCTGCTCCAGGCGGCTCCAGTGGTGGCCGGGGTCGGCGAACGCCTGCTCGTCGTAGGCGGGATCGCCTCCCCAGTCGTACAGGCCGGCCGTGTGCTGGAGCAGTTGGCGCACGGTCATCCGGGCCGGTTCGTAGCCGCCCTCGGCGAGCGCCCCGAGGACCGCGTCGGAGGCCAGCGCCGAGACGCGTTCCTCCAGTCGGAGGTCGCCGCGCTCCATCAGCCGCAGCACCGCGGCCGCGGTGAAGGTCTTGGTGACCGAGGCCACCCGTACCGCCGCCGTCGGACGCAGTTCGCGCCCGGTGGCGGCGTCCGCGACACCGCTCGCCCCGGCCCAGTGCCAGTCCTCGCCGCGCAGGGCGGCCAGGACACCGGGCTGACGGGGGGTCGCGGCGTGGCCGGCGCGGAGCGCCTCCGCGAGGCCGCGGGGCACCGCCGGCCGGGTCGGCCCGCGGGCCGCACGGCCGGAACGATTACTTCCGTTTGATCGCACACTCCTCACCCCCAAACCGGCTGTGAAAGATCCACCCCCCGTGGACGTGCTCGCCGATACGGCGACAACGATCAAGGGCATCCGGAGTCGACACTCCGTGTCCGGATCACCCAGGCGCAATACTCGCATCCGGACCCTGCCATGACAACAGTGCGTAGGAGCCCCTTTTCATGACGGATCCCGAGCTGTGCATTTTGCCGATGAATGCCGGATGAAGGGGGATTCCTTTACCGTTGCCGGCCTGTCCGTGCTCGCCCCCGAGGGGTTCCTCGAACACGCGGTCGGTGAGAACGTCGACGCCGGCACCGGAGCGACGGGAGGTCGGTCCGGTGCCGGCGGTGCGCGGGGTCAC
>NZ_JAIY01000016.1:136506-177706 GCF_000710405.2 Kitasatospora sp. MBT66 | reverse complement strand
ACGCGGTGCGGTCGGCGTCCTCGGCGAGGACGGGGTGGGCGAACGGCTCCCCGGCCGCGTAGCGGGCCAGTTCGTCGGCGGCCGCGGCGGCCATCCGGTGCAGCTCGCGGCCCAGGGACCCGGCGATGTGGGGGGTGAGCACCACATTGGGCAGGTCGTAGAGCGGGGAGTCGGCGGGCAGCACCTCGGGCACGGTGACGTCGAGCACGGCGTCGAGGCGCCCGGTGACCAGCTCGCGGACCAGCGCGTCCTGGTCGAGGAGGGAGCCGCGGGAGGTGTTGATCAGGGTGGCGCCGTCGCGCATCAGGGCGAGCCGGCGGCCGTCGATCAGATGGTGGGTCGCCGGGAGTTCGGGCGCGTGCACGCTGACCGTGTCGGAGGCGGCGCAGAGCTCGTCCAGCCCGACCAGGCGCGCGCCGAGCCCGGCGGCCTCGGCCTCGTCCACGTACGGGTCGTGGAGCAGCAGGTCGAGGTCGTGGGGGCGCAGCAGTTCGAGCACGCGGCGCCCGATCCGGGAGGCGCCGACGATGCCGACGGTGCGCCGGTAGTTGCCCGCGTCGGGGTAGCCGCGCTGCCAGTCGTGCGGGGTGCCGCGGCGGCCGCGGTAGTCCTCGCGGATCCGCAGGAACTGCTTGTTGGCGAGCAGGACGGCGGCGACGGTGTACTCGGCGACGGGCAGGGCGTTGGCCCAGGCGGCGGAGGTGACCCGCAGGCCGCGCTCCCAGCAGGCGTCGGTGATGTGGTGCTTGACGGACCCCGCCGCGTGGATGACGGCGCGAAGCTGCGGGGCGGCGGCGAGGACGTCCCCGTCGATCGCGGGGCAGCCCCAGCTGGAGACGATGACCTCGGCCCCGGCGAGGGCGGCCCGGGCCTCCTCGGTGCCGAAGTCGTCGAGCACCAGGGCGGGGTCGAGTTCGGCGAGCTCGGTGAGGCGGGCCAGGGTGTCGGTGTCGAAGAGCCGTCCGGTGAGGTCGCGGTGCATGGCGAGTACGGCGCGGGGGCGGCGGCCCGGGGGTGCCGGGTCGGCCGGTCGGGGGTCGGTCATGGGCTTCTCCGGGACGACGGCGGCGGGGTGGGGGCGGATCGGGGGCGGGTCACTTGACGGCCCCCGCGGTGAGACCGGCCTTCCAGTGCCGCTGGAGCAGGACGAAGGCGAGGACGAGCGGGACGACGGCCAGCAGCGCGCCGGTGACGACCAGCGGGTAGTACTCGGGGAAGGCCCTGGTCTGCGCGTTCCAGGTGAACAGGCCGAGGCTGACCGGGAAGAGCCGGTTGTCGGAGAGCATCACCAGCGGCAGGAAGAAGTTGTTCCAGATGGCGGTGAACTGGAACAGCAGGACGGTGACGAAGCCGGGCATCACCATCCGCAGGCCGATCGACCAGAAGGTGCGCAGTTCGCCCGCGCCGTCGGTGCGGGCGGCCTCCAGCACCTCGCCGGGGATGTAGCCGGCGCAGAAGACCCGGGCGAGGTAGACGCCGAAGGGGTTCACCAGGGAGGGCAGGAACACGGCCCAGAAGGTGTTGACGATCCCGAGTTCGGAGGCCAGCAGGTACATCGGCAGGGCGAGCGCGGTGGTGGGCACCAGCACGCCGAGCAGGACCAGGCCGAACAGCGTCTCCTTGCCGGGGAAGGAGAAGACGTGGAACGCGTAGCCGGCCCCCACGCAGACCAGGGCGCAGAGTACGGAGCCGATCCCGGCGTAGAGCAGGGAGTTGAGGTACCAGCGGAAGTAGATGCCGTCGCCGGCGCTCGCGAGGTCGCTCAGGTTCTGCCCGAGGTCGAAGTTGGCGGCGGTCAGGGAGCGGCCGCCGAGCAGGTCGGCCGTGCTCTTGGCGGCGGCGGTGACCAGCCAGCCGAGCGGCAGCAGGGTGTAGGCGGTGGCGAGGACGAGCACGCCGTTGACGGCGCCCTTCGACAGCGTCCAGGGACGACGGGTGCTCATGCGCGGGCCTCCCGTGCGCGCTCGGACCGGGACCGGGTGGCCCGGGTGACGGCGAAGGAGAGCCCGGCGGCGACGACGGCGAGCAGCACCGAGGAGGCGGCCGCCAGTCCGTAGTCGCCGCGCTCGAAGGCGGCGGTGTAGGCGTACATGTTGGGGGTCCAGGTGGAGGTCACACCGGGTGCGGTGTTGTGCAGGATCATCGGCTCGGTGAAGAGCTGGAGGGAGCCGATGACGGTGAACAGTCCGACCATGGCCAGGGAGGGCCGGATCAGCGGGATCTTGATGCCGATCGCCGTCCGCAGCGGGCCGGCGCCGTCGATGACGGCGGCCTCCAGCACCTCGCGGGGGATGGCCTGGAGCGCGGCGTAGAAGATGACCATGTTGTAGCCGCTCCACTGCCACAGGGCCATGTTGACCACGGCCGGCAGCGGGTGGCCGAGCGGATCGGGCTGGGCGCCGAGCGTTTCCAGGACGTCCAGCACGGGGCTGATGCCGGGGGTGTAGAGGTACATCCAGACCAGCGCGGCGATGATGCCGGGCACGGCGTGCGGGATGAACAGGGCGAGCTGGAAGAACCGCTTGGCGCGGACCAGCGCGGAGTCCAGGAGCAGGGCGAGGACGAGCGCCAGGGCGGTCATCAGCGGGATGTAGAGCAGGCAGTACTGGGCGATGGTGAGGAAGCCGTCGCGGAAGGCCTCGTCCTGCAGGGCCCGGGTGTAGTTGCCGAGGCCGGTGAAGACCGTCTCGGTGCCGCCGAAGCCGAGGCCGGAGCGGTGCTCGGTGAACAGGCTGAGCTTGACCGCGTAGCCGATCGGGACGAGCGTGCAGGCGGTGAACAGGACCAGGAACGGGGCGAGCAGGACGGCCGGCGCCCCGTACCGCCCGCGCCGCCGGGGGGCGGCGGCGCGGGCGCTCGTGCGCGCGGTGGCCCCGGGGCGGGCGCCGCTCCCGGGGCGGGCGGTGCCCTTGGTGCGGGTGGCGCGGGTCGTCACTGGGCGACCTTCAGCCCGCGGTTCTTGAGCTCGGCGAGAGTGGCCTGCTGGGCGGCGGCGAGCGCGTCGTCGATGGTGCCGGTCTTGCCCGCGACCTTGCCGAAGGCGTCCTTGACGGTGCCGTTGGTGAGGCCCATCACGGGGCCCCAGGTCCAGCCGGACTTGATCGAGTCGGCGGCGTGCGCGTAGAGGCCGTAGAGGTCCTGGCCGCCGTAGAAGTCGCTGTTGAAGGCCTTCGCGGCGGTGGGCACGAGTTCGGTGGCGGCGGGGTAGGTGGAGGAGGTGCCGGAGGCGATCCGGGCCTTGATGCCCTCGGGGGTGGTGGTCGCCCAGGCGGCGAACTCCACGGCGGCCTTGGCCTTCTTGCTGTCCTTGGAGACGGCGAAGGTGGTGCCGCCGAGCATGCCGCTGGCGGGGGTGCCGTCCCAGCTGGGCATGGCGGCGACGGCCCACTTGCCGGCGGCGTCGGGGGTGGTGGCGAGGTTGGACTTCAGCACCCCGCCGCCCCAGGAGGCGCCGAGGTAGCCGGCGGTCTCGCCCTTCTGCAGCGAGGCGGTCCACTGCTGGCTGAACGAGGGCTGGACGCGGACCAGGTCCTCGTCGACCAGCTGCTGCCAGTAGGCGGAGACCTTCTTGGTCTCGGGCCCGGTCAGGTCGGTCTTCCAGGCCTCGCCGGAGGTGCTGAACCAGCGGGCGCCGTTCTGCCAGGCCATCGCCTCGAAGGTGGTGGGGTCGTCGGGGAAGAAGGTGGCGATCCGGGTCTCCGGCTGGGCGGCCTTGAGCTTCTGGGCGGCGGTGCGGAACTCGTCCCAGGTCTTGGGGACGGTGATGCCGGCCTTCTCGAAGAGGTCCTTGCGGTAGTAGAAGGCCTGCGGTGCGGCGTCCAGCGGCAGCGCCCAGGTCCGGCCGCCGAGCGAGGTCAGCTCGGCGGCCTGCGGCAGGTACTTGGCCTTGAGGTCCTGGCCGACGAGCTTGGAGATGTCCTGGACGGCGCCCTGGCTGACGAAGTCCGGCAGCTGCGGGTACTCGACGTTGAACACGTCGGGGGCGTTGCCGGCCTTGACGGCGTTGGAGAGCTTCGCGTAGCCGCCGGCGTTGCCGGCCGGGATCTCCTCGAAGGTGATCCGGATGTTCGGGTGGCTCGCGTTGAAGGCCTCGACGACCTCCTTGGTGCCCTTTGCCCAGCCCCAGAAGAGGAGGTCGACGGGCTTGCCGTCCTCGGCGGTGGCGGTGGAGGTCGACCCGCCGCTGCTGCCGCAGGCGGCGAGGAGGGTCACGGAGAGCGCGACGGCGGTGGCGGCGGCGGTGGCACGGAGGGCTCTGCGGCGGGAGAACGCGGATGAGCGCATGGCACGGCTCCTCGGAGGGGGAAGCCACGGTCCGGTGGGTCGGCCAGTCACGGACTCGTGGAGGGTGGGGGCGGCTGGCAGCCATCCTGAGCAGCTTGCCGATCGGAGTCAAGAGACGCAGATCGAATGATCTAATCCGATCGAATGGACGAACCGGTCGGATCGGTCACTCCTGCGCCTCCGGCCTGCCCAAATAAGGAGCGTGACGGGCCCGGGGCGGCAAGGTCACAATCCGATCAACCAGTTCATTTGATCCATGAGTCTTGACGAATGATCGGTCGATTCCTAGATTCCGGGCCAGGGACCCACCCGCTCCCGGCCGCCGACGAAGGACACCAGCTGATGCCACTGCCCCCCGAGGACCGACACCTCAGCCCCCGCACCGGCTGGACCAGGGCGCACTGGGAGGCCGTGGCCGACGAACTCCTCACCGCCGTCCGCCCCTACGCCAGCCCCGGCCAGGCCCTGATCGACCTCCCCGGGACCGGCCCCAGCTGGTCCGGACGCCGCTCCGACGGCCTGGAGGGCTACGCCCGCACCTTCCTGCCCGCCGCCCTGCGGATCGCCGGCGCCGACGGCGACGACCCGCACGGCCTGCTGGACGCCTACGCGCGCGGACTCGACACCGGCACCCGCACCCCCACCGCCGAACGCGGACTCACCGACGGCGACCCCGAGTCCTGGCCACTGATCACCGACCGGGGCCAGGCCATGGTCGAGGCCGCCTCGATCGCCTTCGCCCTCCGGCTCACCCGGCCCTGGCTCTGGGACCGCCTCGACGCCCCCGTCCGCGACCGCGTCGGCCGCTGGCTGGCCGACGCCCTGCACCGCACCCCCAACGACAACAACTGGTGGCTGTTCCCGCTCTCGGTCGGCGGCTTCCTCGCCGAGGCAGGCATCGAGGAGCACGCCGCCGGCGCCGCCGTGCGGCGCGGCCTGGAGCGGATCGAGCGCTTCCACCTCGGCGACGGCTGGTACACCGACGGCCGCCCCCGCGCCTTCGACCACTACAACGGCTGGGCCCTGCACCTCTACCCGGTCCTGCACGCCCACCTCGCCGCCGACCGCGCCCTGCTCGACGAGTACGGCTCCCGGCTCGCGGCCCACCTCGCCGACCAGGCCCACCTGTTCGGCGGCGACGGCGCCCCCGTCCACCAGGGCCGCTCCCTCACCTACCGCTTCGCCGCCACCGCGCCGCTCTGGGCCGGCGCCCTCACCGGCCACACCCCGCTCGCCCCCGGCGCCACCCGCCGGATCGCCTCCGGCGCGCTGCGCCACTTCGTCGACCGCGGCGCGATCGACGAGCGCGGCCTGCTCACCCTCGGCTGGTACGGCCCGGAACCGCGACTCGTCCAGCCCTACTCCGGCCCGGCCTCGCCGTACTGGGCCGGCAGCGGCTTCCTCGGCCTGCTGCTCCCGCCCGACCACCCGGTCTGGACCGATCCCGAGCTGCCCGCCCCGGCGGAGGAGCGCGACACCGTACGGATCCTGGCGCGGCCGAACTGGCTGGTCCAGTCGACGGCGGCCGACGGATTGGTCCGGCTGCACAACCACGGCAGCGACGACCAGCCGGCCGACCAGGTCCGGCCCGACGACCCGCACTACGCCCGACTCGCCCACTCCACTGCCACCGGCCCCACCCACGACGGCCCGGCGGACAACCACCTCGCCCTGCTGACCGACGGGGCGGCGAGCGAGCGCGGCCGGATCGAGCCCGTCGGCTGCGGCCCGGACTGGGCGGCCTCGCTCAGCCGCCCCCGCGTCCGCGGGGAGGAACTCGCCGGAGTGACGGTCACCACCGTCACCCTGGTGCACGGCGCCGACGAGGCCCGGGTCCACCTGGTCGCCGGCGCGGCGCCCGGCACCGGCGTCCGCCAGACCGGCTGGGCCGTCGCCGGCCGGACCGCCGGGGCGGGCCCCGCGACCGCACCGCGGCCGGGCGCCAGGGCCTCGGCCGGTGCCTCGGCCGACGGCGGACGCCTCCTCAGCGAACTCACCGGGCTGCACGGCTTCACCGGGGCCGCGCTCCTCACCGTCCCGGGCGGCACCGCCTTCGGGCCCGAGGCGGCCGTGCCGGTGCTCGGCGGGGTCGTCGGCGGGGTCGTCGGCGGGGTCCTCGACGGAGTGCTCGGCGACGACGTGCTCGACGACGGTGCCGCCCTGTTCGCCTGCGCGGCGCGCCTCACCGGCACGGCCCTCCTGCCCCCGCTCGAAGTGCGGCTGGAGGCGACCGGGGCCGGCGCCGGGGTCGGTGCCGACGGCACCCGGCAGCTGCGGCTGACCTGGCCGGACGGCACCACCCACCGGATCGGCATCGGGCCCGGCACCGTCTCCGTCGCGGGCTCCGTCTCCGTCAGCCACAGCGGTTAGGCCCGCCATGCCCCTCGCCCTCTCCACGCTCGGCCTGCCCGGCACCCCCCTCGACCGGGTCGCCGGGCTGGCCGCCGACCACGGCTGGCACGGCCTCGAACTGCGCTGCGCCTCCGACCAGCCGGTCCGGCTCAAGCTGAGCGCGCTCCAGCGCAAGGCCGCGGCCCGCACCCTCGGCCGGGCCGGGCTGGTCCCGGTCGCCCTCGCCTCCTACATCGGCGTGGCCGCGCCGGGACCGGACGAACCGCTGGTCGCTGACCTGCTGGCACATCTGCGGCTCGCCGCCGACCTGGGCTGCCACCGGCTGCGGGTGTTCCCGCACGGCGGGCCCGGCGCGGGCGCCGCCGCCGACGCCAGGGCGGTCCGCCGACTGCTGGAGGTGGCCGACCACGCCCGGTCGCTGGGCGTGCGGATCCTGGTCGAGACGCACGACTCGCACCGGTCGGCCGGCGCGCTCGCGGCGCTGCTCGACCAGGTCGGCCACCCCGCCGTCGGCGCGCTCTGGGACCTCCTGCACACCTGGCTGGCGGGGGAGAACCCGGCCGAGACCCATCGGATCCTCGGCCGCCACCTCGGCTACGCGCAGGTCAAGGACGTCGCCTCGCCGGACGACCTCACACCGGTCGCCCTCGGCAGCGGCGTGCTGCCGATCGCGGACTGCCTGCGGCTGCTGCCGCGGGACGGCTGGATCGCCTGGGAGTACGAGGCTCCCTGGCACCCGCGCGCTGCCCCGCTGGCGCCGCAGCTCGGTGCGGGGGCCGGGTATCTGGCGGCGCTGGCCCGCCGGTGAGCGGACGGTGCCGGGGCCGCGGGCGCCGAGTGCGGGTCGGACCGTACGTAACGAGGCCCCGCGCACCCCTGCGGCTCAGGGCGCAGCCGGGCCCGCGGCGGCCGCCGGCCCGGCCCCGGTCAGCCCGTGCGGGAGGTCACGGCCGGCCCCCGCACGAGGTGCGGACGCGCAGGACGGGGAGCAGGGCGGTGCGGTGGACCGGGAGGTCGGTGCTGCCCGTGAGGCGGCGCAGCAGCAGGTCGAACGCCGCCCCGCCCACCGCCCGCTTGGGCGGGGCCACGGCGGTCAGAGCGGGAGCGGCGAGGGCTGCGAACACGTCGTCGTAGGCGATCAGCGCCACGTCCTCGGGCACCCGCAGCCCGCGGGCGCGCAGCAGCGGCGGCAGCCGGATCGCGTCCTGGTCGTTGTGGACGAGGGCCGCCCGGGTGCCCGCCGCGACGGCCCCGGCGATCCGGTCGGCGAGCGGGGCGGCATCGGTCTGCGTCCCGTCGGCGGTGGAGGTGTCCAGCACCGGGAGCTCCGGCAGGCCGAGCAGCCGGGTGCCGTCGCGGTAGCCGGCCCGGACCTCCTCCGACGTCCAGGAGTCGCCGCGGGCGGCCAGCAGGACGCTGTCGTGGCCGAGGTCGGCGAAGTGGCGCAGCGCGCGCAGCACGCCGTGGCGGTGGTCCGAGCCGACGGTGTCCAGCCGGAACCCGGGACCGTCCGGGGTGGAGGAGCGGCGCTCCACCAGGACCGTCGGGACCGGCAGGTCGTCGAGCCAGTCGCAGGCGGGGGAGCGCCGCCCGGGGAGCAGGTTCGGGGCGAGCAGCAGGCCCTGGGCCCCGGACTCCAGCAGTCGTTCGACCTGGACCGGGTCGTCGCCGGCCCGGTAGGGCGCGATGCCGAGGACCAGCCGGGCGCCGGCCTCGGTGGCGGCGGCGCGGGCACCGGCGATCACCTCGTCGAAGTACGAGCCGACCGAGGGGACCAGCAGGCCGACGGTGCGTCCGGCGCCCGGGCCGCCGTCGTGGTCCGGGGCCCGGTCGGGGCCGGGGTGGTCGAGCGAGACGAACCCGTGCGAGCGGACCAGCCGGCCGGCCTCGGCCAGTGCGGCGATGTCGCGCCGTACGGTGACGGCGGGGATGCCCAGGCGGTCGGCGAGGTCCTTGAGCCGTACCTGGCCGCCGAGATCACCGACCGCCGTGACGATCAGCCGGCGCCGCTCCTCCCTGGACATGGCCATCCACTCCCTCTGTTCGGTCTGTGCTGTCGTGGTGCTGACGTGCCGCTGCCGCAGGCGCTGCCGTGCGGTGTCGACGTGCGGTGCCGACGTGCTGCTCGCTCTGTCTGCGAAGCGGATCAAAGGCTATCGTTCGATCGAAATTCGATCAATAGACGGGGTTCATATCGATTGATTGACCGCCCGATCATCCTGCTCGTAGGGTACGGACCGGCGATCGATCGTCGATCTCGCCCATGCCCGCATCACGGAGGCACCCATGGCCGACCGGGCCACCCACCCCGCGCTCACCCTCGACGGAGACACCTTCCTGCGGGCCGGACGCCCCCACCGGATCGTCTCCGCCGCGATCCACTACTTCCGGATCCGCCCCGAACTCTGGTCCGACCGCCTGCTGCGCCTGCGCGCCATGGGCGTCAACACCGTCGAGACCTACGTCGCCTGGAACTTCCACCAGCCCGCACCGGGCACCAGCGACTTCACCGGGGACCGCGACCTGGCCGCCTTCGTCCGCACCGCCGGCGGCCTCGGGCTCGACGTGATCGTCCGGCCCGGCCCGTACATCTGCGCCGAATGGGAGTTCGGCGGCCTCCCGGCCTGGCTGCTGGCCGACCCCGCGCTGCGGCTCCGCCGCGTCGACGGCCCCTACCTCGCCGCCGTCAACGCCTGGTTCGACGTACTCGTGCCCGTCCTGCTCCCGCTGCTCGCCTCCGCCGGCGGACCCGTCGTCGCGGTGGCGGTGGAGAACGAGTACGGGAGCTACGGCAACGACACCGCCTACCTGGAACACCTCCGGGACGGCCTGGTCCGCCGCGGCGTCGACTGCCTGCTCTTCACCGCCGACGGAGCCGAGGACGGCTTCCAGCTCGGCGGCCGACTGCCCGGCCTGCTCACCACCGGCACCTTCGGCTCCCGCCCCGAGGAGTCCCTGGACTGCCTGCGCCGCCATCAGCCGGTCGGCCCGCTCGTCTGCATGGAGTACTGGACCGGCTGGTTCGACCACTGGGGGACCCCGCACCACCTCCGCGACCCCGAGGAGTCCGCCGACGTCCTCGACCGGCTGCTCGCCGCCGGCGCCTCCGTCAACATCTACATGGGCCACGGCGGCACCAACTTCGGCTGGTGGAACGGCGCCAACCACGACGGGACCGCCTACCGGCCGGACACCACCAGCTACGACTACGACGCCCCGGTGGGCGAGGCGGGCGAACTCACCCCCAAGTTCCACCTGTTCCGCGAGGTCATCGGGCGCCACCTGGGCACCGACCCGCACCAGCCGCCGCCGCTGCCCGCCCGGCTCGCCCCGCAGAGCGTCCCGGTCACCGCGAGCGCCGCTCTCGCGAACTCCCTGGACGCCCTCGCCACCGTCCACCACAGCCCCGAGCCCGCGCCGATGGAGACCTTCGGCCAGAACCTCGGCCTGATCCACTACCGCACCCGACTGCGCGGCCCGCTCGGCCACGGGGAACTGCGGATCGACGGACTCGCCGACCGCGCCCAGGTGTTCCTCGACGGCGTCCCGATCGGCGTGCTCGAACGCGACCGCCCGGACGAGGCGCTGAAGGTCACGGTCCCGGCCGGCGGGGCGGTGCTCGACCTGCTGGTGGAGAACATGGGACGGATCAACTACGGGCCGCTGCTCCACGACCGCAAGGGGATCACCGGCGGGGTCCGGGTCGACCGGCAGTTCCAGTTCGGCTGGGAGGTCCGCCCGCTGCCCCTCGACGACCTGACCGTCCTGCGCTTCGGCCCGGCGAGCACGCAGGACGGGCCCGGCTTCCACCGCGCCCTGTTCACCGTCGACGCGCCTGCCGACGGGTTCCTCGCGCTCCCGGGCTTCACCAAGGGCATGGTCTGGCTCAACGGCTTCGCCCTCGGACGCCACTGGGAGCGCGGCCCGCAGCGCACCCTCTACGCCCCCGCGCCGCTGTGGCGGGCGGGCGTCAACGAGGTGATCGTGCTCGAACTCCACCGGCCGGGCACCCGGATCGAGCTCCGGGACCGCCCGGACCTCGGGCCGACGGCCGCGGTGGAGGCGTCCGCGGGCTGACGGGGCGGCGGCCGTCGCGGCCGTCGCGGACGGCCCGGGGGAGCGCGGGGCGGTCGACGGCCGGTCCACGGATCGGATCCCGATCGAATGGTAGATTCCTGTCCGCGTTGGGCAGATCACCTCGCACCGACCGGAGCGAACCGCAGGGCGAACCGCAGGGAGTGACATGTCGATCTCGGCCGACGAACGCCGTACCCGCATCCTCGACGCGGTGCGGGACCTCGGATCGGTCCGGATCACCGAACTCGCCGAGCGGCTGGAGATCCCCGCGGTCACCGTCCGCCGCGACGTCGCGGCGCTCGCCGAGGCCGGCCTGCTCCGCCGCTCGCACGGCTCGGTCTCCTCGGCCGCCGCCCCCGGCGCCGACGCCCCCACGCGCGGCGACGGGCCCTCGATCGGGCTGCTCGTCCCGGCGGTGGGCCAGTACTTCGACGAGGTCATCGCCGGGGCCAGGGCCGCCGCCGCCCGGGCCGGCGCGAGTCTGGTGCTCGGCATCTCCTCCTACGAGGCGAGCGCCGACCGCGTCCAGGTCGAGCAGCTGCTCACCTCGGGCGCGAAGGGGCTGCTGCTCGCGCCCAACTGGACCCCCACCGACGGCCCCGAGGGCCGGGAGTGGGTCGAGGACCTCCCCGTCCCGGCCGTCCTGGTGGAACGCCGGCCGGCCCCGGGCAGCGCGGCCGAGGACCTCGACTGGGTGGCCTCCGACCACCGCCACGGCGTGCTCCTCGCGGTGCGGCACCTCGCCGCCCTCGGCCACGGCTCCGTCGCGCTGGTCGCCCGCCGGGACACCTGGACGGCGCACGAGATCCGGGCCGGCTACGCCGAGAGCTGCGCGCTGCTCGGCCTGCCCGCGGAGCCCGTCATCGACATCGTGCGCCCGGTGGCGGACGCGGAGGACGTGGCGGACTCCCTGGCCGAGGCCCACGCGCGCGGCGTCCGGGCGGTCCTGGTCCACAACGACCAGGACGCGATCCAACTGCTGCCACTGCTGCGCGCCCGCGGCCTCCAGGTGCCCGGCGACCTGGCGGTGGTCAGCTACGACGACGTGCTCGCGGAGCTCGGCGCCCCGCCGCTGACGGCGGTCGCGCCGCCGAAGCGGGCGGTCGGGGCCGAGGCCGTGGCGCTGCTCCTGCGCCGGCTCGGCGGGGACGACGCGCTGCCCGTCCACCACCTGCTGCTGCTGCCGAGGCTGACGGTCCGCGAGTCCTGCGGCGCCGCCGCCCGGTCGAACTGACGGGGCCCAGGTCGGAACCGGCCGGAACCGGCGGGAGCCGGCGGGAGTCGGTGGAGTCTCGCCCGAGCAGCGATCACATGGTCAATTGACTGGTTCTTCGACCGAACATTGATCAAATGGATCGCGATGCCTTGACCCGGTCAGATGGTCGTCCTATGGTGCGGGCGGGCGCCCACCCTCCCTCCTCCCTCCCCCACCTCGGGAGTCCCCCCATGCACCTGAACCCCACATCGAGGCATGCGGCCGTGCTCGCCGCGGCCGCCTCGCTGTTCCTCCTCCCGCTGTCCGGACCGGCACCGGCTGCCGCGGCCGCCGCGGGCGGCACCATCCGTTACCTGGACTGCTCGGCCACGTCGAACGGGGACGGCAGCCAGGCCGCTCCGTGGAACAGCCTCGCCACCGCCAACGCCTACGTCTTCGGACCGGGCGACCAGCTGCTGCTCAAGCGCGGTTCCACCTGCACCGGCACCCTGAAGCCGCAGGGCTCCGGCAGCGCCGCCGCACCCGTCACCCTCGCCGCGTACGGGACCGGGACGTCCCGCCCGGTCGTCGCCGGCAGCGCCACCTCCACCGAGAAGGCCGCCGTCCACCTCTACAACGTCGAGCAGTGGGAGATCCGGGACCTGGAGATCACCTTCAAGGACACCTCCGCCACCAAGCGCGAACGCAACGGCCTGCTGGTCGAGGTCGCGGACCTGCCCGACGGCGTCGGCACCCACTACCTGGTCGACGACATCTACGTGCACGACGTCAACGGCGACGCCACCAAGTGGTCCAACGGCATCCAGTTCCGCGTCTCCGGCACCACCACCCCCACCAACTTCGACGACGTCCTGGTCCAGGACTCCCGGATCGACAAGGTCGACCGCGAGGGCCTGACCAACCGCTCCACCTGGATGTGCCGCCCCCAGTACGGCACCGGCGACGACTGCGGGACCAAGAACAACTGGCGCGCCAGCACCCGCCTGGTCTTCCGCGGCAACACCATCAGCAACACCGGCGGCGACGGCATCGTGCTGCGCGCCGCCGACCACGGCCTGGTGGAGCACAACCTCGCCTACGACCTCGCGATGCGGCCGATGGGCTCCAACGCGGGCATCTGGACGATCAACTCGGACGACAGCCTGATCCAGTACAACGAGGTCCACCACGTGCGCCGGCTCCCGGACAACGGCGACGGCATGGCCTTCGACTCCGACTACGGCAACAACCGGGCGGTCTTCCAGTTCAACCACAGCCACGACAACGAGGGTGGCTTCATGCTGTTCTGCGGGGCCTGCGGCGCGGGCTCCAGCAGCACCGGCACCGTCGTGCGCTACAACCTCAGCCACCACGACAAGGACCGCTGGCTGGCCAGCTCCGGCGAGGACAGCGCCGACCTCTACCAGAACACCGTGTACTTCCCGGCCGGCTCCACCGCGGACATCGTCCAGGACGGCTTCGGCACCACCCACGCCCGCTTCACCAACAACGTCCTCGTCAACCTGGGCAGCGGCGGCTTCGACGGCCTGAACAACCAGGGCACCTACCACCCGGCCGAGTTCACCTGGGCGGCCAACACCTTCTTCGGCAACCACCCCGCCAACGAGCCCGCCGATCCGGAGAAGAAGACCTACGACCCGCAGTTCGTCAACGCGGGCGGCAGCACCCCGGCGGACTACAAGCTGGCGGAGGGCTCGCCGGTCCGCGGCACCGGCACCACGATCCCGACCCTCGGCGACAAGGACTACTTCGGCAACCCGCTCCCGCACGTCTGCCGACCCGACCGCGGCTTCCACCAGGCGTCCGCGTTCGACGACAGCGCCTGCGGCCCGGTCAACGCGGTCCGCAACGCCGGCTTCGAGAACACCGACCTCAACCCCTGGACCAGCTACGGCGGCGTCACCCTCGACACCGCCACCCAGCACAGCGGCAGCCGCGCGGTGAAGGTCGGCCCCGCCCAGGCCGCCGCCGAACAGATCGTCCAGGTCAAGCCCGGCACCAGCTACACCCTCGCGGGCTGGGGCAAGGTCTCCGCGAGCGGCACCGAACTCTCCCTCGGCGCCAAGCAGTACAACGGCACCGCCTCCACCAGCACCGTCTTCACCACCACGACCTTCACCCAGCGTTCCACCACCTTCACCACCGGCCCGACCGCCACCACCGCCAAGATCTACTGCTACGCCCGCAGCGGCACCGGCTACGGCTGGTGCGACGACATCACCCTCCAGGAGAACTGACGCACCCGCCCGGGGCACCCCGCCCCGGGCGCCCGGCGCCGGACCCCGCCCGGATCGTCCACCTCACCGGCACCGCCGCCGCCTGCAGCCCCGGGCCCGGGCCGCCGTGGAACTCGCCGCCCGCGCGCCGGGCGGTGCCGTCTGCCTGGACGTCAACCACCGGGCCGAGCTCCGGTCGCGCGAGGAGGCCGCGGCCGCGGGGCGTCTGCTGGTCCCGCGGCTGGACATCGTGGTGGCCTGCCGTTCCGCGAGGAGCTGACCCTGCTGGACGCCGCGCTCGGTACCACGCCGCGGTGACGGTTGCCGGACGGGAGGAGGCGGTGACCGTGGACTCCCACGGCGGGCAGGACCGCCGCCCCGACCGGTTCCAGCTGGGTGAGGGGACCCACTGGCGCGAGGACCGGCTCTACTTCGTCGACCTGTTGCAGAGTGCCCTGTACGGCTCGGCCCCGGTGGCGCCCCGGCGGAGCCGAGACCCGAGGCCCGGTTGGAGGGGCCGCTCGGCGCCGTCGCCCCGGTGTACGGGCGCCGCGGAGTGGGTCGCCACCGCACCGGTTCCCGGCCGCCCCACCGGCCGGCGGGGAACCACCTCCCACGCCTTCTCTGCACACCCTCGGACCCCCGTGCTGCGGAACGGCACCGTCAGCCGGTCCGCGGCCCGGGTCCGTTTGTGCGGGCGCCGCCGGGGCGGGTGTCGGTGAGGGACCCGGCGACGGAGCCGGCCGTGACACTGGACAACGCTTTGCGAGCGATTCCGCGGTCCCGCCGGATGGTGGGCCCGTATCGGCGGTGGAGGTGCGGACACCGGGGTGCATCGGCCAGAGTGAACCGGTGAGCTTCCACGTCCTGCTCGAGACCGAACTCGTCCGCACGTCGGCGGTCGGCGCGACCACCGACTACGTCGAGGGCGTGCGCGCCGTGCACGCGGCGCGGCCGACCCCGGAGTCGCCGGGGGATCCCGGTGACGCGACCTTGTGCGGCATGGGAACCGGCCGGATGCGAAGGGACCCGTACCGGGCGCCCGGGGCCGACGCGCCGTGGTATCCGCCGGAGTGGAGCACTCGGGTGTGCCCCTACTGCGACCGCGCGGTCCGGGCCTGAGGCCAGACGCGCCGGGACGCCGCGCGCCGGTACGGCAACGCAACGGGCCTGGGCGGGTACCTGGGAGGCATCGACCCGGCCCGGGCTGTCCACCGGTCGGCCCTCAACGGGTCGGTGGAGCTACTCCTTCACCGCGCCGCCGGTCAGGAGGTCCCAGCGCGGGGCGAACTGGTTCTGGAACTGGGCGAGTTCGACCGGCAGGGTGTGCGGCGGCTCGTTGTTGGTGACCAGGGAGGGCCAGGCGAACGCGTCCCAGGTCCACACGGACGTCAGCACTGCGACAGGTGCCAAGCACCGCCCAGGAGTTGGGCAGCAGGGTGCTCCCGCCCGCAGCCGTGTCGCCCTCGTACCCGCGCAGGATGCCGCGGGCACCACGGGTTCCCTCGGCGGGTCCGGGTCTGTTGCAGGTCTGTAATCCGGGGTGCTGCCTACCGTCGGCCGTCTCCGGACCTGTGGCATCGACGTCGGGGCTGCCGCCTTCGCGAAGGTCACCCGGTTCGAGTTCCGGGTCCGCGCCTCCCGACCCGCCATTCGGTACCGGGCGCATATCGCATACGATGAGAAGGTGGCACGAGCGAACTGGGCACGGCTGCCCGTGGTGAAGAGCAAGGCCGACCTCGTCTACGACAGCCTCCGGGCTGCCATCGCCGAGGGGGACCTCAAGCCGGGCGAGCGTATCAACATGGATGAGCTCGCCCGGAGCCTCGGCGTGAGCAAGATCCCCGTCCGCGAGGCCGTCAAGCGGCTGGAGGCGGACGGGCTGGTGGTGTCCCGGGTGCACTCCGGGGTGACCGTCGCCGAGGTGGACGCCGCCGAGATGCGCGGCGTCCACCTGGCCCGCGAGGCGATCGAGGGCCTGGTCGCCGGGCTGGCCGCCGAGCGCATCACGGACGCCCAGCTGGCCGGGCTGGAATCGGTCCAGCAGCAGATGCGCGGGCGCCTGGGGACCGGCTCGGTCCAACGCCTGCCGG
Organism: Kitasatospora sp. MBT66; assembly: GCF_000710405.2. Taxonomy (NCBI): domain Bacteria; kingdom Bacillati; phylum Actinomycetota; class Actinomycetes; order Kitasatosporales; family Streptomycetaceae; genus Kitasatospora; species Kitasatospora sp. MBT66. Next base: position 161,468 of record NZ_JAIY01000016.1, on the reverse strand, counting down.
AACTCAACTCCGAATTCCACCGGATCCTCGCCGAGGCCGCCGGCTACCGCGTCCTGGCCGAACTGACGGACCGGCTGCTGCTGACCGTCCGTCGCCACCGGATCTCGGCACCGGTCGACCCGGAGAACTGGGCGCAGGTCATCGCCGAGCACGACGGGATCGTGGCCGCCCTGCGCCGCCGCGACCCGGACGCGGCGGCGCAGGCGGCCAAGGCCCACATCAGCGCCCAGGCGGGCCACGAGGTCGCCGACAAGGACTGAGCGGTAGCCGAAATGTCGTCGGCGGCGGTGACGTTCTGGCGGATCGCTGCCGCCCGCCCGCTGAACCACTTCCAACAGCAGTCCACGGGCGCGGACCACGGCGCCCTGTTCGCCGGGGTCTCGATCTCGATCCTGCCGATGACCGGTCTCTGCGCCCGGCCCGGCCGCCGCCGTTGACGGAGGCCCGCGTATTCACTCCTTCGGGTGGAGCTGGCCGGTCGTCCGTTTGTGCGCGCCCCGCCGGAACATGATTCGGCCGAACGGTGCCCGCCGCGGGCACCCTGTCGATCAGAGAAGGGCGCTTCGTATGACTACCGCTGGTGGAGAGCCGACCCCGTCGATCACCGACGCGACACTCACCGACATCGCCACCCAGGGCATCTGGCGCGGTGCGAGCCTGGACATCAACCCCTCGGTGCTCGCCGTCGCCAGGGCGCTGCTCGCAGCCGTCCAGGGTCCCGGGACGGACGCCGCACTCCCTGAGGAACTGCGGGAGCTGGCGGCGGGAGTGCGGCAGCGTGCCCAGGTCGCCCTTCCCCGCATCACCACGGCGGACGGTTTCGCGCTCTCGGCGTTCTCGATCAAGCAGAGCGGTTCCGAGCAGCGTCCGGTGGTGATCGTGCCCGCCGGCTGGAACCCCTACGGCTGGCTGCCCTTCGTCTACGGGTACCTCTCGCTGGCGGCGCGCGGCTACCACGTGCTGGCCTACACCCCGCGGGGCATCGGCACACCGGGCCTGGTGTCCACCTCCGAGGGGTTCGTCGACGTCGCCGGTCCGAAGGACTGGGCGGACGGCTCGCTCGTGATCGACTACGCGCAGGAGCACTTCGACCCGAACAAGGTCGGCTTCCTGGGCCTGTCCTACGGCTCCGGGATCAGCCAGTTGGTCGCCGCGCACGACGAGGACGACCGGGTCGCCGCCGTGGCCGCGCTGAGCACCTGGGGGAACCTCGCCACCAGCCTCTACGACCACGGCACCCGGCACGAGGAGGCCGTGCGGCTGCTGGTCGGGTTCACCGGCGGCGAGGAGGCGGACAAGTTCGACGAGCCGACGCGGCAGATCCTCCAGTACTTCCGGGACGGGGAGCACATGGACCGCGTGGTGGAGTGGGGCACCGAGCGGTCCCCGGAGAAGTACGTCGGCATCACCAACCAGCGTGAGATCCCGACCTACTACTCGAACACCTGGCACGAGGGCCTGTTCCCGGTCGGAGAGGCGATCGACACCTTCGAGAAGCTCACCGTCCCGAAGCACCTGAACCTGTGGATCGGCGACCACGGGGCCCCGGAGGGCACCGGCATCAGCGGCGTGCCGAGCGGACTGCCCTTCCCCGGCCTGCTGACGCCGATCCGGGAGGCGTACGCCTGGCTGGACCACCACCTGCTCGGCGCGGCCAACGAGGTGCCGGACTGGCCCGTGGTCAACAGCCAGGTCATGTTCACCTACAAGACCGCGCCGGTCGTCGGCGGCGGCCGGCTGATCACCGCCCCGGCCCGGCGCGAGCCGCTCGATTCCTGGGAGGACGCCAAGGTCAGCAGCGAGGCCTGGTACCTCGGCGGCAACGGCGGCAACGGCGACGGCACCCTGTCCGACAAGCCCTCGACGGGCTGGAGCCGGTCCTTCACCGCGGGCCACGAGACCAGCGCCACCGCGATGGACGCGATCATGGCCACCGGCCAGAAGGAGTGGTTCGGCAACCCGAAGGAGTACCGGCCGGCGGCCTTCGAGCGGGACCGGCTGCTGCTGTGGTCCACCGAGGCACTGGCGGGAGGCCGCCGGATCCGCGGCTCCGCCGGGGTCAGGCTCGCGGTCCGGGCGGAGGCGGCCGACGCCGTGACCCTGGTCGCCTACCTCTTCGACGTGGCCCCGGACGGCACCGCCCGGATCATCACCCACGAGCCCTTCACCGCCACGGACCTGAGTGCCGGTACCGAGCGGACCCTCGACTGGAAGCTCCAGCCGGCCGCCTACGACCTGCCCGACGGCCACCGTCTCGCCCTGGTTGTGAACAGCCGCGACAAGCTCTACGCCTTCACGGGCGTGCCGGACAGCACCACCACCATCACCACCCCGGCCCAGGGCGAGGCCGTCCTGGAGCTTCCGCTCGGCTGAGCCGCGCTGCCCGTGCGCTGCGGGTGGCGGCGGGCTTGGTGTCGCGGCCGGATGCAGTCGGCCGCGACACCCCCGGTCACTACGGGGATTGGGCTGCCGGAGCGGTCTCGTGCACCCGTAGTGGTGGTCGTCGGAGCAGGGCCCCGGGGGAGCGGGGAGGCATCCGTCATGCCATCTGATCGTCAGATTGTCTCGCGACGCATGCTCATGCTCGGGGCCGGGTTGTCGCTCCTCGGGGTGGCCGGGTGCCACGGGAACTTCCGGGGACCGCTCCGCGGCGAGGAAGCGGCCGCCGGTGCGCTGGACGCCTCCCTTGCCGAAGCCCCGTCCCCAGCCCCCTCCCCAACCCCAACCCCGTCCTCCTCCCCGACCGAGTCACCGGCCCCGGCGCCCGCGCCCAGCAGCGCCGTACCCGCCGCGGGCACTCCGGCGCCCAGCAGCCCGCCCGCGTCGGCGTCGGCGCCTGCGTCAGCGGCCGCGCCCTCGCCGCGGGTGGTCACCGCGGCCGAGAGCCGGCCGGTGTACGAGCTCGACGCCGCACGGAAGGTCGTCGCCATCACCGTCGACGACGGACCCGATCCGCGGTACACGCCGTCCGTCCTGGCGCTGCTCGACCAGTACGGGATCCGGGCCTCCTTCTTCCTCATCGGCGAGAACGCGGACGTCCACCCCGACCTGGTCCGGGAGGTCGCCGCGCGCGGCCACCACATTGCCAACCACTCCTGGAGCCACCCCGACCTGAGCGGCCTCTCCGCAGCGAAGGTGCGCGACGAGCTCGGACGCACCTCCGACCTGCTCGGGCGGCTCACCGGCAGGGCACCGACCTGGTTCCGCGCCCCGGGCGGCGGCTGGTCGCCGACGGTGCTGAAGGTCGGCGCCGAGCTGGGGATGCGGCCGATGGCCTGGTCCGTGGACCCCCAGGACTGGGCGACGCCGGGCACGGACGTGATCACCAAGCGGCTGGAGAAGGAACTGCGGCCGGGCGCGATCGTCCTCACCCACGACGGCGGCGGGGACCGCTCGCAGACGGTCGCGGCGCTCAAGACCTTCCTGCCGATGCTGATCGACTCCGGGTACCGCTTCACGGCGCCCCCCGGCTGACGGCCGGAACCGTGCGTCGGGCCCGTGTCGGGCCGGCGTCAGGCCGCGTCCGGGCGGCCTGCCGTCCGGAGCCACGCGCGGGCGGCCCGCGCGGAGGTCAGGTGGACCACGGTCAGGCCGGGGTGGGCGGCGAGCCGGTCCAGCGTCCGCCGACGGTACGCGGAGTGACGGGCCCAGGCCCAGCGGATCGGGTGCTCCGGGTCCAGCCAGTTGCGGAAGCTCTCGCGGTTGCCGTTCCACAGCTCGCGGCGGGTGAGCGCGCGAGCCACCGAGCGGCGCAGGACCCGCTGCATGACGGTGCGTCGGGGCAGGTCGAGCCAGACATAGGTGTCGGCGCGGGCCGGCAGCAGGTCCCCCAGCTTGCCGGTGTACTGGTCCTCGACGACCCAGCGCCCGGTCGCCGCGAAGGCCTCGACGTCCGACCGGAACTCGGCGCGCGGGACCCAGCCCGGCCCGTGGTGCAGCGCGTCCAGCTCGTAGCGGGGCAGGTCCAGCAGCACGGCCAGCCGGGCCGCCGTCGTCGTCTTCCCCGCCCCCGAGATCCCGGCGACCAGCACACGTTCCACGGTCACCACCTTAGGGCGCCGGGGCGTCGGGGCGTCGCCGGGGTCGGTCGGGGTCGCGGCCCGGGTCAGCCGGGTCAGCCGGGTTCCGCCGAGCCGGTGAGACGGAGCTTGCGCTGCGCCCGCTGGTAGAAGGTGGTGCGGCCGAGCCGGACGACGCGGGCGGCGGCGGGCAGCATGGTCACCTCGACCACGTCGCCCGGCGAGACATGGCCGACCAGGCGGCCGTCCGCCTCGACGGCGAGGTCCCCGCTGTGCGACAGCACCTCCAGGTCGAGCCGCTCACCGCTGGAGAGGAAGACCGAGCGGTTGAACGCGGCGTGCGGTGCCACCGGGGTGATCAGCAGCCCCTCCGCGTTGGGGGACACGATCGGGCCGCCCGCCGAGAAGCTGTACGCGGTGGAGCCGGTCGGCGTGGCGGTGACGACCGCGTCGGCGGTGTAGGCCACGAAGGGCTGGCCCTGGACCCGCACCGCGACCGCCGCGGACCGGTGCCCCGGGCTGCGCAGCAGCACGATGTCGTTGAGCGCCGTCTCCTCGTCGGCCCCGAAGCGCGCGTGCACCCCGGAGCGCACCTCGACGGTGAACCGGTGGGCGTCGATGGCGTCCAGCGCGGCGGGGAGTTCCGGGATGTCGACCTCGGCGAGGAAGCCCAGCCGCCCGACGTTGACACCGAGGACCGGCGCGTGGCCGCCGGCCGCGAGCCGCATGGTGCGCAGCATGGTGCCGTCCCCGCCCAGGCTGATCAGCAGATCGGCGCTCGTGGTCATCTCCTCGGCGCCCACCGGGATGGCCTCGCAGCCGATCCGGGACACCTCCGCCGCCAGCCCGAGGACCTTGGTGCCCCGGGCCCGGCTCCAGCGGACCACGGTGTCCACGGTGGGTGCGCTGGTGCGCTCGGGATGGAGGACCAGGCCCACCGTGCCGATGAATCCCATCCGGGTCACCTCGATGTCGGCCGGGGGAGTGCTGCTGCTCCCCTCCAGTCACGCACAGCCGCGCGGGTGCTTCAAGCCCGGGCGCCGCCGGTCGCGGAACCTCTGTCGGAGTCGGATCGTGGTTGTCGGACGAAGACGTCCGACGGCTCCGGACCCGACCGGGAGGTATGTCCGATGGACGACGACCAGCAGGACCAGGGGATCGACCCGTCCGTGCCGCCGAGCGGGGACGGCTGCGTGGAGTGCCTGGCGGGCGACGGGCCGGGGTGGTGGTTCCACCTGCGGCGCTGCGCCGCGTGCGGGCACATCGGCTGCTGCGACTCCTCGCCCTCGCAGCACGGCACCCGGCACGCCCGGCAGGCGGGCCACCCGTTCCTGGCCAGCTTCGAGCCGGGGGAGCAGTGGTTCTGGAACATCGAGACCGAGCAGTACTACGAGGGGCCGGAACTGGCGGCCCCGGCGGCGCACCCGCTCGCGCAGCCGACCCCCGGCCCGGCGGGCAAGGTCCCGGCCGACTGGCAGTCGCACCTGCACTGACCTGCACTGACCTGCACTGACCGGCACCTGCCCCGGCCCGCCCCGCCCGGCTCAGGGCGGCGGCGGAGCGGAAAGTCCGGGGTCCGTGATCCCGCCCGGGCAGGCCAGCCGGTCGACGTCCCAGCCGGCCCGGACGGCACCGGCCCGGTACGCGGCCTCGTAGAAGGCGAGGACGGCCGCCCTCGGGTCGGCCTCCGCCCGGGCCTCGGCGTAGCCCAGGACGGCCAGGTGGCTGCCGTTGGCCTCCACCCACCGGGCGGCGGCGGGTACCAGCGGGTCCCCGGCCAGTTGCTCCGGTTCGGGGGCCGTGTAGGAGTAGAAGGCCGGTTCGCCCAGGTCGGCGTCGCCGAACCAGAAGCCGAAGCTGATCAGTTCCCGGGAGTACGCCTCGCGGGTCACCGGGTCCGCCGCGGTCGGCCGGTCGAGGGGGCGTCCGGAGAAGCGGGTGTGCGCCAGATCGAAGGAGTGCCAGAAGAAGTGGACCGGGCTGGCCTTGCCCGAGAAGCGCGCCGAGAACTCCTCCAGCACCAGCGCGACCTGGCCGAGCACCTGCCAGGCGCGGTTCGCCAGGACCGGGTCGTACGTCGCGTGCTCGGTGTCCTCGGCGAACGGCCGGTCGGCGTCGGGCAGCCGGTAGGGCCGGGGGAACGGCATGTCCACCCGGATGCCCAGTGCGGCCAGCGTCTCCAGGGTCTGCCGGTGGAACGAGGCGACGGAGTGGCCGGGCAGCGGGAAGGACGCCGTCCTGCCGTCCGCCACGGTGACGACCAGCCGGTGGTCGACCAGGTCGAGGTCGACGGTGAAGACCGGGTTGCCGTCCACCAGTCCCATCGGCCGGGTGGTGAGCCCGCGCCCGGTGAGGTGGAAGGGTACGTTCCACCAGTGGTTGCGCCGCACGCTCGCCGCGAGCCGGATCTTGCCGACCACCTGGGCGAAGCGGTGCAGCGTCTCCTTCGTCTCCCGCCACTCGTCGAGCGGCATCGGTGGAAAGAGCTCCATCGGGTGTCCTCCTGCCCGTCGACCGCCCTTCCATGATGACCACGCCGGCCCGGATACGCAGACGGGCGGCCCGGTCGGGCCCGCCGGACCGGGTTTGTCGTAGGGCCTCCGTACAGTCGTGCTCACACGTGACGACAGCCCGGCGGGAGCGGATTCCGATGGTGGACAACCGGCGTACGGCCGAGGTCGAGGTCGAGGTCGACGGTGCGGAGCTGGCGGCCGAAGTGCACGGCGATCCTGCGGATCCCGCGATCCTGCTGATCCACGGCGCGGGACACTGCCGGCTCAACTGGCCCGACGGCTTCGTCCGCCGGCTGGTCGCGGGCGGCCGGTGCGTCGTGCGCTACGACGCCCGGGACGCGGGTGCCTCGACGACCTTCCCGGTCGGTGCGCCGCCGTACGCGCTGCCCGACCTGGCCGAGGACGCCGCGGCCGTGATCGGCGCGCTCGGCCTGGGGCGCGCCCATGTGCTCGGCATGTCCCAGGGCGCCGCGGTCGGCCAGCTCCTGGCACTCGGTCACCCCGACCGGGTGGCCACCCTCACCCTCGCCTCCGGTACGCCCGGCATCCCCGGGCAGGAGCAGCCGGACCTGCCGCCCGTGTCGGACCGGCTCGCCGCCTTCTTCGCCCAGGTCGAACAGGACGCTCAGGTCGAGCGGGTCGAGCGGGTCGAGCAGGACGCTCAGGGCGCGAAGGCGGAGCGGGACGCCGCGGCCGCCCGGGAGGCCGCCGTCGAGTCGATCGTCGAGGGCGAGCGCCCGTTCGCCGCCGTCTCACGCCCGTTCGACGAGGACGGGGTGCGGCGGCTGGCCGCCCGGATCGTCGACCACGCGCGTGACCTCGCGGCCCAGTCCACCAACCCCTACCTGCTCGACGCCGGTACCCCGTGGCGGGCGCGGCTCGGCACGATCACCGCGCCGACCCTGGTGCTGCACGGCGAGGAGGACCCGCTGTTCCCGCCGGAGCACGGGCGCGCCCTGGCCGCCGAGATCCCCGGCGCCCGCTTCCTCGCCCTGCCGGGCACCGGCCACGAGGTCTTCCCCGAGCACACCTGGGACACCGTCGTCCCGGCCCTCCTCGCCCACACCGCGAACCGGGACGCCCCGCCCCGCCCGGCCTGAGTAAGGTGATCGTTCCGACCGGTCCGGTGCCAGGGGTGGCGCACGGCCGAACCGCAGGTCGGACACGGGGGAGAAGGAACGGGGGAGAAGGAACGGATGGGCGATCCGCTCGGCTTCGGGATACTCGGGCCGCTCGCGGTCACGGCCGGCCACGGACCGGTGACGATCGCCGGAGCCAGGCAGCGCACCGTCCTGGCCCTGTTGCTGCTGGACCCGGGCCGCATCGTCGCCACCGACACCCTGGTGGACGTGCTCTGGGACGGCGCGCCGCCGGCCAGCGCACGGACCCAGGTGGCCATCGTGGTGGCCGGGCTGCGCAAGTCGCTCGGCCGCCCGGGCACCGGGGGCGGCGAGGGCCGCGAGAGCGGGGACCAGGCGGTCATCGTCACCGCCCACCCCGGCTACCGGCTGCGCACCGACGGGCACACCGTGGACAGCGCCGTCTTCACCGCGCTCGTCGCCGACGCGGAGGCCGCGGTCCGCGCGGGCCGGCCGGAGGAGGCGGAGCACGCCTACACCGAGGCGCTGGCACTGTGGCGCGGCCGGGCCCTGGCCGGGGTGCGCGGACGACCGGTGGAGGCGGAGGCCGCGCGCTGGGACGAGGTGCGGCTGAGCGTGCAGGAGGCGGCGACCGAGGTCCGGCTCGCGCTCGGCCGGCACCGGGAGCTGCTGCCCGAACTGGCCGCCCGGGTCAGGGAGCACCCGCTGCGCGAACGCGCCCGCCAGCAGCTGATCCTCGCGCAGTACCGGTCCGGCCGCCGGGCCGAGGCGATGGCGGGCTTCCGGGAGGCCCGGCGCCGGCTCATCGACGAGCTCGGTGTCCAGCCGGGGCCGGCCCTGCGGGAGCTGAACGAGGCGATGCTGCGGGACGACCCGGTGCTGCTGCCCGGGCTTTCCGCAGCGAGGGAGCCGGAGACGGCGCCCGCGGCGGCCGGGCCGCCGGACCGCCGGTGGCTGCCGAGCGGCGTCCCGGTGCCGTCCGAACTCCCGCCGGAGGCGGCGGGCTTCGCCGGCCGGACGGAGGAACTCGCCGCGCTGGACTCCCTGCTGGAGCCGCACCCGGACGACGCCGGGCCCGTCCCGGCCGTCGGCCTGGTCACCGGGGTGGCCGGGGTGGGCAAGACCGGTCTCGCGGTCCGCTGGGCGCACCGGGTCCGGGACCGCTTCCCGGACGGCACGCTCTTCGCCGACCTGCGCGGCTACTCCGACGAGCACGCGCTGACCACCGCCGACGACGTCCTGGGGCGGTTCCTCCGCGCGCTCGGGGTGGAGAGCGACGCCGTCCCGAGCGGGTCCGAGGACCGTGTCGCGCTCTACCGCAGCCTGCTCGCCGACCGCCGGATGCTGATCGTCCTCGACAACGTCCGGACGTTCGCGCAGCTGCGGCCGCTGCTGCCCGGCAGCGCCGGCTGCACCGTCCTGGCCACCAGCCGGGACCAGTTGGAGGAGCTGGTGACCTGGCCGCAGGCGGCCAGGGTCCGGCTCGGTCTGCTGCCCCGGCCGGAGTCCGTCGAACTCCTCGAACGCATCGTCGGGCGGGCCCGGCTCCAGGACGCGCCCGAGGACGTCGCCCGGCTGGCCGAGCTCTGCGACCGGCTGCCGCTCGCGCTGCGGATCGCCGGTGCCCGGCTGGCGTCGAAGCCGCACTGGACGGTCCGCCACCTGGTCACCCGGCTGGCCGACGAACGACGCCGGCTGGACGAACTGAGCCGGGGCGAGTCCCAGGTGCGGGCGAGCTTCGCGCTGAGCTACCGCTACCTGCCGCCCGACGCGGCCCGGCTCTGCCGGCTGATCGGGCTGCTCGCCGTGCCCGACTTCGCGGCCTGGGCCGGTGCCGCACTGCTGGACACCGGGGTGGCGGAGGCCGAACGCCTCGTGGAGCACCTGGTGGACACCCAGTTCCTGGAGGCCGTCGGGGTCGACGCCGCGGGGCAGCTGCGCTACCGCTTCCACGACCTGATGCGGCTGTACGCGGGCGAGCTGGCCCGGGCCGAGGAGCCGGCGGCCGCGCGGGACGCGGCCCGCGAACGCTTCTTCCTCACCTTCCTGGGCATCGCCGACGAGGCCCGGCGCCGCGAGTACGGCGGCCCGTTCGCGGTGATCCGCGGGAGCAGCCCGGGCCCGGACCTCGACCCGGCCCTGCTGGACGAACTGCTGGCCGTCCCGCTGGACTGGTACGAGGCCGAGCGGCTGTCGCTGGTCGCCGCCGTGGACCAGAGCGCCAGGACGGGCCTGGCCGGGCTGTCCTGGGAACTGGCGGCCGCCACCGGGACGCTGTTCACCGCGCGCAACTACGTGGAGGACTGGCGCCGGTGCAGCGAGACCGCCCGGGAGGCGGCCCGGGCCGCGGGCGACCGGCGCGGCGAGGCGGCCATGGAGCGGGAACTCGGCGGGGTCGAGCTGCGGCTGAGCCGGCTCGACGCCTCGGCCCGCCACTACAGGCGCGCCCTGGAACTGTTCGAGGCCGACGGCGACGACTTCGGCCGGGCGATGGTGCTCAACGGCCTCGCGCTCGTGGACCGGCACCGGGGCGGCTACGAGCTGGCCGAACACCGGCTTCGGGACGCCCTGACGGTCTTCCGGACGGTCGGCGACCTCTCCTGCGAGGGGTTCGCCCTGCAGAGCCTCGCCCAGTGCGCCCTGGACCTCGGCCGGCCGGAGGAAGCGGTCGCGCTCGGGCAGGAGGCCGTGCGGATCTGCGAGAGCATCGGCGGGACGCTGCGCGGCGTCGCGCAGGCCCGGTACCGGCTGGCCTGTGCCTACCTGGCGGTCGGCCGGCCGGAGACGGCGGCCGTGGAGTTCACCCGCGCGCTCGCGATCGTCCGGGAGCGTTCGGACCTGCTCGGGCTGGCGTACACGCTACTGGGGCTCGCCGAGGCCCGGCACCGGGCGGGCGCGGTGGACGAGGCCGAGCGGACGTTGGAGGAGGCGCTGGAGGTGGCCGGGCGGACCTGGAGCCCGATCGTGGAGGCGAAGGTCAGGCTCTACCTCGGCGAACTCCACCACCAGGCGGGCCGATCGGTACCGGCCCGGGCCCAGCTGGGCGCCGCGCTTGACCTCTTCCGCGGCATCGACGCGCCGCCCTGGGTGGAGCGGACCAGGGCCGCCCTGGCCCGCGCGGGCGAGGTGTGCCCGGACACCGCCATCGCCCGACCGGGTACCACCACCGGCCGCCCCGGTCCCGCCGCAGCTCAACCGGGCACCGCCGCGGTTTAACCGGCCGATAAGCCCCCGATAACGCCGCTCCCTAGCGTCGTCGCAGATCGACCACCGAGTTCTGGAGTCTGCGATGCCCACCAGTCACGGCGCCCGTCACGGCACCCGCCCGTCCGCCGACCCCCGGCCCCCGGACGGCGGCCCCGCCCCCGCCCCCGCGCTGCGCCTGGAGGGCGTGGTGAAGGAGTACGGCCGGGGCGCGCGAACGGTCCGCGCGCTGGACGGCGTCTCCGTCGACATCGCCCACGGCACGTTCACGGCCGTCATGGGCCCCTCCGGCTCCGGCAAGTCGACCTTCCTGCACTGCGCCGCCGGCCTGGACAAGCCGACCGGCGGCCACGCCGCCATCGGCGGCACCCCGCTGGCGGACCTGGACGAGAACGCGCTGACGGAGCTGCGCCGGCGCCGGGTCGGCTTCGTCTTCCAGGCGTTCAACCTGATCGGGGCCCTGTCGGTGCGGCAGAACATCGAGCTGCCGCTGCGACTGGCCGGCGAGCGGACGGACCCCGCCTGGTGCGAGGAGATCCTCCGCCGGGTCGGACTGGAGGGCAGGGCCGGCCACCGGCCCGCCGAACTCTCCGGCGGCCAGCAGCAGCGGGTGGCGATCGCCCGCGCCCTGATCACCCGCCCCGACGTCGTCTTCGGCGACGAACCCACCGGCGCCCTGGACACGGTGACGGCGAAGGAGGTCCTCGCCCTGCTGCGCTCCTGCGTCGACGAGGACGGCCGGACGGTGGTCATGGTGACCCACGACCCGGTCGCAGCCTCCTACGCCGACACCGTGCTCTTCCTCGCCGACGGCCGGATCGTCGACCGGATGCCGGCACCCACCGCCGACCGCGTCGCCGACCGGATGACGCACCTCGGAGCGTGGGCCTGATGCTCCGCTACGCCCTGCAGACCCTGCGCGCCCGGCGGGGCGCGTTCACGGGTGCCTTCCTCGCGCTGTTCTGCGCCGCCGCGCTCGTCACGGCCTGCGGCATCCTGCTGGAGACCGGCCTGGGCGGCACGATCGGCACCGAGCGCTACGCCGGTACCCCGGTGCTCGTCGCCGCCGACCAGAACGTCCACCAGGTCACCGTGTCGGGCGGTGGAGGGAAGACGAAGACCAAGAACAAGGAGAAGCCGCTCGGCGAGCGGGCCTGGCTGCCCGCCGGCACCGTGGACGGGCTCCGGGCGTTGCCCGGGGTGCGGGCCGTGCTGCCCGAGCTCACCTTCCCCGCCCACGCGGTCGGCGCGGCCGGGCAGGTGCTGGCGGGCGTCGACGGCGGGCCGTCCCTCGGGCACGCCTGGACCTCGGCCCCGTTGACCCCGTTCACGCTGGTCGCGGGCGCCGCCCCGGCCGGTGCGGACGAGGTCGTCGTCGACCGGGAACTCGCCGGGCGGACCGGCCTCGCCCCGGGCGCCCGGCTGACGGTCCGGTCGACCGGCGCTCCGCGCGAGTACCGGGTGAGCGGGGTGGCCGCCCCGGCCGACGGCGACCTGCGGCAGCAGACCTCGCTGTTCTTCGCCGACGACGAGGCCGCCCGGCTCGCCGGCCGCCCCGGGCTGGTCGCCGCCGTCGGTGTGCTGCCCGAACCCGGTGTGCCCGGCGCGGAGCTCGCCGCCCGGGTCCGGGCCGCCCTGACCGGTGCGGGCAGCACGGCCCGGGTGGCCACCGGGGACGACCGGGGCCCGGTCGAGTTCCTCGACGCCGCGAAGGCCCGGACCAAGCTGGTGTCCCTGGGCGGCGCCATCGGCGGCACCTCGCTGCTGGTCGCCGTCCTGGTGGTGACGGGCACCTTCGCGCTGGCCGTGCAGCAGCGCCACCGGGAGCTCGCGCTGCTGCGGGCCGTCGCCGCGACACCCCGGCAGGTCCGCCGGCTGATCGGCCGTGAGGCGGTGCTGGTCGGGCTGCTCGCGGGGCTGCCCGGGGTCTGCGCCGGCCTGCCCGTCGCCCTCTGGCTGTACGGCAGGTTCGTCGCGCTGGGGGCGGTGCCCGAGACGCTGCGGCTCACCCCGGGCTTCCTGCCGTTCCTCGCCGGGTTCGCCGCGACGGCCGCGGGGGCCTGGGCGGCGGCGAGGATCTCGGCGCGCCGGGTCTCCCGCATCCGGCCGGCCGAGGCCCTCGCCGAGGCGGCCGTGGAACGGTCCGGTCTGGGCCGGGGCCGCTCCCTCGCCGGGGTCGGGCTGCTGCTCGGCGGCGCCGTCCTGCTCGCCGTCCTCTCGACGCTGCACTCCGAACCCGCCTCGACGCCGGTGACCTTCCTGACCGTCGTCGTCCTCGCCACGGCCGTCTCAGTGCTCGGTCCGCCGCTGGTCAGGGCCGGGGTCGCCGCGCTGTCGCTGCCGCTGCGGGCCTTCCGGGTGGCCGGTCACCTGGCGGCCGCCAACGCCAGGACCGGCAGCCGGCGGACGGCCGCCGCGGTCACCCCGCTCGCGCTGCTGATCGCCATGGTCTGCACCGTGCTGTTCGTCGGGACCACGACGGACGCGGCCGCCACCGCGCAGGCCAGGGCCGGGACCACCGCGGACTGGGTGGTCGGCTCGACCGCACCGGGCGTGCCCGAGGTGGCGGCCGAGCGGCTGCGCCGGCTGCCGGGGGTCACCGCGGTGACCGGGGTCGTCCGGACCTCGGTCCGGGTCGGTCTGACGAAGTACCCGGCCCAGGCCGTCTCCACCGAGGGCCTCACCCGGACCTGGGACCCCGGCGTCACCGGTGGCACCCTCGACGGCTTCGGACCGCGCAGCGTGGCACTGAGCGACACCGCCGCGGCCGACCTGGGCCGCCGGCCGGGCGACCGGCTGGAGCTGACCCTCGGCGACGGTACGCCGGTGGTCCTGGACGTGGTGGCCGTGCACCGGCGGGGTCTGGGCTTCGGGGACGTCACCCTGAGCGGGGAGGTGGTGGCGGGACACCTCGACAAGCCGCTCCCCGCCACCCTGCTCGTCCGCACCTCCGGCGCGGGCGGCCCCGGCCGTGACGCGCTGGGCCGGGCCGTGGCGGACCTGCCCGGGGTCGTCGTGCTGGACCGGGAGCGGGCCGAGGCCGTGCGGGCCGAGGCGCAGCGGTCCGGCGCCGAGGTCAACTACGTCGCGATGGGCCTGGTCGTCGCCTTCACCGCGATCGCCGTGGTGAACACCCTGGCGATGTCGGTCTCCGAGCGGCGCCGGGAGTTCGCGCTGCTGCGGCTGGTGGGCACCACCCGGCGTCAGGTGCTGGCCGTGCTCCGGATCGAGGCCCTGCTGGTGGTGCTGGTCTCGGCGGTGCTCGGCAGTGGCATCGCGCTCGCGGTCCTCACCGCCTACAGCATCGGGACGACCGGGTCCGCCGCGCCCAGCGTCGATCCGGTGGCGTTCCTCGGGGTGCTGGGCGTCGCGGCGGCCCTGGCCCTGGCGGCCACGCTGATCCCGGGCCGGCGGGCACTCGCCGGGCGGCCCGCCGACGTCATCGGCGCCCGCGAGTAGCGGCCGCGGCCGGGACGACGGTGACCGGGGTGGCGGGGGGCGACGCCTACCGGGCCGGGGCGACGGGCGTTACCGGGGCCACGCCGGGCGGGGCGAGGGCCGGCGCGACCTCGTGGACGGCGTCGGCGAACGCCCGCACCCGAGGGTCGGTGTCGTCCCGGCAGCGCCACACCAGCCCCTGCTCGACCGGCGGAGCGTCGCGGACCCGGACGAACCGGAGGTCCGGGCGCCGGTAGAGCAGGGGCAGCTGCCCGTCGCCGGGCACCATCGCCCGCCCGGCCGCGACCAGGGCCAGCGCCTCGGCGTAGGTGCCGCAGGGCTCGGGGTGGCGGCCGACGGCCCGCCCGCCGGGGGTCCGCCGGGGCATGTGGAAGTCGACGAAGTAGTCCGGGACGCAGCCCGGCAGGTCGACGAAGGTCTCGCCGCCGAGGTCCTCCAGCGTCACCGTGCCCCGGTCGGCGAGCCGGTGCGCGGCGGGCAGGACCAGGAAGCGGGGGCCGCGGGTGACCACCGCGCCGACCGTCAGGTCCGGCTCGTTCACCGGCAGTGTGGTCAGCAGCAGGTCGGCGCTGCCCTCCCGCAACTGCTCGGCGTGCTGCTGCAGCTGGGTCTCGACCACCCGGACCGCGCCGTGCGGGTTGCGGTGCTCGAAGACCGCGCGGGCGGCGTGCACCACCCGTCCGTTCTGCGCGCCCATGAACCCCACGGTGAGGGTGCCGGTGACGCCGCTGCCGGCCCGCTCGGCGCGCCGCAGCGCCCGTCCGATGCCGTCCCACAGGGGCTGCAGATCCTCCCGCAGGCCCTCCCCGACGGTGGTCAGCGCCACCCGGCGGGAGCTGCGTTCGAACAGCGGGGCGCCGATCCGCCGCTCGATCCGCTTCACCGTCCTGCTGACCAGCCCCGTGGTGACGTGCAGCCGTTCGGCGGTCCGGCCGAAGTGCAGCTCCTCGCAGAGTGTCAGGAAGGTCTCCATCTCGGCGCGTTCCATCGTCGGACTCCCCCCGGATCGTCGTACCGATGGAGATGATCATGCCCCACCTTCGCCCCAGGGTCCCGCCGACCCCGGGACCCGCCGAACGGCGCAGGAGCGGGGGGTGACGGTTCGCCCACGACGTGAGCCTCGCCGAGGATGGGAGGACCGGACGGGCCGGTGCGCGCCCCCGGTGGCCCCCGTTCACGGATGACGTTTCACGGATGAGGAGAGTGCCCGTGGTTGCTTCCGCATGCCCGCCCGCACATCCGCCCGCCCGCACGGCCGCGCGGTGGCCCGCCGGCCGGTTCGCCGTTCTGCTCCCCGGGGCGGCCGCGATAGCGGTGCTGGTGCCCTTGGGTGCGCCGGCCGCCGCCGCACCGGCCGGTCCGCCGCCGTTCCCGGTGGCCCGGGCCCTGGACGGAGAGGTGCCGCTGCCCTCGGCCGAGGAGGTCGCGGGGCTGTGCGACGGGGGAGCCGGGTGCAGCTTCCGGATGTACGACCGGGCGCCGCGCGAGTTCGTGAGCGGGGTGCTGTCGGTGGGGAACGCGGCGATCAACTGCACCGACGACGTGATGCAGATCGACCGCACCGTCAGCTTCGTCACCAGCAGCACGGACAACATCGGCGGCCAGATCTCCGGGACGGCCGCGCTGGAGGGCGGGGTGGACACCACCGTCACCGTGTCCGGGTCGGGCACGGTCACGCCGGGGTTCGCCACCGGCACCACCATGAACGGCCCGAACAAGGACAAGGGCCCCACCACCAAGGACGACGTGAAGAACACCACCGAGGTGACCGGGACGGTGTCCGGCTCGAACGCGCTGCACCTCGGGGCCAAGGCGACCTTCGAGTCGGCGTTCCAGGCCGCTTTCTCGCGGCAGTGGCAGGCGGTGACCACCGAGACGACCAGGGTGGTGTTCACCGTCGGCAACGGTGACGAGATCCAGTTCGGGGTGGTGAACGCGATGTCCCGGGCGTCCGGTGAGCTGAAGGTGAACAACACCGGGAAGCTGATCAAGGACATCACGGTGGACAGCCCGTCCAGCGTCAATGTCAGCTCGGTGGTCGCCCAGACCTTCTCGGTGCCGGACAAGTGCCTGTCGCTGCGGCCGCCCGGCCGGGCCTCGGCGGCGGGACTGGTCGAACTGCCCCCGGAGCGGGCCGAGAGTGCTCGAAGGGTGCCGGACGCGGTGTACGAGCGGACCACCGAGGGCACCTGGAGGCAGCGGTGACGCGCCGGCGGGGCGGACCCGCGACCCGGGCCACCGCGGTGCTGCCGGCCGTGCTGGCCGTGCTGGCGCTGGGCACCGGCCCGGTCGTCGCGGACGGTACGTCAGCAGGTGGTCCGGCTGCGGGCGGTCCGGCTGGGGGCGGTCCGGCACCGGACGGCGAGGAGGACGCGCCCGCGATCGCCCACCGGTGCGGGCAGGACTACGACTGCTCGTTCCGGATTCTTCCCGGGCTCGGCCGCGAGTTCACCTCCGCGATCGCCTCGGTCGGCAACACCGCGATCAACTGCACCAACCGGCCGATCGACATCTACCGGACCGTCGTGCTGCAGTCGAGCACCACGGACAACATCGCGGGCGAGATCTCCGGCCGGGCGGCGCTGGAGGGCACGATCGACAACACGACCGGTGTCGCCGGCAGCGTCAGCGGCAGCAACAAGACCCAGATCACCCACACGGACATCACCGCACCCAGCGACAAGGGACCCAACGCGGAGATCTCCAACGGTCCCACGGTGGCGGTCTCCGGCACCGCGACGGCCGCCGCGCAGCTGAAGCTCAGCGCCAAGGCGTCGTTCGAGCTGGCGTTCAAGGCGACCTACTCGCACGAGTGGAAGCGGACCAGCACGGAGACCACCCAGGTCAAGTTCACCGTGAAGGCCGGTGACGAGCTCCAGTTCGGCATGGTGAACGCGATGACGCGCACGGTCGGCGAGCTGACCGTCGGCGGCATCGGCAAGCTGATCAAGAACATCGTCGTCGACAGCCCGTCCTCGGTGAACGTGAGCACGGTCGTGGCGCAGACCTTCAGCGCCAGGGACACCTGCCTGTCGCTGCGGCCGCCGGGGCGTTCGTTGGACGGTCCGGTCGGCGACGGCCTGGTGGAGGCGCCGCCGCGTACGGACGGCGCGCCGCCCTCCGGGCGTTACCGGCTCACGGCCGGGGGGTCCTGGGTCCCGCTGGACTGAGCGCCGCCACCACGTCGGCCGCCCTCCCCGGTCCCCGGGGGAGGGCGGCCGACGTATGAGCCACTGTCAGGGAGAGAGCAGCGCCGACCGGGTGGGCGGCCCGGGAGGCGGGGCGTCCACGGTGAGCAGGCGCTTGTCCGTCCCGGCCCCGTTGTCCGGGGTGCCGGCGGTCGGCCGGGCGGAGCCGCAACGCTGCAGCTCGGTCTCGGTGAGCGGCCCGGAACGCTGGTAGTAGCGGTCGGGGAGGGACGCCGAGGGCACGTCGAAGACGGCGTCCAGGCGGTACTTGTTGCGGGCGTTGATGAAGCTGCCGGCCACGCGTTCGCGGGCGGGCTGCACCTCGATCCAGCTCATCTCGCCCGGCTGGATGGTGGGGTTGAGCTGCTTGGTGGTGGTCCGCGACCAGGTGAGCGGGTTGCTGGTGTTCACCGCCGCGGAGTTGCCGCCCGCGGTGCTGAACCCGGCGGCGGCCTGGGCGGCCAGGTTGGGGCGGCTCTGCGAGATGTCGGAGCGGCTGGGGACGAGGGGGGCGCCTTTGAGCGCGTAGTACTGGGTGAGGCTGTCGTACGAGGGCTCGGTGTTCTCCATCCGCCGGTCGTCCACCACGGCATTGCGGGTGCAGTTGATGTAGACCTCGCCGATGATCCTGGTCTGCCCGTAGTACTGGTAGGAGGACCGTTTGTCCACGGTGAACACGCAGTTGGTGGCCGAGCCCTCGCAGTCGTCCACCGCGACGCCCGGCTCCAGCGGGTCGTTGCCCCGGTAGGCCTTGGGGCCGGGCAGTTGTTCCTTGCGGACCTTCTGGTCGACCGGCGCGGGGGTCTGCCTGGCGGTGACATTGGTGATGAGCGGGCCGCACGAGAGCGAGTCCCGCTGCTCGGCGGAGTCGAAGGACACCATCGGGTTGTCCTCGGTGGCGGTGAACTCGAAGACCCGGCCGCTGGTCCAGTTGGCGGTGCCGACGGTGTCGCTGCCCTTGGTGGTGACCACCGGGTCGGGGGCGGGGCCGGTGGTGATCAGCGAGACGTTGTAGGTCTGGCCGTCCTTGACCTGCTCGGGTGTGCAGCGGCGGTCGACGCCCGGGCTGTCGTCCCAGGTCAGGGTGACGCTCGACCCGGCCCTCACTCCCCACAGCCGGGTGCGCATCGTCAGCGCGGCGCCGTTCCAGTTCAGTGCGGCGGCCTGGTAGCCGCGCGGGTGCTGGGCGAGGGTCTTGCCGAAGACCACGCCGGTGTTGTCGGGGGACCAGTCGGTGTGTCCGGCGGCGGTTCCGTTGTCGGGGGCGACGGGCTGGGCGAAGGTGCCGTTGGGCACCTGGACGTCCACGGTGTCGGCGGCGCGCGCGGACGGCGCGGCGGCCGGGGCGGCGACCAGGGCCAGGCCCGCCGCCGTCGCGGCCAGGGCCCGGTGCCGGCGCGCCATCAGCAGTACCACCAGTCGCTCGGCGGGACGACCGCGTCGCCCGGCCGGAGGCCGGCGGTCAGCGCGTTGGGGAGGGCGCAGAGGTCCCCGGCCGCCTTGTTCGGGTCCTGGTCACGGGGGACCTTGCCGAAGTCCTCGACGGCCTGGTTCTGCTTGGCGATGCCGTCCTTCTCCGCCTTGCCGTCACCGGCCACGCCCGCGAGGCAGCTCCGGTCGGTGGGCGGGCACTTCTCGATCTTGTCCTTGGCGGCGGTGAGGTCCTTGCACTGCGCGTTGTCCTTGGCGTCGCCGGAGCAGGGGTCGCTGGACGCCCCGCCCTGCGGCGGCGCGAGTGGCGGGGCGGTCTGCTTGGCGGCGACGTTGGTGATCAGTGCTCCGCAGCTCGGCTTGTCGGTGTCGGTGGAGGTGAAGGTGATCTGCGGAGCGTCCTCGGCGGCGGTGAAGGAGTACGTCCGGCCGAGGAACCAGTTCGGCTTTCCGGTGGGCGTGTTGCTGGTGAAGCTGCCGGGGGTGTTGGTGTCGCCCGCGACAGTCGTCGTGTAGGCCCGTCGGGCGTTGCCGGAAGTCACGCAGATGTCCGGGTTGTCGTCCCAGGTGAGGGTGACGGTGGCGCCCTTGCGGATGCCGCGGAGCCGGGTGCTGATCGAGATCCCCCCGCCGTTCCAGCCGAGCGTGGCCGCCTGGAAGCCCTGCGGATGTCCGGCGCGGGTGGTCGAGGCGACACCGCCGACGCTGGTCCAGCCCTCGACGCCACCGCTGAAGGTCTTGTCGGCGGGCACCGTGGGCGAGGAGAAGGTCCCGTTCACCACCACCGCCGGCTCGGTGTCCTCCGCGCCCGCCGGCGTCGGGGCCGCCAGCGCCATCGCGGCACTGAGGGTCACGATCAGGAGTCTGGCTCGTTGTCTCCGCGGCACGGTCTCTCCCACTGAAATCGGCGGAATCATCGGGCAGTTGCAATCGACGATCCTTGTTGATCATCGAGCCCCGGCCGCCCATGCTTCGGCAGTCGATCACGCACCGCAACCGCTGACGATCCGTTAGGGGGAGGTCGAACGATCGGGCTGGGCCAACAAGGTGGAAAGCGGTTCGGAACCGCACGACCGTTCTGATCATTGGGCAGGCATTCTGCTGATCCGATCATCGACCCTCCGGCCGCGCGGCCAGGATTCCGCGCGGCCCGACTCGTGCTGTCCGTGCCTCCGGGACCGTTGCGCCCCGACCCCCGCCCCGAACGTGAGGAAGAGATGCACCCGCTGCACCGCAAGCCCCGCCGCCTGCCCGTGACCGCCGTGACCGCCGTGCCCGCGGTGGTCGCGAGCCTGACCCTGCTGGGCTCCGTCGCCCTGCCCACCTCCGCCGCCTCCGCGTACGATCTGCGGCTGCGCTCCTGGGGGCTGAACACCAGCGGCCAGCTGGGTGACGGCACCAAGACCCAGCGGCTCACCCCGACCTCCGTCGTCGGGCTGGCAGGTGCCGAACTGACCTCCGTGGCCGCCGGCGGCACCGGTGGCTCCGCCGGCTCCGGCTTCGGTCTGGCCCTGCTCGCCAACGGCACCGTGGAGTCCTGGGGCAAGAACGACAAGGGCCAGCTCGGCAACGGCGCCACCAGCGCGACCGACGAGTGGGCGGTGCCGAGCCTGGTGGCAGGACTGGGCGGGGTGCAGGCGGTCGCCGCGGGCGGCGCGCACGCCCTGGCCCTGCTGAAGGACGGCACCGTCAAGGCCTGGGGCCTCAACGACAAGAGCCAGCTGGGTGACGGCACCACCACCAACGCCAACCTCCCGGTGACGGTGGCCGGACTCGAGGACGTCAAGGCGATCGCGGCCGGCGACACCTTCAGCATGGCCCTGCTGAAGGACGGCACCGTCAAGACCTGGGGCAACAACGACAAGGGCCAGCTCGGCATCACCCCGAAGGCGGCCAAGGCGACCGACCCCGTACCCAAGCCCGTGCCCGCGACCCGCACCACGGCCGTCGTGGTGCCCGAGCTGACCACCGTCAAGGGCATCACCGCCGGCGCCTCGCACGCGCTCGCGCTGCTCGCGGACGGCACCGTGATGTCCTGGGGCCTCAACGACAAGGGGCAGTTGGGCGACGACACGATCGTCGACAAGCCCTACCCGGTCCCCGTCCTGGAGCTCAAGAACGTCACCGAGCTGGTCGGCGGCGCCTCGCACAGCCTCGCCCTGCTCCAGGACCGCACCCTGCGCGGCTGGGGTCTGAACGACAAGGGCCAGGTCGGCGACGGCGCCACCACCCAGCGCAACACCAGCGTGCCGATCCCCGGCGTCACCGGAGTGGTCGGCATCGCCGCCGGCGCCGCGCACAACCTCGCGGTGCTCTCCGACGGCACCGTCCAGGCCTGGGGCCTGAACGACAAGGGCCAGCTCGGCGACGGCACCACCACCCAGCGCAACACTCCGGTGCAGGTGCTGGCCAAGTCCGGCAGCGTCTCCATGGTCGCGGCGCCGTCCAACGGCAGCTTCAGTCTGGCGCGCTGACCCGTCCGTACCGTCCGTCAACAGGAAGGCAGCACATGACGAACTCCCTTACCGCGCGGCGAGGACGGCTGCGCCCGGCCCTCGCCGCGTCGGTGGCCGCGCTGACCGCGCTCGGACTGGCCGCAGTGCCGGTGGGCAGCGCCCACGCCCAGGAGAAGCGCCTCAAGTCCTGGGGCAACAACCGGTCCGGCCAGCTCGGTGACGGCACCTGGACCGACTTCCGCACCACCGCCACCACCGTGCTCGGGCTGACCAGTGCCGAGGTGGTCAAGATCGCCGCCGGCGGGGCGGGTCCCACCAACGGCCACGGGCTGGCCCTGCTGACGGACCGGACGGTGCAGTCCTGGGGCTCCAACGGCTCCGGCCAGCTCGGCGACGGCTCGGTGTTCAGCCACAACGCCCCCGGCCAGGTGGTCAACCTCTCCAACGCCACCGACATCGCCGCCGGCGGCGCCCACAGCCTCGCCCTGCTCGCCGACCAGACCGTGGTGGCCTGGGGCAAGAACAACTACGGCCAGCTGGGTAACGGCACCAACGCGGACAGCAGCGTCCCGGTCCGGGTCGAGGGCCTGAACAAGGTGATCGCGATCGCGGGCGGCCTCAACCACAGCATCGCCCTGCGCGAGGACGGCACCGTCTGGGCCTGGGGCTACAACATCAACGGGCAACTGGGCGACGGGACGTCGGCGAGCCGCAACGTGCCCTCCCAGGTGACCAATCTGACCGGTGTCACCCGGATCGCCGCCGGCTGCAACCACAACATCGCCCTGGTCGGCCCGCCGAGCGGCGGCACCAAGCCCACCAGCGGCAACTCCGTGAAGGCCTGGGGCTACAACGCCACCGGCCAGCTCGGCGACAACAGCACCATCAGCCGCTACACCCCGGTCGACACCCAGGGCATCTGGCTCGGCGGCGTCTCCCAGATCGCGGCCGGCTGCAACCACAGCCTCGCCGTGACCGACAGCGACAACCGCCTCAAGGCCTGGGGCCAGAACACCTCCGGCCAGATCGGCGACGGCACCACGGACTACCGGATCACCCCCGTGCCCGTCCCGGACATCAAGGGTGTGCAGCTGGTGAGCGGCGGCCGCGAGCACACCGTCGCCCTGCTCGGCGACAACACCGTGCGCTCCTGGGGCAACAACGGCTCCGGCCAGCTCGCCAACGGCACCACCACCGACAGCAGCACCCCGGTCACCTCGCTCACCGCGCTGACCGGTGTCGACAAGATCGCCGCGCCCGTCGGCGGCGACTTCAGTCTCGCCAACTGAGGCTCTTCGGCCGTGACTTCGGCCTCACCGGCTGAGATCGTCCGTCGCTGCCGAGTCCGGCCTCGCCGACGGAGCCCCGGCCCGCGGGGCGGTGGACCCTCCGAGAGGTCCGCCGCCCCGCGGGCCGGCCGGTCAGGCCGCCGCCCTCGCGTAGGTGAGGAAGACGGTGCCGCCGGCCAGCACCGTGTGCTCGGTGAGGGTGAAGACGCGCGGGCTCACCCCGTCCTTGCCCGCGAACACCGGTATGCCCGCCCCGACGGTGACCGGGTTGACCTTGAGGACCAGCTCGTCGATCTCCGGGTAGAGGGCGCCGGCCAGCTCCGCGCCGCCCACCAGCCAGATCCCGCCGCCCGCCTCCGCCTTGAGCTCCCGGACCCGGGCCACCGGGTCGGTGGACACCAGCTCGACGGCCGGGGCCGGCGCCTCGGTGAGGGTGCGGGAGAAGACCAGGTGCCGCAGGTGCGGATAGGCGTCCGCGATTCCGGCGTCCAGGCCCACCTGGTAGGAGCGGCGCCCCTCCAGCACGGTGTCGAAGCGGGTGCCCGTCGCCGTGATGCCCAGGGCCTCGCGGGCCGGACCCGGCAGCGTCTCCGGGTAGTGGGTGACCAGGTGCTCCAGATAGTCGGGAGTGACGGTGAAGAACCCGTCGGGCCCGGTCGGGTCGCCCCCGTCGGGACCGGCGATGAACCCGTCCAGGGTCGTGGCCACGAAATACGTCAGCTTGCGCAAGTGATCAGCCCTCAAGAGTGTAGTAGTGGAGCTCGTCGTCGGAGGAGGTCCGCCGCAGCCCGGCCTTCTCCAGCACCCGCTGCGAGGCGGTGTTCTCATGGGTGGTGTCGGCCAGCGCCCGCCGGACGCCGCCCTCGGCGAACCCCCGGTGCAGCAGGGCCAGCAGCGCCTCGGTGGCGTAGCCCCGGCCCTCGACCTCGGGAGCGACGCCGTAGCCCAGCCCGACCGTGCCGTCCGCGTCCGGCGGGCCGAAGAAGCCGATCCCGCCGATCACCTGGTCATTGCTCAGCAGCTCGATCAGCTGCGGCTCGAACAGCGGCTCGGTGCGCGGCGCCCCGAGGAACATCCGCGCCACCGCCCGGTCGTCCTCCCGGGGGAAGCCGGGGCTCCAGCCGCTCCCCGGCCGTTCGCCGGCGGCCACCCGCTCGGCTTCCTCGGCGGTGTACGGGCGCAGCCGCAGCCGCGCCGTCTCGATACTGAACGTCATCTTTTCTCCGTGTTCCGGTGCTTGCCCCCGTGGGACCGGTCGAACAGGTACGACGGTAGGCGCGCCGCCCCTACCGGTGAATCGGTCACCATGACCCAACGCGAGGTCCTGGGTCGTACACCCGTCCGGTTAGAATCCCCGGATGCTCTACGGTCGGGCCGCGGAAGAAGGCCAGCTCAGAAGTCTGCTCCGGGCGGCGGCGGAGGGTGCCAGCGGTGCCCTGGTCGTCCACGGCGAGGCCGGTATCGGCAAGACGGCGCTGCTGGAGCACCTCGCCGCCGAGGCGACGGGAGCGGCCGCAGCGGCCGGGGGCGGCGCCGCCGGCGGTGCGGCGGGTCCGGCGGGCGCGCCCGGTCCGGCCACGGCCCGGGTGCTGCGGACGACGGGCATCGAGGCCGAGACCGAACTCCCCTTCGCCGCCCTGCACCAACTGCTCCGCCCCGCCCTCGACCGGCTCGGCCTGCTGCCGGAACCCCAGGCCGACGCGCTGCGGGCGGCGTTCGGACTGGCCGCGCCCACCGGCCAGGACCGCTTCCTGACCGGCCTCGGCGTGCTGACGCTGCTCTCCGAGTACGCGGGCGAGAGCCCGCTGCTCTGCCTCGTCGACGACGCCCAGTGGGTGGACCGGGCCTCCCTGGACGCCCTGGCCTTCGCGGCCCGGCGGCTGGACTCCGAGGGGGTGGTGATGGTCTTCGCGGTGCGCGAGCCGGTCCCGCTCGGCCTGCCGGAACTGCGGCTCGACGCCCTGGACCGGGAGGCGGTCGCCGCGCTGCTGGCCGAACACGCGGGCGCGGACCTCCCCCCGCACGTACGGGAACGGGTCGCGGCCGAGGCCCGCGGCAACCCGCTGGCCCTGATCGAACTGCCCCGGGCCCTCAGCGAGGAGCAGCGGGCCGGGCTGCTCGGCCCGCTGCCCACCGCCCCGGCGGACCCGACGCCGGCCAGCCGGGTGACGGCCGCGTTCGGCGCCCGCCTCGGCCAGCTGCCGGAGCCCACCAGGGCGGCGCTGCTGGTCGCCGCCGCCGACGACATGGGCGACCTGGGTGGGCTGCTGACCGCCGCCGGGGTCTCGGCGGACGCGCTCGAA
>NZ_JAIY01000016.1:123878-136485 GCF_000710405.2 Kitasatospora sp. MBT66 | reverse complement strand
GACGACCCCGCCGAGACCGCCGGGCTGATCCGCCTCGACGGGGCCGTCCTGACGTTCCGCCACCCGCTGGTGCGGGCCGCCGCCTACCGCGGCGCCACCCTGGCTCGCCGGATCGGCGCCCACCTGGCCCTGGCGGAGGTGCTGGCCGCTGCCGAGCACGCCGACCGCCGGGCCTGGCACCGGGCGGCGGCCAGCACCGGCCCGGACGAGGCGGTGGCCCGGGAGCTCGACGCCGCCGCCGAACGGGCCGGAGGCCGCCAGGGGATGGCGAGCGCCTCGGCCGCCCACGAGCGGGCGTCCCAGCTGAGCCCCGACCCGGCCGACCGGCGCCGCCGCCTGGTCGCCGCGGCCCAGGCCGCCGCCGACGCCGGCCAGTTCCAGCGCGTCGCCGCGCTGCTGCGGCGCGGTGGGGAGGACTCCGGCGCCGCGGCCGGGAACGCCGCGGCCGGGAACGCCGCGGCGGAGAACGCCGAACTGGCCCGGGTGCGGGCCGCGCTGGAGCTCAACGAGGGCTCGGCCGTGCGGGCGGTCGAGGTGCTGCTCGCGGCCGGGGACGCCGGTCCGACGATCCTCACCGAGGCCTTCCACGCCGCCCAGTCGGCGGGCGACCCGGACCTGGTCGAGCGGGTCCGCGCCAGGGTTGCGGCCGCGCCCGCGGACCACCCCGCCACCCTGACCGCCCTGGCGGCCGTCTACGGCGGCGAGCCGGTGGCGGCGGAGTGGTTCGAGGCGGCGGCGCGCGACCCCGGCACCCTCTTCAGCGAACGCTTCCTGGCCGCCCACGCCGTGCACGCGCTCGCCGACCACGGACGCGCCCGCGAGCTCGCCGAACTGCTGCTCGCCCACTGCCGCTCGCACGGCCTGCTCGGCTGGCAGGCCACCTGCCTGCACCTGCTCGCCGAGGCGCACCTCGCGCTGGGCGAGCTCCAGCCCGCCGCCCGCGCCGCCGAGGAGGGCCTGAACATCGCCGGGTACGCGGGCCTGGACCACCGCGCCTGCTACCTCCGGGCCACGCTCGCCGCCTGCGCGGCCGTCGAGGGCGACGAACCGCGCTGCCGGGAGCTGGCCGGGACCGCCCTGGTGCACGCCCGCGAGCACGGACTCGGCACCGCCGCCGCGCAGGCCCGGCATGCCCTCGCCCTCGCCCACCTCGGCGCCGGCGACGCGGCGGCCGCCCTCGCCCACCTCGACGCGGCCGACCGGCACCCCGGTGGACCGCCGGTGCTGCACGCCCTGGTACTGCCCGAACTCGTGGAGGCCGCGGCCCGCGCGGGCACGGCCCGGCCCGGGGCCGCCGAGCGGCTCGGGCGCTGGGCCGACCAGTGCGGCAGCCCGGCGGCCTTCGCCCTGGCCGCCCGGTGCCGGGCCCTCACCGCCGACGACGAGCAGGCCGAGGAGTCCTTCCTCGCCGCGGCCGCCCACGGCGAACGGGCCGGGGGAGGGCTGGAACTGGCCCGGACCCGGCTGCTGCACGGCGAGTGGCTGCGTCGGCGGCGGCGCC
This sequence comes from Kitasatospora sp. MBT66, assembly GCF_000710405.2. NCBI lineage: Bacteria > Bacillati > Actinomycetota > Actinomycetes > Kitasatosporales > Streptomycetaceae > Kitasatospora > Kitasatospora sp. MBT66. The sequence goes on along the minus strand of NZ_JAIY01000016.1, from coordinate 134,984 downwards.
GCTCCGACGCGCGGCGCGTGCTGCGGGAGGCGCTGGAGGGCTTCGAGAAGGCCGGCGCCCGGCCCTGGGCGGAGCGTGCCCGGGCCGAACTCCGCGGTACCGGTGAGGTGATCGACGCCACCAGCGCCACCGGCGTCCCGCTCGGACGGCTCACCCCGCAGGAGCGGGAGGTGGTCCGGCTGGCCGCGGCGGGCCGGAGCAACCGCGAGATCGCCGCCCAGCTGTTCCTCAGCCCGCGCACGGTCGGGCACCACCTCTACCGGGCGTTCCCGAAGCTCGGCGTCGCCTCCCGCGACCAGCTGGCGGCGGCCCTCGCCGGCTGAGGCGGCCGACGGCCGGGCCACGGCCGGCGTACCGCGGACCGGCCCGGCCGGTGGGCGGCCGCCGTCAGGGACGCCCGTGCTGGAAGCGGGCGGTCAGCGCCTCGGGGTCGAGGATCGGCGCCGGGTAGTCGGCGGTGAACAGCCAGGGCCGGTGGACGGACGGGCCCGGCAGGTCGGCGAGTTCGGGGACCCAGCGCCGCACATAGGCACCGTCGGGGTCGTAGCGGTCGGCCTGGCGCAGCGGGTTGAGGACCCGGTTGGGCCGGGTGTCGGTGCCGGTGCCGGCGACCCACTGCCAGTTCAGCTGGTTGTTCGCCACGTCGCCGTCGACCAGCAGGGACAGGAAGTGGGCGGCGCCGACCCGCCAGTCCAGGTAGAGGTTCTTGGCCAGGAAACTCGCGGTCACCAGCCGGGCGCGGTTGTGCATCCAGCCCTCGTGGGCGAGCTGGCGCATCCCGGCGTCGACGATCGGGTAGCCGGTGCGGCCCTGCCGCCACGCCTCCGCCTCGGCCTCGTCGTGGTGCCAGTGGTCCTCCCGGTCGCGGTAGTTGCCGCGCGCGGCGTCCGGGCGGGCGGCGAGGACCTGGTGGTGGAAGTCCCGCCAGACCAGCTGCCGGACGAACGCCTGCGCGCCGGGGCCGTCGTGCCGCAGGGCGCTGGTGACGAGTTCGGTGGGGGAGAGGCAGCCGAAGTGCAAGTAGGGGGAGAGCCGGGAGGTGTCGTCCGCCGCCAGGTCGTCGTGGATGTCGGCGTAGGCGTCGATGTCCCAGCGGCGCCAGCGGGCCCGGGCCGCGCTCTCGCCGCCGGGCGGCAGGCCGGGGGAGGTCGCACCGTCGACGAGCATGGTGTCACTGTGCAGGCCGTCCGGGGTGGCGAGCGTCCTGGGGGCGGCGAGGACGGTGCGGCGGGGGGCCGCCTGCCAGGCGCGGTGGTAGGGGGTGAAGACCGCGTAGTGGTCGCGTCCGGCGGGGGTGACCCGGCCCGGCGGGAGCACGGTCACCGAGGCGTCGTGGACGTGCAGGCGGTCGCCGAGGAGCTTGCGCAACTGCTCCTCGCGGCGCTGGGCGAAGCGGGTCACCCCGGCGGCGACGTGCACGGTGGTGGCGCCGGTCTCGGCGGCGAGCCGCGCCGTCTGCTCGGCGGCCTCGCCCCGGCGCACGGTCAGCCGGGACCCGATCCCGCGCAGTGAGGCGTCCAGATCGGCGAGGCAGTCGGCCAGGAAGGCCTGCCGGTTGGGTTCGGCGAAGCCGGCGGCCTCGACGGCGGGGTCGGAGACGAACAGGGGGACGACCTGGTCGGCCGAGGTGCGGGCGGCGTGCAGCACGGGGTTGTCGTGCAGGCGCAGGTCCTGGGTGAACAGGGCGATCGATACGGTCACGGGTGGGGCCTCGCAGGTGGTGCGGTCGGGTTGCGGGTTTCCGGTGTCGTGCGTCGTGCGTCGTGCGTGGGGAGTCTGCGCCGAGCGGGCGTCAGGCCGTGATCGCCTCCTCCAGGAGGTCGACGGCGCGGGCGAGGGTGCGGGGCGTCACGGCCTCGTCCGGGGAACCGGTCCGGCCCCAGCCCGGACCGGCCGCGACCACCGTCGCCCGGCCCCGCGAGCCGCGCGGGCCCCACATCCCGGCGCTCACCTGGCGCACCAGCCCCCGGTCGGCGGTCTGCCGGTCCTGGGACCAGATCATCACGGCGCCCGGCCCGAGCCGGTGGACGGCGTCGAGCAGCGCGCGGGGCGGGACGGCCGCGCCCAGCATCCGGAACGGGAGGCCGCGTTCGGTCAGGGCCGCCGCCGTCGCCTCCAGCGGGAGGGTGTGCTGCTCGCCCGGCGTCGCCGCCAGCAGCACCGGCAGGACCGGCCGGACCCGGACGGCCTCCACCGCCACACCGCGCAGCACGCTGGAGACGTGCCAGGACAGCAGGTGCTCGACCTCGACGTAGTGCTCGCCGTCGACCGCCCACTTGCGCCCCACGGCCTGGAGGGCGGGCATCATCACCTCGGTCCAGGCGTCGATCACGCCGAGCCGCTCGACGGCCCCGCGCAGGATCGCGGTGACCTCCGGCGCGTCCAACCGCACCGCTGCCCGGGCCAGGCCCCGGCATTCGGGGCTCACCGCCCCGACCCGCAGCGTCCGGCCGCCGCCGGGCGCACGGCCGGCCGCGCCCTCGTCCGGAGCGGCGCCCTCGTCCGGAGCGGCGCTGTCGTCCGGCGCGGTGCCCTCGTCCGGACCGCTGTCGTGGTCCGGAGCGATGTCCTCGTCCGGACGGATGCTCTCGTCAGGGCCGACGCTGTCGGCCTCGCGTCGGGCCAGCGCGGCGCGGGCGGCCTCGGCCGGTGGCACGCCCCTGGCCGTCAGTCGGCACATCGTCTCCAGGACGGCGATGTCCTGCGGGCTCCAGCGGCGGTGGTGCCCGGCGCGGCGGTCGGCGGGGCCGATGCCGTAGCGGCGCTCCCAGGAACGGACCGTCGTCGGCGACACGCCCAGGCGGCGGGCGACCCCTCCGGTGGGCAGGCCCGGCTCCTCGTCGGCCCCGGCCTCCTCGCGCACGGCGCGCGACGTCATCAGGGGGCGCCCGGGGCGGGCGGTCGGTCGAGAGTCATGGTGTCCTCCCGCGGAGCGGACGGTCCGGGCGCCGGGGCACCCGACGCGGTGCTTGAGGCCGGTCGGCGATTCTACGAGCGGGACCGCCCTGCGGGGCGTTCCGCCGGTCGCCGTCGGTCCGGTGGTGTCGGCGGCGAGGGCGGTGACAGGACCCGGGTCGGGGCTCGGGCCGGAGCCCGGACCGGGGCTCGGGCCCGCCTCGAAGGTGTCCCGCAGCCGCCGCAGGCCGTCGCGGATCCGGGTCTTGACCGTGCCCAGCGGCAGCGCCAGCCGCTGGGCGATCTCCCGCTGCGTGTACCCGCCGTAGTAGGCCAGGACCACCGCCTCGCGCTGCGCCGCGCTCAGTCCCGCCAGCGCGGATCGCACCCGGAGCCGGTCGAGCGACCGCGCCGCCTGTTCCTCCGGCGGCTCGCACGCCGTGGCCGGTCCCGGGAGGGCGAGCCGCCGCTCCCGGTCGGCTGCCGCGCCGGCCGAGCGGACGCGGTCCACGGCGCGGTGGTGGGCGATGGTCAGGACCCATGCCAGCACCGTGCCGCGTTCGGGCCGGTAGGCCGCCGCCGAGCGCCACACCTCCAGCAGCACCTCCTGGGCGACCTCCTCGGCATGCGCCGGACTGCGCAGCGTCCGCAGCGCCGTCCCGTACACGGGGCCGCCCACCGCGCGGAAGAGCAGCTCGAAGGCGGCGTCGTCACCCCGCGCCGATCGCGTCAGGAGGTGGTGCAGCTCCCCGGCCTCCGCCCCGGCCGGCCCGGGGTCGAGGGCGGCGTCCTCTCGTACCTGCGTTAGTGGACTCACCTGTCCACCGTGCAGCGATTCGGCCCGTCCGGCCCACTCGCATCGTTTGTGCAGCGTTTCCGCATCGAGTCGAACGGCCGCCGATTGTGCGAACGCGCGGACGGCGCGGGTCCCGGCCCGGCGCCCGGACAGCACGTGACCGAGAAGCTCCCGGCGCCCGGTCGTCAGGAGGGCGAGGCCGACGGTCCGGACCGTCACGTCCGCGAGCCCGCCAGGTCCGCCGACACCTCCCGGGCCGCCCGCGCCCCCGAGGCCAGCGCCCCCTGCAGCGAGGCCGTCGCCCGGTGGTCGCCGCACACATAGCGGCCCGGCGCGAAGCGCGTGGTCCGGCTGAGCGGGAGCGGCGCCGGACCGGCCGGCAGCGCGGCGGGGATCCGGTAGGCGGCGAGCGGCTCCCAGCCGGACACGTCCACGCCGTACAGCTCGCCGGCCCGCCGTCGGACCGCGCCCTCGTCCGCCGCCACACCCGGCACCGACGTCGACACCAGCGCCCGCCCGTCCGGGGAGCACCCCGGCACCACCTCGGACAGCACGACGGAGTTCAGCACCGCTCCCTCGGTGTCCACGACCAGCACCGGTCCGTCCAGCGGGCGGACCGGTGCCGCGTGGTAGAACGTCGTCACCGCCCGCGCCGCCGGGACCTCCAGGCCCGGCAGCAGCCGTGCCGCCGCACCCGACCCGGTCGCCACCACCACCGTCCGGGCCCGTACCCGCGTCCCGTCGGCGAGCACCACGCCCTCCGCCGTCAGCCGGTCCACCGGCGCACCGCACACCAGCCGCCCCGGCGGCAGCCCGGCCGCCAACTGCCGGGGAACGGCCCCGATGCCCTGCTGCGGCAGGCACAGGCTCCCGCGCAGCATGCTGCGCCACACCAGGTGGAACATCCGGCTCGACGTCTCCAGGCGGTCCTCCAGGAACACCCCGGCCAGGAAGGGCCGCAGCACGCCGTCGACGGTGCGCCGGGAGACGCCCGCCCTCCGCAGGGCCCGCGCGGTGCTCGTCTCCGGCATCCGCTTCAGCAGGGCGGCGGGCAGCACCGCGTCGCACAGCCCCAGCAGCCCGAGGGCCACCAGGTCGCGCGGGGGCAGCACCCGGCCGCTCAGCAGGTCGAGCGCCCGGTCCGGGCGGCGGGTCGGGTCCACCAGCAGCTGCGACCGCCGGCCGTCGGCGAGCAGGAGTCCGGGGGTGAACGGGTGCAGCCGCAGCGCGGCGAGGTCGAGGCGGCGCTTGACCTGCGGGTACGCGGTGTTGAACACCTGGAAGCCCCGGTCGAGGCGGAACCCCCGCACCACGTCGGTGCGCATCCGCCCGCCCACGTCGTCGGCGGCCTCCAGGACCAGCACCTCGCGGCCCGCCGCGGTGAGGTCCAGCGCACAGGCCAGTCCGGCCGGTCCCGCTCCGACCACGATCACCTCGGCCGCGTCCGGCGGCGCCGGGACGGTCGGGTCCTGCTCGGTGTGGTGGGTCATCGCTCGTCCTCCCGTGCCGTCCGGTGGTCACGGGCGGTTCGGAGCGCGGCGACGGATCGGATGGGTACCGGGAGCGGGGCCGGGCGGTCCGGCCTCAGTCGAGGTCGACGGTGAGGACGTCGTCCTCCCGGGAGAGGTGCTCGATCGTGACGGACCCGGTGGCCGCGTCGTAGGCGGCGGTGCCCCCGGTGACCGCGAACAGGTGGGACCACCGGCGGGGCGCGACGAGCACCTCGGTCAGGGCGGGCAGCGGCCGCTGGAAGGCCGTCGAGGCGGTGATGATGCCGTCCGCGAGGAGCAGCACCAGGGACGCGAGGACGAACGCTCCGTCCGGTCCCACGGTCACCGGGGTGCACTGCGCGCTCTCGGTGCCGACGGGGTTGCCGTTCGCGTCCCGCAGCTCGTAGTGGACGAAGTAGGAGGTGCCGGGTACGAGCACGTCCGGGATGTCGGCGGCGGTCCGCTTCCCGGTCAGGACGAGCTGCCGCGCCGTCGGCCGGCTGCCCTCGGGCCCGGAACCCCTGGCCCGAGAACCGTTGGCCCCGGAACCCCTGACCCCGGAAGCCTCGGTCCGGGAACCCTCGGGCCCGGAGCCCGCCGCCCGGGCGGCTCCGGCCAGCCCGCCGGTGATCCCCGCACCGGCCGCCGCCAGTGAGGTGAGCCGAAGCGCGTTCCTGCGGTCGATGGTCATACCGGACTCCCTCGTGCTCGCCGTTCGGTGGGCACGGGGTGTGCCACCGGTTGACGGATCACCGGGCGGAGCGGTCGGCCACCGTTCCGGGTGCCGCATTCGCCGGAACGGCCGATCCGGGGGCCGTTGTCAGTCGACCCGCAGGGTGAGCGCGGCGGTGTGCAACTGCCCGGCGGTCCGGAACTGGAGGAAGACCCGCCAGTTGCCCGGCTCGGGGAACAGGGCCTGGAAGGTCAGCTCGGGCCCGCCGTGGTCGCCGTCCACCGTGCCCGCCGGATGGAGGTGGGCCAGTGCGAGATCACCCTCGTGGAAGGCGCTGAGGTGGGCGTAGGCGTCCAGATAGGGCTGGAGGTCGCGGACCGGGCGGCCGTCCCGGCTGACGACGGCGGTCAGCCGGTGCGCCCCGGCCGCCGGCCGCGCGGTCAGGGTGACGGTGTAGCCGTCGGCGGTCGCGGTGTCGCCGGGGGCGGGCAGCGGCACCGGGGCGGCGTCGCCGGGCACCGCCACGGTCCGGCTGAGGACCAGTTCGGCGGCGTGCGGGCCGGTGTTCGGGACGAAGTCGGCGTACAGCCGCCAGGTGCCCGGGGTGAGAGCGTCGAGCGCGGCCGTCCAGGTGCCGTCCTCGGCCAGGTCCGGGTGGAGGTGCTGGAAACCGGTGAGGTCGCTGCGGATGGCGTAGAAGTGCAGCTTCTTGGTCTGGTGGACGGCGAAGTCGGTGACGGGGGAGCCGTCCGGACCGGCGACGGTGAACCGGAGGTCCGTCGCCCGCCCGGCCGTCGGCGCGGGGCCCGCGAGGTCCAGCCGGTAGCCGTTGCGCTCGGCGGCGAGGCCCGCCGCGGCGATGTCCGGGGCCTCGCCCGACATCCCTGCCGTCCCTGCCATTCCCGGCATCCCCGCCATGTCGGCCGTGCCGGGGGTTCCCGCGGTGGCTGCCGACGGCGCCGGCGGGACGGTCAGTGCCATCCCGAGCACGAGCAGCACGGGCACGCAGGACGCGAGCAGCCAGCGGCGGGCGAGCGGATGCGCGAGCGGTCCGGCGGGGGACGGGCGGTCGGCGGTCGGTCGGGCGGGCTGAGCGGTCATCGGCGGTTCTCTCCCGGGGCGGGCACGGTTCGGCGGGTGCCGGGTCCGGAGCCAGGGGGACCGGACCCGGCACCCGACCAGGAGACCGCCGCCGGCCCGGGGGATAACCGAAATCTGCGCGCCCGTGCCGTTCGCCCTGCCGGTCCGGGCCGCCACCGCCGACCGGACGGGTGTGCCCTACTCGCCCCAGGCGCAGGACGCGGCGTCGCGCTCCAGGGAGGTCACGCCGTGGGCGCGCCGTTCGCGGAGCAGCTCCCCGCCGAGGGAGTAGCGGGGCGCGGCGGCCTCGGACCGGGCGGCGCGTTCCACGATCGCGTCGACGAGGGTGCGGACCATGTCGAGGCGGGGGTGGGCGGCGTGGATCCGCGGCGCCCAGTCGGCGACGAGGTCCGCGTTGCGCCCGAAGTCCGCGCCGACGCCCTCGCGGGTGAGGTGGCAGAGCAGGCCGCGGCGCTCGGCGATGCCGGGCGAGGCGTGCAGGGCGATCGCCTCCCACACCCGGTCGACGTCCGGCTCGGGGACGTCGTGGCGGCGCAGCACCTCGGCCGCCAGGTCGGCGCCCTCCACCTCGAACCGGGCCTCCCCCTTGGCGAGTTCGCCCGCGCCGAGCTCGTGCAGGACGGTGGCGGCGAACAGCAGGTCGCGGTCGTAGGCGGCGTCGTCCAGGTAGCCCAGGTGGGCGGCGAGGAGCTCGGCGAACAGGAAGCTGCGCACGCTGTGGTTGACCAGCGAGGGGCTCTCGGAGGTCCGCGCGGCGGCGAGGACGGCCTCGGCCAGCGGGCCGGTCGGCAGGTCGAGCGAGAAGGAGTCCATGTCCGCAGGTTAGGGAGACGGAGCCGGACCGCGACAGTGGCACGCGGGCCGATCGGCGCTAGGATCGTGCCATGATCGAACCGCCGCCCCGACCCCACCGGATCGCGGTGCTGGCCCTGCCCGGGGTGCTGCTGCTCGATCTCGGCATTCCGGTGCAGACCTTCGGGCCGGACTCGCACTACCACGTCACCGTCTGCGCCGACCGGTCGGCCGGACCGGTCCTCGGCGACGGGGTCGGCCTCACCGCCCCGGCCGGGCTGGAGGCTCTGCGGGACGCCGACACCGTCGTCGTCCCGGGCTACCAGGACCCGGAGGCGTCGCTCCCCGGCACGGCGCTGGCGGCGCTCCGCGCGGCGCACGCGCGCGGGGCGCGGCTGGTGTCGATCTGCACCGGGGCGTTCACCCTGGCCGCCGCCGGGCTGCTGGACGGCCGCCCCGCGACCACCCACTGGCGCGACGCCGCCGCGCTGCAGCGCCGCTACCCCCGGATCGACGTCCGGCCGAACCTGCTCTTCGTCGACGACGGTGACATCCTCACCTCGGCCGGAGTGACCGCCGGGGTCGACCTCTGCCTGCACATCATCCGGCGGGACCACGGCGCCGCCGCCGCCAACGCCCGCGCCCGGGCGCTCGTCGCCCCGCCCCAACGCCCCGGCGGCCAGGCCCAGTTCGTCGAACGCCTGCGCCCGGACGCATGCGGGGACGAGCTCGCTGCGGTGCGTGCCTGGATGCTCGACAACCTCGCGCTGCGGCAGAGCGTCGACGAACTCGCCCGGCGCGCCCACATGTCCCGCCGGACCTTCATCCGCCGCTTCCAGCAGGAGGCGGACAGCTCCCCGATGGCCTGGCTGACCGCCGCCCGCCTCGACTGGGCCCGCGAACTCCTGGAGACGACCCCGACCCCGGTCGAACAGGTCGCCCGCCTCAGCGGCCTGGGCAGTCCCGCCGCCTTCCGCGCCACCTTCCACCGCCACCTCGGCACCTCCCCGGCGGAGTACCGGGCCACCTTCCGGGCATAGCGCCCGGCGGTGGGCCGGCGGAAACGGCCGGGGTGCATTCCGGATTCCGGGGGCCGGAAATCGGTGCAATGATGCGGACGGGTCCGGCCGGTATCTCCCGGTTTCGTTGAAGGGCGGCTTTTCCTGTTGACGGTGCTGTGCCCGGAGTGTCCGTGCGCCGCTCTTTGCCGAGACTTTCCGTAGGCAGGTCTGGACCACGCGTAATGCCGGTGGAAGAGTGGGCCGCGCCAACGGGGGGCACGAGCCGCCCCGACGACTTTCCAGGGGGAAATCATGCGAATCGGTACCCGTGCACGCGCGGCCTCGGCGGCGGCCGTGATGGTCGTGGCCGGCCTCTCGTCGGTCATGGTCGGAGCCGGTTCCGCCCAGGCCTCGGCGGCGAGTTGTCCCGCCGGCGGCCAGGTGCTCGGCCCCATCCAGAACATTTCGGTGGGCTCGCAGACGATCGGTAAGTTCTACCTCGGCTGGGACTGCCGGGGTGCCTACACCGAGGTCAATCTGTGGAACACCAACTACGTCAACAACTGGAGTTACGGCCAGGTCACCGTGAAGTCCAGCTCGAACTACTCGGCGAACAACAATCGGCCGATCGCGAACGCAGGCACGTACTGGTTCGACGCCGGCTTCATCCCGGTGACCGGGGTTTCCAACACCCGCCTTTACAAGGGCAACTGGAACTTCACGGCCTACGGCCACTCGTGCTCCGGCGAGACGCCGACGTGGAACTTCTCCAACGGCAGTTACAGCACCGCGGACATGTTCTCGTACTGCAGCTGACACCGTCCGGGCCGGGGTGGCCCCGTTCCTCCGGGACGGGGCCACCCCCGCACGTGCGAGCTGGGTGATCGTCCAGTTCGGCCGGTTCCGGCCGGTGTGCCGCTCCAGTCGTTCCCGTCGGGCGGCGTTGGTGCAATACGGGGGTCGATCCATCGAGGACGCCGGATGCGTGCGGGACTCGTCTCTCCCGGTGCCAGCGGCCGCGCACGTCCGGAAGGAACCCGAACCCCGTGATCCACCGCCCTGCCCGCGCCACGCGTACCGCCGGTTCTGCCCGTCCTGTCCGTCCTGCCCACGGGGCCCCGCTGGGTCCGGCCGCGGGATGCCGCTGAGTCCGCCGCCCGACCGGTGGACGGGGCGGCCGCCCCGGCGGTCCGGCCGGGCGGCGGGACCGCGGTGTCGTTCCACGGACCGCACCGGGCAGAAATCCTGACGCCGCGTCAGTCAATGCTCAGCTGCTCGCCCTTGACCTGCTCCCGGACATCGACCGTCGTCGGACGGCCGACCTGCTGCGCTCGCGTCGCTGCCGGCCTTCCCCGGGGACGAGCTGGACCCCGCCCGCAGCGGCGGCCACCTCTTCGTCCAGATGGCCGCCGACGACCCGCTCGTCGTGGTTCAGGCCCTGCGGACCGTCCGGCGGCTGGCCCGGGGCACCGCCGGCACCCGGTGGCTGATGACGGGCTTCACCCGCGCGCCGGGCCCCGCCACCCGCCCACGTCCGGCTCGCGGCACCCGCGTCCAACGGCGGTGCCACCATGCTGCGTCGCAGTTGGTCGTACTTCGACGGGCTGCGCCAGGACGGCACCCCCGACGCCGGGACGCTCTTCGTCGCCTGGCAGAACGACCCCAGGAGCGCCTTCGTGCCCGTGCAGCGGCGCCTCGCCCGGACCGACGCGCTCGCGCGGTACGTGGTGCACGAGTCGTCGGCCGTGTTCGCCGTGCCCGGCGGAGCGGAACCGGGGGACTGGGTGGGACGGGCACTGCTCGCGCCCTGACCGCCCGGCGGACCCATTCGGGTGGGGCCCGGGCCGAGAGGCCGTCATTCGGGGCGGGACCGATCGGGTGAAGGACGTCTTCGCAGGTCGGTGCGGGTGTCGCGGCGCGGCGTGATGGCGTGTCACCACCCCGTCGGCGCGGCCGGGGTTGCGAGGGCCGCCGTCCCGGGGCTCCGTGGAGGTGTCAGACCCCGCGGTCCGCGAACCGGACCTCGTCTCCGATCGGAGCCCGTTCCATGCGCAGTACCCAGACCCGTGTCGCCCGTCTCGCCGCCCTCGCCGTCCCCGCCGCCCTCGGCCTGACCCTCCTGACGGGCGCGCCCGGTATGGCCCGGCCCGCCGCGGCGCCCGGCCTCGACACCGCGGCCCAGCAGGCCGGGGTCCTCGGCGCGCTCGCCGGGGTGACGCAGCCGGCCACCGAACTGGTGACGCTGGCCGCGAAGGCGCCGGACGGCAAGGTGTCGGAGGCCGACGCGACCCGGCTGCGGGGCGCGGTCGCCGCCGCGATCGACAAGCTGCAGGCCGCGCTGCCCGCAGCCGCCCCGGC
>NZ_JAIY01000016.1:96515-123748 GCF_000710405.2 Kitasatospora sp. MBT66 | reverse complement strand
GGGGTTCCGGCGTCCCGTGCGCAGGCCGCCCCCGCCGACCTGGTCGCGACCGCCGCCGCGAACCTGAGGAAGTCGGTGGACGAGCTGGCGGCCCCGGCCGCCGCCGCGCCCCCGGCCGTGGGAACCGCCGCCCCGGTCCAGGCCCCGGCGCCCGCCGCCGCCCCGGCCGAGCAGGTCGTCAAGGACACCGTCAACCTCGTCGCCGCGACCGTGCTCGGCAACCCCGCCCTGCCGGCGCCCGACCTGGCGGGTCTGCCCAAGCTCCCGGCACTCCCCGGCGCGACGGGCTGAGCCGCGGCGCCCGACGACGGGACCGGTGGCTGACGAACGGTCACCGTACGTGAGCCGCAGGGCTCGTCGGGCACTCGCCCGCGCGGCGGACTCCGGCATCGCGATCGTGACCCTCCGCCCCGGCGTGCCCGCCGGGGCGGAGGTCGTCCGCCCGGTGGTGTCAGATGTCGGAGCGGCCCTCGCACCCGTCGGTGCCGGTGTCCGCCGTGCCGGCGTCGGCACCGGTCCCGGCGCCGGTACCGGCGGCGGCGCGGGTGAGCGCGGTGTGCAGCCGGCGCACGGCCCGCTCGGCATCGGCAAGGTCGGACGACGAGGGGACGACGGTGCCGAAGGAGGACTGCCGGTCGGCGGGCAGCGCGCGCCAGCGCAGCACGGGGGAGAGCGCGGTGCAGGCCTGGGCCAGGTACCAGGCGAGCGGGCCGTGGATGCGGGCGAGGGCTATGGCGAGGACGGCGAGGGCCTCGCGCAGGTGCTCCAGCCGGTCGATGGCCGGCAGCCGCTCCTGCGCCGCCGCTTCGCCGACGGCCTCCGCGAGTCCGCTCGCGGTCTTGCGGGCCAGCGCCGCGTCCTCCTCCGTCGGGTCCCACAGGTGCTGGCTCAGCTGACGCTCGGCCTCCGCGCTGAGGTCCGCGATCTGCGCGCTCATGCCCGCATCGGGCGGCAAGGGACGGTAGGTGTTGTGCGGGGGCATGCCATGCCTCTCGTCGGTAGCGCGGAAGGAGCGCAGAAGGAGCGCGGGGAAGAACTCGGGGAGCGGGCGAACGCGGAGAGGGAACTGCCACGCGGTCTCAACGGTGCAGGCCCGCGGCTCCGCGCACAGCCCCGTGAACGAAGCTCCGGGAGCGCGGGTGGACAGGGAACGAAGCGGCTCGAACCGCTCGCTCCGTCGAGCGGGCGGTGACCCTGCCGCGGCAGCTGGGTAGGCTCGTGCTGGAGAGCACGGGACGGCCGGTGGTGGTGCGGGTGGAGTCGTTGTCGTTCGAGAGCGCGAACGTGGGCGAGACGGAGGAGTTCCTGTCGTCCGCGTACACGCCGATGAGGATCGGCGGGTCCGTCGAGGACGCCAGGGTGCGGATCAGCCGCCGGGCGGCCGGGCCGGTGGCGATGGACCGTCTCGACTTCGGCTACACCATGGCCTACGACGCGGGCGACCTGGGCCGGGTGTGCCTGGTCAGCATGCACGGCGGCACCCTCGCCGACCTCACCGGCGGCCGCGAGGAGGTGTTCGGGCCCGACGAGACCTTCCTCGTCGCCCCGCCCGACCGGCCCTACCGGGGCGAGGTCCGGGCCGCCCGCTACACCATCGCCCTCTTCGACACCGCGCTGCTGGACGCCGTCGCCCCCACCGGCCCGGGAACGCGCCCGCCCCGCCTGACCGGCAACCGGCCGGTCGACAGTGCCGCGAACCGCCGGCTCGCGGCCACCATCGCCTACGTCCGCGACCACGTCCTCGACGACCCGGCGGCCTGCGAGAGCGAACTGCTGGTCGGCACCGCGGCCAGGCACCTGGCGGCCGCCACCCTCGCCGCCCTGCCCAACAGCACCCGCGACACCGTCCGCCCGGCCGACAGCACCGACGCCACCCCCGGCACCGTCCACCGGGCGGTCGCCTTCATCGAGGCCAACGCCGACCGGGACATCGGCCTCGTGCAGATCGCCGCCTCCGCGTACGTCACCCCGCGGGCCCTCCAGTACGCGTTCCGGCGCCACCTGGACACCACGCCGCTGGCCTTCCTGCGCCGGGTCCGGCTCGACGCCGCACACCGCGAGCTGCTGGCCGCGGACCCCCGCGCCACCACGGTGACCGAGATCGCGATGCGCTGGGGCTTCGCCCACCCCGGGCGCTTCGCCGCGCACTACCGCGACGCCTACCGCACCGCGCCGGGCACCACCCTGCACCTGTCCGCCTGAGCGCTCACCGGCGGTGCGGTGCGCCGTTCGGCACCGGCGGTTCAGCGGCGGGGCGGCAGGCGGTGGAGCCGCACCTCGGTGAGCCGCCCGTCGTCCAGCCGGGCGGTGAGGTAGGTGGCGAACGGCTGGCTCCGCCGGTCGGTCGGCGAGCCCGGGTTGAGCAGCCGCAGGCCGCCCGGCGCGAGGCTGTCCCAGGGGATGTGGCTGTGCCCGAAGACCAGCACATCGGTGTCGGGGAACCGGGCCTCGCAGCGCTGCTCCCGGTCCCGGGCGGGGCCGGTCTCGTGCACCACCGCGAAGCGGACGCCCTGGAGTCGCACCCGGGCGATCTCGGGCAGCTGCTCCCGCAGCGCGGCCCCGTCGTTGTTCCCGTGCACGGCGACCAGCCGCTCGGACCGGGACCGGAACAGGTCGAGGGTGGCGGTGTCGACCCAGTCGCCGGCGTGGAACACCACGTCGGCCTCGTCGAGGGCGTCGAGCAGCGCCGCGGGCAGGGCCCGGGCCCGGGTCGGCAGGTGGGTGTCGGAGGTCAGCAGCAGTCGCATCACGGTGAGAACGACCGGCCCGCCCCGGGGGCTCCGGGGCCGTCCCGGGAACCACCCGGTCGGCGTCCCGCGCACGGACGGCCCCGCTGCCGAATCCCCTTGCCCTCGGCGGCGATCGGGGTGATCCTTCGCCAATGGAGATGCCGCCGCGAGTGATCGAGCTGGACGACCTGACCCTTCGCCGTTTCGACCCCGAGGGGGACCGCGCGGAGCTGTTCGAGGTCATCGATGCCGCGCGGGGGCACCTCAGACCGTGGATGACGTGGGTCGACGAGCACAGCCCGGACCGGACCGCCGAATTCCTGGCGCGGCGCCAGGAGGCCTGGGAGGCGGGCCGGGACTTCACCTTCGCGGTGGTGCTGGGAGGGGCGATAGTCGGCGCCTGCCAGCTGTTCCGGCGCGAGGGCGGCCCGGACGGGGTGATGGAGATCGGCTACTGGCTCCACCCGGCGGCCACCGGGCGCGGTGTCGCCACCCGGGCCGCGGGCGCCCTGGTCGCCGAGGCTTTCCGGTTCCCGGGCGTGGAGCACGTCGAGATCGCCCATGACCCGGCCAATCGCGCGAGCGGCGCCGTCGCGGCCCGGCTGGGCTTCACCGAGGACCGCCACCGCCCGGCCGGGACCGGCGAGGAGCTGGTCTGGCGGCTGGGCCGCCAGGAGGGCGTGGTCGAGGACGCTGAGGTCGAGAGCGTGGTCGAGGCGAGCGTGGTCAAGGAGGGTGGGGTTCCGGAGGACGTGGTCCAGGACAGGAAATCTTCCGCTTCTCACCCGCCGAAGTGACGGCGTCTCACCGGCGGGTGCTGAAGATCTTCCGGTGGGTGGGGTGTCAGACGGCGGAGCTGCTCGCCGGGTGGCGCTCGGCCCCGACCCCCTCCTCGGTGGCCCGGCACACACTGCAGGTGTGCCACCCCGGTCGGTCCATGCCGGACCGGTGCGGGGCGAGGGTCATCTCGGAGGTGTCCAGCCCGCACAGGGTGCGTGGGCCGCAGACGCCGGAGGCCTCCGCGGGGGCGGCGTGCGCGCGGCGCACCGGCCCCTCGGGATCGGCCGGAGTGAGGCCGGGTCCCAGGACCCGGACATTGGTCGGTGTGTCAGATTCCAGTACGACAACGGTGTCCATCCCCCCACCGTTCCCGTCGGGCCGTCGGGCTGCACCCGCACGTGGCATCCGGACCAACCGGGCGGACGACGGCCGCCGGGGCCACCGGCGCCGGGTCGGGTGCCCGCGCCCCGGCGCCGGTACTACGCTGGCGGGGCCGTCCAGTGGGGAGTGCCCGGGAACATGTTTGTGAAGATCTGCGGTCTGAGCACCGCTGTGGATGTGGCCGCGGCCGTCGCGGCCGGTGCCGACGCGCTGGGCTTCGTGCTGACCGAGAGCCCGCGCCGGGTGGAGCCCGGACTGGTGCGGGAGTTGGTGGCGGCGGTGCCCGAGGAGGTGCTGACGGTGGCCGTGTTCCGGGAGGAACCGGCGGAGTACGTGCGCGCGGCGGTGCGCGCCGCCGGGGTACGGGCGGTGCAACTGCACGGCAACCACCCGGCGGGCGCCTTCGCGGAGCTGTCCGACCTGGGACTGCCGCTGATCAGGGCCACCTCGGCGGCGAACGCGGCCGGCGCGGACTGCGGGGACTTCGGCGAGGACCTGCTGCTGCTCGACGCACCGGTGCCCGGCGCCGGGGACCCGTGGGACTGGGCCGAACTGGGCACCCGGCCGCCGGCCGGGAAGTGGCTGCTGGCCGGCGGTCTCGGCCCGGCGAACGTCCGCGAGGCCGTCGCGGCCGCGAACCCGTGGGGCGTGGA
Source organism: Kitasatospora sp. MBT66 (assembly GCF_000710405.2). Taxonomy (NCBI): domain Bacteria; kingdom Bacillati; phylum Actinomycetota; class Actinomycetes; order Kitasatosporales; family Streptomycetaceae; genus Kitasatospora; species Kitasatospora sp. MBT66. The sequence goes on along the minus strand of NZ_JAIY01000016.1, from coordinate 119,205 downwards.
CGTCTCCAGCGGGGTCGAGGTCCGGCGCGGGGTCAAGGACCCCGACCTGATCACCGAGTTCGTGCACGCCGCCAAGTCCCGCTGAACCCCGCCGGTCCCGCCCGGGCGCCGGGCGGGACCGACCCTGTGCGCGGGCGCCGGGCCGGAGCGGCGGAACGCGCCCCCGGCCCGGCGGCTCAGTCACCCGGACTGCCCGGCCTCCCCTCCCTTCCGAAGCTCCCCGGGCTCCCCGGACTCCCCGGACTCCCCGTACTCTCGGGACGCCCGGGTCCGTTGGGCCGGCAGGCCGGTGCGTTCGTTCTGCAGGTCCCACAGCTCCCTGAACCGCCCGGCACCGTCGGCGACCAGTTCGGCGAAGGTCCCCTCCTGGAGGACCCGGCCGTTCTCCAGCACCACGATCCGGTCGGCCACGGCCACATTGGTGAGGCGGTGGGTCACCAGGACGACCGCGCGCTCCCGGGCGACCGACCGCAGGTTCTGGAAGATCCGGTGCTCGGCGCGCGGGTCGAGCGCGGCGGTCGGCTCGTCCAGCACGAGCAGCCCGGCCTCGCGGTGGAAGGCCCGGGCGATGGCCAGGCGCTGCCACTGCCCGCCGGACAACTCCTCGCCGCCCATCCACTCCACCGCCAGCAGGGTGGACAGGCCCCGGCGGAGCTTGGCGACGACGTCGGAGGCCCCGGAGGCGTCGGCGGCGCGCAGCACCGCCGCATCGCCCTCGGGCGTGGGCTGGCCCAGCGTGATGTTCTCGCGGCAGGTCATGGGCCAGCGCGCGTAGTCCTGCGGGACCACGGCGACCTGGCGCCACAGGGCGTGCGGGTCCAGCTCGCGGGTGTCGCGCCCGTCCCAGCGCACCGCTCCGGCGTCGGGGAGGTAGAGGCCGGCCAGGAGCTTGGAGAGGGTGGTCTTCCCGGAGCCGTTCTCGCCGACCAGGGCGAGGATCTCCCCGCGCTCGACGTGCAGGCTCACGCCGTCCAGCGCCTTGCGGTCGGCGGCGGGGTAGCCGTAGCTGAGGTCCTCCACCGCGATCCGCTCCGGTGCCCCTGGCGTTCCGGCGCCGCGCTCGGGCCGGTGGCCGCCCGCGGTGTCGAGGAAGTTCGACCAGTCGTCCAGGTACATGCCGGTGCGGAACAGGTCGGCGCCGTAACCGACGATGCCGCGCAGGCTGGTGCCGACGGCGGCCAGCGCGAACACCGCGGCGCCGCCGCGCGGCAGGCTCATCCGCCCGGTGCTGACCAGCCACAGCATCGCCGCCCACACCAGGCCCGTCCCGAGCCCGGAGGCGGCCGCGCCGACCACCGACACCCTGGCGCTGCGCCGCGCCGCCTGCCGGGAGTTGGCGTCCAGCCGCCGGCCGACCTGGTCGTACTTGCTGAGCAGGAACTCGCCCATGGTGTCGGAGCGGACCTGGTCGGCGTTGCGCTTGAGGTGGATGTACCAGCGCAGGTTGGCCATGATCCGGCGGTCACCGATCGCGGCCCGGTTGGCCAGGAACTGCACCCGGGCGGCGTGCACCGAGGCGATTCCCTGGGGCAGCGCGGCCAGGACCAGCAGGGGGAGCAGCGCGGGGTGGAGCACGGTCAGCACGCCGGCCGCGCCGAGGAGGGAGGCCAGCGAGGCGAGCAGGTTCTGCGCCTCGCCGACGATGTCCACGCAGACTTCGGCGCCCCGGTCGGCGGCCTCCAGCTCGTCGTTGTAGCCGGCGTGGTCGTAGGCGGTCAGCTCGGCCGCGACGGTGGCGCGCAGCACCGAGGCCTCCGCCTCCCGGGAGATCCGCGGCGAGAGGTGGATGGTGATGGACTGGATGGTGATGCCCAGCAGGGACCGGGCGCCGGCGGCCGCCGCGATCACGAGGATCGACGGTGCGGCGTGGGTGAGCTTGGCGCCGACCTGGCCCGGCCCGAACAGGGCCGAGATGGTCCCGGTGGTCGCGAACAGGCCGGCCGCGCCGAGCACGGCGGACACCGCCTGGCAGGTGAGGAGGAGGGCGACGGAGGGGCGGTCGATGCGCCAGCCGAGGCGGAAGGCGCGGACCACGAGTGCGGGCAGTCGGCGGGCCATCGCGCTGACGCTGATCGCCTCGATCGCCTCGATGCGGCGCCCGTCGGCGAGCCACTGCAGTTCCTCGTCGGAGGTCCCGGCCGAGGTCGTCGTGGTGCTCAAGCGTTCGCCTCCTTGTGCGGTCCGCGGGCCGGCGGGGCCGTGACGGCCGGCGGGACGGGCGGGGGTGCGGGCGGGGGTGCGGGGACGGGTGGGAGATGGATCGCCGGGGTCGCCGGGGTGGGGTGACAGGCCACGGGGCCTCCAGTCGCGGAGCGGTGCGCGGACGGGCGGAAGTGCCGGGTCCGGCCATGGCGAAGCAGAACAACTCGGTTGTAAGAAAGTCGAGTTGGCGAATCCGTCACGGGCGGGGTGGGGTCCGATGATGGTGCTGTTCGAGCGCGTCGTTCAAGCGGATTACCCACCGGGCGAGCCCGGGTCGAACGGGGACTTTTCGAGCACGCTCCCGGTGGTCCGGGGCCGCCCCGCGCCGGGGGCGGACGGCGTGTCGGACCGGTGGCCGAGGGTCGGGGCGACCGTCGCCGGATTCACTCGTTCGGATGGTCGAGTGCCGCGGCGGTTTGCGACCCCGTCCGGCCTGACGGCCCGTCGGCGCCGGTGCTCGCGACGGCCGCCCGATCCGGCCAACTCCCCTGCGTCCCAGTGGATCCTCGGAGCGGGGGAGCGGCTCCGGCGGATCCCCGGGCGCACGCGGGCGGCGGGCGGCCTCCCTAATTGGTCCAGACCCTCGCAATTGGTCCAGACCTATTGACGTGTCCGGCCGCCCCTCCTACGATCCGGACCGGCACAGCCCCACATGTCCCCCCACCTCACCCAGAGCCGGGCGTCACGCCCCCACGCGTCGGTTTCGTCCCTGGCGCTCGGCGGGAAGGGAGCACAGCATGTTCCGTCGAAGGTCGCGCACCCCGGATCCGCAGCCCCGGGCCACCCTGGAACGCGCAGCCCGGACGTACCGGACCGGCGGCGCCCGGACCGGACCGGGCGCGGTGAACCGCTCCCTCGCGCTGATCAGCGCCGCCGCCGTGATCGGCGCCGGCCTCGTCGTGGCCGGCAACGTCACCGCGGGGGCGGCGGTCCCCAATCTGCTGGCCAACCCCGGCTTCGAGAACGGACTCTCCGACTGGACGTGTTCCGGCGGTTCCGGCGCCGCCGTCGGCAGTCCGGTGCACTCCGGCTCCTCCGCGCTCAAGGCCACGCCGGCCGGCTCGGACAGTGCCCAGTGCACCCAGACCGTCAGCGTGCAGCCCAACTCGCAGTACACGCTGAGCGCCTACGTCCAGGGCAGCTACATCTACCTGGGCGCCACCGGCACGGGCCTGAGCGGCGCCCAGTCCACCTGGACGCCGAGCAGCGCCACCTACAGCCAGCTCAGCGTCGGCTTCAGCACCGGACCGAGCACCACCTCGGTGACGGTCTTCCTGCACGGCTGGTACGGACAGCCCGCGTACTACGCGGACGACGTGGTGCTCAGCGGCCCCGGCGGCACCACCACCCCGCCGACCACCCCGCCCACTACGCCTCCCACGACACCCCCGACGACGCCGCCCACGACGCCGCCGACCACCCCGCCGACGACGCCGCCCACGACGCCGCCGACCACCCCGCCGACCGGTGACACCTGCCCCACCAAGCCCCGCCCCGCGGGCAAGGTGCTCCAGGGCTACTGGGAGAACTGGGACGGCGCCTCCAACGGCGTGCACCCGGGCATGGGCTGGGTCCCCATCACCGACAGCCGGATCGCCGCGCACGGCTACAACGTCATCAACGCCGCCTTCCCGGTGATCCTCTCCGACGGCACCGTGCTGTGGCAGGACGGCATGGACGCCGGCGTCAAGGTGTCGACCCCCGCCGAGATGTGCCAGGCCAAGGCGGCCGGCGCGACGCTGCTGATGTCGATCGGCGGCGCCGCCGCGGGCATCGACCTCGGCTCCAGCACCGTCGCGGACAAGTTCGTCGCGACCGTCGTCCCGATCCTGAAGAAGTACAACTTCGACGGCATCGACATCGACATCGAGACCGGGCTCTCCGGCAGCGGCAGCATCGGCACGCTGTCCGCCTCCCAGTCCAACCTGATCCGCATCATCGACGGCGTGCTCGCCCAGATGCCCGCGGGCTTCGGTCTGACCATGGCCCCCGAGACCGCGTACGTCACCGGCGGCAGCGTCACCTACGGCTCGATCTGGGGCGCCTACCTGCCGATCATCAAGAAGTACGTGGACAACGGCCGCCTGTGGTGGCTGAACATGCAGTACTACAACGGCAGCATGTACGGCTGCTCCGGTGACTCCTACCAGGCCGGCACCGTCCAGGGCTTCACCAAGCAGACCGAGTGCCTGAACAACGGCCTGACCATCCAGGGCACCACCATCAAGGTGCCCTACGACAAGCAGGTGCCCGGTCTGCCGGCCCAGCCCGGCGCGGGCGGCGGCTACATGGCACCGAGCCTGGTCAGCCAGTCGTGGGGAGCCTTCGGCGGCGCGCTGAAGGGTCTCATGACCTGGTCGATCAACTGGGACGGCTCGAAGGGCTGGAGCTTCGGCGACAACGCGAAGTCCCTCCAGGGCCGTTGATGCCCGGCTGACACACCGCCGGCACACCGGCAACGCAAGGGGCCCCGGGAGCACGTGCTGCTCCCGGGGCCCCGTCGTCGTCCTGTTCGGCGAGCCGGGTCAGGCCGGGTCAGACGGTGGCGAGGGACAGCTCGGTGGCCTTGATCAGCGCTACCACGGCGGAGCCGGTGGTCAGGCCCAGCTCGGTCACGGCGTCCCGGGTGACGGCCGCTACCCGGGCAACCGTGCGGTTGGGGCAGCAGATGCCAGTTGAATCCCCTTGTTCCCCTGGTGGACGCCGCTGTGGTGGGTACCCGGGCGGTCAGTCGAGCAGCGCCCGGAGGGCCAGGCCGAGGTACAGGAAGATCAGCAGGATCGCGAAGCCGCCGAAGGCGGCGGGCAGGAGCGACTCCGCTCCGCCGAGGCCGACGCCGGTGAGCGCCGGGCGGATCCACAGAAAGAGGAAGGTGGCCAGGACGGGGACGGCGGTCTGGGCGAGGGGCCGCCAGGCCAGGTCGTGCAGCTGGTCCGCTTCCGCCGCGACGGACGGCGGCACCACGAAGCAGACGAAGAACACGCCGAAGAACAGCAGCAGGAACAAGCGCATGCCGCCGTACGTCGTGCCGGTGTCGACGTACCGGGCGAGGTCCGAGGTTCGCACCAGGGGCCCCAGCTGGAGCGCCGACGGGGCCCGCAGGACCTGTACCCGCTCGTCGGTGCGGGGCTCCTCGTAGGTGTCGGCGCCCCAGGCGGTGATCCGGCCGCCGTCGGGGAGCACGAGCTCCAGATCGGAGTCGTAGTGGTTCAGCACGCCGTCGGAGTCCTCGACCGCCTCGGCGTTGGTCACCCCGACCACCGTCGCGGTGGACAGCACCGCGCCCGCGGTCTTGAGCGCGCGCACGTCCTCGCCGCCGTCCATCTCGTGCAGGGCGGCCGGGAGCGCGGCCGCGAACGGCAGCAGCAGGAGGACGGCGGCCAGGCGCACCCGGACCCAGGGGGCCGCGTCGAAGGTCGGCGGCACCCGGGACGGCGCCGGGGTGCGGTCCTTGGACAGGGAGACCCGGCGGCGCTTGCGCCGGGCCCACATCCGGCCGGCCTTGGCCGCCCACAGTGCCGCCACCCGCAGCCAGAGCAGGCCGATACCGATCCGGCCGAGGGTGTCGAGCGTGGTCAGCGGCTGGCGGGTCCCGCCGCCCAGACCGAACGCCCAGACGATCGCGACGGACAGGACCGCCCACGCGCCCACCGCACTCACCCGCGCCAACCAGACCAGCACGTACCCCACCGCCCCCGATGTCGATCATCCGGGCGGGATCCTCCCACACGAAGGTTTCGGGCCCGCGGTGCGGGCGGGAGCGCTCTCCGGCCCTGGTGAGGGGCGGTCGGTGCCGGTCGGTCAGCGGGTCTCGACGACGACCTTCTCGATCACGACGTCCTGCACCGGCCGGTCGTTGCGGGGGTTGGTCTCCGTGGTGGCGATGGCGTCGACGACCCTGCGGCCGGCGTCGGTGGTGACCTCGCCGAAGATGGTGTGCTTGCCGGTGAGCCAGGTCGTCGTCCCGACGGTGACGAAGAACTGGGAGCCGTTGGTGCCCGGCCCGGCGTTGGCCATCGCGAGCAGGTAGGGCTTGGTGAACGCGAGGTCCGGGTGGAACTCGTCGGCGAACTTGTAGCCGGGCCCGCCGGTCCCGTTGCCCAGCGGGTCGCCGCCCTGGATCATGAATCCCTCGATCACCCGGTGGAAGACCGTGCCGTCGTAGAGCGGCGCCGTGCTCGGCTGCCCGGTGGCGGGGTCGATCCACTCCCGCTCGCCCGTGGCGAGTTCCACGAAGTTCTTGACGGTCCTGGGGGCATGGTCCGGGAACAGCCGGATCTCGATGTCGCCCTGGTTGGTCTTCAGCGTCGCGTACAGCTGTTCCACCATCACAAATCCCTTGCTGGGTCCTACTGGTGCGCCCAGTCTCGCGGGCCGACGGACGGCGCCGGGGCCGGTGGCGCGGGATCTCACCCGTTCGGGTGGTGCAGGGGGTCCGGCCCGGGCCGGGTGCCGGCCGGTCAGAGCGGGTGGCCGGCGCCGTCGGTGTCCAGGCTCTGGGTGTTGAACCTGATCTGCCAGACCACCACCCGCCCGTCCGCGAACTCGCAGACGACGGCGCCGTCCTGCCAGATGCCGTCGGTGTCGTACCACTGACTGCCCAGCGGGTCGCCCTGGTTGAGGTGCACGTCGTGGACGCCGAGGCCGGTGGTGAAGCGCTGGCCGAAGACGTAGATCCGGTCGGCGGAGCGGAGCAGGGGCTCCAGTACGTCGAGCGCGTTGTCGCCGTTGCTGGCCACCCACGGGTACACCGCGACGGGGCGGTTCGGGAGCTTGTGGAGCAGCGCCACCAGCCGGTCGACCACCGTCGGGCCGAACGCCGGCGCGCCGACGGGCTGCTTCTGCAGCAGTGCGACCACCCGCAGCACCAGCCCCCTGAGGGTGCGCAGCCAGTCGGGGTCGCGGAGCAGCTGGCTGCGGGCGTAGTCCAGCGCGCCGGAGCCGGCCGAGGAGTCGAGCCGCTGGAAGCCGCCGGGCAGCTGCTGGAGGGATCCCAGGTCGGAGCGGTGCAGGCCGTCCACCAGCCGGTAGGAGACGCCGACGCTGCCGGGAGCGTCGACGTCGAGGGCGGCCTCGAAGGCGCCGGTGGGCGTCGCCAGGGTCAGATGGCCGTGGTACCACTGGCCGAAGTCGTGCGAGGGGTCGCGGGAGAAGTCCTGGAAGGTGCCGACGGCCACGCCGTACAGGGGAAGGGGCATGGCCCAGGTTCGCACGGCGCGGGCGCGTGCGCGCCCAGGCGCGGCCGGGCGCGCGGGTGACCCTGCCTTCGGGGACCGCGCTGCCCGGGCACCCCCGAGTGCGGGGGCGCCTGGGCAGCGCGGACGGGCTCAGTAGGTGAGCAGGCCCGGGTCGGAGAGGCCGGGGGCGCCGGTCTCGACGTGGCCGGCGAGGCGGCGGACGAAGTCGGCCGTCACGGAGGAGGTGACGGTGACGTCGTACCAGTTGCGGCAGCCGCGCAGGTCCACGGTGTACCCGACGGTCGCGCCGCGCCGGACGGTGATGGTCTGCGGGGAGCCGCCGTAGGCGTTGGCGACGGTGAGGACGGCGTCGGCGCCGGCGGGGTTGGTGAAGGTGAGGTCGAGGTTGCCGGTGGTCGGGTTGTGGCGCGCGGCGACCTCGGGCCCGGCGGTCTTGCCGGGGTTGCGGAAGCGGCGCAGGAAGCCGTTGGGGCCGTGCACGGTGAGGTCGGTGACGCCCTTGGAGTAGCTGGTGTTCCAGGCGTCGGAGATGTTCTTGCCCGCCTCGGCGGTGTAGGTCCACGGGCCGTCGGTGCGGTTGGGCGAGGTGACCAGGAACTGCGCGCCCGCCGCCGCCCCGCCGCTGAAGGTCAGGCGGTACTTGCCGGTCGAGATGTCGGCCGAACCGTCCACGTACGGCGCGTACTTGAGCGGACGGGTGGGCTTGGTGCCGGCCTCCTGCTTCGGCATGGTGCCGACGGCGGGCGGGGCGGGCACGTAGTCCGGGTGCCGGTTGGCGTCCTGCGGGCGGTAGCCGGTGGTGGACGGCAGGGCCGCCGGCGCCGGGTTGGCGGCGGTGAAGTCGAAGGCGGTGGTCAGGTCGCCGCAGATCGCGCGCCGCCAGGGCGAGATGTTGGGCTCCAGCACGCCGAACCGGCGCTCCATGAAGCGGATGATCGAGGTGTGGTCGAAGGTCTCCGAACAGGTGTAGCCGCCGGTGCTCCAGGGCGAGACGACCAGCATCGGCACCCGCTGGCCCAGGCCGTAGGCGCCGGCGCCGTAGCCGACGCTGCCGCCGTAGTAGTCCGCGCCGGTGGCGACGGTCGACAGGCCCTGCGAGGCGGAGGAGGGCGGGAACGGCGGCACCACGTGGTCGAAGAAGCCGTCGTTCTCGTCGTAGGTGATGAACAGCGCCGTCCGGGCCCACACGTCGGGGTTGGAGGTGAGCGCGTCCAGGACCTGCGAGATGTACCAGGCGCCGTAGTTGGCGGGCCAGTTGGGGTGCTCGGTGAAGGCCTCGGGGGCGGCGATCCAGGAGATCTTCGGGAGTGTGCCGGCCTGCACGTCGCGCCGCAGCAGGTCGAACAGGCCGTCGCCCGCCTTGGCGTTGGTGCCGGTGCGGGCCTTGTCGTACAGCGGGCTGCCCGGCTTGGCGTTGCGGTAGTTGTTGAAGTACAGCAGCGAGTTGTCGCCGTAGTTGCCGCGGTAGGGGTCGTTGATCCAGCCCCAGGAGCCGGCCGCGTCCAGGCCGTCGCCGATGTCCTGGTAGATCTTCCAGGAGATGCCGGCCTGCTCCAGCCGCTCGGGGTAGGTGGTCCAGCCGTACCCGGCCTCCTGGTTGCCGAGCACCGGGCCGCCGCCGGTGCCGTCGTTGCCGGTGTGGCCCGTCCACATGTAGTAGCGGTTCGGGTCGGTGGAGCCGATGAACGAGCAGTGGTAGGCGTCGCAGAGGGTGAACGCGTCGGCGAGCGCGTAGTGGAACGGGATGTCCTGGCGGGTCAGATAGGCCATCGTGGTGGCCGTCTTGGCCGGCACCCACTGGTCGTACTTGGCGTTGTTGAACGCCTTGTGGCCGCCGGCCCAATCGTGGTTGAGGTCCTGGATGAACTGCATGCCCAGGTTGTTCACCTGCGGGCGGAACGGGAGGATCTCCTTGCGGGCGGAGTCCGTCTGGTACCAGACCGGCTTTCCGCTCGGGAGGGTGACCGGGCGCGGGTCGCCGAAGCCGCGCACGCCCTTCATCGCGCCGAAGTAGTGGTCGAACGAACGGTTCTCCTGCATCAGCACGACGATGTGCTCGACGTCCTGGAGAGTCCCGGTGGCGCCGGCCGGGGCGATCGCGGCGGCACGCGCGATGCTCTCCGACAGCGCCGAGAACGCGGCGGTGGCGCCCGCCAGTTGGAGGAAACGGCGCCGGTTCAGCTCAGCCATGGGTGGGAGACCTCTGCCTGTCATGGGGGGTGGAGGAACGGTGCCTGAAGAGGACAGCGGGTACGGGGTACGTCCGGGCCGACCGCCGGTGTCCGGTTGCTGTACGTCAGAAGAACGCCTCGACTTGTATGGACATCCTGTGGCGCCCTCGGGGGAGTGCGGCAGGGGCCGTGCGTCGGTTGTGACGGGCGTCACGCCGCGAGCGGGCGGCGCCGGGGGTAGCTCCAGGGGCGGCCGGGGGTGCGCGGCGGGCCTGCGGACCTGGGCTTCTGTGAGAGGGTCGGCCCATGGAAAAGCGCGTTTTGGGACGAACCGGCCGATCTGTCTCTGTCGTGGGGCTCGGCACCTGGCAGCTCGGCGCCGACTGGGGCGACGTCCGGGAGGAGGACGCCCTGGCGGTGCTGGACGCCTCGGTCGAGGCCGGGGTCACCCTCTTCGACACCGCCGACGTCTACGGCGACGGCCGCAGCGAGCAGTTGATCGGCCGCTACCTGAAGGGCCGTCCGGACGCGGAGGTGTTCGTCGCCACCAAGTTCGGCCGCCGGGCCGAGCAGCGGCCGGAACACTACAATCTCGCCAACTTTCGTGCGTGGTCGGACCGTTCGCGGAGCAATCTGGGCGTCGACCGGCTCGACCTGGTGCAGCTGCACTGCCCGCCGACACCCGTGTACTCCAGTGACGAGGTGTACGACGCGCTCGACACCCTGGTCGCGGAGCAGCGCATCGCCGCGTACGGGGTCAGTGTGGAGACCTGCGCCGAGGCGCTGACCGCGATCGCCCGCCCGGGGGTGGCCAGTGTGCAGATCATCCTCAACGCGTTCCGGCTGAAGCCGCTGGAGCAGGTGCTGCCGGCGGCCGCCGCGGCCGGGGTCGGCATCCTGGCCCGGGTGCCGCTGGCCTCCGGCCTCCTGTCGGGCCGGTACACCGCGCAGACCCGGTTCGCCGCGGACGACCACCGGACCTACAACCGCCACGGCGAGGCCTTCGACCAGGGCGAGACCTTCTCCGGCGTCGACTTCGCGACCGGCGTCGAGGCGGCGGTCGCGTTCGCCGGGCTCGCCCCCGCCGGTGCGACGGCGGCGCAGACGGCGCTGCGCTGGGTCGTCCAGCAGCCGGGCGTCACCGCCGTCATCCCCGGTGCCCGCAATCCCGAGCAGGCGGTCGCCAACGCGGCCGCCGCCGGACTCCCGCCACTGCCGGACAGCACGCTGGCCGCCGTCCGCGAGCTCTACGACGCGCGGATCCGTCCGCTGGTGCACGACCGCTGGTAGGTGCGTGACCGTTGGCTGCGGCTGCGGCTGCGGCTGCGGCTGCGGCGGACGGCCGGGTGGCCGTCCGCCGCGTCTTTCGATGCCCGGATGCTGTCGGTTTTTGGCGTCCGATTTCCGGGTGCTGTCACCCTTGAGGCTTAAATCAGTCGTTTGTCTGGAGTTAACCTGTCATTTAGTAATTAGACTGATTTGCATGCTGTCTGATCATCGCGCACTCCTGGGCTCCGTCACCGCCACGCTGCGCGCGGCGGGGCTCCCGCTGGCCGACGCGATGCTCGGAACCGGTGGTGCCACGGTCTCCGACGGGGTCCACGGCGTGATCGTCTCCTGGCAGGCCGCGACCCGGGGTGCGGCGTCCGACCCGTCCGGCGCGGACGGGTCCGACGGTGCCCGCCCGCAGGGTGGTGCCGCTGTCCGCTCGCGGCACTTCCAGGCCACCCTCCGCGTCGCCGCACTGCTGGCCGAGGTCGGCTTCCACAGTGAGCACCTCGGCGACCGCGTTCTGGTCAGCGGCCGCAGCGCGGGCTGACCTGCCGTTCCGGGGGCACTCCCTCTGTGCCCCGAGCGTCGCGCTCCGGCTGTTGTGATCTGGACGTTTGCGATCCGGACCGGCGGTCCGTATCTTCCTCGGATGAAACGGACCGCTGGTCCGGATCATCTCGGAGGGAGACGTCTGTGACACCCATGCCCGAAAACGCCGGCCTCGCCGCCCGGGGCGCCCGATGACCGCCGCCGCGACCGTCGCCACCCTGGTCGTCGGCGCCACCGGGACCACCGGCAGCCGGACCGTCGCCCGACTGGTCGCGGCCGGTCGCCCCGTCAGGGCCGCCTCCCGCGCTGCCACCCCGCTCCCCGGCGCGGAACCGGTGCGCTTCGACTGGTACGACCGCGCCACCTTCGCCGAGGCCCTGGTCGGCTGCGACCGCGTCTACCTCGTGCCCCCGGTGGGGGAGTCGGACCCGGCGCCGGTCATGCTGCCGTTCCTCCGCCTGGCCCGGGCGGCGGGCCTGCGCCGCGCCGTCCTGCTGAGCTCCTCGGCCGTGCCCAGCGGCGGCCCGGCGGTGGGCGCGGTGCACGAGGCGCTGCCCGGCCTCTTCGCCGAGTGGGCCGTGCTGCGCCCGTCCTGGTTCATGCAGAACTTCACCGGCGCGCACCCGCACGCCGAGGGCATCCGCGGCGAGGGGGTCGTCAGGACCGCGACCGGTGGCGGGCGGGTCGGCTTCGTGGACGCCGAGGACATCGCCGCCGTGGCCGTGCACGCCCTCACCGACGAGCCGGCGCCGAACCGCGAACTGGTGCTGACCGGCCCGGAGGCCCTCGGCTACGACGACATCGCCCGGATCGCCGGGGAGGTTCTGGGTCGTCCCGTCGTGCACCGGCGCCTGACGCCGGAGGAGCTGGCCGCCGTGCTGGCCGAGCAGATGCCCGCCCGGTTCGCCGCGCTGCTGGCGGACCTGGACCGAGCCATCGCCGAGGGTGCCGAGGACCGCACCACCGACACCGTCCTGCGGGTCACCGGCCGTCCGGCGAACGGCTTCCGGCAGGTCGCTGAAAGAGAATCGATGTAGCGTCAAGTACGGCTGGTCGCGGCTTGCACCTCGGCCACCCTGCGGGGGAATCCGCATTTCGTCGTACGACATGTCGCGGGACGCCCGGAGAGGATGGGGTACGGCGCGTTCGCGCCCGACCGGCCGGCGCCGGGCAGTCGCTCCGCCGGCCGTGGTCCTCTCCGTAGGTGCATCGCACCTCCTTTCCAGGCAGGTACTCCGATGAATCTCCGTGTGAATCCCCGTGCCCTGACCGGCAGGCTCCTGCTCGCGGGCCTCGCCGCCACCCTCGGTGGCGTCCTGGTCGCCCTACCCGCCCACGCCGCCGCCCCCGGTTCCGCCGCCCCCGCCGCCGTCGCTCCCGGCGCCGCCACGTCCGGGGCGGTGGCGCCCAGGGCTTCCCTGACCTCGCACGCGCCCGTGCTCGTGGCGCTCTCCAGCGGGATGGACAGCGTCTTCTCCTGGGACGGCGCCTCCTGGGCGAAGATCGGCGGCCCGGCCGGCATCGTCGTCAGCGGTGGTGGGGTCGTGGCCGTCGTGCGCCCCGAAACCGGGGACGTCTACCGCTGGACCGGCGGGACGACCTGGCTCCGGATCGGCGGCCCGGTCCGGCAGTTGGCCATCGACGACACCGGCACGATCTACGCGATCAGCGCCCACGGCCAGTCGGTGCTGCAGTGGCTGTTCGGCACGAGCTGGGGGAAGATCGGCGGCCCGGCCGAGACCATCGTGGCGGGCGGGGCCAGTACGCTCATCGCCACCGACCCCGTCACCGGCGACGTCAGCCGCCGGGGCATGAACGGGTGGTACCGGATCGGTGGCCCCGGACGGGAGTTCGCCGTCGACAGTGAGGGCTGGGTCTACGGGATCAGCCCCGACGACTGGGGCGTGTTCAAGTGGAGCGGCGCCGGCACCGACTGGATCAGGGTCGGCTACCGGGCCACCTCGCTCACGGCCGGAGCGATGGGCACCGTGGTCATCACCAACGCCGACACCGGGAGCGCCCTGCGCTACAGCGGTTCCGGCACCGACTGGTACTACCTCGGCGGCTATGCGATCGAGTTCGTCGTGGACGGGCTCGGGCGGATCTACTCGCTCGGCGCGAGCAGCGACCGCCGCATCTCCCGCTCGCTGGGCGGCGGGGCCTGGGAGCAGATCGGCGGTCCGGCGAGCTGGCTCGCCGCCTCCCGAGCCCTGTGGGTCCGTGAGTCCGTGAGTCCGTGGGCCCGTGCGTCCGTGCGTCCGTGAATCCGTGTACGAGTGACGGGTGAAGTCCGGGGCCCGGTCCTCCCTTCGGGGGCGGCCGGGTCCCGTGCTGTTCCGGACGGGTCGTCGGAGCGCGGGATCGAGGAGTTGTGCGCACGCCCTTGACGGTGAAAGTAATGTTCCTTAACTTAATGCCCGCGCCGCCTCCTCCCTCCGCTCCGTCCCCCACCTCATGGAGCCCCCAGTGTCCGCAGGCTTCACCCGAAGAATCGGCCTCTTCCAGGCCACCACGATCAACATGAGCCAGATGTGCGGGATCGGCCCGTTCGTCACCATCCCGCTGATGGTCGGTGCTTTCGGCGGCCCGCAGGCCGTCGTCGGCTGGATCGCGGGCGCACTGCTCGCGCTCGCCGACGGCCTGGTATGGGCCGAACTCGGCGCCTCGCTCCCGGGCGCCGGCGGCACCTACGTCTACCTGCGCGAGGCCTTCCAGTACCGCAGCGGGCGGCTGATGCCGTTCCTGTTCGTGTGGACGGCGATGCTGTTCATCCCACTGATCATGTCGACCGGCGTCCAGGGCCTGGTGCAGTACCTCTCCTACCTGTGGCCCGGCATGACGACCGGGCAGGGCGACATCGTCGGCGTCGCGGTGCTCGCCCTGGTGGTGCTGCTGCTGTGGCGCAAGGTCGAGAACATCGGCCGGGCCACCGTCGTGCTCTGGGGCGTGATGATCGTCTCGGTCGGCGCGGTGATCCTCGCCTCCTTCACCGACTTCCATCCGTCGATGGCCTTCACCTGGCCCGCCCACGCGATCGAGCTGACCCACGGCCAGTTCTGGATCGGCTTCGCCGCCGGTCTGACCATCGGGATCTACGACTACCTCGGCTACAACACGGCCTCCTACCTCGGGGCCGAGATCAAGAACCCGGGCCGGGTCATGCCGCGCGCCATCATCCTCTCGATCGTCGCCATCATGGGCATCTACCTGCTGATGCAGATCGGCGTCCTCGGTGTGATCCACTGGCAGGACATGCTCGACCCCGACAGCGTCGCCTCCAGGTCGGTCGCCTCCGCGGTCCTGGAGCAGACCTGGGGCAAGGGCGCCGCCGACACGGTGACCGTGCTCATCCTGATCACCGCCTTCGCCTCCGTCTGCGCCGGACTGCTCGGCGGCTCCCGCGTCCCCTACGACGCGGCCCGCGACGGGATGTTCTTCCGCGCCTTCGGCCGGCTCCACCCCGAGCACGGGTTCCCGGTCGTGGGACTGCTCTCCATGGGCGCGATCACCGCCGGCGGTTTCCTGTTCGCCCGGCACATCGGCAACGTCGCCGCACACCCGCCGCTGACCGTCCTGATCACGCTGCTCACCAGCGTCATGGTGATCGTGCAGGCGCTGGCCCAGATCGCCGCCGTGATCGTGCTGCGCAAACGGCAGCCCGGCCTGGCCCGCCCGTACCGGATGCTGCTGTACCCGCTGCCGGCCGTCGTCGCCGCGATCGGCTGGACGGTCATCTACGGCTACGCGGACAAGGCCAACCCCGGTGTCCACCCCGTCGAATGGTCGCTGGCCTGGGTCGCCCTCGGCTGCGTCGCCTTCCTGGTCTGGTCCAAGGCCGAGGGGGCCTGGCCGTTCGGCCCCAAGGAGATCCGCGAGGAGTTCCTGGCGGCGCAGGTCGACGACGCGGAGGCCGCGCGGGTCGGCTAGGGCGCGATCCGAACGAGACCCGCCCCGACCGCTCCGACCGCTCCGACCGTTCATCCCCCGACCGCCGGGCGGCGGGCGGGAGGCGCCGCACCGCCGCCCGCCCGTCGTCCGGCCACCACCCGGCCACCACCCGAGGACGCCCTCTTGACCACCGATCCCGCCGTCCGCCCGGAGCCCGTCCCGCACGACCGTCCGCGTCGGCGTTCCCGCCCCGACGGCGCCGTCATCGCTATCGACTTCGGCGGCACCAAGACCGAGGTCGGGCTCGCGGACTCCGCCGGTACCCCGTTGCGGCGGATCCGCTTCGCCACCCGGCCCGAGCAGGGGCCCGACCAGGTCCTCGCCCGCGCCGGTGCGGCGGCCCGCGAACTCACCGAGCACGCCCGGTCCGTGCACGGCCTGCCGGTGGTCGCGCACGCCGCGGTCAGCCCGGGCGTCATCCGGCCGGACCGGATCCTGCTCACCCCGAACCTGCCCGGCTGGGAGCGCCTCGCCCTCGCCGACCGGCTGGCGCTCGAACTCGGCGTGCCCAGCGTCGCGGTGGCCAACGACGTCCGTGCCGGAGCCCTCGCGGAACTCCGCCGGGGCGCCCTGCGCGGCGCCGACCCCGGCGTCTACCTCAGCCTCGGCACCGGCGTCGCCGCCGCGCTCACCGTCGGCGGCCGGGTGCTCGACGGCGCGCACCGGGCGGCCGGCGAGATCGGCTATCTGGACCCCGGCGGGCCGCCCGGGGCACCCGGCCGGCCTGCCGCCGCCTTCGCCGACGGGCACGCGCCGCTGGAGGAACTGGTCGGCGGCAAGGCCCTCGGCGAGCGCAGTGCCGCCGAACTGGGCCAGGAGCTCACCGCCGACCGCCTGTTCACCAGCCCCGACCCGGCCGCCCGTCGGATCGCCCGCGAGGCGCTCGACACCCTCGCGACGGCCGTCGCCAACATCGCGGTGCTGCTGGACCCGGGGCGGATCGTGGTCGGCGGCGGCATGATGGCCGCCGAGGCGGTGATCCTGCCCGCCCTCACCGAGCGCCTGGACCGCGCCGTCCCCTTCCCGCCCGCCGTCCTCCCGGCGCGCTTCACCGCCGACGCCTCCCTGCACGGCGCGATCACCCTGGCCCTGGACCACCGCTGCGTCCCGGCGGGTTGCTGAGGCCGGCGCGGGCAGGGTGGGTGCGGGCGGGGTGGGTGCGGGATGGGTGGGTGCGCCGGGGGCGGCCGGACCGCGTGCCGCCGGTCAGCGGCCACCGCTCCCGGTCCGGTCCGGCGGGCAACGGAAGAAGAGCTCGGGATCACCCTCGTCCAACCCGTGCAGCAACCCGACCGCGTGCCACTCCTCGCGCTGGAGCAGCCGCTGCATCGGCAGGTTCGAGACGTTCGTCGAGGTGAACAGCTTCGGCGCGGTGCAGGCCGCCCCGGCGGCTCCGAGCAGGAGCGATCCGACACCGCGTCGACGGGCGCCGCTCGCGACCATCAGCATGGTCACGAAGCCCTGCTCGAAGAAGGTGTACTCCAGCACGCCGTACCCCAGCGGCCCCGACGAGTCCTCCGCCACCAGGACCAGCCCCTCCTCGCACCAGCGCCGGACGGCCGCGCGCCGGTCCGGGTCACCCGCCGCCGCGACCGTGTCGATGCCCGCGATCGCGGTCCAGTCCGAAGGCGCGGCGGTGCGCACCAGGATCCCGCCGGGGTTCTGGATCTCCATGGGACGCATCCTGGCAGTACCCGGCGGCGGCGGTCAGGACGGCCCCGGGGCGGGAGCGTCGGCGGGTTCGGTCGCGTAGCGGCGCATCAGCCGCAGCTGCGCCTCGGGCGTCACGGCCTCGCTGCCGGCGTGGAGGTCGCGCAACTCCCGGAAGTACCGGATGTACGGGTCCGGGGTGAAGGTGCTGAGCATCACGGCCGGTTCGTCGCGGACGTTGGCGAAGGTGTGCGGAGCCCCGGGCGGGACGACGACCAGGGTGCCCGCGACCGCGTCGTGCTGCTCGTCGCCGACGGTGAACCGCACCGAGCCGGAGACGATGTAGAAGCCCTCGTCGTGCCCGGCGTGGCGGTGCTGCGGCGGGCCCGGTGTGTGCGGGGCGATGACGGACTCGGCGATGCCCAGGCGGTGTCCGGTGGTGCCGCCGTCCTCCAGGATCCGCATCCGGGTGGTGCCGAGCAGGACGGTCTCGCCCTCGCCCGGGCCGACCACGGACACGGTGGGCGCGGCGGGGGCGGCGGCAGGTGCGGCGGGGACGGCAGGGTCGATGGTGGGCGATTCGGCGTTCGGTGTTTCGGTCATGCCCCGATTCCACCGCCGGCGCGGGTCGTCCGTCCAAGACCCGTTCTGTGGCGGCCGATACCGCGCGGGTATCGTTGCGGGTATGGAGCTGCGGACGCTGCGCTATTTCGTCGCGGTCGGCGAGGAACTCCACTTCGGACGCGCCGCCGCCAGGCTGCACATGAGCCAGCCGCCGCTGAGCCGTGCGATCCGGCAGTTGGAGAGCGATCTCGGAGCCGTCCTGCTGAACCGCTCGGCCACCGGGACCACGCTCACCCCGGCCGGGGAGACCCTGCTGACGGAAGCGCGGGACCTGCTGGACCGGGCCGAACGGGCCCGGGCCCGGGTCACCGCGGCCGCCGGCCCGGCGTCGCTGACCGTCGGCATCCTGGCCGACAGCTCCGACCTGGGGGTGAACCGGTTGGCCGCCGCCTACCGGCGGCGCTTCCCCGAGGTGGAGGTCCGGGTCCGCGAGACCGATCTGACCGATCCGACCTGCGGGCTGCGCGCCGGGCTGGTCGATGTCGCGCTGACCCGAGGCCCGTTCGAGGAGACCGGCCTCGCGGTGCGCGAGCTGCGGGCCGACCCGGTGGGGGCGGTGCTGCGCGCCGACGATCCGCTGGCGGGCCGTGCGCGGCTGCGGCTGGCCGACCTGGCCGAGCGGCGGTGGTTCCAGTTCCCGGAGGGCACCGATCCGCTCTGGCAGACGTACTGGAACGGCGGTGAGCGCCGGTTGGGTCCGGTCGTCCGCGCCGTCCAGGAATGCCGGCACGCGGTGCTCTGGAACGGCACGGTCGGAATGGCCCCGCTCGGGCACGAGCCGCCCGCCGGACTCGCCGTCGTGCCGGTGGCCGACATCCCGCCGAGCCGGGTGGTGGCGGCCTGGAACGCGGGGGACCCGAATCCGCTGGTCCGCTCCTTCGTGCGCACCGCCGCTGCTGTGTACGCGGTCTGACGGTTCGTCGTCGGGGTTGCGGGTTTCGGTGACAGCTCGTCGCCAGGTCGGATGTTGATTCCTGGATTGTTGAACTCTGTTGTACAGCAGCGATGATGACGGATCGTCATGCTCCTGGTGCGGAACGTTCCGGGCCGAACGGAGTGGCGGTAAAGGGCTTCCAAAGAAGATGTGACATGTGCCATGGTACTGATCACCGCTCCTCACCGGTCACGACGGAGTCCCCTCAAGGCGCCGTCGTCCTTTGGTCCTCACCCCCACCGGTCGCGTCCCCAACGCGACCGATCCAAGGCCCGGAGGCCCCCACGTGAGAACCGCACGCCTGTCGCACCTTCGGCAGTTGGCAAGACTGTTAACGCTTGCGCTCTCCCTGGTCCTGACGATCGGCCTGTTCGCCCCACTCGGGCAGGCCGCACCCGTCACCGCGTCGCCCGCCGCCGTACCGCCGGCCGGCCGGGACGCCGCAGGGGCCCGCACGGCTCCGGCCGACCAGCTCCCGCCGCCCGGCGTCGAGCTGGTCACGCGGTCGGACAGTACCGACGCAGTGCCCGCCGAGCACAGCGAGACCCCGACCTCGGCCGACAACAGGCCCCGCCACGACTTCGCCCCCTGGCGCGTCCAGCACCCGGCGGCCAAGCCGCCCGGCCGGGGCGCGGCCGCCGGTGAGGCGTCCGCCGAGGACTCGGGCGAGGCCGCGGCGTGCAACCCGACCGACTTCGGGCGGACCGGTGCGGAACTCGTCGGGCTCATCAAGTCCGTGGACATGCGCTGCATCGACAACCTGTTCCGGATCGAACCCCGCTACGCGGCCGCGGCCTTCCGCGAGTCGCAGATGCTCACCGTCACCGACGCCGTCCGCGAGGCCGCCGTCGCCTACCAGGGCAACAACAGCAGCTCCATCCAGCAACTGATGTACTACCTGCAGGCCGGCTACGCCGTGCAGTGGGTCAACAAGGACGTGGTCGGAAGCTACGACCGGCTCCCGGCCGCGATCTACAAGGGTGTGCAGGCGTTCTTCGCCAACCCGCACGCGCTGGACGCCACGGCCGAGAACGCCGGCCCGCTGATGAACGCCGCCACGCTGGCCGACGTCCCCCGCGAGCCGCTCGCCTACCTGCCGATCGTCAAGCGCCTGCTCACCGCCTACAACAACGGCGTGTGGGACCGGAACAACCTGTTGTGGTCGCTCAACCCGGCCTTCCTGGTGCTCTACCGGGGCATCGAGAGCCGGGACCCGAAGTTCCGCGAGGCGCTCCAGGCCGACCCGGCCCTGATCGACGCGGTGGCCGCCTTCGCCGACCGGGCCCTGGCGCACGCCGGCGGCCCCTTCGACCCGGTGCTCACCAACTCCGTCAAGGAGTTGAGCCGGTTCATGTTCTACCCCGAGCTCCGGTCGAAGGCGCGGCCGTACCTGCAGGCGCTCACCGCGAAGTTCGAGGTCACCGGCCCCACCCGGAACCAGCGCGCGGCGGCCGCGGTCGGCGTGCGCGTCTACGACCAGGCGAACTGCGCCTCCTACGGCACCTGCAAGGACGCGGAGAGCTTCCAGGGGGCCTACCTGACCAACGTGAAGCAGTGCAGCCCGAGCATCCGCATCCTCGCCGAGGCGATGACCCGGGCCGAGCTGGACGACACCTGCACCAGCCTCAACGGCCAGGACGCCTACTTCCACGCCGTGGCGCGGGACAACGGTCCGGTCGCGGACGACCTCAACAGCACCATCGATGTCGTCGTCTTCAACAACTCGGACGAGTACAAGGCGCTCTCCACGGTCATGTTCGGCAACTCGACCGACAACGGCGGTATGTACCTGGAGGGCGACCCGGCCAGGGCCGGCAACCGGGCGCGGTTCGTCGCCTACGAGAAGACCTGGGACGTCACCAGGTTCGAGATCTGGAACCTCAACCACGAGTACACCCACTACCTCGACGCCCGCTTCAACATGTACGGCACGTTCGAGGCGGCCGACCCCACCCCCGTCGCGTGGTGGACCGAGGGCCTCGCCGAGGTCGTCGCCGACTCCTACCTCAAGGTCGTGAACACCAAGGCCGTCGAGGAGGCCGCGAAGCACACCTACCGGCTGAGCGAG
This sequence comes from Kitasatospora sp. MBT66, assembly GCF_000710405.2. Taxonomy (NCBI): domain Bacteria; kingdom Bacillati; phylum Actinomycetota; class Actinomycetes; order Kitasatosporales; family Streptomycetaceae; genus Kitasatospora; species Kitasatospora sp. MBT66. Next base: position 98,589 of record NZ_JAIY01000016.1, on the reverse strand, counting down.
CTCTTCGACAGCCACTACCAGAACGAGGACCGCACCTACCGCTGGGGCTACCTGGCCGTCCGCTACATGCTGGAGCGCCACCGGCCCGACGTGGACACCCTGCTCGGCCTGTACCGCAAGGGCGACTGGGCCGGCTCCCGCACCCTCCTCAAGTCGACCGTCGGCACCCGCTACGACGCCGACTTCGACACCTGGCTGAACTCCTGCGCGGCCGGCGAGTGCAAGAACACCCCGAGCTTCCCCAGGGTGACCGAGTGCGCGGGCGGCGACCTCCGCAAGCTCGACCGCAACTGCGGCCGGAGCAACCTGTCGGCCGTCACCGGCAACTACGCGCACTTCTACCTGTGGGTGCCGGCGGGCACCCGCCAGATCCGGGTCACCAGCAGCGGCGGCACCGGCAACGGCGAGCTCTACTACAACCCGTACGGCTGGGCGTACACCGACTCGTACGTCACCCGCTCCGCGGGCCCGGACAACTCCGAGTCCCTGACCGTCACCGACCCCCCGGCGGGTTACGTCTTCTTCAGCCTGTACGCCCAGCAGGGCTTCGGCGGGGTGAGCGTCACCAGCGAGTTCTGATCCCCTCCCGGCCGGGCGCCGCACGCGCCCGGCCGGGGCGGTTCCGTCCGGTGCGGTGCTCAGCCGTCGATCCGGTGCTCCCGCCAGAACGGGGCGAGGTCGACCGGGGACACCGCCCGGGCGGCGGCCTTGAACGCGGCGGTGGTCGAGACGCCGAACCAGTGGGCCCGGGCGTAGTCGCGCAGCAGGGCGGCCATCGTCTCCTCGCCCAGCAGCCGGCCCAGCTCGTGCAGGGCGCAGGAGCCGTGGTCGTAGACGACCGCCTCGTACCGGCCGGGGTGCGCGTCCCAGTGGCTCATGGGCGAGGTCAGCCGCTCGTCCTCGGACTCCCAACGCGGTGCGGCCGCGCAGTCCTTGTCGGCCCCGCCGAGCACGAGGTCGGTGGCGTACTCGCTGAACGACTCGTCCAGCCAGGGCGCGCGGTACTGGTCGTCGCCGACGATGCCGTACCACCACTGGTGCGCCAACTCGTGGACCAGCGCCGAGGGTTTGACCCGGTCGAGGACGAAGCCCGGGTACTCCATGCCGCTGAACCAGAAGGCGTTGTCGAGGACGACGGCCAGCTCCCCGTACGGGTAGGCGCCGAAGCGGGCGGAGTGCGCGTCGATCGCCGTGCGCGCGAGCTCCAGCATCCGGCTCGCCTCCTCGGCGGTGATGTCGGGGGTCGCGAACACGCCGATCCGCACGCCGTCCGCCGACCGGCCGGTGAGCCGGGTGAACGGACCGGCGGCCCAGGCGAAGTCGCGGACCCGACGGGCGGTGACGGCGGTGACGGTCCGGCCCGGCTCGCCGGGCGTGTCCACGGCGCTGCCGGTGGCGGGGACCAGCAGGCCGGAGGGGTGGTCCAGGGTGACGGAGTAGTCGGCCGCGAGGGAGTAGAAGGACTCGCCGTTGCGGGTGTAAGGATCGAGGTGCCAGCCGTCGCCGTCCAGGACGGCGAGCGTGGGCAGGGCGTTGCCGAGGATGCTGTACGCGCCGTCGCGCCCGAAGCGGTCGAGGCCCTCGGGGACGTCGACGGAGAGCTCGAAGTCGAGGCTGCCGGACTCGCCCTGACGCAGCGGCCGGGGCAGCGGCACCTCGAGTGCGGTGCAGTCCGCCGTGGCCGTGCCGGTGATGCCCGTCAGCCGCACGGCGGGCGCCGCGCACCCGCCGCGCGCGTTCCCCCAGAGCCGCAGGTACACGGCGGACAGCGGCTCGGGCGCGACCTGGGTGAAGTCGACCCGCTGGTGCCCCCGCCAGGCGGCACCGGTCGCGTCGCTGCGCAGCGTCAGGGTGTGGGTGACGAGCGCCGGGGTCCGCGGGTCGTCGCCGGGCGGGCGGGAGCCGGCGGGGCGGTGACCGGGCGGGGCGGCGGCCACCAGCGACAGGAGCACGGCGAGCACGGCGAGGACCGCTGGGACCGCGAGGACCGCTGGGACGGCGTTCAGGGCGGGCGGGCCGTGGCGGCGTCGCATCGGTCGTCGTGGCTCCTGTCGGCGGTGGGTCGGCGGGGGCG
>NZ_JAIY01000016.1:62635-96459 GCF_000710405.2 Kitasatospora sp. MBT66 | reverse complement strand
TCGGCAGGCGGGTCGGGCGGGAGGGGCGTCAGGCAGGTCGGGCGGCGCCGCGGTGGCGGGCCAGGACCCGCTGGACGGCGCGGTCGACGGCGGGCAGCGAGGCGGCGAGGTCGGTGTAGACCACCTCCTCCACCTCCGCCACCGTGTGCAGCCCCTGGACCAGGAAGGTGTACTCCCGGCCGCGTTCGAGCAGCAGCACGATGGGCTTGCCGAAGGCGCTGGCCCAGCCGATCTCGATGTGGGTGCCCGGGGAGGCCGGGGAGCCCGGCAGGGCGACGAAGAGCTCCGCCTTGCGGATCTCCTCCTGGTCGAGCGCGGTGCACTGCTCGGGGCGCATCAGCTCGGCGCCCCAGGCCTCCCGGCGGTGGGCGTTGTGGACGGCGACACCCTGCGCCTCGAAGTGCTTGATCAGCAGATCGAAGGGCTCCCGGGCTCCCGGCGGCATCTCGCCGGTCTCCGGGTCGAGCAGCTGGATGAACGGCCCGGCCAGGAAGAGGGTCCGGGGCAGCTCGGCGAGGTGGGCGGTGAGGTCGGTGGTCATGGCGCTCAGTCCTTGAGGAAGCACTGGATGTAGGCGTCACCGCTGGTGCCGTGGGTGTACTCGGTGGTGTCGTACGCGGTGTAGGGATGGCGCTCGACCCGGATCGAGCGGAAGTGCGGGGTGTACTGCCAGCGCAGCTCGGGCTTGGTGCTGAAGAAGGGGATGAACACCCCGCCCGGGCGCAGCACCCGGACCACCTCGGGCATGGTGCGGGCCCACAGCTCGGCGTCGGTCCACACCTCCATGTCCAGGGCCGGGTCGAAGAACATCCCGTCGATGCTCTCCGAGGGCAGCTCGAAGATCCGCCGGAAGAAGTTCCCGCGCTCGACGGTGAGGTTCTCGGGTACTTGGGGGTGCTCGGCGCGGAAGAGGTCCTCGACCTCGTCGAAGAGTTCCAGCACGGTGTGGCGGCGGGTGGCCGGGTTCTGCGCGATCCGCAGGGCGGAGAGGCCGAGGCCGAGCCCGACCTCGTAGAAGTCCTGGCCGTACTCGCAGAGCAGGTCGGCGCTCGCCCACATGAGGTCGCGCTCCCAGGCCTGCATGGCCTGCTCTCCGCCGATGCTGAGGGTGACCTCGCCGTTCTGCTCGATGAGCTGGATGTCGGGCTTGGCACCGGGCTCGGTGCTGGTGGGGGTGCTGGTCATGGCAGTGGGTGTCCTCGGGGTGTGAGGTCGGGGTGGCGGGTCAGCCGGGCAGGACGCCGAAGTGGCGCCGGGCCGTCGAGACGGCGAGGTCCTGGACGGCGAACACGGTGAAGTAGTAGGCCTGCGGGGCGGTGGCCGGGTCGAAGCGGACCCGGAACGCGACGTCCGTCGGCCGGCCGCCGACGGCGCGGACCTTGGCGTGCTCGGGCTCGACCGTCACGTCCGCGCGCAGGTAGGTGGGGACGAACAGGCCGAGCCGGACGGGGCCGGTGCGGGCTGCGGTGAGTTCGGCGCGCACCTTTAGGACGCCGCCCTGCCGGACCTCGTCGGCGCTGTGGGCGAGCAGCGAGGGTGCCTGCGGCAGCCGGAAGGTGACGTCCCCGCAGCGCATGCAGACGGCGCAGACGGTGTCGAGGATCTGCGGGAGCAGGCCGCGCCGGGTGAACTCCTGGGCCGGGCGCCCGCAGTGGCAGGTCACCTCGCGCACCTCGGGGTCCAGCGAACTGCGGTCGCCGAAGTGCGCCGGGTAGTTCATCAGCTCGTCCTCGGGGTCCGCCGCGACCTGCCCGGCCAGCACATGGTCGAGGGACTGCAGGTCGGCGGTGAGCGAGGCCTGGATCTCGGCGGCGGACTGGTCCGCGAGGTGGGTGGGCCGGGCCACCCAGAGGTCCACCTTCCGGGCCAGCTTGGTCAGCCGGGGCCGCAGGGCGTGGTTGTGCGGCAGGAGTTCGGAACCGAGCAGGGCGTTCAGCCGGCGGCCGACGGTGAGCAGCAGCGGGTCGGGCCGGTGGTCGGCCGGCTCGGGCGCGGGCGCGGTGGCGTCGGGCAGGCCGAACCGCAGGAACGCCGGGTACGGGTGCGAACCGGCCAGGCTGGCGTTGAGGGTGTCCACGGTGTCGCCGCCGGTGAGGGCCGCGCGCATCCAGGCGACGTTCTCGGGCCGGTCGGAGTCGTGCACCGACACGGCGGCGACCACGGTGCGGGCCGGACCGTCCAGCGCGTTGAGCAGCAGCTGGTACTTCGGGTCGTACAGCGCGAGGTCGGCCAGCGGGCCGCTGTTGCAGGCGCTGAGCACCACCTCGACGGCCGGTACCCGGTGCAGCGGGACGAGCTTGTCCTCGGGCTTGTAGCAGGGCAGCCCGTAGGAGCAGCGCGGGCCGAGCAGCCCGGGCCGGGCCTCGGCGGCCGGGCTGAGGCCGCAGATGGTGAACTCGCCCAGGTTGACGCTGTCGTCCTTGCCGTGGCCCTGGAAGGCGACCTTGCGCCAGTGCGTGCCGAGGATCGCGGCCTGGATGTCGACCCGCTCGAAGTCCCGGTCGTCGTGGACCTGGACGCCGGGCAGGTGCGGCGGCCGGTCGGTGTCGGTGAACAGCCCGACGGCCCCGACCGCGGCCGCCGGTCGGGCGTACTGCTTGGCGACGCTCCAGGAGAGCGAGGCGGCGTCGCGCCCGCTCAGCAGGGTCAGGGCGTGGGTGCGGCTGCGGTAGGTGGCGAACAGCAGGGAGCGCACCGGGTCGAGGGTGAGCCGGTCGTAGCAGCCGACCAGCAGCAGGCTGCCGGGACGGTCGCGGAGGAAGGCGGCGGTGTCGGTGAGCCGCTCCTCGGGCAGCCACTCGGCGGCCAGCGGCCCGGCCAGCTCGGCGAGGCCGTCCGGGAGCCGGTCGGCGCCGAGGACGATGCCGAGGTCGAGCGGCAGGGGGCGGTGGAGGGTGTCGTACAGCTGCTCGGCGAGGTCGAGGCTCTGCGCCAGGTCCGCGCGGCCGTCGATCGGGACCGGCACCCCGACGGTGGCCGGGGCGAGGCGGGGGGCGGCGGCCGGGGAGGTACCCGGGGAGGTGCCCGGGGCGGCGTCCTCGGTGGTGTCCTCGGTGGTGTCCGTGGAGGCTTCGGAGGAGGCCAGGAACTCCTTGACGGCGGAGGGGAACTGGGCGAGCTTGACGGGCCGGAACAGCTGGCCTTCGGGCTTCATCGTCGGTGACCTCGTGGGCGGGAGGGGAGTGGTGGGTGGCACGGGGCAGTGGGCGGCACTGGTGCGGGGGCGGGGCGGCCGGTCATGCGGCGCACTCCGCGGCGGTCGCGGCCGCGGTGCCCCGGTCGAGCAGCGGGCGGACGGCGAAGGCCAGGACGGCGGCGCCCAGCGCGACGGCGAAGGCGACGGCGAACACCCCGCGTGCGCCGAGCGGCTCCACCAGCAGCCCGCCGACCTGCTGGCCGACCGCGTCGCCGAGCACGGTGGCCAGCGAGGCCCAGGTGAAGGCCTCCGCCAGCGAACCGTTCGGCGCCACCGCACCGACCAGGGTCATTTCGACGGCCGACACCAGCGCGATCGGAGCGCCGCCGACGGCCAGGGCGAGGGCGAGCAGCGGCTGCGAGGTGGCCGCCAGCGCCAGGCCCGTCCCCAGCGCGTAGGCCAGTACCAGTCGGGGGAAGCGCACCGCCGCCGGGACGTCGGACTGCGAGCGCCCGAGCCAGATCGCGCCCAGCGCGCTGCCGACGCCCCAGCAGGCGTAGACGAGGCCGGTGCCGCCGGGGGAGCCGTGCGCCGCCACGAAGGCGGGGATGCCGAGGGTGAGCAGCCCGATCGGCACGGCGCTGGCCGCCATCACGGCCGTGAGCGCCAGCATCGGTGGGTTGCGCAGCGGGCCGAGCAGGTCGCGCCGCTCGGTGCCGGGGTCCGGGTCCGTGTCCGGCGGTAGCCGGACCAGGGCCAGCCCCAGCGCACCGGCGCCGCCGAGCGCGGCCACGGCGGTGACGGCCAGCGCGGCCGAGCCGGCCAGCATCAGGGCGGCCAGCATCAGCGGCGCCCCGATCACCAGGAATTCGGTGAGGATCGCCTCCCAGAGGTAGGCGGTGTCCCGCTCGCTGTCGGCCAGCGGCAGTCGCGCCCAGAGCGAGCGCATACAGGCGTTGGCCGGCGGCAGGGCGACCCCGGCGGCGGTGGCGGCGGCCAGCTGCCCCCAGGTGCCGGGCCGGGTGGTCCAGGCCAGCGCGGCGAGCGCCGCCGGGTAGCACAGGCCGGTGGCGAGCAGCACCGGCCGGCGGCCGGCGCGGTCCAGCCGCCGGGCGACCAGCGGCCCGCCGACCGCCATCCCGGCGGTGTAGAGCGCGCTGGTCAGGCCCGCCTGGGCGAAGCTGCCGCCCTGCTCGCGGACCACCAGCACGGTGGCCAGCGACATCAGGTAGACCGGCAGCCGGCAGACCAGGCTCCACCCCGCCACCGCGGGCACGTGCGGGCGGCGCAGCAGCGTGCCGAAGCGGTGGGCCAGGGTGTCCCGGGCCGGGGTGGAGGTGCTCACCTGGTTCAACGGGCTCCTTCCCGCGCGGGGGCCGGACCGGTCGCGGGAGCCGCATCGAACACGGGAGCCGCATCGACCACCGGGACCAGGTCGACCACGGGAGCCAGGTCGATCACGAAGGCGCCGAGCACGTCGCGCATCCGCCGCTCCACCTCCTCGATCGAGGCCCCGACCACATGGACGTACCCCGAGGCGTTGTGCGAGGCGCGCCGGGCGGAGACGGTGTCGCCGACCCCGACCTTGAGAACGGCGTCGACCACCCCGGGGACACGCAGCAGCTCCTCCGCCGGGGTGATCCGGCGGACCGTCCCGGAGCCCGGCAGAGGCAGCAACAGGTCGCCCGCGCAACGTCTCTGACGATAGCTCAGATCAGGCGCGAGCCCCCGGTAGACGTCCAGGGTGGCCCCGAAGACGTCGAAGCCGTACGCGTGCCCGTGGTTGGCCGGGATCTCGCAGCCGGCCAGCCGCAGCCCGATCTCGCCGGCGTACAGCTCGCCGTCGACGAGGAAGAACTCCATGTGCGCGTAGCCGTGGTCGATGTCCATGCCGCTGACGACGGTCTGCAGCAGCGACCGCAGGTCCACCGGCGGCGCCTCGTCGGTGCCCACGCTGATGTTGGCGTTCATCGCCCCGTCGACGATGTCCAGCGGACGGCAGGGCATCGCGCTCGGCCAGGCGTCCAGGACCTCGCCCCGGTGGACGACCGCGCACACCTCCCACTCGGTGCCGCCGAGGAACTCCTCCACCATCCAGTCCCGGGCGGTGAGGTCGAGGCCGGACAGCGCCTCGGGACCGTCCAGCCGGTGGGTGTCCACGCAGGCGAAGGAGTCCACCGGCTTGAGCACCAGTGGCCAGCCGTACTCGGCGGCGAAGGCCGTGATCCCGGCGGCCTCCCGGACCCGGGCGAACGCGGCGGTGCGCAGGCCGAGTTCGCGGAAGCGCTGCTTCATCGCGGCCTTGTCGCGCACCCAGGCCACCTGCTGCTCGGTCAGGTGCGGCAGCCCGGCGAGGGCGGCGAAGCGCTGGGCGAGCGCCTGCCTCGGCTCGGACGGGTTGCAGAACCGCTCGGGCACGGCCGGGAGTTCGGCGGCGGCCCAGGCGTGGTAGCGCTCCGCCTCCCGCTCCAGCGGCTCCCCGGCCCGCACCCAGAAGGCGGGCAGGTGGGAGGTGCGGCGCAGGTGCTCCTCGGAGAGGTCGGCGCGCAGATCCTCGAAGCGCAGCAGCACGAGGTGCTCGGGGAGCGTGCGGGCCGCGTACCGGGTGAAGGTGGACGGCCGGTCGTCCACCATGAGCAGCACCGGGCCGGCGCCGCTCACACCGTCTCCAGGACGCGGCGGATCGTCTTGACCGCGGCCGCCTGCTCGGCCTCCGGCAGTTCGGGGGAGAGCGGCAGGCACAGGGTGCGGTCCAGCAGGTCGCGGGTGCGGGCGAAGCCGTCCCGGCTGATCAGGAGCGGCCCCTCGGGGGCGTGGTTCCAGGGGAACCCGTCGGCGTACAGCGAGCGGCGGCCGGTGAGCACCGGGTGCTCGGGCAGCAGGTACTTGCCGAGCGTCCAGTGCGCGATGCCCTCGGCGGTGAGGGCCGCCACGGCGGCGTCCCGCAGCTCCCGGGACTCGCAGCGCAGGCGCATGCTCACCTTGACGTCGCCGCGGGCGCGCGGCAGCGGCCGGATGTCCGTGCGGCCGGGCAGCTCGGCCAGCGCGAGCGCGTACATCCGCTCCAGCCCGGCCAGCACCTCGTCCAGGTGCCGGAACTGCTGGCACTGGACGGCCGCGACCTCCTCGCTGGTGACGAAGTTCTCGCCGTAGTGGGCGTCCTGGTCCCAGGTCGGGTAGTGGCCGGGAACCCGCGCCGAACCGTGGTCGTGGTAGCAGCGCATGGTGGCCCCGGCGTGCTCGTCGCCGGTGACGACGAGGCCGCCCTCCCCGGAGGTCAGCACCTTGTTGTGGTGGAAGCTGAACACCCCGGCGTAGCCCGTCGTGCCGACCTCCCGGCCGTCCGGGAAGCGCCCGCCGAGGGTCTGGGCGCAGTCCTCGATCAGATAGGGCACGCCCTCCGGCAGGGTGGCCACCGAGCCCTCCATGTGGGCCACGATCACCCGCTGGGCGTCCGGCGGCAGCAGGGTCCGGTCCAGGGCGAGCGACTCGTCGGCGTCGACCAGCACCGGGATCAGCCCGCAGGACAGCACCGCTCCGGCCACGGCGACGAAGGTGACCGCCGGGATGTACACCGGGTCGCCGATCGAGGGGCGGGTGGAGATCAGCGCCAGCCGCAGCGCCTCCGTGCAGTTGTGCACGGCCAGGGTGTGGGCGACGCCGAGCCGCTCGCTCACCCGGCGCTCCAGCCGGGAGGCCATGCTCTCCTGCTCGGTCTGGTACCGGAACAGCACCTGGTGGTCGATCACCTCCTTGAGCTCCGCCATGTCGGACCAGTCGAGGTAGTTGGCGCCGTAGGGCAGGAAGCGCTGGCCCTGCCGCTGGTGGAGGGTCATCGGGCGTCCGTCTCCGTGATCGGGTGCGTCGAGGCGTCGACGAGCAGCTGCTGGCCGCGGAAGTTGTGCAGCAGCAGGCCGCCGTCGGGCGTCTCGGTGAAGGAGGGGCGGGAGACCGGGATCTTGCCGATCTTCGTGGTGAGCACGTACTGCGGGACGCCGAACCCGGTGATGTGGCCCTGGAGGCCCTCCATGATCTCCCAGCCCTTCTCGACCGAGGTCATGAAGTGGGCGACACCGGTGACGTTGTCGCAGTGGTACAGGTAGTACGGGCGGACCCGGATGCGCAGCAGCTCGGTCATCAGCCGGCGCATGGTCGCGACGTCGTCGTTGATCCCGCGCAGCAGCACGGTCTGGTTGCCGACCGGGATGCCGTGGCGCAGCAGCCGGTCCACGGCGGCGGCGGACTCGGGGGTGATCTCCTTGGGGTGGTTGAAGTGGGTGTTCAGCCACACCGGGTGGTAGCGGGAGAGCATCGTGCACAGCTCCTCGGTGATCCGCTGCGGCAGCAGCACCGGGAAGCGCGAGCCGATCCGGATGATCTCCACGCTGGGGATGGCGCGCAGCCCGGCGACGATCTCCTCCAGCCGGCCGTCCTGGTAGGAGAGCGGGTCGCCGCCGGTGAGCAGCACGTCCCGGATCTCCGGGTGCTCGGCGATGTAGCGGAGGTCCTCGTCGTAGGCGCCGCCCTCGTCGTCCCGGAAGTAGCTGCCCTGGAGGTCGGTGGTGTGGAACTTGCGGGTGCAGTGCCGGCAGTAGACCGGGCAGGCCTCGGTGACGAGCAGGATCACCCGGTCCGGGTACTTGTGCACCACCCGGTTGGTGCGCCGGTAGAGGGTGTCCCCGACCGGGTCGACCTCGGCGCCGGGGAACTCCAGCAGCTCCTCGGCGGCGGGTACGGCCTGCTGGCGGACCGGGCAGAGCGGGTCGTCCGGGTCCATCAGCGAGGCGTAGTACGGGGTGATGCTCCAGCGGTAGCGGCCGGCCACTCCGGCGATGGCCCGCTCCTCGCCCTCGGTGAGGTTGATCCACTCCCGGGCCTTCTCGACGGTGTTGACGCGCTTGCGCATGTGCCAGCGCCAGTCGTCCCACTCGGCCTGCTCCGGGGCGGGCCTGGCCGGGGGCGGTCCGGTGGTGTCTTCGCGGTCGGTGGGGGCGGTGTGGGACATGGCGTGGCTCCGTACGAGGGGGGACGTCGGGCGACGGCGGTGGGCACGGCGGCTGCGGCTGCGGCGGTTGCGGCGTGGACTACGGCGTGAGTGGGTTTCGGCGTGAGCGGACTTCGGGGTGAGCGGACTTCGGGGTGAGCGGACTACGGCGGCGCGAGCAGGAGTTGGCGGACGGTGCGGGCGACGCCCTGCGCGCCGCGCAGATCGTCGAGCCCGGGGCCGACGGCGCCCCACTGCTCCTCGGGCGAGGGCGGCTGCCAGAGCGCGGGATCGGTGGGGTCGGCGGCGCGGGGCACCTGAACCAGCCGGGTGACCCGCTCGGCGAGGTCCCGCTGGGCGGTGCCGAGCGCCGGGAGGAAGGCGAGCGGTGCGCGCCGGGCCTGGGCCAGTGCGACGGCCGCCCAGGTCGGCGAGGCGAGCAGGAGTTCGGCGCGGGCGTGCAGTTCGTCGGCGTCGACCTCGGCCGCCGCGTCGACCGTCACCCCGGGCAGGCCGGCGGTGGCCTCGCGGACCGGGTCGAGCCCGGTGTCCCCGACCACGGCGCAGGAACCGGTGCGGCCTACGGCCTCCCGGACGAGCGCGGGCAGCGGCCCGGTGGCGAAGGCCTCCGCCTCGGGCGGCGGGACGCCCCAGAACGAGAGCAGCAGCAGGGTGCCGCGCCGCTCCCGCCGACGGCTCAGCCGGGCCGGCGCCAGCAGCCCGGTGGGCCGCTCGCCGGCCGGGTGCTCCAGCCAGCCGGGCCACTGGGCGCGGGTGAGCATCCGGTCGACGGGGAGTGGGGCGAGGGCGGCGCCGGGGGCCGAGCGCAGGTGCAGTACCGGTACCCCGAGGCGGGCCAGGCGCGCGGTCGTCGCCTCCTCGTCGCAGACCAGCGCGGCGCCGGGCAGGGTCTGGTCCGGCAGCGCGTGCCCGTTGTCGGTCGACCGGGGCAGGTCGCCGAGATGGGCGGCCACCCGGCGCAGCGCCAGCACGGAGTCCAACTGCTGCTCCCGGCAGGCGAGCAGCACCGTCGGGCCGGCGGTCGTCACCGCCGGAGCGGTCGTCAGTACCGCCACGGTGCCACCTCTCCGAGCCTGGCCACGTCGTCGCTGTAGCCGGCCGCCGTGGTCGAGCAGCCGCTGCACACCCGGGGGCCGTTCTCGCGGAAGTGCTCGACGTGCTCCCGGAAGGCCGGGGTGTCCAGCAGCAGCACGCCGTTCTCGCGGATCGGCGCACCCCCGGGGCCGTCGGCGTCCTCCCGGTGCGGGATGCAGCTGCAGGCGTGCATCCGGCCGCGCCGCCCGTCGATGTAGATCACGTCGTCGGTGACGTGGCAGAGCGGCAGCGAGGCCCGGGGCGGGGTGGACTCCTCGAAGTAGCGCCACTGCTCCTCCGGGGTGTCGCCGTAGAAGCGCTTGCCCATCGGGACGAGCCCGCTCTGCGGACCGGCCGCGTAGAGCGGGTCGCAGACCTCCCGCACATGGTCCGGGTCGGGGTAGCGGATCGAGCGGTCCAGCTTGAGCGCGGACAGCTCCCACTGCCGCACCCCGGCCTCCGTCAGCACCCGGCGCAGCTCCGGCATCTCGGTGTAGTTGTGCGGCCCGACGACGGTGTTGACGCGCGGCAGCACCCCCAGCTCGGCGGCCAGCCGCAGGCCCCGCAGCCCGGCGTCGAACATCCCGGGGGAGCGGCGGTAGGTGTCGTGGGTGGCCGCCGAGGCGCCGTCCAGACTGACGATCACCTGGGCCAGCCCGGCCCCCGCGAGGTCCTTCACGAGCTTCGGCAGCTGCGAGCCGTTGGTGATCAGCGACATCCGCATGCCCGCCTCGGCGCCGGCGCGCACCAGCTCCACGACGTCCGGGTGCATCAGCGGCTCGCCGCCGGTGAAGCGGACGTACCCGACCCCGGCGGCCCTGGCCTGAGGCAGAAGCTCGGCGAAGTCGGAGCGGGAGAAGCGGAACGTGTCGCGGGAGAGCGCGAAGTCGCACATGAAGCAGTCGGCGTTGCAGGCTTCGAGGATGCGGATGAACAGGTAGCGAGCGCGCGTTGGCGTGGGGGCGGACACCCGGACCCTTTCGTCGAAGGTGGTGGTCGGAGCGGTCGGAGCGGTCGGACGGATCAGCGGGCGGGGCCGGCGGCCCCCAGGACTTCGACCAGCGCGTCGGCGACCTGGGCCGCACCCCCGGTGCCGACCTCGGCCGTCAGCGCGCCCCAGTCGGTGCCGGGCTCCCGCTCCACCCGGCGCAGCGCCTCGGCGACCAGGCCCCGCACCGCGGCGGAGGTGGCGCGCCGGTGCTGCTGGGCGGCCCGGGCGATGCCGCCGTAGATGAGGTCGAGCGCGCGCCCCTCGCCGCCGGCCCGCAGGGCCAGCGCCTCGTCCTCGGCGAACACCTCCTTCGGCCAGACCACCCGTGACCCGGCGCCCACGGCCCGCTCGTGGAAGCGGCCGTTGAAGATCTGGCTGAGGTTCTGCGGCGGCAGGCAGACCGTCGGCACGGCCAGCCGGCCGGCCTCCAGCAGCGTGGTCAGACCGGGGGAGGCGAGCAGCACGTCGCACTCGGCGAGGCGGTGGAGGAAGTCCTCGTGCGCGAGCGCGCCGACCGTGGTGGCCGCCGGCACCGGACAGGAGTCCACCAACTGCCCGGCCAGCCAGGCCGGGAGGTTCCCGGCGACGTGCACCTCCTCGACCCCGGACGCGGCCAGGGCCTCCAGCGCGGCGGGCAGCACCAGTTGCGGATAGCTCGCCCAGTCGTCGAGCTGGGGCGCGCGCAGCCCGCCCAGGCTGACCAGGGCCCGGCGCGGACGCGGCCCGGGAACGGCGCGCCGGTCGGCCCCGCCCCCGGCGATCACCGCGTCCACCCAGCGCAGCCGCCGCACGTCGGCCAGCACCCCGGTGCACTCCGGCGGGAGGTCGACGCACCGCTGCGCGCAGTAGACCTCGGCGTCCAGGGGGAGTTCGGCGCGGTCCCCCTCCGTCCAGAGGAACGGCAGGCTGTCCACGAAGACCACCGGGACCCCGCAGTCGCCGAGGGCCCGGGCCAGCCCGCCGTCCAGCACCACCAGGGCCGCTTCGACCCGCTGCTCCCGGACGATCCGCGCCAGCTCCCGCTCCGGCTCCGCGTCCGGCAGGTCGAACCAGCGCTCCACGGGCGAGCCCGCCAGCACCGGCCGGCCCAGCCCCGAGGCAAGCCCGACGAACCTGGTCCGCTCGCCGCCGCGGGTCTGCAGGGCGGCCAGCACCGCACTCAGCTTCCCGGAGCTGCCCCAGCCGAAGTCCACTCCGGCCACGGCAACCGTCCGGCTCTCCCCGCCCGCTCCACTCACCCGCATCCGCCCCGCCTCCTCCCGTGCCGGCCCGTCCCGGTCGACCGTCGCGCCCTGTCGCGCATGCTTCGTAGTCTTAGCACCCCGACAGGACAGGATGGTTGGCCTACTGACGGATTCGCCGGCTACTCCACCCCGGCAGGTGAACTTCGTCATCGCCGTGTTGACGTAAGGCCGTTGGGCCCGGCGCCTCCCGGGCCCGCCGACCGTGCGGACGCGCCTCCCGCAGCCGGTCCGGGGGTACCGCAGGTCGAGGCGGGTCGCCCCGGGGCGGCGCACCCGTGTCCGCAGGCGGTCTCGCGCGTTTCGCGCGTGTGCTCCGGCGCGCCCCCGAGCGCCCCCGGCGGGCCGCTTGTCGCCCTGGGGGTGCGCGAGTTCAGTGAAGGAGCGTGCGGTGCCGATTCCGCGCTGTCCGGCTGAACGGCCTGCGCGCCCGACTCCCGTGTGCGCCGCCTGCCGAGGGGAATCACGATGCGACCGGTCCCGCGGTCCACGGTCCTGCCGTCCACGGTCCTGCCGTCCGCGGTCCCGCCGTCCGCGGTCCACCGTTCACGCGCTCCCCGGCCGAGGCGGCCACCCGGGTCGACCGCTCGGCCATGACGGTCGGCCGCCCCGGCCTCCCGGGGTGGCGAGCACGGGGCAAAGCTTCAACGTCGGGGACATGACATCTTGATGATCGCGACCTGTGAAACGTCACATAGCACCAGGAGACGCCCTCCGCCGACTGCTAGCTTCCCGGCTGCCGGAGCCACCGGCGACCCGGCCGACCACAAGTCGGCACCACCATCGCACCGTTGACACGAAGGGACCCTCCACGTGACCGTGCGCAAGCTGACGCTGTCAGCCGCCGCGACAACGACCGTGCTCCTCCTCTGCGGCAGCGTCCTGGGCGCGACCTCGGCCACCGCGGCCGGCCCGGCGCCCACCACGACCAGCTCGACCAGTACGACCACCGCGCCCGCCACCACCGCCTCCGCCCGCGCCGAGGCCCCCGAAGCCCCCGGTTCGCCCGGAGCCCCCGGCGTGGCCGACCTGCCCACGAAGCTCGCCCCGCCGAGCACCGACACCACCCCCGAGGCCACCGTGGTGAGGCCGGCGCAGGGCAGCGCGCCCGCCACCACCACCGCCGCCCCGGCACTCGCGCTCTCCTCCTACGACCCGAAGGCCGGCACCGCCGTACTCGCCCCGGCCGGGACGGAGTCCGCCGAGGGAGCGGCGAAGACCGAAGCGGCCCCGAGCGGATCCGCCGCGCCCGCCGCGGCCGCCGTCCAGCCGGGCCAGCTGATCGACAGTCCGCCCACCCCGGCCGCCCCGCACGGCGCACTGGTCGCCGTCACCGGCGTCCAGCCCGCCGCCGACGGGACGGTCGCCGTCACCACCCGCCCGGCGACCCTCCCCGAACTGCTCGGCGCGACCAGCGCCGACCTGCACAGCGCGATAAGCCCCGCCGCCTTCGAGGTCAAGCCCTGGATCAGCGGCCTCCAGGTCACCAGCGACATCGGCCCGACCTCCGGCAGCGGCTCGGTCTCCGGCGGCCTCGGGCTGAGCGCCGACGCCACCGTCCCGCTGCCGGGCGGCTCCTCGGCCAAACTCTCCGGCTCGGTCGAACTCCACCCCGCCGTCGACTTCTCCTACCGGGGCGGCCTCGGCCTGATCGACCCGCAGCAGGCCCGGATCGGCTTCACCCTGGGCGCCCACGCCGACTGGCACGTCAGCGCCGCCCTCACCGGCAGCACCGGCCCGGTCCGGATCGCCCTGGCCTCGTACAGCGCCAGCCCGGTGGTCATGGTCGGCGTCCTGCCCGTGGTGATCAACCTGGCCTTCACCCTCTACGCCGACATCAGCGCCGACGGCACCGTCACCCTCGACGCGGAGCAGGCGTACGACGGCACCTGGGGCGTCCACTCCGACTACGTCAAGGGCCCGGGCTGGACCACCACCACCGACCCCGGCACCTCCACCGTCTCCCCGCTGCGCCTCGACCTCCGGGGCTCCGCCACGGCGAAGGCCGGGCTGCTCGCCGAAGCCTCCGTCGCCCTCTACGACACGGTCGGCGTCAAGGCGTCGATCGAGCCTTACCTTCGGGTGGCGGTGAACGGTTCGGTGCTCCTGGACGCCACCCACCCCGAGCCGGAGGTCAACGGCACGATCGCCCTCTACGGCGGACTCGACATCAACGGGGCGCTGATGGCCCGCCTCGTCGTCCTCGGCACGCCGGTCCTCGAACAGGACCTGCCGTTCCTCGCGTTCCACCGCGAGTGGCCGATCACGTCCTGGAGTGCCGGGCAGTCCCCGGTGCCGCTGGTGAACTGGACCACGCTCAGCGCGGGTCTGATCGACGACAACCAGTCCGCCTACCTGCGGACCCGGCCGGACTGGGACCCGTCGGCCCTCAAGGCCTCCTGCCCCGACGGCACCCGGCTGCTGGGCCTCGCCCACGGCAGCGACAACGGCCTGTGCAGCGACGTCACCCGCGCGAACCTCTGGGGCGCGAACCACGGCTACGTCGTCGACCACGGCGGGACGTACGTGAACACCGACTGGGCGCCGGGCTACGCCAAGGCGCAGTGCCCCGCCGGCTCCTTCGTCTCCGGCTACAGCCGCAACGGCCGGACGCTCGGCGTGCTCTGCGCCGAGTCCGCCACCCCGCTCGGCACCGCGAGCCGCACCCTGTGGTTCGACAAGGGCGACAACCGCCCGGCGGTGGCCGGTGGTGGCGACTTCGCGTACGGCTTCGGCAAGGGCCAGTGCGCGGACGACGAGTTCGTCGCCGGGGTGGCCTACAGCCAGCCCTGGTGGCAGCTCTGGGCGGCGCGGCCGTACGCGCTGCTCTGCCAGAAGCTCGCCTGACCCGTCGGCCACCCGTAGGCCACCCGTCGGCCGTCCGTCGGCCGTCCGTCGGCCATCGGGCGGCCACCCGGCGGGGGTCGGTCCGCCGACCGCCGCCGGGTGGCCGGGGGAAGAATTCTCGGCCCGTCCGCCGCTGCCCGTCCGGACCGCACAAGCAGGTCGACCGTGCTCAACTCGAATGTGCCGGGCGCGAGTTGCGGGATCAACGGCATTGTCGGCGACCAGGCCCGCGATCGAGGATGACCGCACCCCCGGCCGGTCCGGCCGGAGGGACGGTACCCAGGAGGGGATCCTCGATGCGTTCGACATTCGCCCGTGCGGCGACCGGCCTCGCCGCCGCCCTGTGCGCCTTCGCCGTGACGGCACCGGCAGCGGTGGCCGACCCGCCGGCCGGTGTCGTGCCGGCCGCCACCGATCTGGTCGGCGTCGGCGTCGACACCACCCAGCGGTTCATGAACAGGACCTCCGTCGACTACAACGCGGCCGCCCTGCCCGGACTGCCGCGCCTCTACAGCTGGGACGTGACCGGCACCAACCCGATCACCCCCAAGGCCGGCGCCTTGTCGATCAACCGGCCCGACGGCTCCGGGCCGGGCTTCACCGCGCTGATCAACACCACGATCAGCACGCTGGACTTCGCCCGCTCCTCGCGCAGCGTGTCGCCGGGCGACCCCAAGCCGTACTCCTTCGTGCCGTTCGCCAGGGACGCCGTCACCTGGTCGGCCAAGGCGGGCGGCCACGCACCGGTCAACCTCACCACCGCCCAGCTCAAGGCCATCTACGAATGCACCGCCACCAACTGGCTGCAGATCGATCCCTCCCTCGCCAACGCCACCATCAAGCCGTACCTGCCGCAGTCGACCTCGGACACCCGGGTCGCCTTCCTGAAGGCCCTCGGCGGCGGTACGGCGATCGTCCCCGGTGCCTGCGTGACCTCTGGGCCGCGCAACGACCGGGGCACCGACCCGGTGCTCGACGACATCGACGTGGTGTTCCCGTACTCGGTCGGCGTCTACATCGACCAGGTCCATCGGGGCCACGGCACGGCGGTGGAGTCGCCCGGGCCGCTGACCCTGCGCAGCGTCAACGCGATCGCGCCCGTCGACGCCTCGCAGAACATCAACGCGCCGTTCCTCGCGACGCCCTACGGCCGATCGCTGTGGCACATCTTCCGCTCCGCCGAGTACACCGGCACCAACGCCCACGGCGTCGCGCTGCGGAGCGTCTTCGGACCGCAGGGCTGGATCTGCGCCCACCCGGCCGTGATCGTCGCCTACGGCTTCGTCCCGATCGCCAACTGCGGCAGCATCACCAACACCTGACGCCACCGCGTGGCCGGAGGGACGGCGACGCGCTGTCCCTCCGGCCACGCGGCCCGGCCGGAACCCCGGCGACCTGCTCCCGCGGATCAGTCCGCGGTGCCGTCCGGCATGCCGTCGGGCCCGGCGAACCGGACCGCGAGGCCGGGGTGCCGGGCGAGCAGGGCGTCCAGGTCCGTGCGGAACTTCGGCGAGCGCGCCATGTGCTCCGGCACGACCAGGTGGCCGCCCTGCTCCGGCGGGACGAGGCCGGCGACCAGCTCGCTCTGCACGACCCGCTCGTGCCGGGTGTCCGCACCGGTGCCGCGCAGCGGGTCGCGGGACGGGGCGACCACGCCGCCGCGCGCCGACAACTGGTCGAGATCCGGGACCAGTCGCCAGATCTGCTGCGCCTGGTGGCTCTGCACCGAGCCGGCCAGGTTGGCCTCCAGGCCGCGGGCGTGGCACAGGTCGACGAAGAAGCGGATCTCGTCGAGGGTGAGGATGCCCCTCCGGGTCAGGCCGTGGGCGTCGGTGTCGTGGGCGTCGAGGTCGACCACCTCCTCGTTGCCGGCCGTGGAGATCAGGCCGATCCTGGCGACCTTGAGCAGAATGCTGGTGTCGATCATGATGGCGTCCGCGCCGGCCGCCGCGCTCGCCTCGACCATGGCGCGGATCGCCTCGCGGTCGGTGCGGCGCTGCCGGGTCAGGCCGTGATCGGCGTGCGCGAAGGGCTCGTTGACCGTGACGTGGGTGCCGCCTGCGGCGGCCGGCAGGGCCCCGCGGGCCTTGAGCTCTGCCTCGGTCGGGCGGGTGCCGGGGGCGTCCGGGAAGAGCGGGAGGCCGTCCTCGGCGAGCAGGGCGTCCGCGAGGCCGGCCAGGTCGAAGGCACCGGGGGCGTCCGGCGCGGACGGGTCGTACTCGCGCAGTCCGACCAGGGCGCGGCGGACCTGCGGCAGGGTCTTCCGCGCGTCCCACAGGTCGAGGTCCTGGGCGAACAGCACGGACATCACCCTGGTCCGGCGCAGTCCGTCCACCCGGCGCAGGGTCGCGGTGATCTCGCCCAGCACGTCGCCGAGCCGGTCGACGTCCATGCCGTCGAGGCCGACCTTCACGATCGGGCAGGGGTGGACCAGGGTGCCCATCGCGGCGGCGACACCGAGGGCGGCCTGGGCGGCCTTGCCGACCGTCTCGTAGGGGGACTTGGCGACGGCGAGGCCGTTGGCCGCGCGCCGGTGCAGCAGCTGGTCCTCGCCGATGTTGGTGCTCAGCTGCACCGGCAGGTCGCGGCGGGCGGCGAGCACGGCGTCGGCGATGTCCATGATCCGGCACGGTTTGATGGTGCCGAGGGCGCTGCGCGGGTCCTCGCTGTCGATGATCCTGGCTCCCCCGAGCACGGCCTCCCGGGCCTCCTGCGGTCCGAACACGCTGACCAGCAGCCGCCGGTCCGCCTTCACTGTACTGTGCACGCCACTCCACCCCTCCGAGTCGATCACGGTCGGCGGCGACGCTATCGCGCCGCCATGTGCACGCCATTGGGGTGATGCGAAGTCAGTTCGTCGTACTGATCAACCCCGCATGATGCGCCCTCACTCGAAGGGGTGAGTGTTTGCCACGCCCGCGTGCCTTTCCGTGCTGCCGCGGCCACCGGGGACGACGACTGACGGATACATTGCGGCCACTGTGAGTGACGCTTGGAGGTCTCCGTCATGACTGTGACGAGTCGGTACCTGGGTGCCTGGGAGGGGTTCTGGCGGGATGCGCCGGACGAGCCCGGGGCGGTGATCTGGGACGCGGAGGCGGCCCTGGTGGCGGAGCGCCACCTCGCGCTGTTCCGGCCGGGGCTGGTCGACCCGGAGCTGCCGTTGATCGACCTCGGCTGCGGCAGCGGGACGCAGACGCGCTTCCTGGCCGGACGGTTCGCCCGGGTGCTGGGGGTCGACCTGTCGGAGGCCGCCGTGGAGCTGGCCCGGCGGAACGACCCGGCCGGATCGGCCGAGTACGCCCGGCTGGACGCCACCGACGCCGCAGCCGTCCGCGCGCTCCACGACCGCCTCGGCGACGTCAACCTCTATCTGCGCGGGGTGATCCACCAGAGCGATCCGGCCGACCGGGGGCCGGTCGCCGAGGCCGTCGCGGTGCTGGCCGGGCGGCGCGGCCGGGCGTTCGTGGTCGAGCTGGCCGAGGCGGCCAAGCGGTTCCTGGCGGACCTGGCCGGGGGGCCCGCGGGGCCGCCGCCGAAGCTGCGCCCGGTGTTCGCCCACGGGCTGGCCCCGGCCGAGGTGGCGGACGCGGCCTTCGCGGAGCTGTTCGGCGCGGCCGGGCTGGCGGTCCTGGACTCCGGTGACATGCCGCTGGCCACCACGGAGTTCACGGCGGACGGCGACCGGATCGAGCTGCCGGCGCGGTGGCTGCTGGTGGGCGTGGACGAGGGGGCGGGCGGCGCCTGAGGTGTGCCGCCTGTGGCGTCAGCTGGCGCCGAAGTGGCGCCAGTGCTGCCACTGCTGTTCGGAGGACGGTGTCGGTCGGTCCGGTCGGGTCAGGGTGCCGTCCCGGTGCCCTGGTGCCACGGGCCCGAGGGTGCCGTCTTCGCCCGGACGGAGCAGGTGTCGCCCATCCAGTGCCACTCGGGTGCACAAAAGGCTTGCGCTTGGCGTCACCATGGTGCCATCATGGCGTCAATGAACCTCAGCGCCCATGCCGGGAGCCCGCAGCGCGAGGTCGGTCCGGTACGCCGGTAGCACCGTCAAGCGGTGGCGCCGGCCGCCGGACCGACCCGCCGGGCCCCCACCGGACACCCCCGAGGACGGGATCACCATGCCTTCGTTCGACACTCCCGACCCGATCGCCGTCACCGCGCACGTCGAGGCCGGCTCCATCCACTTCATCGCCGTCGACCGGCCGGACACCGTCGTCGAGGTGCGGCCGCGCGATCCGAAGAAGGACCTGGACGTGCGGTCCGCCGAGCAGACCGAGGTCTCCTTCGCCGCCGGGGTGCTCACCGTCCGGACGCCCAAGCCGCGCTACCTCGTCGGCCGCGTCGGCACCGTGGACGTTACGGTCGAGCTGCCCGCGGACTCGCGGATCGAGGTGGGCGGCGCCTGGGTCCAGGTGCTGGGCGAGGGGCGGCTGGGCGAGACCGAGGTGAAGACCTCCTCCGGGGACGTCCGCTTCGACACCACCGGCCCGCTGCGGCTGGCTGCCGCGCACGGCTCGGTCACCGTGGAGCGGATCGAGGGCGAGGCGGAGGTCACCACCAGTTCCGGCAGCCTGCGGATCGGCCGGATCGACGGCCCCGCCGTACTGAAGAACACCCACGGCACCACGACCGTCGACCTCGCCAACGGTGATCTCCGGGTGAGCGGGGCCAACGGCGACATCGAGGTCCGGCGGGCCGGCGGTTCGGTCGCCGCCACCACCGCCCACGGCACCCTGCGCATCGGCGAGGTGGCCCGGGGCAGCGTCCAACTGGAGACCTCCTACGGCGCCATCGAGGTCGGCATCCGGGAGGGCACGGCGGCCTGGCTGGACCTCGGCTCGGCCTCCGGCCAGGTCCGCAACATGCTCTCCGCCTCCGACGCCCCGGGGAAGTCCGAGGACACCGTCGAGGTCCGCGCCCGCACCCGGTACGGCAACATCGACGTCCTCCGCGCCAAGCCCTGATCCCGCGGCCCCACCCCGCGGCCCCTCCCCACGACTTCGCCCCCGGTCCGACCTCCGCACGCACGCCCCGAACTGCCCCTCCGCGCACCAATCAGTCGTCACCGAGTCCCCGAACGGGAGGACCACATGCCCTCGTTTGTCATGCCCGCATCCAGAAACCCCGACTCCACCCCGGCACCCGCCGCCGTCACCGCGGTCGGCCTGCGCAAGTCCTACGGCGACCGGACCGTCCTCGACGGCATCGATCTGCGGATCCCGGCCGGCTCGGTGTTCGCGCTGCTGGGGCCCAACGGCGCCGGCAAGACCACCACGGTGAAGATCCTCTCCACCCTCGTCGGCGCCGACGGCGGCCACGCCCAGGTGGGCGGCCACGACCTCGTCACGTCCCCGGACGGAGTACGCGCCGCGATCGGCGTCACCGGGCAGTTCTCCGCGGTGGACGGCCTGATCACTGGGGAGGAGAACATGCTGCTGATGGCGGACCTGCACCACCTGCCCCGCGGCGAGGGCCGCCGGGTCGCCGCCGAACTCCTGGCGCGGTTCGACCTGACCGAGGTCGCCAGGAAGCCCGCCTCCGGCTACTCGGGCGGCATGAAGCGCCGCCTCGACCTCGCCATGACCCTGGTCGGGAACCCGCGGATCATCTTCCTCGACGAGCCGACCACCGGCCTCGACCCCCGCAGCCGCCACACCATGTGGGGGATCGTCCGCGAACTCGTCGCCCAGGGCGTCACCGTCCTCCTCACCACCCAGTACCTGGACGAGGCCGACGAACTGGCCGACCGGATCGCGGTGCTCGACGGCGGCCGGATCGTCGCCGAGGGAACGGCCGAGGAGCTGAAGCGGCTGGTCCCCGGCGGACACGTCCGGCTGCGGTTCACCGACCCGGCCGCCCACCGCGCGGCCGCCGCCGCGCTGGCGGACGCCGAACGGGACGACGCGGCCCTGACCCTGCGGATTCCCGGCGACGGCAGCCAGCGCACGCTGCGCGCGATCCTCGACCGCCTGGACGCCGCCGGAGTCGAGGCCGACGAGCTGACCGTCCGCACCCCCGACCTCGACGACGTGTTCTTCGCCCTGACCGGCGGTCCCACGCCGCCGCACCGGACCCAGGAGGTCGTCCGATGAGTTCCCTGTCCCTAGCCGTCCGCGACTCGTCGACCATGCTGCGGCGCAATCTGCTGCACGCCCGGCGCTACCCGTCGCTGACCCTGAACCTGCTGCTCACGCCGGTCGTCCTGCTGCTGCTCTTCGTCTACGTCTTCGGCGACGTGATGAGCGCGGGCATCGGCGGCGCCGGTGCCGACCGCTCCGCGTACGTCGCCTACCTCGTGCCGGGCATCCTGCTGATGACCATCGGCGGCACCACGGTCGGCACGGCCGTCTCGGTGTCCAACGACATGACCGAGGGCATCGTCGCCCGCTTCCGGACGATGGCGATCCACCGGGGGTCGGTACTGACCGGGCATGTCGTCGGCAGCGTGCTGCAGGCGGTCCTCAGCGTCGTGCTGGTCGGCGCCGTCGGCGTGGCCATCGGCTTCCGCTCCACGGACGCCACGGTGCTGGAGTGGTTCGCCGCGTTCGGGCTGCTCACCCTGTTCGCCCTGGCGCTCACCTGGATCGCGGTCGGGATGGGCATGGTCAGCCCGAGCGCGGAGGCGGCCAGCAACAACGCGCTGCCGCTGATCTTCCTGCCGCTGGTCTCCAGCGCCTTCGTCCCGCTCGACGCCATGCCGGGCTGGTTCCGGCCGATCGCCGAGTACCAGCCCTTCACCCCCGCCATCGAGACCCTCCGCGGACTGCTGCTCGGGACCGGGATCGGCCACAACGGCTGGCTCGCCGTCGCCTGGTGCCTGGGCCTGACGGCGCTCGGCCACCGCTGGTCGAAGCGGGTCTTCGACCGCGACCCCCGGTGAGCCGGTGCACGGGACGCCCGCAGGCTCACCGGGACTCCCGGTGAGCCGGTGCACGCGACCCTCACCGGGACGGCAGGCGCCGGCACGGCCCCGAGCGTGACCGCCCCGGGGAACCCGATCAAGATCCGGTGAACCGCGGAAGGGTCTCGAATCGTCCTATTCGGTATGAACGATGTGTTGATCCACCCCGGACGGGGCCGTTCCCGGGCCGCGGTGCCCGCCGCGGCCCCGGCCCTCCGCCGCTCCATACGCGGGGCCGTCGCCCGGTGGGCCGGGTGACGGCCCGGCTGCCCGCGGGGCGGGCGAGGTACGGGGCGATCGCCCTGGTGGTGGTCGCCGCCGTGGCGGCCGGCACCTGGTGGTGGCGCCCGTGGGCGGACGCCGCGCCGAAGGCCCTGGCCTTCACCACGGCGCCCGGCGGCACCGAGCGGGTCGGCACCGGGGAGCACCTCTACCGGTACAAGGTGCGGGCGGAGAACGGGCTGAAGGTCACGCCCGCGCAGTTCGCCGCCGAGGTGGACGCCGTGCTCGGGGACACCCGGCGCGGCTGGGCCGCCGGCGGTGAACGGTCCTTCCAGCGGGTGGACGCGGACCCGGTGGACTTCACCGTGTACCTGGCGACCCCGAAGTCCACCGACCGGATCTGCGGACAGTACGGGCTGGACACCGGCGGCTGGGTGAACTGCGCCGCGGGCAAGCAGGTCGTCATCAACCTCAAGCGCTGGCAGGAGCTGTCCGAGTTCTACACCGGCAAGCCCGAGCTCTACCACGCGCTCGCCGTCAACCACGAGGTCGGCCACATCGTCGGCGAGGGCCATGTCGACTGCCCGGGCCAGGGCGCGCCGGCGCCGGTGATGATGCAGCAGATCAAGGGGCTGCACGGCTGTGTGCCGAACGGCACACCGTACGCCGAGGACGGCACCCTGATCACCGGCCCGCCGGTGGCCGCCTCCACCGCGACGCCCGTGCCCTGACGGCGGGGAGGGTCGCGCCGGCTCCGGCCGGAGTCAGCCCAGGGCGGCGGCCTTGCGCAGCAGCACCGACCGCTCGCGGGTGTTGCGGCACATCCGGGCGGCGAGCTCCAGCTCCGAGCGCGCCTCGGCGGTACGGCCGAGACGGGTGAGCAGCTCGCCGCGCACGCCCGGCAGCAGGTGCGAGCCGGACAGCCGCCCGGACTCGGCCAGCCCGTCGACGATCCGCAGGGCCTCCTCCGGGCCGGCGGCCATGGCGACGGCGACCGCCCGGTTGAGGTCGACCACGGGGGAGGGCGCGATCCGGCCGAGCGCCTCGTAGAGCACCACGATGCGCGGCCAGTCCGTCTGCGAGACCGACGGGGCCCCGGCGTGGCAGGCGGCGATCGCCGCCTGGAGGCCGTAGGGGCCCAGGCCGTGGCCGGTGGCGATCGCCCGGTCGAGCGCGGCCAGCCCGCGGCGGACGGCCGAGCGGTCCCACCGGCGGCGGTCCTGGTCCTCCAGCAGGACCGGCTCGCCGTCGGGCCCGGTGCGCGCGGGGAAGCGGGCGGCGGTGAGCTCGAACAGGGCGAGCAGGCCGAACACCTCCGGTTCCCCGGGCAGCAGCGCGGTCAGGGTACGGGCCAGCCGGATCGCCTCGTAGGCGAGGTCGGTGCGCAGCAGCCGGTCGCCGCTGGTCGCCGTCGAGCCCTCGGTGAAGAGCACGTAGAGCACGCTCAGCACCCCGCCGAGGCGCTCGCGCCGCTCCTCCGGCGGGGGCACCGCGAAGGGGACGCCGGCGGCGGCGACGGTCTTCTTGGCCCGGGTGATCCGGGCCTGGAGGGTGGGCACCGGCACCAGCAGGGCGCGGGCGATCTCCTCGCTGGAGAGCCCGGCGACCACCCGCAGGGTCAGTGCCGCGCGGGCCTCGGGCGACAGCACGGGGTGGCAGGCGACGAACATCAGCGCGAGGACGTCGTCCTCGATCAGGTCCGGGTCCCACGGCAGGTCGTCCGGGTTGCCGGGGGCGGGCTCGGCGCCGGAACTCGCCCCGCCCTCGGTCAGCCGGCCGGCGAGGGCGGCGTAGCGCTCGTCGAGGGCGGAGCGGCGGCGGAACCGGTCGATGGCGCGGCGCCGGCCGGTGGCGAGCAGCCAGCCGACCGGGTTGGCCGGCTCGCCGTCGCGCGCCCAGGCGACGAGCGCCTCGGCGACGGCCTCCTGGGCGACGTCCTCGGCGAGGTCGAACTCGCCGGTGAAGCGGGTGAGGGCGCCGACGATCCGCGCCGACTCGATCCGCCACACGGCCTCGACGGCCCGCCGGGCGGCCTCGGCTCCGGGCCCGTGGGGCGCACCGTCGACGCCGTCGGGCGCACCGTCGGGGCCGCCCGGTACGGAGTCGGGTGCGGAGCCGGGCGCGGAGTCCGGGCCGTCGACCGGCCCGGGGGAGCCGGGCGCCCCGGACGGGCCGAGCGGCCCGTCCGGGGGCTCGGGGCTCAGAGCTGTCCGGTCCGCTCGCGCCATGCCCGCTCCCTGACGATCCACTCGTTGTCCTGGGGGAACTCGTCGATGCCCGGCACCCGCCGGATCTCGATCTTCGTCCCCGGGAAGGCCGGCAGCCGCTTCGCCCAGGCGACGGCCTCGTCCTGCGAGGCCACGTCCAGGATGTAGAAACCGCCGAACAGTTCCTTGGTCTCACCGTACGGGCCGTCGGTGACAATCGGCGCCTCCCCGGTGCGGTCGACCACCACGCCCTTCGACGCGTCGTCGAGGCCCTCGGCGGCGACCAGCACCCCGGCCCGGATCAGCTCGTCGTTGTAGCGGCCCATCAGTTCGAGCATCTCGTCGAAGGGCGTCTCCATCATCGTCGCGGTCGACTCGTCGTTGCCGCGCATGATCAACATGTACTTCGCCATGGCCTGTCTCCTTGGTACGGGGAGTCGCTGTCCGACCCTCTCTACCCCAGGTCGAACGGGACGGCGCGGGATCGACACGACGGGGGCGCCCGGAGCGAAATTCTCCCCGGACGCCCCCCGGCGTTCCTCCTGAAGCCCGCGTGCGGCGCGATGCCCCCGCTACACGCCCGCCCGGTCCACCGGCGGCACCGGCCGGACGGCCGCGGCCGCGCCCCCGGAGCCCTCGGCGTCCAGCGCCCGGAGGATGTCCTCCACGCTCTGCTTGGCGTCGCCGAACAGCATCGCGCTGTTCTCGCGGAAGAACAGCGGGTTCTGCACCCCGGCGTAGCCGGACGCCATCGACCGCTTGAACACGACCACCTGCTCCGCCTCCCACACCCGCAGCACCGGCATGCCCGCGATCGGACTGGCCGGATCGTCCATGGCCGCCGGATTGACGGTGTCATTGGCACCGATGACCAGGACGACGGTGGTGGCGGCGAGGTCGTCGTTGATCTCGTCCATCTCCAGCACGATGTCGTAGGGCACCTTCGCCTCCGCCAGCAGCACGTTCATGTGCCCGGGCAGCCGCCCGGCGACCGGGTGGACGCCGAAGCGGACCTCGACCCCGCGCTCGCGCAGCCGCCGGGTCAGCTCCGCGACCGGGTGCTGCGCCTGCGCCACCGCCATGCCGTAGCCGGGCGTGATGACCACCGACTTGGCCTGCGCGAGCTGCCGCGCGGCCTCCTCGGCCCGGATCTCCCGGTGCTCGCCCTGCTCCTCGGCCCCGCCCGCGGCGGCCTCGATGCCGAAGCCGCCCGCGATCACCGAGAGGAAGGAGCGGTTCATCGCCCGGCACATGATGTAGGACAGATAGGCACCGGAGGAGCCGACCAGCGCGCCGGTGACGATCAGCAGGTTGTTGTCGAGCAGGAAGCCGGCCGCCGCCGCGGCCCAGCCGGAGTAGCTGTTGAGCATGGAGACGACGACGGGCATGTCGCCGCCGCCGATCGAGGCGACCAGGTGCCAGCCCAGTGCCAGCGCCAGCACGGTGACCGCGATCACCGCCCCCAGGCCCGGGCTGACCGTGAACCAGACCGTCAGCCCCACGAACGCCGCCAGCGCGCCGATGTTGAGCGCGTTCTTGCCGGGCAGCACCAGCGGCCGGGAGGCGATCCGGGCGGACAGCTTGAGGAAGGCCACGATCGACCCGGTGAAGGTCACCGCCCCGATGAAGATGCCGATGAACACCTCGGCGTGGTGGATGCCCAGCAGGTCCCCGGAGACGGCGGTCTGCGCCGCGCCGTGCGCCTCCACCTCCAGGTAGCTGTTCCAGCCGACCAGCACCGCGGCGAGGCCGACGAAGCTGTGCAGCACGGCGATGAGCTCCGGCATCTGCGTCATCTCGACCTGCCGGGCCCGCCACAGACCGGCCGCTCCGCCCAGCGCCATCGCCAGGACGATCAGGGCCACCGCCCCGGCACTGATGCTCCTGGACGCCACCACCACGGTCGCGACCAGGGCGAGCGCCATCCCGGCGATGCCGTAGACGACCCCGGCGCGGGAGGTTCGGTGCTGGGACAGCCCGGCCAGGCTGAGGATGAACAACAGGGCGGCGACGAGATCCGCGGCGTGGGCCGCCGTCGTGGACGTCATCGGGCTCAGCGCCTTTCCGGGGACGAGGAGAACATGCTCAGCATGCGGCGGGTGACGGCGAAGCCGCCGAAGATGTTCACACTCGTCAGCAGGATCGCCACGAAGGAGAGCACGGTGACCGTCGCGCTCCCGTGCCCGATCTGGAGCAGGGCGCCGATCACCACGATCCCGGAGATCGCGTTGGTGACCGACATCAGCGGGGTGTGCAGGGCGTGGTGGACCTTGCCGATCACGTAGTAACCGATCACCACGGCGAGTGCGAACACCGTGAAGTTCTGGGCCAGTTGGGTCGGGGCGAAGGCGGTCAGCAGGAACAGCGCGAGCATCCCGGCGCCGATCAGGCCGAACCGGGCCGCCGGGGTGAGCCGGGGCCGGGCCGGTTCCACGACCGCCGGCGTCGCGGGCGTCGCGGCCGGTGCGGGCGCGGCCGACACGGCGACCGGCGGCGGCGGCCAGGTGACCTCGCCCGCCCGGACCACGGTCACCGCG
This sequence comes from Kitasatospora sp. MBT66, assembly GCF_000710405.2. Lineage (NCBI taxonomy): Bacteria > Bacillati > Actinomycetota > Actinomycetes > Kitasatosporales > Streptomycetaceae > Kitasatospora > Kitasatospora sp. MBT66. Next base: position 70,301 of record NZ_JAIY01000016.1, on the reverse strand, counting down.
CGCTGGACCACGTCCTCGAAGTCCAGCACCGGCTGCCCGTCCTTGCCCGGGGTCAGCAGCTTCAACAGGTTGACCAGATTGGTGCCGAACAACTGCGAGGCCTGGGCGGGCAGCCGGGCCGCGAGATCGGTGTAGCCGATCAGCGTGACCCCGTTGTCGGTGACCACCGTCCGGCCCGCGACCGTGCCCTCCACGTTGCCGCCCTGCGCGGCGGCCATGTCGACGACGACGCTGCCCGGCCGCATCGCCGCCACGTCCTCGGCGGTGAGCAGCCGGGGCGCCGGACGGCCGGGGATCAGCGCCGTGGTGATGACGATGTCCACGTCCTGGGCCTGCTCGTGGTAGAGCGCGGCCGCGGCCCGGTCGTAGTCGGCCGAGGTGGCCTTCGCGTAGCCGTCGGTGCTCGCCTCCTGCGCGACCTGCACCGGCAGGTACTCGCCGCCCAGGGACTTCACCTGGTCGGCGACCTCCGGCCGGGGGTCGGTGGCCCGGACGATCGCGCCCAGGCTGGAGGCGGCGCCGATCGCGGCCAGCCCGGCCACACCGGCACCGGCCACCAGGACCTTCGCCGGCGGGACCTTGCCCGCGGCCGTCACCTGGCCGGTGAAGAAGCGGCCGAACACGTGCGCCGCCTCGATCACCGCCCGGTACCCGGCGATGTTGGCCATCGAGCTGAGCACGTCCATCGACTGCGCGCGGGAGATCCGCGGCACCGCGTCCAGCGCGAGCGCGGTGACCGGGCGCGCGGACAGCGTCTCCAGCAGATCGGGCCGCTGCGCCGGGGCGAGCAGGCCGATCAGGGTCGCGCCGTCGCGCAGCCGGGCGACCTCGGCGGTCGACGGCGCGTTGACCTTCAGTACGACGTCGGCCGCCCAGGCGTCCCCGACGCCCGCTCCGGCGGCGGCGTAGGCCTCGTCGGTGAACCCGGAGGCGGTACCGGCCCCGGACTCGACCACGACTTCGTAGCCGAGGGCGAGGATCCCCCGCACCGTGGACGGTGTCGCGGCGACCCGGGTCTCCCCGGCGGCAGACTCGGCGACCACACCGATGCGCCGCGGGGGGTGGTGCGTGGCGTCCTGTGCAGACATCATTCGTGCCTCTCTCCTGGGAGGAGCCAATGACGGCGGGATCCGCGTCCGGGGGAGCGTCGCTCCCCTTGGAGGCAGGAACCTACCCGCCCGGACCCGCCGGGGCACCGGGGCGAGGCCGTGACGTGCTTCACCGATTCACCGGGCGGCGGGTCCGCTGCGCCGCCCGGGGCTCCAGGGAGTGGCGGGTCGGGGTCAGAACCCCTGGGCGCGGGCGCCGTCGCGCAGCAGGGCGAAGGCGGCGGCCGTCTCGGCGACGGCCTGCGGGCCCGCCTCGGCGATGTCCTGCCCGTCGGCCAGCCGGGCCCAGGCGGTGCGGGCGAGCACCTGGCGGACGGCGACGTACTGGGCGGCGAACAGCTGGGCGGTGATGCCGCCGGTCGGGTCCAGTGCCTCGGCGAGCGCGTCCGCGTCGGCGTCGACGTAGTCCAGGAGCTGGGCGGACAGTTCCGGGGTCTCGTAGACCAGCCGGAGGAAGGCGAGCACCTCGGGGTCGTCGGTCAGCCCGGTCTGCGGCTCGTGGGCGGCCAGCCCGGCCAGGTGGTGGCGCTCCAGGGCGTCCAGCGGGGTGAGTCCGGCGGCGCGGTCGCGCACCACCCGGCCGGCCTCGCCGAGGTGGTCGGCGAAGCGGTGCAGGACCAGCTCCTCCTTGCTGGCGAAGTACCGGAACAGGGTGGGCTTGGAGACCTCGGCGGCGGCGGCGATCTCGGCCACCGAGACCTGGGCGAAGCCCCGGTCGAGGAAGAGGGCGATGGCGGTCTCGGCGATGGTCTGCCGGGTGCGCTGCTTCTTGAGGGTCCGCAGACCCGGTTCCGGTTCGCTCGGAGTCATGCCAAGGATCATAACCCGGATAAATTTGTTACTGGGTTGCTTTCGTTACCGAGTTGCTGTTCTATGGAGCCATCGACAACCGGAAGGGACGGGCACACACATGACGACCGTGGCGAACGTGACGGACATGACGAACGTGGTGATCGTGGGAGCGGGGCCGACCGGACTGACGCTGGCCTGCGGGCTGGCCCGGCAGGGCGTGGCGGTGCGGGTCCTGGAGCGGGCCGCCGCCCACGCCGAGGGCTCCCGCGGCAAGACGCTCAACCCCCGCAGCCTGGAGATCCTCGCGGACCTGGGCATCGCCGAGGAACTGGCCGCGGTGGGCCGCACCCACCTGCCGTTCCGCAAGTACTTCGAGGGCGCCTTCGTCAACGAGACCGAGCCGTTCGCCGGTGCACGGCCCGGCGCCACCACCCCCTACCCGGCCAGCCGCTGGCTGCGGCAGCCGCAGCTGGAGGCGCTGCTGCGCGAGCGGCTCGCGGCCCTCGGGGTGGAGGTCGAGCTCGGCGCCGAACTGGTGGACGTCCGGCAGGGCGCCGACGGGGCGGAGGCCGTGCTCGCCGACGGCCGCCGGATCGCCGCCGAGTACGTGGTCGCCTGCGACGGCGGCCGCTCGACGGTGCGCAAACTGCTCGGCATCCCCTTCGTCGGCGAGGGTGACCCGGAGCCGATGATGGTCTGCGGCGACGTGGTGGTCGAGGGCCTGGAGCCGGGCGCCTGGCACCAGTGGTTCGGGCCGAAGGGCGTCTTCATGCTCTGCCCGTTCGAGGACAGCCCCCGCTGGCAGCTCCAGGCCAGTCCGGAGACCGCCGCGGACGGCACGATCGTCCCGCCGTCGCTGGAGAGCTTCCAGCGGCTCGCGGCCGAGCACACCGGCCGCGAGGACATCCGGCTCCGCGACGCCACCTGGCTGTCCACCTGGCGGGTCAACGTCCGGATGGCCGAGCGCTACCGCGAGGGCCGGGTCCTGCTGGCCGGGGACTGCGCCCACGTCCACCCCACGGCGGGCGGGCTCGGCATGAACACCGGCATCCAGGACGCCTGGAACCTCGCCTGGAAGCTCGGCCACGTGGTGCGCGGACTCGCCGCGCCCGCCCTGCTGGACACCTACCAGGAGGAGCGGCTGCCGATCGCGGCGTGGACCCTCGACGTCACCAGCGCCGGGATGGCGGCCGTGGTGGAGGGGATCGACACGCCCGGCATCGGGGTCGAGGCCGGCGGGGTCGGCGACTTCACCGGCCTGTCCCTCGGCTACCGGTGGAGCAGCCTCGCCGCGGGCACCCCGGCCGACGGTGACCCGGAGGCGCTGCTCCGGGCCGGGGACCGGGCGCCCGACGGCCCCTGCCCGGGTCCGGACGGCGCTCCGGGCCGGCTCTTCGAGCGGTTCGCCGGCGACGACTTCACCCTGCTCGGCCTCGGCGCGGGCGCCCGCCCCGACCTCGCCGGACTGCCCGGACACGTCCGGCCGGTGCGGGTGGAGGACCGGGACGGCGAGGTCCGCCGGTCCTACGGCGTGACGGGCGAGGCCCTCGTCCTGGTCCGGCCGGACAACCACATCGCGCTGGTCACCCCGGCCGCCGACCCCGGCCCGGTGCACGCCTACCTGGCGCGCCTCGGCGCCACCGGGTGATCAGGGCCTCGGTGCCGGTGCGGGTGCGGGTGCGGGTTGCGCGGTCAGGGGCGGGGGCGGACGGTGAGGCCCGGGCGGCGGCGGTGCACCGTCAGGTAGGCGACGCCCTCCGCCCCCGCCGCCACCGCGCGCTCGGCGCCGCGCGGCAGCAGCCGCAGCGCACCCGGCTCCAGCGCGTGCTCGACGCCCGCGCAGTGCAGGGTGCCCCGCCCGGCGAGGCCCAGCACCAGCACGTCCAGGTCGGGTTCGACATGGGCGGCGACGGCGGCCCCGGAGCGCAACCGCACCACGTTGGCGTCCAGTTGGCGCTCGGTGCCGGTCAGCCGCCACAGCGCCCCGGCGGCGTCGGCACCGGCCTCCCGCAGCAGCGCCTCGACCGCCACGCCGTCGCCGAACACCTCCGGTCCGCGCGACCCGTCCGACCCAGCAGACCCGTCCGAATCCGTCATGCCGGACATCCTGCCACCGCGCGGCGGCCCGGTCCCGCCCGGCCCGTCAGTCGACGGTCCCGCCCGTGTTGCGGATCAGCTGCCGGAGCACCTTCAGCGCGGTGACGTAGTCCGCGTCGTCGATGCCCGCGTGGATGGCGGCGCGGATGGCGGGGGCGTTGCGGGCGAGCTCGACCCGGGCCCGCTCGCCCTCCTCGGTGAGCCACAGCCGGTGGTCGGCGTCGCGGGTCAGCCAGCCGCGCTCCACCAGTACCGCGGCCTCCGCCGTCAGGTCGTCCTCGGCCCGGAGGTAGGAGGCCATCGCCGCCCGGAGCTCGGGCACGGTCATGCCCGTCCCGTCCGGCGAGATGTCGTTCTTCGACAGGTTGCGCAGCAGCCAGAACTGCGGCTGGGTGTAGCCCTTCTCGGCCTGCCGGGCCCGGGTGAACGCGATGAGGGCCTCGTAGGCGACACCGGTCCAGTAGGCGGCGGGCTGGCCGGCGAGTTCGGCGTCGGAGATCTGCTGGGTCGACACGGGGGTCCCCTCCTGGTGTCTCGGGTGTGCGGCCCGCACGCGGTGCGGGTCGTACGAGAACCGTAGGACTTGAAGTGCGGTTGAAGGCAAGGAGGGGAGGCCCCCGGCGGTCGGCCCGTCAGCCCCTGGCGGCCTGCTCGGCCAGGGTCACCGGCAGACCCGCCTCGATCCGCTCCAGCAGCCGGCCGCCGTGGACACCCGGGGTGTCGAAGCCGCGCCACTCGTCCGGGTCGGTGTCGGCGCCGGTCAGCAGCACCTCGGGCACCAGTACCGTCTCCGGGGCGACGGGCACGGCGCCGGGGAAGGGCGCGAGGTAGGGCGGGCGGAGCACCGGCCCGAACAGCTCGCCGGCGACGAGGTCCGGCTCGAACTCGGAGGACAGCACGGTGACCCTGGTCCTGAGGTCCCCGTGGATCATCACCAGCTTGTCCGTCATATGGCCGACGAAGGCCCCGACGTGGACGTCCCCGCCGACGATCAGCTTGGCGTCGCCCTCCAGGTAGACGGCGGCCGCCCGGAGGTCGCCGAGCACGACCAGTGCGGGGCAGCCGTCGTCGGTGTTGAGGACCGCGCCGTCCACCAGCAGGTCGCCGTCGACGATGTAGCCGGTGCCGTCGGGCTCGGCGGCGTCGAGGTCGAGATTGCCCTCGACCGTCAGCGTGCCGGTGTGGACGTCGTACTGCTCCTCGTAGAGGTTCTCGTAGGAGTCGGCGGGCAGGCGGCGCTGCTCGAAGAGCGCCACGGCCTGGTCCCAACTGTGCGGGGTGGTGGTGATGTTCATGGGCGGAACTGTGCCACGGGGCACTGACGGCCGCGGTCGTGGGGCGGCCCTCCCGGCACCGGGCCGGGAGGGCCGCCCGGCGTCGCGCGCGCCGGAATCCTCGGAATCGTCGCAGGACCGCTACAGCGGGGTCGGGGTGATCATCGCGAACGGAGCGCCCTGCGGGTCGGCGACCACCGTCATCCGGCCCGCCATCATGTCGAACGGCGGGGCCAGGACGGTGCCGCCGGCCCTGACCAGCGCGTCCACCGTGGAGTCCACGCTGTCGACCGCGAAGTAGGTCAGCCAGTGCGGCGGGGTGCCGGGCGGGTCGCCGGCGAGCAGGGTCACCCCGCCGACCGCCCGGCCCCCGACCCGCAGCTCCCAGTACGCGTCGGCGCCGTCCAGGGGCTCGATCTCGATCCCGAAGGCCGCGCCGTAGAACGCGGTGGCGGCCTGCACGTCGCTGGTGTGGAGCTCGTTCCAGGTCAGCGCCCCGGCCTCGTTGACCACCTGGGCGCCGAAGAACTCGCCCGGCTGCCAGACCCCGAAGACCGCGCCCTGCGGGTCGGCCGCCACCAGCATCCGGCCCAGCGCGCCGACGTCCATCACCGGGGCGAGCAGGGTGCCGCCGGCCGCGACGATCGCGTCCTGGGTGGCCTGGGCGTCGGTGCTCGCGAGGTAGCCGGTCCAGACGGTCGGTGGTTCCGGCGAGCCGTCGGGGCTCATCGTCGGGCCGATGCCGGCCACCGCCCGGCCGTTGAGCTCGCAGACCGCGTACCCGCCGAACTCCGCGGGCCCGGGCACGCCCTGCCAGCCGAACAGGTCGCGGTAGAAGTCCAGCGCGGCCTGCTGGTCCTTCGCCATCAGGTCGACCCAGCACGGGGTGCCGGTCTGGTAAGGAGTGGTGACTTCGGGCATTCTCGCTCCTCCTCGTGGGATCCCCCGCCGGTCACCCTCTCCTCGGGGCGGTCGTTCCGCCGCCCGACACGCCGCCCCGTTCGGCGGGCCGGTGGGCAGGCGGGGGGACGGGGGGAGGGCCGGGCGGACGGACGGTGTCCGCCCGGCCGCCCGGCCGCCGCGGAGTCAGAGCTCGTCGTGGACCCGGCGGATGGACTTCTTGATCGCCTCGTACGCGGCGGCCTTCTTGGCGTCCTTCTTCGCCTCGGCCTTGTGCTCCTCGCCGGTGCAGTCGGCATCGGTGCGGTCCCACTGGGTGGCGTTCATGCGGTGGGCCCGGTCCCAGTCGATGATCGCGGCGTCCAGGCGCCCGGCCTCGAAGAGGTGGTTCCGGACATTGGGGTCCGCGGCCACGAAGTCGCACGGGAAGAAGGCCAGGGTGTGCGGCTTGCCGGGGTTGTCGCCGCCCGGCCGGCCCGGGTTGTCGCCGGCGGCGGACGCGGCGGTGCCGCCGGCGAGGACGAGCGCGACGGCGACGGCGGCCGTCGTGGCGAGCCGGCGGGTCCGGGAGGTGGGAACGGTCATGGTGAGGGGGCTCCGTTCGGGAGGGGAGGCCGCCGCGCGCCGCGGCGGCCGGTGCTGTCGATGCTCCCCGCCGCGACCCTTCCGCCGCTTCGGTCGGACGACTGCATCCGGACCGTCGAACCCGTCCCGCCGGCGGTCGTCAGTTCCCGCCCAGGGCCGCCAGTTTGCGGGCGGCCTCGGCGGCCTGCTCGGCGGGCACCTGTCCGGAGTGCTCCAGCACGTACCGGTACTGGGCGTGCGCCTCGGCGGGGCGGCCGACGCGGACCAGGACGTCGGCCAGCGTGGCCCGGATCGAGCACTCGCTGCGGATCCGGCCCAGCTCCTGGTGGGTGCCGACGAGTTGCTGCAGCAGGTCCAGGGCCTCCTCGTCACGGCCGCCGGCCGCCAGGGCCCGGGCCAGGTCGTAGCGGGTGGTGGCGCGGACCAGGCGGCGCAGGAACGGGGGGACGCGCTCGCGCCGCACCGGGTCGTCCAGGACGTCCAGCACCGCGCGGTGGCCGGTGAGCGCCTCCTCGTGGCGGCCCAGGTGGTGCAGTGCGTCGGTGTGCATATTGGCCGCCTGGAGGAAGCCGAGGGTGTCGTCGGCGGCGAGGAAGAGGTCGCGGGCCCGGGCCGACCGGCGGGCGGCCGGGGCGTGCTCGTCGGCGCGGATGCGGGCCCAGCCCTCGTACAGGAACGACCACGCCTCCTGGGCCGTGCTGCCGGACCGCCGGGCCAGTCGGCGGGCGGCCCGGGCCTCGGCGATGCCCTCGGCGGGGCGCTGCTCGCACTCGATCAGGGCCCAGGCGGTGTAGTTGCGGTGGACGGCCTCCCAGTGCGCGTCCCCCAGCTCGGCGGCGGCGCGGGCGGCGGTGCGGTGGATCTCCGCCCAGTACGGCCAGGCCGCCCACAGGTCGGAGAACCAGTGCA
>NZ_JAIY01000016.1:61676-62274 GCF_000710405.2 Kitasatospora sp. MBT66 | reverse complement strand
GGGCCGGCGTGGTGCAGCAGCCCGGCGTCCGTGAGCTCCTCCAGCAGGTCGTGCGCCTCGGCCTCGGCGAGCCCCCCGAGGGCGGCGGCGAGCGCGGGCGGGAAGTCCGCCCCCGCGACGTGGGACAGCAGCCGGAACTGACGGGCGGCGGCCGCGGTGAGCCGCTGGTAGGACAGTTCGAACGCGGCGGTGACCCGCAGGTCGCCCGCGGCCAGGGCGTCCAGGCGGCGGTTTTCGTCGGCCAGCCGGTCGGCCAGCCGGCGCAGCCGCCACTCCGTGCGGGTGGCGGCCCAGTTGGCGGCCACCCGCAGGGCCAGTGGCAGGTGCCCGCAGGCGTCGGCGACGGCGCGGGTCGCGTCGGCCTCCGCGGTGGTGCGGTCGTGGCCGAGCACGAGGTCCAGGAACCGGCGGGCCTCGGCCGGGGTGAACGGCTGCAGCACGCGGCGGCGGTCGGCGGCCACCGCCCGGACGGCGTGCCGACTGGTCAGCAGGACGCGGCCGCGGCCCGCCGTGCCTGGTTCGGGGACCAGGGGGCGGACGTGGTCGAGGTCGGCGGCGTTGTCGAGGATCACCAGGGCGCGCCGCTCGGCGAGCAGCG
>NZ_JAIY01000016.1:60168-61646 GCF_000710405.2 Kitasatospora sp. MBT66 | reverse complement strand
CGCGCAGCCGGGCCGGCCGCTCGGCGGGCGGCGTCCGGGCGAGGTCGCGCGGCGGCAGCCCGAGGGCCTGGAGCAGGACGGTGGCGGCGTCCCGGGTGGACAGCGGGTCCGGGTCGACGCCGCGCAGGTCGAGGAAGAACCGGCCGTCCGGGCAGGCGGGGCCGATCTGCCGGGCGAAGTGCACGGCCACGGTGGTCTTGCCGCTGCCGGGACCGCCGGAGATCGCACTGAGGGCCTCGGCGGCGGAGGGCGCCGCGGTAGGTGTGGCGGTGTCGTGCAGCCAGGACAGCACCTCGGACCGGCCGACGAACTCGGTGGCGGCGCGGGGCAGGGCGCAGAGCCCGGCGGGACCGGGGCCGCCGGGTCCGTCGGCTTCCTCGCCCCGTTCGGCGGCGGCCCCCGACGTCGGGGCCGTCCCCGGCGTCGGGGCGTCGTTCCCCGGCCGGGCGGCGGCGAGGAACGCGGCGTGTTCGGCCTCGTCGAGGTCGAGGCCGCGGCTGAGCGTGGCCAGGGTGCCGAGCCGCGGCCGGGCGGTACGGCCGAGCTCCAGATCGGCGATGCCGCGCGCGCTGACGCCGGACGCCTCGGCCAGGCCCTCCAGTGACAGTCCGCGCGCCGTGCGCAGCCTCCGCAACTCGCGTCCGAGTGCCGTCGTGTCGCCCATCGCTCCCCGCCCGTCGTGGTGCCCCCGCTCCGAGGGCGCAACGTCCCTCGTCGGGGACTATTCTGACGACCCGGTGGACCGGTCCGGCCGGCCGGTCCGGCGGTGGACGGCCGGGCGGCGGCGGGGCGGGGAGCATGCGGGGCGCGGCGGGATGACGGTGCGGGACGTGGCGGGGCCGGCCGCCGGAACGGGCGCACTGCTCCGGCGCCTGCGGGAGGAGCGGCTGCTGCCGATCGCCGGGCTGGCCTCGGTGGCCGGGGTCAGCGAGCGGGCGATCGGCGATCTGGAACGGGGCGTCACGGAGCGGCCGCGCGCGGCGACGCTGGCCGCGCTGGCCCGCGGGCTCGGCCTCACCCCGCCCGAGGCCGCGCTGCTGGAGAGCGTCGGTCGCGCCGAGCCCCTGGTCGGACGGGAGTCGGAGCTGCGGCGGTTGCGCGACGCGGCGGCCGGGGCTCGACGGGGCGACGGCCCGCCGCCGGTGCTGTGCCTGCACGGGCCGCCCGGGAGCGGCAAGACCTTCCTGGCCCTGCGGGCGGTGGCGGCGGTCCACGACCTGCTGCCCGCCCCGCCGGTGCTGGTCGACCTCGCGGCCGGTGGGCACGGGCCGCCGTCCCGCCCGGTCCCGGACGGCGGTGTGCTCGTGCTGGACGGAGCGGGCGCCGAGGCCGCGGTGCGGCTGATGCTGCCGGCGGCGGGCCGGGTCCTCACCGTGGTGACCGGCCGGCGGGCGCTGTCCGGGCTGGAGGGCGTCGTGCGGCTCCCTGTTCCGCCGCTGACCGGGCGGGCCGCGGTCGAGCTGCTCGCGGTCTGGGCG
>NZ_JAIY01000016.1:30887-60072 GCF_000710405.2 Kitasatospora sp. MBT66 | reverse complement strand
TGCTGGAGACCGGCCGGGAGCGGCCGCTCGCGCGGCTGGCCGCCCGGCTGACGCCCGAGCACGGCCGCCTCGCGGCCCTCGGCGGGGGCGGCCCGCTCGCCGAGCTGTTCGACCCCTCCGTCCGGGCGCTCTCCGCCGTTGCCGCGCGGGCGTTCCGCCGACTGTCCGGGCTGTCCGCCGTCGAGTTCGACCGGGAGGACGCCGCGCGGCTGCGCGGCTCGGACCCGGACCTCGCGTCGGCACTGGACGAGGCGCTCGACGAACTGGTGGAGAGCGGGCTGGTGCAGGCCGCACCGGGCGAACGGTACCGGCTGCTCCCGCTGCTGCGCCTGCACGCCGGGAGCGGCGGCGCGGGGGAGCGTCCGGAGGTCCCGCGCCGGGGCGGGGACGGCGCGTAGCCTCCTGGGATGGTGCGAAGCGCGGCGGAGGACGTGGACGGCTACCTGGCCGAGGTGCCGGACGAGCGCAGGGAGGTCCTGACCGACCTGCGGCGGCTGTGCCGCCGGGAGCTGGCGGGCTTCACCGAGGTGATGGCCCACGGCATGCCCGCCTACGAGCGGGACGGGGTCGCGGAGCTCGCCTTCGCCAGTCAGAAGCAGTACATCTCCGTCTATCTGATGCGCGGTGACGTGCGCGAGGAATTCGCGGATCGGCTGGCGGGACAGGACATGGGCAAGGGGTGCCTCCGGTTCCGCCGACCGGAGGCCGTCGACCTCGGTCTGCTGGGCGACCTGCTGCGGGCGACCGCGGCGCGGCCGGGCCCGGTCTGCTGACGGGACGGAGCGCGGGGCGCCGCGCCGACGGTCAGGACACCTCCAGGAGCGCGACGGCCGGTTCCGCGACGGTTTGTCCGGCGACGGTCGGCAGGCGGTGGACGATCTGCGCGCGGCCGGTGATGCCGAGTTTGGGGAAGAGCCGGTAGAGGTGCGACCCGACGGTGCGGGGCGAGAGGTCCAGTTGTCGGCCGATCTCCCGGTTGCTGAGGCCGAGGGCGGCGAGGTCCGCGATCCGCCGCTCCTGCGGGGAGAGCCGGGGCCGCTCCGGGCCGGTGTGCCCGGGCCGGGCGGGGCGTTCGCCGGTGGCCCGCAGCTCCGCCGCGACGTCCAGGGCGCGCCGGCGCTGGCCGAGGGCCGTGAACACCTCCATCGCCGCCCGCAGCGAGGTCCGGGCCGCCGCGGGACGACGGGCGCGTCGCAGCGCGGAGCCGTGCGCGAGGTGGACCAGCGCGTACAGCTGCGGCCACCCGGCCAGTTCGCCGGATCCGAGGACGCCGGTCGGCACAGCGCGGCCCTCGCCGGGCGCCAGGACGGCTTCCGCGTAGGCGAGTTGCAGCCTCGCGGCCGGCGCCGGCCGGGGGTGGGCGTACTGCTCGGCACGGCGGAGCAGACGACGGGCCTCCGGACGGTGGTCACTCCGGCGGGCGGCGTCCGCGAACGGTGCGACCAGGTCGAGCGCCACGGCGGGGTGGTGCGCCGGGTCGCCGGGGTCGAAGAGCCGCCGGAGCCGCTCGTACGCCGCCAGGTGTCGGCCTTCGCCGACGGCCGCGGCGGCCCGGGCCGCGACGGACACGGCGAGGACGTCGACGCGGCCGGTCCGCAGGGCTTCCGCCCCGGCCCGTTCGGCGGCGGTGCGGGCGCGCTCGGGGTCGCCGGCCAGTCCGGCCGACATCGCCTCGAAGGCCGTCGCCGGGGCGCCCCAGGCGGTGCGGCCGGTGTCCTCGGCGCAGTCCGCGAGCGCGGCCGCGGCCTGCCGGACGGCCTCGGCGTCACCGCGGACGGTGGCGACGGCCGCCCGCCGGGCGTGGAGCGCGGGAAGCAGCCCGTGCAGCCCCAGGGCGTGCAGATGGGGCAGGCAGCGGGTGTCTATCTCCTCCGCCCGGGTGTGCTCGCCGAGGGCGTGGGCGGCCTCGGCGAGCATCAGTGCGTGCGCGACGGGGTGGGGGTCGGGGGCGGCCTCGAACCGTTCCAGCGCCCGGCGCAGCGGGCCGGCCGCCGCGGCCGGGGCCAGGAGCGCGAGGATCGCCGTCCGCGCGGCGGTGATGCTCCCGGCGCCGTCCGCGCGACCTGCTTCGTCGGAGCAGTCCGAGCAGCTCGAGCAGTCGCAGCAGCCGGAGCAGTCGAAGCAGTCCGAGTAGTCGGAGGAGTCGGAGCCGCCCGGCGGCAGGGCGTCGAGCGCCGCGAGGACCTCGGCCGCCGGGGCCGGGCCCAGCGCTCCCCGGTGGCAGAGCCGGGCGGCCAGCAGCAGCAGGCGCGCGGCACGGTCGGCCGCGTCCGGGGCGAGCCTGCGGGCGTCGGCGCACAGCCGTCCCACCGTGCTCGGCGAGGGCGGCGGGCAGCCGGTCGCGGTGGCCCGCAGCCAGTGCAGGGCGGTGCGGTCGGCGGCGGTGAGCCGCTCGGCCGCGGCGGCGGCCAGGTGGTGGCGGGTGAGGCCGGGCCGTCCGAGGGCGCGGGCGTGTTCGGCGGCCAGCAGGTGGCGGCGCCCGCGGTCGCCGCCGTCGGCGGAGAGCCGGGCCGCGAGATCGAGCAGGGCGGTGTCGGGCACCGGTGTGCCGACGGCGACGGCGCTCCGGTGGCGCTCCTCCAGGGCACGGGCCAGGGCCTCGTCCGGCCCCGGGGCAGAGGTCGCCCGGTGGAGCAGGGCCCGCTCCGGCCGGTCGGCCAGGATCCGGGCCCAGGCGGCATGGGCCGCCGCGCGGCGGTGGCCGGCCGCCTCCAGGGTGGCCACCGCGTCCGGCCGACGGCGGAACCGGACGCCACCGCCCTCGTGCGGCAGCACCAGCAGTCCGGCCCGCACCACCGCGTCCAGGGCTGCTCCCGGGACCGGCCCACCGTGCAACGCGGCCGCCGCGACGAGGAGTTCGTCCAGGTCCGGGTCGGGTTCGCAGGCGGCGGCCAGCAGCACGGCCCGGCTTTCGGGGCCCAGGCGTCGAAGGCGTTCCGCGTGGATCCGGCGCAGCCGCGGCCCGATGCGCGGGGTCGGGTCCGCTGCTCCGCCGTCCGGCTGCTCGCCCGGCCCGGCGTGCTGCTCCTCGGCGGCCGCCTCGACCAGCGCCAGGGGGAGGCCTCCGGCCGCCTCGGCGATCTCCTGCCGACGCCGCCGTGACAGCCCGGGGAAGCGGGTGTCGAGCAGCCGGGCCGCCGTCGGGGCGTCGAGCGGTCCGAGCCGCAGCGTGTCGCCCTGCGGCGGCCGGGCGGCCGGGGTGTCGGCTCGGGCCGCGCAGAGCACGGCGAGGCCGGGCGCGGCGGCGGAACCGAGGTGGTGCAGCACCGCCAGGGCCTGCGGCGCGAGCCGGTGCGCGTCGTCGACGACCAGCAGCAGCGGCCGTTCGGCCCGCAGGCGGTCCGCCTCCGCGGCGAGGGCCCGGGCGAGCCCGGCGGGGCTCGGTGCCGTGCCGATGCCGTCCGGCTCCCGGCCGTCACCGGCCCCGAGGTGATCGGCCCCGGCGTGACCGGCGGCGGTGCGGACGGCCCGGGCGGCGGCCTTCGCCCAGTAAACGCCCGCTTCCCCGGCCGGACGCCGGTCGCCCGGGGCACCGACCCAGGCGGTGACCGCGCCGGAGCGCTCCGCCCGGCGGGCGGCCTCGCGGAGCAGGGCCGTCCGGCCGATCCCGGGCTCGCCGGTCACCACGAGCAGGCCGCCGGCGGGGAACGCCCGCGCCGACCAGACGGCGACCAGGTCGAGTTCGCCGTCCCTCCCGACCAGCGGGGCGCCGCCCTCGTGCCACCAGGGCGCCTCGTCGATCCCGTCCGTCGTACCCACCGCGAACCTCCGTGCCGGTCGTCGTTCCACGGGCTTCCCGTCGGCGGGCGGCCCGGGACCATCTCAGCCGGGTGGGGCAGGCGGGAACAGGAAGTTGGCAGGCGGTTCGGGGCGGCGGGGCAGCCGAGCTGCCGGGCGGGCTCCGACGGTGGCCGCCCGGCCGCCCGGCTCGGACCGGCGGTCGTTCGCTGCGGCTCGGCGGTCGTCGGGCTCGGCTCAGCGGTCCTCCGGCCTCCCGAGCCGTGCCTCGGCGGCGTCGAGGAGGAGGTCGAGCGCGTGGGGGTAGGCGCTGCGGTTCATGTCGGCGGTCAACAGGTGCGCGGTGGCCGCGATGTGCGGGTGGGTGGTGGCGTCGAGGCGCGCGTAGGAGGCCTGCCAGACCTGGTAGTCGGCGCTCAGGGCGGCCGCGGGCAGCGCGAGGGCGGCGGCGTCGAGCACGGCGAAGCCGAGGCTCTGGTCGACGAAGGCGTGGTAGATGCGGACGGCCTCGGGGTCCGGGAAGCCGGCGTTGCGCAGTATGCCGAGGATGTTCTCGACGGCGGTGATCTCGTTGGCCCGGCCGGTGGTGCGGTGGGCGGCGAGCAGGGCGGCCTGGGGGTGGGCCTGGTAGGCGGCGTGGATGCGCAGGCCGATGGCCCGCAGGTCGGCCCGCCAGTCGCCGGTGGGCCGCCAGCCGTGCTGGGCGCGGCCGATGAGCTCGTCGGCGATGGCGATCAGCAGGTCGTCGGTGCTGTGGAAGTAGCGGTACACCGCGCTGGGGTCGGCGCCGAGCGCGGCCCCGAGCCGCCGGACGGTGAGCGCCTCGGCGCCGTGCAGGCCGACCAGCCGCAGGGCGGTGTCGACGATCAGCTCGGCGGACAGGACGACGCCCTGTTTGGTGGGCCGGCGGCGCTTCCGCTCGGGCTCGGGAACCACACGTTCGGTCATGCGCGCCAGGGTATGTCAACGGCATTGACGTAGGGAGGGGGAACGCGTGGATCGCGCGGATCTACTCCGCTCGCCGCACCGGGAGGCTGCGGGGGCCGCGCACCAGGAGGCCCGGCCGGTACGGCAGCCCGGCGGGGTCGGCGGCGAGGGACAGCGCGGGCAGGGCGTCGAACAGGCGGGGCAGCGCGATCGTCGCCTCCAGCCGCGCCAGTCGGGCGCCCAGGCAGATGTGCGGGCCGTGCCCGAAGGCCACGTGCGGCAGGGCGCGGCCGTCACCGGGGGCGAACCGGTCGGGCCGGAAGGCGTCCGGGTCGGGGAAGACCTCCGGATCGCGGTTGGCGGCCGCCAGGACGACCAGGACGGAGGAGTCCCCCGGGACGACCGCGCCGGAACCGAGGTCGACCTCCTCGCGGGTGCGCCGCCAGGTAGTGCCCTCCAGCGGGCTGGCGTGACGCAGCGTCTCCTCGACCACCGCGGCCCACCGGGGCTCGCCCTCCTGCCGGGCCGAGGCCAGCTCGCCGGGGTGGCCGAGCAGCAGCAGCGAGGCGGAGGCGAGCAGGTTCATGGTGGTCTCGTAGCCGGCGAAGAGCAGCAGGAACGCCATCGCCAGCAGTTCGGTGTCGTCCAGCGCCTCGGCGTCCTCGTCGGCGGCGAGCAGGCTGAACAGGTCCTCGCCGGGCTGCTCCCGCTTGGCCGCGATGAGTCCGGTGAAGTACCGGTGCAGGCTCTGCCAGGCGTCGTCGATCTCGCCGGGAGCGAGGGCGCCGGCGGGGGAGCCGACCCGGTAGGTCCAGGTGCGCAGGTCCGCCCGGTCCTCCTCGGGCACGCCGAGGATCTCGCCGATCACCAGGACCGGCAGCGGGAAGGCGAAGTCGTCGACGAGGTCGGCGGCCCCCTCGCGGTCGAGGCGCTCGGCGAGCCCGTCGAGCACCTCCTCGGTGAGCCGGGCGATCCGCTCGCCCAGGGCGTCCACCCGGCGCGGGGTGAAGGCCACCGAGGCCAGCCGACGCAGGCGGCGGTGCTCGGCGCCGTCGGTGTTGAGCATGTGCTGCTCCAGGACGGACCGCGCCCCGGCCGCCGGTCCCACCCGGCCGGACCCGCCGGCGCGCGGCGCCGGGACGTTGGAGAACCGGGGATCGGCCAGCACCGCCCTGGCCTGCCGGTAGCCGGTCACCAGCCAGGCCGAGGTCCCGTTGGACAGGTCCACCCGGGCCGCCGGGCCCTGCACGCGCAGCCCGGCGTAGTACGGGTAGGGGTCGCGGGCGAACGCGGCGTCGGCGGGGTTCAGAACTGTGGTCACCGGGTCATTCTCGCCGGGGCCGTCCGGGCGGCCGACAGGGCCCCCGGCCCGGACGGATCCGGGCCGGGGGAGCGGGGCGCGGCCGCCCCCGCGCGTCACCGTCGCGGGGTCACGTCCGGACCGGGCGGAAGACCGGCTCCGGCCAGTCGCCGTCCGGGACCATCCGGTCGAGCGCCGCGCCGATCACCCGCTCCTCGTACCGGAAGTGCGACTCCATGATCGCCGTCAGCCCGTCGAGTTCGCGCCGGATCGCCTCGTCCGCGCCCCGGTCGCCGTCGTCGGCGGCCTGCCGGGCGAGTTCGGCGACCCGGGTCAGGATCGAGGAGATGAAGCTGTGGTCCTCGACCAGCTTCTCGACCGTCCCCGCCAGATCGGGCCGCTCGCGCACCAACTGTGCGAACAGTCCGTCGTCCTCGCCCCGGTGGTGGGTCTCCAGGGCGCTGCAGAAGGCCAGACAGTGGGCGGCGAGCGTCCCGCCTCCGCCCGTGCGCCGGTGCCCCGCACCGGACTTGAGGTCGCTCTTGAGGTCGTTGATCAGGCGACGCAGTTCGTCGTGTGCCAGCGAGAGCTGCCGGCCGAGGGCGGCCGTACGGCCGCCGTCCTGGGAAGCCACGTTCGGGCCGTCCCTTCGGTTGTCGCACCTCCATGCCTGACGCAGTCCGTCACCGGCACGCGATGCCGCCGCGATCCGATCACACCCTCCTCCGCCCGGGCAAGTGCCGGGCCGCGCGCCCCGGATGCGTTCATCGCAAGCCATTGCAACGAATGCCCCGACCGCTCGTTGCATTGAGCGCCAAGCCATTGCGATGGAAGCGTCAGAATCCTTGCTTTGAAGCTACTTAAAGCAGCTCTTCATCGTTGACCAAATACTGAACGCAATGTAGCGTCGTCGTTGTTCAGAGATTCCCGAACAACCGCGAAGGGTCGTTCGGACAGCACCGATCCGTGAGAAGAGGCACCACCATGTCCGTCGACACCACCGCCCAGAACGCGTCCACCCCGTCGCCGGAGGCCACCGGGCCGGAGCGGCCCGAACTGGCGGCGGCCGCCCAGGCGTTCGTCGACGCCGGGTTCGCCGGGATCCAGCTGCGGGTGCACGACGAGCGGGGAGCCTGGGTCGGCGCCGCCGGGGTGCGCGAGCTGGGTGCGACCGAACTGCCCCCGGTGGACGGGCGGTTCTGGATCGGCAGCAGCACCAAGACCTTCGTCGCGGCGCTGGTGCTGCGGCTGGTCGCGGACGGCGCGATCGCTCTGGACGCCCCGGTGGCCGAGCACCTGCCGGAACTCGGCCTGGACGGGCGGATCACCGTGCGGATGCTGCTCCAGCACACCAGCGGGCTGTACAACCACACCGGCGAGCTCGACGCCGACGGGACCTTCGTGCCGGGGCTCCCCTCGGTCGGCGGGCCCTGGGTGGAGAACCGGTTCCACAACTACCGGGCCGAGGAACTGGTGCGGTACGCGCTCGCCCAGCCGGCCCGCTTCGAGCCGGGCACCGCCCAGAACTACTCCAACACCAACTACACCGTGGCCGCCCTGCTGGCCGAGGCGGTCGGCGGCCTCCCGTACGCCGAGGCGATGCACCGGTACGTCCTGGAGCCGCTCGGGCTGCGGGACACCGTGGTGCCGGGCGACTCCCCGGAGCTGCCCGAGCCGCACGCGCACGGCTACGCCCGCTACCAGGACGGCGAGGTGTGGAAGGTGGTCGACGTGACCCGGCAGAACAGCTCGCTGCTGATCGGCGCCGGCGACATGGTCTCCACCACCTTGGACCTGCACGCCTTCTTCTCCGCGCTGCTGGGCGGCCGGCTGCTGCCGGCTCCGCTGCTGGAGGAGATGCGCGCGCCGCACGGGATGCTCGGTTACGGTCTCGGGCTGTTCGTGCAGGACCTCGGTCCGGAGCACGGCACCATCGTCCACCACAACGGCGGTGCCCCGGGCGGCTACGGGGCGCTGATGATCGCCTCGCCGGACGGCAGCCGCACCCTCACGGCAGGGCTGACCACGGGCGACGCCGCGATGGACCCGGCGCAGGTGTTCCCGGGGGCCCTGGACGCGCTGATCACGGCCGTGTTCCGCGACGGCCACGGGCGGTGACCGGGAAGCCGGTCGCGGCGAGTGCCATGCGCCGGGGGCCGACGGCACCCCCGGCCCGGTGGACCGTGCCGTCGGCCGCGTCCCGCCCTAGGCTGGTCCCATGGGCGAGTTCGACGCGTTCACGGACCTGCTGGACTACCCGGTGTACGTGGTGACCGCGCCCGGGCGGGCGCCGGCGGGGTGCCTGGTCGGGTTCGCGGGACAGTGCTCGATCGATCCGGTGCGGTTCGTGGTGTGGATCTCCAAGGCGAACCACACCCATGACGCGGCCCTGGCGGCGGGTGCGCTGGGTGTCCACCTGCTGCCGCGAGGGCACGGGCTGGCCGAGCTGTTCGGGGGTCGCACCGGTGACGACACGGACAAATTCGCCGAGGTCGAGTGGTACCGCGGCCCGCACGGGGTGCCGGTGCTCCCGGCCGCGCCGGCCTGGTTCGTCGGCCGGGTGCTGGACTGCGTGGACTGGGGTGACCACACCGGACTGCTGCTGGCCCCGGTGGCGGTCGGCGGAGGGCCGGAGGGCGCGGAGGTGCTGTCGTTCCGCGATGTCGCCGACGTCGACGCCGGTCACCCAGCCTGAGCCCGGCCCGGGCCGGCCGACGTACCGGGCCGGCACGGTCGGGAGGGCCGGGATGGAGGGCCCGGATGGAGGGCCGGGAGGGCCGATGCCGTGAGGGGGTCCACCGGACCGGACCCGGCCGGTGGACCCCCCTCCTTCGGACGGGGACGGGGCGTCAGCCGAGCGGGCGGCAGAGCACCGCGTCCGGGACGCCGTGGTGCAGCCACTTCCAGGTGAAGGCGACGCCGGCGAGGTACTCGTTGTCGCCGCACTGCCCCTTGTAGTAGCCAGGGGCCCAGTCGCTGCCGGACGAGCCGCCGGTGGCGGGGCGGTTGTCGCCGTGGTCGAACCACAGGGTGCGGGTGGCGGCCGGCAGGGCGGCGGTCGCGGGCGCGCAGAGCAGGGCGGACATCGCGTTGGAGTTCACGCTGTAGCCCACGGCGAAGGTGCCGTCCGGGCACTGGAGCTTGTTGTAGCCGGAGGCCCAGTCGCCGTGGGTCACATAGCGCTCGTCGGTGACGGTGGTCCAGTCGCCGGCACCGGTCGCGGGCTGCCCGGCGTCGGTGCACAGGCCGCGGCCGTCACTGCGGGCGAGGCCGACCAGCCGCTGGCCGTCGGGGCAGTTGCCCTTGCGGTTGCCCGGGCTCCAGTCCGGCCGGGCGAGCATCCGCCGGGAGAGGTCGAGGTCGGCGTGGTCGAGGTCGAGCAGGCCCCAGTGCGGGGCGGGGGCGACCTGGCCGGTGTACGAGGGCGCGGCGATCAGCCGGTTCCAGTACGGGGCGCGCCAGTCGCCCTGGTCCTCCAGGCTGAGCGGGCGGCCGGCGGTGTCGAAGTCGAGCAGTGCCCAACTGTCGTTCGGCACGCCGTTGCTGTGCCAGCCGACCAGCGGCCAGACGGCGAAGTCGGTGTCGTTCGCGGCCAGGATCCGGGTGAAGTTGTCGAACCAGGCCTGTTCCTTGGCGTCGGTCGAGCCCCGGCCGCCGGCGCCGAACTCGCTGATCCACACCGGCGCGGTGAAGTGCTGGCCGGCCTGGGTGACGAACAGCGCCTCGTCGTCGACGACCTGCGCCAGCTGCGCCGGGGTGAAGTCCTGGTAGCGCGGATCGCCCGTGGATCCGGCGGAGCCGCTCGCCGCGCCCGTGTTGGCCGGGCCGGTGTAGCCGTAGAAGTGCGCCGAGTAGACCAGCTTGCCCGAGTCGATCAGGGCGTTGGAGAGGGTGCGGACCGGGGTCAGCTGCGGCCGGCCGTGGCTGAACACGGCGGCCGGTATCCCGTACCAGTTGATGCCCTCCATGACGACCAGCAGGTCGGGGTCGGTCTGCAGGATCCGGTTCCCGGCCTCCTCGAAGGCGGCGTACTGGTCGTGGCTGTCGCCCAGGCCCCAGTTGGGGTCGTCCCAGGTGTCGCGGCGGACCTCGTTGCGCAGGTCGGCGCCGACCACCCGCTTGTTGTCCTTGTACCGGCCGGCCAGGAAGACCCAGTCGTCGATCCACTGCTGGGTGGACTGGCCGCTGTTCCAGCGCTCGTTGCCGTCCAGCCCGCAGCAGAACCGGTAGCTGGTGGTGTGGTTGTTGAGGACCACCGCGAAGCCGTCGGCGGTCAGCGCCGAGACGACCGCGTCGAACACCTGGAGCGGGGTCCTCCCGCGCAGCTGCGGGTTGGCCGCGACGGCGACGTCCGGCACCGTGCTCGGGTCGTGCAGCAGGGCGTTGGCGAAGGGCAGCCGGACGCTGTTGATGCCGAGGCGGTGGAAGCCGCCCAGGATGTCGGCGATCGGGGCCCGGTCCAGGCCGAGCGGCAGGTTGTAGGAGACCTGTCCGGCCTGGTTGTTGGCCGGGTCGGTGGTCGGTCCGCTGCCCTGCCAGGTGCCCTGGGCGCCGGCCCAGTTGCCGGACCTGAGCTTGAAGCGGGTACCGGAGGCGTCGACGATGTAGCGGCCCCGGGTGCTGAGCGGGCCGGTCCAGGAGGCGGCCAGGGCCGGTCCGTCGAGGACCGCCGGTGCCGCCCCGGCCGCACCGGAGGCAGTGGTCCCGACGGTTCCGGTGGTTCCGACGGTTCCGGTGGTTCCGACGGTCTCGGCTGCTCCGGCGGCGGTGCCGGTTCCCGCCGTCACGGCGACGCAGGCGAGCAGGGCGGCCCCCGCCGCCAGCGCGCGGCGCGCGAATGTGTTCATGGTCATCCCGGTGGGTGAGGGTGGTCTGGCATGGATGTGCCAACTGCTGGTGTGACAACCATTCATGCCCCGTCCTTCCGGCCGGGACTCCGCAGTGGCCCGGTGCGTCGGAGGGCGGACACGGGTGCCGGGAGGCGGACGGCCGCCCGTCGGGTCCGTGCCGATGGTCGCGCCGGAGGCTAGCAGTGGCGGCGAGGATGTATGGACAACTCCCGGTGGCGGAAACCGAGCTGTCCGGCGAACTGCGCACGGTGGTCGGTGCGTGTACGGCTGATGACGAACGGTGGTCGGCGTGCGGCGGGTGGTGCGCGGTCGCCGGTGCGGATCTTCTCAGGGCCGGTCGCGCCGACTACGGTGAGGCCGAGGACGGACCCCGGGGCCGCGTCGCCCGGCCCGACCGCTTCGACCGCCCCGACCGGACCTCGCAGAACGGAACCACCACCATGCCCGAGCAGGACCAGCAGCCCGTCGTCTGGGCCCCCGGCACCCATGAACTGGGGGAGGGCGCCCGGTGGGTGGACGGCCGGCTGGTCTTCACCGACATCCTCGCCGGCCGGCTCCTCGAAGTCTCCGGCACCGAGCCCGGCACCCCGCGCGAACTCCTCCGCCTGGACGTGCCGCTGGGTGCGGTGGCCCCGGTCGAGGGCCGCCCCGGGCACTGGATCGCCGCGGCGGGCACCGGCATCGCCCTGCTCGGCCCCGACGGCTCCACGGAGTGGCTGGCCCGCCCGGAGGAGGACGCCGCCACCCCCGTGCGGATGAACGACGGCGTCTGCGACCCGCAGGGCCGCTTCTGGGCCGGCAGCATGGCGTACGACGAGACCCCGGGCGCGGGTTCGCTCTACCGCACCGACCACGACGGCACCGTCCACCGCGTCCTCACCGGACTGACCATCGTCAACGGCCCCGCCTTCAGCGCCGACGGCCGGCTGCTCCACGTCGCCGACAGCACCGCGGGCGTCATCCACCGCTGCACCCTCGACGACGACGGCAACCCGCTGGACACGGTGGAGTTCGCCCGGATCACCGACGGCGGATCGCCCGACGGCATGACCGTCGACACCGAGGGCCGGCTCTGGGTGGCGGTCTGGGGGAGCGCCGCCGTCCACCGCTACGAGCCCGACGGCACCCTCTCGGCCGTCGTCCCCCTGCCGGCGCCCCAGCCCACCTCCGTCTGCCTCCCGCCGACCGGCGGCCGCCTCCTGGTCACCACCGCCCGGCTGGGCCTCCCCGACGCGCCGTCCCCGTCCGGCGCCGTGCTCGCCGTCCCCGTCGACGCCGCCGCCCCGGCCGCCGTCGGCTACCGCCCCCGCTGACACCCGGCCCGGCCCGGACGCGACCCGCACCGGCCCGGGCCGGCTCCCGCTGTCGGTGCCCCGTCCTAGGCTGCGGCCATGAGCATGATCGGGAGGTATCTCCGGCTGAGCGCAGGAGAGTTGGAGCGCGCGGAGCAGGACCCGGAGTGGGTCCGGGAGTTCGCGGAGGAACTGGACGAGGACGCGCAGGAGGGCCGGTCCGGCGGGGCGTGGGCGCGCCTGCACGGCACCGGCAAGGCCTGGCAGGCACTCGACTTCCTGCTGCGCCGCCGGGAGTTCCCGGTCGACGTGGTGTACGGCGAGACGGAGCTGCCCGGCGCCGAGGACTGGGGCTACGGCCCGCCGTGCCTGATCACCCCCGAGCGGGTCCGCCTCGCCGCCGGGACCTTCGCGGAGCTGGACCCTGGCCGGCTGACGGAGGGGATCGCCGCCGCCGACCTCGCCGAGGCCCGGATCTACCCGCACGGGCTGTGGAGCTCCGAGGACGCGCTGCACCTGGTGACGGCCGAGTACCGCGCCCTGGCCGACTTCCTCGGTGCGGTGGCGACCCGTCGGCACGGCGTCCTGGTCTGGATCGAGTGACGGCCCCGGCGCGACCGGTCCGCCCGGGCACGGCCGGTCCACTCGGGCACGGCCGGTCCACTCGGGCACGGCCGGTCCACCCCGGCACGCACGAACGGTCCACCCCGGTTCACCGAATCTCCACGCGGGGTGGCCGCATCCTTCCGCCGATCCGGGGTACCGGGCCAGGACCGTGCCGACACGACGGAAGGACTCCCAAGGTGGCCCCCACCGGTGAACTGCTCGTTTCCGCCGCTGCCCCGACGGCGGACCCCTCCGACCCCGCGACGCCGGCGACGCTCGCGACCGCTCCCGGCGCCGACGGCCCCGGCCGGACCCTCGGCACCGGCCCCGGCCTGCGGGACCTCCTGCCGCCCGAACTCGCGGCGGTCGACGACCCGCGCGAGGTCGCGCCCGCGGACGCCCGGGACCTCACCCGGCAACTGCTGCGCCGGCTGGCCGCGCTGGAGGAGGGGACCAGGGAGTACTCGTACGTCCGCACCACCCTGGTGGAGCTGAACCTCTCCCTGGTGCGGTTCGCGATCCGGCGCTTCGACGCGCACCGCGAGCCCAAGGAGGACCTCCTCCAGGTCGGCGCCGTCGGCCTGATCAAGGCCATCGACCGCTTCGACCCCTCGCTCGGTGTGGAGTTCACCACCTTCGCCATGCCGACCGTGCTCGGCGAGATCCGGCGGCACTTCCGCGACACCACCTGGGCCGTCCACGTGCCCCGCCGCCTCCAGGAGCTGCGGATCACGCTCGCCCGGGCGCAGGAGCGCCTCTCCCAGCGCCTGGACCGCGCCCCGACCGTGGCCGAACTCGCCGAGCACCTCTCGCTCACCCCCGACGAGGTCGTCGAGGGCCTGACCGCCGCCAACGGCCACACCGCCGGCTCGCTCGACGGCGGCGGCCCCGACGGCGGCGACGCCCCCGGTCCGCTCGGCGGGCAGCTCGGCGCCGACGACCACGACCTCGCCCTGGTCGAGGACCTGGTCGCGCTGAAGCCCCTGATAGCCGCCCTGCCGGAACGCGAGCGCCGCATCCTGTCGATGCGCTTCTGCGAGGACCTCACCCAGTCCCAGATAGGCGCCCGGCTCGGCCTGTCCCAGATGCACGTATCCCGCCTCCTCGCCCGCACGCTGGGTCAGCTGCGCGACGGCCTGGAGGACGTCTGAGGGTGCCGTCCGGCGCGGACTCCGAGGGCGGGCGGCCCCCGACCGCAAACCCTTCACTTGGCCGACTGGCGCGGCCTCCGTATCGTCGGAGAGCACGGACACGGAGGGGACGACGATGATGCCATCCGACAACGACCCTGGGGACACCACGCTGGCGGCGGTCCCTGCGTACCGTCCCGGACTGGTGGTGGAGACCCGCTCCGCGCCCGGCGGCGCGATGCTCTGCATCCTCGTCGGCGATCTCGACATCGAGACCCTGGCACCGGCCGCGGAGATGCTCGACGCGCTGGTCGCGCAGCGCCCCGCGGCCGTGGTGATCGACCTCGGCGGGGTGGGCTTCTGCGACTCCTCCGGTCTGAACGTCCTGCTCAAGACCCGGATCGCGGCCGAGCGGGGCGGGCTGGAACTGCGGCTCGCCGCGGTGCCGCCCACCGTGATGCGGGTGCTCGACCTGACCGGCGCCCGCGCCGTGTTCTCGATCCACGACTCGGTGGCCGGGGCGCTGGCCGGTTGAGCCGGGCGCGGCCGGGCGACGTTCGCGGCCGTCCGTGCCCCGGCGCGCGGGCCGGACGTCGGCCTTCGGCCGTTCCCG
Source organism: Kitasatospora sp. MBT66 (assembly GCF_000710405.2). Taxonomy (NCBI): domain Bacteria; kingdom Bacillati; phylum Actinomycetota; class Actinomycetes; order Kitasatosporales; family Streptomycetaceae; genus Kitasatospora; species Kitasatospora sp. MBT66. The sequence continues at coordinate 45,616 of NZ_JAIY01000016.1, read as the reverse complement.
CGCTTTCGCTCCCGGATGCGTACCCCTGCCGCACCCGGAACGGGCATAATTCCGGGACTGCCGGGAAACCGACCACGCGACAGATCGCCGTCGAACCGAAAGGGCGCCCTCGCATGACGATGAGCCGAGGAACCCTGGACGGCGACCCGCACCAGGCCGGGCCCGAGGTACCCGTCGGCGGTCAACGCAGGCGGCTGACCCTGGCCGGACTGCCCAAACCGGTCGCCCACGCCAGGACCTTCACCGCCCGGGCGCTCGCCGAGTGGTTCCCGTCCGCTCCGGCGCCCGGCGCCGGTGACGGCGCCGCCGACGACCTCGTGCTGCTGGTCGCGGAACTCGTCGCCAACGCGATGCTGCACGGTGACGGTCCGCTGGAGCTGGTGCTGCACGTCACCGAGGCCCGGCTGCGGGTCGAGGTCAGCGACCGCAGCCCCGCGATGCCGGAGCTGCGCCGGCCGCACAATCCGGGCCTGCCGGGCGGCCACGGCCTGTTCATCGTGCAAAGGACGGCCGACGGCTGGGGCGCCGAGCCGCACAGCCAGGGCAAGACGATCTGGGCCGAGGTCGGCGTCCCCCGGCTGCTCGGTACCCGCTGAGCCCGCCCGCCGCACGCTACGCCGTCCACCCGCCCGCCGCCACGCCACCCGTCGCACGCTACGCCGTCCGTCACGCTTCCGTCGAACCGCCGCATGAATCCGGCCGTCCGGGGCAGACGGGGGCCGACAGTGTCCGGCACAGGAAGGGCGGGGGCGAGGCCGATGCAGGAAGCGGTGGCGGCACACCTGACGATGCGTCTGATCACCGGCGAGGACCGGGGCCGGGACCTGGCCGTCGAGTGCCGGTACGAGGCCGGGGACCCCTACGCGGTCCGGCTGGATTTCGGCGGCGGCGAGGAGACGGTCTGGGTCCTGGCCCGGGACCTGCTGGCCGCCGGGCTGCGCGGGCCGGCCGGGGACGGTGACGTCCACATCGAGCCCAGCGCCACCGGTCGGCGCGTTCTCATCGCGCTGGGCGGCCAGGAGGGTGTGGCGCTCCTCGACACCCCGGCCCGGCCGCTCGCGCGCTTCCTCACCGCGACCGGCCGCTCCGTACCGATGGGCTCGGAGTCGGCCCGGATCGACTGGGACAGCTGGCTGCACCGGCTGCTGTCCGCCTGAGCACAAGCGCGCGAACCAGCGCATGAACAAGGCCATGAACAAGCGCATGAACCGGCACATCCGGGTTAGACGAGCGGACGAAACAACCGATCCGTCAGGAAAGGACCGCCATGACCGACCTGTCCCGCCTCCCCGGCCCCATCGAGCAGCAGTGGAGCTGGCAGTTGGAGGGAGCCTGCCGCGGCGTCGACAGCAGCGTCTTCTTCCACCCCGCCAACGAGCGCGGCACCGCCGCCAAGGAACGCGAGCAGAACGCGAAGTCGGTCTGCGCCCGCTGCCCCGTCCGTGTGCAGTGCCGCCGCTACGCGCTCGCGACCCGTGAGCCGTACGGCGTGTGGGGCGGTCTGACCGAGGGGGAGCGCCGTGTGCTGTTCACCGAGTTCGCCGAGACGGGCGCCCGGTCCGCGTAGCGCGGCCGCGCGCCCGGGGCGCGACCGATGTGCGGCTCCCCGGGCCGACCGGGTTTGCCCCGTGGGGCGGGTGGTAGACGCAGCACAGGGGCGCGGCCGAAGAGCGGCAGGTCACACGGCCTCCGCGGCCACGCCCGCCCGAACCCACCGGGAGGCTTCCGTGATCGTCCTCGGAGTCATTCTGCTCATCATCGGCTTTGTCACGGGTCTCTCGATCCTGTGGACCGTCGGTATCGTCCTTCTCCTCGTCGGTGCCGCGCTGTGGATCGCGGGCTCCCTCGGCCACGAGGTCGGCGGACGCCGCCACTACTACTGATGCGGCCACCGACGGCTGCCGGCCGCCGCCCACGAACAGCCCACCCGGGGTGTCCGGCGGCGCCGGGCGGCCGATCCTCGTGCCATGGCCTCGATCGTCGTCCTCTACGAGTTGGACCCCGGGCAGGTGCTCGGCCCGGACGGGGTCGAGCCCGCCGTGCTGGGTGTGCACGCGGCCGGGGCGGACCCCGACGTGCCGGAGGACCCGCTGCCGCGCACCCTGTGCGGGCGGGACACGGCGGGCATGGAGCACGCCCACTTCCGGGCGGGCCTGGGTGAGCCCTGGTACCCGCCCGCCCTCTCCGAGCAGCGCTGCCGGGAGTGCGAGCGGGCGCTGCGGTCGTCCTGACGGCCGTCGAAACCTGTGCGGACGGCACCGGAGCCGGAACGGCCGTCGTAGCCCGGGCTGACGGCTACCGGAGCCGGAACAGCACGGCCCGCCAGCCCGTGCTCGCCGTTCCACGCCCCTCGCAGGCAGCCTCCGGCGCCCCGCTCCAGGTCAGGTACGCGGTCGTGAGCCGGAGGTCCGTCGGGCCGGGCGACCGGGGCGCGCCGGGCCGCTCCACGACGGGGAGCCGGTGCCAGTCGGCGGGGAGGTCCGGTTCGGGGCCGCCGTCGCTGCCGACCGCGCCGAACAGCAGGTCCCCGTCCTCGCACGGGACCGGGTCGCCGCCCAGCGTCAGGTCCCGGCCTCGCGCCGCCGATCCCGGGTCGGACCTGGTCTCGGTCCACGGGCCGGCCCCGGTGACCCCCCGGAAGTCGTCCACCGCCGCGAAGCCCTGCGCGGCGTCCGGCCACAGGATCCGGATCATGTCGAGCTCGTCCATCGCCCTGGCGCGCACCGATACGAAGACCGCCAGCCGGCTGCCGTCCTGGTCGATCGGGTAGCCGACGGGCCGGTAGCGGTTGCCGACGGTGTCGGTCACGGTGAGCGGCCCGGGGCCGACGCCGCCCAGCAGCACGGTGACGACCAGGGTGTCCCCGTCCCGGACCGGGCTGCGGACCTCCAGGTCCTCGCCCTTGGCGTGGACGAGGTCCGCGGGGGTGCCTTCCCAGGCCACCCGCGCGACGTAGGAGCCGTGGCTCGCGGCCGAGGCGGCGGTCGACCGACCGCCGACCGCCGTGTGCGGCACCGGGGGACTGCCGTCGGACACGGCGGAGGCCGCCAGCAGCGCGGCCACCGCGCCACCGATCCAGGCGGAGGACCGCAGCGGGCGCCGGAGGCGGTGGCCCCGGTGCCCCGGTGGGGTGTCGCCGGCGGCGCGGGGCCCGGCCGCGGGGGCGGCCGCCACGACGGCGCGGACCGGACCGCCCTGCGCCGGCACCCGGTCCCCGGGCGGCCGGCGGTGGCCGGACTGTCCAGGCTGTCCCGCCCGGCCGGACGCCTCGGCCCGTTCGGTCTGCCCGGCCTGTTCGGACATTCCGGACAGCTCGGCGAATCCGCCTGGCCCACCCGGCCCGGACATGGCGGCCGACGGTCCCGGTCGGGGCCCGGCGGCCACGGCGACGGCCGCCGCCGGCACCCCTGCCACCGGAACCCCTGCCACCGGAACCCCCGCCGCCGGGAGCGGCAGCGCCGGGAGCAGCAGCGCCGGATCGTCGGCGAGCACCCCCCGGTGCAACTCCTGGAGCTCGGTCCCGGGCTCGATGCCCAACTGGTCGACCAGCACCTGCCGCCCGTGCTGGAAGACCTCCAGCGCCTCCGCCCGCCGACCACTGCGGTGCAGCGCGAGCATCAGATGCGCCCGCAGCCGTTCGTCGAACGGGTGCGCCCCGGCCAGCGCGGCGAGTTCGCCCAGCAGGCCGGCGTGCCGGCCGAGCCCGAGCCGTACCTCGATGTGCTGGTGCTGGGCCCGGACCCGGGCGCTCTCCAGCAGGTCGAGTTCGGCCCGCAGGACGGCGCTCTCCGGGACGTCCACCAGGGGTTCGCCCCGCCACAGCCCCAGGGCGCGGCCCAGCAGGGGCTCCGCCGCGCCCGGGTCGCCGCCGTCCACCAGGGCCCGTGCCCGCTCGCACAGCTCCTGGAAGGTGCGGACGTCCAGCTCGCCTTCGTCGACTTCGACGGCGTACCCGCCGCTGCGGGTCACCACCCGGCCGCCGGCCTCGGGGCCCAGGGCCCGCCTCAGCCGCATCACATAACTGGGCAGCGCGGCCCGGCTGCGGGACGACACGGCGGTGTCCCACACGGCCTCGGCCAGTTGGTCACCGGTCACCGTCCGACCGGCCCGCACCAGCAGCAGGGCCAGTACGGCGCGCAGTCGCGGCCCGCCCGGAGTGATCTCGCCGTCCGGGCCGTAGACCCGTAACGGACCCAGTACCTCGAACCGCACGCCCGCCCCCCGCCAGCGTCGCCCCCGCCCGAACGGACGGATGCTACCAGTCTGCGAGCGGAATGCGATCGGACTGCTACGCCCTGTCGAGCAGCCTCGAGCCGTGTCCGGGACTGCCCGCCGCTCCGGCCGGCGGTCCGGGGACGCACACCGACACCAGACACAGGTCCTGGCGCGCCGCGCCGGGGACCGGGGAGGGAAACCCATGAGGAAGACCGGCGTCAGGTCGAGGACGGCAGCGGTTCTGCTCGCGGTGGGGATCGCGGCCGGCGGTGTGGCCACGGCCGCACCGGCGAGCGCGCGCACCACCGCCTGCAACATCATCAACATCGGGCAGCCCGGCAACGTCTACTGGCACGGCCAGTACGCCGGGCAGGTCGAGCAGCAGTACGACAGCTGTGGTCACGTACTGGCGCACTGGCAGTGGGCGGGGGCCTTCCAGGCGGCCAACCCCGGGGCCTACCTGTACGTCGGCCTCAGGTCGCCGTACGGCTACAGCAACCAGTGGGGCGCGTACGGCGTCAGCACCAAGGACGTGACCGTGGGCTGGGTCGACATCCACGCGGTCGACCCGGACGCCTGGATCGCGATGGCCTCGGTCAACGGGTGCAACTGGGCCTACGGCAGCGAGCACTGGTACGGCGGCGCGGACTGGGCCGGGCCGGTCAACTCCAGCTGCTGACCCCGACGGGTGCGGCCCCCGGCACGCCGCTCGGCCGGGGGCCGCACCCCCGCAGGCTCCGGGACCGCGCCCCCACCGGTTCCGGGGCCGCACCGGTTCGGGGGCCGCGCCGGTTCGGGGGCCGCACCCGGCCGTGACGGGGGTCGGCCGGGCGCGGGTGCGGGCCCGGGGCGGAGGGCCCGTCCTGACGGCCGGTCGGGTTGCCGGACCGGACGGCGGGGGAGACTGGCGCGGTGAACCAGTTGCAGCGGATCGTGGCACTCGCCGACGGCGTACTGGGCCGGGACGTCGTCGGGGTCTACCTCCACGGGTCCGCCGTGCTCGGCGGCCTCCGACCGGCCAGTGACCTGGATGTCCTGCTGGTCGCCCGGCGCACGCCGGCGGAGCGGGAGCGTTCGGCCCTGCTCGGGGGCCTGCTCGGGATCTCCGGCACCGGAGCCGGAGCGGCGGAGGGCGACGGCGCGCGGCCGGTGGAGCTCGCCGTGGTGGTGCAGTCCGAGGTCCGGCCCTGGCGCTACCCGCCGGTCTGCGACTTCCTGTACGGAGAGTGGCTGCGCGCCGACTACGAGGCCGGCGGCGTCCCCCGGCCGGAGCCGATGCCCGACCTGGCGCTGCTGATCACGATGGCCCTGGCCGGGGACCGGCCCCTCGCCGGTCCGCCCCCGGCCCGGGTGCTCGACCCGGTGCCGCACGCGGACCTGGTCCGGGCGAGCGTCGCGGGCCTCCCCGGCCTGCTCGACGACCTGGAGGACGACACCCGGAACGTGCTGCTCACCCTGGCCCGGATCTGGAGCACGCTCGCCACCGGCCGGATCCGCCCGAAGGACATCGCCGCCGACTGGGCCCTCGCCCGGCTCCCGCCCGAGCACCGCCCCGTGCTGGCCCACGCCAGGCGGCTCTATCTGGACTGCCGCTACTCCGAGGAGAGCTGGAGCGGCGAACTGCGGTCGCGGGTGCGCCCGCACGCGGACCGGGTGCTCGCCGAGATCGCCCGGCTGAGCCCCGGGAACGGGAACGGGCCGCACTGAGGCCTTCCAGCGGTCGTCCGCCGCGCCGTCAGCGGGAACCCCGCGCCGGCGCCCCGGTGTCGGCCGTGCGGCTCAGGAAGTCCTCCACCGTCGTCGTGAAGGCCGCCGGGTCGTCCAGCCACGGGTAGTGGCCGCCCCCGGGCTGGACGGCGAGCGTCACGTCCGGGAACAGCGGGGCCGCGGCGCCGACGGCGGCCGCGGTGGGCCACGGGTCGAGTTCACCGGCCAGCAGCAGGACGGGGCAGGGCAGAGCGCCCAGCCGCTGCCGCAGCCGCTCGGTCTCGGGGGTGTAGCCGGCGTAGTAGTTCTCGCTGACGGCCAGCGAGCGCTGGGCCGGGTCGGCGGCGGCGTGGGCCCGGGCGGTGTCGTCCCAGCGGCCGTACATCAGGGGTTCGAAGGCCATCCGGTGCGGGGCGGCCTCGGCAAAGGTCCGGGCGGACTTGACCTTCCGGTAGGCGGCCACGGCCTCCGTGTGCCAGGGTTCGGCGGCGCGGGCGGCGATCACCTGCTCCGCGCCGAGGTCGGAGGCCGCGCCGACGGCGGTGAGGGACGGGGTGACCAGGACCAGGCCGGTCAGCCGGTCGGGGTGCGCGGCGGCGTACAGGAGGGCGAGGCCGCCCCCGGCGGAGTGGCCCAGCAAGTCGACGCGCTCCAGGCCGAGGTGGCGGCGCAGCGCCTCGACGTCGTCGACCAGGCGGTCGACGCGGAAGGTGCCCGGGTCGGCGGGGGTCGCGGAGGCGCCGCTGCCCCGGGTGTCGGGCAGGATCAGGGTGCGGGTGGCGTCGAGGCCGCCGAGGTCGCCGAGGTAGGCGGCGGCGCGGCCGGGCCCGCCGGGCAGGACCAGCAGCGGCGGGCCGTCGCCGACCGTGCGGAAGGCGAGCTCGGTGCCGTCGTACGAGGTGAAGGTCTCCATGCCGGACAGCTTGGGGGGCGGCGGTCCGGGCCGGCTATTGTTCAGCCACGGCTTAATGATCAGGAGGGGGCGGCGGTCGTGGCGGTGGAGATCCGGCTGTCGGCGGCGGAGGTGGCCCGGGTGCGGCTCGCGGTGTCGCCGCTGGCCGAGACGGTGCTCGGGGTGCGGGTGGCGCTCGGCGCGGGCGGTCACCAGGTGCACCTGCCGTGGGTGCGGGAGGCCCGTCCGGTGCTCGCGGCCGAGCCCGAACTGCCGCTGCTGCGGACCCTGCTGGAGGGCTGTCTGCCCGCTTTCCTGTTCCCGCTGCCGGACCGGCGGGTGCCCGCCTTCGCCGCCGAACTGGCGGGCCTGCGCGCGGTCGACCCCGGCTATGTCGCCGCCGAGTGCGCCGCCGCGCTGGGCCGGGCCCGGGCGGCCCGCGAACTCCCGGCGCCGGCCGAGCTGCTGGCCCGGGTCGCCGACGCGCTGGACCGCTGCCACGCCCGGCTGGTGGCCCCGCACTGGGGGCGGATGCGCGCGGTGCTGGAGGCGGACCTGGGTCGGCGGGCGGTGTCGCTGGTGGACGCCGGGGTGGAGGGTCTGTTCGCCGAACTGCACGCCGATGTGGTCTGGCGGGAGGGCGAGTTGCTGGTGGGCGGCCGTCGCAGGACCACCGCGCCGTGGACGGTCGCGGGCGGCGGGCACGGTCTGGTGCTGATGCCGTCCGTGTTCGCCTGGCCGGACGTGCTCGTCGACCACTCGCCGCTCGCGGCCGCCTCGATCCGCTACCCGGCGGCGGGCGTCGGACTGCTCTGGGAGCGGCCCCGTCCGTCCTCGGAGGGGCTGGCCGCCGTCCTCGGCCGCACCCGGGCCGCCCTGCTGGACGCGCTCGCCGAACCGCTGAGCACTCCCGAGCTCGCCGACCGGCTCGGCGTCAGCCCGAGTGCCGTCTCCCAGCACCTGGGCGCCCTGCGCGGTGCCGGCCTGGTGAGCACCCGCCGCACCGGTCGCACCGCCCTCCATCTGCGCACCCGGAGCGGGACGGCGCTCACGAGCGGTACGGGGCAAGCGGCCTGACGCTCCGCCGGATCAAGGGCGGCAACCCCCGTGGGGGTGTTCCGGTGCCGACGGATTGAGTACGAATACTCAGGCGAGGTGACGGCCGGGCGCGGCAGGATCGGCGGCATGACCAGACCTCAGTACGGCAGCAGGGGCGGACGGCGGAACGGGGAGTCGCCTCTCGCAGGCCGGCGCCGCCACTCCCGGCCCGGTCCACCGGGGCCTCCGGGCCGGCCCGGTCCACCCGGTCGGCCCGACCGCGGGGGAGTGCCGCGATGATCTGGGGATCCGGCGGCCCGGTGCGCGTCCCGGACGGCATGTTCGGACCGGGGCCGGGCCCGGGCCCGGGGTGCGAAGGCCGCCGGGGCCTGTTGTCGGTGGGGGCTGCGACGATCGTCCGCATGAACGACGCGAACACCGACACCCCCGCCGTGACCTGGACCGCCGACCTGCCCACCACGGTCGGGCTGGTCCGCACCCTGCACGGCCTCGACGACTGCTGGACGCTCGCGGACGTCGAGCGGCTGGTCGCGGCCAGGCCGGACTGGAAGGTCCGCCGCGCGTTCACCGACCTCCTCGTCGTCGGCCTGCAGGCCGAACTCCGCTGGCCGGCCGGGGCCGAGCTCTTCCTCGGCGCCACCGGGCCGAAGGCCGACAGCTACCGGCGGGCCTGGGTGCCGCTGCTGCAGTTCCGGCTGCCGACGCCCGAGGAGGAGCGGCGCGGCGCGCTGCGTGCGCTCTCCGAGGCGCTGCGTCAGGTCGGCGAGCCGACGGCCGTCCCGACCGCCGCCGACGGGTTCGGGCTGCGCTGGCGGTCCGCCGGGCGGACCATGCTGCTCCCGACCGCCGCCGACGGGTTCGGGCTGCGCTGGCGGTCCGCCGGGCGGACCATGCTGCTCCAGGCCAACGACCGCCGGGCGTGGATCGCGATCCAGCCGCACGTCCGGGAGGTCCGGCACGTCAGCCCCGAACTCCCGGCCGCGGTGGCCGCGTTGGTCCCGCTGCTGCACGACGCGCCGGGCGGGCGGCTCGCGGCCGAGGACGTCCGCCGGGCCGTCGACGAACTCCCCGGCGCGAAGGCCGAGTTCGGCGACGGCTGGGTCGATGTCCGGTTCTCCGACCCGTCCTTCATGCCCTCCTTCGCCCGGCGCGCCTCCGTCCTGGGCGGCGCCCCCGAGGGCACCTTCGACGTGCTGGACCTGCACCGCTTCGAGCTGGGGCCGACGGCCATGGAGCACAGGCGGGCGGTGTTCGGCGAGATCTACCGCGCGGTCTGCGCCGTCCTCGGCGAGCCGACCCTCTTCGGCGGCGGACCGGACGGACCGGACGTCCGCTGGCGCGAGGCCGGCGAGGACGGCCGGCTGCTGCGACTGCGCTGCGAGGGGCGCCGGGTGCGGCTGGAGACCGAGCCGGCCGCGGCCCTCGAGGAGGGCGAGCACAGCACCTTCGAGTGGGGCGGCCCCGGCGGTGCCGACGGGCCCGGCGACTTCCCCCTGCTGCCGTACAGCTGGCAGCTCCACCTGCCCCACCAGGCCCCCGGCGGCACCGCCGACCACCTGCCGGGCGGGCGGCTCGCCCTGTCGGTGCCGCAGCTGCGGGAGGGGCTGGAGTGCCTGTTCGCCGCGTGGATCGAGCAGCTGCCGGTGCAGCGTCCGGGCGAGAAGGCCGTGTTCACGATAGCCGCCCCGCAGATCAGCGGCGGGCTCTCGGTCACGTACAGCACGGTCAAGGGCGTCCTGCTGCGGGTCGGCCCGCGCCCCGGGGACCAGGCCGAGGTCACGGCGGCGATGACGGCCGACGGCTGGGAGCCGTCGGGGCGCCGCTTCAAGGCCGAGTGGCGCACGCCCACCGAGGGGACCGCCCGGGAGGTCGCCGCGCTGATCGCCGCCGAGCTGACCGCCCGCGGCATCAGCGGCGACTCCGGCTTCGGCCTCGGCCCCGGCCACGTCAGCGCCCGCCGCCCCGGCATCGGCCTCTCGCCCCAGCTCGCGGCCCACGGGTTCCTCCGCGTCACGGGCCTGGGGCTGGAGACCTCCTGACCCGACGCCGACGCCGACACCGATGCTGACGCCGGAGCCGCCTGCCCCCGGCGGGCGGTTCCGCCGGGCTATGGTGACGAGCATGCCGGACACCGCGGTGCTCGTCGTCGACCTGCAGATCGCCCTGCTCATGGGGGCCCACGACACCGAGGCGTGCCTCGACCGGGTCGCCGAACTGGCCGGGCGGGCCAGGTCGGCAGGTGTCCCGGTGGTCTACCTGCGGCAGCGGGTCGACCATCCCGACGTTCCGGCCGAAGCGCTGGAGATCCACCCGACGGTGGCTCCGCGGCCGGGGGACACCGTGCTGGAGAAGGACAGCGCCGACTCCTTCCTCGGCACGGAGCTCGACGCGGTCCTGCGCGGGCTGGGCGTCCGGCGGGTGGTCGTCACCGGCCTCGCCACCGAGTACTGCGTCGACTCCACCTGCCGCAGCGCGCTCTCGCACGGCTACGACCTGCTGCTCGTCGCCGACGGCCACACCACCCCGACCCGTCCCGCCGACAGCCCCCTGCCCGCCGCGGCCCAGGTGATCGTCCACCACAACGCGCTCTTCGCGACCATCATCTACGCGGGCCGCACCGTCCGGGTGCTCCCGGCGGCCGAGGTCGACTTCACCTGACCGGCCGGCGGGCCGGGCACCCGCGGAGGGCGGGTGCCCGGCCCGGGGCACGGTGGCTCAGGAGCGCGCGAGGCAGTGCTTGAGCTCGTCCAACGGGTAGAAGTAGCTCCCCTTGGCGACCGGACGGCAGGAGGACTTGAAGGCCGTCTCCTTCTCGTTGTAGAGCATGCGCACCAGATGGGCGGCCGGGCGGCCGTCGGCGGGCTTGTCGGCGAACAGGTCCCACTGGATGTTCGCGCCCATCGGCGCGACCTCGGCGCCGCGCCACGGGTTGTTCCGGTAGGTGTACGGCTCGTCCGGGTCGGCCTGCTCGGTGCTGCCGGGGAGGCCCAGCAGCACGGCGAGCGGCTCGATCTCCTCGGCGTGGGTGAACCGCAGCACCGCGCCGTTGCCGCTGGTGCCGACCGCCCTGGCCCCGGCCTGCGCCAGCAGGTCGTCCAGCAGGACGCCGGCCATCCGGTAGGTGATGGTGCGTCCGCTGAACGCCGGGCCCGACTGGTAGAACTCCTCGGCGTCGTCCAGGTAGGCCAGCCACCGGGCGTCGTCCTGGTTCAGGAACGGCGCCAGGTCGACGCCCGGCGCCTCCACGCTCAGGTCCGGCGCCGCGCTGTAGAGCGCGTGCAGGGAACGGGCGAAGGCGACCTGCTCCTCGGTGGACAGCGCCTCCGCGAAGCCCGCGCGGAACAGTCGCCCGACCGCGTGCCGGGCCGCCCGGGCGGCGCGCGGCTCGTGCTCGACGGCGGAGAGGACGGCGGTCAGGTCCGGGTCGCTCGCCAGGTACGCCTGGTAGTCCGCGTTCTGCGGCTGCTTGTGGAAGTACAGCAGGTTCTTGTCGGTGACGGGGGCCTTGATCGAGCCCGCCAGCGCCGGGACCCCGGCCGTCAGGCCCGCGGTGAAGGCACCGGCGCTCGCCACCGCGCGGGCCACGCCCGAGGTCTCCACCACGACGGGCCGCCCGTCGGCCGCGATCGACCGGAACAGCGACGGCAGCCGCTGCTCGTCGGCGCCGCGGGCGGAGAGGTTGCCGAAGCCGAGCGTGGACGCCGCCGTCAGCAGCGTCCGCACCTGCGGGGCCAGCCGCGCGCCGAGGTCGGTGAGGGCGCCCTGCTCCTGCGCCCGGCCGAGCACGGCGAGCACCGCCTCGCCGTCCTTGCCGTCGGACATGGCCCGGGAGCCGTGCCGGGCCACGTTCTCGGTGAAGACCGGGGCGAAGCCCTTCGGCGCCTTCCGGTAGTGCCCGGGCCGACCCTGCGGCTCGTACGGGGCCTTGGTGCCGTAGAGGTCGCGGTCGACGCGCGAGGCGCCGGACCGGTCGTGCGCGGCGGCGGTGCCCGCGGTCAGCAGCACTCCGGCGGCCAGGGAGGCGGCCGTCGAGACGGCCACGGCGACGGAAAGGGGGGCGGTGCGCTTCACGGCGGCCCTTCGGGTGGATGCGGACTGCCGGCCGGCAGCCTCGGACTGCCGCACGGTGCCACGCCCGCGGGAAGAGCGCCCGACGCCCCGTCATGGTCCCGGTGAAGGACGCCTGAACGCCGGACGGCCCGGCCGGCGCCCGCGGTGCCGTGCCGGCGCCGCCGAGGGTGCCGCCGATCCTCGGATTCGCCTTCGCGGCCGTCGCGTTGATGGGATCATGTCGCTCCCGACCCGAAAGAAACCCGGCCCGGAGCCGCAGCACCCGATGGGACCACCGATGAAGCCGCTGTCCGCCACCGACCCGCGCGAGGTCGGACCGTACCGCCTGCTCGCCCGCCTGGGCGGCGGCGGCATGGGGCGGGTCTTCCTCGGCCGCTCGCCCGGCGGGCTGACCGTCGCGGTGAAGCTGGTCCGCCCCGAACTCGCCGAGGACCCGCGGTTCCGGCGGCGGTTCGCCCAGGAGATCGAGGCCGCCCGGCGCGTGGGCGGGTTCTACACCGCCCAGGTGGTGGACGCCGACGCCGAGGCCGACCCGCCGTGGATGGTCACCTCCTACATCCCCGGCCCCTCGCTGGGGGAGGTGGTGGCCCGGCACGGCGCGCTGCCCGTCGCGACGGTCGCCGTGCTCGGCGCCGGACTCGCGGAGGGGCTGGCCGCGATCCACGCCTGCTCCCTGGTGCACCGGGACCTCAAGCCCGGCAACGTCGTGCTCGCCGAGGACGGCCCGCGCGTGATCGACTTCGGGATCGCCCGCGCCCTGGACTCCACCTCCGGCCTCACCGGCACCACCGTGATCGGCACCCCCGGGTTCATGTCCCCCGAGCAGATCCTCCGGAACCCGGCCACGCCGGCGAGCGACGTGTTCAGCCTGGGCGCGGTGCTCGCCCACGCGGCCACCGGCCGCCCGCCGTTCGGGGAGGGACCGACCGAGGCCGTCGTCTACCACGTCGTCCACGAGGAACCCGACCTCGCGGGCCTCCCGCCGGCCCTCGCACCGCTGGTCCGGTCCTGCCTGGCCAAGGATCCGGAGCGGCGCCCCGGCGTCGCCGAGGTGCTGACGCGCTGCGCCGCCGCCTCAGCCGCCCCCGCCACCGTCTGGCTGCCGCCGGACGTGACCGCGATGATCGACGAGCAGGTCCGCCGGACCTCCGAGTTGACCACCGCCGTGCTCCCCGCCCCGCCGACCCTGGTGGATCCGCACGGACCCGCCGGGGACCCGCCCGTCCCCGCGCCGGCCCTGCCCCCGCTCGCGGCCCGGGTGGGCGAGCTCAAGGCCGGCTACGCGACGGTCACCCTGCCCTGGATACCCGGCGAGACCGGCGGGATGAAACGCACCACCGTCGTCCGCTGGCTCAAGCAGGTCGGGGACACGGTCGAGAAGGACGAACCACTGCTGGAGGTGGTCTCGGGCCGGGGCGACGTCGTGGTCACCGCCCCGCGCGGCGGCATGCTCTACGCCGTCCACCGCCGGGCCGGGGAGGCCGTCCGCACCGGCGCGGTGATCGCGGGCATCGGCTCCCCGGCGGCCACCCTGCCGAGGCCGCGGGCGGTCCGCTTGGCGCTGGTCGTGCTGCGTCGCACCGCGGCCACGCTCGGCGTGCTGCTCGTCCTGGGGCTGATCGCGGGCTCGGTCGCGGTGTTCAGCCCGCTGCTGGAGGACGAGGTCACCGCGGCCCGGGCCGGCGACTGCGTGGGCAAGGAGATCCTCAAGCGGGGCAGCTCGCTCGACTACGACCACCCGAAGTGGCTCACCATGCCGTGCGGGCCGATGTCGGTCCGCGGCGCCCTGCGGGACGAGAAGGGCGACCAGTACTTCACGGTGCTGGCGCGGTTGGAAGCGTCGGCCGCGGCGGGTGCGCCCGCGCCCGCCGCCGCGCCCGCGCCCACGAGCTGTCCGGAGGCCGTCCCGGCCTGGGCCGCCGACACCGGGAACCTCGCGCAGGACTTCGGCTCCGTGGTGCTCTGCCTCCGGAAGCGCTGACGCCCGGGAGCACTGACCCCGGGGAGCGCCGACGCCCGGAAGCGTGGCGGCTGGGGAAGCGCCGGGGCCGGGCGGCGTCCTACGGTGAAGGGGTCCGACCCCGTCCCCGGCGGCGGCCTCCCGCGCCGGGGCGGCACACCCCACGCGGACACGGGAGCGAGGTGCGATGCGCCGGTCGCCGGAGCGCACGGACCGTGCGGAGCGGCCGCGGCGGGTACGCCCCGCCCCGGCGGTGGTGCACCGCGCCGTCCGGGTCACCGCCGCGGCCTGCGCCGGGTTCTACACCTTCCGCTACGGCCTGGACCGCCCGGTGTCGGCCACCTACGCGCTGTTCGCGGCGATCGCCCTCGGCGTGCTGGCCCGGGTCGAGGGCAGCGCGCGGACCAGGGCCCGGACGATCCTGTGGACGCTCCCGGCGGCCTGGGCGCTGGTCTGCCTCGGCACCGTCCTGGCCGTGCACTCCTGGGCGGCCGCCCTGGGCATGGTGGGCGTCGGCTTCGCGGTGTCCTACGGCTCCGTCGGCGGCCCCCGGATGGTGGGGCTGGCCAACGGCCTCCAACTCCTCTACATCCTCCCGTGCTTCCCGCCCTACAGCCCCGACACCCTGCCGCAGCGGCTGCTCGGCGTGACGGCCGGCCTGCTGCTGCTCGCCGCCGCCGAACTGCTGCTGTGGCCGGAGCCGGCGCCGCCGGACTACCGGGGCCGGCTGGCGCGCGCCGCCCTCGCCCTGGCAGAGCTGGCGGACCTCGCCGCCGACGCCTGCGACGGCCGGTCGGCGGCCCCCGGCGCCGTCACCGCGGCCGC
>NZ_JAIY01000016.1:29501-30563 GCF_000710405.2 Kitasatospora sp. MBT66 | reverse complement strand
CGGTCGCACCGGTCGCACCGGTCACACCGATCGCGCCGGACCGGCGCTCGGCACCGCCGCCCTGGACTCGGCCGAGGGCGCCCGCTTCGTCGTCCGGGCGGTGCGGGTCGGCCGCCGCGCGCCGCTGCCGCCCGACGAGACGCCCGCCGACCAGCGGCCCGGACCGTTCTGGTACGCCTACGACCCCGCCCCGCTGCTCCGGTGGCGCCGGTTCCGGGCCAACCTCACCCCGCGCTCGGTCGCCTTCCGCAACGCCCTGCGCACCGCGGGCGCCCTGGGCGCGGCCCGGCTGCTGGCCGGCGGCCTCGACCTGTCGCACGGCTTCTGGGTGCTGCTCGCCACGCTCACCCTGATGCGCACCAGCGCCGCCGACACCCGGATGACCCTGCGCCCCGCGCTGGTCGGGACGGCGCTGGGCGCCGCGGCCACCGCCGCGGTGCTGCTGGCGGTGGGGGAGCACCCGCTGGTCTACGCCCTCGCACTGCCGCCGGTGATGCTGATCGCCTTCACCGCCGGACCCGCGCTCGGACAGGCCTGGGGCCAGGGGCTCTTCACCCTGGTGGTCGCCCTCGTCTTCACCCAGCTGGCGCCCGCGAGCTGGCGGCTGGCGGAGGCCCGGGTGGTCAACGTCGCCACCGGGGCGGCGATCGGCCTCCTCGCCGGGCTCTGCGCCTGGCCCCGCGGCGGCGCCCAGGACCTGCGCCGGCGCGCCGCCGCGCTGCTGGAGGACAGCGCGGACGCGCTGCGCGAGACGGTCGCCGTGCTGACCGGCACCGGCCGTCCGGGCGGGGCGCTGCGCCGCGCCCGGACCTCCGCCCTGCTCACCGAGGCGATGTACGCCCAGTACCGCTGCGAACGGCACGACCCGGCCGGGGACGGGCCCAGTTGGCAGGCGGCGGTCCTGGCCGGGCAGCACGCCGTCCGGGGCGCCGAACCGCTGCTGGCCCGTATCCCGCCCGGGACGGCCGCACCCCACCGGGGCGGGGCGCGGGTGCTGGTGGGCCACGCGGACGAGGTCGCGGCGGCGTTCCGCCGCCAGGCGGCGGCCCTGCGCGCCCGCGA
>NZ_JAIY01000016.1:28412-29476 GCF_000710405.2 Kitasatospora sp. MBT66 | reverse complement strand
CGCACCCGGCCGTCGCCCGGGCCCGCGCCGCACTGGTGGCCGAACTCGACGGCGGACCGGCTCCCGGTTCCGACGGACGGGTGTCGCTGCACGCGGTGGACGTGGCGGTGTGGCTCGCGGGGCTGCTCGACGACCTCCAGCAGATCCACGAGCCCGGCTGAGCGCGGCTCTGCGCGTTCCGGCAGTCCGGCTGCGGGCCGGGGCAACCCGGGGTTCCGACGGAATACCGCGGGACCGGGGGCCGGAGAGCACTTCCGTCGGTTCGTTTCGGAAGGGTCGATCGGGGCCCGACGGACGGAAGGTTCGTCCGGGGCCGGACTTGTGCGAACGAGTCATTCCGATGAGCCGGTCCGATGGTCAAGGAAGAACAAAGTTCAGAGGCTCCCGAAATACTACTGAAATAGAACAGAAATATGATCAACTCGATCGCGTTCGGTTCTGTCCGATGAAATGACCGATTCGTGCGGCCGGGGTGCCGTCGTCGGGGGCGCTTCGTCCGCCGGGAGTGCGCCGGGGGCCGGCCGGAGCGGGCCGGGGTCGGCCTCCGCTCTGTCGCGGGTTCGATCGTGCTCGGACCGTCCCGGTCCGGCGGCCCTCGAACGGCCTGCCCAGCGGCGGAGCGCGACCGTCGCAGGGGGAGCGTTCGCGTACCCCCGTCGGTCCGCCGCTCACCGGGTGAAGGCGGTCGGCGAGGTCGGGTGGCGCACGGCGGCGCGCCCTCCGCCGGAAATGCGACCGAGCGCGAGCCGGGTGCATTGCGCGGGACTCCCGGCCCGAACATGCGCTGTTGCGGAGAATTCGAGGCGGGCCCACTATTCGGAGGGCCGCATCGCCATACCGGATTCCGACCGCCGGGGCGGCTCCCGATCCGTACGACCCAGGACGACCGCGATTCCCCCGGCCGGCCCGGTCCTCGCTCTCCCCGCCCCGCCGTCACCGGGGCATCACGCCGCACCGCGACCCCGTCCGTCCGCGCCGCGCCCCGCGACCCTCGGACGGCCGCGTGCCACCACGTCCGCTCCACCACGTTCCTCCGCCGTGCCCGCGGCGCACCGTGCTCCGCG
>NZ_JAIY01000016.1:10478-28391 GCF_000710405.2 Kitasatospora sp. MBT66 | reverse complement strand
GGCGCCCCGCCCCTCCGCACGCCGTGCTGCCCGCCCCGCCCGCACCACCGGCCCCGCCCGTTCCACCCGCCCCGCCCGCTCCGGCCCCGCCACGAGGAGGGTTCCGTTGGACAACCGCTACGAGGCCTACGCCTACGCCGACCCGCTCTTCTACGACTCGCCCCGGCGCTGGGGAGCGCAGGAGGAGTTCGCCGCCGTCACCCGGCCGCTGCCCGAGGGCTGGGAGCGCGGGGACCTGGAGATGTGGGCCGTGGTGCGTCCGGCGGGCGTGCGGATCCCGGACCAGGGCTGGAAGATCCACGTCTCCGCCTGCCTCGGGACCGCGGAGGAGGTGCTGGAGGCCGTCCACGCCTTCTGCCTGCGGGAGCGCGTCACCTTCAAGTTCCTGCGCGGACTGCCCATCCTCCAGGTGCAGAACTCCAAGTACGCGCCCCGCGGTTCCAGCGGGAAGTTCTGCACCCTCTACCCGGTCGACGACGCCGAGCTGCAGCGCTGCCTCGACGGGCTCGGCCCGCTGCTGGCCGGCCACCGGGGCGCGTACATCCTGAGCGACCTGCGCTGGAAGGACGGGCCGCTGTACCTGAGGTACGGCGGGTTCGCCGAACGCTACTGCCGCAACGACGCAGGGGAGCTCGTACTCGCCCTGGCCGGACCGGACGGCCGGCTCGTGCCGGACGTGCGCGGAGCCGCGTTCTCGGTGCCGCCCTGGGCACCGGTGCCGGAGTGCATCGCCGAGGCGGTCGCGGAGCGCGCCGCACCGCAGGACACCGGACTCCCGTACACCGTCGAGCGGGTCCTGCACTTCTCCAACGCCGGCGGCGTCTACCTGGCCCGCGACGGGCAGGACGGGACGCAGCTGGTGCTCAAGGAGGCCCGGCCGTTCGCCGGGCTGGACCAGCGCGGCGTCGACGCGGTGACCAGGCTGCGCAACGAGCACGCCGTCCTGGCGCGACTGGCCGGCGTGCCCGGAGTCCCCCGGGAGCACGGGCTGCTGACGGCCTGGGAGCACGAGTTCCTGGTCCAGGAGTACGTCGCCGGGCAGTCCCTCAGCGAGTGGCTGACGGCCCGCTACCCGCTGATCCACCCCGACGCCGACGAGGAGTCCGTCGCCGGGTACACCCGCGACGCCCTGGCCGTCGTCGACCAGGTGGAACGCGCTGTGGCCGCGATCCACGAGCGCGGCGTCGTCTTCGGGGACCTCCACCCGCGCAACCTGATCATCCGGCCGGACGGCGAGCTCTGCCTGATCGACTTCGAACTCGCCAGCACCGTAGACGACTTCCTGCGCCCCGCGCTGGGCGCCGCCGGCTTCACCGCCCCGCCCGGCCACACCGGGACGGACGTGGACCGGTACGCGCTGGCGGCGCTGCGGCTCTGGCTCTTCTACCCGCTGGTCCAGCTCACCGCCCTGGACGCCGACAAGGCCGGGCAGCTCGCGGACGCCGTCGAGCGCCGCTTCCCAGTGCCGCCCGGCTACACCGACGACGTCCGCCGCCAGCTCGGCCGCACCCCCGGCGACGGGCGCACGCCCCGACCGGAACTCTCCGAGGGTCGCTCCGAGACCCGCGCGCTGCTGGAGGCGCCGGTCGCCGACTGGCCGGCGATCCGCGACTCGCTCGCCGCCGGGATCGCCGCGGCCGCCACCCCCGACCGCTCCGACCGCCTGTTCCCGGGCGACGTCGCCCAGTTCACCCGGGGCGGGCTGGGTCTGGCGCACGGCGCGGCCGGTGTGCTCTACGCCCTGCACAGCACCGGGGCCGAGATCGACCCCGCACACGTGCGGTGGCTGGCCGAGGCCGCCGTCGGCCGCGGGACGTCGCCCGGCCTCTACCACGGCGGGCACGGCGTCGCGTACGTCCTGGACCTGCTGGGCGAGCGCGAACGGGCGCTGGAACTGCTGCACCGGCTGGACGGGCACCCCGCCGACGGCGATTCGGCGCCGGTACCGACGCTGTCCTCCGGCGGGCCGGGGATCGCGCTCACCCTGCTGCACTTCGCCCGCGCCACCGGCGACGAACGGTTGCTGGACGAGGCCCTGAACACGGCCGGCGCCGCCGCGAGCGCCTGGGAGAAGCACGGCGGCGGCGCGGCCGGGCTGCTGGCCGGCTCCTCCGGTGCCGCCCTCGCACTGGTCCGGCTGTACGAACACACCGGCGACCGCAGCCTGCTGGACCGCGCCGAGGCCCTGCTCGAACTCGACCTCGCCCGTTGCGTCCAGGTGAGCGACGGCACCCTCCAGGTGGTCGACCGGCGCCGGGTCCTGCCCTACATCGAGACCGGCAGTGCCGGGATCGGGATCGCCCTGGCCGCGCTGCTCCGCCACCGGCCCGCCGCCGCGCCGGCCGAACGGCAGGCGCTGATCCGCAGGGCCGCCGAGCCGGAGTTCGTGATCCAGTCGGGCCTCTTCAACGGACGGGCCGGACTCATCGGCTACCTGGCGCTGACCGGCGGGCGTGCCGACGGGGGCCCGGCGGACCGGGCCGGCGCCGGACTGCTCGACCGGCACCGGGCGCTGCTGGCGCTCCACCAGGTGCCCTACCTGGGCCGCCTGGCCTTCCCCGGCGATCAGCTGCTGCGGCTGTCCACCGACCTCGCGACCGGATCGGCCGGGGTGCTGCTGGCCCTGGGCACGGCCTTCGCGGGCACCCCGTTCCTCCCGTTCACCGGCCCGGCCGCCACCGCACCGTCGACGGTCACCGCAACGCCGGCCGCCACCGCACCGCGGGCGGTCACTGCACCGCCGGCCGCACCCCACTGACCGCACGTCCCGACCCGCCGAAGGGCCCGCCCCACCGGCACCCCGAGCGCGCCGCCGTGCGAGCGCGCCACCACAGACTCCCGGCCGACCGGCCGGGTGAACCACCGCCAAGTGAAGGAGACCATCATGGCGATCCTCGACCTCCAGACCCTGGAGCTGCCCGAGACCGAGGCGGCCCCGATCGACGACACCCTCGCCAGCACCAGCTCGCTGAGCGTCCTGAACTGCGGCACCAGCACGGTCAGCACGCTCATCTGTCTCTGACCCGCACGGCCGCCCGACGGGTGGCCCCGCGGTCCGAGCGGCCAGGCCGGGCGGGTGGTCGACCGACCACCCGCCCGGCCCCCGGGCCGCGGCGTCCGACCGACGCCGCGGCCCTCTCGCTTCCCTCCTCCCGCCGCTGCTCCCACCCGCCGATCCGCCCAGCAGAGAGGTGACCCGTGGCCGCCCAGCCCGCCGACACCGCCGCCGTCCGGCCCGCCGACACCGCTGCCGTCCGGCCCGCCGACACCGCTGCCGTCCGGCCCGCCGACACCGTCGCCGCTCCCGTGCCGCCGCAGGTCCGGCTGCGCCGCGAACTCGCCGTCCAGCCGGTCCGCCTCGCCGCCGCCCTGCTCCTCGCCGTGGTGGCCACCGTCGCGGCCCTCGCGCTCCCGCTGCTGGTCCGCCGGATCGTCGGGGACTTCTCCGCCCACCGCTCCCTCACCCCCGGCCTGCTGCTGATGGCCGCCGCCGCCCTCGTCGGCGCCGCGGCCCAGGCCCTCTCCGGCTTCCAACTCGCCCGGGTCGGCGAAGGCATGACCTACCGGCTGCGCACGACGGTGATGGCCCACGCCCTGCGCCTGCCGCTGCCGGTGGTACGGGCCCGGGGGACGGGCGAACTCGCCGCCCGCGTCACCTCCGACGCCCAACTGCTGGGCCAGGTGGTCGAGGTGGCGATGCAACTGCCGCTGGCCGCCTTCGGGGTGCTGGCGACCCTGGCGGTGATGGTGTGGATCGACTGGGTGCTCACCGCCGTCACCGTCACCGCCCTGGCCGCCCTGACCGGCCTGGTCCTGCTGATCATGCGCCGGATGCGGGCCAACGTCACCGGTCAGCAGGAGGCGGTGGGCCAGATCGCCCAGCGCTTCACCGCCAACCTGGAGGCCCTCACCACCATCAAGGCCTGCCGGGCCGAACCCCTGGCGGACCGGGTGCTGGAGCAGGACGCCGAGCAGCTGCGGGTCGTGTCGCTGACCGGCGCCCGGCTGGGCGCCCTGGTGCCGGCGGCGCTCACCCTCGGCAACCAGTTCGCCATGATCGCGGTGATCCTCACCGGCGGCGCGCGCATGGCGGCCGGGCACCTGCAAGTGGCGGAGTTCGCCGCCTTCCTGCTCTACCTGCTCCAGACCGTCCCCTCCGTGAACACCCTCGCCACCGGCTTCGGCCGCCTCCAGGCCGGACTCGCCGCCCGGGACCGCTGCAACGAACTGCTAGCCCTGCCCCGGGAGGCGGACCCGGACGACGAGGCCCGCCCCACCCCCACACCGGTGCCCGACGCCCCGGCCGTGGTCTTCCGCGGCGTCTCCTACACCCACGCCGGCACCGGGCGGCCCGCCCTGGACTCCGCCTCCTTCAGCATCCCGCGCACCGGCCTGACCGCCGTCGTCGGCCCCTCGGGCGCCGGCAAGAGCACCGCGCTCTCCCTCGTCGGCCGCTTCGTCCGGCCCGGCGCCGGATCGGTCAGCATCCTCGGCCACGACATCCGCACCTGGCCGCTGGGCTCGCTGCGGGCCCGGATGGCCTACGTCGACCAGGAGTTCACCCTCCTGGAGGCCAGCGCCCGGGAGAACCTCCAACTCGGCCGCACCGGCGCCGCCGGCGACGGCGAACTCGCCCGGGCGCTGACCACCGTCGGCCTCGCCCAGGACGTCGACCGCCTCCCGCACGGCCTGGACACCGTGCTGGGCCGCGAGTTCGACCTCTCCGGCGGCCAGCGCCAGCGGATGGCGCTGGCCCGCGCCCTCCTCACCGGCGCCGACATCGTCCTCCTCGACGAGCCCACCAGCCAGCTCGACGGCCTCAACGAGTTGCGCTTCCGCGAGATCGTCGACCAACTGGCCCGCCACAGCGCCGTCGTGGTCGTCGCCCACCGGCTCTCCACGGTCCAGCACGCCGATCACGTGATCATGATGAACCGGGGCACCGTCGTCGACGCCGCCGACCACCCCACCCTCCTCGCCCGCTGCGCCCCCTACCGCGAACTCGTCGCCGCCCAGACCGGCCAGGTGCCGGTCCGCCACGAGTAGGCGGGGGATCCCCGCCCGCAGGGACCGGCAGGGGTTTGCCGGAACCTCCCCCCTCTGTCATGATCACGATCCGTGATGAACCGTCGTACTCTGATGGCCGCGCTCGCCGCCGTGCCCGCCCTCGCCGCCGTCGGCGGCTCCGTGGTCGCCGCCACCCCGGCCCACGCCGCGGACGCCTACGCCTCCAACACGGCCCTCTACTCGGACCCGGCGCTGGTCGAGGGAGTGGACTACGGCCGCCGCTCGCGCCGGCACCTGGTCGACGACCAGAGCCCGGCGGCGCGCGCCGGAATCGTCCGCACCACCGTCATCGCCCCGCACGGCGGCGGCATCGAGGGCGGCACCTCCGAACTGTGCCTCGCCGTCGCCGGCTACCACCCGGCCGACCTCGCGCCCACCCCGGCGGCCGGACCGGTGCACGACTTCTGGATGTTCGAGGGCCTGCGTTCCTCCGGGAACAGCGCCCTGCACGTCACCTCGACCCACTGCGACGACACCGTCGCCCGCGCGATGTGCGCCGGCAGCCTCAACGTGCTCTCGCTGCACGGCTGCACCGCCGCCCAGGCCGGTCTGGAGGCCGGTGCCGCGGCCGTGCTGGTCGGCGGCCTGAACCCCACCTTCCGCCAGTACCTGATGGAGCAGTTCGCGGCGGCGGGCATCCGCGCGGTCACGGCCTCGGGCGAGGAGGAGATCGCCGGGATCTCCCCGGAGAACATTTGCAACCGCAGCCTGCTCGGCATGGGCGCCCAGCTGGAGACGACCACCGAGCTGCGCGCCGCGATGTTCGCCCCGGGCCGGAACACCAGGACCGAGCGCGCCGCCAACACCCTGCCGCTGTTCTGGGCCTTCACCAACGCCGTCCGGACGGCCGTCCAGCGCCTGGAGGCCACCCAGCCCGTGCTCTGACCCGGGGCCGCGCACAGCGGGCCGCCCGGTCCACCGCTCAGGGTGCGGCCGGGCGGCCCAGCGGCAGCAGGTACTGGATCGGCTGGTCCAGGTCGGCCAGGACCAGCAACTCGTGGACCAGGTCGTCGAAAAGCCCGCCCAGGGGCGTGGTGCCGAGGCCGTAGGCGGCGGAGGTGAGCAGCAGGTTCTGGGCGAGGTGCCCGGTCCTGGCCGGTCACCCTGGGCGGACTTCTCACCGGCGCCCTCGGGCTGCTGCTGGGGCTCACCACCTTTGTGCACGTGGTCGATCCGACCGAGGTCGGGGTGCCGACCAGTCTGGGCAAGGTGGGCACGGCCTGGCAGCCGGGGCTGCACTTCAAGTCGCCGCTGACCGACGTGACCACCTTCTCGACCCGGCCCGTCGACCTCGACCTGACCGGTGACTCGACCGTCGAGGTCCGCTCCTCCGAGGGCGGGGTGCTGTACGCCGACCTGACGGTCAAGTGGTCGATCGACCCCCAGCACACCGTCGACCTGTACAAGCTGGCCGGCAGTGCCGAGGCCGTCCAGCAGCGGCTGGTCTACCCGGACAGCCGGGAGATCGTGCGCAATGTCTTCGCCCGCCACACCAGCGTCGAGGGCTACAGCTCGCAGCGCGAGGCGATCAGCTCGGAGATCGACAAGCTGATCACCGCCCGGCTGGCCCCGCGCGGCATCCTCGTCAACGGGGTCAACCTGCGCAACGTGCGGCCGAGCGACGGCCTGCAGAAGGCCATCGACCAGAAGATCCAGCAGGACCAGGCCACCGCCCAGGCGGAGGCGTCCGTGCGCACGGCCAAGGCCGAGGCGGAGAAGCGCAAGATCGAGGCGGACAGCACCGCCGCCGCGAACGCCGCGATCGCCGGCTCGCTGACCGACAAGATCCTGCTGAGCCAGTGCATCGAGGCCTTCAAGGCCGCCGCCGAGAAGAACCCCGTGTACGCCAGCCCCTGCGGCTCCAGCGGCACGCCGGTCATCGTCGACGGTACCAAGCGCTGAGACCGGATCCCGGTCCGCCCCTCCCCGACGCGTCTGCGGGGGAGGGGCGGTGACGGATCGTCAGACGGTGACGGTGGCGACCGGGTCCAGACCGTAGGTGTGGGCGTAGCCGTTCTCGGTGCCCACGAGCAGCTCGACGACGTCGAACCAGCGGTCCCAGAACGGGGTTTCGCGCAGCGCGTCGACCAGCAGCCGGTAGGCGTCGTGGTCGTCCGCCTCCCAGACCCAGATGTCGGTCACCCGCGCCGAGTAGAACTCCGTGTCGTAGAAGCGCGAGCGGACGCCGCGGGCGCGGGCCTCGATCACCGGGAGGACCTGGGTGGTGAAGGCGTGGACGCGCTCGCCCACACTCATCCCCAGCCACTCGGGCGTGGTCTTGACCAGCATGAACGCGGTGACGGGCGGTGCGGTCGGGTCAGTGGGCATCGACGGCCTCCGGGGTGGTGACGGCGGTGGGGGTGGTGACGGCGGCTGGGGCGGCTGGGGCGGCGAGCACGGCGGGCCTCAGTGTCTCGGCGCACCACCGCGCGAACTCCGTGGCCGGGACCGCCGGCCGCGACGGGCGCCCGGCACCCGCGTCCAGGCCCAGGTCCTTGGCGCGCTTCATCCCGACGACGCCCTCCGCGAATTCCGGGTGCAGGCCGTACCCGAGCAGCTCGGAGCGCAGGTCGTCCAGCGACCGGCGCCGGTAGCGGACCGGGCGGCCGAGCTGCTCGGTCATGATCCGGGCCAGGTCCTCCGGCGAGAGGTCCTGCGGGCCGAGCACCGGGACGCTGTCGACGCCGCTCCAGGAGCGGTCCAGCAGCAGCCCGGCCGCCGTCGCGGCGATGTCGGCGACGGCCACCAGCGGGGCGCGGCGGTCGGCGGCGACGGTGTCGGTGAAGACGCCCTCGGCGCGGATCGAGCCGGCCTCCTCCAGCAGGTTCTCGAAGAAGGAGGGGCAGGCCAGGGCACGGTAGGCGACGCCGGAGCCGGCGATCAGGTCGTCCATGGCGAGGGAGGCGGTGACCAGTCCGGCCCGGGTCGCCTGCGCGGTGCCGCGGCCGAGCGCCGACACCCCGACGACGCGGTCGACGCCGTGGGCGGCGAACGCCCGGGCGGCGGGGCGGGTGAAGCCGCTCCACCCGTCCTCGGGCGCGGCCGAGGCGTCCGGCGGGACCAGCCAGAACACGGCGTCGGCGCCGGCGAACGCGCGCTCGACGGTCGCGGCGTCGCCGTGCGAGCCGGTGACCACCTCGACCCGGTCGCGGACGGCCTCGGGCAGCCGGGCCGGATCGCGGACCACGACCCGCAGTTCCTCCCCGTGCGCGGGCGCGGCCTCGACCAGGAGGGACAGCAGCCGGCGGCCGATGTTCCCGGTGGGAGCGGTGATGACGATCATGAAAACCTCACGGTCTCGGTCGGATCAGCGGTGCCCCCTCATCGTGCGGACGGCGACCTTGTTGCCACAATGGGAACTTCAGCATCCAATCCTTGCCCAGAACGGAACAATGCCGGTGAGCAGCCCGGATCCGAACCTCGACGCCAATCTCGCGGTCGCCCTCGACGCCCTGCTCACCGAGCAGAGCGTCACCCGTGCCGCCGCGCGGCTGCACACGTCCCCCGCGGCGATGAGCCGCACCCTGGCCCGGCTGCGCCGGGTCCTCCAGGACCCGCTGCTGGTCCGGGCCGGCCAGGCGATGGTGCCCACGCCCCGCGCCGAGGAACTGCGGGAGGAGGCCGCCGCGGTGGTGCGCCGGCTGGAGGCGCTGCTCACCCCGAGCGGCGGGGTCGACCCCGCCGCGCTGCGGCGCACCTTCACCGTCCAGGCCGCGGACCTGGTCGGCGCGGCCCTGGCGCCCGGTCTGCTCGCGCTGGCCCGCCGCCGGGCACCGGGCGTCTCGCTGCGGGTACTGGCCGAGGACTTCGAGGCGGGACCGGCGCTGCGCGAGGGCCGGATCGACCTGGAGATCGGGGCGATCGACCACGTCGACCCGGAGACCCTGGTGGAGGAGCTGGCCACGGTGCGGATGGCGGCCGCGGTCAGGGCCGGCCACCCGCTCGCCGACGGGCCGCTGACACCGGACCGGCTGGCCGCCGCCGAGCACGTGGTGGTCAGCCGCCGCGGCCGCTTCACCGGTCCGCTGGACGCGGCTCTCGCCGAACGGGGGCTCAGCCGCCGGGTGAGCGCCGTCCTGCCCGGGCATCTGGCGGCGATGGCCCTGGCCGCCACCGGCGACGTGGTCTGCCTGGTGCCGGTCGCGCTGCCGGGCGAGCCGCCGTCACCGCTCTCCGGCGCGGCGCAGACGCTGGGCCTGCGGCTGCTGGAGATCCCGCTCGAACTGCCGCCGCTGACGATCGGGATGGCCTGGCACCCGCGCCACGCCGCCGACGGCGGCCACCAGTGGCTGCGCGCCGCCGTACGGCGGGTGCTGCGCCCGGCCCCGGCGGGGTGAGCCCGGGCCTCGGAGGGGAGCGCCGGGCCTCGGCACGCACAACCGCAGGTACGGCACCGCGGTGTCGCGGTGCCGTACGTGCGTCGGCCGGAGGCACCGCCCCCTCAGTGCCCGCGGCCTCAGTGCCGCCCCCTCAGTGCCCGCCGCCCGGCGTCCGGACGGTGAGGCTGCCGTACACCGACAGCGCGCCGGCCAGGTCGCCGGGCCGGTCGCGCAGGGTGGCGTCCAGGAAGGCGAGGGTGGCCCCGGCGACGACACGCGGGCTGCGGGTCCGGCCCAGCGAGCCGACGATCGCAGGCACCGGCGGCAGGTACAGCGGCCCGTCCATGAAGCTGAGGTGCGCCGCTCCGGGGACGGTGAGCCGGTAGCCGGTCGCGGTGCTGGCCGCGAGCGCCTCGGTCAGCCGGGGCAGGTAGCGCGCGTCGGTCGCCCCGGTGAGGGCCTGGGTCATCGCGAGCGCCGGCCGGTCGAGGGCGGGCGAGGCCGGGCCGTGCGGGAAGCCGTCCAGATCGACCACGGCGCGGAACCGGTGGTCCTGCCGGGCCGCCTGGAACGCGGCGGCGCCCCCCATCGAGTGGCCGGTCACGGCGGCCCGGCCGGTGTCCAGCCGCCCGGTCAGCGGGTCACCGCTCCCGGCCCGGTCCAGGCCCTCCAGCTGGGTGAGGACGAAGCCGAGGTCGGCGGCCCGGACCGCAGTCCAGCCGGCCGCCAGCTGCTCGTCCTGGTCCGCGTCGCCGGAGGAGGAGGTCTCGGTGGTGACCGTCCGGCCGTCGGCGAGGACCACGGCGGCGGAGTCGTACGGGTGGTCGAGGGCGGCCACCAGGTAGCCGTGGCTGGCGAGTTCCTCCGCCCAGGCGGTGTTCTGGGTGCGCACCCCGCCCGAGCCGGGCGAGAACAGCACGACCGGGAACCGTCCGCCGTCCCCGGCCACCGGGGCGTCGAAGACCGAACGGCTGCGGGCGTGCGGGACACCGTCGACCAGGAAGTCCGGCAGGCCGACGCCCCGGGCGAGGGCGGCGGAGACGGTGCGCGCCTCGTCCTCGGTGCGTCCGAGGTACTGGGCCCGCGGCGTACCGGCGGGGCTCTGCTGCGCGGGGTACCAGAGCTGGACCACGACCGTGCGCCGGTCGTCCGGGTCGGGGGTGAAGGTCTCCGGCCGCTGCCGGTCGGTCCACTGCAGCACCCGGGTGCCGACCGCGAACTCGCCCGTGGGCTCGGGGAACACGGGGACGGGGAAGGCCCAGGCGGACACCGGCCCGGCGGCGATCAGCCCGGCGCAGGCCAGCGACCCCGGCAGCGCCAGCCACCAGCGGGCCCGCCACGCCGGCCGGCCGGTCCGGCGCCGCCGCAGCGGGGCGAGGGCGAACGGCAGCACGAGGGCGGCGCCGGCCAGGACCGGCAGCAGCTGCCAGCGCAGCCCGGTCACCCCCAGCACGAGCACGGACAGGACGAGCAGCGCGCCCGCCACGACCGTGGTGCGCGGGCGGGCGGCCGGGGGCAGCCAGCGCGCCACCACCAGCGCGAGGGCACTCAGCAGGGCAAGGATTTCCAGGGGGGACATGAACAGTCCCGTGATGATCTCGGTCACGGGCCCATCGTCGGCGCCGGGCCCCCGCCGCCACATCGCCCCCGGGTCGCCGCCCGGTCCGACCGGGGACGGGCACCGCGACCGTTCCCGCTGCGACCCGGGTGGCAGGCGAACACGCCGGATCGGCGGCCGCGTTGCGACCGGGGGAGGTGTCCGTCTCCTCCTCCGGTCGTACACCGCCGCGGACGCCGTCCGACGGTGGACCCATGCGCCCGGCGGGCCGGTGGCCTACCGTGACAGGGCCGCGGGACGAGCCGGGCGGCGCGCCGGGTGCGGTCCCCGTACCCGCGGCGGGTCCGGCGGCCCCCGGTGCCGGCCCGACCGGGCCACCACGACACCGGATCGACAGGGACATGTGATGACCGAGGCCGCCGCGGAACCCGGCAGGGCCCACCGGCCGGGGGCAGGCCGCCTGGAACGGGCGGTGGCGGCCGCCGCCCGCCGGATCCCCCGCCTGCCGGCCCAGGTGTGGGACTCGCTGCTGCCGGCGCTCCTCCTCCTCAACGCCGCGACCACGCCCGCGCCGCGCGAACCGGTGCTGACCGTGGCCCTCACCGCCGCCCTCGCGCTGCCCCTGCTGTGGCGCCGCCGCGCCCCGCTCGCGGTGTTCGGCGCGGTGGTGGCCGCAGCCCTGGTCCAGTGGCTGCTGGACATCCAACTCCCGGCGGACATCGCCGTGCTGGTGGCCCTCTACACCTTGGCCGCCCACTCGGCCCGGCGCACCACCCTGGTCGCCGGTGCCGTGGTGGAGGCCGGGGTCCTGCTGGCCTGCCTGCGCTGGGCACCGGACGGCGCGTTCCTCACCCCGTTCGTCGCGGTCACCGCGATGACCGCGGCCGCCGCCGTCCTCGGCATGAACGTACGGACCACCCGCGCCTACCTCGCGGCCGTGGAGGAACGGGCCGCGCACCTGGAACGGGAGCAGGAGCAGCAGGCACGACTGGCCGTCGCCGAGGAAAGGGCCCGGATCACCCGGGAGATGCACGACATCGTCACCCACAACCTGTCCGTCATGGTCGCGCTCGCCGACGCCGCCGGCTACGCGCGGCAGCGGTCGCCCGACCGGGCCGACGCCGCGATGCGGCAGATCTCCGAGACCGGCCGGCAGGCCCTGACCGACATGCGGCGCTCGCTGGGCGTCCTGCGGGCCGACGAACCGGACGCGGAACGCCACCCGCTGCCCGGCATCGCCCAACTCGACGCCCTCGCCGAGCAGATGTCCGCCGCCGGCCTGCCGACCGGGCTGGAGGTCGAGGGCGGCCACGACCACCTGCCCGCCACCGCGCAGCTCACCGTCTACCGCCTGGTACAGGAAGCCTTGACCAACGCCCTCAAACACACCCCCGCCGGCACCCGCGCGACGGTCCGGATCCGGTGCTCCGCCGGCACCGTCACCGTGGACGTCGCCGACACCGGCCCCCGCCCGGCGACCTCCGCCGCCACACCCTCGTCCTCCGGCCACGGCATCCCCGGCATGCGCGAACGCGCGGCCGCCTACGGGGGGACCCTGCGGGCCGGACCGCTCCCGGGCGGCGGCTGGGGCGTCCGCACCCGCCTGCTGCTCGACAGCGCCGGGGCGGTGTCCGCATGACGATCCGGATCCTGATCGCCGACGACGAGGCCCTGCTCCGGATGGCCTTCGGCACCGTCCTGGACGCCCAGCCCGACATGGCCACGGTCGGCGAGGCCGCGGACGGGGCGCAGGCCGTCCGCCTCGCCCGGGAGCTGCGCCCCGACGTCGTCCTGATGGACGTCCGGATGCCCGGGACCGACGGGATCGAGGCGACCCGCGAGGTCGTCCGGGTCTCCCCGCGGAGCAGGGTGCTGATCCTCACCACCTTCGACCTGGACGAGTACGCCTTCGCCGGGCTGCACGCCGGGGCCTCGGGCTTCCTGCTGAAGAACACCAGGCCGGAGGAGCTGCTCACGGCGATCCGGAGCGTGGCCGCGGGCGACGCGGTGGTCTCGCCGCGGATCACCCGGCGCCTGCTGGAGACCCTCCGCCCGCACATCCCCGACGGCCGCGGCGGCACGCGCGACGACCGGCTGGGACGGCTCAGCGCCCGGGAGCGCGAGGTGCTCGTCGAGGTGGGCCGAGGGCTGTCCAACGCCGAGATCGCGGCCACCCTGTACCTCGCGGAGGCGACCGTGAAGTCCCATCTGGGGCGGGTGCTGCACAAGCTCGAACTCCGCGACCGGATCCAGGCCGTGGTCTTCGCCCACGAGAACCGCCTGGTCCACCCGGGGTGATGCCCCCACCGGCCCTGCCGCCCGCCGACCGACCGTCGTCCGAGCGGACGGACACGCCCTAGTGTGATCATCGGCAGGACGGATGCTCCTGCCGTGCCGAGAGCAACGGGGGGTGCTGATGAGGCTGCGTCGACGATCCGTCGCGGTCCTGGTCGCGGTGGCGAGCATGCTGGGCGGCGGGAGCGCCGCCGCGCCGACGGCGGTGGCGGCCGTGCAACCTGAGGCCGTCCGACCGACCGCCGTCGTCCAACCGGCGGACCCGGGGGCGGGCCCGCAGGCGCGAGCGGTGCTGGACTGGCTCGCGCAGCTGCCCGACCGGGGGCTGCGGAACCGGACGGCGTCCGGATTCTTCGCTGGGTACAGCGGCAGCGCCGCGCCCGGGTCGGGCAAGGACTTCGCCACCCAGTACCGGGACGTCACCGAACTGGCCGACCGGACGGGCCGGTTCCCGGCGGTGCTGGCCTGCGACTACGCGAGCGGCTGGAACGCCGACGGGGTGCCGACCGCGATCGACTCGGGCTGCGACACCGAGATGATCGACCACGCCGGTCGCGGTGGACTGGTCTCGGTGAGCGTCCACCTGCCGAACCCGGTGGCGGGGGCCGCCTGGCGGACTCCGCTGCCGCAGCCGGCCTTCCGTCAGCTGTCCGACCCGGCCACCGCCGCCGGCCGGGCCTGGCGGGCCGAACTCGACGACATCGCGGCGGGGTTGCGGCGGCTGTCCGACGCCGGGGTGCCGGTGCTGTTCCGCCCGTTCCACGAGATGAACGGCGACTGGTTCTGGTGGGGCCACCAGGACCCGGCCGACTTCGCGGCGCTGTGGCGCGGCACCTACGACTACCTCACCACGGCCAAGGGCCTGCACAACCTGCTGTGGACGTACGCGCCGAACTGCGGCTCCGCGGATCCCACCGCCTACTGGGTCGGCCGCGCCTACGCCGACGTGGTCGGGCTGGACTGCTACACCGCCGACCCGTCGGCGATCACCGGCTACGAGAAGCTGGTCGAGCTCGGCAAGCCGTTCGCCTTCACCGAGATCGGCCCGGGCTCGGGCGCGGGCGGGACCTTCGACTACGCGCTGTGGGTGAAGGCGCTGCACGAGCGCTTCCCGCGCACCTCCTATTTCCTGGCCTGGAACAACGAGTGGAGCCCGGCCCGGAACGTCAACGGCGCCGTGCTGATGAACGACCCGTGGACGGTGAACCGGGGCGGGGTCGACCTCGCCGCCGCCCCGGCGGAGGACCCGCCGGTGGCCTACCAGGACTTCGAGACCGGCATCCAGGGCTGGAGCGGCTGGCACCTCGCGGCCGGCCCGTGGCAGGTCACGGAGTGGTCCGCGCGCGGCAGCGGCTCGCTCAAGGCCGACGTGGACCTCGGCACCGGCGCCGCCTACCTCAACAAGGTCGGCCCGCTCGACCTCTCCGGGGACACCGTGCTCAGCGTCGACGCCCGGACCGCGCCCTGGGGCGACCAGGCGGGCGGCACCCGCGCCAAGCTCTATGTGCGCACCGGCAGCGGCGACGCCTCCGGCTGGACCTGGACCGACTCGGGCGCCGTCACCGTCGACACCAAGCCGACCCGGCTGGTCCTCGACCTGACCAGGGTCCCGGACCGGGCCCACGTCCGCGAGATCGGCGTCGAGTTCGCCCCGGCGGCCGGGGCGAGCGGCCGCTCCGCGGTCTACCTGGACGACATGCGGCGCGGCGGCCTGCTGGCCGGCTTCGAGAACGGCACCGAGGGCTGGTCCGGCTCCGGCGCGGCGGCCGGACCCTGGGCGGTCGCCGACGAGGGCGCGGCCGAGGGCCGCAGCGCGCTCAAGGCCGACGTCGAGCCCGAGCGGGGCGCCGTCCGGCTCCGGCGGACGGACCCCGTCGACCTGACCGGTGCCACCGTGCTCACCGTCGCCGCCGGCACCGCGCCCTGGGGGCAGCAGGCGGGCGGCACCACCGCCAGTCTGTATGTGCGCACCGGCACCGGCGACGCCTCCGGCTGGACCTGGACCGCGAGCCCCGCCGTCACGGTCGGCCCGGACGGGCGGACCCTGCGGCTCGACCTGGCCGGGGTGCCCGACCCCGCCCACGTCCGGGAGATCGGCGTGGTCTTCACCCCCGCCCCGGGCGCCGCCGGCCGCACCGCCGTCTACCTCGACGCCCTGCGGAGGTGGAGCTGATCCGGACGGCCCTGCTGCCGCCCGACCCGGCCCGATCCCCGGGAGCGGACGCCCCGGTCCCCGCCACCGCGCGGGGGCCGGGGCGGCCGGCGTCCGGCCGCGCGCCGCGTCCGTCCCGGCGGCCGGAGGCGCCCCGCGTGTTCTGCCCGCCGTACGGTCCCGGGTGCGGGACCATACGGGCGAAAGGGCAGAAAACGACTAAGGACGAAGGGGCGGACGTGTCCGGCAGCGAGAGTGAGAACCCAGCAATTCCTTCCCCCACCCCCAAGGCGACCGGGCCCAGGACCAACCGTGACTGGTGGCCCGAGCAACTGGACCTCCAGGTCCTGCACCGGCACTCGCCCCTCTCCAACCCGATGGACGAGGACTTCGACTACGCCGCGGAGTTCGCCACCCTCGACGTCGAGGCGCTGAAGCGGGACGTCGTCGCGCTGATGACCGACTCCCAGGACTGGTGGCCCGCCGACTACGGCCACTACGGCCCGCTGTTCATCCGGATGAGCTGGCACGCCGCCGGCACCTACCGGATCGCGGACGGCCGGGGCGGCGGCGGCAGCGGTGCCCAGCGCTTCGCGCCGCTCAACAGCTGGCCGGACAACGCCAGTCTGGACAAGGCCCGGCGGCTGCTCTGGCCGGTCAAGCAGAAGTACGGCCGGAAGATCTCCTGGGCCGACCTGCTGGTGTTCACCGGCAACTGCGCCATGGAGTCGATGGGGTTCCGGACCTTCGGCTTCGGCTTCGGCCGCGAGGACATCTGGGAGCCGGAGGAGATCTTCTGGGGCTCCGAGGACACCTGGCTCGGCGACGAGCGCTACACCGGTGACCGCGAGCTGGCCAATCCGCTCGGCGCCGTGCAGATGGGCCTGATCTACGTCAACCCGGAGGGCCCCAACGGCAATCCGGACCCGCGCGCCGCCGCCGTCGACATCCGGGAGACCTTCGCGCGGATGGCGATGAACGACGAGGAGACGGTCGCGCTCATCGTCGGCGGCCACACCTTCGGCAAGTGCCACGGCGCCGTGGACCCGTCCTGCATCGGCCCGGAGCCCGAGGGCGCCCCGATCGAGCAGCAGGGCCTGGGCTGGCGCAACACCTGCGGCAGCGGCTCCGGCGCCGACGCCATCACCAGCGGGCTCGAGGGCGCCTGGACCACCGAGCCGACCCGGTGGGACAACGGCTACCTGGACAACCTGTTCCGCTACGACTGGGAGCTCACCACCAGCCCGGCCGGGGCCAAGCAGTGGAAGCCCACCGACCCGGCGGCCGCGACCGCCGTGCCGGACGCGCACAACCCCGCGAAGCGGCACGCCCCGATGATGCTGACCACGGACCTCGCGCTGCGCCAGGACCCGGTCTACGAGGCGATCTGCCGGCGCTTCCACGAGCACCCCGACCAGCTCGCCGAGGCCTTCGCCAAGGCCTGGTACAAGCTGCTGCACCGCGACATGGGCCCGGTGTCCCGCTACCTCGGACCGTGGGTGCCCGAGGCGCAGCTGTGGCAGGACCCGGTCCCCGCCGCCGACCACGAGCCGGTCACGGACGAGGACGTCGCCGACCTCAAGAAGCGGATCGACGACTCCGGCCTGGGCATCCCCCAGCTGGTCGCGACCGCGTGGGCGTCGGCCGCCGCCTACCGCGGCACCGACATGCGCGGCGGCGCCAACGGCGCCCGGATCCGGCTCGCGCCGCAGAAGGACTGGGAGGTCAACAACCTCCCCGAGGTGGCCGACACGGTCCGGCGGCTGGAGGAGGTCCGGCAGGACTTCAACGCGGCGCAGAGCGGCGCCCGGCGGATCTCGCTCGCCGACCTCATCGTGCTGGGCGGCGGTGCGGCGGTCGAGCGGGCCGCGCACGCCGCCGGGCACGCCGTGACGGTCCCGTTCGCCCCGGGGCGCACCGACGCCTCGCAGGAGCAGACGGACGTGGAGGCCTTCGCCGTGCTCGAACCGAGGGCGGACGGGTTCCGGAACTACCTGCGGGCCGACGAGAAGCTGTCGCCGGAGACCCTGCTGCTCGACCGGGCCGACCTGCTGACGCTGACCGCGCCGGAGATGACCGTCCTGCTCGGCGGGATGCGGGCGTTGAACGCCGGCTTCCGGGGCTCCCCGCACGGCGTCCTCACCCACCGGCCGGAGGCGCTGACCACGGACTTCTTCGTCAATCTGCTCGACTCGGGGACGGAGTGGAAGCCCTCGGCCTCGGAGGCGAACGTCTTCGAGGGGCGGGACCGGGCCACCGGCGCGGTGAAGTGGACGGCCACCGCCGTCGACCTCGTCTTCGGCTCGCACTCCCAGCTGCGCGCGCTGGCCGAGGTCTACGGCTCCGGGGACGCGGACGGGAAGTTCGTCCGGGACTTCGTGGCGGCGTGGACCAAGGTGATGAACCTGGACCGGTTCGACCTGCGCTGAGCGACCTGCGCTGAGCGACCGCTCTGCCGCGCGGCGGTGCCCCGGCAGGCCCGCACGGGCCGCCCGGGGCACCGCCGCCCGGCGGCGGGCACA
>NZ_JAIY01000016.1:0-10257 GCF_000710405.2 Kitasatospora sp. MBT66 | reverse complement strand
TGGTCGGGTGCAGCGGCGTTGTTGTGGTGCGCCCCCGTGGTGGTGGGGGTGGGGGTGTTACTTGGTGAGGCCGGCCTTGACGGAGCAGACGGGCCAGGCGCCGGGGCCCTGGGCGGCGAGGACCTTCTCGCCGATGGTGATCTGCTGGGCCTTGGTGGCCTGGTGGGCCTGGGGGGCGTAGGCGGTGCCGCCGAAGGCGGCCCAGGTGGAGCTGGTGAACTGGAGGCCGCCGTAGAAGCCGTTGCCGGAGTTGATGGCCCAGTTGCCGGTGGCCTCGCAGGCGGCGACCTTGTCCCAGACTCCGGCGGGGGCGGCGGAGGCGGCGTTGGCCGTGACGAGGCCGGCCACCGGCAGGGCGAGGACCGCCCCGGCCATCAGTGCCGTCCGGACGCGGTTGCGGCGCTTGGTGGCGGTGGTGGCGGTGGTGGTCTCGTTACGGAAGGTCATGGGTTTCCTTTTCGGAAGGGGGTGGGGGCGTGCGGAACCAGGCCCTGGGGGCTTGTGGTTTCGTGGGGGTTCGCACGGTGTTGCCGGTGAGCGTTGTGCTCGTTCGGTGCAACGCATTCGAAGTTACGGGGGTGGTGGTGGGGTTTCAAGGATTCGTAGGTTTAGCGAGGTCAGTGGGGGGTTACCGTGGGTATGGATCATGATATTGGCCTGTTTTGAAGGCAAATGTCCTGATTTTCAAGATCGAATACCGGCGGAAAGTGGTCCGGGCCACTCCGGGGGGCCTGTGAGGCCGGGCACACGGTCGACGGGGCGTGGCGGTCCGGCTGCGGCGGGTGCCGGAATCGGGGGGCCGGGCGGGGTGCGGCGGTGGCGTCGGGTGGTCCGGGCCACAGCCCTCACCCGCCGTGGCCCGTGCCGTCACCCGCTGTACGCGAAAACCCCCTGGCGCGGGCGCGGTCAGACGTCCGAACGGCTGACCCGGGTGCTCCAGCGCCCGATGGCGACCTTCACCGGCAGCAGCACCAGCCAGCCCCACACGACCCGGGACCCGATGAGGAAGCTCAGCGGCGCCGTGGCGGCGAAGACGACCACCGTCGCCCCGAGGTCCGCCAGATAGGCGTGGGCCTCCCGGTCGGGCAGCGGAGCCGACCGGAGCCAGGGGCGCCTCCACACCACGAGCAGCAGCGTGAACTGGGTGCTGCCGAGGGCCGCGACGGCCGCCGAGTAGATGGCCACGGCCGAGGGCTCGCTGGCGTACTCGGCGATGAGGGAGGTGGGGAAGGGGAGCAGCGCCGCGATCCCGAGGCCGAACAGCGTCAGCCGGATCACCAGGCCGTCCACCTGCCCGACGCCGAGGAACAGGCGGTGGTGGTCACGCCAGAAGGCCGCGAGGACGAGGAAGCTCAGGGCGTACGCGCCGACCTGGGGGAGGAGCTCGCGCAGCTGGCGGTGGAACTCGGAGGAGTCCAGGCCGTCGGGGAGCTTGATGTCGATGGCGAGCAGGGTGATCGCGATGGCGTAGACGCCGTCGGCCAGTGCGATCAGCCGCTCCGGCCTGCCGAGCAGGGGCTCCGGGGCTGTCGGGGTCGTCATCCTGCCGACCCTAGGGAGTGGAGGGCCGGGAGCGGCGCAGGCCCGGCGGTGTTGCCGGGCCGTGTCCCGCCCCCGGCCTTGTCCCGCCCCGCGGCCGCGCGCTGCGCCCGGCCGCGCCCCGGGTCAGGAGCCGGCGGTGGCCGCCTGGAGGGTGGTCGCCATGATCGGGCTGGTGAAGGTGTTCGTCGCGTTCCCCGGGGACGGGTGGTAGGAGCCCCACTTGAGGTAGTTGCGGTCACCGTCCCAGGTGGTGCCCTTGAAGGTGCCGGAGCCGTTGGTGAAGGTCTGCTTCACACCGTCGAACCAGAAGTCGATGGTGCCGTTGGTGCGGCCGAGCCGGATCTTCAGGGCGTAGGAGTGCCACTGGTTGTTGCTGGTCGGCGCGGTCCAGAGGGTGTGGGCGACGTGCTCGGTGTCCCACTCCTGGAGGCGGATGCGCCCGGTCGTCGCGTCGATCTCGATCGGGTGGTTCGCCGTGTCGGTGCTCGGCGAGCACTTGAGCTGGAAGACGTAGCGGCTGTTGGAGTCCTTGATGTTCAGCTTGGAGGACCAGCCGAGGTAGAAGGTGCTGCCCTCCTTGAGGTTCGGGCCGAGCGTCTCGCAGCGCTCCTCGCCGGCGGCCTGGAAGGCCCGCCACACGCTGCCCTTGGCCGGGTCCTTCACAACGCCGAACTTCCCCTCCGCGCACTGCACGCCGGCGAAGGAGGAAGGGCCCTTGCTGGTGCTGGGGGTCCACAGCACGGTGTCCGCCGCGGTGGCGGAACTGCCGGCGACGGCGGTGCCGCAAGTGATCGCGAGCGCGCTGAGCGCCACGACACCGGCGGTGGTTCGATGGCGGTGTGCCGATGAAGGCATGTCTCTCCTGGGCGGACGAGTCGTCGGAATCGGATGCCGACCGGGCGGTCGGCCCGAACGTGCGAGGAGATTCGACCACCTGACGACGCGTGGGACCAGCCGGGCCGACCGGTCGTGGCCCTTTCGGGCAACGCCGCCGGTCGGCCCGCTCCGACGGCCGGCCGTCGCGGGCGACCGGGGGAGGTCGGCCGCAGGAACGGCACGGGAACGGCGACCGGCCGCCCGGCCACGGCGTAAGCCGCCGCGCGCCCTGAACGGCACGCCCCGGACTCCGCGGAGACGGGACACCCGGCGACACCGGCTCACGTCCGGCACGGGCATGGTCCGGCCGGGTCAGTGCGGCGGGCCGATCCGGGCGCCGCCGTCCAGCACGCCCTCCACCTGGACGTTCGCCCGGGCCGGGCGCTCCACGGCCAGGGTGTGGTCCGGAACGGGCCGGTCGGCGGACCAGTCGGGGCCCTTGACGGTGAGCCTGGTGACCCGTCGGCTGCCCGCCGCCAGCAGGAACTCTGTGCCCTGCGGGGAACGCCACCAGGCCCAGCCCACGGTGTCCTGCTCGAACCGGCTGCACGACCGGCCCGGACCGCCGCCGGTGCGCTGCGGAGCCTGGGCGGCGGGCAGCAGGACGGCCGTCGCGGCGCTGCCCTCGCCGGTCCAGCGGTCGGCGCGCAGGCAGACCCAGGACGCCGAGCCCGCGTTCTGCGGAAGCGGCTGCACCGCGAACGCCCACAGGTTGAGCTGCTTGACGCCGGGAGTGCCGTCCGGGGCGGCGCAGCCCGCCCGGGCCCAGGCCTGGAGCGCGTCCGGGCCGGTCGCCTCGCGCGGCGATCGCGCCGGCTGGCTGCGGTCCGGGGGCGGAGTGTAGGTGAGGTGGGCGGGGACGAGCCCGCCGAGGTCGGCCAGCAGGAAGGCGTGCTTCTCGGCGACGACGGGCGAGGAGCGGAGCTGGAGCACGGTGGCTCCCCGGCAGTCCGTCAGCACGCCGCCCGGTGTCGCCGGGGTGAGGCCGTCGGGATGGTCCAGGGGCTGGGCGGGGGTATCGGGCCGGTCGATCCGGCGGGTCTCGGCGGCCTCCACCCAGGGGGCGAGCAGGTAGCGCACGGAGGTGCCCCGGCGGCGCAGCACCACCGCTCCGGCCGTCGTGACGTCCGAGTCGTCGGCCCGGGCGAGGTCGAGGCCGCCGTCGCGTCCGTCGGTGTAGCGGGCCAGCCGCTGCCCGTCGTACAGGAGCACCACGGCGGCGCCGTCCACGGTGCCGGCGTAGAGCAGCCGCGGCGGGGCGATCGGCGGCGCGGTGTCCGTGCCCGGTTCGGCGCGGGTCTGCGGGCCGGGACGCTCCCAGGCGGTCGTCGCGCGGCCGAGCAGCGCGGCGTCCTCGCGGCGGTCGCCGCGGGCCGGCCAGGCGGTGAAGTCGATCCGCGCGGTGTGCTGCCAGAGGTCCGCGGGCACGTGGACCAGGCGCGCCGGATCGGCCGCGGCGCCGACGGGCGGAGCGGGCGCCGGCCCGGTGGTGGAGGCGACCGGGGCGGTGCCGGTGCCGGTCGCGCTGCCGGAGAGCACGACGGTCGCGGTGGTGAGGCCGAGCACGCCGACCAGCAGCGTGGCGGTCAGTTTCCGGCGGCGGCTCAGCAGGTCGGTCGGCTGGACCCGGACGGCGCAGGGGTCGAAGGCGGAGAGGTCCGGCTCCGCCGATGCGCCGACGCCGACCGATGCCCCGATTCCGGACGCTGCGCCCACACCGGCCGCCGCGTCGAGGGCCCGCTCGGCCTGCTCGACCCCGGCCTGCCGCAGGACCTCGGCGGCCTCCGGGGCGGTCAGGCCCTCCACGACCCGCAGCGCGAACGCGGCCCGGGCGGGCGCGTCGAGCGCCGCGAGCGCCTGCTCCAGCGCGGCGTCCTGCTCGCCGCCGTGCGGGGTGAACAGCCGCAGGCCCCAGACCCGAGGTGCCAGCAGCCGACGGGCGGGGCGGGGGCGCAGCCCGTCGCGCAGCACCCGAATGCGCAGCGCGGCGTAGACCGGGTCCTCGTCGCCCGTCGCCGGGTCGGACCGGCGGGCCCAGCGGGACGGCAGGGCTCGCTGGACGGCCGTGTGGGCGGCGAGGACGCGGCTGTGCCGGTCGCGGTCGGCGGGCAACGCGACGTACGCCAGCCGGACCAGCCTGCGGTAGTGGCGTACCAGGGCGGCCTCGGCCTGGACCACCGGGCGCGCGGCGCCCCGGGCGGGCGCCGCCGAGTCCACCGTCCGTTCTGCCAACGGGCCCTCCCCGGAGTCTTCGGTGCTGTCGTGGTGGAGGGTCCAACGAGTCGATCATGTGATGGTTGCGCCGTCCGGGTGTCGGGCGGGCCCGGAGGTCCTTCGGGACCGCCCTTCTGAACCGTCACGGGCAGGAGCGCCGGTAGGGGATGTCCGGGATGTAGTGCTTCCATTCCTCGCGGGTCGGGGCGCCCGCCCGTTCGCACAGCTCGTGGACGAGCCGGTCCGGCGCTGTCGGGTAGGTGAAGAACGCGCCGTAGGTGTCGACCGCGATGAGGCCGGTGCCGTCCGGGGTGAAGGAGACCCCCACCAAGTCCTGCACGGGGCCGGTGAGCGGCAGGCCGAGCGGGACGCGGTTGGTGTTGTCCCAGACCTGGACCTGGTGGACGTCGGACTTCTGGATGACGGCGAAGAGCCGGCCGTCGGCCGAGACGGCGCCGGCCGTGCCGTGGTCGAGGAGCGACTGGCTGCCGGGGCCGGTGCGCAGGTTGTCCTTCGGCTGGAGGGTCCGGGCGTCCCAGTACCGCAGGTAGGGAAGGTAGCCCTGAGGGAAGGCGTACAGCGTGGTTCCGTCGTCGCTGACGGCGTCGGGTTCGAAGTCGGTGAAGCCCTTCGTCAGGACCTGGCCCGAGGGGAAGGCGACGGAGCCGATGCCGGGTGCGGCGTAGACGGATCGTCCGTCGGGTCCGAACAGGAGCCTCAGGCCGTTGCCGGGGTATCCGGCCTGCAGCTGGAGACGGTGGATCAGGTGCTGGGTGGACAGTTCCCAGAAGCTCAGGGAGTCGGTGCCGTCCTCCCGGGCCTCCGCGACGGCCAGTGCGGTGCCGTCGGGGGAGAACGCGAGGGCGACCATGTTGGCGGTGTGCTGGTCGGACAGGGACTCCAGTCCGAGGGGCAGTGATGCGAGCAGGGGCTGTCCGTCCGCGGCCAGGTTCCAGACCTTGATGCGGTCGTGGCACTGGGCGGCGAGCAGGCTGCCGTCCCCGCTGAGGCGGTAGGGGGCGAACTCGCAGCCGTCCGCGGCCACGGAGAACCGCTTGGTGCGCGAGGCCAGGGACCAGATGTCGACACGGCTCCCGCTGGGCAGTGCCATCGTCGTGCGGTCCCGGCTGGTCGCCGAGTTCTGGTAGAAGTCCTCCGTGGGCCCGGGGGGCCGAGTGATGGCCCGGACGCCGAGCACGCGCACGACGGCGTCGCTGCCGACGCACTCCAGCGCCGTGTCGTCGGCCGTGAAGCGGTAGGCGGTGCGCGGATCGCACTCGCCCTGCGTGGACGGCATTCGCAGGACGGGCTCGGGCCGGCGGAAGCAGTGGGGCCGGCCGATCGGGCAGGACGTCCACACGGTGCCGCCCCAGTTGAGGTAGGCCCCGTCGTGACTGAACGACAAGGGGTAGTCCGTCACGACCGCGGAGTCGGCTCCCTTCAGCTTCGTGGGATCTCCGTACGCCCGGTCGAAGAGGCTGATCTCGCCCGCTCTCGACGTGATGGCCGCCGTCTTCCCGTCCGGGGCGAACACCACCGGGCCGGTGATGTCCTCCGGTGGCATCCCGAGGTCCGGGACCGGCGACGGCTCCAGCTCCGGAAGGGTGTTCCACTGGAACGGTCGGCCGTCGCGCGACAGCGGGAAAGAGACGAGCCGTTCGTCGGGGGAGAACGAGGTGCCGTGCAGTAGAAAGGCGTCCAACGGGGCGGACACCGAGCCGACGACGTGCTCCGTGCGGGTGTCCCACACCGTCAGCGTGGCCGCGCTCCCACCGCCCGGTTCGGGCGGGTCCGAGACGGCCTCGACGACGAGGTAGCTCCCGCGCGGGCTCAGCGCGGTCCTCGGCCAGTACCCGTTGCTCTGACGGGGGGCGGTGAAGGCCCGTTCGGTGCGCGTCGGCGCGCCGTAGGAGAGGTCGAGCAGCCGTACGACGCCGTCGTCCCCGGCCGCGGCCGCAGTGGAGCCGTCCGCGGACACGACGACCTGGTGCACGGCGGCCGGCGCGGTCCAGGAGCCGACCTTCTCGCGGCTCTGCGGATTCCACACGTCCACCTGCGTTCCGTCGCCCGTCACGAGCAGGTGGCCCGAACCGTCGAGCTCGGCGGTGCTCGCCCGGTAGCCGGGAAGCCGGAAGACGTCCTGCTCCGGCTGGTAGTTCAGCGCCATCAGGGCGTTCCAGGACTCGGGGCTGTCGGCGAGCCCGGCCGCCGCCACCGACAGCCGCCGGGCCAGCTGCGGATCGCTCGTCCGCAACGACATGGCGACACCGGCCACCTGCGCCGAGGTCGCGCGGTCACGTTGGGCAGCCAGGGTGTTCTGCTGCTCGAAGGCGACCACCGCCGTTCCCGCGGCGATGACCAGCAACAGGGCCAGGACGGAGCTGAGCGCCACCCGCAGCCGCCCCCGGCGCCGGCTCAAGGCCGAGCAGGCCTCCAGGAACGCCTGCTCGGTCCGGTTGAGCACCAGATGGCGCCGTCCCGTCGCCGCCCAGTCGCGGACCTGTTCCAACGGGGTCCCCTGGAACAGGTCGCTGCCCTTGCGGCCGTGGTCGGACCAGGTCCGCGAGGCATCGGCCAGGCGCTGGTGGACGGAGAGGCCGGCACGTTCGTTCGCCACCCAGTCGCGCAGCCGTGGCCAGGAGCGGATCAGGGCGGCCGTCGCCAGGGTGACCCGGTCGTCCTCCCGGACCAGAACCCCGCGCTCGGTGAACAGCGCGAGGATCCGCCACACCACCTCCCGCGGGAACTGGTCGTCGGAGAACTCCTCCGGCCGCGCGAACCGGAGCGCGTCCTCGGCCCGTTCGCCAGGCGCGACCAGGCGCAACAGCATCGACGGCACCGCTCGCTGTTCCTCCGGGCCCAGAGCGCCGTACGTCGCCTCCGCGACCTGGGCCCGGGACGGCGGGGCGTGGCTCGGCCGGCCCTCGGGCGCGACGCCGCGCACCACGGCGGCCAGATCGGCGCGGCCCACCAGGGACAGCAGCAGTTGCTCGGACGTCGGTCGCTGCTGGGGGTCCTTGGCCAGGGCCGAGGCCACCAGCGAGCGCAACGGCTCCTCGAGGACGGAGACATCGGGGTCGTGCGTGGCCACCTGGTGGGCGATGGCCCCGACGCTGTTCCCTCGGAAGGCGTCGTGCGCGGTGGCCGCGAACAGCACGACCGCCGCCCAGCCCCAGATGTCGACCTTGCCGTCGCCCGAAGCTCCGCGGTAGCGCTCCGGTGGCATGTAGCGCAGGGTTCCCATCGGCAGGCCGGCCGTCGCCGTACCCTCCAGGATGCGGGCGATCCCGAAGTCGATCACCCGGGGCCCGTCGGGTCCGAGCAGGATGTTCTCCGGTTTCAGGTCCCGGTGCACCACACCGGCCCGGTGGATCGCCACCAGCGCCGTCGCCAGGTTGACCGCGAGACGTCGCAGCTGCTCCGGTCCGTACGCGCCGCGGTCGTTCACAGCCCGACGGAGGTCGGGCCCAGCCACGTACTCGCTCACGACGTAGGGGACAGCGCCGTCCAGATCGGCCTCCAGGACCCGGGTGGTGCAGTACGGCTCCACCATGCGCCAGGCGGTGATCTCCCTGCGCAGCCGATCCCGGTCCGGAACGTCGACGGCGCGCAGGACCTTGACCGCGACGCGTGTCCCGTTCGGATCGTAGCCCTCGTACACCACACCCTGACCGCCCGCCCCGAGCCGCCCGTCGAGGTAGAAGCGGCCCAACTGCCGCGGATCGCT
Source organism: Kitasatospora sp. MBT66 (assembly GCF_000710405.2). Taxonomy (NCBI): domain Bacteria; kingdom Bacillati; phylum Actinomycetota; class Actinomycetes; order Kitasatosporales; family Streptomycetaceae; genus Kitasatospora; species Kitasatospora sp. MBT66. The sequence continues at coordinate 1,898 of NZ_JAIY01000016.1, read as the reverse complement.
GAACAGCAACGGTTCGCCCACCGGCTCACCCCTCATGTCGAGGGCCACTTTGGCGCATTGCGCAGCACGGCACCAGACCACGGCACCAGACCACGGCACCGGCCACTGCCGCCGAGTGCCGTTGACCCTCCCGGAGCCCGCGGCGCGTCGGCGCGTGCCCGCGTCCGAACCGGCGATCACCCGGGTCGGCCGCCGCCGCCGACCGGGCACGACTGCGGTGGGGCCGGCGAGGCGGTTTCGCAGTGCGCGGGGCGGGAAGGCGGTCGCGGCGGCGGATCGGACGCCGTCGGTCTCCTGAGTATGTGGGGGTGCGCGGTGGTTCGGTCGGTGGGTGGCGACGAACGGTGGAAGGCGGCTCTGCGGCGTACACCGCTGAGGATGTGGAACGACGACGTCACCGACTTCGCGGCGGCCCTGACGTACTACGCGATCCTGGCGATCCTTCCGGCACTGCTGGCCACGGTCGTCGGCTTCGCGAAGATCAGCCCGGCCATCGCCCGGGACGCGGCGGCACACCTGGCCGGGCTGGTGCCGGGTCAGGCCGGTGCGCAGGTGGACGGCGTCCTGAAGCAGGCGCTCAGCGGTGGTTCGGCCGGGTGGACCCTGCTGGCGGCGGGTGCCGTCAGCGCGTTGTGGTCGTGCTGCAGCTACCTGGCGGTGTTCCGGCGAGCGCTGTGCCGGATGCACGGTGCCACCGACCGGCGCTCCCCCCTGCGCAACGCCCCGCGCATCGTGGCGACAGCCGCTCTGCTGCTGGTGCTGCTGGCGGTGGGCGCCTTGGCGCTGATCCTGGGCGGGCCCCTTGCCGACGGCGTGGGGCGAGTGCTCCACCTGGGTCGGACGGCGCCCTTGGTGTGGTCACTGGTTCGCTGGCCCGTACTGCTGTTGGTGGCGGCGGCGTTGGTACTGATCGTCTTCCGGACCGGGCCCGGTCCGGCACGTCAACGACACACCGGTCTGCCGGGCGGTGTCCTGGCGGCGGCGCTCTGGTTGCTCTTCTCGGCCGGCTTCGCCTTGTACACCAGCGCCCTGGGCACATACAGCCGGTTGTACGGCTCGCTCGCGGGAACGGTGGTCTTCCTGATCTGGCTCTGGCTCTCCAACCTGGCGCTGCTGGCGGGCGCGCAGTTCGCGGCGGAGCTGCGCCGGGCCGCTCCGGGGCCGGTCGGCGCATCCGGTCCCGACGTTCAGCAACCCCCGGGCGGCCCCCGTGGGTCGCGAGCGCCGTCCGCGTGTACGGCCGAATACCGATCCCACTCGGAGTGACCGTCCCGAGGGGACCGCCCGTTCTGTGGACGGTCCCCTCAGAGGCGGTCCAGAACCCGGTCAGCTGCGCTCGTTGTCGTCGTTGTCGTCGTACTCGGTGGTGCCCGCGTCCAGGAGTGGCGTCCCGGTCGGCTGCTTCATGTGTGCCGGGGCCATCAGCCGCAGCACGTGGTACCCGGTCAGCACGATGATGGTGCCGAGGGCGATCCCGGACAGCTCGAAGTTGTCGGTGAACTTGAGAGTGACGTTGCCGATGCCGACGATGACGCCCCCGTCAGCGTCGCCGCGTCCCCACCCTGCGTCCTGATGACCGCCGCCACCCCCACGAACGACAGGCTCGACCCCAGGTACGACGGAATCCGACCCCCCGTCACCAGCAGGAAGAACACCGTCGCCACACCCGACACCATCACCGCGAGGTTCGGATCCAGCCCCATGAGGACGGGAGCCACAAATGTTGCCCCGGCGAATGCATGACGAGGCCCTCCACTGGGCCGGTGCTCGGCGGTCTCCCGGGTGGCCACGGCCGAAGTCGTGCGGACGGGTGTCGGGCGAGCCCCGCCGATCTGTCGGGTGGTGCCGGGGTGGCGGGTTTCTGTCAGGCGGGTACGCCGCCTGTTGCCCGGTGGCTG
>NZ_JAIY01000015.1:197219-198440 GCF_000710405.2 Kitasatospora sp. MBT66 | reverse complement strand
CGGCGTCAAGAAGGGCTGCGACCACGGGCAGTGCGGGGCGTGCACGGTGCTGCTGGACGGTCGGCGGGTGAACAGCTGTCTGGTCCTCGCCGTCACGGCGGACGGTTCCACGGTGACCACCGTCGAGGGCCTGGCGACCGGCGCCGACCTGCACCCCCTTCAGCAGGCGTTTCTCGACCACGACGCCTTCCAGTGCGGTTTCTGCACCCCCGGGCAGCTCTGCTCCGCCGTCGGACTGCTCGCCGAGGCGGACAGCATCGGCGAACCCCTCGACGAGGACGCGGTGCGCGAACGGATGAGCGGGAACATCTGCCGCTGCGGCGCCTACCCCCACATCGTGCGGGCGGTCCTGGAGGCAACACGGTGAAGGAGTTCGCCTACCTGCGGCCCAGCGACCCGGAGGATGCCGTGCGGCTGCTCACCGGCAGCCCCGGCGCCCGGTTCCTGGCCGGCGGCACCAACCTCGTCGACCTCATGAAGCTCGGTGTCGAGGAGCCGCACCTGCTCGTCGACCTGGGTCGGCTGTCGCTCGGTGACGTGGCGCCGACAGCCGACGGCGGCCTGCGTATCGGCGCCCTCGTCCCCAATGCCGACCTCGCGGCGGACCCGCTGGTCCGCAAGGCGTACCCGGTACTCGGCCAGGCGCTGCTCGCCGGCGCGTCCGGACAGCTCCGCAACCGGGCGACCACCGCCGGCAACCTGCTGCAACGCACCCGGTGCCTGTACTTCCAGGACGTCACCAAGCCCTGCAACAAACGCCGTCCGGGCAGCGGCTGCCCCGCGCGCGAGGGAGTGCACCGCGACCTGGCGGTACTGGGCGCCTCCGAGCACTGCGTCGCGACACACCCCTCGGACCTCGCGGTCGCCCTCGTCGCACTCGATGCCGACGTGGAGACCGTCGGTGCGGAGGGCGTCCGCACCCTCCCCGTCACCGACCTGCACCGGCTGCCCGGCGACCGGCCGCACGAGGAGCACCGGCTCCTGCCCGGCGAGTTGATCACCGCCGTCGTCCTGCCGCCCCCGGTGCCCGACGCGGTGTCCGCGTACCGGAAGGTACGGGACCGCGCCTCGTTCGCGTTCGCCCTCGCCTCCGCGGCCGGCGTCCTGGCGGTGCGCGGCGGTCGGGTGGCCCATGTGGCGCTCGCCCTCGGCGGGCTCGCCCCGAAACCCTGGCGGGCCCGGGTTGCCGAGCAGCGGCTGGCGGGCGCTCCGGCGGACGAG
>NZ_JAIY01000015.1:196089-197196 GCF_000710405.2 Kitasatospora sp. MBT66 | reverse complement strand
GAGGCCGAACTCGCGGCCGCCAGCCCGCTGCGCGACAACGCGTACAAGATTCCGCTGGCCCGCAACCTGGCCGTCCGGCTGTTGTGCGACCTCGCCGCGAAGGGTGGAGCACGATGAACGGCGACCCCACCGCGACGAGCGGCCACACCCGTCTGGAGGGCCGGGCGAAGGTCACCGGTGCCGCCCGCTACGCCGACGACCAGCGCCCGGCGCACTGCCTGTACTCCTGTCCGGTGCCCGCCACCGTGGCCCGGGGCACGATCACCGCGATCGACGCCTCGGCGGCCCTCGCCGACCCGCGGGTGCGCGTGGTGCTCACCCACGAGAACGCGCCGCGCCTGGCGGAGGTGGAGGATCCCACGCTGGCCGTGCTCCAGTCGGCGCACGTCGCCCATCGCGGCCAGTACGTGGCCCTGGTCGTCGCCGAGACCCCGGAAGCCGCGGAACGGGCCGCGGCCGACGTGCGGGTGACGTACGCGGCCGAGCCGCACGATGTCGTCCTCGTCGAGGGCCATCCCGGTGTCTACGCTCCTGAGAAGGCCAACGGCGGCCACCCCGCCGACCGGCTGCGCGGCGACCCGGACGCCGCCTGGGCCGCCGCCGAGGTGCGGGTCGACGCCACCTACCGGATCCCGCCGTTGCACAACCACCCGATGGAGCCGCACGCCGCGACCGCCCGCTGGGAGGGCGGACGACTCGTCGTCCACGACTCCAGCCAGGGCACCGGCGAGGTCCGCAGGACGCTGGCCGCCCTGTTCGGACTGGACGGCGCGCAGGTGCTGGTGGTGAGCGAGCACGTCGGCGGCGGCTTCGGCTGCAAGGGCACGCCCCGGCCGCACGTGGTCCTGGCCGCGATGGCGGCCCGGGTCGCCGGACGGCCGGTTCGGCTCGCGCTGCCGCGCGGACAGCTCGCGGCCGTGGTGGGCCACCGTGCGCCGACCGTCCAACGGGTCCGTCTGGCGTCCGGGCCCGACGGGCGGATCGAGGGACTCGTCCACGAGGTCCTGACCCGCTCCTCGACGCTGAAGGAGTTCGTGGAGCAGGCCGCGGTGCCGGCCCGGGTCATGTACCGCTCCCCCGCCTCTTCGACCACTCACCGGCTGGTGC
>NZ_JAIY01000015.1:194903-196063 GCF_000710405.2 Kitasatospora sp. MBT66 | reverse complement strand
TGCGGGCCCCGGGCGAGGCGCCCGGCATGTTCGCGCTGGAGTGCGCGATGGACGAACTGGCGCTGGCCTGCGGTGTCGACCCGGTGGAGCTTCGGCTGCGCAACGAACCCGACACCGAACCCGACAGCGGCCGGCCCTTCTCCAGTCGCCACCTGGCCGAATGCCTGCGGGAGGGAGCACACCGCTTCGGCTGGGCCGGCCGCGGCCCAGCAGGACGTGCCGAGGGCCGGCTGCTGGTCGGAACGGGCGTGGCGGCCTCCACCTACCCGGTGCTGATCGCCCCGGCCGCCGCCGAGGTGCGGGCGGCGGCGGACGGCACCTTCGAGGTGCGGGTCAACGCGACCGACATCGGCACCGGCGCCCGCACGGTGCTGGCGGTGATCGCCGCGGAGGTCCTGGCCGTCCCGGTGGAGCGCATCACGATCGAGATCGGGCGCAGCGACCTGCCGCGCGGCGGAGTGGCGGGCGGCTCCAGCGGCACCTCCTCCTGGGGCTGGGCGGTGCACGCGGCGGCGTCCGAGCTGGCACGCCGACTCGCCGCGGGAGCGCCGGTGCCGACGCAGGGCCTGTCGGCGAGTGCCGACACCCGGGAGCTCGTCGAACAGGGCTCGGAGTACGCCCGGCACGCGTTCGGCGCGCAGTTCGCCGAGGTGCAGGTGGACCGGGACACCGGCGAGGTGCGACTGCGTCGACTGCTCGGGGTGTTCGCGGCGGGGCGGATCCTGAACCCGCTCACGGCCCGGTCACAGCTCCTCGGCGGCATGGTGATGGGGGCGTCGATGGCGTTGCTGGAGGATTCGACGATGGATCCGCTGTTCGGCGACCACGCCGAGCGGGACCTCGCCTCGTACCACGTCGCGGTGAACGCCGACGTCCCGGACGTCCAGGCGTACTGGATCGACGAACGGGACGAGCACGTCAGCCCCATGGGATCGAAGGGCATCGGTGAGATCGGCATCGTCGGCACGGCCGCGGCGATCGCGAACGCGGTGCACCACGCGACCGGCGTACGGGTGAGGGAACTCCCCATCGGGGTGCGCGCCCTGGTGGCGCGGCTGGACGGGCCGTGAAGTGCGAGCCTCGACCGCGCAGGTCGTCGGCCATCAGTGCCGGAGGAGGCAGGGCAGGAGGGGGGGTCGGGCAGGAGGGGGGTCGGGCAG
>NZ_JAIY01000015.1:183892-194882 GCF_000710405.2 Kitasatospora sp. MBT66 | reverse complement strand
CCAGGGCGAGGCCGGCGCCGCGCCGCTCCTCGGGGACGGCGCCCGCCGCGACGGCGGCCAGGGTGCCGTCGGTGGCGGCGTAGAAGAGTCCGTGCAGGAGCAGGACCGCGGCGGCCAGCGGGAGGCCGCCGCCGGGGCGAGCGAGCAGCAGTCCGTAGCCGGTGAGCAGTGCCGCGTGCCCGAGCACGAACGCGCGCCGACGTCCGATCCGGTCGGCGAGCGCGCCGAGCGGGACGGCGAGCAGCAGGTACACGGCGGCGGTGCCGAGCGGCAGCAGCGGGAACCAGCCCGCGGGGAGGTGGAGGCGGCCCTGCAGCAGCAGGTAGAGGAAGGAGTCGCTGACGGTGGCGAGTCCGAGCAGGGCGGCGCAGGCGGTGGTCCGGCGCAGGGCGGGCAGACGGAGCAGCGCGCCCAGCCGCAGGCGCGGTCCGCGGGCCTGCGGGGCGGGGCCGCGGCCGGGGACGAGGAGGACCAGGACGAGCACACCGACGACCCGGGACACCGCCGACGGGGGCCGGGCCGCAGGGGGTCGGTCGGGGTGTCAGCAACCGCCAGGGGTGGAGCAGGAGCCGCCGGCGGGGTCGTTGCCGACACCGAGGGTGATGAGCCGGGGTGCGGCGGAGACGGAGCAGCAGCCCGCGTCGGTGCTTTCGGCCGGGGTGGGCCGGTCGTAGAGGCCGGCGCCGCCGCAGACGCCGGTTTCGGGAAGGGTGAGTTCGACGCGGGCTGCGGCCTCCAGGTCGCCTGCGACGTGTGCAGCCACCGAGCGGACCTGCTCGTAGCCGGTCATGGCGAGGAAGGTGGGGGCACGGCCGTACGACTTCATGCCGACGAGGTAGACGTCCTTCTCCGGGTGGGAGAGCTCGTTCGCGCCGTGGGGGTAGACAGTGCCGCAGGAGTGCTGGTTGGGGTCGATCAGCGGGGCCAGCGCGGTCGGGGCCTGGAGCCGGTCGTCCAGGCCGAGCCGCAGCTCGGTGAGGTAGGACAGGTCGGGGCGCAGGCCGGTCAGGACGATGACCTCGTCCAGGCCGTCGGTGCGGGTGCCGTCCTCGGCGACGAGGGCGAGCTTGTCGCCGGTGCGCTCGACGGTGGCGGTGCGGAAGCCGGTGAGCGCGTCGGCGTAGCCGTTGTCGACGGCGGCCTTGGCGGCGAGGCCGAGCGCACCGCGGGCGGGGAGCTGGTCGGCGGTACCGCCGCCGTAGGTGGAGCCGGTGATGCCGCGGCGCAGGACCCACACGGCGTGGGTGCCGCTCTCCTGCTCGGCGAGGTCTGCCAGGGAGGCGAGGGTGGTGAAGGCGGAGGCGCCGGTGCCGACGACAGCGGTGCGCTTCCCGGCGTACCGGGCGCGGACGGCAGGGTCCCTGAGGTCGGGCACACGGTAGGAGATGCGGTCGGCGTTGGCGCGCTCGCCGAGGGCGGGCAGGCCGTTGGCGCCGAGCGGGTTGGGGGTGGAGAAGGTGCCGGAGGCGTCGATGACGGCGGCGACGAGCAGGCGCTCCTCGCTCCCGTCGGCGTGGGCGACGTGGACGGTGAAGGGCTGCTGGTCGCGGTCGGCGTCGACGATGCGATCGCGTCCGGCGCGGGCCACGCCGGTGACACGGGTGTCGTAGCGGACGCGGTCGCCAAGGGTCTCGGCGAGGGGCTGGAGGTAGAGGGCGACCCAGTCGCCGCCGGTCGGACAGGCGGCGGGGTCGGGGTGGGTCCAGCCGGTGGGGGCGAGCAGCTTCTCGGCGGCGGGGTCGACGACCTCGGCCCAGGGGGAGAACAGTCGCACATGGGACCAGGAGCGCACGGCGGTGGCGGCGGTGGGACCGGATTCCAGGACGAGTGGCTCCAGGCCCCGCTCCAGGAGGTGGGCGGCGGCGGCCAGGCCGATCGGGCCGGCGCCGATGACGAGGACGGGCAAGCCGGTGTCGGAGGTCATGGCGGTTTCTCCCCTTCGCATCGGGTGGGCGGCAGCACGGTCCGCCCGCCCTTTTGATTCGACAGTTGTCGATATGGTTGCGCCTTCGACCTTGCCACCCGACATTGACGAGTGTCAACATAGACATATGTCGAATCTGGAGTTGACGGTTCTGGAGCCCGAGACCGTGCCGTGCCGCCCGCCACTCACCTCGGCCGAGCTGTCGGTCGAGGACTCGGTGCGGATGGCGGCGATGTTCAAGGCGCTCGGCGACCCGGTGCGGCTGCGGCTGTTCTCCAAGGTCGCCTCGCACCCGGGCGGGGAGGCGTGCGTGTGCGACATCCAGGACGTCGGGGTCTCCCAGCCGACCGTCTCCCACCACCTGAAGAAGCTCCGCGAGGCGGGGCTGCTGACCTCCGAGCGCCGGGGCACCTGGGTGTACTACAAGGTCGCCCCCTCCGTACTGGCCGGCATGTCCGCCCTGCTCGACCTGACCCGCTGACCGCCCGCACCCCGAAGGAGCGATCGCCGGTGACCGGCCCGGACTTCACCCTCGCCCCCATGCTGGCCGAGCACGCCGATGAGGTGTTGGCCGTCTACCGGGCCGGGATCGAGGAGGGCAACGCCACCTTCGAGGCCGCCGCCCCCGCCTGGGCGGCGTTCGACGCCGCCCGCCTCCCCGGCCACCGCCACGTCGCCCTCGACCCGGGCGGCCGGGTGCTCGGGTGGGCGGCGGTCAGCGCGGTCTCGGCCCGGCCCGCGTACGCGGGGGTGGTCGAGCACTCCGTCTACGTCCACCCCGACGCCCGCGGCCGGGGCGTCGCCCGCGCCCTTCTTCAGGCGCTGGTGGCCTCGACCGAGGCGGCCGGGATCTGGACGATCCAGTCCGGGGTGTTCCCGGAGAACACCGCGAGCCTGGCCCTGCACGCGAAGGCGGGCTTCCGCGTGATCGGCACCCGTGCGCGGATCGCCCGCCACCACGGGGTGTGGCGCGACGTGGTGCTGATCGAGCGCCGCAGCCCCACCGTGGAGTGACCCGCCTCCCCCGACGGGCCTGCAACCGGTACCGGGGTACAGGTCCACCGTCGCGCTCGGCGTCTGCGGCTTCGTCCCCACCGTGCAGGAGGACGCCGACTCGGGCGGATCCTCGCCGCCGACGGCGGGGTGTTCGTCGCCGGGTCGCCGGCCCGGGGCACCGCCGTGGACGGGTACCGGCACGACCGCTACGACGTCCCCGGTGCACCGGTGCACCGAGGCGCCTGGCCGGCGGCCGCTGAGATCGCGCACGGCCCGCGCGGCCGCCGACCTCTCAACGGGCCGCTTGGAGGGCGTAGAGCGCGCCGAGGGCGGTGGCGAGGGAGCCGAGCAACAGTCGGAGGGCGGTTTCGGGCAGGTGGGACTGGAGGCGGGCGCCGAGGTAGCCGCCGGTCAGGCCGCCGAGGCCGCAGGCCAGGCCCAGCGGCCAGTCGGGGGCGATGTCGCCGGTGGTGGTCAGGGCCAGCAGCGCGTAGGTGCCGGCCCCGACGACGGAGGTCACGAAGGTGGTGGCCAGCGCGGCGGGTGCCACGGTGGCGACCGGGACACCGCGGCCGGCCAGGACGGGGCCGATCAGAGAGCCCCCGCCGATCCCGTAGATCCCCCCGACGACACCGACGGCCAGCGCGAGCGCTGTCGTGCTCCGGGCCGTCGGCGACGGCCCTACCGCGGCCCGGTACGGGCCAGGGCGCAGGGTACGCGCGCACAGCCACATGCCGAGCGGCAGCAGCAGGGCCGCGACCAGCAGGCGGAAGACGGCCGGGCCGGGGACGGCGAACACCCGGATGACGGCGCCTGCGATCACGCCGGGAACGGTGCCCCCGATCAGTAGGCGGGTGAGCGGGCCGCCCAGGTGCCCGGTGCGGCGGTACCGCAGGAGCGCGCCGGGGCCCGCCACCACGTTGAACAGCAGGTTCGTCGGGGTCACGGCGGGGCTGGGCACGTTCAGGACACTGACTTGGACGGGCAGCAGGAACACCGCCCCCGAAACGCCGACCGGTGCGGTGACGGTCGAGATGCCCAGCCCGGCCGCGAAGCCGAGCAGGGTTGTCGGCCAGTCCACGCGGTGACCTCCTGCCGGTGCCGAGTGCGGCGGCCAGTATCGGCGCCGACGGGCCGGGCCGGGGCGGGTGTCCACCTACCGGACGCCCGGCCCCGGCCCGGCGGCCGGGCGCCCGGCGAAGCCGCCGGTGCCGCGGTAGCCGTCCGCGTGGAGCCGACGGCCCGTGAACCCGCCCCGGCCGGAGACGGCGGGGACGAAGAGGCGCTCCCAGCTGCCGGTAACCATGACCAGGGCTCGGCCAGGACCACCTGGGCGTGCCGGACCTCGCTCACCTCGCGGCGGCCGTTCGACGGCGGTGGTCGAAGACCAGCGCGACCAGCACCAGGCCGAGGACGCCTCCGGCGAGCTGGGCGCCGACGAAGCCGGGCACGGAGGTGGGGGCGATACCGGCGAAGGTGTCGGTGAAGGCCCGGCCGATGGTCACGGCGGGGTTGGCGAAGGAGGTGGAGGAGGTGAACCAGTAGGCCGCGCCGATGTAGGAGGCGACCGCGACGGGGGCGTACCGGAGCAGGTCGCGCTCGGCGAGGCCGAAGATCAGGAAGAGCAGTCCGGCGGTGGCGACGACCTCGCCGAGCAGCAGGTGTCCGGCCGAACGGTCGTGGCCGGACCAGGAGACGAGCGCGCGGCCGAACATCGCGTCCGCGATCACGGCCCCGCCGATCGCGCCCGCGGTCTGGGCGGCGGCATACGCGGCCACCTCGACCGGCCGCAGGCCCTTCGGGTCGCGGCGGCCGTTCCACCACTCGGCGAGGGTGACGGCGGGGTTGAAGTGCGCGCCGGAGACCGGGCCGAGCAGCAGGATCAGCACGCCGAGGCCGAAGACGGTGGCCAGGGAGTTGGCCAGCAGTTGGAGACCGACGTCGCGGGTGAGTTCGGTGGCCTGGATGCCGGATCCGACCACGACCGCGACCAGGGCGGCGGTGCCGACCAGCTCGGCCGCCACCCGGTTCGGCAGCGGGACGGCCGGGGGCTCGGGGGCCAGCGGCTCGGCGGTGTGGGGTCTGGCCTCGTCCGTGGCGTTCAACGCTGTGGAGCTCCTCGTGCGCGGGGCGGGGCAGGCCGCCCGGGTGGGGTGGGTCAGGTGGGGTGGGTCAGGTGGCGTGGGTCGGGTGGCGTGGGTCGGGTGGCGTGGGTCAGCAGGACCGCTTGAAGCCCGCCTCGGCGGTCAGGCGAGCGGCGGAGGCAAGGGCTGCGAAGTCGGCGGCCAGGCCGGTCAGGGCCTCGGGGCGGAGCGCGTAGTAGGTGAAGCGGCCGCAGGGCTCGGTGTCCACCAGTCCGGCCTCGCGCAGGATCTTCAGGTGGTTGGAGAGGTTGGTCTGCTTCGCGCCGGTCTCCTCGACCAGGTGCGTCGTGCACAGTGCCTCCCGGGAGAGCAGGGAGACGATCCGCATCCTCAGCGGGTCGGCCAGAGCCCTGAGGACCCGGGCCTGGTCGGGGGCCGTGCCGGTGGCCGGAGCCCCGCTTGCATCACTGTCGACTGACATCACCATAGGCTGATACGTTACCTGCGCCGGACCCGCCGAGCGAGCCCCGGTTCTCCTCCGGCCACCACCGGGGATGTCGCGCGCCTCGCCCCACGACCCTGCCCCCTCTCCCCGTTCGGGCCGGAGACCACGATGCCCCCGCACACTCGAAGGAAGACCCGCCATGACCGCCGCTCCTGCCGCCTCCGTGCTGTTCGTCTGCATCCACAACGCCGGTCGCTCCCAGATGGCCGCCGGGTTCCTGCGTCACCTCGCCGGTGACCGCGTGGAGGTCCGCTCCGCCGGCTCCGTCCCCGGCGACCGGATCAACCCCGCCGCCGTCGCCGCGATGGCGGAGCTTGGCATCGACATCGCCGACCAGAAGCCGAAGGTGCTCACCACCGAGGCCGTCCGGGCGTCCGACTACGTGATCACCATGGGCTGCGGCGACGCCTGCCCGTACTTCCCCGGCAAGAAGTACCTCGACTGGACGCTGGAGGACCCGGCCGGCCAGGGCGTCGAAGCCGTCCGCCCGATCCGCGACGAGATCAGGGCCCTGATCGAGAACCTGATCACCGAGATCGACGCCGAGACCGCCGCCGGCCGGGAGAGCTGACCGCCGTGACCGGGACCGCCACCGCCGGCCGACCTCACAGAGCGTCTCCGACGCACTGGGCCGCGTGGGCCGCCGACCTCCTCGCCCACCGGCACCCGGACCTGGTCGGCGAGCGACTGGACCTCGGCCGGCGCATCGATCGGTCAGCCGTCCACGGCGGGGCGGTAGCGAAGGTCCCGCGCTGTGGACGGTCCTGCGTACGACTCGGGGGCGGCACCGCCGTGGCCGCCAGTGAGGTGGTGGACGCGGGGGCGGTCGAAGGGCCGCGGTGGGCTCAGGCCCCCTCCTCTCCGGTCGCCCCGGTCGGGAGCGGGGCGAGCACGTCCGGGTCGAGGTCGAGCAGCACCGCGAGGTCCCGCAGGATGCGGCGAGCGCCGAAGTCGCCGTCCGTCCCGGCGAAGGTGGCGATCTCGGCGGAGAGGCGCCGGGCCACGCCGGGGAGCAGCGCGAGCGCGTTCGCCAGCACGCTGGCCTCGTCCCCGGCGAAGGAGTTGTGGTACGGGAGGGAGTAGGCCAGGTCGTCGTCGAGCATGGACTTGTACGCGGCCTCGTCGAAGGTCCAGCCGCGGAAGGCGAAGCGGTCCCGGGCGGCCACCATGACACCTGTGAACAGCTCGCCGACCCTGGCCTCCGTGGCGGCACCGGCGCCGGCAGCGGCCGACGTCGAGGAGGTCGCGGTCGAGGTCGAGGAGGTCGAGGTCGGGGCCGGATCCGAGGACGAGGACGAGGGCGAGGGCGACGTCGGGGCGGTGGCGGCGGCCGGTTCGGCGGGCCGGTCGGTCCGGGTCCGGAGCCGCAGGTCCTGGTAGCCGCTCCATTTGGGGTCGCCGACGCCCAGCCGCTCCGCCGGGGCCCGCGTGAACCGGGCGGCGGCCGCCGCGCCGAGCTCCGTCCCGCCGACCCAGCTGCCGCCCTGCGCCAGCAGAGCGTCGACCGCGTCCGCCACCCCCTGCTCCGAACGCCACTCCAGCAACCAGGAGTCCTTGTCCATCACCACGTCGAACCGCTCGCCGGGGTTGGCGTGCAGGTACTCGTCGTAGGTGACCGCGTGGTAGTCGACGGTGAGCACCGGGCCGTCCGGGCCCTCGACGGTCAGTCTGGTCACCCGGCCGGGTTCGGTCTCCGCCCGCACGACCGCGTGGCCGGGCGTCGCGTAGCCGCGCAGGCTGCGCTCCATCACGCCGACCACCTGGTCCAGGTGGGCCTTGCGGGTCACCGCGTCCAGGTTCTCCGGGTCGACACCGATGAGGGTCATCCGCGTCGCCCGGGTGGTGAAGAGCGGGTGCTCGATGTCCGCGTTCGCACCGAGGTAGAGCAGCGTGTCGCCCTGCGGCCCCTCGCCGGAGCGGGTCAGCCGGTTGAGCGCGACGAGGGTCTCGTACTTCGGGGTCATCGCGACCCCGGCGGCCCACCGGCCGAGCGCGCGGTCCTCGACCCAGGACGGGTGCTCACCGATCTCGGCAACCGTCTGCCCGGGCCTGGGGCCGTCTCCGAACAGGTAGTCGACCGTCTCCGCGCCGAGACCGTGACGGACGGCGTTGGCCCGCGCCTCCGCCGTGCCTCCGGTGCCCCCGTCGGGGTGGTCCGCCGGGGCCGCGGCGGCGGGTTCCGGCTCCGGGTGGTCGATGGTGACCACGGCCTGGCGGCGCTCCTCGGCGGTGAGGTGGGCCGGGTCCGTGCCCAGCGGGGCGAGCTGGCCGCGGGAGCGCGTGCGGACCTCGAAGTCCGCCGTCGTGAGCCGGGTGTCGTGTCCGCCCAGGTGCGTGGCGATCCGTTCGACGAGGAGATCGGCGAGCGCCTCGGCGCGCTCCTTGCCGACCTGCATGGCCCGGCCGAAGTGGGGCCGGCCGGCGACCGTTCCGTTGCCGTGGCCGGTGACCGTGATCCTCGGCAGCGGGAGCCCGGACTCCACGCGCCCGACCGCGGCGCGGACCACCTCGGCGGCCAGGGCGTCGGCACGGGCGAAGTGGGCGGCGTCGGGCTCGACGGCGCCTTCCGCGTAGCGGAACGGGTGCCCCTGGACGGCGGGCCCGGCGGCCGCCCAGGCGGGGGGCTGGACCGGGTGGGCAGGCTGGAGCGGGTGGACGGGCTGGACGGGCTGGGTGGGCTGCTGGCCGGACAGGTCGTGCTCACCGGTCGTCATCGGAGCGCGCGGGGCCACCTCGGCGGGTTCCGCCGGACCGGCGGGCGTCGGGCCCTCCGGTCCCGCGGAGGCACGGGCCCCCGAGGACCCGGCCGGGGACTCGGCGAACGTTCCGGCGGCGTGGCCGGTGACCCGGCCGGTGACCGCGCCGGTGCTGTCGGAGGCCGGCGCCCGCGGGGCCAGCCCGTCACCCCCCCAGGAGGGCTGCGCGTGCGCGGCCGTCTGCTGGGCGTACGCCTGGTACGCGAGGTTCCGCGAGTACTGCCGGAGCTGCGGCAGGTGGGGCAAGCCGTGCTGGACGAGGTCGTGGTACAGCTGCTCCGGCCCGGCGTGGTACTCGTCCGGTGCCGTCCTGAAGTACCGGTCGTAGCCGGACAGGTACGCCTCGACCTGCGGTCCCCCGCCGGAGTGGCGCACCACCTCGGCACGCACCGTCTCGTACTTGCTCCGCAGGTGCTGCACCCGGTCGGTGAAGAACCCGGCCCGGTCACGCGCCCCGGACACATCCGGCAGACCCAACTGGGCCCGGATGTCGTCCAGTTCACGAGTACCGAAGCCGCGTTCCTGGCCGTACACCTCAGCGGGCTTGCGCCACCAGGCATTCGGGTCCGGTGGCTGGTAGCCGCGGCCGTCCTGTGCGAAGCCGTCGACGTCGAACTGCTGCGCGTAACGGCCGGAGGCGGTGGGCGGCTCGGGAACGATCACACGCTCGTAGCCCGGTGCCAGACCGCCGCCCCGGGTCAGGCCGTTGCCGGAGTCGTGCCACTGCGCCATCCGGGCGGCACCGCCGGCGCCCGCCTCCTCCAGGTAGGAGACCCGGTGGCCGAGCAGTGCGACCGCCTCCAGGTTTCCGGAGCGGAAGCCGAGGTGGTCGAGCCGGTAGTGGCGGTGCAGGGCGTCGTACAGCAGGAACTGCCCGGTGCGGGTGTCACCGCCCCAGGAAGTGAGCTCCTCCCCCCTGCCCTTCCAGAAGCCGGTGATGTGGTGGACGGTGTCGGTGCCCAGGTCGGAGCGCATCTGCACGACGAGGTCGTCCCACTTGTCGCTCTTCGCGGGATTCGGGTGCGGGTCCCCGGTGATGATCACCGCGTCGTACTCGCGGCCGACGTCGCGCACGATCTGCCGGATGCCCTGGAAGCTGGTGTCGTGCTCCATCCGACTGCGCAGGTCGTCCCACCGGGTGGCCTTCCCGGTGAAGCGGGACCAGAGCACCAGGACCTTGCCGTCCTTCGGGGGCAGGTGGATCCCGCGCCCCTCCAGCCAGGAACCGATCCTCCCGTCGTGCGCGTCGGTCATGCCCCAGGCCTCGCGGACGGTGTTCCGCAACCCGTCCGAGAAGACCTGGCCGACGTACTCGGTGCCGTCCGTGACGCCCCAGATCTCCCCCTGCTGGTACATCTCGTCATAGCTCTTCTCGATCCCCCAGTCCTGCTGGGCGATCCGGGTGGCCTCTCCGTTCAGGGCCCGCCAGACGGTGCGCTTCTCCATCGAGGGGACGTCGACGAAGTGGATCCGGTCGGCGCCGATCCCGGTGGAGCGGTAGAACCGCGCGATCGCCCGGGACTTGTCCTGGACGGGGTCGTGGCCGGGAGTGCCGGGCTCCGGGCCGCGCGCGATCAGCACGTGCATGTTCGGGTCGTGCAGCAGCGAGACGGAGATGCCGAACTGGTCGCCGGAGGCGTAACCGGGCTGCATCAGAACCGAGTTGCGGGAGGTGTCGGGCTGGGCCGCGGATCCGCTGCCGCTCGCGGCGGCGGGGCTTCCGGCAGCCGCGCTTCCGGCGGCGTGGCCCCCGGCACCGGGGGCGGGAGCGGCAGACCCGGAGTGGCCCTGGCCGGCGTCGCTCGGCGAGGCGTGGGTGCGCGGCGCCACGGCGGACGAACCGGTGGGCCGCCCCCGGTGCAGCGGGTCGGAGACCGGGTCCGCCCAGCCGTGCGCACGGGAGTGCGCGGTCGCGGCGGCCCGGGCGGCCGCCCAGCTCGGGTGGTGCTCTCCGGCGGGGACCGGGGCGTCCAGGTCGCCCACCACGGCGGAGATGAGCCGGAGGTGGCGCTCGCGGAGACCGGCCTGCGGGAGGCCCCCGGGCGCCGGGCGGTGGTAGTCGCCCATCATGCTGCCCTCGACGGCGGGCCGGTGCGGGAGGTCCGGCGCCCGGTACTCGTCGCGAAGGCCCAGCTGATGGCCCAACTCGTGAGCGTAATCGACCGGTTCGGCATCCGGCCACCAGGAGCGCTGGTCCATGCCCCGGTCCCGGCCGACCAGGTCGACCGTCAGGTGGGCGTGCTCGCCGGGGCGCGCGGGCAGCACAGTGACGTGCAGCCGATCGCCCCCGGCCAGTCGGTGGCCGGGCCGGTTGAAATGCTCCTCGACGCCCTCGACGAGTCTGGTCCAGATCGAGGCGGTGTCGTGCCCCCGGCCGCCGTCCCGGAAGGCGATCCGGACCGTCAGGTCGGTGACCGGGGCGCCGGCGTACACGAACCGGCGGGCTTCGAATTCGGAGCGGACGACGAAACCCGGGGTGCGGTCCAGCACCATCCTGGGCGCCGGGGGGCGAGAGCGGTCACCGGGGGGCGCCCCGGTGGTGGGGGCCGTGGAGGCGGTGGGGCGCTCCGGGCCGGCAGCGGTGGAGGCGGTGGCCGAAGCGGTGGCCACCGTCGGCTCCGCCTCCGGCGCGGGGCCGTGCTCCGCGCGCGGACCGGGACCGGCCGCCGCGCGCACCGGCTCCGCGGGGGCGGACGCCTTGGCGGAGGCGGACGCGGGTTCGGCG
>NZ_JAIY01000015.1:180956-183479 GCF_000710405.2 Kitasatospora sp. MBT66 | reverse complement strand
TCGCCGTCCCCCTCGACGTCGCCGTCCCCCTCGACGTTGCCGTCCCGCCCTGCAGAGCCGTCCGGCCGGCGTCGGTGACGGCCGTCGCGAAGCCGGGTAGGACGGCGCCGGCGCGCCCGGTCGCCCCTTCGCCGGCCGTCCGCCCGGTGGTCGAGGTCGCGTGCGCGACGGCCGGCCGCTCCTCGCCCGGGACCGCAGGTGCGCCTCCGGGGCGATCGGGCCCGCCCGGCGCGGTCCGGGGGCGACCGGTCTCGGCCCGCGGGCCGCCGCCCGCCGGCCCGTCCGACGTGATCACGGGCACGGGAGTCCTTTCCACCGCCCCCTCGCCGGACAGGTCGAGCACGGGCCGGTCCGGCAGGTCGAGGTGGACCTGGTCCACCGTCACGGTGTCGCCCTTGCCTCCGAACCTCCGCCGGCCGCCGCCGAGCGAGCCGACGACGCCGGCCGCGACGGAGGCCCCGAGCAGTTCCTCACCGCCGAAGGCGCCCAGCATGATCCCGGCCGTGGTCACTCCGGTGGCCGCGCCCAGCACGCCCTTGCCGATCAGCGAGCCGGCGAACCTCGGCGCGACGACGCCGCCGACACCGAAGAACACCCCGCCGACCGCGCCACCGATCGCCCCGGAGATCGCGGCCGACCTGGTGTTGTCGAGGCTCCACTCGGTCCGGTCGCCCTTGAGGATCTGGATGGTCTGGACGGCGGCGTCCAGACCGAGGTTGAGCGCCACCCCAGCGGCGACCGAGATGACCAGGCGGCGCAGGATCATCCGGACGGCCACCCGCGCCGAGGTGATCGCCGCCGGGATGACCTCGGGCGCGAAGAAGGCCCACTGCGCGATCTGACCGGCCAGCAGCACGAGCTGGCCGAGGATCATGTACTTCGAGTACTCGATCTGCACGCCGGTGTGACGGCCGAGCTTGCCCATCTGCCCCGAGGACTCCGCCATCTGCGGCACCGCGGTCTCCAGCTGGGTCACGAAGGCCCGGAACTCGTCGGCGACCCGCCCGCCCACCGCCTCCAGCACACCGTTGCCCGTCGAGCCCAACTGCTCGCTGATGCCCTTGAGTTCCCGCGCCGCCTCGTCCCAGGCCGCGCCCAGCCCGCGGAGCCGGTCCTCGTCGCCCTTGGGCCAGGACTGGCCGACCGCCAGCTTGGCCACCCAGTCGAGGGCGGGGGGCATCTCGACACTCATGCGTTCACTCTTCCTCGGTCACAAGGGGGCGACCGACCCTGCGGGCGGGCCGGCGACGGCCGGGTCAGCGACGGCCGCCGTGGGGCCCGCCGGTGCGCGGGCCGTGCGCGCCGTCGCCGCCGGCCGGCAGGTCGGGGGCGGCCGCGGTGAGCGTGCGCAGGGCCTCGACGTTCTGCTCCTCGGTGCGCCGGAAGCCCTTCGCCATGGTCCCGATGCCGTCCACCGTGCTGTCCAGGACCTCGGCGGTGCCGGAGATCCCCTCGGTGAGCTGCTCCTTGGGCTGGAGGTACTGGTCGCGGAACTCCCGGCCGGTGTAGTCCTCGCCCCAGCACTCGCCGAGCTCGCCGAGGCGGGCCTCCAGCCGGGTGCCGACCGCTCTGATCAGCGCGGCCAACTCCTGGACCGGCCCGGTGGCGGCCGCCAGGGCCTCGGTGTCGACGGAGAAGTGCTCAGCCACGCGACGGCGCCCCGTCGAAGCCGTGGTCCACGTACGCGCGGACGGCCTCCGGCATGACCGGTTCCTCGGGGAGCAGCGCGGCCGGGTCGACCCGACCCTCGAGCAGATCGTCCAGGGCCACGCCCGGCGGCAGTTCGGCGGTCACCACCGCGGACACCGCCTCCAGTGCCTGCGCCCGGGCCTGCGCGACGGTGGCGAGCAGCAGGTCGGCCAGCTCCTTCGGGGCCATCCTGCGGTAGGCGCCGGTCGGGAACTCCAGGGCCGTGAGCTCGCCCTGGGCCCCCACGGTGGCCTTGACGGCCTGCCGCGGGTCGGTGGCGGTCGCCGTGGTGGCCGCGATCCGGCGGCGGGTCTCGGCGGCCTCCTCGCGCTGGCGTGCGTACTGCGCGAGGAGGTCCTCGATCTGCTGGTCGTACGGGCTGGGCACGGCGTTCCTCTCGTGGTGCGGTGAGGCGGGGTTCAGTACGTGGCGGCGGGTCCGTCCGGAGCGCCGCCCCAGGTGCTCCCGTCCAGGAGGAGCAGGTCGGCGATGCCGCGCGGGGCGGTCTCCTCCTCGGCCTCGACGGTCTCCTCCTCGGGTTCCGGTGCCTCCGGTCCGCCGTCGCCGCAGCCGAACACCGCCGCGCCGAGGGCCTGTCCGGCACCGCCCGCTGCGCCGCCGGTGCGGTCCGGCTGCCAGGTGGACCACGGCTCGGCCGGTTCGGTGGCGACGGGCGGCCCCTCGGCGGCCCGTTCCTCGTCCTGCCCGTGCCGGGCGGGCGCGGCCGCCCACAGCAGCGGAACGAAGGCGCCCGCGCCGCGCTCCCAGAGCGTGGTGTCCTCCTCGGTGCCGCCCTCCGCGGGCCGGGGCAGGACGGCCGTCCGGCCCTCGGGG
>NZ_JAIY01000015.1:173141-180711 GCF_000710405.2 Kitasatospora sp. MBT66 | reverse complement strand
TCTTCTCCACGGTCCGGCCGGCCGTCCCCGCCACTCCCGCGGCCGGCAGCAGCGGTACCCCGCCCGCGGTCAGCCCCTCGCCGCCGGCGGCCGCGCCGGCGGCGGACCCGGCCTCCGGCTCGCCGGAGGCCGCCCCGGCCTCCCAGGGTTCCGTACTCGGCGTCAGCAGGCCCGAGGCGTCGGACCGCTCGCCCGAACCGTCCCCCCGGCCGGCGGGAGCGCCGCCACCCATGCCCGGCATGAAGGGCATCCCGGCGCCGCCCATGCCCGTCGGCAGGCCCGACTCGGTGGCCGCGCCGACCGGGAGCCCGGTGGCCGTTCCGGCGCCGTCCTGGAGCTCCTCGCCGGCCGCCTCCTCCCCGGTCCGGTCGGCCCGGCCGCCGAGACCGAGGCCGCGCGGGAACCCGGCGAGGCCGGAGGCCGTCCCGCGGCCGGTGGTCAGGCCCTTGCCGACCACGCCCGGACCGCCGAGGCCCGCGAGGCCGCCGAGCCCGAGTGCGCCCAGCGTGCCCAGCGTGGGCAGGCCCCCGAAGTCGGTCCCGTCGAGCCCGCCCAGCTTGTCGAGGCCGCCGTGACCGCCCAGGTCGGCCAGGCCGGGGTAGGTCCCGGGGTCGAGCGCGGCGAGTCCGCCGGGGCCGAGGCCGAGCCCGCCGGGGAAGGACAGCCCGGGCAGGTCCGGCAGCCCGGCACCGTCGAGGCCGCCCGCGCCGCCGAGCTCGCTCAGCCCTCCGGGGCCGCCCAGTCCGGCGAGGTCGTCGAGGCCGTCCGCGCCACCGGGGCCGGCACCGAGGTCCCCCGGCGCGCCGAGCCCGTCGAGGCCGGGCCCGGCGGCGAGGCTCGCGAGGTCGCCCCCTCCCGGGAGGTCCCCGCCGACGCCCTGCGGATCCGGCAGCGGACCGGGGCCACCGCCCGGACCGTCGCCGCCGGGCCCCTGGTGCTCGTCGGGGGTGTTGACCGGTGAGGGGACCGGCTGCGGGGAGACGATCGTGTCGGAGGTGAACCGGTAGTGCGAGGCGAGGCTCTTCAGCACCGTCCGCATGTCCTCGGTCATGTTGCGGACCAGCTCCGGCTTCTGGCTGATCGGGATGAGGCCGTTGGACATCGGTGTCAGGCCCAACTGCTGTGCCCGGTCGGCGTACCAGGTGTCGATCTCGGCGAGCTTGAGCCTGGCGTTCCTCAGCGTGACGGCATTGTTCGCCAGTTGCTGGGGGACGGAGTGCCGACCGGTCGAACCGCCGGACAGCACCTTGGCGTTGGCCGCGACCTGGCGGGAGAAGGTGGTCATGGTGTCGAGGAAGGAGTCCGCCGCCGGACCCTTCCAGGGGCCGTCCTCCCCGGCCAGCGCCTTGGCCTGGTCGACCAGGCTCTTCGCCACCGCCTCCAGCGACTTCTGCACCCGGTAGTAGGTGTTGGCGGCGTCCTGGAGCGACCGGGGATCGGAGACCGACCGGGCGTGGGACAGGTTGGCGTCGTCCCCGACCCCGGCGGACATGCCGCTGACGGCCGCCATGATCTGCTTCCAGTCCCAGAGGTCGTAGTCCCCCTCGGAGCCGGTGGCCGAGCCGTCGGTGGTCCCGAAGACGGCTCCGTCGTCGCCCTGGTGGAAGCCGTGGCCGTTGTAGTCGGGCACGTCCCGTTCTCCTCTCGATCCGTCCGACCGGGCCGCGCCGGTCAGGCCGGGGCGGGGGTGTTGCCGCCGGACCCGTTGCCGGTGCCGCCGCCGGTGTTGGCACCGGTGGTGTTCGCCGTGCCGGTGCCACCGTTCGCGGTGACCACGGCGTTGAAGTCGCCGACGGCGTCGGCCACAGCCTGCTGGAAGTCCCTGGCCGTCATCCCGTTGGCCTCCTCGACCGTGCGGTACTTGGCGCTCAGCGCCCTGACGCCGTCCCGCAGGTCCGTCAGCCCGGTGATCAGCGAGGAGAGCGACTCGCCGAAGTCCTTCTTCAGCCCGGCGTCGCCGTTCGGCCCGTTCACCCGGTTGCGCATGACGTTGGCGTGGTAGAAGGACCCCGGCGCGACGCGAACGCCGTCCAGGGCGGTGGCGACCTCGCTCATCGGCCGGATCAGCCGGTCGATGTTGGCCGCGAACACGTCCAGGGAGGGCGTGCTCACCGCGACGGTGCCCGGGCCGGTCGCGCCGTGCCGCGGCACGACCGGGACCGCGAAGGGGTTGGTGTCGCTGAACGTCCCGTGCCCGGCACCGATGTGGGGGTCACCGGTCCAGTGGTCCGCGCCGCCCGAGCCGCCGCCACTGCTGCCGGAACCGCCCCCGTAGTCGTTGGGGTTGATGTTCGGGTCGGAGGACTGGTGGGAGTCGTCGCGCGCGGCGAGGGACTCGTCGGTCGCCGACACGTCACTGGTCCCAGAGGCTCACGCCGTGCCGCTCGCCCTGGTGGTAGGACTCGTGGATCTGCCCGAGCGCGGTGGTCGCGTTCTGTGCCTGGAGCACCATGTCGCCGGCCGCTGCGTCCCACTTGGTCTTCGCGGTGTCGTAGGTCGTGCGGGCGTCGCTGCTCCACTCGCTGAGGTGCTGCGCGGTGCCGTCGTCCAGCTGGCTGAGGGTCTGCTGGAGCTTGTTGCTGATCGCGGCCATCTCACCGACGATGTACTCGACCTGGGTCATGTTGACCGCGTAGGTGCTCATGGGTGTGACTCCTCCTGGGGTTCCGGGGGCGGGCGGCGCGGCCGGGGCGGGGCCCGTGGACCGGCCCGCGCCCGGCCTGGTGCACGGGGCGTGCGCTAGAAGCCGGGCAGCGGGGTGGCCATGCCCTTGCTGAGCTGGGAGGCCATGTCCGTGGTGGCCTGGTGGGTCGTCCCGTACGACCCGGTGTTCGCCTGGAGCTTCTCCAGCATCAGACCGAGCTGCGTACGGACGGTGCCGAAGTCCTGGAGCCAGGTGTTCATCGCCCCGAGGTACGTGGTCGAGGCGTCACCGGTCCAGCTGGACTGGAGCGTCTCGATCTGGCCGGCCATCTGGGTGTAGGTGCGGTTCGCCTCGTCCAGCGCGGTCTGGAAGTTGCTCTGGGCGGCCAGCATCCCCTCGATGCTGACGGAGGTCGTCTGGTTGGCCATCAACCGGTCCTTTCGGTCGTGCGGTCAGGAGTGCTGCCGTGCTGAGCCTCTGTCGCCCATGCTGCTCCACCCGGTGCCGCCCGGGCCGCGGATCACCCCTCCGCTGCCCCGCCGACCCCGGATCACTGCACCGGCCGCCCGTCGGCCGAGGCGCGGAGCGGGGCGGGAAGGTCCGCCGGGGTGACGGTGCGCGCACGGGCGGAACCGGCGATCCGCAGCGCCAGCAGGTGCGCCCCGCGCGCCCCCAGCGAGCCGTCCTGTCCGGCCAGCTCCGCCGACACCGCGTCGCTGACGACGAGACCCAGCGACTCCAGCCGCCGGACGGTCAGCGCGGCAAGCTCGGCGCCGGTGTACGGGGGCAGCGGCAGGTACTCCGCGAAGAAGCCCGCGAGATCCGTCCGCGCCGCCAGCAGGCCCATCAGGAACGGCGCGCGCCCGGAGAGCACCAGGGCCGCGCCGTGCGCGTCCCGACCGGCCGCCCCGGCCGCCAACGCGTCCACCACCGCCGCCTGTTCGACGGCGGGCCGACGCTCGAACAGCGGGTCCGCCTCGACCAGCAGCACGCCGCCCGCGGCCCGCCGGAAGGCGTCCGCGACGGGACTGCGCGGCTGCTCCGCCCACCGGGCGGGCACGGCCGACAGCCGCAACCGGTCCAGCGTGCCGAGCGGGACGAGGCCGAGCTCGGCCAGGGACCGGGCGTAGGCGGCGGCCAGGGCCCGCCGGCCGCTGCCGGGCGTACCCTCCAGGACGACGTCCGCCAGGCCGGCGGCGCCTTGTCCGGCCGCGGCCAGGGCGTCCAGCCGGGCCGCCAGCGCCTGCCGAACCGGGACCAGGCCGACCAGTCCTGCCAGGTGGCGGCCGGCCGCCGGTCGGGCTGCGGCTCCGGACCCGGGGGCCGCCGCGGCGGCGGGGGACGGTGTCGAGGGGGCGTCCGCGGGCGATCGGTTCGCCTCGGCACGGACGGCTTCGGCACGGACGGCTTCGGGACGCACGGGCTCTCCGCGCACGGCGGTGACGTCGGCGGCCGTGAGCACGCTGAGCTCGCCGTCGTCCGCGGGCGGCCGGACGGCCAGCCTGGACGCCTGGTTGCTGATCATCGACTCGAAGACCTGCCGGGCGACCCGGCCGTTCCCGAAGGTCGGCCCCTTCGGGACGTCCTCGAAGTGGCGGGTCAACGCCTCCACCGCGCCGCCGGTCGGTTCGTAGCAGTGCTTGGCGCACAGGCCCCGGACGATGGTCACCAGCTCGCCCGGCGCGTAGTTGGGGAACTCCACCGTGCGCGAGAAGCGGGACGCCATCCCCGGGTTGGAGGCCAGGAACTGGTCCATCTGCTCGGAGTAGCCCGCCACGATGACGACGATCTCGTCACGGTGGTCCTCCATCAGCTTCATCAGCGTCTCCACCGCCTCCTGCCCGAAGTCCGGCCCGGTGCCTCGGGACTGATTGGTCAAGGTGTAGGCCTCGTCGACGAAGAGCACCCCGCCGAGCGCCCTGGTGAAGACCTCCGTGGTCTTGATGGCGGTGCCGCCGATGATCTGGGCGACCAGGTCGGCGCGGGCCACCTCCACGATGTGGCCCTGGCCGAGGATGCCCAGCTCGGCGAGGACGGCGCCGTAGAGCCGGGCCACGGTGGTCTTGCCGGTGCCGGGCGGACCGGCGAACACCAGGTGCCGGCTCATCGGGGGCATCGGCAGGCCCATCTCGCTGCGCCGCTTGGTCATCCGGTTGAGGTTGATCAGCCCGGTGACCTCCCGCTTGACGCTCTCCAGGCCGACCAGCGCGTCCAGTTCGGCCAGCGGCCCGGTCCCGCCGTGCGCGGGCGGGCCGTCCGCCGCCGGGCCGGGCTCCGAGCCGGTGGAGGCCCCGGCCCGCGCGGCGGCGCCGTCGTGCGCTCCGCCCGTGTCCCGGGCCGCCGCACCCCGGACCGCCGGGTCCTGGCCCGCATTCTCCTGGACGTCGCAGTCGTGGAGGCGCACGGAGCCCGCCGGACCGGCGCACCGCACCCCGCCGCCCGCGTTCTCCACGACCGCGCAGTTGCCGAGGTCGGCCCTGGCACCCGCCCGGACGTCGACGCCGTAGCCGCGGGCCCCGCTGACCCGGCACCCCACCGCGGTGAACGAGCCGCCGGCCAGCACCCGCACGCCCTCGGCACCCGAGCCGGTGAACTCGCTCTCATGGGCGGTCAGTTCGCCGTCCTCGCCGACGACCGCCGGGCAGCCGTCCAACAGCGAGGCGGTGACCCGGACGCTCGCCCCCGCCGCCACTCCCAGGCCCCGGCCCGGGCCGGTGGTGGTGATCCGCGCACCGGTCAGCAGGCCGGTGGCGCGGCCCGTCAGCTCGACGGCCGTCCCGCCGGCCAGGGTGATCGCCGCCGCCCGCAGCGACACCTCCGCACCGCCGTCGGCCCGGACGCCGTGACCGGCCGCCCCGGTGACGGTCAGCCGGTCGAGCTCCCCGCCGGCCCCGTCCGTGACCAGGACGGCGGTGGTGGCGGCGTCCCGCACGGTCAGCCCGTCGGCCACGACGGCGCTGCCGGGGCCGCTCACCCGGAGCCCGACCGGCGTCCCGGTGATCTCGCAGTCCCGGAGCACCGGCCGCCCGCCGCCGGTCACCTCCACCCCGCTGCCCGCCGCCCCGGTGACCGTGCAGCGGCGCAGCACCGGCGCCGCACCCTCCGCGACGTGCACCGCCTGCCCGGCCGAGCCGGAGAGGACGCAGTCGGTCAGGGTGGTCTCTCCCCGGCTGGTGAGGTAGGCGTCGACAGCGGCGCTGCCGCTCACCGTCACCCGGTGCAGGGCCGCCCGGCCCTCCTGCTCCACGGCGAGGCCCGGTTTCCCGCTGCCGGTGATCCTGACGCCCTCGGCCAGCACCGACCCGCTGCCGTTGACACAGATCCCGTTGCCCCGCGGCCGGTCCAGTCGGCAGTCCCGGACCTCCAGCCGGCCGCGCTCGGCGACCACCACCGCCGAGGAGCCGGCGTCCGTCACCTCGGTCTCCTCCAGGACACTCGCCGCGGTGGAGGTGACGACCACCCCGGCACCGTACGGGTTGACCACCCGGCAGCCGCGCGCCGCGAGGGTGGCGTCCTGACGCACCAGCACGGCGGCCCACGCGTCCCCGGTGATCCGGCAGCCGTCGAGCGCGGACTGCCCGCGGCGGAGGTCCAGGACGGGAGCCTGCCGGTCGTCACCGGAGAGCACGAGGCCGGACAGCTGCACCGCCTCGGCGTCCACGACCACGGTGCTGCCGGCGGCGGCGTGCACCTCGACGCTCCCGGCATCCCCGGCCGCGGCCACGGTGACCGGGCGCGTGATGCCGAGCGCCTCCTCGTATCGGCCCGGCGCGACGGTGATCAGCGCGCCCTCGGGGGCCTCGGCGAGGGCGCCGGAGATCGAGCGGTGGGCGCCCGGGCGGTGCGGGGAGACGAGCAGCACCTGCCTGCTCACAGGCCGGCTCCTTCGGTACGGGGGGCGGGTGTCCGGGCGCCGGACGGCGGGGGAACGGAGGTGCGGGCAATGGACGGCGGGGGAACGGTCGTGCGGGGAACGGACGGCGGGGGAACGGGCATCAGCCCGGGCGGGTCGGCGCCGTCGACGGTCTCGTCCGTCCCGGCCGCCGCCAGTGCGGCCGGGATCCGTTCCAGACCGGCCAGCGCCATCGCGTCCAGCTTCACCGGCCGCAGATCCACCCGGCCGTCGGCGGCGATCTCGGACGGCGAGAGCTCGCGCAGCATGACCGTCCGGCCGTCCACCCGCAGCACCTTGAAGCCGGTGCCCGGCAGGAAGAGCACCCGGTCGGGCACGGCCGGGTCCAGTATGGCCGTCCGCCGGGCCGTCATCGACCAGACCAGCACGTCCGTCCCGTCCGGGGGCCCGGCGTGGAGGGTGGTGCGGGCGTGGCAGAAGGCCCACTCGGTGAGCAGCCCGCCCTCGCGGTAGAGCGCACGCTCCGCCTCGGCCAGCCCACTCCGGAGCAGGACCGGCCCGCGGTACGAGGGCAGTCTGCGCAGCCCGGCCGCCACGCACCGGGCCAGCGGCACGTGCGGACCCGGGTCGGCGCTCCGGACCGCGGCGTCCGCCCGGCGGCTGTCCCCGGACAGGTAGAGCCGGACGGAGACCAGCTCGGTGAGCGCGGCTGCCGCCTCGGCGCGGTCCGTACCGCGCAGGCCCGGGGACTCCGACATCACCCGGGAGACCGATCCGGCGATCGCGTTGAACTGCTCGCTGAAGGTGCGGCGCACCCAGCCGCGCTCCTGCTCGATTCCCCGCTCGGGCGGGACGGCGCAGGCCGCGGCCCCGGGGACGGGCTGCACCCGCGCGCGCAGACCGGCCGACGCCGGGACGGCGGCGGACGCGGCAGGGGCACCGGGCACAGCGGGCGCTGCGGGAGCGGCCGGGGACGGCGAGGGGGACGGCGCCGGATCCGGCACGGTCTCCGGTGCGGGAGGGGGCGGCGGTCCTCCGGACTCCAGCCGGAACCCCGGGACGGACGCCGGGGC
>NZ_JAIY01000015.1:172349-172773 GCF_000710405.2 Kitasatospora sp. MBT66 | reverse complement strand
GTGCCGGTCCTGCCCGTACCACGGCGCGCCGAGCACCCGGGCCGCGTCCGGCGAACCCGCACCCGGCACCGCGACCGGGAGCGCCGGGTACCGCACCACCCGGTGCCCCAGCGCGTCGGCGAGCGCCTGCCCGGGCTCGGCCGTCCCCGGTGCCTCCAGGGTGCCGTGCAGCACGAACCTGACCGCCGGCCGGGCGCTGGGCAGTACCGTGCCCCAGAACCGCGCCACCGCGTCCAGGGCGACCGCGGGGGCGCCGGGGCTGCCGATCACGACGAGCAGCAGGTCGAGGTCGGCCGGGACCGCCTCGACCAACCGCCGCCGGTGGGCGGCCGGGGGCTCCTCGCGCGTGCTGCGCACCCAGACACCGCTCGGCAGGGGTTCGGCGACGGTGTCCGGCCCGAACGGCAGAGGAGCGGCCGGGCTG
>NZ_JAIY01000015.1:170418-172186 GCF_000710405.2 Kitasatospora sp. MBT66 | reverse complement strand
GCTCGGCGATCAGGGCACCGGCCCGGCGGATCTCCTCGCGGGGGCCGCGGCCGAAGACCAGGCGCAGGCTGCGGTAGCGGGCGGGCGCCAGCAGGCGGGCCACCGCCTGCCATTCGCGCTCGACGGCGGCCGCGGGCAGGTCGAGGACGACCAGGGTGTGCCGGTCATCGGTGGCGAGGCGGCGGGCGAACTCCACGGCCCGGTGGTCGGGTTCGCCCTTGGGGTGGATGAGGAGGGTGCCGCCGCCGGCGGCGCGCAGGCGCAGTCTCACGGCCGCTCCCCCGTCACCGTCGCGCCGCGGCGCGGCTGAGGGCGGGGCCCTCGGGCAGCAGCGCGAGGACGTCGGCGGGCAGGACGAGGGGGTGGTGGGAGTCGCCGAGGCCGAGCGCGCGGGCGGCGTCGCCGTCGGCGATCGGATAGCGCGCGCCCTGCTCGGTGAGCAGGTACTGCTGCCCGCCGCCCGGGGCGGTGGCGAGGGCGCCGGTGCCGGGCGGCATGACGACGGGCCGTTCGGCGGCGGGAGCGAGCACGAGGCGCTTGTCGTCGCCGGGTCCGGTGCGCAGGCAGAGCTGCCCGGCGGCGGGGGCGCGCAGGCCGATGACCTCGGGGAGCCGGGTGAGCAGGCCGCGCTCGGCGGAGACCGGGGCCGCCGCGACATCCGCCTGGGTGACGGTCAGCGGGGCCGGGGTGCCGGGCACGGCGGCGAGCAGGGCGTACTCGGTCGCGCCGACGGGGGCGAGGCCGTCGGCGCGCTGGAGGTAGTGGTGGGCGTCGGTGCCGGTGCCGGTGCGGAACAGCTGGCCGGTCACGGTGGTCCGGCCGGCGACGGTACCGGCCGGGCTCCCGGTGCCGGGCGGCACGCCGGGGGCGAGCGGCGTGCCGGTGGGCACGGCGGCGAGCCATTCGGCAGGGGCGGCGAGGGCGGGGCGGTCGTCGAGGCCGAGGGCGACCAGCGCGGAGTCGGCGGGGACGGGGTACTTGGTGTCGTGCAGCAGCAGGTAGCGGGCGCCGTCCGGACCGGTGGCCAGGGCCGCCCGGTCGGCGGGCAGCGGGGCCAGCACGTCCGCGGCGGGCCCGAACACGAGGGTCTGACCAGCGCCGCCCGCCGTGCCCGGCCCGCCCGTGCCGGGAGGGGTGCCCGTCCTCAGGCAGCGGGCCCAGGCACCGGTGAGCAGCCCCGAGGCTGCCGGCACCGTGTCGGGGGCGTCCGGGATGCCGATCGGGATCCCACGCGGGGTGCCGGCCAGGGTCTTGGCGGGGACGGCCTCGGGTGCGGCCGGGCCGCCGGCGAGGAGCAGGGCCGAGGCCCGGTTGCGGGCCGGGCGCAGCTCGCCGTCCAGGTAGACGTAGCGGTTGCCGGTCTCCCTCTCCACCAGGACGGTGCCGTTCTTGCGCCACGCGGTGCTGGGCGCCGGTGCGAGGAGGCCGTATCCGGCCGCTCCGCCGCAGAGCAGCACGGCGACGCCGGCGCCGAGGACGGTGCCGAGCGCGGAGCGGCGGGTGGGGCTGTCGCCCTGGCCCG
Organism: Kitasatospora sp. MBT66; assembly: GCF_000710405.2. Lineage (NCBI taxonomy): Bacteria > Bacillati > Actinomycetota > Actinomycetes > Kitasatosporales > Streptomycetaceae > Kitasatospora > Kitasatospora sp. MBT66. The sequence goes on along the minus strand of NZ_JAIY01000015.1, from coordinate 170,664 downwards.
GGTCTCCCCCGACGAGGGCGGAGGCGAGTCGGCCCATCGCGAACCGGTGGGACTGGACGTGGTCGCGTCGTGTCTGCATGCCCGTTCTCCTCTAACCGGCCAGCGCGCGAAGGCGGGTGTACGCGCCGAGGACCTGGAGCAGCAGCGGCAGCAGTGCGATCGCGGTGGCGGTCTCGGCGAGGTCGCCGAGGTGTCCCCAGATCGGCAGCAGCCGCGCCTGCGGCAGCCGCCCGGCGGCGAACAGCA
>NZ_JAIY01000015.1:169966-170350 GCF_000710405.2 Kitasatospora sp. MBT66 | reverse complement strand
CGAAGGACGAGGAGCAGCGCCGGCGGGTAGGCGCCGGCGAGCAGTGCGGGGATCCGCTGGAGGGTGCCGTCAGTGTTGCGGGCGCGCAGCAGCACGGCCGCGCCGAGGGTGAGCGGCAACAGCCACCCGGTCCAGCCGTCGTCGAGGAGGACGAGCAGGGTGACGGAGGCGCTCTGCACGAGCGCGGAGGCCGCGGCGATGCTGTCGAGGCAGGCGGTGGCGACGGTGACCCGGCGGGCCAGCCGGTTGTCGGGCTCGGGGTCGAGGTCCCGCTGGAGTTCCTCGGCGTCGTGCGGCAGGTGGGGCACGCGCAGGCGCGCGGCGCGCAGGGCGAGGCGCGGCGCCAGGTGGCCGAGGACGAAGGACGCCACGGCGAGCAGGGCG
>NZ_JAIY01000015.1:164009-169581 GCF_000710405.2 Kitasatospora sp. MBT66 | reverse complement strand
CGAGGGCGGCGAGGGCGGTGCCGGCCAGGAGCAGGGCGAGGGCGCGGGTGAGGCCGGGGTGCCAGCGGCCGGGGCCGCGGCCGACGCGGTCGGCGACGCCGTCGGCGATGTCGTCGAAGTGCAGGGCGGGCAGCGGGTCCTCGGCGGGGCGCAGCCGCAGCACGTCGCCGTGGCGCAGGCCGGCGGTGGCCGGGGTGGCCTCGGGGTCGAGGGGGTCCTCGCCGAGGCGTTGCAGGACCCAGGCGGGGGTGGCCCGGTCAGGGGTGGCGGGGAGGTCCCGGGTCAGGACCGGCAGCAGGGCCGCGACGGTGGTGGTGACCGGGACGGCGAGGTCGGCCCGGCCGGCGGGGCCGTCGACGGTGATGCGGCAGACCTCGGTGGTCTCCACCGGGGGCGGTGCGGTGGTCATGGTGCTCCAGTCGGGGCGGGGGGTGCGGGAACGAGGCCGGTCTGGACGAGCGTGACGGTGCGCCGGGTGACCAGCTGGGCGCGGCCGGGGGGCAGGGTGCGGGGCCTGGCCTCGCCGAGGAACCTGCCCTCCTCCTTGGGGTAGGAGAGCAGCAGGGCGGGGTTGCCGAGTTCCCACATCCTGCGCAGCAGCGGGTCCATGACGGCGCGCATGGCGCCGGAGGTGCTGCGGGCGACGACCAGGTGGAGGCCGATGTGAACGCCCTGGGCGAGCAGCGGGACGAGCGGGGCGGTCGGGGAGGGCGCGCCGGGCGGGCCGGTGAGCAGGTCGTGGTCGTCGACGAGGACGAAGAGTCTGGGGCCCTGCCACCAGTCGCGCCGGGCGAGCTGCTCAGGCGTGATGTCGGTGCCGGGAAGCCGGCTGCCGACGGAGACGGCGGCGCTCTCCGCGAGGCGTCCGAGCCCGTCGGTGTCGACGGCGAGGCCGACCCGGTAGTCCTCGGGGACGTCGTTGAGGAGTCCGCGGCCGGGGTCGGCCAGCAGGATGCGGGCTTCCTCCGGGCGGTAGCGGGCGGTGATGGCGCGGACGGCGAGGCGCAGGGCGTTGGTCTTGCCGGTCTCGCCGTCGCCGAAGACGGTGAGGTGCGGCGTGGTGCCGAAGTCGTGCCAGACCGGGGCGAGCCGCTGTTCGTCGTGGCCGAGGCAGAACCGCAGGTCGGGGGTTTCGGCCGGGCCAGGGAGCCGGTCGGCGTCCAGTCGGGTGGGGAGCAGGCGCACGCCGGGGGCCGCGCTGCCGGGGGCGAAGGCGTCGATCTCAGCGACGGCGGCCTTGGTGGCGGCGGTGAGGTCGTCGGTGCGGGCGGAGCCGTCGAGCCGGGGCAGTGCGGAGAGGAAGTGGTGCCCGGTGGCGGTGAGCCCGTGGCCGGGCCGGTGCGGCACGGCGGCGGCGGCCTTGGAGCCGACCTCGGACTCCATGGAGTCGCCGAGGCGCAGTTCGAGCTTGGTGCCGAGCAGGTCGCGCAGCCGGGAGCGGAGTTCGGACCAGCGTACGGCGGAGGCGACGACGTGGATGCCGTAGGAGAGCCCGCGGGCGGCGAGGTCCATCACCCGCTGTTCCAGGTCCTCGTACTCCTGGCGGAGCGTGGCCCAGCCGTCGACGACCAGGAAGACGTCGCCGTACGGGTCGTCGACGGCGCGGCGGGCGCGCAGGGCGCGGTAGGCGGCGACGGACTCCAGGCCCAGAGAGGTGAAGAGCTGTTCGCGGCGTTCGAGGAGCTGGTGGACTTCCTCGACGGTGCGCAGCACGCGGTCGCGCTCCAGCCGGGTGGCGACGGAGCCGACGTGCGGGAGGCCCGCGGTGGAGACCAGGCCGCCGCCGCCGAAGTCCAGGCAGTAGAACTGGACCTCCTCGGGAGTGTGGGCGAGCGCCAGGGCGAGGATGAGGGTGCGGAGCAGGGTGGACTTGCCGGTCTGCGGGGCTCCGACGACACCGATGTGGCCGTCGGCCCCGGAGAGGTCCGCGAGGAGCAGGTCGCGCAACTGCTCGAAGGGGCGGTCGACCAGGCCGAGCGGGACGCGCAGTGCGCCGCGCAGCCGCGGGTCGGAGGTGGCGAGGCCGCGGTCCGGGTCGGGCACGATGCCGGGCAGCAGCTGGTCCAGGCTGGGCGGGGCGGTGAGCGGGGGCAGCCAGACCTGACGGGCGGGCGGTCCGGCGTCCTCCAGCCGGGCGACCAGGACCTCGGAGAGGCTGTCGTCGCCCTCCTCGGCCGGCTGGTCCTCGGCGGGTCGCCGGCGCAGGGCCTGTTCGGCGAGGGAGAGCAGGGCCGCTTCCTCCTCGAGGCGGGCGGAGGCGAACGGGCCGGACCGTTCCAGGCCGAAGGCGGTGACCTCCCGGACGGGCAGCCCGGCGCGCACCTGGTCGGGACGGGGCGCGGCCGGCGCGGGGCCGGAGACGTAGGCGGCCTTGAAGCGGACCAGGTTGGTGGTGTCGACCTTGAGGTAGCCGTTGCCGGGGGCGGACGGCAGTTCGTACGCGCTGGCGGTGCCGATGACACTGCGGGACTCCATGGAGGAGAAGGTCCTTAGCGCGATGCGGTACGAGAGGTGGCCCTCGACGCGGTGGATCCGGGATTCGTCCAGGCGCTGGGACGCGAGCAGCAGGTGCACTCCGAGGCTGCGGCCGAGTCGGCCGACGGATACGAAGAGGTCGATGAACTCGGGTTTGCTGGCGAGGAGTTCGGAGAACTCGTCGACGACGATCAGCAGTGCGGGCAGCGGGGCGAGGGTGGCCCCGGCGGCGCGGGCCCTCTCGTACTCGTAGAGGGAGGCGTGGCCGGCCTCCCGCAGCAGTTCCTGGCGGCGGATCATCTCGCCGCTGATGGAGTCGCGCATCCGGTCGACGAGGTGGAGTTCGTCGGCGAGGTTGGTGATGACGGCGGAGGTGTGCGGCAGCCGGTCGAGGTGGAGGAAGGTGGCGCCGCCCTTGAAGTCGACCAGGACGAGGTTGAGGAGTTCGGAGGAGTGGGTGGCGGCCAGGCCGATCACGAGCGTGCGCAGCAGCTCGCTCTTCCCGGAGCCGGTGGCACCGATCAGCAGGCCGTGCGGGCCCATGCCGCCCTGGGCGGACTCCTTGAGGTCGAGCTCGACCACCTCGCCGTCCTCGGTGACGCCGATCGGCACCTTCAGCCGGGCGTCCTGCGCCTGCCGGGGGCGCCACTTGGCGGCGGTGTCGTAGCCGCGGACGTCGCGGATGCCGAGCAGCGTCGCCAGGTCGACGTCGGACTCCAGCGGACGGTCCCGCAGGTCGGCGCCACCGGCGGTGCGCAGCGGGGCCAGGGTCCGGGCGAGGGTGTCGGCCTCGGCGGCGCCGAGCCGGTCGGCCCGAGCGGTGACGGTGGCGCTCCCGGCGGGGAGCGCGACCCGGCCCTCGCGAACGGTGAGCCGCAGCACCCGGGGGCCGCCGGGGACGGTGCCGGTGAGGTCGAGGAGGACGACGCCGCGCAGTCCGGCGCCACGCAGGCGGGAGGTCTCCGGCAGGCGCACGCCCTGGGCGACGACCACCACGAAGGGTTCGGCCACGCCGGGGGCGGAGCCGGCCTCGTGGTCCGGCCGGTCGCGGACGCCGGTGCCGAGGAGGTCGAGCAGGGCGTCGTGGTCGCCGGCGGCCAGCCGGGCGGGGCCCGCGGCGTCCTCCTCCTGCGGGTGGGCGTTGTGCGGCAGCCACTTCAGCCAGTCCCACTCCCGGCGGCCGGCCTCGTCGGCGAGGACCGCGACGCGCAGTTCGTCTGGCGAGTGGAGCACGGCGAGCCGGCCGACCACGGCGCGGGCCAGGGCGAGGGCGTCCTCGTGCTCACCGACGAACTCGACGGCGGTGAAGCGCTGGAGGGAGACCGGGAGGGGAAGGTCCGGCACCGTCCGGTGCGCGTGGGTGAAGCGGCGCAGCGAGACCGCGCAGAGCGGTTCGAGGTCCTCGACCGGCTTGGTCCTGGGGGGCAGGAACTCCAGGGCGGCACGGCGGGGGCCGGTGCCGATCCGGATCCGGGCGAAGTCCGCGTGGCCGGGCCGGCGCTCCCAGAGGCGGGGGCCACCGGCCAGCGCCCACAGGTGGGCGGGGTCGGGTTCGTCCCAGAACAGGGCCGCGCGCTGCCCGGCGGCGGCCTGCCGGGCCTGGCGGCGCTTCTGGGCAAGGTAGCGCAGGTAGTCGCGGCGCTCGGCCCGGATGCGGCGGCGGCGCTCGGCGCCGGGGCGGCCGATCTGGACCAGGGTCATGCTGACCATGGCGATGCCCATCATCCCGGACATCGCGTACATGGCGGTGCCGCCGTTGCCGACGGAGAACATCAGCACCATCGCGCCGGTGCCGAGCCCCATCGGCAGGTACGTCAGCACGGAACCGAAGTCCGCGGTGGCGGGCTCGCCGAGGACCGGGGGCTCCGCCAGTTCGACCTGTTCCTCGGGCAGGCCCGGTCCCTCGGCGCGGGGCGGACGTCTGACGACCACGGTGCTCACGTCCCGTACTCTCCCGTTCCTCTGCTCCGCCGTGCCGTGCCGGCGTGCTCTGCTTCGCGCTCCGCTGCCGGTCCGGGCGCTGCGGGTCCGGTCGGCGGTTCGCTCCGGTCGCTCCGGGTCGGAGCCTAGGAACCGCCCGTGGGGGCTCCCGCCGTCCGGGCGGTTCTCTGTCCCGGCGGCCCAGGAAGCGTGTCCGTTGGTGCATCCGGCAGCGTTTCGGGTGGTGGATCCGGCCGGGGCCGGGCCGGGCTTGCACCTTGATGCAAGGAAGCGGGTACGGAGGGTCCGGGCCTGCGCCGGAACCGGGCCGGCCGGCCGGGGCGGCGGTTGAATGACGCGGGCCCGAGGCCCGTCCCCCGGGCCGGCCGCGCCCGGCCCCTGCCGCCCGGGCGGGTCGCCCGGATGCCGGTGCGACCTCCGCACGGCCGGGCCCGACAACGAGGAGCAGAGACGCATGGAACGCGCGACGCCGTCCACGGACACCTCCGGCGCACCCGAGGGTGCGCTCTGGGATCGGACCCTGCCGTGGGAGGCCGACCCGGAGGGCGACCTCCAGGACTGCGCCCTCCCGGAGGGCGACCTGCCGGAGGGCGCCTTCCCGGACGGCGACCTGCCGGAGGGCGACCGACCTGGCGACGACCTGCCGGACGGTCCGCCGGAGGGAGCCGAAGCCACTCCCGGTGAGGCCGGCCGGCCCGCCGCGTCCGATCCGGGCCCCTCCGAACCCGGTACGGCCGCGGCCGAACCCACCGCTGCTGATGCCCCGGAAGCCGACGCACGCCAGCCCGCCACCGCCCCAGCCGCTCCGCCTCACCCCGCGGCTCGGTCAGCCGCGTCCTCCCGCTCGGGCGAGCGCCCCGGGAAGCTCGCGCGCGGGCGCCGGACCGGTGGCGGGCGGCCGGCGGACGGCGAGGAGCAACCGGAGCGGACCGCCCGGATCGCCGGAGTCCTGGTCGCCGCCGGCGTGCTGGCGGCCCTCGCGGTCACCGCCCTGTCGGTCACCGCCGGTCCGGGCGAGGCCGACACGACCGCCCACGACTCCGCGACCGGCCCGGCGCCGGACGCGGCCCGGGTACCGGGGGCGACGGTGCGCGCCGACGTGGCGGCGACTCCGGACGCATCCGCCACCGCCGCGCCCGCTCCGGCCGCCGACGGC
>NZ_JAIY01000015.1:163429-163711 GCF_000710405.2 Kitasatospora sp. MBT66 | reverse complement strand
GGCCCAGCCCGCGCCGGCCGCACCACCTGCACCGGCCGCGCCACCGGCCCCGGCCGCGCCGTCGGCTGCCGGCCGGATGATCGCGGGCTACGGGTCCGAGCGCTGTGCGGAGGTGTCCGCGCACGCCGCCGTGGACGGCTCCGCGCTGCGCCTGTGGGACTGCGCCGGTTCCGCCTGGCAGAGCTGGGAATTCCGGCCGGACGGCAGCGTCCGGTCGATGGGCCTGTGCCTGGACGTGGCCGGCGCCTCGGCCGCCGACGGCACGGCGATCCAGCTCGCCCG
>NZ_JAIY01000015.1:161800-163256 GCF_000710405.2 Kitasatospora sp. MBT66 | reverse complement strand
TACCTGCGCTGAGCCCGTCGGCGCCCGGCGGAGCCCGATGACGCGGGCGGGTTGCCGCCGGTGACGCCGACGGGCGACGCGGGGCCCTCGTGCCGACGACGGGGCGCGGATGCTCAGGGGGGACACGACCCGGCGGCCGACCGCGGTCCCGCTCCACCGCGCGCCCGTGCGCTCAGAGCACGCCGGACCTGATCGCGTGGACCACCGCGTGGGTGCGGTTGCGGAAGCCGAGCCTGGTCATCATGCCGCTGACGATGTTCTTGATGGTCCGTTCGGAGTAGCTGAGCTCACGGGAGATCTCGGCGGTGTCCAGGCCGTCGGCCAGCAGGCGCAGCACGGCCACCTCGCGGGTCTCCAGCCCGGCGGCGGTGAGGCCGCGCGGCCCCAGCACGTCGTGCTGGACGGACCGGAAGCCGTCGACCAGCCAGCCCTGGACCGTGGGGGGCAGATCGGTGCCGCCGACGGCCACCCGGCGGACGACCTCCAGGATCTGTTCGAAGTCGCACTGCTGACGCCAGAGCACGCCGCGCAAGCCGAGTCCGACCGCCCGCAGCACCTGGTGCTCCCGGATGCCCTCGGTGACCAGCACGATGCCCAGGGCCGGGTTCTCGGACCGGTCCGCGAAGTCCTCCAGCCGGGTCATCGTCTCCTCGGTCACGGCGCCGGTCAGCACGAGCGCGACGTCCGCGGACGGGAACTCCTCGGGCGCGAGCAGCCGGAGCCCGGGGTGGCGGCGGAGCCCGAGGGCCGCCCCCTCCCCCGTGATCGGGTCGCCGGCCAGTACGGCGATGGTGGTCGTCCGGATCACCCCGACCGCGCCGGTGCCGCGGCGGGCCGCGGACGGCCGCGCGACCGGTGCCGCGAACTGCGTCGTCCCGGGAGGCGCGAGCGGCGTGGCGAACTGGGTCGCGATCGGTGCGGCGGAGGTCTTCGCCCCCGGGTCGAGCTGGGTCGTCATGCGATCGGGCTGCCTGTCCTCGTCTGGTGGGGAACTTGTCCGTTCGGACGACGAGGACGCTAGACCGCGCCTCTTGTCAGGGACTTGTCCACGGATTGACGGCAGCGCCCCGCCGCCCCGGAGCCGGGGGTCCGGGGCGGCGGGGCGCTGCCGGGTCACCGACGGTTGGTCACCGGGGGCGAAGGGTCATGAACGGCAGTCAAGCGGGACGGGGGAAGCCGGAGGTCGTGGAGCGACCGGTCACCAGCGGTAGTAGCCCGTGGACCAGGCGTACCCGGTCGTGGAGACACCGGTGCCCGCCGCGTCGTTGTAGGAGAAGTTGCCGACGAGTGCGCCGTTGCCCTGGTGCAGGACGACGAACTCCTTGCTGTCACCCGAGAGGTTGAGGGTGCTGCAGGTGCCGGGCTCCACGATCCTGGTGGAGAAGTGCCGGTTCGGGAACTCCGCGTAGGAGGAGTAGTAGCCGTCCGAGCAGAGGGTGAACTGGCCGGGCGTCGC
>NZ_JAIY01000015.1:127577-160989 GCF_000710405.2 Kitasatospora sp. MBT66 | reverse complement strand
TGGTGGCCGGAGATCTCGTCCATCCGCGCGGCACGGCCGGCCGCGACGTGCGCGGCCGCCTTCGCCCGGCGCCCGGTCCGCACGGCGGCCTCCACCAGGTCGAGGAACGGCAGGTGGAACCAGGGCAGGCCGGCCGGCAGCTCGCCGGGCCGCATCAGGGCGCTGAGCCGGCCGTAGGCGTCCTCGTCGCGCCCGTGCGCGAGAGCCGCCAGCGCGTGCAGGTGGTCGAGCTGGTCGGTGACGAAGCGCATGCCGGCCCGTTCGGCGACCGGGCGGATCCGCCGGTCTGCCTCGCGCAGGCCTTCCTCGTCGCCCCGCCCGGCCAGGAAGTGCGCGTGGTAGTGCCGGAACAGCAGGGCGTTGCAGTGGTAGCCGAGCTCCTCGGCCGCCTCGGCCTCGTGCAGACAGGTGGCGTCCTCGTTCCAACGGCCCCGCAGGTAGGCCCGGTAGACCTCGGCCTTGGCCACGGACCCGCGGGTCGCGTAGCCGTGCTGGCCGGCGAAGCGCCGCCGCAACGGACCGTCGGCGGCGTCCACTGCCGCGGCCGTCCAGAGCAGCAGCCAGGCTGCGCCGGCCTCCTGACCGCGGTTCAGGCCGTCCAGCAGGGCGGTGAGGAGACCGGGCACGCCGTGCGCGGTGCGCGCCGGGTCCGACCAGGCCCGGTGGCAGAGCCGGGCGAGCGGGGACACCAGGCCCCGGTACTCGGCGAGCACCTGCCAGGCCCGGGCGTCGCCGGTGTACACGGCGGCGAGCAGCAGTTTGAAGTACGCCTGCTCGGCGAGCCCGCCGAAAGCCTCCGCGCCGGGCCTGGAGAGCGCCTCGATCGTCCCCGGCAGCAGCTCGACGGACGACGCGAACTCCACCCGGTGGCTCTGGTCCACGTAGACGACGGCGTACGAGAACAACGGGGCGATGTCAGCGGGGACCGGCCCGCGGCCGATCTCCTCGACCAGCCGCGCGGTGTGCCGCAACTGACCTCCCCGGGCCGCCGCGACGGCCGCCCAGGTCAGTCGGCGCGCCCGCTCGGCCGGGTCGGCGGTGAGCGCCGCCGAGCGGTCGAGCAGCAGGGCCGCCTCGGCGTCACCGCCGCGCCGCACCAGCCGGTGGCCGGCCTCCTGGAGGCGGGCCGCGAGGTCGTCGTCGGGGAGCAGCGCCGCGCTGGACTCGTGCACCAGCCGCCTCGGGTCGTCGGCGGTCAGGCCCTCGGCCAGCAGCCGGTGCGCCTCGCGCTGCCGGGCGCCGGAGGCCCGGGAGATGACGGCCCGGCGCACCAGCGGGTGCCGGAAGCCGAGACGGCCGGCCGAGTCGAGCCGGGCCAGCCCGCTGGCCTCCAGCGACTCCAGTACCGGCTCCACGTCCTCGCCCACCGCTCGCAGCCAGGCGGCCGAGCCCCCGGACGCCCCCGGCCCGGCCAGGGCGGCCAGCAGCAGGACTCGTTCGGCGGCCCGGGAGAGTCCGGCCAGGCGGTCCGCGAACAGCCGTTCCAGCCGCCTTCCGAGCGGCAGCTGCTCCGGCAGCGGAACGATCCCGCGCAGCTGGCCGCGGCGCAGCTGGCGCGGCAGCTCCACCAGGGCGAGCGGATTGCCGCCCGCCTCGTCCAGCAGGCGGGCCGCCGTGGTGCCGGCCAGGCCCGGGTGGCGCAAGTCGAGCAGTTCCCCGGCCTCCGCGGACGAGAGCGCGCCGACCTCGACCGGGTGCATCGACCAGGCCTCCACCGTCGAGTCCTCGGGCCGGCTGGCGCTGACGATGACGACCGGCAGGGCCGCGATCCTCCGGTGCAGGAAGGCGAAGACCGCGATGCTGGAGGAGTCCACCCAGTGCAGGTCGTCGACCAGCAGCAGCAGCGGACGGCTGCGGGCCGCCGCGGCGAGCAGCGCGAGGGCCGACGCCCCCACGGTGAAGCCGCCCGGCGGCGGACCGGGGCGCAAGCCGAGCGCGTGCTCCAGGACGTCCCGCTGATGCGGCGGCAGGTCCCCGACCTGTTCGAGGAGGGGCCAGAGGACTTGGTGGAGGCCGCTGAACGCGTACTCGCGCTCCACTTCGGAGCCGACCGCCCGCAGCACGGTGAACCCGGCCTCGGCCGCTCGGCCGGCGGTCCACTCCAGCAGGGCCGTCTTGCCGATGCCGGCCTCGCCGCGCAGCAGCACCGCCGCCCCGCCGCCCCCGGTCCGCGCGCCCTCCAGGGCCTCGCTCAGCCGCGCGGTCTGCCCGGCGCGCCCTACCAGCCGTGCCGGTCCCGGCTCCTGGTCCTGGCTGGCCTGCCCTTGGCGGTGCGTGCTCTCCACCTGCGTCGTGCCTCCCCGGGGACCCGTCCCCCGGGTCCGTCGTCCTCGTCGGGACCGGACCCGCGAGTGGCGGCGGCCACCGACCGTCGCACGGCCGACCGAGGTGCCCGGCGGCAGCGCGCGGGCCAGACTACCGGTCGTCCGGCCGGGTCGCGGCCACGGGCGCCGCGCCCGCGCCCCGGGCCGGACTTGGCGCCCACTTGGCGCGGCGGCGCTGCCCGGGGCCGGCCTGCCGGCGGAGTTCCGGACCGCCGTCCTGGGCGCGACCGCGGGGGCGGCGCCCCGGGTCGCCCGGGCGGAGTTCGCCGCACTGACCCGCCCGTCGAGTGACTCCGGCCACCGCGGCGCGCCGACGCCGGGCGCCCCGGTGGCCGACGCTCCGGCAGCAAGTGGCTGCCAAGGGGTCCTGTCGACACTGGTCCACGTGACACCGATCGATCAGGCCCAGGCCGGCCTACACCCCTACACCCGCGAGATGGCGATGATCCACCGGATCTTCCGCCGGGAGTCGCGGCTGATGGCCACCCTCGTCGCCGCCGTTCCCGCGGGTGACACCGACCGCGCCGACGTCCTCGCGGGCGCCTGGCACCTCTACGTGCTGGGACTGCACGTCCACCACACCGGCGAGGACGAACTGCTCTGGCCCCCGCTGCGCCCGCGGCTGACGCCCGACGAGGCCGGGCGCCTGGCTCTGGTGGAGGCCCAGCACCAGGCCCTCGACGAGGGACTGGGCAGGACCTCCGCGCTGATGGAACGCTGGACGGCCGACCCTTCCGAGGAGACCCGCGGCGCGCTGGTCGCCGCCCTGCGCGACCACCACGACCTGCTCCGCGCCCACCTGGACGCCGAGGAGGCGACCGTGATGCCCCTGGTGGCCGCGCACATCGGACCGGAGCAGTGGCGTGCCGTCGGCGAGCGCGGCCTCGCCCGGACCCCGCGCCACCGGTTGATGATCGCCCTGGGCGCGATCCTGGAGGACGCCTCCGAGAGCGAGCGGGCGGAGTTCCTCGGCCGGCTGCCGCTGCCCGCCCGGCTGCTCTGGCGCCTGGCCGGGCGGCGCCAGTACCGCCGCGAGATGCAGAGGGTCCGCGGCGACCTCACCGGGGCCCCGCCGGCCGGCGCGGACGCGGACGCCGTCGCGAGTGCGGCGGTCGGCGCGACGCGCCGCCCGGGAGTGTCCGGGCCGTGATGACCGGTGACCAGCCCGTCCTCCGGACCGGACCGGTGCGGACGACGGCGTGGACCGGGCCGGCCGATGTGACCTTCGGCCGCCACCCGGAGCACGGCATCGTGGCGGCCGACCGCACCGCCGGGGCCAACGCGTCCTGGATGCTCCAGCGGCTCGGCTTCCACGAGATCCCCGGCCGTTCCGGCCTCTACGCCCTCGCCGACCCGTTCCACGACGGCGTTGCCCGCACGGCGGCCGCGGTCACGCTGATGCGCCGGGCCGGATACCGGGTCGCCGGTGACAGCGCCTTCGACGGCTCCCACTGACCGCTGGGGGCCCTCCGCGGCCCTGAGCCCGGCAGCCGTGACGCACCGCGGATCGACCGTGACCCGCCCGTGCCACCGCACCGCACCACCCGTCCGCGCAACCGGTCCGCGCTACCGGTCGGCGAAGGTCGGCGCGGTGCGGGGAGCAGGTATCACCGGTCGATCGGCGGTCAGCGCCGCCGCCCCCGCCCGGGCGTCCGCGGCAAGGTGCTCGGCGCCCCACTGCAGGGCGACCTCCTCCGCCCGGGCGTAGGCCAGCCGGGCGGCCGGAATGTCGCCGAGCAGGACGTTCACCTCGGCCAGCGCCAGCGCGAGCGGCCGGGTGCAGAAGCCCCCCGTGGCGGCCGATCCCAGCTGGTCCTGCAACGACACCAGGCGGGGAACGAGTTCGGCTGCCGCCCGCCGGTCGCCCAGCAGGCAGGCCAGCTTGGCCCGGGCTCCGAGCCGGACCCCGAAGAAGTGGTCGGCGGTCGGCACCGGGGCGAGCCGGACCGCCCGGGCCTCGTCCAGCTTGCCCTGCAGGGCCAGGACGACGGCGAACGCCTCCCCGCCGAGCACACCCCAGGTGTCGTAGAGCACCCGCATGTGCGGCTCCAGTTCCTCCACCCGGCCCTGGCCGAGCCGGACGGCGACCAGCCCGCGGTCGTAGAGGTCGGCGCCGTGCCAGGCGTTCCCGCCGTGCAGCCGCGCCCGGACCCGCCCGTACAGCCGCTCCGCCTCTTCGAACTCGCCACGCGCGTGGGCGAGCATCGCCAGGGTCGCGGTGCTGGTGGCCTCCGCCTCGGGCATCCCGTACCGCCGGGCGATCTCCACCCCGCGCTCGGCGTGTTCGCGTACGGCCTCGGCGTCGTTGCAGACGGCGGCGATCCGCGCGTCGACGTGCTCGCACACCCACCGGTAGGCCGGGAGCTCGTGCTCCTCGGTCAGGTCCCGCAGCTCGGCGATCGCCAAGCCGCGGCGCTCGCCCTGGAACTCGTGGGGCATCAGCCGCGTCATCGTGGTGAGTGCCGCGGCGAGCAGGCCCGGATCGCCCGCGGCACGCGCGATCCGCAGCTGGCGTTCGGCGGCCTCCAGGGCCGGGCCGGGAGCGGTGCCGGCCAGCTCCTCGACCATCCGTTGCAGCAGCCCGGCGGTCACCGCGGGTTCCAGGTCCTCCCGGGCGGCCAGCCGTTCGAGGGTCTCGACGGTTCTGCGGTCGGTCTCCCGGTGGGGCCGGGTGAACCAGGGCGTCGGCTCGGTCCAGGCCGCGTGGGCGACGGCCAGCAGGTCGTCGCGCGCCACGAGGCGGGCGACCGACACCGCCCGCTCCCTGGTCCGCAGGGCGGCCTCGGCCGCACCGGCCCTGACCTGCAGTCGCAGCAGCCTGCCGAGCAGGCCGACGAGCCGCCCGGCCCGCTCGGCCTCCGACCCGGGGAGCACGTCCGCCGCGTCGATCGCCCACTGGAGCAGCTCCGCCGCCACATCGTGCGCCAGCCGGTGCTCCGCCCGGTCGGCGGCACGCAGCGCGCAGTCGACGGCCTGCCGGGCACGGGCCTCCTCCCGGGAGCGGGCGGCGTGCCGGGCCAGGCCGGCCCAGTCCTCGGGGCGCAGCCGTTCGAGGGCCGTGGCGAGACGGCCGTGCAGGACATGGCGGTGGACCGACGCGAGCTCGCCGTCCAGGATCTCGTGCAGCAGAGGGTGGGCGAGTCGGACCCGGCCCGGAGCGCTCTCCGTCAGCAGCCCGGCGGCCAGCAGTCCGGCCGGTACGGCGCTCGGCGGGGCGGCAGTCGGCGGTACGGCAGTCGGCGGTACGGGGCTCGGAGGTGCGGAGGAATCCGGCGAGGAATCGAGGGCCGCGGCCGCGACGAGGAGCGCCGTCTCCTCCTCGCCTCCGCAGAGCGCCGCGAGGTCCAGCAACCGCCGTTCCGGCGCCGACCTGCGCGCCAGCCTGCGGAGCAGCACCTCCCTCGGCCCCGGGGGCAGGTCACCGGCCGAGGCGGGCGCGCCCGCCTCCCCCCACAACCGGGCGGCTTGCACCAAGTGGTGCGGATTGCCGCCGCTCTGCTCGGTCAGGGCCGCGACCGCCTCGGCGGCGACGGGGACGCCCGCCACCGCCCGGACCAGCGCGGCGGCCTCCGCCGCGGGCAGCCCCCGCAGGTCGAGCCGGTGGGGGTCACACGCGGCCAGCTCGTCGAGCAGCGGTGTCAGCCGCTGCCCGCCGTCGTCCGGACGGAAGGCGGCGACGACCAGCACCGGCACACCGCGCAGCGAGGCGGCGAGGCCGAGGAGCGCGAGGGTCTGCGCGTCGGCCCGCCCGAGGTCGTCGATCACGACGGCGAGCGGGCCTCGCGCGGCGGCACCGGTGAGCCGGTCCCGGAAATCGGCGTGCAGACGGGCCCGGGCCGCGGTCGCGTCCGCGGTCGCCGCGGCGCCGCCCGCGGGTGGTGGGGCGAGCAGGTCGTCGACCGGGCCCGGGGCAGCCGGCGGGGCGAGCCGCGCGAGTGCGGTGAGGGCCTGGACCCAGCCGCCGACCGGTGCCGTGGCGGGGTCGTCGGGGCAGCTACCGGTCACGACCGTCCAACCGTCCGCGCGGAGCAGCGCGGTGTACCGGTCGAGCAGAGCGGTCTTGCCGACACCCGCGTTCCCGCTCACCAGCACCACTCCCCCGGTACGGGTGGCGTCCCGGGCCACCGCCCGGAGCCCGTCCAACTCGTCCTCCCGGCCGAGGAACCGGGCCACCGGGCACGGACGGTCCTCCACGTCGGCCTCGGCCGGTGCCACGTCGGCGGATGCCCCATCAGCGGGCGCCGTCCCGGCGGGAGACCGGTCCACGGGTGCTGTCCCGGCCACGGCCGGCCCGCTCCCGGCGTGCCCGGGCACGGCCTGCCGCAGTACGTCGAACCGCCCGTTCAGGATGGCCGGCTCGAGCTCGGCGAGGGCCGGTCCGGGATCGAGGCCGAGCTCCTGGACGATCGCCGTCCGGGCACGGCGCAGGGTCAGCAGGGCGTCCGCCTGCCGGCCGGTCGCCCATTGGGCGAGGGCGAGCAGCCGCCACCCCTCCTCCCGCAGCGGGTCCGCGCGCACCAACTCCTCGGCGGTCGGTACCACTTCCGCCGGCCGCCCGGCTCGCAACCCCGCCGCGGCGGCCAGTTCCTGTGCGGCCAGCCGCAGTTCGCCCAGCCGCGCCACCTCGGCGAGCGCCCAGTCCTGATCCGCCCACTCCTGGTACGCGGGGCCCCGCCACCAGCCGAGCGCCTCCGTCAGGTGCCGGTGGGCGGCACCCGGTTCGGCGTCCCGCGCCTCGCGCACCACGGCCTCGAACCGCCACGCGTCGACGGCCTCCGCCGGCAGCCGTACCGCGTAGCCGGGCGGGGCGCTGAGCAGCACCCCGGAGGCCGACCGCGGCGGACGATCGGGCTCCAGCACCCGGCGCAGGTTGGAGATGTAGGGATGCAGGGAGGCCAGGGCCTGGCGGGGAGGAGTACTCGGCCACAGGGTGTCGACGATCCGGTCGACGGACACCACCTGGCCCCGGCCGATCAGCAACAGCGCCAGCACGGAACGCTGTTGGGGCCGACCGAGCACCAGCCGCTCCCCACCGACGGCTGCCTCCATCGGTCCCAGCACGCGCACACCAAGCATGACGAATCAACCTACCGAACAGCTGTCTGATGGCCGGGGAGGCCGTTCCGGGAACCCGGCGTGTCGCACCTGGCCGCCCGGACCGCCCCGACACCCCGCGGACGCCCCACGGAGACGGTCCCGCCATCCCCGAAGCCCCCGGTTCTCGCTGCACGGACGCCAACAGGCCGGTCCGGACCTCCCCCGAGGGGCTATGAAACCACGGATCCGGCGTTCCCCCTCAATCCCCGCCACACCCTGACTGACCTGCACATCAGTCACCCGGACCGGCCGGACGCGAACGGCCCGCCGGGGCCAAGGTCCACCGTCCCCGGGCCGTCCCGGCCCGGGCCCTCGGCCCGCCCGGATCCCCGGTGTCCCGTCCCCGGCCGAGGCGCTGGGACACCCGCTGGGACCGGCGGTCGGGCCATCGGCGACGGCGGATCCGGTGCGACGCCCGGGGCGGACGCCGAGCCGCCGGACAGGACCTGCCCGACCTCGCCCGTCAGCCACCGGAGGGGGGGTGCCGGGGTGCGGGCCGAGCAGCGCCCGGGCGGAACGGCGGGGCGATCCCATGGCCCGGGAGGGTGAGAGGGAAGTCGTACAGTGCCGCCACGCCGCCGGCGGCGTCGGCGCCGCGGAGGGGGGCGAGCAGGTCACCGAACGTCGCCGGGGCGAGCGGTTCGTCGGTGACAGCGTGGCCCGGGCGGGCGGCGAACGCCTCGGCGCGTTCGGGGCCGGCGACCGGGGGAAGCGGGCCGACATCGATCAGGCCGGTGACCTCCGGTCGGCCTGACGGCGCGACCTCGGCATCGGCGACGTCCAGGTGCGCCAGTCGCTGTGATTCGAGTCTCGGGATGGAACATCGGACGGAAAGGATCCCTGAGAACGCCGTGCTCCACCGGTGCGGGTCCGGTCGGGACCCGCCGGCGCCGAGCAGTCGCCGGGTTGTCGGCTGCTGGTCCGTGGTGGAGCCGGCGTCGGCGCGGAGCCGGGTTCCGGCTGCGGCCTGGGGTGCTCCTGGCAGCGGGTCTGCTGCTGAGCGGGGGCTCGTGCTCCGCCGGCTCGGGTGTCTTCCCGGCGGGGTCGAGCGGTGGAGGGGCGTCCTGCGGCCGGCGGGTCGGCCGGGCGGCGGGACCGTCCCTGCGGCCGACCCGCCCCACGGGTCGGCCGCAGGCTGCCGCGTTCGCTGCTGCCCAGCGTGGACGCGGCAGCCCCGTGGCCGGCGCCGCCCCACAGCAGGGGCCGGCCACGGAGTGCGGGGGGTGGTCAGCCGATGGCGACGTCGTCGAGGAGGAAGACGGTCGTCAGGTAGGGGTCCTCGGCGCCGGCGAACTCGAGCTTCACGTTCTGCCCCTTGTAGGAGGACAGGTCGACGGTCTTCTGGAGGTACGCGGAGCCGGCGTTGGCGTTGGAGTAGGTGGCCAGCGTGGTGCCGTTGACGTTGACCTTGAGGGTGTCGTAGGCGGTGGCGCCGGACTCCTGGGTGCTGACCTTCAGCCAGAAGGTGAGCTTGGGGCTGCCGACGGAGGGGACCGCGATGTTCGCCTGGGAGAGGGACTCGGTGGCGGAGGTGCCGTAGCCCATCATCGCGGCGTACCAGGAGCCGCCGTGGGAGGGCTGCAGGGTGGAGCTGGTGATGTCGTCGGCGCTCTGGGTCCAGCCGGCGGTGCCCTGTTCGAAGCCGCCGTTGGTCAGGGCGTTGCCGCTCGGACTCGGGCTGCCGGTCGGCGTGGAGGTGGGGGTCGGCGTGGGGGTCGGGGTGCCGGGGTCGGGCAGTGCGGTGCCGACGCTGACGGCCGCCCACGCCTTGGAGACGAGGTACCGCTCCTGGGAGTTGGTGCCGTACAGGTCGGCGGCGGCCTGCAGGGTGGCGGTGCGGGCCGAGGCGTAGCTGGTGGTGGAGGTCATGTAGGCGGTCAGTGCGCGGTACCAGACGGCCGCGGCCTTGTCCTTGCCGATGCCGGTGAAGGTGTCGTTGTTGCAGGTGGTGCCGTTGTGCGCGCGTCCGCCGATGGTCTTGGCGCCGGTGCCCTCGGACGCCAGGTAGAAGAAGTGGTTGGCGATGCCGGAGGAGTAGTGGACGTCGACCGTTCCGGCGCTGGAGGTCCAGCAGCCGAGGCTGTTGCCGTCGGAGGCGGGGTTGTCCATCCGGCGCAGGGAGCCGTTGGGCATGTTGAGCTTCTCGCCGATGTAGTAGTCACCGGGGTCGTTGCTGTTGCCGGCGTAGAACTCGACCATGGTGCCGAAGATGTCGCTCGTGGCCTCGTTGAGGCCGCCGGACTCGCCGGAGTAGTTGAGGTTCGCCGTGGCGGCGGTGACGCCGTGGCTCATCTCGTGGCCGGCCACGTCGACGGCGGTGACGGGGGTGTTGCCGTTCTGCGAGGAGCCGTCACCGAAGTACATGCAGAAGCAGTTGTCGTCGTAGAAGGCGTTCACCAGCTGGTTGTCCACGTGCACGTACGCGGGGGCGCCGCGGCCGTCGTTGCGTATGCCGGAGCGGTTGAAGGCGCTCTTGTAGAAGTCCCAGGTCTTCGCCAGGCCGTAGGAAGCGTCGACGGCGGCGCTCTCGCGGCTGGAGGCGGTGCCGTTGCCCCAGGTGTTGGTGGTCCTGGAGAAGGCGCGGGCGTTCTGCCTCGGGTTGGACTGCGGGCTGTTGTAGGCGTCGTAGACGATGGTGCCGCCGTGGGAGGCGTCGGTGAGGGTGTAGCCGGAGGCGGTCTGCGTGGTCTCGATGGAGACCTGGCCGACGGTGACGCCGTTGCCGGTGCCACCGATGCCCTGGTGCAGCTCGTACTGGTCCAGCGGCACGCCGCTGCCCGCGTCCACGATCACCGCCTCGCGCGAGCCGGCCCCCGCCTCGCCGTCGCCGGTGACGGTCGAGCGGTAGGCCAGCACGGGGACCTCGCCGACCGCGTACACCACCAGGGTGCTGCCGTCCGCGCCGTCGGTCTTGGCGTTCTTGACGTGCTTGGCGTGCCGGACGGCCGCGGCCGAGGCTTCGCCCGCGCTCAGCTTCGGCGTCACCGCCGCCACCTTGACGGCGCCTCGGTGAGCCTGGTCGGAGCCGGAGGCCTTGCCGTCCTTGTCGTAGTGGACGACCAGGTCGCCGCCTATGACGGGCAGGCCGCGGTAGGTGCGGTCGTAGCGAACGTGCCGGGTACCGTCGGTGTCTGTCAGCACGTCCTTCGCCGCCAGGCGCTCGTCGGGGCCGAAGCCGAGCGACTTCGCGACGGTGTCGGCCTCCCGGTCGGCGGTGCGTATCGCCTCGGCGCGGACGTCGGCGGCCATCGCGCGGAACCCCGCGCCGGGGCGGGCGGTGGGTGAGTCGGCGGCCGCGGTGGACTGGGTGACCACCACGGTCACGGTGCCCAGGGCAAGGGCCGCCGCGACGGCGGCCGCCAGAGTGTTCTTGCGGGACATGACATTCCTCCCGCCGAGCTGGGGTTGAGGGGGGTGAGGGCAGCCGGACGCCATGGGTGGGGAGCGTCCGGCAACCGGAGAACAGCTCGACTGTGGCGATGAGGCTAGGGAAGACCGAGGGCGGCCGAAATCAGGGGAAACCCTTGTCCTGGACCGCGGCGGCACCGGGGTCGCACGATGGCCCGATGCAAGACTCCGCGACGTGGTTCACTGGGCTTCGGCACACGCATGGCACCGCGCTGTCCATCGCGCCCGACGACCTGGGCGGCATCCGCCGGGTGGTGCTGTTCGGGCCGCCCGGCATCGGCAAGACCACCGCCGCCGGCACGCTGGCACGCCGGTCGGGCCGCCCCGTGCTGCGGCTGGCCCCCGGCCCGCAGGACGCCGACATCCCGTACACCGGGCTGCTCGAACTCGCGCTCGCTCTCCAACCACTCGGGGCAGCGAAGGAGTTGGCGGACGCACTGGACGAGGCCGGCACAGGACCGACCTCGCCGCACGGCAGCGCCCTGGCCCTGCGGCTACGCCGGCTGACGGCCACGGTGCTGCGGGAGGCGCCACCGGTGATGCTGGTGGTGGACAACACCCAATGGCTGGACGAGGCCAGCACCGCTGTGCTGGGCTGGGCCCTGCGGCAGGCCCCGGAGCTGCCCGCCATCGCCACCGAGCGCACATGGCGACCGGCGGCCGGCGGCCACTGGATCGACGAGGACGCGTACCCGGTGCGCGTCCCGGCGCTGTCGACCCACCAGATCGCCTCCCTCCTCTCCCCCCACCGGCCCGATCCCCACGCCATCGCCCGGCTCCACACCCGCAGCGGCGGCAACCCCGCCCTGGCCCTGGCACTCGCCGAGGCCGGCGTCCGCAGCGGCCAGGACGATCCGCCCCTGCCCCCGGCGGCCCGCCGACTGCTCGGAGAGTGGCTCGAGACCGTGTCGCACGACGTGCGCGAACTGCTGACGCTCGCCGCGCTCGACGACCGCCCCGACCGCGAACTGCTGGCCCGCCTCGCCGGTCCGGCCGCCGATCACCTGCTGGCCCAGGCCGAGACGGCCGCACTGATCGACCCCGGAGACGGCGACGGGCAGGTGCGCTTCACCGCCTCCGCGGTCGGCACCGAACTCGTCACCAGGCTCCCGGGCACCGTGCGCCGCGTCCTGCACGCCCGCCTCGCCCAGGCCTGCCACGACCCCGCCCGCCGCGACCGCCACACCACTTTGGCCGCCGACACCGGCGACCCCCGCACCGCCCGGCACACCGCCCGCGACGCCGCCCGCGCCGCCGGCCACGCCCGGATGCGCGGCGAACACCCGCTGGCCGCCGAACTCTCCCTCCTCGCCGCCCAGCGCACCCCGCACGAGGACACCGGCCTGCTCACCGAACGGGCCCTGACCGCGGTGCGCGACGCCTCGCACTGCGGCGACCTCCCCCGCGCCCGGGCCGCCACCCGCCTGGTCCTCGAACACGACACCGACCCCGCCCAACGCGTCGGCGCCCTCCTGGCCCTGATAGACGCCAGCGGTCAGCACCTCCACAGCGCGGACGAACTGTTCGCCGCCGCGATCCACGAAACAGCCGGCCGACCGGACCTGACCGCACAGATCCTGCTCCGCCAAGCCATCTGGGCCAACGTCAACGAAGGCGCCCCCGAACAGGCCGCCGCCCTGGCCTCCCACGCCGCCGACCTCGCCCGCGCGGCCGACGACACCACCACCGCCGCCCTGGCCCTCACCATGCAGGCCCGCATCCAGCGCATCCTCGGCCACCCCGAAGCCCACGCCACACTGGAGCGCGCGCTCTCCCTGCCACGCACCGCACCCGTCCCCGTCAACGCCACCCCGGAACACCTCGCCGCCCGCCACGCCCTCTTCGACGACCGCCCCGAACAGGCCCGCACCACGCTGCTGCCCCTGCTCGTGCAGGCCCAGCGGACCGGGGACGTCGAGGCCACCGTGGACCTTCTGCGAAGCCTCGCCGAAACCGAACTGCGCACCGGACGCTGCGCCAAGGCCCTCGCCTACGCCCACCGAGCCCAGACCCTGTCCGACGACGCCGGCCTGTTCCCCGGGCCGGCCTGCTACACCTCCGCCCTCGTCGAGGGCACCGCCTTGCGCACCGACACCGCCCTGACCCACGCCCGCCGCGGCATCGACGCCTCCCGACACGAGGACAACAAGGTCTTCCTCTCCCGCAACCTCTACGCCCTCGGACACCTCCTGCTCGCCGCCGACCGCCCGAAGGAAGCCCTGGAGCCGCTGCAGGAGGTCCGCGCCCTGGAACAGCGCCAGCAGGTCCGCGACCCGTCCGTACTGCGCTGGCACGCCGATCTGGCCGAGGCCCTGCTCGCCGTCGGCCGCCCCGACGAGGCGGACGACCTGCTCACCGACACCCACCGCACCGCCACCGGCCTCGGCCGGACCTCCGTCCTGCCCGCCCTCGAACGCTCGCGGGCCCTGCTGGACGCAGCCCGCGGCCACTACGACACCGCCGCCCAACGCCTCACCGACGCAGCCGACCGCCTACGCGACCTCCCGCTCGAACGAGGCCGCACCCTCCTGGCCCTCAGCCACACCGAACGCCGAGCCCGCCGCCGCGCCGGCGCCCGCACCGCCGCACAGAAAGCCGCCGACCTCTTCACCGCCCACGCAGCCCACCCCTGGGCCGACGCCGCCACCCACGCTCTCCACCGCCTGGAAACCAGCTCTGCGGACGCGGGTGCGCACCCCCGCCTCACCGGCGCCGAAGAACGCTGCGCCCGCCTCGCCGCCGCCGGGGCCAGCAACCGGGACATCGCCGCGGCCCTGACTGTCAGCGTCAAAACCGTCGAGGCCACTCTCACCCGGATCTACCGCAAGCTCGACCTCCACTCCCGCGTCCAACTCGCCCACGCGATCACCCCGACCCCCGAATGACCGTCCGCCCCGCTTCATGCGCGTATCCCGCACCCACGGCTGCCGCTGGACCTGCCCCCGGCGCCCGTGGGTCGCGGAGGCGATGTCCTATTCTGTTGGGCATGTCGAACCCTGACGGGCTGCTCGTCGACATCGCCGCGATGGTCGAGTCCGAGCACAGCAACCAGATGTCCCTGACCGTGGTGGTCCCCGGTGCGGTGATCACCGGCAGGCTCGCGCCGGTGTCCCTGTGGTGGGAGCGGGTGGCGGAGGTCCTCCAGACCTCGGAGCACCTGAAGCCGTTCGCCGCCCTCTTCGCACCGCCCGCCGACGGCCCACCGGCACGGCCGACCCACCTGCATCTCCACCGGGCGAAGATCCTTCAGGGCGACTTCGCGCTGCCCCACACCGGCGGCATGTACCGCATCGCCATCGAGGACATCAGCAGCTGGACCATCGGCGACCTCGGCTACTCCGACACCTGACGACGACGGCGACGGCGGGCCCGCACCGCCGTCGGCCGGATCATCGACGCCACCGTCCGCAACGTCGACGACTTCGCCGCCGGCCGCACCAACGGCAACACTCTCGTTCCCAAGGGCTGAGCCCTCCGGCAGGGGGCCGGGGGGCCGGCCGGGGTAAGGCCCGCCTAGGCTGTACGACGAAGCAAAACGGGCGAACCGGACCCAGCCAGGGACCGCGAGGACGGAAAGCAGGACCCGCCGATGGGCGACGGAATGTCAGGCATGCACCACCACGGCGGGATGACCGAGCTGGGACCCTTCACGCTCTCCAATGTGCTCACCTGGTCGCCCGACTGGGTGTTCCTGGCGGCCGCCCTGGCCGGGCTCGCGCTGTACCTGCTCGGCGTGGTCCGGCTGCGGCGGCGCGGGGACAGCTGGTCGGTCGGGCGCACGGTCGCCTGGGTGCTGGGCATCGGCTCGGTGATCCTGGTCACCTGCACCGGGCTCAACGACTACGGCATGGTGCTGTTCAGCGCGCACATGATCCAGCACATGGTGCTCTCCATGCTGTCGCCGATCCTGCTGCTGCTCGGCGGGCCGATCACCCTGGCGCTGCGCGCGCTGCGGCCGGCCGGCAAGGGGCGTCCGCGCGGGCCGCGCGAGCTGCTGGTGGCGCTGCTGCACTCGACCTACGTGAAGGTGATCTCGCACCCGGGCTTCACCATCCCGCTGTTCATCGCGAGCCTGTACGGCGTCTACTTCACCCCGCTGTTCGACTTCCTCATGCAGTACCGGCTCGGGCACATCGCCATGATGGTGCACTTCCTGGCGACCGGGCTGGTGTTCTTCTGGCCGATCATGGGCGTGGACCCGGGCCCGCACCGGCCGGGCCATGTGATGCGGATCATCGAGCTGTTCATGGGCATGCCGTTCCACGCCTTCTTCGGCGTCGCGGTGATGATGGCCAACCACCAGCTGGTCAAGACCTTCACCACCGAAGGGGCGCCGCCCGGCACCGACCTCCTGGCGGACCAGAAGCTGGCCGGCGGCATCACCTGGGCGTTCGGCGAGATCCCGACCGCGATCGTGCTGATCGCGCTGGTCTACCAGTGGATGCGCTCGGAGGAGCGGCTCTCGCGCCGCCGGGACCGCGCCGAGGACCGCAGCGGTGACGCCGAGCTGGCGGCGTACAACGCCTACCTGGCCTCGCTGGACCAGCGCAACCGGCGACCGGCGGCCGACGCCGGCTGATCCGGCCGCACCGGCGGCAGACCTTCGACGAGCCCCCGTCCGATCACGGACGGGGGCTCCGTCGTGCCCGGGCCCTGTCGCCTCCGGAGGGGCCCGGGCTCAGGCGCCGCGCGGGGACTGCCGGGCGAGGCCGGCGACCAGGATGTCCAGGCCGAACTCGAAGCGCTCGTCGCCGACGTTGCGGGTGAGCGCGGCGGCCATCGAGGTGATCATCGGATAGCGCTCGGTCGGGATGGTCGCGAAGTAGTCGTGGATCCGCTCGGTGAACTCCTCGGTGTTGCCCCCGCCCCGGGTGGAGGCCTCGAAGGCGGTCGCGGTGGTGTACAGGCCCAGCAGGTCGACCCCGTAGGCGGCGGTCTGCTCGTCCAGGCCGCCGGCCCGCAGAATGGCGAGCATGGCCTCGGCGATGTCCATCGCGTGCGGGGTGATCGGGACGTTGGCGACCACGGCGGCCTTGGCCAGATCCCGGTGCGAGAGCAGCGCCTCGCGGGAGCGCCGCAGCAGGCCCTTGATCTGCTCCTCCCAGCGGGCCGGGTCGGCCTCCTCCAGCTCGATGTCGGCGTAGGCGAGGTCGAGGACCAGCTCGACCAGCTCCTCCTTGGAGCCGACGTGGGCGTAGAGGCTGGCCGCGCCGGTGCCGAGCTCCTGGCCGACCCGCCGCATGCTCAGGGCGTCCATGCCCTCGGTGTCGACGATCCGCAGCGCCGCCTCGACGATCCGCTCCCTGCTCAGCGGCTGCCGCCGGGGTGCCCGCTCCCTGTCCTGCCAGTGCTCGGGCCAGCCGGAGCGCGGGGCGGGACTGGTCATGGGGGCTCCTTCGTGGTCGGTGACAGGACCCACAGTACTTGACACGAACACCGTTCCATGGGAGAACACTGTTCGTTCAAGAAAACAGTGTTCGTGATGACGAACGCCGTTCGTCACTGGCTCTCGCTCCGGAGACCTCCCCATGACCAGTCAGATCGCCCCGCCCGCGCCCACCGGAACGCCGTCCACCGGCTACCGGCTGCGCTGGGCGGGACTCGCCGTCATCCTCGCCGCCGAGGTGATGGACCTCCTCGACACCACGATCGTCGGCGTCGCCGCCCCCGCCGTCCGGCAGGACCTCGGCGGCAGTGACGCCCAGATCCAATGGATCACCGCCTCCTACACGCTCGCCTTCGCCGTCCTGCTGATCACCGGCGGCCGGCTCGGCGACCTCCTCGGCCGCAAGCGCCTGTTCGTCCTCGGCGCGGCCGGCTTCACCCTCGCCTCGGTGCTCTGCGCGGCCGCGCCCGGCGCCGGCACCCTGATCGCCGCCCGCACCGTGCAGGGCCTGTTCGCGGCGCTGCTCATCCCGCAGGGGCTGGGGCTGATCAAGGCGATGTTCCCGCCCAAGGAGCTCGGCGCCGCCTTCGGCCTGTTCGGCCCGATCCTCGGGCTCTCCTCGGTGCTCGGCCCGACCCTGGGCGGCTACCTCACCGGGGCCGACTGGTTCGGCCTCGGCTGGCGGGCGGTCTTCCTGATCAACCTGCCGGTGGGCCTGCTCGCCGTGTTCGCCGCCGGGCGGATCCTGCCCGCCGACCGCACCACCCCGAGCACCCCCGGTGCCGGCACCAACACCGGCACCGGGCGGATCGACCCGGTCGGCGTGCTCCTGCTCGGCCTGGCCGTCCTGCTGCTGGTCTACCCGCTGGTGCAGGGCCGCGAGCTCGGCTGGCCGCTGTGGACCTTCCTCTCGATGGCCGCCTCGGTACCGACGGCCTGGCTCTTCACCGTCCAGCAGCGCGGCGTCCTGCGCCGCGGCGGCACCCCGCTGATCGAGCCCTCGCTCTTCGGCAAGCGGGCCTTCGTCTCGGCTCTCGCCACCGGGCTGGTCTTCTTCGCCGCCCTCTCCGGCCTGATGCTGGTCTTCACCCTCCACCTCCAGCTCGGCCTGGGCTGGACACCGCTGCACGCCGGACTGTCGATGATCCCGCTCTCGATCGGCGTGGTCGTCGGCGCCGTGCTCTCCGGCGCCCTGCTGGCTCCCCGGTACGGCCGCCGGGTGCTGCACCTCGGCATGGTGCTGGCCGCCGCCGGCGCGCTCGGCCTGTGGGCCACCGTGGACGGCGCCGACGGCCTCACGTCCTGGCAGCTGGCGCCGGCACTCGCCCTGGCCGGCCTCGGCCTCGGCCTGATCATGGCCCCGTTCTTCGACATCGCGCTGGCCGGGGTCGAGGAGTCCGAGACCGGCTCCGCCTCCGGTGTCCTCAACGCCCAGCAGCAGCTGGGCGGCTCGATGGGTGTCGCCCTGCTCGGCACCGCCTTCTTCGGCTGGGCCCGCACCGACGGCTTCGGGCACGCGGCCGGCCGGACCTACGGCCTGGTCGCCGCACTGCTCGCGGCGGCCTTCGTGATCGCCTTCCTGCTGCCCCGGCAGGCCCGCCCGGACAGCGAGGGGCACTGAACCCGCCGCCGCCCCCGGGCGGTGGAACGCCGGGAGGCCCCGGGAGTCCGTCGGTACGGACTCCCGGGGCCTCCCGGGTCGTGCGCGGTGCGGGTGGGATCAGCCGAGGTTGGCAATCGCCTCGTTGAGCGTCTTCGACGGACGCATCACGGCCGCGGCCTTGGCCGGGTCCGGCTGGAAGTAGCCGCCGAGCTCGACCGCGGTGCCCTGCACGGCGACGAGCTCCTCGACGATGGCCGCCTCCTGCTCGGTCAGCGTCTTGGCGAGGCCCGCGAAGGCCTCGGCCAGGGCGGCGTCCTCGGTCTGGCCGGCCAGCTCCTGGGCCCAGTACATGGCCAGGTAGAAGTGGCTGCCGCGGTTGTCGATGCCACCGAGGCGGCGGCTCGGCGACTTGTCCTCGTTGAGGAAGGTGCCGGTGGCGCGGTCCAGGGTGTCGGCCAGCACCTGGGCGCGGGCGTTGCCGGTGGTGCGGGCCAGGTGCTCGAAGCTGGCGGCCAGCGCGAAGAACTCGCCCAGGCTGTCCCAGCGCAGGTAGTTCTCCTTGACCAGCTGCTGGACGTGCTTCGGGGCGGAGCCGCCGGCGCCGGTCTCGAACAGGCCGCCGCCGTTCATCAGCGGGACGACCGACAGCATCTTGGCGCTGGTGCCCAGCTCCAGGATCGGGAACAGGTCGGTCAGGTAGTCGCGCAGCACGTTGCCGGTCACCGAGATGGTGTTCTCGCCGCGACGGATGCGCTCCAGCGAGAACGTGGTGGCCTCGACCGGGGCCAGGATCTCGATCCGCAGGCCGGTGGTGTCGTGCTCCGGCAGGTACGCCTTGACCTTCTCGATCAGCACGGCGTCGTGGGCGCGGGTCTCGTCCAGCCAGAAGACGGCCGGGTCGCCGCTGACCCGGGCGCGGGTGACGGCCAGCTTCACCCAGTCGCGGATCGGCAGGTCCTTGGTCTGGCAGGCGCGGAAGATGTCGCCCGGCTGGACGGCCTGCTCCAGGACGACCTCGCCGGTGGCGGCGTCGACCAGGCGGACGGTGCCGGCGGCGGCGATCTCGAAGGTCTTGTCGTGGCTGCCGTACTCCTCGGCGGCCTGGGCCATCAGGCCGACGTTCGGGACCGAGCCGATGGTGGCCGGGTCCAGGGCGCCGTTGGCGCGGCAGTCGTCGATGACGGCCTGGTAGACACCGGCGTAGCTGCTGTCCGGCAGCACGGCCAGGGTGTCGGCCTCCTGGCCGTCCGGGCCCCACATGTGGCCGGAGGTGCGGATCATGGCCGGCATCGAGGCGTCGACGATGACGTCGCTCGGCACGTGCAGGTTGGTGATGCCCTTGTCCGAGTCGACCATGGCGAGCGCCGGACCGGCGGCCAGCTCGGCCTCGAAGGAGGCCTTGATCTCGGCGCCGTTCTCCAGCGCGTCGAGGCCGGCCAGGATGCCGCCGAGGCCGTTGTTCGGGTTCAGACCGGCGGCGACCAGGGCCGCGCCGTACTTGGCGAAGGTCTGCGGGAAGAACGCCCGGACCACGTGGCCGAAGACGATCGGGTCCGAGACCTTCATCATGGTGGCCTTGAGGTGCACCGAGAACAGCACGCCCTCGGCCTTGGCGCGGGCGACCTGCGCGGCCAGGAACTCGTTCAGCGCGGCGGCGCGCATGACCGAGGCGTCCACGACCTCGCCGGCCAGCACCGGGACCGACTCGCGCAGCACGGTGGTGGTGCCGTCCTCGGCGAGCAGCTCGATGCGCAGCGCACCGGCCTCGCCGATCACGGTCGACTTCTCGGTGGAGCGGAAGTCGTTCACGCCCATGGTGGCGACATTGGTCTTGGAGTCGGCCGACCAGGCACCCATGCGGTGCGGGTGGGTCTTGGCGTAGTTCTTGACCGACGCGGGGGCGCGGCGGTCGGAGTTGCCCTCGCGCAGGACCGGGTTGACGGCGCTGCCCTTGACCTTGTCGTAACGGGCGCGGACGTCCTTGTCCTCGTCGGTCCGCGGGTCGTCCGGGTAGTCCGGCAGCGCGTAGCCCTGCGCCTGCAGCTCGGCCACGGCGGCCTTGAGCTGCGGGATCGAGGCCGAGATGTTCGGCAGCTTGATGATGTTGGCACCCGGGGTCTTGGCCAGGGCGCCCAGCTCGGCGAGGGCGTCGCCGATCCGCTGGTCCTCGGTCAGACGCTCCGGGAAGCTCGCGATGATCCGCCCGGCGAGGGAGATGTCGCGCGTCTCCACCTTCACGCCCGCGGTCGAGGCGTACGCCTGGACGACCGGCAGGAACGAGTACGTTGCCAGGGCAGGCGCCTCGTCGGTGTGCGTATAGATGATGGTCGAGTCAGTCATCGGTACTCCGCTTCACGTCTCCAACGTCTTGACGTCAAGATATCTCGTGACCGGCCCTCCGCTCCACCTCCCCCCGGCACGGATCAGCTCCACGGTCGGCCCGATGCCCTCGCGGGGCAAGCCGAACGGGTCACCGGGAGGGCCGGGAGGCGCCGTTCCGGGCCTCGCGCAGCGCGTCGATCCGGGCGTCGAACTCGGCCTCGTCGGCGAGGAACCACAGCTGGCGGCCCCTGTTGCTCTCCCGGACGAAGTCGCGCAGCGCGCCGCTGGCCCCGGTGTACGCGGAGAGGTCGCCGACCACGGCGAGGCCGACCCGGTACTGGGCGAACTTCTGGGTGACCTCCCCGGCGAGTCGTGTGCCCAGGGTGAAGAACTCCGGCCCGAACCGGGCGGCGGGCACGACCAGCCATTCGGCGTCCTCGGCGAAGGCCTCGCCGAGCAGGTCCATGCCGTCGCGCGGGTCGCGGACCACCGGGCCGTCGGCGGACAGCCGCACCACGACCGGGGAAGGGGCAGCCGAGGGCGCGGGCACGGGGGCGGCGAGGGCGGAGGCGGGGGCGGGCGTCGGGAGCGGCTCAGACATGGCGGTTCTCCGTGGTCAGGGTGTGGATGAGGAGGAGCAGCTCGGCGGTGTCGGCCGGGTCGCCGAGGACGATCACCTTGAGGGTCGAGCGCTCCTCGTTGTGCAGCGTCTCGATCCGCAGCGGCACACCCCCGCCGCGCGGGCCGGAGACCGCCGCGAGCAGGGTGTTCGACAGCCGCGCGGCCTCCCGGAGGCCGATGCCGTCGATCTGCACCACGGCGGACGCCTCGGCGTGCAGCGGTCCCGGGGCCGCGGGCGGCGAGCCTTCGGACCCGGAGGAGGTGGCGTCGGGGCCGTCGGAACCGGGGCCCCCGGCGAAGGACTCGAAGTCGCGGCGGGCGATCCGGTACTGCTTGCCGATCCTGGTGGCCCGCAGCCTGCCGTCGCGGACGTAGCCGCGGACCGTCCGGACGTGCAGTCCGAGCAGTTCGGCAACCTGCTCGACCGAGAAGTACTCCGGGGGGTGCTCCGGCACCGGCCGCCTCCTTCGCCTTGTCGCTTCGTTACGCAAACCACTATGGCACAGGGAAGGATACGGAAGGATAGGGAAGGGCGTCCGATGAGCGGTGCACCCGACCGTCAGGACTTCGTCAACGCGGCGCTGCATTCGGTCAACGCTGCGTCAGGAAGGTTCTCCGTCCGGCCGCGACGGTCCTAGCGTCGGAGGTGCAGTTCCGGCAGGCCCCTCTCCACCACTCGGGAGCACCCGCATGGCCCGCGTCGTCGTCTGGCACGTCCCGGTCACCGTCTCCGGACGGACCACCTCCCTCCGCCTCTTCCGCCTGCGCGACGGGCGCCGCTGCGCCGTCGGCTTCAGCTCGGCGGGTGCGCTCGCCGAGCTCCTCGGCCCGGAGCAGGCCGCCGTCGAACTCGGCGAACCGGCGCTGCGGGCGCTCACCGCGCCGCTCGGCGTCGACGAGCTCGTCCTGGACCCGCGACTGGTCGCCGCGCCGGTCGTCGCCCCGGCCGTCACGGCGGCTCCTGGCGATCCGTCCGCCGCCGGCGCCGCCCGCCCGGCGGCCGGGCGTCCCACCACCCGGTCCGGTGCGCAGCTGCAGCGCCGGTGAGCGCACTCCATCTGGTTCCCGAGGCACCCCGGCCCGAGCCGGCCCGGCCGCTCCAGGCCCTGGCCCGGGTGAGCTTCGGGCCCGTCCCGCTCGACTTCGACCGGCTGGTCGCCGAACTCCCGGCGGTGCAGAGCGGGTTGGCACTGGCCGGCGGCGCCGACCTGGAACTCCGGCTGGCCTGCACGGGACCGGAGGAGCTGCGCGCCGTCTCGGCCGCCCTGCTCCGGGCCGGTGCGGCCCATGTCCACGTCGATCTGGTGCTCCGCGCCCTCGTCCCGGCCCGGCCGACCCTGCGGCCGGTGCCCTGAGGCCCCCTCGAGAACCCCCGGGGGCCCGGGCCGGTGCACCCGAGCCCCCGGGCCCCCGGGTCACCCCGCGTCGCGGCGCCCGGGCCGCTCAGCCGATGCCCTGGCGGTCCGGGCGCAGGGCGAAGGCACGGACCTCGGGGTCGCCCTGCTCCTGGGTCACCGCGCGGACCAACAGGACCTGCTGCTCCAGGAGTTCGGGCCGTCGTAGGTCCGGGGCGATGCGCAGCAGGTCGTCCAGCGCGGCGGTCAGGCGGCGGGTCACCTGGGGGTGGCCGGCGCCGCAGAGGCGGATCTCGGTGAAGGCGAGGTCGACGATGCTGGACCACCCCGGCACCGGTTCGACCAGCCGGACCGCACCGTGCCGGTCGCGGTGGCAGAGGTCGCCGAAGCTCTCGTGGAGCAGCGTCGCCAGCAGTTGGTGGATCCGGTCGACGGCCTGCACGGCGGTGGTCGGGTCGTTGACGGCGGGCGAGAGCGCGCGGATCGCGATGTCCACGAGCTGGCGGAAGCCGAAGCTCAGGTCCTGGTGCATGGTGCGGTCGACGCCGACGTTGAGCGCCTGGGCGATCCGCCGCGAGCGCGGCGGGCGCTCGCCGGCCACCCGGACGATCGGGGTCCCGGGGGCGATGAAGTCGCCGATCCGCGGCACCAGGTGCAGTACCGCGTCGTGCTTGCGGGCGATCCGCAGCAGCCGTCCGATGTTGACGTCCCGCAGCACGCCGGAGCGCCCCTCGTGGAGCAGGGTGTACGCCTCGGCGGGTGCGGGCGGCGCGGGTTCGGCCGGCATCAGGCGGTACTGGAGCAGGACGGCCATCGACTCGTTGGCCACCCGGTCGATCACGTGCGGGACGCGCAGCAGCCGCATCGTGGACTGCACGTAGAGCACGAACAGGGCGAGGCTGAGCACGACCAGGACCACGGCCACCACGCTGGAGAAGACCGGCACCGAGGTGAGCTTGGCCGGGTCGGTGGAGTCGTCGTAGCTGAACTGGACCAGCAGCGCGAAGAGGAAGGTGGCCAGGCAGACCGAGAAGGCGGCCTTGGTCAGCCGGCTGCGGACGTAGAGCCGCAGCACCCGCGGGCTGAACTGGCTGGCGGCCATCTGCAGGGCCACCAGGGAGATCGAGAAGACCACGCCGATGAACGTCAGCATCGCCGAACTCACCGTGGAGACCACGGACTTGGCGGCGCTGTTGAAGCGCAGCAGCTCGTCCACCGAGCCGGTGTCGGCGACGCTCTGGCTCACCACCGCCTCGTCCAGCTCGGCGGTCAGCCCGGCCAGCAGCACGGCGGCGACGCAGGCGAGCAGCGGGGCGAACCAGAACGACTCGCGCAGGTGCTCGCGCAGCGGGGAGAGCGGTCGGTAGCGGACCGGCGGCCGCGGCCCGGTCTGGCGGTCGGTCATCGCCCCAGGCTAGGTGCCCGCACGCGGCAGCCCCCGGCACGCCACGCGCCGGTATTTCTATGCACTCCGACCGATTTCTATAAACCGGGATGCCGTCCATATTGCACGAGTACGGACCGAGGCTCAATTCGCGCTCAAATAGCGGAACTACTCACGAGTCACGTAACGGGCACATGAACACATGGCCTCCTACCTGCGGGAATATCCCGCGAAGTAGGTAAACATTCAGTAATGAAATCTGTGCAGAGGTCTATGAATACGCCTACTGTGTGGCAACTCTCCGCGCTCCGTACAGCCGGAGCTCCCACAGCACAGAGAGATTGCGCATGGCTTCCCTCAACCAGCTCTCTCCGCCCGGATCGAGCACCGGCACCACCGGCACCACCACCCACCGCTCGCTCCGGCGCGAGGTCGGCCTGATCGGCCTCATGTGGGCCTCGGTCGGATCGATCATCGGCTCGGGTTGGCTCTACGGAGCCAAGAACGCCGTCGTCGTCGCCGGCCCGGCGGCGATCGTCGCCTGGGGCATCGGCGCGGTCGCGATCGTCCTGCTGGCCTTCGTGCACGCCGAGCTCGGCGGCATGTTCCCGGTCGCCGGCGGCACGGCGCGCTACCCGCACTACGCCTTCGGCGGCCTCGCGGGCATGTCGTTCGGCTGGTTCTCCTGGCTCCAGGCCGCCACCGTCGCCCCGATCGAGGTCGAGGCGATGATCGGCTACGCGGGGCACTGGGAGTTCGCGAAGAGCCTCCTCAACGAGAACGGCACCCTCACCGCCAGCGGCTTCGTGGTCGCCGTGCTGCTGATGGGCCTGTTCGTCGCGGTCAACTTCCTCGGGGTCCGGGTGCTCGCCCGCACCAACAGCGCCACCACCTGGCTGAAGATCTTCGTCCCGCTGTTCGCGATCTTCGTGCTCGCCGTGACCAACTTCCACGGCTCCAACTTCAGCTCGCACGGCTTCGCCCCGTTCGGCGTCAAGGGCGTGCTCACCGCGGTCAGCGCCAGCGGCATCATCTTCGCCCTGCTGGGCTTCGAGCAGGCGATCCAGCTGGCCGGCGAGAGCAAGAACCCCAAGCGCGACATCCCGCGCGCGGTGCTCGGCTCGGTCGCCATCGGCACCGTCATCTACGTCCTGCTCCAGGTCGTCTTCATCGCCGCGCTGCCCGCCGCCTCCTTCGCCAACGGCTGGGACAAGCTGGACTTCCCCGGCATCGACGGCCCGTTCGCCGGCCTCGCCACCGTGGTCGGCCTGGGCTGGCTGGCCTGGGTGCTGTACTTCGACGCCATCGTCTCCCCCGGCGGCACCGGCCTCATCTACACCACGTCGACCTCGCGCATCGCGTACGGCCTGAGCAAGAACGGCTACGCGCCGCAGCTCTTCGAGCGCGTCGACAAGCGCGGCACCCCGTGGTTCGGCCTGGTCATGTCGTTCGTCACCGGCGTCATCTGCTTCCTGCCCTTCCCGAGCTGGCAGGAGCTGGTCGGCTTCATCGTCTCCGCCAGCGTGCTGATGTACGCCGGCGCCCCGCTGGCCTTCGGCGCGCTGCGCCGCCGGCTGCCGCACCGCGAGCGCTCCTACCGCCTGCCCGGCGGCGCGATCATCGCCCCGGCCTCGTTCGTGGTCTCCAGCCTGATCATCTACTGGTCCGGCTGGCACACCCTCTCCCGCCTGGGCATCGCCATCGTGGTCGGCTACGGCCTGCTCGGCAGCTACGCCTTCTACGCGACCCGCAAGGGCCTGCCGAACGCCCCCCGCCTGGACCTGCGGGCGGCCCAGTGGCTGCCGGTCTACCTGCTGGGCCTCGGCCTGGTCTCCTGGCAGGGCGGTTTCGGCGACGGCACCGGCCGGATCCCGATGTGGTGGGACATGGCCGCGGTCGCCGCGTTCTCGCTGGCGATCTACTTCTGGGCGATCCGGGTCGCCCTGCCCGCCGAGGTCATCGAGAAGAACATCGAGGACGTCGAGGTGGTCGACGCGGGCGGCCACTGACCCCCGCCACCCAGCACGACGGGCCCGCCGGTACGCACCGGCGGGCCCGTCCGTCGTCCCGGCCGGACGACAGGTCGTACGATCGGACTGCAGGTCGTCCCGGTCCGACTACAGCGAGAGCACCTCCCGCAGGGCCCGCTCGACCTCCCCGGCCGGGTCCTCCACCGGGCCCTGGGCGCGCCAGGCCACGAAGCCGTCCGGGCGGACGAGCAGGGCGCCGTCGGGGCCGATGCCGTGCAGGGCGGCGAAGTCCTCGCCCGGCTCGGGGGCCAGGTCGTCCTCGCCGTCCGGGCCGATCCGGAACGCCTCCAGCGGGACGGCCAGCCGGTCCGCCGCCCGGCGGGCGCCCTCCTGCCAGGCGGTGCCCGCCGAACCGGTCAGCAGCACCATGGTCTGCTCGTACAGATCGAGGGTGGAGAGCCGGACCCCGGCCCGCAGCAGCCACTGGTGCGGCGCCCGGCTGCCCGGCTCGCCCGCCGACTCGAAGGCCTCCGGGACCACCGCGCCCTGCGGGTCGGTGCCGGTCACCGCGCCCTGCGGGTAGCGGTAGCCGAGCGCCACCGCCAGCACCCCGGCCTGCCGGCCGACACCCGGCACCACCGCGTAGCCCGGGTGGCTGTGCTCGGCGGACCGGGCCGAGGCCCGCTCACTGGTCACCCGCGCCACCGGGCGGCGCTCCTGCCCGTAGGTGTCCAGCAGACCCGGGCCGGCCCAGCCGCAGAGCACCGCGGCGAGCTTCCAGGCCAGGTTGTGCGCGTCCTGGATGCCGGTGTTCGAGCCGAACGCGCCGGTCGGGGACATCTCGTGGGCGGAGTCCCCGGCCAGGAACACCCGCCCGGAGGAGTAGCCCTCGGCCACCCGCTCGGCCGCGTGCCACGGCGCCCTGCCGGTCACCTCGACGTCGAGCTCCGGCATCCCGACGGCGGCCCGGATGTGCCGGGCGCAGCGCTCGTCGGTGAACGCCTCCAGCGGCTCGCCGTGCTCCGGGTGCCACGGCGCGTGGAACACCCACTCCTCCCGGTTGTCGACCGGCAGGAGGGCGCCGTCCGCCTCGGGGTTCGTCAGGTAGCAGGCGATGAAGTGGCGGTCGCCGACCGCCTCGGCCAGCCGCTTCGCCCGGAAGGTGATGCTGACGTTGTGGAACAGCTCGCCCTTGCCGGTCTGGCCGATGCCCAGCGCGGTGCGGGCCGGGCTGCGCGGGCCGTCCGCCGCGACCAGGTACTGCGCCCGGACAGTCCGCTCCTCCCCGGTCTCCCGGCTGCGCAGCAGCGCCGTCACCCCCTCGTCGTCCTGCTCGAAGGAGAGCAGCTCGGTGCCGAAGCGGATGTCCGCGCCCAGGTCCCGGGCGGCGTGGCGCAGCACCGGCTCCAGGTCGTTCTGGCTGCACAGGCACCAGGAGCTGGGGCTGAAGCGGGCCAGCCGCCCGCCGGGGTCGATCTCGCGGAACAGCCACTCCTGCTCCTCGCCGGTCAGCGAGGGGGCCTGCAGGATGCCGTGGTTCGGGGCCAGCACGGACGCCGCCTCGCGGATCGCCGCCTCGATGCCGGCCACCCGGTACAGCTCCATCGTCCGGACGTTGTTGCCTCGGCCACGCGGGTGACGCGAGGTGTCGGCGTGCTTCTCGACCAGCAGGTGCCTGACACCCAGTCGGCCCAGGAAGAGTGCGGCCGACAGCCCGACCAACGAGCCGCCGACGATCAGGACCGGTACCCGGTCGTCCACCTTCGGATTCATCAATTGCTCCAGCCTGTACGGGAGTTCGGGGCCGAATGCGGGGCTCGGCGCGACCCTCGGAGGGGCCCGCGGACACGGCGGCCCGGTCCTACCGTCCCCCGCGCCGGGGCCGTTCTGGCGCTTCATCGCTCGGATGGCCCGCATGGCTCGCGCCACCCGGGAGCACCGCGCACGATCGACCTCAGACCTGGTGGCCGACGCCACCCCAGCACCCCTCCCCGCCGGAGGCCGCCCAGCCCCTCCGGCACCGGAGCCGCCGCACGCGGCCCCCGACGCGTGCGGCCCAGAAGCAGAAAGTGGATCATGACGACTCTGTCCGAACCGCCCGCGCGGCAGCACTCCGCCTCCGACACCCGGCTGCGAGTAGTGCTGATGCTGGAGATCCAGGACGGCGCCCAGCAGCGCTTCATGGACGTCTACGAGCAGCTCCGCCACCAGGTCGCCACCGTGCCCGGCCACGTCAGCGACCAGCTCTGCCAGTCCATCAACGACCCCCGGCAGTGGCTCATCACCAGTGAGTGGGAGGACCAGGAGACCTTCCTGCAGTGGGTGGACAGCCCGGCCCACCGCGAGATGGTCAAGCCGATGCACGGCTGCGTCAGCGACACCTTCCGCTCGATGCGCTACACGATCCTGCGCGAGACCTCCGCCGCCGGCGCCACCGGCACCCGGGCTCCGGCCGACGTGCCGGAGGGCCTGCCGCGCACCGCCCCGGCCGGACAGGCCGGCCCGCCCAAGGCCGACCCCGGCCCGGACGGCGTGGTGCGGCACGCGCTCACCTTCACCGTGAAGCCCGGCAGCGAGCCCGAGGTGGCCCGGATCCTGTCCGGCTACGCCTCCCCCCGGGCCGAGGTCGACTCGACCACCCGGCTGCGCCGCACCTCGCTGTTCATGCACGGCAACCGCGTCGTCCGCGCGGTCGAGGTGATCGGCAGCCTCGGCGACGCGCTGCGGCACGTCGCCATGCAGCCCGAGGTCCGGGCCGTCGAGGAGGCGATCAACCCGCACCTGGAGGAGGCCCGCCAGCTGGGCGACCCGCAGGCCGCGCGCGCCTTCTTCGCCCGGGCCGCGCTGCCCGCCGAGAACCAGGCCGTGGCCGGCACCCCGGCCGCCGGACGGCCGCACCGGCACGCCGTGCTGTACCCGGTGAAGCCCGGCAACGGCCAGGCGGTCACCGACCTCCTCGCCGAGTACGACGAGCTGGCCACCGTCGACCCGACCGGACCGGTCGCGACCAGCACCGTGTTCCACCGGGACGACGTGGTGGTCCGGCTGGTGGACCTGCGGGTGCCGCCGGAGGCGGACCCGGCGGCGGCACTCGGCATCGCCGGCGAGCGCGAGGCCGCCGTCCTGGGCCGGCTGCTCGACCTCGGCCCCGAGGTCGACCTGCGGACCGACGCCGGACTGCGCGCCTTCCTCGCCGCGCGCGCCATGAACCCGGTCACCGACCGCACCTCGCAGGACGCCTGACACCCAGTCGGTCCGACCCGGCCCGGGCGTCGCCGACCGCGGCGGCGCCGGCCGGAACCCCGGCAGAACCAGGTAGCACTCGGCAGAACACGGCAGCACCGGCGGCACGCCCGGCAGCACCCGGCGGCCCACCCGGTGGAACACCCGGCAAGAAGGAAGAAACCATGTCCACGCAGTACCCACGGATCGTGAACGTCTCCGAGGCCCCGGAGAACCGCCGGCGCGGCGGCGACCTGCGCGCCATGCTCACCCCGGCCACCTGCGGCGCCACCAGCGGGTTCATGGGGCTGGCCATCGTGCAGCCCGGCGAGCGGATCGGCGAGCACTACCACCCGTACTCCGAGGAGTTCGTCTTCGTCGTCACCGGCGACCTGGAGGTGGACCTGGACGACGAGACCCGGATCCTCAAGCCCGAGCAGGGGCTGATGATCCCGATCAACATGCGCCACCGGTTCCGCAACGTCGGCGACACCGTGGCCAAGATGGTCTTCCACCTCGGCCCGCTGGCGCCGCGCCCCGAACTCGGCCACGTGGACACCGAGGAGACCGGGACGGCGGTCAACGCCGGGCCGCCGGAACACGCCAAGGTGGCTTCGTGAACCGCCGACGGGTCGCCGTCACCGGAATCGGCGTGGTCGCGCCCGGTGGGGTCGGGGTCCCGGCGTTCTGGGACCTCCTCACCGCCGGGCGGACGGCGACCCGCGGCATCACGCTCTTCGACCCTGCCGGGTTCCGCTCCCGGATCGCCGCCGAGTGCGACTTCGACCCGGCGGCCCACGGGCTCGGCCCGGACGAAGTCCAACGGGCCGACCGCTACGTCCAGTTCGCGATGGTGGCGGCGGACGAGGCGATCAGCGACGCCGGACTCGACCTGGCCGCCGAGGACCCGTGGCGGATCGGCGTCTCGCTCGGCACCGCCGTCGGCGGCACCACCCGGCTGGAGCACGACTACGCCCTGGTCAGCGCCGGCGGCGCCCGCTGGGACGTCGACCACCGGCTGGCCGAACCGCAGCTGCACCGGGCCTTCGCGCCCAGCACGCTCGCCTCCGCCGTCGCCGAGCGGACCGGCGCCCACGGACCGGTGCAGACCGTCTCCACCGGCTGCACCTCCGGCCTCGACGCCATCGGCTACGCCTTCCAGACGGTCGAGGACGGCCGGGCCGACATCTGCATCACCGGGGCCTCGGACTCGCCGATCTCGCCGATCACCGTCGCCTGCTTCGACGCCATCAAGGCCACCAGCGAACGCAACGACGACCCGGCACACGCCTCCCGGCCGTTCGACGCCCACCGGGACGGCTTCGTGCTCGGCGAGGGCGGCGCCGTCCTGGTGCTGGAGGAGCTGGAGCACGCCCGGCGGCGCGGCGCCCGGATCTACGGCGAGATCGGGGGCTTCGCCACCTTCGGCAACGCCTACCACATGACCGGCCTCACCCAGGAGGGGCTGGAGATGTCCCGGGCGATCGACCAGGCACTCGCCCACGCCCGGGTCGACCGCACCGACGTCGACTACGTCAACGCGCACGGCTCGGGCACCAAGCAGAACGACCGGCACGAGACGGCGGCCGTGAAGCGCTCGCTCGGCGAGCACGCCTACCGGACGCCGATGAGCTCGATCAAGTCGATGGTCGGGCACTCGCTCGGCGCGATCGGCGCGATCGAGGTGGTCGCCTGCACCCTCGCGCTGGACCGCGGCGTGGTGCCCCCGACCGCCAACTACGAGACACCCGACCCGGAGTGCGACCTGGACTACGTGCCGCGCACCGCCCGGGAGACCCCGCTGCGCCACATCCTCTCGGTCGGCAGCGGGTTCGGCGGATTCCAGTCCGCCGTCGTGCTCACGAGAACGGGGTGAGATCCATGACGTCACGTCAACAGGAACGCCGGGCGGTGATCACCGGCCTGGGTGTGGTGGCACCGAACGGCGTCGGGGCCGATGCCTTCTGGAAGGCCACCAGGCAGGGCGTGAGCGTCCTCGACCGGATATCGCGCGAGGGCTGTGCGGACCTCCCGCTCCGTGTCGCGGGCCAGGTGCGGGACTTCGACCCGCAGGCCGTCATCGACAGCCGCTACCTGGTGCAGACCGACCGGTTCACGCACTACGCGATGGCCGCCGCCGACCAGGCGGTGGCGGACGCCGGATTCGTCGCCGATCCCGAACACCCCTACGCGGTCGGAGTGGTGACCGCGGCCGGCTCCGGCGGCGGCGAGTTCGGCCAGGGCGAGCTCCAGCAACTGTGGGGCAAGGGACCGCAGTTCGTCGGCCCCTACCAGTCCATCGCCTGGTTCTACGCGGCCAGCACCGGCCAGGTGTCGATCCGCGGCGGCTACAAGGGCCCGTGCGGGGTGGTGGCCAGCGACGAGGCCGGCGGACTGGACGCGATCGCGCACGCCGCCCGGTCCGTCGTGCACGGCACCGACGCGGTGGTGGTCGGCGCCGCCGAGGCCCCGCTCGCGCCGTACTCGATGGTCTGCCAGCTCGGCTACCCCGAACTGAGCCTGGTGGACCGGCCCGACCGGGCCTACCTGCCGTTCTCCCCCGACGCGGCCGGTTTCGCCCCCGCCGAGGGCGGCGCGATGCTGCTGCTGGAGGACGAGGCCACCGCCCGCCGGCGCGGGGCCGCGGTCCGGGCGTACGTCGCCGGGCACGGCGCCACCTTCACCGGCGCCTCCCGCTGGGCGGAGTCCCGCGAGGGCCTGGCGGCGGCGATCCGGATCGCCCTCGACCGGGCCAGGATCTCGCCGGAGGAGGTGGACGTGGTCTTCGCCGACGCCCTCGGCATCCCGGCCGCGGACCGCGCCGAGGCACTCGCGCTGGCGGACGCGCTCGGCCCCTACGCCGAGCGGGTCCCGGTCACCGCCCCCAAGTCCGGTACCGGGCGGGCCTACTGCGGCGCACCGCCGCTGGACACGGTCGCCGCCGTGCTCGCCATGGAGGACGGCGTCCTGCCGCCCACCCCCAATGTCACCGAGGTCGCCCACGACCTGGCCCTGGTGACCGGCCGCGCCCGCCCGGCCGAACTGCGCACCGCCCTGGTGCTCAGCCGCGGGCTGATGGGCTCCAACTCGGCGCTGGTGCTGCGGCGCGGCGAACCGGACTGACCCGCCGCCGGTCGGCCCGCCCACGGCCCGCCCCACGCTCCACCGCTCAACCACTAGCTCGCTACGAAGGGACACCCCCGTGAGCAACACCCTCAACTATCCAGAACTCGCGGAACTCATCCGGGCCCGGGCCGGCGTCGAGATCGACCCGGTCGAACTGGAGCGGCCCGGAGCCGATTTCGACGAGTTCGGCGTGGACTCCCTCGGCCTGCTCGGCGTGGTCGGCGAGCTGGAGAACCGGCACGGAGTGAAGGTCACCAACGGCGCGGAGTCGGCCAAGACCCCGGCCGAGTTCCTGGCCCTGGTGAACTCCGCCGTGACCGCGAAGGCGGGTGCCTGAGATGCCAGGACACACGGACAACGAGATCGTCATCGCGGCCCCGCTCGACCTCGTCTGGGAGATCACCAACGACCTGGAGAACTGGCCGCAGCTGTTCAGCGAGTACGCCTCGGTCGAGGTGCTGGAGCGCGACGGCGACCGGGTCACCTTCCGGCTGACCATGCACCCGGACGACGACGGCAAGGTCTGGAGCTGGGTCTCCGAGCGGACCACCGACCGCTCCGAGCTCGCGGTGCGGGCCCGGCGGGTCGAACCCGGCCCGTTCGAGTTCATGGAGATCCACTGGGAGTACTCGGAGGTGCCGTCCGGCACCCGGATGCGCTGGGTGCAGGACTTCGCGATGAAGCCCACCGCGCCCGTCGACGACGACGGCATGGTCAACCACATCAACCGCAACTCCCGGATCCAGATGCAGCTGATCCGCGAGAAGGTCGAGAAGAAGGCCGCGGAGCTCTGAGCCATGACCTCCCCCACGACCGAGAACCGGACCACCGGGATCCACCGCGCGCTGATCGTCGCCCGGATGAAGCCCGACGCGGCCACCGGGATCGCCGAGGCCTTCGCCGACTCCGACAACCGGGGTGAACTCCCCCACCTGATCGGCGTCACCGGGCGCAGCCTGTTCCAGTTCGGCGATGTGTACCTGCACCTCATCGAGGCGGACCGGCCGCCCGGACCGGCCGTCGCCCAGGTGGTCGGCCACCCCGAGTTCCGCTCCCTCAGCGACACGCTGACCGCCTACGTCCAGGCGTACGACCCGGCCACCTGGCGGGGGCCGAAGGACGCGATGGCGCGCGAGTTCTACCGCTGGGAGCGCCGCGGCTGAGCGTGCACCGGTGACACGACGCGACATGACGTGACACGACGAGCGGACACCCCGCGGGCCTCGGGCCCCGGGGTGTCCGCTCGTGCGGGCGGGTGGTGCGGGCGGCTCGTGCGGGCGGCTCGTGCGCCGCCGCCGGAGCGCCGGTGCGTCCGGGCCGGCTGTGCCGTCAGTGCGTCCCGGCGGGCTGTGCCGTCATCGCGGCGAGCACGGTGCGCCAGTCCTCGCCGGGCTCCGGGGCCAGCGGCCCGGCCAGCGCGTCGGCCCGGTAGGACCAGGGGCGCAGCAGCTCCGCCTCGGCGTCCGGGCCGTGCGCGACGGTGCTCGACGAGCCGAGCAGCCGGACCAGTTCGGCGGTGAACTCGGCCCAGGAGACGTGGCCGGTGACGGCGTTGACGATCCGGCCGGGCGCGTCGCCGAGGCTCGCCGTCACC
>NZ_JAIY01000015.1:126947-127555 GCF_000710405.2 Kitasatospora sp. MBT66 | reverse complement strand
CGCGGCGGAGTGCACCCAGCTCGCCCCGGCCCACCCGGCCGAGGGCTCCGGCAGCAGGATCGGGCGGCCGGCCAGTGCGGCCTGGTAGAGCGCGCCGGTGGCGCCCCAGCGGAGCTGGTCGCGCAGCCGCCGGTGCGGGCCCCAGACGATCGGCGAGCGGACCACGGAGACCGGGCCGGGCGCCGTCGCGGCGGCGTCCAGCAGGATCCGCTCGCAGTCGAGCTTGGCCTGCCCGTACGGGGTGAGCGGTCCGGCCGAGGGGCCGCCCTCGGCGACCTCCCCGGGCTCCGGCCGGCCGTAGGCGTCGATGCTGCTGACGAAGACGAAACCGCCGGTGCCGCGCCAGCCCTCGACCAGGATCCG
Source organism: Kitasatospora sp. MBT66 (assembly GCF_000710405.2). Classification (NCBI taxonomy): domain Bacteria; kingdom Bacillati; phylum Actinomycetota; class Actinomycetes; order Kitasatosporales; family Streptomycetaceae; genus Kitasatospora; species Kitasatospora sp. MBT66. Next base: position 127,192 of record NZ_JAIY01000015.1, on the reverse strand, counting down.
CATGGCGGCGAGGTCGACGGCGTGCTCGGTGAAGGTGCAGGCGGCGTGGATCACCGTCTCCGCGCCCTCGACGGCCCGGCGCAGGCTGTCCGGGTCGGCGAGGTCGCCCTCGGCGACCTCCACCCCGGCCCCGGCCACCAGATGGGCCGACTCGGGCCGGACCAGGGCCCGCACGGGGCGGCCCTGGGCGAGGAGTTCCTGGAGCAGGGCGGCGCCGACGCCGCCGCTGGCGCCGGTGAGCAGCA
>NZ_JAIY01000015.1:112596-126425 GCF_000710405.2 Kitasatospora sp. MBT66 | reverse complement strand
GGCGGCGACGGCGGGGTGGTCGCCGGCCTGCTGCTCACCGACCGGCCGCTCCCCTACCGGCTCGTCGAGGAGGCGCTCGCCGGGGAGGCGGGACAGCGGGCGGTCGGCGTCGGCGGCCACGGCCGTCAGCAGTTCGGCGAAGACGGTGTGCAGCCGGCCCGCGGTGGCCCCGTCCAGGACGGCCGGGTCGTGCTGGAGCAGGCAGCGCGGCCTCGGGCCGTCCTCGACCAGCAGCGTCAGGCCGAACTTGGCGAGCCCGAGGTCGACCTCCACCGCCTCGGCGGCGAGGCCCGGCAGCGCCAGCGGCTCGGCCGGGTGGACCAGATCGCAGCTCACGGCGAGCAGCGGGGTGCCGTCGGCGCCCCGGGCGGCGGCGCCGAGGCGTTCGACGACCAGGTCGAAGGGCACCTCGTGGTGCTCCTGGGCGTCCAGCAGGGCAGTGCGAACGACGGCCAGCAGCTCGGTGAACAGCGGGTCGCCGTCGGGCTCGGGCAGTCGGGCGCGGACCGGCAGGGTGTTGACCTGGAGGCCGATCAGCCGCCGCAGTTCGGGCCGGGCGCGGTGGCCTCCGGCGCAGCCGAGCACCAGGTCGGAGCCGCCGGTGGCGGCGCGCAGGGCCGCGAAGGCGGCGGTCAGGACGACGGTGAACGCGGTCGCCCCGTGCCGGGCGCCGAGCCGGCGCAGTCCTTCCATGGTGTCGGCGGTGAGCGGGGCGCTGTGCAGGACGGCGCGGCGCTCGGGGGTGCCGGGCGGGACGGGGCGCAGCAGCGGCAGCGGGCCGGCGCCGGTGAGCCGGGCGGCCCGGGCGGCGGCCGCGTCGGCGAGCCGGTCGTCGCGGGCGCGTTCCCAGCGGGCGTAGTCGGCGTACTGGAGCTCGGGTTCGGGCAGGCCGGCCGGGCGGCCCTCGGCGGCGGCCGCGTACAGGGCGCCGAGTTCCTCCGCGAGGACGGGCAGCGAGCCGCCGTCGATCGCGATGTGATGGACCGTCATCAGCAGGGTGTGGTCCTCCGGGGCGTGCCGCAGGAGCAGCGCGCGCAGGGCGGGCCCGGCGGCGAGGTCGAACGGGCGGGCCGCCTCGGCGTGCAGCAGGGCGGCGGCCTCCTCGGGGGTGGCGTCCCGGACCGGGAGCGGGACCGGGGCGGGCGGTGCGGGCTCCTGGTGCGGCCGGTCGTCCTGGTGGCCGTAGCGGGTGCGCAGGATGTGGTGGCGGTCGGTGAGGCCGGTCAGGGCGGCGGCGAGGGCGTCCCGGTCCAGCGGGCCGCGCAGCCGGGTGGCGAGCGGGACGTGGTAGCGGGGGCCGCCCTGGCCGAGGCGGTCCATCAGCCACATCCGCTGCTGGGCGTGGGAGAGCGGAGCCGGGCCGGGGCCGGTGGCGCGCGGGACCGGGCCGGCGGCCGGGGTGCCGGGCGCGGGCGTCCTGCTGCGACCGCGGGCCCGGCGGAGCAGTTCGGCCTGGTCGATCGGGGCGGTCATCGGGTGGACTCCTGGGGGTGGGCGCCGGCGGTCACGAGGTCGGCCGCCCCGGTCGCATTGATGGACCCGGCGGAATCGGCGGAATCGGCCGCGAGCAGGGCGCGTTCGATCAGGGCGGCCTGGCCGGCCACCGTGGGCCGGTTCAGGAAGTCGCCGAGCGGCAGCTCGACGCCCAGGTCCTCGCGGAGGTCGTCGACCACCCACATGGCGAGCAGCGAATGGCCGCCGAGGGCGAAGAACTCCGCGTCGGGGGTGGTCACTTCGGTCTCCAGGGCGCGCGACCAGGCGGCCGCGACGACCTGCTCGATCGGGCCGAGGGCGGCGGACTCGGAGGCGGGCTGGACGGCGGACCCGGCGGACCCGGCGGGCTCGACCGGCTCCTCCTCGGCGGCCAGCGCCCGGCGGTCGACCTTGCCGCTGCCGGTGAGCGGCAGGGCGTCCAGCACCGTCCAGGCGGTCGGCACCAGATGGGCCGGGAGGCGCTCGGCGAGCTGCCGGCGCAGCGACTCGGGCGCCGGGCGGACGCCCTCGGCGGCGACCACGAAGGCGGTGAGCGCGGCGTCCTCGCGCCCCGCGCGGCGCACCACCACGGCCGCCTCGGCGACCTCGGGCAGGCCGCGCAGCGCGTGCTCGACCTCGCCGGGCTCGATCCGGTAGCCGCGCACCTTCACCTGGTCGTCCAGCCGGCCGTGGAAGTCGAGGGTGCCGTCCGGCCGCCGGGAGACCAGGTCTCCGGTGCCGTACGCCCTTCCCAGGCCGGGGAGTTCGACGAAACGTTCGACCGTCAGCTCGGGCCGGTCGAGATAGCCGAGCGCCAGCCGTCCGGTCAGCCAGAGTTCGCCGCGGGTGCCGTCCGGGACGGGTCGGCGGTCCTGGTCGAGGACGGCGGCGCCGGTGCCGCCGAACGGGCGGCCGATCGGCACCGGGCCCGCGCAGTCGGCGGGCCGGACGCGGTGCAGGGTGGCGAAGGTGGTGGCCTCGGTCGGGCCGTAGCCGTTGACCAGTTCGAGCCACGGGTAGGTCCGCAGCACGGCGCCGGCGTGCTCGGCCGCGAGCGCCTCGCCGCCGACGACGACGTGCCGCAGCACACCGAAGATCCGTGAGCCGCGCGCGGCGAGCTGGTGGAACAGGGCGGTGGCGAGCACGGCGTGGGTGACGCCGAACCGCTCGACGTCGCGGGCGAGTTCCTCGGCGCTGGGGCGTTCGACGGTCGGCACGGCGAGCGCGGCGCCGTTGGCCAGCGGGCCCCAGAGTTCCAGGGTGGAGAGGTCGAAGCCGGCAGAGGTGCGGACCAGCATCCGGTCGCCGGGCCGCAGCAGGACCCCGTCGGCGGCGGTGACCAGGCCGGTGACGGCGTGGTGCGGCACCAGCACGCCCTTGGGGCGCCCGGTGGAACCGGAGGTGAAGTACACGATGGCGGCGGCGGCCGGGTCCGGGTCGACCGGAGCGGGCCCGTGCTCGTCGTCGCCGGTCCCGGTGGGACCGGTCTCGGTGAGCACCAGCGAGCGGTCCTCGGCCAGGTCGAGTTCGGCCAGCAGCGCCTTGTCGCCGAGGGTGAGCCGGGCGGCGGCGTCGTCGAGCATCGCGGTGAGGCGCGCGGCCGGGTACGCCGGGTCGAGCGGCAGCACATGGCCGCCGGCCCACCAGACGGCGAGGTGGGCGACGGCGATCCGGCTGCCGCGGGCGCAGAGCACGCCGACGGCGCTGCCGGGGGCGACCCCGCGGGCGGTCAGCTCGGCGGCCAACCGCCGGGCGTTGTCGACGAGTTCGCGGTAGGTCAGGGTGGTGGTGCCGTCGGTGACGGCGAGCGCCTCGGGGCGCTCGGCGGCCTGCCGGGCGACCAGCGCCGGGACGGTGGCGGCGCCTGCGGTCGGAACGTCGGCGGCCGGAGCGGCGGCGGGACCGGCGGTGGAGCGGGAGGGAGTCATAGGAGGTCAGCCTTCCGGGCGCCCCGGCGGTGGGCCGGGGCGCCGTGCGACGGTGGGCGGGAGGGAGGGGCGGCCGGTCAGCCCGCGGCGGCGCCCGGACGGCGCTCGTCGACCAGCCGGGCCACCGCGCGCAGATCGGGCTGGCGCAGCAGCGCCGGGGCCCGCAGCCGGACCTCGAACTCCTCCTCCAGGGCGGCCAGCAGCCGCGCGGCGGTGACCGAAGTCCCGCCCGCGTCCAGGAAGTTGTCCGAGGGGGCGAGGTCGGTCCGGCCGAGCAGGCCGGCGCAGATCCGGAGCAGCGTCCGCTCGGTCGGCGTGGCGGCCCCGTCGGCCCCGGACCCGGCGGAGCGCTCGGCGTCCTGCTGGGCCTCGGCCTCCTCGGCCTTGAGCAGCGCGGCCCGGTCGATCTTGCCGTTGGCGTCCAGCGGGAAGCCGTCGACCAGCCGCAGCAGGCTCGGCACCGCCTGCTCGGGCAGCCAGGGCCGCACCGCCGCCAGCAGTTCGGCGCCGTCCACCGGGGCGCCCTCGGTCGCGGGCTGGGCGAAGGCCAGCAGTTGGGCGCCGCCCACCGGGGCCGGGCGGGCGACCACGGCGGCGCGCCGCACCCGGGGGTCGCGCTCCAGGGCGGCCTCGACCTCGGCCGGTTCGATCCGGACACCGCTGACCTTGACCTGGTCGTCCAGTCGGCCGAGGAACTCCAGCACCCCGTCCGCGCGCATCAGCACCCGGTCGCCGGTGCGGTAGACCCGGTCGGTGCCGTCGAGGTCGTCGGGAGCGGAGACGAAGCGCTCGGCGGTCAGCGCCGCGTCGAGGTAGCCGATGGCCAGGCCCTGGCCGCCGATCCGCAGTTCGCCGGCCTCGCCGCGCGGCAGCGGTCGGCCGTTCTCGTCGGTGACCAGGACGATCGCGCCGGGGACGGGTCGGCCGATCGGCGGCGCACCGGCGCCGTGCTCGGCGCCCGGCGCCATGCTGTGCACGGTGGTGGTGACGGTCGCCTCGGCCGGGCCGTAGGCGTTGTGGACGGTCGCCGTGACGTCCGGGCCGGGGGTGCGGCGCAGCCGGTCGCCGCCGACGGTGAGGTGGCGCAGCGGCAGGTCGGCGGGCCAGGGCCGGTCGAGCACGGGCTCGGCGAGCGGGGTGGGCAGCACGCCGACGGTGATGCCGGCGGTGCGCCACCAGTCGGTGAGCGCGGCCGGGTCCCAGCGGACCGCCTCGGGGGCGACGCAGAGCGCCGCGCCGGAGGTGAGAGCGGCCCACAGCTCCATCAGGTGCGGGTCGAAGGAGACGCCGATGAGCAGGCTGTGCCGGTCGCCGGGGCCGAGGCCGGTCAGTTCGCGGTACCAGGTGAGCAGGGCACCGAGCGCGGTCTGCCCGACGGCGACGGCCTTCGGCAGGCCGGTGGAGCCGGAGGTGAGCACGGTGTACTGGGTGCCCCTGGGGGCGCGGACGGCCTCCGCGCCGTCCGCTCCCGCACCGTCCGCGCCCGCACCGTCGGCGGACTCGGCGAAGGCGGCCACGATCCCGGTCGCGCCCGGGGCGGTGAGCGGGTGGTGCCGGCCGTCCCGGTGGGCGGGCGGCAGCAGCGCCGGGTCCCCGATCAGGCAGGCGGGGCGCAGCTGTTCGGCGACGGCCCGGAGCCGGCGCTCGCCGGGGCGCGGGCCGAGCGGCAGGTGGACGGCGCCGATCCGGGCGACGGCCAGGGTGGCGGCGACCAGGGCCGCGGAGTGGTCGAGGCAGAGGCCGACCAGGTCGCCGGGGCGGACCCGCCCGGCGAGCTGCCCGGCGATCGCGTCGGCGAGGCGGTCGAGTTCGGCGTAGCTCAGGGTGAGCCCGCCGTCGATCAGCGCGGGCGCGTCCGGGGTGCGGCGGGCCCAGCTGGTGAAGAGGTCGAGCACGGCGCCGTCGCGGTGCGGGCGGCCGTAGGCGACGGAGAGGCCGGGCAGCAGCCCGGGCAGGGGCCGGTCCTGGATGGTGGTCATGACGGGGTCCTCCGGACGTCGATGGATGGTCGGTACGGGTCAGCCCAGGCCCATGGCCCGGGCCACGATCACCTTCTGGACCTCGGAGGTCCCTTCGATGATGGTGGTCATCCGGACGTAGCGGTAGAGGTACTCCAGCGGGTGGCCCCGCACCCAGCCCGTGGCGCCGTGCACCTGGAGCGCGCGGTCGACGGCCCGGACGGCGGTCTCGGAGGAGGTCAGCTTGGCGAGCGCGGCGTTCTCGGGCGCCTCGGTGCCCTCGTCGACCAGCCGGGCGCAGGCGAGGGTGAGCAGCTTGGCGGCCTCGACCTCGGCGCGGGTGCGGACCAGGTGGTCCTGGATGTGCTGGTAGTCGCCGATCGGCTGCCCGAAGGCCTGCCGCTCGCGGGCGTACTCGACGCCGAGCCGCAGCGCGTACTCGGCGATGCCGTCGCACATCGCGGCGACGACCAGCCGGCCCCGGGAGAGGCTGTCCATGGCGAGCCCGGTGGCGGCGCCGATGCCGTCCTCGCCGCCGATCACCGCGGCCGCCGGGGCGTGCAGCCGGTCCAGCACCAGCTCGAACAGCGGCTCCCCGGACATGCCCTCGTAGCGCTGGCCGATGCGCAGCCCGGGGTGGTCCATCGGGAGGACGAAGGCGGTGGCGCCGGCGGTCGGACCGGCGCCGTCGCCGAGGTCGGTGGCGGCGACCACGAGCGCGAGGTCGGCGCGGTCGGCGTTGCTGACGAAGGTCTTGCGGCCGTTCAGCAGCCAGCCGTCGCCGTCGCGGACGGCGGTGGTGGTGAGCCGGAACGCGTCGGAGCCGGCCTGGGGTTCGGTGAGCGCGAGGCAGCGGGTGCGCTCGCCGCGCACCAGCGGGACCAGGTGGCGCTCGATCTGCTCGGGGGTGCCGTGCCGCAGCAGCGGGCTGGGCCCGTCGGAGCCGGCCAGCGCGTAGGGGGCGAGCGGGCAGCCGCTGCGCCCGGCGGCGTGGTGGAGCAGCACGACGGCGGTGAACGGCATGTCGGAGCCGCCGAGTTCCTCCGGGTAGTCGCCGGCGTAGAAGCCGAGGGCGGCGGAGCGCTTGCGGACGTAGGTCCGCAGGTCGGCCGGCGGCTGTTCGGCGGACTCCGCCAACTCGGCGGCGAGCGGTTCGAGTTCGCGGCGGACGAAGCTCTCGAAGGCGGCCACGAGTTCGCGGTGCTCGGCCTCCAGGACGGCGGAGGGCGCGGACAGGCCGGTGCCGGTGGCGGGACGGACGGCCGCGGCGGGACGGGCGGCGACGGGGCCGGGGGCGGTGAGGGTCACTGCTGGGCTCCGGTGAGGGCGCGGGCCTGGTCGGCCAGGACGGGGTGCTGGAAGAGGGTGCGCAGCGGGGGCCGGTTGCCGAGGCGCGGCTCCAGCCAGGCGGCGAGCCGGGCGGCGAGCAGCGAGTGGCCGCCGACCTCGAAGAAGTGCGAGTCCGGGGCGAACCGGTCGTGGCCGAGCACCTCCCGCCAGGCCTCGGCGATCAGCAGCTGGGCGGGGTCGGTGAAGGCCGACGGGGCCGCCTCGGGCGGGGCGCCCACGGGTGCCTCGGCGGCCAGCCGGGCGAGGGCCGTCCGGTCCGGCTTGCCGCCGGGCAGCAGCGGCATGGCGTCGAGCGCGGTCCAGCTCGCCGGGACGAGACCGGCGGGCAGCCGGCGGGCCAGGGCCGCGTGCAGGGCGGCCTGGTCGGGCTGCGGGCCGCCGTCGAGGAAGCCGAGCAGGCGCGGTCCGGCGCTGTCGTCCCGGTGCAGCAGGACGGCGCAGGAGCGGCCGCCGAGTTCGGCGGAGGCGGCGGCCTCGATCTCCTCCAGCTCGATCCGGAAGCCGCGCAGCTTGACCTGGTTGTCCTGGCGGCCGAGGAAGCGCAGCTGTCCGTCGAGGTCGCGGAAGCCGCGGTCGCCGGTGCGGTAGACGCGCTCGCCGCCGAGGGCCGGGACGGCCGGGAAACGGGCGCCGGTGATCTCCGGCAGGCCGAGGTAGCCGTCGGCCAGGGCCGCTCCCCCGACGGCGAGTTCGCCGACGGCGCCGGGCGGCAGCGGCTGGCCGCCGGTGTCCAGGACGTGCATCCGGACGCCGGGGAGTTCGGTGCCGAGCGGGATCTCGGCGGTGTCGTCGGTCCCTTCGGCAGCCTCGGCTGCCGGGTCCTCGGCGGCGGCCGGGGCCAGGTCGGCCTCGGTGATCTCGTGCACGGTGGAGGTGACGGTGGCCTCGGTGACGCCGTAGGCGTTGAGGACGGTGACGGCGGTGCCCCCGGTCAGCCCGCGCAGGGCCCGGGCCGGCAGCCGCTCGCCGCCGAGCACGAGCAGGCGCGGCGCCCAGCGGCCGTCCGCCAGTGCCTCGCGCAGGTCCTCGCGGACGGCGAGCGCGTAGCTGGTCGGCAGGTTGGCGACGGTGACGCCGCGGGCGGCCAGCACGGCGACCAGCTCGGGCCCGGTCGGGACCTCGCGCTGCGGCAGCACCAGGGCGGCTCCGGCCACCAGCGAGGGCAGCACCTCCTCCAGGGCCACGTCGAAGGACGGCCGGGCGAACAGCAGCACCCGGTCGGCCGGGCCCAGGCCGTAACGGGCGGTCACGGCGGTCAGGTACCGGGCCAGCGCGGTGCGGCCGACCAGGACCGGCTTGGGCACACCGGTGGAGCCGGAGGTGTGGATCACATAGGCGGCGCCTTCGAGCACGGCGGCCGGGCGGGCCTCGGGGAAGGCCGGGCCGTCCAGCAGGGCCGGGACGGTGTCGGCGGGCAGGGCGAGGGCGCTCTGCCGGGTGGCCAGCACCAGGGCCGGGGCCAGCCGCTCCAGCAGCAGGGCCAGCCTGGCCTGCGGGTCCTCGGCGGAGAGCGGGGCGTGGACCGCGCCGAGGCGCAGGCAGGCGAGCAGGGCGACGACGCTGTCGACGCCGCGCGGCAGCACGGTGGCGACCGGCTGCCCGGGGGTCACCCCCGCGGCGCGCAGGCGCTCGACCAGTTCGCCGACCCGGCGGTCGAGGTCGCCGTAGCTCAGCCGCTCGGAACCGGCGAGCAGGGCGAGCGCGGTGGGGTCGTGGACGGCGGCCGGGTCGAGGCCCGCCGGCTCGGGCAGCGCCTCGGCGGCGGCTTCCCCGTCCGTCGTGGCGCCGGTCGTGGCGGGCGCCACCGCGAGGTCGGCGAGCAGGGCGTCCGGGCCGTCGAGGTAGCCGCGCAGCAGGTCGAGCAGCCGCTCGGACAGCAGGGTGGCGATCCTCTCGCCGAACAGGTCGGCGTCGTAGTCCCAGACCAGGGTCATCCCGGCCGCGCCGTGCTTCTCGCCGACCACCCGGCGGTCGTCGGGCAGCAGGACGAGGTCGAGGTCGAAGCGGGTGGTGCCGGTGTTGAAGCCCTCGTAGAGCGAGACCTCCAGGCCGGGGGCCTGCACATCGGGCAGCGGCGCGTCGTGCGCGCTGAACATCACGCTGAACAGCGGGTTGTCCGCACCGCTGGTGTGCCGCCCGAGCGCACGGGTCAACTCCTGCACCGGCACGTCCTGGTGGGGCAGCGCGCGGAACAGCGTGTCGGTCACCTCGTCGACCGCCTCGGTGCCGGGCGCGGCCGGGTCCAGCCGCAGGCGCAGCGGCACGGTGTTGACGAACATCCCGACGGTGCCCTCGAAACCGGGCGGCCGGTTGCCGACGGCGGTGCCGACCATCAGCTCCCGGTGGCCGCTGTGCCGGCGCAGCAGTTCGGCGAAGAGGGTGAGCAGGGTGGAGAACGGGGTGTGGCCGTCGGCCTTGGCCCGCTCGCGCAGCCGCTCGGCGAGGTCGGCGCCGATCGACTGGCGCAGTTGGCCGCCGCGGTGGCGGCGGCGGGCCCCGGGACGGGCCAGGCCCGGCAGCGCGAGGTCGAGCGGGGCGTCCGCCAACTCCTGCTTCCAGAAGGCGAGTCCGCTCTCGCGGCCGGCGTCCCGGACGGCTTCGGCGGCGTGCACGTGCTCCTCGTAGGAGGGCGCGGCGGGCAGGGCGACGGCACCGGCCTCGCCGAGGACGTGGGCGCGGTAGACGGTGAAGAGGTCGCGCAGCAGGATCGCGAACGAGTGGCCGTCGTGGATGAGATGGTGCTCGACGTGGATCAGCCGGTGGTGGTCGTCGCCGATCCGGACCAGGTGCCAGCGCAGCAGCGGGGCGTCGGTGGTGTCCAGCGGCTCCTCGGCCTCGGCGGCCAGCAGGGTCCGGAACGCGGCCTCGGGGTCCGCCCCGGTGCTCAGGTCGCTGGTGCGCAGCCGCGGCTCGGTCCGGGCGCCGACCCGCTGGAGCGGCAACCCTTCGGCGCGGGTGACCAGTTCGAGCCGCAGGCCGGGGTGGTGGGCGAGCACGGCGGTGAGGCCGGCCCGGAGCGCGTCGGTGTCGAGCGGCCCCCAGAGATCGAGGGCGGCGGTGAAGTTGTAGGCGCGACTGCCGGGCTGCATCTGCTCGTGCAGCCAGACGATCTCCTGCGAGGAGGAGAGTGCGAACATGGGCAACTCCCAGGTTGTGTCGGGTTGTTGATTCGGTTCGACAGCTCGGGGCGGCCACTGTGGGGCCTGCCCCGGGCCGGGACCCGCCGGGGGTGGTGGCGGGCCCGGCGAGGTGGGTCGGGGTTGATCTCGGTGAGTCGGGAGGTCGGGGCGGGTTCGGGGTGAGTCAGGAGGTAGGGGTGGTCGTGCCGGACCGGCCGACCGGCGGGTGCGGCAGTCGGCGGGTGCGGCGGTCCGGGGCCGGAACGGCCCGGCGGGTCAGGCCCCGGCGCCGAGGTGGTGGCGCAGGGTCGCGAGCAGCGCCGCGAAGGCCGCCTCCGCAGCAGCGTCCGAGTAGCGCTCGCGGTCCCAGGCCAGCCGGACCAGGAGGTCCTCGCCGTGCGAGGCGGAGACCGCGATCGGCGCGGCGAGCGGACGGCCCGCGAGGTGGACCTCGCGCCCGGCGGTCCCGCCGAGCACCAGGGGCGGCCGGCGGTGCAGGTCCTCGAAGGTGAGCAGTCCGTCGAGCGCGCCGGACCAGCTCGCCCCGGCGGACCGGGCGGCGCGCACCACCTCGTCGTACGGGGTGTCCGCGTGGTCGAGGTCGTCCCACCAGTCGGCGCCGAGCGCGTCGAGCGGGCGGGGCGGGCCGGGCGGCGCGGGGTGGACCAGGGTGTTCAGGAAGCAGCCGAGCACGGGCGCGGTGTCGGCGGGGCGGCCGCCCCACGGGTAGCCGAGCGCGAGCACCCGGTCGCCGTCGTCGAGCCGGTGGGCGGCGGCGGCCACGGCGTCCAGCAGGGCCGGGAAGACTCCGCTCCGAGCGGCGCCGGTGACGGCGGGCAGCCGGTCCACGGCCATACCGGTCGACCGGGCCGCCCCGGCCGGGGCGGTCCCCTCCGGGGCGTCGGCGAGGGCGCCGAGCCGGGCGGCCCAGTGGCGCTGGGCGGCCTCGCTCGCGGCCCGCGCCTCGGCGTCCAACTGGCCCTCCACCGCAGCCCGGTAGGTCTCGACGGCCTCGGCCTGCCCCGCGCCGGGGGCGTCCTCGCCGCCGTCGGGGTCGGCGTAGGCGGCGCCGAGCCCCTCGGTGACCAGGCCGAGCGACTGCTCGTCGCAGGCGGCGTGGTCCAGGGCCACGGCGAGCAGTTCCTCCTCGTCCTGCGGTCCGGCCGCCAGCAGCAGCCGCAGCACCGGTCCGTCGGTCGGCCAGTCCAGCAGCGCCCGCAGCAGTGCCGCCCGGGCCGGGCCGTCCGGCAGCCCGGCAGCGGCGACGCCGGCTCCGTCGACCGCAACCCCGCCGGCGGCCGGGTCGGACGGCTCCACCGGCACCCGGGCCACCTCGACCGAGGGCTCGCCGAGCCGCAGCACCGGCGTACCCCGCAGCACCGTGAACTCGCCGCGCAGCGCCGGGTGTTGCCGGGCCAGCCGCAGTGCGGCGCGGCGCAGCCGGGCCAGGTCGACGGTGCCCCAGGGGAAGGCGAAGAACAGCGGGACGATGTCCGTCCGGGCCAGCCGGTCGCGGTGGCGGGTGATCAGGAAGCGGCGCTGGGCCCCGGTGAGCGGGAGCAGCGGTGCCGGGTCGGGGCCGGTCCCGGCGGCGGAGGCGAGGGACCGGTAGCGGGTCAGGTAGGCGGCCGTGATGCTGGAGTGCACGGGAGGGTCTCCGCTTTCGGTTCGGGACGTCGGTGGGTCGGCGTGGTTCCGGGCCCGGTCGGGCGGCGCGTTCAGCGGGCCCTTCCGGCGTCGGCTGCGTCGCGCCCGGCGGCACCGTCGGCGGCCGGGTCCCCGTCCGCTGCGGGCGGCAGGTCCGCAGCGGGGGCCGGGTCCGCGCTCCCGTCCTCCGGCGGCGCGGACGGCAGGTCCCGCATCCCGCGCAGCGGCGAGAACAGCAGCGGCACCGGCACCACCAGGAAGCCCGCCGCGCAGAGCCAGAGCGCGGCGCGCGGACCGGCCTGCTCGGCGACGGCGCCGCCGAGCAGGGCGCCGAGCGGCAGGGTGCCCCAGACCAGGAACCGCATGGTGGCGTTCATCCGGCCGAGCAGCCGGGGCGGGCAGAGGCTCTGCCGGAAGCTCACCTGGGCGACGTTGTAGACCACCGCGCCGAACAGCACCGCCACCCCGCCGATCGCGAACAGCACCGCCCCCGCGCCCCCGTCGGCCAGCGGCCAGAGCAGCGCGAACGGGCCGGTGAGCAGCGGGGCGAGCCAGATCAGCCGGGCCTGCCCGATCCGCGCGGCGAGCCGGCCCGCGCACAGCGCACCGGCGAGCCCGCCGACCGCCGAGGCCGAGAGCAGCACCCCGATCGCGGCCGGCGAGAGGTCCAGCACCCGCACCCAGAAGACGGTCTGCACGGCCATCAGCACCGCGCTGAACAGGTTGGACGCCGCGGTGGTGGCGGCGATCACCCGCAGCAGCGGGTGGCCCAGCACGAACCGCAGGCCCTCGGCGACCTCGGCGCGCAGCGAACGCCCGGGCTCGGGCGCGGGCAGCCGCTCCTCGGCCCGGATCCGGGCGAGCAGGGCCGCCGAGACGAGGAAGCCGAACGCGTCGGCGACGATCGCCAGCGGGGCGCCGAGCAGTTGGACCAGTCCGCCGCCCAGGCCGGGTCCGGCGATCTGGGCCGAGGAGCGGACCGTCTCGATCGCCCCGTTGCCCGCCACCAGGCGGTCGCGGGGCAGCAGCACCGGGAGGAAGGACTGGTGGGCGACGTCGAAGAAGACCGTCGCCACCCCGGTGACCAGGGCCACCAGGTAGAGCTGGAGCAGGCTGAGCACGTCCAGCGCGGCGGCCACCGGGATCGAGCCGACGGCGAGGCAGCGCAGCACGTCGGCGCGGACCAGGACGGGCAGCTTGCGCATCCGGTCCAGCCAGGCGCCGGCGGGCAGGCCGACCAGGAGGAAGGCGGCGGTCTCGGCGGCGGTCAGCAGGCCGACCTGGAAGGGCGTGGCATCGAGTTCCACCACTGCCACCAGGGGCAGTGCGACCAGGGTGACCTGACTGCCCGCCTGCGCCGCGACGGCCCCCGAGAGCAGGAGGCGGAAGTCGCGGCGGGCCGACGGACCGGTACTGGGCAGGTGAGGCGTTTCGTTCATCAGTACGACCCTCGGTTACCGATTCGCTACAGGGCAACCGGCTGGCCGGATTCCGGCCCCCGCCCGAATCGGCCGGATACCACCGCTCGCTGAGCCTTCCCTCACCTGCTCCTTATCCGGTCGCGAGGGGCCGGAACGGCCACCCGCAGGCACGACCAGCGGCGTCGCGCCGACCGGTCTTCCCGTTCGGGATGTCCACTCGGGCGTCCGCTATTCGGACCATGGATTTCAGCCAGCGGACGCCCGCCCTCAACTTGGCCGGAACCCGGGGAGTGCTGACTTTCCGTCACCTGGCGGTGGTGCGGCCGTGATATCGGCACACGCACGCGGCCCCCGGACCGGGGTCGGTCCGGGGGCCGCGGGGCCTGCTGAAAGGGACGGGCTAGCCGAGGGCGGCGTCCGGGGTGCGGCCCGCCTGGGCCTGCTCGATCCGGGCGACCAGCATCGCGGCCAGCCTCCGGGTGCCCGCCGGGTCCACCGGACCGCCCTCGGTGGTGACGGTGGCGACCACCGTGCCGGCGCGCAGCACGATCGCCACACCGTCCCGGCCCGCGAGCTGGCCCTGGTACGCGCGGCTCTCCGTCCCCAGCAGGCCGATGTCGGCCGGGCCGTACTTGGTGGCGTCGGCGTAGGCGCCGTACGCCTCCTTGTACCGGTCCTGGGCCTGCGCCCGGCCGGGCAGGGTGTCGACGCCGAAGCGCACCACCACCTCGCCGAAGGCGAACCTCGCGGTGCCGCTCAGCGGCTTGCCCTTGCAGGGCGCGGCGGCCGTGCAGGTGGTGGCGTGGTCGGCGGTGTCGACCCGTCGCTTCTCCTCCTCCCAGCCGGTCATCGCCTTCTGGTCGGGCAGCAGCAGGGCGACCAGGGCGGAGTCGAGCAGCGCGGTGTCCGAGTCCGGCCCGGTGGCCGGCTGTC
>NZ_JAIY01000015.1:110853-112407 GCF_000710405.2 Kitasatospora sp. MBT66 | reverse complement strand
CGCGTCGCCCGACGGCGTGGCGCTCCCGGAGCCGGCCGCCGCCGAGGGCGTGCCGGTGCCCCCGGTGGCCGCGCCGGCCGTCGTCCCGGGGCTCGCCGACGCGCCCGCCGTGCCCTTCGCCGCGTTCTCGGAGCTCGTGGAGCTCCCGGAACCGCAGGCGGCCAACGCCGCCAGCAGCGCGCCCGTCGCCGCCGCAGCGGCCACCTTCCGACCGGCCGTGCCCATGTGCGCCCCTCTCGTGTCCGTGGCCCCTCAAGATAGACGCGGCCCCGGCCGACCGGTTCCCCGGGGCCGCCACCTCGGGGAACGGCCGCCCAGGGCGGACAGGGCAGGGCAGGGCGGACAGGGCGAGCAGGGCGGACGGCTCAGCCGAGACCGGCCGGTCCGCTCCCCGGGGCGCCCGGCGGCAGCGGCTCGACGCCCACCACCCGGCTGATCCTGGTCGGCTCGACCAGCACCACCACCCGCCGCTCCCCCGGGATGCCCCAGCCGTACCGCTCCACGCCGAGGTACGTCCGCGCCAGCCGGTCCATGTTCCGGACGGCCTCCTCGCCCTCCACGAACCGCACCGCCCGCCCCCGGATCTGCACCCGGTCGTACGGGTCCCGGGGGTCGGCGAGCGACAGGCAGACCCGCGGGTCCCGCCGCAGATTGCGCTCCTTGACCCGCCCCACGGAGGTGTTGAACAGCAGCAGGTCCCCCTCCATCGCCACCCACATCGGGCTCACGTGCGGCGAGCCGTCGGCATTGACCGTGCCGACGTACCAGATGTGCCCCGCCTCGATCCGCTCACGGACGTCCTTCGAGATCTCGACCATGCGCCGAGTCTGCCCAACCGCCCGGGCGCCACTCGCGCCCCTCGTACACGCACCTCACCCGGATCGCCCAGGGCACTCGGGTGAACACGCCCGGGACTCCACCCGAAGGGGTCACCCACCGGGCCGGGGCTGCCGCCCTCCGGTGGCAGCGGGCGCCAGGGTGGTTGACGGTGAATCAGGCGCCCTCTCCGCGAGTCCCCCGCCCGACGATGTGTCGGCGATCGCGGTACCGCGCCGGAAGGATCATCATCATGCGTTCTGCACGCACCCTGCTCGCCGGAGCAGCCGTCGCCGCCGCCCTCACCGTCGGTGCCCCGCTCGCCTACGCCGACGGGGCCGCCGACCAGGGCAAGAACCTCACCTGGCAGGAGAAGCAGGACAAGGCCGCCTCCCCCGACGGCCAGAAGACCTGGGACGAGAAGCAGAAGGGCTCCTCCGGCACCGAGGAGAGCAAGGGCTCCGAGGGCAAGGGCTCGGAGAGCAAGGGTTCCGAGGGCAAGGGCTACGAGGCCAAGGGCGAGGAGAAGACCCCGCACGGCGGCGTGCACACCGGCGGCGGCGGGCTGGCGCTCTCCGGTGGCGGCCTCGCCTCCGGCGCGGTGCTGCTGCTCGGCGGCCTCGGGGCGGGCGCGATCGCCCTGCGCCGCGGCCGCCGCACCGCGGACGCCGCCATCTGACCGCGCGCCGTTCCCGTCGCCTCCCCCGTCGTGGCCCGCGCCCAGCGCGCCGGTCGCGG
>NZ_JAIY01000015.1:99485-110572 GCF_000710405.2 Kitasatospora sp. MBT66 | reverse complement strand
GGCCCCCACCGCACCCGCGGGGGCCGCGGCCCCCGCACCCGCCGCGCCGGTCAAGGCGGCGGCCCCGCTGAAGCGCTCCAAGCCGACCAGGCTGCGGATCCCGCAGCTCAACGTGGACGCCCCCTTCACCGAGCTCACCCTGAACCCCGCCGGCCAGCTCAACGCCCCGCCGCCGGACGACAAGAACCTGGTCGGCTGGTACCGCGACGGCGTCACCCCCGGCGAGCGCGGCGCCGCGGTGGTCGCCGGACACGTCGACACCACCAAGGGCCCGGCGGTGTTCCTGCTGCTCAGCCTGATGCTGCCGGGCAACAAGGTGGAGGTCCGGCGGGCGGACGGCACGGTCGCGGTGTTCTCGGTGGACGCCGTGGAGACCTTCGCCAAGGACGCCTTCCCCGACCAGAAGGTCTACGGGAAGACGCCCGACGCCCAGCTCCGGCTGATCACCTGCGGCGGCACCTACGACAAGAAGCGCCGCGACTACCTGGACAACGTGGTGGTCTTCGCGCACCTGGAGTCCAGCCGCAAGGCCTGAACCCCGCCCCGCGACGCCCACCCACGACGCGGCCGCCGGTCCCCCCTCGGAAGGGGACCGGCGGCCGCGTCGTTCCGGCGGATCTGGTCAGCCGCGCACCACGGCCTCGAAGGCGTGCAGGTACGGGTTGACCGCGCGCACCTCCCGGACCTCCAGCCCGGCCTCGGTCATCAGCCGGACCATGCTCGCCTCGGAGTGCTTGGCGCCGCCGACGTTGAGCATCAGCATGAGGTCCATGGCGGTGGTGAAGCGCATCGAGGGGCTGTCGTCGACGAGGTTCTCGACCACCACGACCCGGGCGCCCGGGCGGGCCGCGGCGACCACGTTCGCCAGCGTGCGGCGGGTGCTCGCGTCGTCCCACTCCAGGATGTTCTTGATGATGTAGAGGTCCGCGACGACCGGGATCGCCTCCCGGCAATCACCGGGGACCAGCCGGGCCCGGTCGGCGAAGGCGCCGCCCTCGCGCAGCCGGGCGTCGGCGCCCGCGACCACCTTGGGCAGGTCCAGCAGGGTGCCGTGCAGCGCCGGGTGCTTCTCCAGCAGGCTGGCGAGGACATGGCCCTGGCCGCCGCCGATGTCGACCACCGCGTCGATCCCGGTGAGGTCGAGGTAGGCCGCGAAGTCGGCCGCGGACTGCCGGCTGGAGGTGGTCATCGCCTTGTCGAAGACCCTGGCGGACTCGCCCGCGTCGCTGTGCAGGTAGTCGAAGAACTCCTTGCCGAACAGCTCGGGGAAGACGTTGCGGCCGGAGCGCACCGCCTCGTCCAGCTTCGGCCAGGCCTCCCACGTCCACGGCTCGGTGCACCACAGGGAGATGTAGCGGAGGCTGTTCGGCGCGTCCTCGCGCAGCAGCCGGGACATGTCGGTGTGGGTGAAGCGGTCGCCGTCGAGCTCCTCGAAGATGCCGTAGCAGGTGAGGGCGCGCATCAGGCGGCGCAGCTGGCGGGGCTCGGTGCCGAGCTCGGCGGCGAGGTCGGTGACGGGGGTGGGGGTGTCGCCGAGCGCGTCGGCGACACCGAGCCGGGCGGCCGCGCGGACGGCGGCGGCGCAGGCGGCGCCGAAGACGAGCTCCCGCAGGCGCATGGCTGCCTGCGGGGTGGTGGCGGGTGCGGTGGTCATGGGGCCGGGTCTCTGCTTTCTGCGGGGGTCGGTGGAGGTGAGGACGCGCTCCGGGGGCGCGGGCCGGGAGCCGGTCAGCAGCGGCCGGCCGGCTCGGAGACCGCGCACTGGTTGCGGGCGAAGGAGTTGTCGGTGCCGGTGTCGCGGTCGGCCAGGTCGGCCGGCCCGTTGCCGAGCACGAGGTTGTCGGCGACGGTGTTGCGGGCGTTGGCCACGCCGACCACGCTGTGGACGAGCACGATGCCGCCGGAGAACGGCGAGGCGCCGACGTTGTCGCGGACCTCGTTCTCCGTCACCGAGGTCTCCTCGGCCCCGGTGAGCACGATCCCGGCGCCCTGGATGTGGTCGAGCCGGGGGTTCGGCGGGCAGTAGCGGTTGTTGGCGACGACCTGGTTGCGGGTCACGGTGAGGGCGCCGGCCCGGGGCACGCCCTCGTCGCCGACGACGAACACCCCGCCGCAGTTGCCGTGGATCCGGTTCCGCTCGACGCTCAGGTCGCGCAGCCGCCGGACGGTGACGCCGACCCGGTTGTCGGTCAGCAGGTTGGCGCTGACCAGGGTGCCGTCCGCGGAGAGGGCGCCGCCCTCGCTGTCCACCGAGTTGGCGAGGAAGACGCCGGACTGGCCGTTGCGGGTGGACTCGTTGGCGGTGATCACGCCCCGGGTCGACTTCTCCTGGCTGATGCCCTGCTGGCCGTTGTCGTGCACGAAGGTGGCGCGCACGGTCAGCCCGGTGGTGCCGGAGGCGTTGATGCCGTTCTTGCGGAAGCCGGTGACGGCGAGCGCCTCGACGGTGACGCCGGCGAGCGGCCGGTCGTCGGTGCCGGCCACGCAGAGGCCGTGGCCGGCGGCCGCGCAGACGGCGGCGCCGTCGGCGGGCACGGGGGCGGATGCGTCGGCGGGCAGCAGCACGCTGTCCCGGCCCGCGCCGCGCAGGGTCAGGCCGGGTGTGGTGATCCGGACGCTGCCCCGGTACTCGCCGGGGAGCAGCTGCACGGTGTCGCCGGGCAGGGCCGCGTCGACGGCCTGCTGAATCGATTCGCCGGGCCGGACCAGGTGCAGGTCGCCGGCGGCGCGGGCGGGCGCGGCGCCGACGGCGGTGAGCACGGTGGTCAGGGCGGTCGTGGCGGCGGCGGTGGCCGCGGCGAGGTGGTGGACCCGTCGCGTGGGCATGAGTGGTGACCTGCTTTCTGACGCGCCGACGCGGGGGCGCGCTCGCGGGGACGTCGGCACGATGACGCGGGGTGGTCGGGAGGTGACGGCCGGTGGGTGTCGGCCGAACCGACGCTAGGGGCGGGCGGGAGGCCCCGCCACCAGGGTTGGGCTGCCGGGCTGACGGGGCGTCGGCCGGTCGGGGCAGCGGCCCGGCCGACGGCGGTCCGCCGTCGGCGTGCCATGCTCGGGGCCATGAGCACCAGCACCGCCGCAGCCGCCACCCCAGCGGCCGGGACCGCCGCAGCCGAGACCGCCGCAGCCGAGACCGCCGCCGACCTCCGCAACCCGATCGGCGCCCACGTGCCGGTGGCCGGCCGCGGCCTGGCCGGCACCGGCCTCGCGTACGCCGGGCGGGTGGGCGCCGAGACGGTGCAGGTGTTCGTCGCGAACCCGCGCGGCTGGGCGACGCCGACCGGCAACCCGGCGCAGGACGCGGAGTTCCGGGCGGCCTGCGCGGAACGGGCGGTCCCCGCGTACGTGCACGCGCCGTACCTGATCAACTTCGGCTCGGACAACCCGGTGACCAGGGAGCGTTCGGCCGACTCGCTGCGCCACTCGCTGCGGCGCGGGCACGCGATCGGCGCGCTCGGCGTGGTGCTGCACACCGGGTCGGCGGTCGGCTCCGCCCCGGGCGGCAGCTCCCGGCGGGCGGAGGCGATGGCCCAGGTCCGCGAGGACGTGCGGCGGCTGCTGGACGAGCTCGACGCGCTCGGCGAGGACGCGCCGTGGCTGCTGCTGGAGCCCACGGCCGGCCAGGGCAGCTCGCTCTGCGCGCGGATGGAGGACCTCGCCGGGTACATGGAGGCACTGGACGGGCACCCGAAGGTCGGGGTCTGCCTGGACACCTGCCACGCCTTCGCGGCCGGCCACGACCTGGCGGCGCCGGGCGGCGTCCGGGCGACCCTGGACGCGCTGGTCGAGGCCGCCGGACCGGGCCGGCTGCGGCTGATCCACGCCAACGACTCCGAGGACGCGGTCGGCGCCCGCAAGGACCGGCACGCCAACATCGGCGCCGGTCTGATCGGCGCCGAACCGTTCCGCGAGCTCTTCGAGCACCCGGCCACGGCCGGCGTCCCCCTGATCGTGGAGACCCCGGACCGCAAGCACGGCGGCGAGGGCGCCGGCCACACCCTCGACATCACCGCCCTGAAGCGGCTCCGCTCCCGCGCCGCCACCGGCCCCCTGCCGGTGTGAGGGCAGGGAACGGCCGCGGCCCCGAGCCGGGTGGCTCGGGGCCGCGGGGCGGACGGCTGTCCCCGGATCAGCAGGTGACGGTGCCCCTGCGGAGGGCGTGGCCCCCGGTGTTGCTGTCGTCGGACCAGTAGACGGGCTTGCTGCCGCCGACGCACTCGGCGGCCCCCGCGATCGCGAAGCCCTCGTTGTTGAGGTTGGACATCCCGGTCGGGCGGTTGAAGACGGCGGTGGTCGCGAACACGCCGGAGGCGTTGACCTTCAGGGTGCGGTGCTGGCCGTTGCAGGTGTCGTCGCAGACCACCCACAGGCGCGAGGTCTGCGGCTCCCACTGGACCTCCATCACCCCGGCCAGGCCGGTGCTGGTCGAGGCGACCTTGGTGAAGCTGCCGCTGTCCTGGAGGACGAAGCCGTGCACGGCGCCGGTGCCCTCGACCCCGACGAAGAACACCCCGCCGGTGTGGGCGGCGTACCCGGCCGGGTCGTAGGCCGCGCCGGTCGACTCGTCCTTGAAGCCGGCCGCGGTCAGCGCGCTGTCCGGCACCCAGGTGATGCCCTCCAGGCCGAGGTTGGAGCCGACCGCGGGCAGGCTCGCGGTGAGGTTCCACTCCTTGGTGGCGGTCAGCGTGCTGCCGGTGCCGCTCACGTCGTAGCGCAGCACGGACAGCCGGCTGGTGCCGGACGCGTCGCCGTTGCGCTCGCTGGAGACGAAGACGCCGCCCGCCGCCCCGGCGGAGGTGACGGTCACGCCCTCACTGTCGGGGCTGCCGGTGCCGCCCGGGAAGCGCAGCGTCTTGCCGGAGCTCCAGCCGGAGGCCGTGTCGGGGGTCCAGCCGCCGGAGCCGTCGGGGAGCAGGCGCCAGAGCTTGCCGGAGTTCTGCGCGCCCCACAGCACGCCGCCGTCCTGGTAGAGACCGCTCAGGTCGGTCCCGAAGACGTTCGAGGCGTCGGCGGTGGCGATGCTGCTGCTACCGGGCCAGGCCACCGGGGTGCCGCCGCCGGAGCCGCAGCTGTTGGCCGCGCCCAGGGTGAGCTGGGCCTGGGCGAAGGCGCCGGTGCCGTCGGGACAGCGCGACCAGGACGGCGCGGAGTGGGTGCTCCAGGTGAAGCTGTCGACCAGGGTGCTGCCGTTCGGCAGGTACAGCCGGGCCTTGTCCGCGGAGCCGAGGCCGAAGGCGTTGTGGACGTCGAAGGCCTTGAACGCGCCGGCGGCGAGGGTGGTGCCGGCGGCGACCTTGTAGCTGGAGCTGTTGTTGTCGTCCTTGAGGACCCAGCCCGAGATGTCGACGGCGGCGGTGCCCTTGTTGACGAGCTCGATCGAGTCGTTGACGGATCCGGTGGTCACCACCTCGTTGATCCGGATGTCGTCGGCCGGCGCGGCGGCGGCCGGGGACGCCCCGAGCACGCCGGTGGCCAGCACGGGGCCGAGGGCGGTGGCGAGGAGGAGGGCGAGGCTGCGGCGTCGACGCGGTGCGCGCGATGCGGTCACGATGTCCGTCCTGGGGGGAAGGGCTGACAGGGCGCCACTACCGTCCCGGTGGCCCGCCAACGCAGCGACGCCGGGAGGCGAGCGCGGTGTGAACGACGGAAGAACCACCGCACGCCGGGACCACCCTCGCACCGTCCGCGCGCACCCGCCCCACCCGACCCACCGGGCCCGGGTCCGGGGCGGCCTCGGGGACCGGTCGACACACGGTCGGCGGCCCACCGGTGCCGCTCGGGCTGCCGGGTCCGGGGGCCGGTGCCAGGCTGGAGCGGACGATGCCGACGCGTGGTGCCGACCCGCGCCGCCGCAGCCCCGAGAACGGTGGTCCCCCGATGAGCCCGACCCGGAGACTGGCCGAGCTGCCGTGCGGACGCCGCGGCAAGTGGGTGGTGCTGGCCCTGTGGCTGGTCCTGCTGGTGGTGGCGGGCCCGCTGGCGGGCAAGCTCACCGACGTCGAGGACAACCAGGCGTCCAGTTGGCTGCCCGGCAACGCCGAGTCCACCCAGGTGCTCGACGAGCAGCGCGCCTTCCAGCCGGTGGACACCGCCCAGGCGGTGGTGGTCTACGTCCGGGAGGGCGGCATCACGCCCGCCGACAAGGCCGAGGCGGTCAAGGACGCCCGGGCCTTCGCCTCCGCCCCGCACGTGGTGGGCCCGGTGACCGGGCCGGTGGAGTCCGCCGACGGCCAGGCGCTGCAGACCATCGTGTCGGTGGACATCGGCACCGGCGGCTGGCAGGACCTCCGCCCGGCGGTGGACAGCCTGCGCGCCACCGCCGCCGAGAACAGCCTCGGCATGACCACCCATGTCACCGGCCCGGCCGGGGTCGGCGCCGACCAGGCCGAGGCCTTCGCCGGGATCGACTCCACCCTGCTCGCCGCCACCGTCGCCGTGGTGATCGTCCTGCTCCTGCTCACCTACCGCAGCCCGGTGCTGTGGATGCTGCCGCTGTTCTCGGCGGCCGGGGCGCTGGTGGTCGCCCAAGCGGTGATCTACCTGCTGGCAGACCACGCCGGACTGACCGTCAACGCCCAGAGCGCCGGCATCCTCATCGTGCTGGTGCTCGGCGCGGGGACGGACTACGCCCTGCTGCTGACCGCCCGCTACCGGGAGGAGCTGCGCCGGCACGAGGACCGGCACGAGGCGATGGCCTTCGCCCTGCACCGGGCCGGTCCGGCGATCCTGGCCTCCTCCGCGACCGTGGTCGCCTCGATGCTCTGCCTGCTGGTCGCGGAGATGAACTCGACCAGCGGCCTCGGCCCGGTCTGCGCGATCGGCGTGCTGGTGGCGCTGGTCGCGATGCTGACCCTGCTGCCCGCGCTGCTGGTGATCCTCGGTCGCTGGGTGTTCTGGCCGGTGAAGCCCGCCTTCGGTACGCCGGAACCGACCCGCTCCGGACGCTGGGCACACGTCGGCGAGTGGATCGCGCAGCGGCCGCGCAAGGTGTGGATCGGCACCGGGCTCGCCCTGGCGGCCTGCTGCGTCGGACTGGTCTCGCTGAACGCCACCGGGCTCAGCACGGCCGGCAGCTTCACCGGGACACCGGACTCGGTGGTCGGTCAGCAGGCCCTGGAGGCGCACTTCCCGGCCGGCACCGGCGCGCCACTGACCGTCGTCTCGGCGGCCGCCGAGAGCGGCGCGGTCCGCGAGGCGACCCGGGCCACGGCCGGGATCGCGAGCACCACGGAACCGACGTTCCACGAGGGGCGGGCGCTGTTCCGGGCGACGCTCACCGACCCGCCGGACAGCCAGGCCGCCAAGGACACCGTGGACCGGCTGCGGACCGCCGTGCACGCCGTGCCGAACGCTGACGCCCAGGTGGGCGGTTCGACGGCGGTGATCCTGGACGCCGGCCGCGCCGCGACCTCCGACAACCGGACCATCATCCCGCTGGTGCTGGGCGTGGTGCTGGTGATCCTCGCGCTGCTGCTGCGGGCGGTCACCGCGCCGCTGGTGCTGATCGCCACCGTCGTCCTCTCCTACGCGGCGGCGCTGGGCATCAGCGCGTTCTTCTTCGAGCACGTCTTCCACTTCGAGGGGCAGGACAACTCCTTCCCGCTGTTCGTCTTCGTGTTCCTGGTGGCGCTCGGGATCGACTACAACATCTTCCTGATGACCCGGGTGCGCGAGGAGGCCGTGCAGCAGGGCACCCGGCGGGGGGCGGTGGCCGGACTGGCCGCGACCGGCGGTGTGATCACCTCGGCCGGCCTGATCCTGGCCAGTACCTTCGCCGTGCTGGGCACCCTGCCGGTGGTGGGCTTCGCCGAGATCGGCTTCGCGGTGGCCCTCGGCGTGCTGCTGGACACCCTGGTGGTGCGCTCCGTCCTGGTGACCGCGCTGACCGTCGACCTGGACCGGCACATGTGGTGGCCGAGCGCGTTGTCCGGACAAGTTCCTCCGCCCGAGGAGGAGTTGGCCAGACAGCTTTAAGTTACCAATGAGTTCATATGGTTATCGTTCACTGTCTGGACGAGCGTGGCCCGGTCTCGCTTCACTGCGCACATGCCAACTCCCTCCACGCGCCGCCCCGGCGCGCGCCTCGCCGCGGTGTGCACCGCTGCCGCCGCCCTGCTCGCCCCGCTCGCCGCCGCGCCGAGCGCCCTCGCCGCCCCCGCGGCGGGCAGCACCACCGCCACTTCGCAGGGCACCACCGCCGCGCTGCCGACGGTCGCGCCGCTCAAGGTGCTGACGTACAACATCTTCCTGATGAGCAAGAACCTCTACCCCAACTGGGGCCAGGACTACCGGGCCAAGGCCATCCCGGCCGCCGACGTGTTCCAGGGCCAGGACGTCGTGGTGCTCCAGGAGGCCTTCGACAACGCCGCCTCCGACGCCCTGGTGGCCCAGGCCTCGGCGCAGTACCCGTACCACACCCCGGTCGTCGGCCGCTCGACCAGCGGCTGGGACGCCACCTACGGCAGCTACAGCTCCACCACGCCCGAGGACGGCGGCGTCACCCTGCTCAGCAAGTGGCCCGTCCTGCGCAAGGAGCAGTACATCTTCAAGGACGCCTGCGGGGCGGACTGGTGGTCCAACAAGGGCTTCGTCTACGCCGTGCTGAACGTCAACGGCGTGCGCACCCACGTGATCGGCACCCACCTCCAGTCCACCGACTCCGGCTGCTCGGCCGGCCAGCCGGCCACCGTCCGGGCCGCCCAGCTCAAGGCGATGAAGTCCTTCGTCGACGCCAAGAACATCCCGGCCGCCGAGCCGATCGTGCTCGCCGGCGACCTCAACATCGACTCGCACGGCAGCGAGTACCCGTCGCTGCTGACCAACGCGGGCGTGGCACCGGCCACCACCCGTGACGGCTGGGTCAACTCCTTCGACACCGCGGACAACTCGATCGCGGCCTACCGCTACCCCGGCGAGCCGAAGGAGGACCTCGACTACGTCCTCTACCGCGCCGACCACGCGCGCCCGGCCGCCTACACCAACTCGGTGGTCCGCTTCCACAGCGCGCCCTGGACGGTGAGCAGCTGGGGCACCAGCTACACCTACAACGACCTGTCCGACCACTACCCGGTCACGGCGGGCTGAGCCGTCGGCACCGCACGGCGGTCCACCGGGGTCAGCCGGCCCCGGTGAACCGCCGGTAGGCGGCGGCGAGTCCGGCCTCCAGCGGGCGGCCGCGCACCGTGATCCCGGAGGGGCCCAACTCGTCCAGGGCGGTGGGCGCTTCGTCCTGCCCGGGGTCGACCGGGGTCGGCACCCGACCGTGCCAGTAGACGTCGAGCAGTTCGGCGAGCGGCCGGTCCGCGCCGCGGTCCGGGCGGTACTCCGTCGGACGCTCCGAAGGGGTCGCAGGGGTCATCGGGGTCACGCTCCGATCGAGTCGGCGGACAGGGTGAGCAGCTCGCGCAGCCGCTCGGCCGGGAGCTCGGCCAGCCACTGCTCGTCGGCGCCGAGCGCCGCCTCGGCCAGGGTCCGCTTGGCGGTGAGGAGTTCGTCGATCCGCTCCTCGACCGTGCCCGCGCAGACCAGCCGGCGCACCTGCACGTCACGGCGCTGCCCGATCCGGTGCGCGCGGTCGGTGGCCTGGTCCTCGACCGCCGGGTTCCACCAGCGGTCCAGGTGCACCACCTGGTTGGCGGCCGTCAGATTGAGCCCGGTACCGCCCGCCCGGAGCGACAGCAGGAACACCCTCGGCCCGTCCGGTGACTGGAAGCGCTCGACCATGGCGTCCCGGCGCCCGCGCGGCACCCCGCCGTGCAGATAGAGCACCTCCTCGCCCAACTTCCGCCGCAGATAGGGCCGGAGCATCGCACCGAACTCGGCGTACTGGGTGAACACCAGCGCCCGGTCCCCCTCGGCCAGCGCCTCCGTCAGCAGCTCCACCAGCCGCTCCACCTTGCCCGAACGACCCGCCACCGCCGTGCCGTCGTGCAGCAGCTGGGCCGGGTGGTTGCACACCTGCTTGAGCCGCCCGATCGCCGCCAGCACCGCGCCCTTGCGCTCGACCCCGCGCAATCCGCCCAGCCGCTCCAGCAGATCGGTCACCACCGCCCGGTAGAGCCCGGCCTGCTCGGCGGTCAGCGAGCAGCTGACGGTGAACTCCTGCTTGGCGGGCAGGTCCTGGACGATCTGCGGATCACTCTTGCGGCGGCGCAGCAGGAACGGGCCGGTGACCCGCCGCAGCCGGGCCGCCGCGTCCACGCTGCCGGTCTGCTCGACCGGGTTGGCGAACCGCTCCCGGAACGACTCCGGGCTGCCGAACAGGCCCGGGTTGGCGAAGTCCAGTACGGCGTGCAGATCGGCCAGCCGGTTCTCCACCGGGGTGCCGGTGAGCGCGATCCGCGGGCCGGAGCGCAGCGAGCGCAGCGCCCTGGACTGGCGGGCCGAACGGTTCTTGATGTGCTGCGCCTCGTCGGCGACGATCCGCCGCCAGTGGATCCGGCGCAGCTCGGCGGCGTCCCGCTGGACCACCCCGTAGGTGGTGATGACCAGGTCGGGGAGGTCGGCGGGGTCGGCGGAGCCGTCCAGGCCGGTGCCGCTGCCGGTACCGGCGCCGTCGCCGGGCGCGGCCGGAGCGGGCGCGGTGCGGTCGGGGCCGTGGTGGACGTGCACCCGCAGGCCGGGCGCGAAGGCGGCGGCCTCCCGGCGCCAGTTGCCGACCACCGACATCGGACAGACCAGCAGCACCGGGCCGCGGGCGCCGCGTTCCCGCTCCAGCGCGAGCAGGGCCAGCGTCTGCACCGTCTTGCCGAGGCCCATGTCGTCGGCCAGGACGGCGCCGAGGCCGAGCCGGCCGAGCGCGTCCAGCCAGGCCAACCCGCGCCGCTGGTACGGGCGGAGGGTGCCGGTGAAGCCCTCGGGCAGCTCCGGGACGCGGTCCGCCGGGCCCGGCCGGCCGGCCAGCAGATCGCCGATCGGCCCGGCCGCCCGCACCTCGGTGACCGGCAGGCCGTCCACCACCGCGCCGTCGTCCACGGCCAGCCGCAGCAGTTCGACCGGCGCCATGGTCCCGCTGCCGTGCTCGGCCAGAAACCTTACCGCGACGGCGAGTTGGGCCTGATCCACCTCGACCCAGCGGCCCCGCAGCC
>NZ_JAIY01000015.1:88143-99326 GCF_000710405.2 Kitasatospora sp. MBT66 | reverse complement strand
GCCGTCAGGACCAGGCCGAGCCGGGGGCGGCGCTGCCACCACGCGGGCAGCAGCACGCCGAAGCCGGCGGCGGTGAGCGCGGGCGCGTCCTCGCGCAGGAAGCGCAGGGCGCCGGCCCGGCCGAGCCGGGCCTCGGTGGGGAAGGTGCCGGTGAGCACGGCGCGCAGCTCCGGGGCGACCCGGACGGCGCGGGCCAGCTCCTCGTGGAACGCCTCGACCGGATCGCCGGCCCCGGCGGGGACGGCGTCCGCCAGCGCCTCCCGGGCCGGGTCGCGGGCGCCGGGGCGCAGCGCGGCGGCCGGGACCACCAGGGACGGGCGGTCGACGGCGCGGACCAGCAGGTCGAGCCGCCAGGAGTCGGCAGCGTCCGGGTCCGTACGGTCGTCGACCGCCGGGCCGGCGACGTCCGGGTCGGCGTCGTGGCCGAGCGGCTCGGTGAGGCGGAAGTCGAGCCGCAGCGGCCCGTCCGCCGGGCGCGCCGACTGCCAGGCCGCGAGCCGTTCGGGCAGTCCGGTGGGCGGCTCCTGGCCGAGCCGTCCGTCGGGCGAGTGCAGGGCGGCGAGGAAGGGCTCCGCGGGCGGATCGAGCTCGGCCAGCGCGACCCGGGCCTCCTGGTCGACCAGGGCGTCGAGCACCCCGGTGAACAGCGCGGCGGCGGTCGGCGGCGCGGTCCGGTCGGCCGTGCCGGGCCTGCCGGGCCTGCCGTCGGTGGAGGCCGGCGCCGGGTACTCGGCCCGGCACACCGGCGGGCAGCCCGCGACCAGCGCGGCCGACTCCCGGCGGGCCGGCGCGTCCGGCGCGGGCCGCCAGCGGGCGTACCACTCCCCCGCCTCCTCGACCGGCACCGGCAGCAGCCGCCCCCGCCCGACCAGCCGCCAGGCCAGATCGTGCACGGCGGCCAGCCAGCGCACCGAGGCGCCGTACGCCAGCTCGGCCGGCGTGCCGTCCGGCAGCTGCACGGTGGCGCCCGGCCAGTGCGGATCGTGCAGCGCGCCGAGCAGCTGGGCGGCCTGGGAGCGGTCGAAGAGCAGCGCGGGCACCCGCCACGGACTCAGCCCCACCCCGCGCGGGCCGGCCCCGACCGGCAGGTCCGGCGACGCCGCGGGCCGCCCGCCGAGGCTCGGCAGCAGCAGCCCCGTCCACCGCTCGACAGCCTGCTCGGCCAGCCACCCCAGCCCCGGCCCGACCGTCCCCAGCAGCCGCGCCACCTCCCCGGCCGGACAGGCGAACGGGTGCGCCGTGCCACCCCGGTCGGCCCGGTCCCCGGGCTCGTACGCATCACCCCGGTACACCGCCGCGTCCTCCGCCCAGACGGCGAGCCGGCCGTCGGCTCGCCAGAGCGCGTGCAGGGCGTACATCGGCGGGCGGCACCTCTCGACGGGACGGGTCTCCCACCTTAGGCGGTGCCTCCGACAACGCCCGCTGAGGGCACCTGACCTGCGGCGCGGCTGCCCTGGTTGTCGCCCTGGTTGTCGGCTGTCGGCTACCGGAAGGTGCGGCGCAGGTGGGTGGTCAGGGCGGCGGGGGTCGGGGCGGGCAGCCGGGTGGCCAGGTAGCCGTCCGGGCGGACGAGGAACGCCTCGCCGTCGGCCGGGGCGTAGGCGGTGCGGAAGGATCCGGCGGCGTCCCGCGCGTACGGCAGCAGCAGCCCCTCGGGCGGCGCCGGGGCGTCCCCGGCCAGCACCGCGTGGACGTCCAGCAGGCCGTGTGCCGCCGCGCGGGCCGCGTCGGCGAGCGCGTGCAGGTGTTCCGCCCGCGCCGTGCCGCCGGGCCCGGCGTCCGTGTACAGCAGCAGCGCGTGGTGCGGGCCGGCCCGCAGCAGGTCGAACAGCCGTTGGGGGAAGGCGGTGAGCGGCCGTTCCAGCCCGGTGCAGTCGGGCGCGCGGTCCCCGGCCCGCGGTCCGGCGCCGGTCGCGTCGTCCTCGTCACCGAGCGGTCCGCCCCGGTAGTTCACCAGCAGCTGGGCCTGGCGCAGCAGCACCGTGGTGAGGTCGTCGACGTCCGCCTCGCCCCGGGCGTGCCGCACGGTGCGGCCGACCACCTCCGCGCCGACCGGGTGGCGCTCGGCGTGGTAGCTGTCGAGCAGCCCGTCGGCGGCGGCCCCGCGCAGCGCGAGCGCGAGCTTCCAGGCCAGGTTGTGGGCGTCCTGCACGCCGGTGTTCATGCCCTGGGCCCCGGTGGGCGGGTGGATGTGCGCGGCGTCGCCGGCCAGGAACACCCGCCCGACCCGGTACCGGTCGGCCAGCCGGTGGCTGATCCGGAAGACCGAGGACCAGCGCAGCGCCCCCGCCGTGGCGGGCCGGGGCGAGAGCCGGTCGAGCACCGCCTGGATGTCCGCCAGTCCGGGCCCCCGTCCGCCCGCCAGTCCGTGGGTGACCTCCCCGGCGTCCGCGCCGTCCGCCGCGTCCTCCGGACCGGACGGGACCAGCATCGACACCCGGTAGCGGCGGCGCCCCGGCAGTGGGATGCAGACGAGCACGTCGTCGGGCGCGCCGTCACCGGTGCGGCGCAGGCACCGCACGCCGT
Organism: Kitasatospora sp. MBT66; assembly: GCF_000710405.2. NCBI lineage: Bacteria > Bacillati > Actinomycetota > Actinomycetes > Kitasatosporales > Streptomycetaceae > Kitasatospora > Kitasatospora sp. MBT66. The sequence continues at coordinate 96,800 of NZ_JAIY01000015.1, read as the reverse complement.
AGCCCCCGGGCAGGTCCCAGTCGACCTCGACGTCCCCGAGCATGTACCGCTCCGGGAAGGCGTCGCCCGCGAAGTCGACGCCGATCGCGCGGCGGACCCGGCTGTGCGCGCCGTCGCAGCCCAGTACGTACCGCGCGCGCAGCACGGCCGGACCGTCCGGGGTCGCCAGTTCGGCGCGGACGTGGTCGTCCTCCTGGTCGAGGCCGAGCAGCTCGGTGCCCCGCTCGACCCGCGTCCCGAAGCCGGCCAGGTGCTCGGTGAGCAGCCGCTCGGTGGTGTCCTGCGGGAGCGCGGCGAACCGGTACGGCACCTCGGCGGGCAGCTCCAGCTCCAGCCGCGGTCCCGGCTCGCCGTCGACGAAGACGAGCTGGCCGAGCAGCGGCACGGCCTCGTCGAGGACCCGGCCGACCAGCCCCATCGCCTCCCACACCTCCAGGGTGCGGGGCTGGATGCCGACGGCCTTGGCGTACGGCTGCGGCCGGTCCAGCCGGTCGACGATCCGGCACCCGACGCCGCGGCGGCGCAGTTCGGCGGCGGCCGTCAGCCCGACCGGTCCGGCGCCCACGACCAGGACCTCCGTCCCGGTGTCGTCCATGAACCGTGCTCCTCGGTCCCCGAGCCGTCCCCCTCCCAGCCTGCGCCGACGGTTCGGGGCCCCGCCAGTCGTGCCACCGGCGCGACGGCACGGCGACGTCCCCGCGACGGCCCCGCGACGGCCCCGAGGCGGCACGTTCCGAACGGTCGCGACCGGACCCGGCGCTTTCCCTCAGCTGACCGAGTCCCGCACCCGGTGAGGTGGTTCGCTCGGCACCGACGGCGCGGGGAACCGACCGCGACGGAGGACCGATCGAGGGAGCAGTCATGGGCAGGGAGTTGTCGAAGAACGACATCGTTCGCCAGGTGCGGAGCGACTCGCGGATCCGGGTGCAGGTGGAGGCGGAGGTGTCCCTGGACGACGTGGTGCGACTGCTGCGCCGGCTCTTCCTGGGGGACGCCGCGGCCGACGCCATCGAGGCGGCCGCCTTCACCCTCTACCACGACTGACCGGACCGGGGCCGGCCGGACCGTCGACGGCCGGCCGAAGCCCCCGGCCCCGTTCGGAGTAGCCCCCTGATGCCTCATCTGACATGCGCGGCAAGGGATTTGCCCCTACGTTGCGTTGCGAGGGGGTCACCGAAGGAAAGGCGAACACTCCATGGCCGGCAAGTTCGAGCTGTACACCGACGACAGTGGCATGCACCGGTTCCGACTCAAGGCGAGCAACGGCACGGTCGTGGTGACCGGCGACCCGCAGGAGAACCGGGACGACTGCCTCAAGAGCATCGAGTCGATCCGCAAGCTCGCACCCTACGCGGAGCTGAAGGAGACGGCCGCCGGAGCGGCCGGAGCGGCTCGTTGACGTCTCGGTGACGTCGCGCTGATGCCCCCGGGAGGGCGGGACGCGGGTCGGTGGCACAATTCGCCGACCCGCGTTCGTTTGTACGACAGATCCCTTTGGCCGCCTGCACGCCGGACCCGGACAGAACACTGGCATGCGTGTCGTCATCGTCACCGAGTCCTTTCCCCCCGAGGTCAACGGCGTCGCCCACAGCGTGCTGCGGACCGCCGAGCACCTGCTCCGCCGGGGACACCAGCCGCTCGTCGTCACCCCGGCGCCCGCGCGCGGCGCGCAGAGCCCCTCGCACACCTTCGGCGCCGGCGGCGTGCCGGACGAGCTGCCGGTGGTGCGTGTGCCCTCCGTCCCGCTGCCCGGCTACCCGCAGGTCAGGATCGCACTGCCGAGCCGCCAGCTGGCCGCCGCGATCCAGGGCCACCGGCCCGACCTGGTCCACCTGGCCAGCCCGTTCGTGCTCGGCGCGCGCGGCGCGCAGGTCGCCGCCCGGCTCGGCCTGCCGATCGTCGCCGTCTACCAGACCGACCTGGCCGGGTACGCGCACGCCTACCGGGCCGGGCGCGGGCTCGGCGAGGCCGCCGCCTGGCACCGGATCCGCACCGTCCACGGCCTCGCCGCCCGGACCCTCGCGCCGTCCACCCCCGCCGCCCAGGACCTCACCGCGCACGGGGTCTCCCGGGTCCAGCTGTGGCCGCGCGGCGTGGACTCGGCCCGCTTCCACCCCCGCCACCGCGACGAGGCGCTGCACCGGGCGCTCGCCCCCGGCGGCGAGGTGCTGGTCGGGTACGTCGGGCGGCTCGCGCCGGAGAAGCGGGTGGACCTGCTGGCCGAGACCGCGACGCTGCCCGGCGTCCGGGTGGTGGTCATCGGTGACGGGCCCTCCGCTCCCGGCCTGAAGGCCGCCATGCCGGGCGCGGTCTTCCTCGGCCGGCGCACCGGCGAGGAACTGGCCCGATGTTTCGCGACCCTGGACGTGTTCGTGCACACCGGGCCGCTGGAGACCTTCTGCCAGACCATCCAGGAGGCGATGGCCAGCGGCGTCCCGGTGATCGGCCCGGCCGCCGGCGGACCGCTCGACCTGGTGGCGCACCACCGCACCGGCCTGCTCGTCCCGCCCCGCGACGGCGCGGCGGTGGCCCGGGCGGTGACGGCCCTGGCCGGGGACGCGGAGCTGCGGGCCGCGTACGGGCGCGCTGGGCGGGCGGAGGTGACGGCGCGCACCTGGGAGGCGGTCGGGGACCTGCTGCTGCGGCACTACGCCGAGGTGCTGGCGGAGCACCGCGGGGTGGCGGTCGCGGACGTGGCGGGGGCGGACGTGGTGGATGCGGCCCTGACCGCAGGCCCCGTCCCGCCACCGGTCGTCGTCCCGACCTCGCTGCCGCCGACTGCACCGCCGGCCTCGCCGTCGACCGCTCCGCCGACCGCCCCGCTGACGGAGGAACTGCCCGCATGACCACCGGCCCGCTCCGGATCGTCCGGGTGGCCAACTTCGTCACCCCCGTCTCCGGCGGACTGCGGACCGCGCTGCGCCATCTCGGCGCGGGCTACCGGGCCGCCGGGCACACCCCCGTACTCGTCGTGCCCGGGGAGCGCCGCGCCGTCGAGGAGGACGAGCAGGGGCTGGTCGTCACCCTGCCCGGCCCGGTGCTCCCCGGCAGCGGCGGCTACCGGCTGCTCACCGACCGCCGGGCGGTGGCCGCCGAACTCGAACGGCTCGCCCCCGACCGGCTGGAGGTCTCCGACCGCACCACGCTGCGCTGGACGGGCGCCTGGGCCCGGCGGCACGGAGTGCGCTCCGCGATGGTCTCGCACGAGAGCGCCGTCGGACTGCTGCGCACCTGGGGTCTGCCCGGCCCGGTCGCGGGGGCCGCCGCGAACCGGCTCAACGGCCGGACCGCCCGGTCCTACGACACGGTGATCTGCACGACGGACTGGGCCGCCGCCGAATTCCGCCGCCTGGGCGTACGGAACCTCGCCCGTGCGCCGCTCGGAGTGGACCTGGCCACCCTGCGCCCGCCGGACGACGACGCCCGGGCCGCCGAACGCGCCCGGTACGCGGACCCGGACCAGGTGCTGCTGGTGCTCTGCTCCCGGCTCTCCACCGAGAAACGCCCCGAGCTCGCGCTCGACGCCCTGGAAGCACTCCACTCCACGGGGCCGGGGATCGGGGCCGGGGCCGGGGCCGTGCTGGCGGTGGCCGGCACCGGGCCGCTGCGCTCCCGGCTCGCGGCCTCGGCCGCGCGGCGCCGACTGCCCGTGCACTTCCTCGGCCACCTGGCCGGGCGGGCGGCCGTCGCCCGGTTGCTCGGCTGCGCCGACGTGGTGCTCGCACCGGGGCCGGTGGAGACCTTCGGCCTGGCCGCGCTGGAGGCGCTCGCCTGCGGCACCCCGGTCGCGGTCAACCGGGGCTCGGCCCTGCCCGAACTCGTCGGCACCGCCGGCGTGGCCGCCGAGCCGACGGGCGCGGGCTTCGCGGAGGCGGTGCGCGAACTCCTCGCCCGCCCCGAACCGGCCCGCCGCGCCGCCGCCCGCGACCGGGCCGAACGCTACGGCTGGCCGACGGCGGTCGCGGCCTTCCTCGCCGCCCACGGCGCGGCCCCGGTCACGGCCGGCTGAGAACCCCGGGCGCGGGGCGTCGGGAGTCGGGCGGAGTGGGAAGTCGATCCCGCCGACTTCCCACTCCGACGCACAACGGAGCAGCGGGACAACGGGACAGCACGACAGCAGGTCGGCACAACAACGGCAGGGAACGGCCGGGCCGGAGGGCCCGGGAACGGTGGGAGGTGCGATGAACACGATCGCGGCGGTGGACGGGGACGGCGGAGGCGACACCGTACCCGGTGCCGCACGGGGAGCGGCCCGCCCGGGCGGGCGAACGACCGGCGAAGCGGTGCGGTTCGTCGCCCTCGGCGACTCCCTCACCGAGGGCATCGGCGACCCGATCGCCGACGGATGGCGCGGCTGGGCGGCCCTGCTCGCCCGGTCGCTGGCCCCGCCGCAGACCGGGGTCGAGTTCACCAACCTCGCGCGCAGCGGCGCGCTCACCACCGACCTCACCGCGGAGCAGCTGCCGGCGGCCCTCGCGCTGCGCCCGCAGTTCGCGGCCGTGGTGGCGGGCGGCAACGACACCCTGCGGTCCGGCTTCGACGTGGAGCGCACCACCCTGGCCCTCGACACCGTCCTCGGCCGACTCGCCGACAGCGGCGCCGTGGTGCTGACGGCCTGCCTGCCGGACCCGGGCACCCTGCTGCGGCTGCCCAGACCGCTCGCCCGCCCGCTCGCCCGGCGGATGCGCGCGGTCAACACTGTGGTGCACGCGCTCGCCGTCCGCCACCACGCCGTCCACCTGCACCTCGCCGAGCTGCCGTGGACCGCGGAGCGCCGACTGCTCAGCGTCGACCGCCTGCACCCGAGCGCCGAGGGCCACCACCTGATCGCCCGCGGGTTCCACGACCTGCTCGCCACCACCGACCACCCCCTCGGCCCCGCCCCCACCCCGGCACCGGCCGAACCCCCGCCCGGCACCCTGGCCGACCTCTGGTGGATGGCCACCCGTGGCACCCGCTGGGTCCTCGACCGCAGCACCGACCTCCTCCCGGGCCTGCTCGCCCTCGCCGCCGTCGAGGGCTTCGCCCGCCTGCGCGGCACGACCGACCGCCAGGACCACCGCATGACCCGGGCCACCACCACCGCCCTCGCCGCCCTCCCCGGGCCGCGGGGTCAACAACCGCCCCGGGTAAATCCGTTGCCACCGAGCGCGTCCGTATGACAGGACTGCACCGGTGAACACCCTGCCGCCGCTCCCCGGCCCGCTCCCACTGCCCGCACCGGACCCGCGTGCCCGCGACATCGTTCTCGACTTCGCCGGCATGGACGCCCTGGTGGCCGACCTGGTGCTGCCCGCCGACGCGTCGATGTACGTCATGAGCGCACTGGAAACGTCCCGCGAGCTCATCCGGCACTCCTACTACCGGTACGAGTTCGCCACCGTCGCCGTCACGCATTCCCTGTTCGCCTTGGAGCACCTGCTTGCCGGGCGCCTGGGCGTCGACGGACCGCTCCCGGTGCTCATCGAGCGGGCCCGCGACGCAGGGCTCGTCCCGGCCGAACTCGCGGCCGAACTCGATCGCGGACAGGAACTGCGCGACCGACTCGCGCAGGGCACCGTGACCAGTGCCGCGCTCCGCCCGGCCATGGCCGTCGCCATGGTGCGTGCCGTCTTCGAGGCGGTTTCTCTGCTCCTTCGCCCACCGGCTGCGGCAGAGGCGACAGCTACCGGCAGCGGCCGGCAAAGTCCCGAGGACCGACTCGCCCGGCTGTGGGAGGAACACCTGCGCGCCCCGTACCCCGACAGTTTCCGCGGCGTGGACATCGAGGGTGTGGAGCTGGCCCTCCTGGACGCCGACGTGGCCGGCCTGGTCCAGCGGGAGTTGAACGACAGGCTCGACGACGGTCTCATTGCCAGGCTCTGGGCGTGCATCACCGACCTCGACCGGATCGTGCCCCTGATCGACTCGGCCTACTGCGCCTTCTACTTCACGCGACTCCGGACGATGGCCGTACACGCGGCAACACGCCACACCCCCACGGCGACCTGACTCGGGGCGGAGGGGCGAACCGGGACGGCGGGGAACCGGGGCGGTGGGGCGGGGTGTCGTGACACGTGACCGGACGGACGAAGGGGGTACGGATGGCGGCGGAGGCTTCGAGGGCTTCGGGGCAGGAGTTGCTGGCGGCGGCGGGGGTGCTGTTCCCGGACGGGCGGGGGCGGGTGCTGGTGGTGCGGCTGCCGTACAACCGGAGGCACCCGGTGGCGGTGCCGGGCGGGGGTTGGGACCCGCAGGACGGCTCGCCGCGGCGGACGGCGGTGCGCGAGATCGAGGAGGAGCTGGGTTTCACGCCCCGGCTGGGGCCGCTGGCCTGCCTGGACTGGACGCTGGACGACCACCGTCCGCCGATCGCCGCCCACCTGTACTGGGCCGAGCCGCTGACGCCGGAGCAGGCGGCGGCGTTCACGCCGGACCGGGCCGAGGTGGGCGGCTGGGCCTGGCTGACGCCGGAGCAGGCGGGCCACGCGCTGCCGCCGCGGCTCTCCCGGCGGGTGACGGCCTGTCTGCGGGCGCCCCGCGCGGCCGGGCCGCTGGAGCTGGAGGACGGTCACCCGGTCGGGCACGTCCTCGAGGTGCTGACGCCCGGCCCGGTCCCGGAGTACACCGGCCCGACGGGGCTGTCGGAGCTGTCCGCGCAGTGGCCGCCGACAGCGGGCGGACCGCCGGCCGATGACCCGCCGCCACCGCTGGACCGGGACGCCTACTACGCCGGCCTCCCCCGGGTCCGGGCCAAGGCACGGACGGTGTTCACCGACCGGGAGGGCCGGGTCCTGCTGGTCCGGCTGCGGCCGTGGGACCTTCCGGGCGGCGAAGTACCGCACTGGACGCTGCCGGGCGGCGGTGTCGAGGCGGACCGGGAGCTGCCCCGGGCGGCGGCCCGGCGGGAGGTCCGGGAGGAGCTGGGCTGGTCCTGCGAGCCGGGCCGGCTGCTGGCCCTGGACTGGATGCCGGGGCGGGCGGCCGATCCGGCCGCGGACAGCGACACCGCCCGCCTGGTCTACCTCTTCGACGGGGGCACGGTGGGTGAGGAACTGCTCTCGTCGATCGTGCTGGCCCCGGAGGAGCTGGTCGAGTGGCGGCTCTGCGCGCCGGCGGAGGCGCGGGCACTGCTGGCGCCCGCACTCTGGGCGCGGACTGCGGCCGCGCTGGCGGCACGGAACCGGCCGGGCGGCCCGGCCGAACTGGTCGGCGGGTACCCGGCCGGCTGAGCCGTCCTGGTCCGGCCCCGGGGCGGGCGGCGTCCCGCCGGTCCCGGGTGCGGCCCGCGGACGACACCGCCCCGGCGGCCGACCGGACCACTGCTCGGTCCGGTCGGCCGTCGGGGAGTACGGTCACCGAGGAGTAGGGCCGCCGGACGGACGCCGGTCAGACCTCCAGCTCGGCCTCGATCTTGACGAGCTGATGGCGGGCCATCGCCAGGTTCGCCCGGCCCTTGTCCAGCGCCAGGTAGAGGAAGAGGCCCTTGCCGCTGCGGCCGGTGAGCGGGCGGATCAGGTGGTACTGGCTGCTGAGGGTGATGAGGATGTCCTCGATCCCGTCCCCCAGGCCGAGCATGTCCATGGTGCGCATCTTGGCCCGGACCACGTCCGTGTTGCCGGCGGCGGCGACGTTGAGGTCGAAGCCGCCGGGGCCGTCGAGGGTCGCGAGCGCCATGCCGCTGTTGTAGTCGACCAGGGCCGCGCCGATGGCGCCCTCGATCACGGTCATGGCCTGCTTGAGCGCGCCTGCGGCGTCGGTCATGTCACTGTCTCCAGTTCGTCGGTGCGTCGGTACGCCGAAAAAGTCGGTACGTCAGTACGTCGGTGGGTCGCTACGTCGATGGGTCGGTAGGGAAGTACGTCGGTATGTCGGTACAGCGGTAGGTCGGTACGGCAGCAGGTCGTTACAGCGGCAGGTCGATGAATCGGCCCGCCGGGAGCCCGGGACGGGTGTCAGTACTCCCGGGCGTCCTTGGGCAGGAGGGTGTCGTTCAGGAGCGCGGTGATGCGCTGGGCGGAACGGCGGGCCTCCAGGTGCAGGCGGCCGACGTTCGCGTCCGGGTGGGCGAGGAGGGTGAGCACGCAGCTCCCTCCCGCCGCGTAGGTGGCGACATAGCCGTGCTCACCGCGGACCAGCGACTCCCGGAACTCGCCCTGGCCGGTGCTGTCGGCGAGCCGTTGGGCCAGGCTGAGCGAGGCCGCGGTCATCGCCGCCAGGCCCGAGGGCTCGGTCCCGTGGGTGTCGTGGGCGACCAGCAGGCCGTCCACACTGGCCACCAGACCGCCGGCGAGATGCGGTACCCGGTGCTTGATGGCGCGGAGTTCGGCCAGCAGCTCGGTCTCCAAGGCGATCAGTTGTCTCCTTCCGACACGCTGCTTGAGCGCCCGCCTCATGGCCGTGCGGGGGGCATCGCGGGCGGAGAGTGGTTCAAAGTCTGGCCTCCAGAAGGGTTCGGACCCGGATCAGCAGAGCTGTGTCCGGATCGGCGGCGGTGAGCGGGAGGGCGGTGGTCCGCGGCCCGGACGCGGCCTGCGCCGGTACGGACGGAACCGTCGGCAGCGGCGGAGCCGCGGGAGCCGACGGAGCCGCCGCGCGGCCGGTGAGCGCGGCGAGCGCCGCGCCGGGAACACGCCGGTGCAGACCGCCGGGCCCCCTCGGCACCGGCACCGCGCCGA
>NZ_JAIY01000015.1:77146-88013 GCF_000710405.2 Kitasatospora sp. MBT66 | reverse complement strand
CGGCGGACGTCCGCCGTGGTGGCGAACGCGGACCGGCCGAACAGCCGGGCCAGCTCCGCGACGGTTCTCCGGCCGTCCGCGCGGTCGAGCAGCTCGTACTGGCGCCGGGTCGGCGGACGCACCCGGCGGGCGTGGCGCCCGGGGGCGGGGGCCTGGGCGGCGGTCCGGCGCAGCGGCACGGTGTCGAGCTGCGCCGAGGGCCAGATCCGGTCGAGCAGGTGCCGCCGGCGTTCGGCCTCGCGGCGGAGCCGGTGGGCGCCGACCGCGGCCACCGGGCCGAGCCAGTGCCGCATGCCCGGGGCGAAGGTCCAGGAGGCGAGGGTGGCGGGGGTGTCGAGCAGGAAGCAGGCGGCGTCGTAGAGGGTGCCGAGGTGGCAGAGTTCGAGTTCGCCGCGGGTGAGCCGGCCCTGTTCGACCAGGGCCTCGCCGACCCGGGCGTACGGGCCGAAGCGGTGGACGGCCTCCTGCCAGGTGTCCGGGTCGAGCCGTCCGCTGGTGGTGAGCAGCGTGGCCAGGTCGGGGGCCCGGTGGGACTCGGCGTGGGTGACCAGGCCGTCGACCAGGTAGACGGTTCCGGCAGGGCCGCGCAGGGCGCCGGTGGCCCGTTCGGCGGCGAGCCGTTCGACGGCTGCGCCCGGGGTCCAGCCGGGGTCGACGGCGACCGGGAGCGCGGGCGCGACCGGGCCGGCCGGTGGCCGGAAGCCGACCTGGGTGCTGACGGTGGCGGCCGGGTCGCTGGTGACGGGGTTCGTCATCCGAGCACCAGTTCCTCGGCGAGCGACTGGAGCCGGTAGCGGGCGCCGGCGAGGTTGCCCTCGGCCCGGTCCAGCCAGAGGTGCAGGACGAGGCGGCTGTCGAAGACGGTATCGATGAAGCAAAGGAGGTGGTAACTGCGGCCCGCGGTCAGGATGATGTCCTGCAACGGTGCCTTGCCGTCCTCCGCCGCGGTGAAGGTGGCTCCCTCGACGGCCGCCCGGACCAGGTCGGTCGCCTCCGCCGCCGTGGTGTCGTGGTCGCCGGTCGGACTGACTCCGACGCTGCCAAGGGCGAGTCCGCTGCTCCAGTCGATCAGACCGGCGGCGCGGGCCCCGGCGATGGTCATCGCCTGGGACAGGCACTCGTCGATACCCGGCACTCGGGCTCCTTCGGAGGGGTTCGGGGGAGGAAGCGGCGCAGGCCACGGCGCAGGGCGTGGCCGTCAGACGCCGACCGGACCGCCACCACGAGTGGCGGGTTCGACACGGAAGGCTACTGCCGGAACTCGTACGACGAACATTCCAATGGCATATTCACACCACAACCCGGTGTTTTCGGCCATCCTTTGACGCATCGTCAGTCCTGGAGGCCCGCCATTACCGCTGACCGGACGCCCGTACGCGATACGAACGAACGATCCACCTGGCACGGGACCTTGGCCGATTGTCGGCCGCGCCGATGGGTTTCGAGCCACGAGTGCGATAGGACCGAAGGCATCCGGACCGACCGAAGGCACCCGGGCCGCCGGGGCCACTCCGGCGCAGCACGAAGAAGCGGCCGCCCCCGAGGGGGACGACCGCTTCCGTTGGAGCGCCAGGCCCGGGTCGCACGGACTCTCCCTACTGAAAGTAGGGCGTGCTCTGGTAGCACCGCTGACGCCTGCTCGATCCGATCCGATCCCCGCTGCGCGAAGATCGTTTCCTTTCGACGGGATGAACACTAGCAGGCGATCGCGCCTGGTCAGAAATCGGTTCACCGACCCACGCCCCCGATCCCCACCCATCCTCTAATTCGTATGCATGTTCGATTCCAGGCGTAGGCTGGAGTCATGAGCACCACCGCCGCCGTCCACCTCCAGCCGTCCCTGTTCGACGACCCCGGCCCGGCCGGGCCGGCCCTCGGGCCGCTGACCGGTGTGCGCCGAGAGGTCCTGGGGGCGGGCGCCTGGGTCGACCTGCTGCCGGGCTGGCTGCACGGCGCCGACCGGCTGTTCGAACAGCTGGCCGCCGAGGTGCCCTGGCGGGCCGAGCGCCGCGAGATGTACGAGCGGACCGTGGACGTCCCCCGGCTGCTCGCCTCCTACCGGGAGGACGACCCGCCGCCGCACCCGGTGCTGGGCGCTGCCCGGGCGACGCTGAGCGGGTACTACCGGCCCGAACTGGGCGAGCCCTTCCGCACCCTGGGGCTCTGCTACTACCGGGACGGCCGGGACAGCGTGGCCTGGCACGGCGACCGGATCGGCCGCGGGGAACGCGAGGACACCATGGTGGCGATCCTCTCGGTCGGCGAGCCCCGGGCCCTGCTGCTGCGGCCCCGGGGCGGCGGCGGGCCGGTGGTGCGGCACCGGCTGGGGCACGGCGACCTGCTGGTGATGGGCGGCTCCTGCCAGCGGACCTGGGAGCACGCGGTGCCCAAGACGGCCCGGCCGGCCGGGCCCCGGATCAGCGTCCAGTTCCGGCCGCGCGGCGTCTCCTGAGACCGGCGCCGGGACCGGGGTCCGGCGCCGGGCCCTGCGGGCGTTACGCCCGCGCCGGGGCAGCCAGCGCCGCCCGCAGCCGGGCGATGTCCTGGGCGTCCTTCGCCCGCCGGGGGCGACGCGGGTCCCAGACCGGCATCATCCGCTTGATCTCGATCTGCGCCTCGGCGGCGACCACCGGGCAGACCAGCCCGTCGATCCGCCCCGGCGGCCCGTCCAGCAGCCCGGCCGGCCAGGCCGTCCCGGCCCAGGGCCCGCCGGCCACCAGCACCCGGCCGTCCGGCGCGAGGTCCACCAGGGCGAAGCTCGACTCCAAGCCGTCCTTCACGAAGTCCAGCTGCTGTTCCGGCGGCACGCCCTCCAGCGGTGTGTACCCGAGGGCGCCGAGGCCGGCGGCGAGCGCGGCGGCGTCGGCGGCCGGGGCGAACCAGTCGATGTCCTCGTGGTCGCGGGTCGGCCCACCGAGGAAGAAGTCCATCGCCCAGCCGCCCCGCAGCCAGACACGGGTGCCGAGACGGCGGGCGAGGCCCACCGTCTCGGCGATCTGCGCGAGTTGCCCGTCGGCACGTTCCCGGTCCATGGACCCCACCTCCCCGGGCCCGGACGCTACACCCGCCGCAGCCCCTCCGTCGCGGCGATTTCCGCCGAAGAACAGCACCTAGGCCCTCTCTTTCGGATCACGTCGGACGAGCGGGCGTCGTTGGAGTGCGTGCATCGGCGGTGCGGAGGAGGGAGTCCATGCGGAGCATCGGCGACCGACGACAAGCCGGCGAGGTGCGTGCTCCGGCGGCGACCGCCTGGCGTGATCCGAAAGAGAGGACCTAGTCCTTGACGGCGCCCGCCAGCCCGGAGACCAGCTTGCGCTGCACCGCGATGAAGAAGATCAGCACCGGCACGGTCATCAGCGTCGAGGCCGCCATGATGCCGCCCCAGTCGTTCTCGTCCGGCTTGAAGAACACCAGCAGCGCGGAGGGCAGGGTCTGGTTCTCGGTAGCGCTGATGATGAAGGTCTTGGCGAAGACGAAGTCGTTCCACGCCGCGATGAAGGAGAACACGCTGGTCGCGGCCAGCCCGGGGGCGACCAGCGGCAGCAGCACCGTCCAGAGGATCCTGGTCCGGCTCGCGCCGTCGATCTGCGCGGCCTCCTCGATCGACACCGGCACCGCGGCGACGAAGCCCCGCATCATCCAGATCCCGAACGGCAGCGAGAAGGCCAGCTGCACCAGGATCAGCGAGGCCAGGGTGTTGAGGCCGATGCCCGGCGCGAACCGGCCCGCGTCGCGGAACATGAAGAACAGCGGGATGGTGAGCGCCTCGACCGGGATCATCTGGGCGATCAGGAACATCACCATGATGGTGGTGCGGAAGCGGAACCTGAACCTGGTCACCGCGACCGCCGCGAGGAAGACCACCAGCGCGGAGAGCACCACCACGGACAGCGCGATCACCAGGCTGTTGACGAAGTACCGCCCGAAGCCGTCCACGCTCAGCACCTGGCGGAAGCTCTCCAGGGTGGGGTGGGCCGTCCACGGCCGGGGGTCGAGCGACTGCACCTCGCCCTTCGGCTTGAAGGCCGAGAGCACCATCCAGAAGATCGGGAAGGCGGTGACGACGGCCACCAGGAGGGCGGTGGTGTTGGCGCCGAGGCGCCAGCGGCTACGGGCGTTCACAGTTCGTTCCCCGTCCTGCGCAGCGAGCGGATGTAGAGGACGGTCGGGATCACCAGGACCAGCAGCATGATCACGCCGATGGCCGCGCCCAGCCCGTACTGGGAGGAGGCGAAGGCCTTCTGGTAGGCGTAGACGTTGAGGACGAGGTTCTGGCCGGCGATGCCGCCACCCTCGGTCATCACGTAGATCTGGGTGAAGACCTTGAAGTCCCAGATGACCGACTGGATCACCACGATGGTCAGGATCGGCCGGAGCATCGGGGCGGTGATCCGGCGGAAGGTCGTCCAGGTGTTGGCGCCGTCCAGCGCCGCCGCCTCCAGCACCTCCGCCGGGATCGCCCTGATGCCCGCGTAGAGCGTCACCATGACGAACGGGAAGGAGTGCCAGACGACGACGGCACCGACGATCAGGAAGGCCGTCCACTTGTCGTAGAACCAGTTGAACTCGTGGAAGCCGTCCAGGCCGATGCCCACCAGGGTCTTGTTGACCAGACCGAGGTTGGTGTCGAACAGGAAGCTCCACACCGTCGAGCCGGTCATCGCCGGCGCCGCCCAGGCCGCCATCGCGGCGGTGGTCAGCACCAGTCGGGGCACCCGGCCCACCCTGGTCAGCAGCACCGCGAGGGTGGCGCCGACGGCCAGGGTGGCGACCACGCAGAACGCGGCGAAGCCGAGCGTCTGCGACAGCACCGACCAGAACTGCCCGTCGCTCAGGATCTTCCGGTAGTTGCCGAGGCCGACGAAGCTCGTCGGCACGCCGCCGGAGGCCTGCGCCTGCCCGAAGTTCAGGACGGACAGCAGACCGAGCTGGTAGATCGGGTAGGCGACCAGCGGGATCATGACGACCGCCGCCGGCAGCAGGAGCAGCAGTGGGGTACGGCGGCGGCCGCGCGGGGGCGCGGCCGCCGCGGCGCCCCGGCGCCGCCCGCTCGGGGAGGGCGGCGCCGCCGGGGCGGTCGTGGTGGGTGCGGACACGTGCGGGACCTGCTCTCTGGATTCCCCGGGGGCGGGCTCAGCGGGCGGCGAAGGCCGAGGTGATCTGCGTGGCGGCGTCGCCCGAGGCCTTCGCCACGTCGGCCTTGCCGGTGACGACCTGCTGGAGCATGGTCGGGATGACGGCCTGCGCGTCGATCTGTGCCCAGGCCTGGTCCAGCGGGACGAAGCGGGTGCCGGCCGCGATGGTGTCGGTGAACGGCTTCAGGAAGGCGTCCTTGGCCGCGACCTTGGCGTTGACCGACTTCAGGGTCGGCAGGTTGCCCATCGCGTCGTACATCTGCTCCTGGTAGCCGGGGCCGGCCAGCAGCTGGGCGAACTGCACGGCCAGGGTGCGGTGCTTGGCCGCCTTCATCACGCCGAGGTTGTTGCCGCCGGCGAAGGCCGGGGCGATGCTGCCGGCCTTGGCGCCGGGCAGCGGGACGACCGCGTACTTGTCCTTGGCCGCGCCCGCGTCCACCTTGCTGCGGCTGGAGTTGGGCAGGATCGCCATGGCGGCCTTGCCGGCCGCGAACAGGTCGACGGTCTTGCCGCCGGTGAGGTCGGCGCACTGCTGCGCCGGGCAGCCGGCCTCGTCGAAGAGGTCGGTGTAGCGCTTCACCCCGGTCTGCGAGGCGGCCGAGTTGATCGCCGCCTTGAACTTGTCGCCGTCCTTGGCGGCGATGTCGCCGCCCGCGTCCCAGACGAAGGGCAGCGCGCCGAAGGTGTACTTGCCGCCGATCGCGATGCCGAAGGTGTCGGAGTGCGCGGCGTGGATCTTCCGGGTGGCGGCGACCAGCTCGTCGTAGGAGGTCGGCGCGGCCAGTCCGGCCTCGGTGAACAGGTCGGTGCGGTAGTACAGCGCGCGCACGCCGACCCACCACGGCAGGCCGTAGGTCTTGCCGTCGAGCACGGCGGTCTTGGCGATCGCCGGGTCCAGGTCGCCCTTGTCCGCCCACTTGTCGAGGTCGGCGCCGATCTCGGCGAGGCCGCCGGCCGCGACGTAGCCGGGCAGGTCGGTGTTGCCGAACTCGACCAGGTCCGGGGCGCTGCTGGGGTCGTTGAACGCGCCCTTCATCTTGGCGGCGCGGGCCGAGGCGTCGGTGTCGATGTAGCTGACGTTGACGGTGACGCCCTGGTGGGCCGACTGGAACTCGGTGACCGCCTTGGCGACCACCGCCTCCTTGGCGGCGTTGCCGGCCTCGTTGTACAGCCAGACCTGCAGGGTGCCGCTCTTGTCGTCGGCGGCCTTCTCGCCGGCCGGGACGGCGGTGCCGGGCGAACAGGCGGCGGCGGCAAGGCAGGTGGCGGCGAGCACGGCGGCCGCGGTGGTCCGTCTGACGATGCGCATGGGTGGGAAGCCTCCCCTCCCGACAGCTGCCGCCGGGACGCGCCGTCGCGGACGGGCACGTCGCAGCAGGCCCTGACCGGGGCCGATGGTGGATGTGGGGGTGGTGACGCGGGTGGGTACGGCAGTGCGGCCGCTCGTCTGGGCGGCGTCGCCTGCTCGATGCCAGGGACGTTAGGCGGGTGCGCGGACGACCAACAAGAGCCGATTCGGGAAGTTTTGCAGTGCACAACGCTGTATCGAAAACGTGGCCCGCATGCCCGTAGGGGGTACGGTTCGACAACCGCCGCAGTCGGACGGCGGAACGAGAGGGGAACGGACCGATGACGGAGCAGACCGCCGCCACCACCGGGAAACCGCGGAAGGCGGCGGGCGAGCGCAACCAGTCCTCCTCGCTGCGCCGCGCACTGTCCGTCCTCGGCTACGTCCGCGACCACGGCGACGGGCGCGGCGTTCCGCTCGCCCAGCTCGCCGAGGCGCTCGACCTCAACAAGTCGACCGTGCTGCGGCTGACCGGCCCGCTGCTCGACGAGCACCTGCTCGACCGCGACCGGGAGACCGGCTGGTTCCGGCTCGGCCACGGCTCGCTCCGGCTCGGCCAGGCCTACCTCTCCACCCTCGACCTGCGCAGCGTCGCCGCCGAGCACCTGCGCCGCCTCCAGCGCGAGGCCGGCGAGACCGTCCACCTCACCGTCTGGCAGGCGCCCGGCATCGTCTACCTGGACAAGGTCGAGGACGAGACCAACGTCCGGATGGCCTCCCGGGTCGGCAGCCGGGCCCCCGCCTACTGCACCGCCACCGGAAAGGCGATCCTGGCCTGGCTCCCCGAGGAGGCCGTCACCGAGGTGGTCGCGGCCGGGCTGCGCCCGGTCACCGCCTGGACCATCTCCGACGAGCCCCGCCTGCGCGCCGACCTCGCCCGCATCCGCGCCCGCGGCTACTCCATCGACGACCGCGAGAACGAGCCCGAGGTCCGCTGCGTCGCCGCCCCGATCTTCGACCACACCGGCGAGGTCACCGCCGCCCTCTCGGTCTCCGGCCTCACCTCCCGGATGACCGCCGCCCGGGTCCGCTCGCTCGGCCCGGTGGTCGCCCAGGTCGGTCTGCGGATCTCCCGCGAACTCGGCTCCGACCGCCCGGTCGGGTGACGCGGACGGGTCCGCGGGCCTGCCTCCGGGCTCGGCAAACGCGAACGGCCCCGGGGAACGCGAACGGGCCCGGTACCTCTTCAGGTACCGGGCCCGTTCGACCGTGGAGCGCCAGGCCCGGGTTGCACGGACTCTCCCCGCTGAAAGCGGGACGTGCTCTGGTAGCACCGCTGACGCCTGACGGGGGATTCTGTTCGTTTCCCTCGCGACAGGAAGAACACTACCAGGTCGGAGCGGGTGCGCCGGACCACGAACGGCCGCCGTCTCCGAACCACCGGGCCGTCACAGCTTCATAACGTCATGTCAGCTGAGTGGCTGTGACATTGCACATATCACATCATGCTCACCATGAGAAAAGTCCTCACCTTACTGTCCACCGCCACCGCCATCGCCGTCCTCGGCGGCTCCGCCGCCGTCGGCGTCGAGCCCGGGGCCGACGGGCTCGACGACCGGAGCGTGCTCTCCGACACCGGCCAGGGCACCCTGGCCTGGAGCTCCTGCGAGGACCCGGCCGCACCGACGCTCCAGTGCGCGATGCTCGACGTCCCGGTGGACTACTCCGACCCGCGCGGCCGCAAGATCAGGATCAAGCTGAACCGGCTCCCGGCCACCGCACCCAAGGACAAGCGCCAAGGCCCGATCCTGCTCAACCCCGGCGGCCCGGGGAACTCCGGCCTCTGGATGCCCGCCTTCATCTCCGGACAGATCCCGGCCGACGTCGCCTCCACCTACGACTGGATCGGCTTCGACCCGCGCGGCACCAACGGCAGCGAGCCCCATGTCGTCTGCGACCCCGACTACTTCGACGCCGAACGCCCCGACTACCAGGTGGACCAGGGCACCGCGAAGGCCTGGCTGAAGAAGGCCGCCGGCTACGCCTCCGACTGCGCGGCCGACTGGTCCTGGCTGCTCCCCCACATGACCACCGTCGACAACGCCCGCGACATGGACAGCATCCGACGGGCCCTCGGCGAGCCGAAGATCAACTTCTACGGCGGCTCCTGGGGCACCTCGCTCGGCTCCACCTACGGACAACTGTTCCCGTCCCGGGTGCGCCGGATGGTGCTCGACAGCATCGTCGGCCCGACCACCACCTGGTACGAGCACAACAAGCTCCAGGACAAGGAGCACCAGCGCCGCTTCGAGGCGTTCACCGCCTGGACCGCCAAGGCCGACTCCGTCTACCACCTCGGCACCGACCCCGCCGACATCCAGCGCGCCTACGACCAGGTCGAGGCCGCCCTGCGGAGCGACCCGCTGGACGCCGCCCCGGCGGTCGGGAAGATCGGACCGGCCGAGTTCGAGGACACCTTCTACGGCGGCGGCTACAACTTCCTCCGCTGGCCCCGGATGGCCACCGTGCTCTCCGCGTACGTCACCCAGCACGACACCCGGCCGCTCGCCATCGCCTACAACCGCTACGCGGCCCCCGGCACCGACGACGGCTCCTTCCCCGCGTACAACGCGGTCCAGTGCACCGAGAACGCCTGGCCGCGCGACTGGGAGTACTGGAAGAAGGACCAGGCCGAGGTCGACGCGGTCGCGCCCTTCTACACCTACAACAACATGTGGTACAACGCCGCCTGTATGTTCTGGCCGTACGAGGGCAACCGGGCCGGCCGGCTGAAGATCACCGGCAAGGGCCTGCCGCCCGTGCTGCTGTTCCAGTCCACCGAGGACGGCGCCACCCCCTACGAGGGCGGGCTCGCCATGCGCGACGCGCTGCCCAGCGCCAAGCTCGTCGTCCAGGACGGCGGCAGCTTCCACGAGATCCTGTTCCACGGCAACGCGTGCCTGGACGACACCTTCACCGCCTACCTCCGCGACGGCAGCCTGCCCGGCGGCAAGGGCCGGATCGCCAAGACCTGCGCCCCCGGCGCCGAGCCCGACCCGGTCTACGTGACGCCGCCCCCGGCCGCCAAGTCCCTGACCGGGGCGGCCGGTTCGCCCGACGCCGCCCCGCTCTCCCCGACCGACCCCGAGGCCGTCCGGGGCGTGCTCCGCTGACGGCGCGCCGAACGGGCGCACTATGACGGAAACGCGAACGGGCCCGGTACCTGGGAAGGTATCGGGCCCGTTCGACCGTGGAGCGCCAGGCCCGGGTTGCACGGACTCTCCCCGCTGAAAGCGGGACGTGCTCTGGTAGCACCGCTGACGCCTGACGGGGGATTCTGTTCGTTTCCCTCGCGACAGGAAGAACACTACCAGGCCAGAACGGGTGTCCGAACCACGGGGAAAGGGCGGGTGACTGCGGGTCACTCGTAGACGACGTCGCCGGCGAGCGTGAAGCCGAGGTCCTGGAGGCGGCGGGCGGTGTCGGCCGGGGAGTGGCGACTCCCCGCCATCCGCAGCACGTCGGCCAGTGTCAGCGGCCGGTCAGGGCTCGGGCCGGTGTCGATCTCGACCAGATCGAAATACTCGGCGCCGTGCGCCGCCACCATGCCCGGCGGCAGCGGATGGCCCAGCTCCGCCAGCCGCTCGGCCGTTTCCTCGGGCGGCTCGCCGACCTCCTGGGCGGCGGCCAGCACATGCCAGATCCCGGCCGGGCGACCGGGCTCCAGCCAGGGCGGCTGGCCGTCCAACCGCTTGCTGAGCACCCACAGGTCGTCGGGGTGAACCTCGGCAGGCAACACGACGCCTTCAGGCAGCCGGTGGCCGAACCCCACCAGCTGGGCCGCGACCTCGACCGGTGGGCGGCCCAGTCTGGCCGCGACCCGCAGGATGTGCCCGAGCGGCACCGGCTCGTCGACCGGCAGCCAGGGCGCCCGCCAGTCGAGTTCGGCGCTGAGCATCAGCAGATCGTCCGACAGCACCCGCTCGGGCACGCTCGCGCCGCTGGGCAGTAGATGGCCGAGTAGCGCCAGCATCTCGCGCACCACTGCCGGCGGGCACTCCAACTCGGTCGCACACCAGAGGACATGACCCATCGGCACTGTCTCACCGACAACGGTCAGCTCGGGCTCGTGGTCGTCGTCGTTCGGCCCGCGGAGCAGCAGTAGATCCCTGGAACTCACGAACTCCGGCAGCCGCACATCGTCCGCCAAAGAGTGGCCGAGCTGCTCCAGCCGGGCCACGATGTCCCCCGGCCTCTCCCTGAGCTGGTTCGCGGCGGTCAGGACGTGCCAGGCGGACACCGCCTCACCTGCTTCGAGCCAGGGCCCTTCGGAGTCGAGATAGCGACTCAACAGCACATAGAAGTCATCTCATTTGGAAGGTTGAGTAAACTTCGGGTGTGATGATTGTGGAGCGCCTGGTGCCGGATGAGCTGTGGGAGCTGT
>NZ_JAIY01000015.1:48222-76344 GCF_000710405.2 Kitasatospora sp. MBT66 | reverse complement strand
TGAGATGACTTCATAGTCGCTCTCCTCGAAAGTCACCGGCACAGCCGTGCCCGCAAAGGGATGCCCGAGCGCGGCCAGACCGTCGATCACGTCACGTGGCCGACGGTTCGTGGCCTCGGCCACGGCCAGCACCTTCCAGAGCGGCACGGGTGCGCCGGGTGACAGCCAGTTCGGGTCCTGCCCCGGATCAGGCACGAGCAGGTTCTCGGTACCGGGAGGCAGCGGGAACAGCAGGTGGTCGGTCCGGCCGGCATCGAGCGCCTCGAGCCGAGCGACCACGGCCTCAGGCGACCATTTCAACTCCTCCGCGGCGAAGAGGACATGCCCGAGCGGCACCGGCTTCGCCGCATCGAGCCAAGGAGGCCGGCCATTGACCCGGCGACTCAATACCGCGAGGTCACCGTCAAGGACCTCGTCCGGTACCGGCTGGCCTGCCCTCAGGGAGTACCCCAGCTCCGCGAGCCTGGCGGCCACCTCTGTGGGACGGCGGCGCACCCACCGGGCGACCGAGAGGACATGTCCCAGCGGTACTGGTTCCGCCGGATCCACCCATTCGGCGGCCCCGTTCAAGACCAGGTCTTCGAGGGGCGCCGGGAGATTCCATCGCACAAGACCCTCGTCGGTAGGCCTGGCGACCGCCAGTCCGCTCCCACCGGCCACGGTGACGTCGCTGAGGCCACCGGCGGCCGCCCAACAGAGCATCCGCCAGTCCACCAAGTGCTCCGGCACCACGGACCTGACGCCTTCCAGTCTCAGCTGGGACCGCTGCCAGCCTCCTTCCACCAGCAGACGGGAATCCGAAGGGAAGCAGCCGAGGACGGTGATGTCCACTTCGTTTGCCCCCACCAACCACGGTCGATAGCTCGCTGCAACCGCCGCTTCGAGGACAGCGTCGGCGAGGACGGGGTGGTGGTCGACCAATAGGGACAGCCACTCGCGGTTGAGGATCGTGCCGCCCTCGCGCACCAGTGCCGGGATCTGCTGGTGCAGCAGCAGGGCCACATGTGCCGCGTCGTGACCGAGAGCCCGGGTACGGTCGACGGTCAGCCGCGGCGCCTGCGTACCGCTCAGGTCGATCACAGCTCCGAAGAACGGCGAGCCCACCCAGAGGCCGTCGGCCAGAACGCCGCCCCAAGAGCTGGTCCACCACACAGCGGCATGGTCAGTTGCACCGACGCGTACCGACCTGTGCCGCGCCGCAGCGCGGGTGGAGGGATCCTTCAGGCCCAGCGGCGCGAACGGCGACAGCACCCCCGCCGCCCACTCCAGCCGCTCCCCCGCGTCCTCCGCCGTCACGTCGTACGGAGCGATCCACAGCAGCCGCCCCAGCAACCCCGTGCACGACGGCGCCGCGTCCGGGTTCCGCAGGTGCAGCCGCACAACGGTCCCGGCGTCGTGCCCCCGCCCCAGGTTGCGGATGCGGAAGACCGAGCCGGGGCCCGCGATGTCCACCTGGAGGCGGTCGCCGGGGTGGCCGTCGCGGTCCAGGCGGCAGGTGGTGACGGAGATGTCGTCGGCCATCATGAAGTAGCTCAGCACCCCGATGCCGAAACGGCTGTTCGGGTGGAACTCAATACCTTCGGCCCGCCAGGCCGCCTGCTCGTCGAGGAACTCGGGCAGGTCGGCGAAGCGCATGCCCGCGTACGAGAAGACCTCGCGCAGTTCGCGCTCGCCCATGCCGATGCCGTTGTCCCGGCACTCCAGGTAGGCCTGGCCGCGCTCGTCCACGCCCCGGCGGAAGTCGATCCGGCCCGTCCACGCGGGCACGTGCGGGTCGCGGCGGCGGAGGTAGGTGGTGCGGGCGTCCCGGTAGCGGCAGGCGTCGAGCGCGTTCTGGTACAGCTCGCGGATCGCCAGCGCCTGGTCGCCGTAGAGCTGCTCCCCCATCAGGAGTTCCTGGATCCGGTCGTCCGCGAGCCGGAACCGCAGGTCGGTGGACTCGTAGATGGGCCGGCCCCGCTCGTCCGCGGCGGCGTGGACCTGGTCGGCGGTCGCGTGGACGGGCAGGTCCTGGAGCGGGGCGAGCTGGGGGTCGGTTCCGGCGTGGAGATCGATCGCGCCCAGCAGGGTGTCCAGCCCGGCGGCGTGCTGGCGGAGCGCCAGGCCGACCGCCGGGTGGTGGCAGGCGGCGGTGAGCACCCTGGTCCGGCCGCGCGGGTCCCAGCGCGCGCCCTGGATCGTCCCGTGCAGTTCGGCGAGGTCGACCGCGTACGAGATGCCCAGGTGCTCGACCACGACGTCCGGCAGTCGCAGCGGGTCGACGGCCAGCTGGTGTGCCACCGCGAGCAGCGCGCCGAGCAGTTCCTCCCGGACGTACTGCTCCGCCTCGGTGGCGCCGGCCAGTTGGCGGACCGGGCGGCTCGCGGTGGTGTCGTAGGAGGTCCGGAGCGAGCGCAGCAGGCTCGGGAGGGCGTCCAGGGCGAACAGTTCGGCGACCAGGTCCCGGTCACCGGGAGCCGTGAGGTGCTCGGTGAGCGCGCCGACCGGTCCGCGCAGGGCGGTCAGGACGTTCTCGTGGTGGCCGCCCGGCTTGCCCGCCAGCCACTGGCGGAACAGCCACCAGGCGATGCCCGCCGCCCCCGCCCGGTCCCCGCAGCGCTCGGCCTGGGCGGCGCGCCGGACCAGCCGCGCGCGGCCCGTGACGAACTGCTCGTAGCCGGCCCGGAGCGGGGCGGGGGAGGCGACCGGTGCCAGGTCGGTGGGCCCGACGGACAGTGCCTCGACCGCGACCCGGTTCGCGCAGGCCACATGGACGAAGGGCGCGGCCACCAGCAGCGCCGCCTCGGCCGGGGCGAGCGCCAGCTTCTCGGCGTTGAGGACCTTCGACAGCAGCCAGCCCAGTCGGCCGGACATCCGCTCGGCGAGGTCGGTCAGCCGCCACGGGTCCTCGGCCAGGGCCCGTTCGTCGGCGGCCGCGAGCGGGGCGAGCCGCTCGACCAGGGCGGTCACGGCCGTGTGCATCGCCTCGGCGCCGGGGCCGTCGGCCACCTGCCGCCAGGCCGGGTGCTCCCGGGCCCGGACCACCCAGGGGTGCTCCCCCGCCGCGCCGACGGGCTCACGGTCCGGCCGCTCGAACAGGACGAAGCCGTCGAGCCCGCCCTCGGCGCGGACCCTGACCTGCTGGCGCGGGCACTCGTGTTCGCCGGTGAGCGCGTCCACGGCCGTCTGCAGCTGCTCCTGGAGGTCGGCGAGGGTGCGCGGGCCGGTCTCGCTCGCCACCACGGTGCTGAGCGCCCGCGAGAAGAGGCTGAACGTGGTCCCGCCCGCCGTGGCGTAGCGGGCGCGTTCGCCGGGCGAACAGGCGTAGACGTGGCAGTAGTGCCGCTTCCCGACCCGGCGGACCTGCGCCTCGGACCAGCCGACGGCGTTGCTCGGCGCCATCTCCCGCATGACGATGCCCTCGCGGCAGGCGTCGACGAGGACGGCCACGTCGCCGGCCAGGCTCTGTTCGACGTAGGGGGCGAAGTCGAGCGCCAGGCACTTGCCGCGGAAGTCCCGGGCGCTGGTGAGCGCCCCCTTGGGGACCAGGTAGTCGGTGCCGTCGTGGTGGATGCCGTGGCCGCTGAGGTAGACCAGCAGCGTCTGACCGGCGGCGGCCTGCTGGAAGAAGGTCTCGACGGCGGCGTCGATGCCCTCCCGGTCCGTCTCGTCCGGCTCGTGGACGACCACCTCGTAGCCGGCCGAGGACAGCGCCTCCTCCAGCTCGGCGAGGTCGTCCCGGACGAACGGGAGGTCGGTGATGTGCTCGTCGCGGTACTTCGGCACGCCGATCAGCAGTGCCCGGAAGGATCCCTTCATCGTCCGCTCGTCGTCCGCGCCGGCGGGTCGATCGTCACGACCGCATGCTTCGCCTGCTCGAACAACGCGTTCCCCATCCCCGGCGGCTGTCAGCGAGATGACACATCATAGGTCGCTCCGCCGGGGCCGCCGAGTCGTCATGCGGCGAGGTCGTACCGCCCGCCGGGGCGCGGGCCGGGCGGGGCCGTGAGGAGGGCGGCGGCGAGGGCGGCCGCGGTGAGGAGGAGGACGTGGGCGGCCTCGGCGGCCGGGGCGGCGAGGTCGAGGGCGCCGTGCCGGTGTTCGACGAAGCCGTTGTGGAAGAGCCAGGCCGCCGGGCCGATCAGCGCGGCGGCGGAGGGACGGGAGCGGCCGCCGACGGCGGCGCAGAGGGCGGCGTAGGCGGCGAGCGCGACCCAGGTGGGGCGGAGCTCGCCGAGGACCGCGAGGGCCGGCAGCAGCGCGGCGGACGTGGTGAGGGCGACCGCGGCGGACATCGAGGGGGCGAGGCGCGCGGTCATACCGTCACCGTCAGGCGGGTCCGGGGGTGGCGCTCCATGGCCTCCAGTTCGCGCTGGAGCGGCGGTTTCGGGACAGCGAGCACCGGGCACGTGGCGTGCCGGACGCAGTAGGCGGTGATCGACGGGTGCAGGGCGCGGGCGAGCAGGCCGCTGGGGCCGGCGCCGAGGACGAGCAGGTCGTCCGGTCGGTCGGCGCAGCGGACCAGGGCCTGCCCGGTCTCGCCGCGGACGGCGACGCTGCGCAGTCGCACGCCCGGCCGGGTGCCGCCGAAGGCCTGGTCGAGGGCCTCGCGCAGCCGGGTCGCGGCCGCGTCGCGGCAGGCGGAGAGGAGCGGCGGGCAGGGTGACCGGCGGTAGCCGAACTCGCCGCCGACCGGGGTCCAGCAGTGCACGGCGAGCACCTCGGCATCGAGCCCGCGGGCCTCGGCGACGGCGCGGTGCAGGGCGGCGAGGCTGCCGAGCGAGCCGCTGACGCCGACCACGATCCGGCCCCGGCCGTCGTCCTCGGGCGCCCACGACCCGTTGGGGAGGGCTGTCGGCTCGTCCGCCATGGCGCTGTCCGTCCTTCCGAACCGGTCACCGGTCGCTGATGACCGGTGTCGTCGGTGCCAGCCAAGCCCGGCGGAGGGCAGAGGGGCGGTTCGTTGACGGAGCTCTGACGCGGGCGGGGCCGGTCCGTACGGGTTCCTGACGCGGGGCGGTCGGGCAGTCGGGCAGGTGGGTCAGGTGTCGGCCGGGGTGTCGGCCGGGGTGTCGGCAGCCCAGAGTTCAGCGAACATCCGGTCCAACCGCTCCTCGCCGACCGGCGGGACGGGCAGCGGGTGGGCGGCCCGGGCGCGGAAGCCGTCGAGCAGCAGCGCGAGGTGGCGGCGCCACAGGTCGGGGCGCAGCTCGGTGGCCGCGGGCAGGACCCGGCAGAGCGCGCCGAACACGAACAGCAGGTCCATGGTGGTGACGTCGGCGCGCATGGTGCCCTGCTCCTGCGCGCGGGCGACCAGCGAGCCGACCGTCGCGGCGTTGCGCCGACTGATCCCGAGCAGCCCCGGGACGGTCGGGACGGCCCGGGTGACCAGGTCGTTGATCCCCCGGTCCGCGGCGACCAATTCGAGGATCCGCTCGAAGTAGCACTCGATCGCGCTCCAGGCGTCCTCGGTGGCCAGCGCCTCGTCCACGGCCTCGGCGAGCAGGTTCGCGGCGTTCGCGAAGACCTCGGCGACCAGGGCCTGGCGGGTCGGGAAGTGCCGGTAGAGGGTGGCGTTGCCGACGCCCGCCTCCTTGGCGATCTGGTCGAGCGGCACGTCCAGCCCGTGCCGCGCGAACAGGTCGCGGGCGGTGGCGAGCAGGAGGTCGCGGTTGCGCCGCGCGTCGAGCCGCAACCGCGCGGGGGGACGTGGACCACCACCGGGACCACCGGGACCGCCGGGACCGCCGGGACCGCCGAGGCCCGTCCTGCTCACTGCCATGTCCCGACCCTAACAACGCGGGAGGCCTCCGCCCGCCCGGCCCCGGGCGGGTGGCCCGGGCACCACCGGAGGAAGAACAGGTGGTGGTGAGGGGACCGGAGGAGCGGGCCCGACCTGCGGTGACGCCGCGCATCCCAGAATGCTGGGGGCTTTCGGGCGCCGGACGGGCGGCTCAAGGATGCCGATGACCGCACCGTCCCCCGACCGGGAGTCCACCCCATGCTTCGCCTCGCCGCCCGGGCCGCCTCGGCCCTCGCCCTGGCCTCCGCACTGGCCCTCGCCGTCACCACCCCCGCCCTCGCCGACCCGCCTCAACTGGCCCCGACCGACATCGTCGGCGTGGGAGCGGGAGTCACGGAGCAGTTGCTCAACCAGCTCTCCACCGGGTACAACGCCTCGCTGACCGCCGCCGGCAACACCGCCTCGCCCCGGCTGTACAGCTGGGACTCCACCGGGTCCGCACAGATCACGACCAAGACCGGGGCCACCACGATCAGCCGACCCGACGGGAGCAGCGCGGGCCTCCTGGCCCTGAACACCACCACCAGCAGCACCGTCGACTTCGCCCGCAGCGTTCGTGCCCCACGGCCTACCGACCCCACCACCAACCTCTTCGTGGCCATGGCCAAGGACGCGATCAGCTGGGCCGC
The DNA here is from genome assembly GCF_000710405.2 of Kitasatospora sp. MBT66. NCBI lineage: Bacteria > Bacillati > Actinomycetota > Actinomycetes > Kitasatosporales > Streptomycetaceae > Kitasatospora > Kitasatospora sp. MBT66. Next base: position 69,933 of record NZ_JAIY01000015.1, on the reverse strand, counting down.
CCCGGCCGGCGGCTACGCGCCGGCCGGCCTGACCACCGCCCAGCTTTCCGAGATCTACAACTGCCGGGTGACCACCTGGCGGCAGATCGACCCGTCCCTGCCCGACGCTCCCGTCGTTCCGGTGCTGGCCGGACACCTCTTCGTGGACCAGCTCGGCGTCGATGGTGTGCCGATGGACTCCTCCGACTACTTCCTCCGGGCCATCGACTACGTTCCGAGGCACAACAGTTCCGGCGGACAGGACCGCTCGTGCGTCCGGGTCGTCGAGCACGGTGATCGGGGCACCGACCCGGTCCTGCACGACCCCGGCGCTCTCGTCCCGTACTCGGTCGGCCGCTACGTCGACCAGGCGTACCTCGGGCACACCCGGCCCGGGGACGACCCCGGTGTGCTCACCGTGCGCAGCCTGAACGGGATCCCCGCCGTGGATCAGGTGACCCACAGGATCAACTATGTTTTCGCGGCCAGCCAGTTCGGGTACGTCCTCACCAACACGGTGCGCGCCGCCGAGTGGAGGAGCACCGACGCCCATGGAAAGGCACTGCAGGACATCTTCGGCCGCAACGGCTGGATCTGCCGGTCCGACGGCGGCGCGCCCGTCATCCTCGATCGCGGCTTCATCCCCATCTCCTCGACCGCCTGCGGCACGACCATGCACAGCTGAGACGCGGCACCGGCCGTACGCCGTCGGTCCCGGGCGCGGTGTCCGTGCCCGGGGCCGACGGCGTCCCGCTCAGCGCCGGGCGCCCGGGCGGAGCCAGACGGCCCAGGTGAGGGCGGAGCAGCACAGGTAGGCGACCAGGAAGGCCAGGTAGGCGTCGTCGCCGGTACCGGTGCTGAGGAAGGACTGCCGGAAGGCCAGGTTGACCAGCACCCCGCCGAAGGCGCCGATCGCGCCGGCCAGGCCGATCAGCGCGGCGGTGCGGCGGCGGGCGGTGGCCTCGGTGGCGGCCGGGTCGGCGCCGTCGGCGACGGCCAGGCGGGCCCGGCCCTCGTAGTGGGCGGGGATCATCTTGTACGTCGAGCCGTTGCCGATGCCGCTGAGCACGAACAGCGCGATGAAGCCGGAGAGGAAGAGCGGCAGCGAGCCGGCCCGGGAGGCGGCCAGGACGACGGCGGTGCCGGCGCCCATCGCGACGAAGGTGACCAGGGTGACCCAGGGGCCGCCCCAGCGGTCGGCGAGCCTGCCGCCGACGGGACGCAGCAGGGAGCCGAGCAGCGGGCCCAGGAAGGTGAGCGCGGCGGCCTTGACCGGGGTGTCGAAGCGGTCGTGGAACTGCACCTGGAGCACCTGGCCGAAGGCGAACCCGAAGCCGATGAACGAGCCGAAGGTGCCGATGTACAGGGTGGAGACGGCCCAGCCGTAGGGGTCGCGGGCGACCTCGCGCAGCGAGCGGTCGGCGGGGGCGCCGGGTTCCCGGGGCGGGGTCGGCAGGTTGTCCATCCGGCGCCAGGCGAGCGCGGCGGCGGCCAGGATCAGCGGCAGGTAGATCAGCGGCAGCAGCCGGGGGTGGGCGGCGCCGGCGGTGGCGAGCACCAGCAGGCCGAGCAGCTGCACGGCGGGGACGCCGAGGTTGCCGCCGCCGGCGTTGACGCCGAGGGCCCAGCCCTTGAGGCGGTGCGGGTAGAAGGAGTTGATGTTGGCCATCGAGGAGGCGAAGTTGCCGCCGCCGACACCGGCGACGCAGGCCACCGCGAGCAGGGTGCCGTAGGAGACGCCGGGGGTGAGGACGAGCGCCGCCAGGCCGGTCGGGACCAGCAGCAGCAGTGCGCTGACCACCGTCCAGGTGCGGCCGCCGAACCTCGCCACGGCGTAGGTGTAGGGCAGTCGGAGCAGTCCGCCGAGCGCGGTGGGGAGCGCGGTCAGGGTGAACTTGCCGGCCGGGTCGATGTGGTACTGCGGGCCGAGGAAGAGCACCAGGACGGACCACAGGCTCCAGACCGAGAAGCCTATGTGCTCGGAGAGGACGGACAGGATCAGGTTGCGGCGGGCCGTACGGGCACCGGTGCGCTCCCAGAACTCGCGGTCCTCCGGGTCCCAGTGGGTGAGGGTGGGGGCGCCGGCCGTCCGCCGGGCCGGTCGGGTGCCGAGGGCGGTGGTCATGCCCGCTCCTCCTTCCGGGAGTTCCGAGGGTTCGGGGAGTCGGTCGCCGCGGCGCAGTCGGTCGCCGCGGCGCGGACCGGCCACCGGCGGAGCACCGCGGGGGTGCCGTCGGGGGCGGTGTCCTCGTCCAGGCAGCGGCCGTCGGTGAGGTCGAAGGTCTGCTTGTACATCGGCGAGGCGAGCGTCGGCCGGCCCGAGCGGCTGCCGAGCAGACCGCGGGAGAGCACGTGCGCGCCGCTGAACGGGTCGCGGTTGTCGACGGCGTACAGCGCGCCGGAGCGGTCGAGGAACAGGGCCACCTGGGTGTCGGCGGGGGGCAGCAGGACGGCGACGCCGCGGCCGGGTTGCAGGTCGTCGAGGCTGCAGACGGGCTGCCAGCGGGTGCCGTCGTGGATCTCCACGGTCACTTGGCGAGCACCTCCAGTCGGGGTCCGGCCACGAGGACCGGGGCGGGGGCGGGGAGGACGTGGCCGTCCTCGTCGGGGCGGGCGGGGCGGATCTGGCCGCGTTCGGGGACGAAGGTGACGGCCGGGTCGGGGGTGCCGGGAGCGTTGACGAAGGAGGCGAAGCGGCGGAGCCGGTCCGGGTCGGCCAGCGTAGCGGCCCACTCGTCCTGGTAGGAATCGATGTGGCGGGCCATCAGGGCGTCGAGTTCGGCGGCGATGCCGAGCACGTCGTCGAGGACGACCGCGCGCAGGTGGTCGAGGCCGCCGTCGAGCCGCTCCAGCCAGACCGAGGTGCGCTCCAGCCGGTCGGCGGTGCGGATGTAGAACATCAGGTAGCGGTCGACGGTGCGGATCAGCGTCTCGCGGTCCAGGTCGGCGGCGAGCAGGTCGGCGTGCCGGGGCGTGGTGCCGCCGTTGCCGCCGACGTAGAGGTTCCAGCCGGCGGAGGTGGCGATGATGCCGAAGTCCTTGCTCCGCGCCTCGGCGCACTCGCGGGCGCAGCCGGAGACCGCCGACTTGAGCTTGTGCGGGGAGCGCAACCCCCGGTAGCGCAGCTCCAGTTCGATGGCCAGGCCGACCGAGTCCTGGACGCCGTAGCGGCACCAGGTCTCGCCGACGCAGGACTTCACGGTGCGCAGCGCCTTGCCGTAGGCGTGGCCGGACTCGAAGCCGGCCTCCACCAACCTGGCCCAGATGGCGGGGAGCTGGTCGACCCCGGCGCCGAACAGGTCGATCCGCTGGCCGCCGGTGATCTTGGTGTAGAGGCCGAAGTCGCGGGCCACCTCGCCGATTGCGATCAGGCCGTCCGGGGTGATCTCGCCGCCGGGCACCCGGGGCACCACCGAATAGGAGCCGTTGCGCTGGAGGTTGGCGAGGAAGTGGTCGTTGGAGTCCTGGAGGGCGGCCTGTTCGCCGTCCAGGATGTGGCCGTTGGAGAGGCTGGCCAGGATCGAGGCGACGGTCGGCTTGCAGATGTCGCAGCCCTCGCCGGTGCCGTGCCGGTCGACCAGCGCGGAGAACGTGGTGATGCCGGTGACCAGGACGATCTCGTACAACTCGGCGCGGCTCTGCGGAAAGTGCTCGCACAGGCCGGTCCCCACCTCGGCCCCGGTGGCGGCGAGTTCCTCGGTGACGACGGTGGTGAGCTGCTTGAGGCAGCTGCCGCAGCCGGTGCCGGCCCGGGTGCACTTCCTGACGGCGGCGACGCTGTCGCAGCCCTGCTCGTGGACGGCGGCGCGCACGGCGCCCTGGGTGACGTTGTGGCAGGAGCAGAGCACCGCGTCGTCGGGCAGCGCGATCGGGCCGGCGGCGGCGGACCCGGCGGGCAGCACCAGTTGTTCGGGCGGGACGGTGAGCGGGCGGCCGGCCGTCGCCAGCGCGCGCAGGGTGCCGTAGGCGTCGGTGTCGCCGACCAGGACGCCGCCGCGCAGGGCCCCGTCGGCGCCGATCACCAGCTTGCGGTAGACGCCCAGCCGGCCGTCGCTGTAGAGCACGTCGAGCGCGCCCTCGGCGGTGCCGTGCGGGTCGCCGAAACTGGCGACGTCGACGCCGAGCAGTTTGAGCCTGGTCGAGGTGTCGGCGCCGGTGAAGCCGGGGCCGGGCCGGCCGGCGAGTGCGCGGGCGGCCGTCTCGGCCATCTGGTAGCCGGGGGCGACCAGTCCGTAGACCCGGCCGTCGGCGGCCTGGGCGCACTCGCCGATGGCGAGGACGGCCGGGTCCTCGGTGCGGCAGTGCTCGTCGACCACGATGCCGCCGCGCGGGCCGACCGCCAGGCCGCAGTCCCGGGCAAGCCGGTCGCGGGGGCGGACGCCGGCGGAGAACACCACCAGGTCGGCGGCGAGTTCGCGGCCGTCGGAGAGGAGCAGGCCGCGCACCGCGCCGTCCGGGCCGGTGGCGACCCCGCTCGCGGCGGCGGCGGTGTGGACGGTGACACCGAGCTCCTCGATCCTGCGCCGGAGCAGTCGGCCGCCGCCCTCGTCGACCTGGACGGCCATCAGGCGGGGGGCGAACTCGACCACGTGGGTGGTGAGTCCCGTCGCCCGCAGCGCGCCGGCCGCCTCCAGTCCGAGCAGGCCGCCGCCGACCACGATGCCGGTGCCGCCGCCCGCCACCACGGCCCTCGTCGCGTCGGCGCGGATCGCGTCGAGGTCCTCGACGGTGCGGTAGACGTGGCAGCCGGCGGCGTCCCGGCCGGGCACGGGCGGCACGAACGGGGCCGAACCGGTGGCCAGCACCAGGTCGTCGTAGCGCAGTCGGGCGCCGGAGCGGGTGGTGACGGTGCGGGCGGCGCGGTCGACGGCGGTCACCGGGTCGCCGAGGCGCAGCTCGATGCCGTGCTCGGCGAGGAAGCCGGGCGGGCAGAGCGTGAGGTCCTCGGGCGTGCGGCCGTCGAAGAGGGAGCTGAGGTGGACGCGGTCGTAGGCGGGGCGGGGCTCCTCGGCGAGCACGGTGACCCGCCGGCGCCGGGCGCCGGGCTGCTCGGTCCAGGCCTCCAGGAAGCGCTGGCCGACCATGCCGTGGCCGACCAGGACGAGGTCCAGCGGCGGCTCGGGCGGCTCGGCCGGGTGGGACGTCATGCGTGACTCCTCGGGTGGTGCGGGGGCTGGGGGCGGGCTGGTTGTGGGGTGTGGAGGCAGAGGCGGGGTCGGGGGGCGGGGGCCGGTTCGGGTTCGGGTTCGGGTTCGGGTTCGGGTTCGGGTTCGGGTTCGGGTTCGGGTTCGGGTTCGGGTTCGGGTTCGGTGGTCCCGCTCACCGGTGCCCCGGGGTCGTGCCGAGAAATTTCGCCGGTGGTCGTTTCGCCGCCGGGTCCGCCGTGTTGCGCCCGCGGTACGCCTGCCTCACACCCGACACCGCCCGACGTGCGGCTTCGGACATCCCCCGTAACGGGAGCGGCCGCTTCGCTAACTCCGGGGAGACGGACGGGCAATCAGCCCGTAACGAGCGGCCCGCACCCTTTCGGCCATGGCAACAACCACCCTCACCGGACCGCGCCCCACCCCGCGGACCGGGCCCCTCACCGGCTTCACGATCGGGGTGACCGCCGCCCGCCGCCGCGACGAGCTGACCGCGCTGCTCACCCGGCGCGGCGCCCAGGTCGTCGAGGCGCCGGTGCTGCGGATCATGCCGCTCGCCGACGACCTCGCACTACGCCGGGCCACCGAGTCCTGCCTGACCGGGCCGCTCGACTACGTGGTCGCCACCACCGGCGTCGGCTGGCGCGGCTGGATGAGCGCCGCCGAGGGCTGGGGCCGGGGTGCCGCCCTCGCCGACGCGTGCCGGCGGGCCGTCGTCCTCACCCGGGGCCCCAAGGCCACCGGTGCCGTCCGGGCCAGCGGCCTCGGCGAGGGCTTCTCCCCCGGCTCCGAGGCCACCGACGAACTGCTGACCTGGCTGCTCGCCCGCCCGCTGGCCGGCCGGCGGATCGCCGTCCAGGAACACGGTGTGCGGCTCGACGACTTCGCGGCCGCGCTGCGCGAACGCGGCGCGGAGGTGATCTCCGTCCCGGTCTACCGCTGGGCCCCGCCGGACGACCCGGCCCCGGTGCGGCGGCTGGTCGAACAGACCGTCCGCCGCCAGGTCCACGCCCTCGCCTTCACCAGCGCCCCCGCGGTCAGCGCGTTCGTCGAGACGGCCGCCGCCGACGGCCTGCGCGACGCGCTGCTGGACGCGCTGCGCGGTGACGTCCTGCCGGTCTGCGTCGGCGCGCTCTGCGCCCGGCCGTTCGCCGACCTCGGCCTGCCCGTGGAATTCCCCGAGCGCGGCCGGCTCGGCTCGCTGGTCCGGCTGCTCGCGGAGACCCTGCCGAGCCGGGGCCGCCGCGAACTCGACCTGGGGAGCACCCGGTTGACCCTCCAGGGGAACGCCGCCCTGGTCGACGGGGAGAGCCGGCTGCTCAGCCCGCGCGGCGCCGCCGTGCTGCGCGCGCTCGCCGAACGCCCCGGGCATGTGCTCAGCCGCGCCGACCTGCTGCGCACGGCCTGGCCGGACGCGGCCGCCGACGAGCACGCCGTCGAGGCGGCGGTCGGGCGGCTGCGGGCGGCACTCGGGCCGCACGGGAAGCTGATCCGCACCGTGCCCAAGCGCGGCTACCGGCTGGCGGCGGCCTGATGGGGGCGGGGCTTGCAGGGGTGCGTCCTCCCTCGGACGGGAGCCGGCCGGTCCTGCTCGCGGTCGCGCACGGCAGCCGCTCCGCCGCCGGAGTCGCCGCGAACCGGGCGCTGCTGTGCCGGGTCCGGACGCTGCGCCCGGGCCTCGACGTCCGCTGCTGCTTCCTGGACCTCGCCCGGCCCTCCCTCCCGGAGGCACTGGCCGCCCTCGACGGGCGGGCCGCCGTGCTGGTCCCGCTGCTGCTCGGCGGCGGCTACCACCTGCGGGTGGACCTGCCCGGCGCGCTCGCCGCCGCCGGACTGACCCGCCTTCCGCTCGCCCGGGCGCTCGGCCCCCACCCGCTGCTGGCCGCCGCGCTCGCCGAACGCCTCGCCGCGGCCGGTCGCCCGGCCGGCGCGGGGCCGGTGGTCCTCGCGGCCGCCGGCTCCTCCGACCCGGCCGCCAACGCCGACACCGCGCGGACGGCCGAGCTGCTCGCCGAACGCCTCGGCGAGGGCAACCCGGTCATCCCCGCCTACCTGTCCGCCGCCCGCCCGACCCCGCAGGAGGCGGTCGCCGCCCTGCACACCGCCGGCCACCGCCACGTCGCCGTCGCCACCCATCTGCTCGCGCCCGGCTTCTTCGCCGACCGCGCCGCCGCCACCGGCGCCCGCTGGGCGAGCGCCCCGCTCGGCACCCACGAGGCGCTCGCCCGGCTGGTCGCCCTGCGCTACGACGAGGCCCGGGCCCGGGTCGAACCACTCGCCGTCGCCCGCTGACCGTCCGGCCGGCGGCCGGCCGTCGGGGAACCGTCGGGGAACCGTCAGGCGCGCCGCCGCCGGTGGTACGCGTACGTCAGCGCGAGGATCAGCGGCCCCCAGAGCACGAACAGCCCGCTCACCACCGTGGCCAGCGCCCGCCACCAGCCGTTGACGAACCCGACCTCGTGGAAACCCGCGAGCTCGAAGGTGGTGAGGACCCACTGCACGGTCAACGCCGTGAACGCGCCGCCCGCCACCGTCCCGGCGGCAACCACGAGCCAGGCGGGCGCCCGCTCGCCCCACGGCCGGACCAGCCCGGCGCAGAGCAGCGCGAAGGCCTCGGAGAGCAGGCTCAGCGTGAGGACGTAGGGCACCGTCACCCAGAGCGGGAGGTCCTCGCGCGGCATGTCCATCCCCATCTGGAACCCGAACCCGAACGGCAGCCGCCACAGGCACACCGGCAGGGCGAGCAGGGGCAGCGCCCGTGCGGTGCGCAGCGCCCAGACGGGGACGGGCCGTTCGGTGGTCGGGTTCGCCGCACCCGGGGTCGCCGTACTCGGGGCCGTCGCGCCCGGGGTCGTCGCACTCGGGGCCGTCGCACTCGGGGCCGTCGCGCTGGTGGTCATGTCCGTCGTGGTCATGTCCCCACCCTCCGCCCCCGCCGGTCCCCCCGGGATCGTGCGCGGGCCCGATCCCCCTCCCCCGTCCGGGGGAGGCCCGTCCCCCGGCCTCCCCCGGGCTGTCGACCTCCTCACACCCGGCGCCCAATCCCCCACCGCGCTCCCCCCGCCCCCTATGGTGATCTTCCTCGGCACGGACTCGGCACGGACTCGGACCGGACGATGGGGTGGAGCAGATGAGCATGTCCCTCACGGCACATCAGCTGATCGGACTGCTGGTCGACCCCGGCTCCTTCGTGAGCTGGGACGATCCGGTGACCACCGAGCCTCGCGACGCCGAGTACCGGGCGAGTCTGACCCGCGCCCGGGAGCGGACCGGCATCGACGAGGCGGTCGTCACCGGCATCGGCCGGATCGGCGGGGGACAAGCGGCCCTGATCGCCTCCGAGTTCGGCTTCCTCGGCGGGTCGATCGGCGTGGCCACGGCCGAACGGATCACCCGGGCCGTCGAACAGGCCACCGCCGCCCGGCTCCCGCTGATCGCCCTCCCGGTCTCCGGCGGCACCCGGATGCAGGAGGGGTCGGCGGCGTTCCTGTGCATGCTGCGGATCACCGCGGCCGTCCAGGCCCACCGGGCGGCCGGACTGCCGTACCTCACCTATCTGCGCAACCCCACCATGGGCGGGGTTTTCGCCTCCTGGGGCACCCTCGGGCACCTGGTGTTCGCCGAGCCGGGGGCCCGCCTGGGCTTCCTCGGCCCGCGCGTGTACGAGGAACTGCGGGGCGTCCAGCTGCCGCCCGACGTGCAGCGCGCCGAGACGCTCGCCGAACGCGGCCTGGTGGACGCGGTGGTCGCGCCCGAGGAACTGCGCGAGGTACTGCGCCGCTCGCTGTCCGTACTCACCCGCCGCGCCCTGCCCTCCCCTTCTCCTTCCTCCGTTCCTCCGGCTCCCGTCCCCCCGACCCCCGCCGAACGGCCCGACGCCTGGGAGGCCGTCCTCCGCACCCGGCACCCCGACCGCCCCGGCACCCGCGAACTGCTGCGCCGCACCACCGAGGAACTCGTCCTCCTCGACTCCCCGGGCGGCCGCGACGGAGCCCTGGTCCGGGCCCTCGCCGTGCTGGACGGCCAACCCGCCGTGGTCGTCGGCCAGCAGCGCCGGGCCGGCGCCCAGGAACGCCCCTTCACCGCCGCCGACCTGCGCTCCGTCCGCCGCACCGCCCGGTTCGCCGAACAGCTCGGCCTCCCCCTCGTCACCGTCGTCGACACGGCGGGCGCCGAACTCTCCGTCCAGGCGGAGCTGGACGGCGTGGCCGTGGAGATCGCCCACTGCCTCACCACCCTCCTCTCCCTGCGCACGCCCGTTCTCGCCGTCCTGCTCGGCCAGGGCTCCGGCGGCGGCGCGCTCGCCCTCCTCCCCGCCGACCGCGTCCTCGCCGCGGGAAACGCCTGGCTCGCCCCGCTCCCCCCGGAGGGCGCCTCCGCGATCGTCCACCGGGACGGCTCGCACGCCCCCGAGCTGGCCCGCGCCCAGGGCATCGGCGCCCACGACCTCGCCGCCGTCGGCCTGGTCGACACCGTGATCCCCGAACTTCCCGACGCCGCCGACGAGCCCGCCGCCTTCTGCGCCCGCCTCGGCCACGCCGTCTCCACCGCCCTCGCGACCCTCACGGCCACCCCCACCTCCGAGCGCCTCGCCGCCCGCACCACCCGCCACCGCCGCCTGGGCGACCTCGTCGTCTGAGGACGGAGGCCGGGCTCCGGAGGCGGCGGGCTCCGAGGAGGACGGGCTCCGAAGGCGGCGGGCTCCGAGGAGGACGGGCTCCGAAGGCGGCGGGCTTCGAGGAACGCAGGCTTCGAACCGTGGCCCTGTGGTCCCGGTCTCAGATCAACGGCGACGTGGCGTGCCGACGGCACGGCCCTGGGTGACGGGGGCGGCGTTCAAACGGTGAGTGCGCTCACAAGGAATCCGTCGGCACGACGGCCGGTAGTGCTCACGGCCGGTGCGGTGCGGACGCGGGATCGGCGCAGGTCAGAAGCGCCCGCGAGCGGCCTTCGAATCGACGGCGCGCGAGATCGCTACGACGCGGCGTCGTAGCGGAGGGGTCTTGGCGATGGCCGATCCCGTCTGCCAACAATGGCTCTCGTCGCCAGCCGTACCCGGTACCTGTCCCACCGGAGTACGGCTCTTCACGAACTACTGCCGATGCGCGCCCCGCGACCGTTACGGCCCCTGTCCGGCCACGGTCCGGGCGGGGCGAGCACCGGCCCAACCTGATTGAGGTCTTGTTCTTCATGCCCACTTTCAAGCTTCGTATGCGTACCTCGGCTGCTCTTCTCGCCGGTGCCGCCGGTCTGACCGCCATCGGCGCCGGTGTCATGCCGGCCACCGCGTCCGCCGCGACCGCCTCCCCGCAGGCCATCGCCGCGCAGATCGTGCCGGCGAACCAGCTCTCCTCGTTCAGCCAGATCATCTCCCACGAGTCCAGCTGGAACGTGACCGCGACCAACCCGAGCTCGGGTGCGTACGGCCTGGCGCAGGCGCTGCCGGGTTCCAAGATGGCCACCCACGGCTCGGACTGGAAGACCAACGCCACCACCCAGATCCGCTGGGCGCTGGACTACATGAACAGCCGCTACGGCAGCCCGAACGCCGCCTGGACCTTCTGGCAGAACCACCACTGGTACTAAGCCGACCCGAGGAATCCTCCACGGCACGGCATCCGGACCAACTGTCCCCCCTCACCCCGGGGTCGGACAGGGACCACCGGGGTGACCGAGGCCCGGCCGCGCGCGATCCGCGCGGCCGGGCCTTCGGCCGTTCCCGCTCCACTCTTTTCCCGCTCTCCCCTTTCTTCCTGCTCCCGCCGTTCCCCCGTTCCCCCGTTCTCCCGCTCCCGCCGCTCTCGTCTCCGCCCGCCGTGTCGTGCCCAGCGGATATATTCGGGCCGAGACGAAGTCCCGCCGCCGTTCGGGCCGTGCCCGGCCCCGCCCCGCCCCGTTCGAGGAGCACCCGGTGCCCAAGCCCCCGCGCCCGGCGACCGCCACCACCCGGACCGTGGCGCAGGTCAACCAGACCGTGCTGCTGGAGGTGCTTCGCCGCAACGGCTCACTCTCCCGGCAACGGCTGGCGACCGAGAGCGGACTGTCCACCGCGACCGTGCACCGGCTGGTCGAGGCGCTGCGCACGGCCGGACTGGTGGTCGTCGAGCCCGAACGCGCGCCGTCCAGCGGCGGTCGGCCGCCACAGCTGATCCGCTACAACGCCGGGGCGCAGACCGTACTGGCCGTGGCACTGCGACCGCGCCGCGTCGTCGGCGTGGTCACGGACCTGCACGGCACGGTGCTGCACGAGGCCGAGCGGCAGTGGCCGCCGGCGCTGGGCCCCGACCGCACCCGCGAACCGTCCGCCGAGGAACTCACCGGACCGCTGCTGGCCCTTGTGGACGGCCTGCACGGCTGGGCCGCGCGCCACGCGGGCCCGCCCCGTGCCCTGGTGGTCGGGGTGCCCGGGGCGGTCCGGGACCGCGGCACCGGGCTGGTGGAGTTCGCCCCGGTACTGGACTGGCCCGGGCTGCGGCTGCGCGCCCCGCTCCAGGAGCGGCTGGGCGTACCGGTGGCGGTCGAGAGCAATGTCGACCTGGTCGCGCTGGCCGTCCAGCACAGCGAGGCGGGCGCGGGCGTCAGCGACCTCGTCGCCGTGACGGTCGGGATCGAGGTCGGCGCCGGCCTGGTGCTCGGCGGCCGGCTGCACCGGGGGCGGCTGGGCTCGGCCGGCGCCCTCGGCCACCTGATGACCGACTGCCGGGCCCTGGAGCGTCCGGCGGGGCGCACCGGCGACACCCAGGCGCGGATCGGTGACCGGGCCGTCGACCTGCGGATCACCGAGGCCGGACTGGCCGTGGCCGGGACGTCGACCGAGCGGGTCGCCGAACTGTTCCGGCTGGCCCGGGCGGGCGTGCCGGCGGCGGTGCGCCTGGTGGACGAGTTCACCGACGACCTGGCCCTGCTGGTGGCGCGGACCATCAGCGTTCTCGGCCCCGAACTCGTGGCCCTGGGCGGACGGCTGCTCCGGGAGAGCGGCGGCGGGATGCTGCCGGCGATCGAGTCCCGCCTCCAGGGCCGGGTGCCGGTGCTGCCGCAGCTGGTGACGATCCCGGCCGACGCCACCGAACTGGCCGGCGCGACCGCGGCCGCCGTCCGGCTCGCCGACGGGGCCACGTTCATCACGCGCTGAGCCGGGGCGGTGCCCCTCCCCCGGGCCGTTCCCCCGAGTATTTATTGGTGTGATAGGAACCACCGGTGTCCGTGCGCCCCGAGTGGACCGTGCCGCACCGTGCCGCCGCACCGTGCTGGACCGCGGTCGGCCCCGGGATGTTCGCGCGCACCGGCCGGGCCGGACGGACCCGCCACCACCGTACGAACGGCTCGAAACGGACGGCCCGACGTGACCGCACAACGCCCCAATGTCCTGGTGGTCCTGACCGGCCAGCAGACGGCCGACGCGATGGGCGCCGCCGGGAACCCCTACCTCGCCACCCCGCACATGGACGCGCTGGCCGCCACCGGAACCCGCTACCGCCGCGCGTACTGCGGCCGGCCGCTCTGCGCGCCGTCCCGGACCGGACTGCTCACCGGGCGACTGCCCAGCGCCACGGGGGCTGCTCGGGCCGCTGGAGCCGGTGGGGCCGCTGCGGGCGGGGCCGCTGCGGAACCGCCGCTGGGCCGGGTGTTCGCCGAGGCCGGCTACGACTGCGTGTACACCGGCTCGTGGCAGCTGCCCGAGCAGGAGGCGCCCGACGGCCGAAGCTTCCGCCGCCTCCACCCGACCGACGCCGACGGCACCAACGGCGACGACGCCGGGTTCACCCGAAGCGTCGCCGGCTTCCTCACCCGACCGCGCTCGCGGCCGTTCCTGCTGCTGCTCCCACTCCCCGAGCCGCACGGCATCTCCGCCTGGGCCCGCGGCCACGACCCGTCCACCGGCCCGCTCCCCGCGCCGCCGCCCGCCGCGTTGTGCCCGCCGCTGCCCGCCAACCACCCGCGCGCGCCGTACGAGGCCGGACTCCCCCGGCTCGCCCAGCGGGCCCGACCGCACACCCACCCCACCGCCGAGTGGCGCGAGGACGACTGGCGGCGCTACCGGCACGCGTACTACGCACTGGTCGAGCGGGCGGACCAGCAGCTCGGCACCGTGCTGGCCGCCGTACGGGAGCACCGCCGGTGGAGCGGCCGGGAGACCGTCGTGGTGTTCACCTCCGACCACGGTGACGGCGCGGGCGCCCACGGCTGGAACGAGAAGTGGGCGCTGTTCGAGGAAGTGGTGCGGGTGCCGTTCCTCGTTCCTGCTCAGCGGCCCCGGTATCGCGGCCGGCGAGGTGAGCGACCGGCTGGTCTCGGTCGGCGAGGACCTCCTGCCCACGCTCTGCGACCTCACCGGAGTCCCGCTGCCGCCCGACCTCGCGGGCCCGACCGGTCCCGATGGCCCGACCGACCGGGTGGGGCCCGCCGGTCCGGCTCCTTCGCCTTCGGCCGGACATCGGCCGGATCCGCAGCCGCAGCTGCGGCCCGGCCTGCCCGGGCGCAGCGTGCTCGCGCCGGAGCCCCGGGAGACCGTGGTGGTGGAGACCGGCTGGGAACTGCCGGGGTTCGAGGACGCCCTCGGCCGGACGGTCCGGGACGAGCGGCACAAGTACGTCTGCTACGCCTGGGGCGACCACCGCGAGCAGCTCTTCGACCTCGCCGAGGATCCCGGCGAGATGGTCAACCTCGCGGCGGACGCCCGGAACGCGGCCCTGCTCGACCGCTTCCGCACGCTCCTCGCCGAGCACTGCGCGGGGACGGGGGACCTGTTCGGACGCTTCGTCCCCGTACGCGACACCCACGCGCCCTGCGCCCACGGGCCGGACGGAGGCTGACCCCGGCGCGGGCCGGACGTGGTGCCGACCTGGTGCCGACCGGCGTCAGTCGGACTCCGCCGCCAGGCCCAGCAGTTCACGGGTGCGGCGGTACTTGGCGGCCAGCCGCGCGGCGGTCGCCGGGTCGAGGCTCGCCAGCCGGGCCGGGTCGGAGTTGTGCGCGAGGTCGGCCCGCTTGACGACGAGGGCGCCCGGCGTGGCGAGGATACGTGCGGTGTACTCCTCCAGCGGCTCGCCGGGGCGCTTGGTGAGCGCGTCCACGATGGCCTTGGTGGCGTCGCTCAGCGCCGCGTCGGCCAGCCACTCGCGGGTCAGCGCGTCGTCCTCGACGGCGTCGTGCAGCCAGCCGGCCGCGATCTGCTCGGGGCTGCCGCCCCGCGCCGCCACCCCGTGGGCGACCGCCACCAGGTGTTCGGCGTACGGGTGGCCGTTCTTGTCGGTCTGCCCCGCGTGCGCGTTCCGGGCGATCTGCTCGACCTCGGCCAGGCTCAGGTAGTCCACGCCGCCCATCGTAGGCACCCGCCCCGCCCGGCCGCGCGGGGGCCTGCCCACCGACGGCGTCAGGGCGGCTGATTGACTTCCGAGGTCCTACCCACCCCGGGCGGCCGGTCCACGGCCGTCCGCCCGACCGGCATGCCGACGACCGCCCTGACGATCACTCCGACGACCGCGCCGAGGAAGCCATGCCCAGCCTGCACCCGTTGCTGTCCGGTTTCGCCCCGATCTGGGCCCTGACCGGCGTCGGGTACGTCCTCGGCCGCAGCAGACTGCTCGGCGACCAGGCCGAGCAGGTGCTGAACCGGTTCGTCTTCCACGCGGCCATGCCCGCCGCGCTGTTCCTGATGATCGCCCGTACACCGCTGGACCGGTTCGCCAACCCCTCCATGCTGGCGTTCACCGCGAGCACCCTGGTGGCGGGCGGGCTCGGACTGTACGCCTCGTACCGGCTGTTCGGCCGGGCGCTGCCGGAGCGGACGCTCGGCGGGATGGCCGCCGGGTACGTCAACTCGGCCAACCTCGGCATCCCGGTGGCCGTGCAGGTGCTCGGCGACGCCTCCTTCGTCGGCCCGGTGGTGCTGTTCCAGATCCTGGTGGTCACCCCGGCGGTGCTGACCGTGCTGGACTCCGGCCGGGCGGGCCTGCGGGCGGCGCTCACCCTGCCGCTGCGCAATCCGATCCTGCTGGCGGTGGGCTTCGGCGCCGTGCTCTCGGCAACCGGCTGGCGGCCGCCGGCCGAGCTGAATCGTTCCTGCGAACTGCTGGGCGGCGCCGCAGTACCGACCGCGCTGGTGGCACTCGGCCTGTCGATCTGCCACCCGCCCGCGGTCACCGGCGCCTCCCGCTACCTGGAGGTCGGGACGGCGGTCGCGATCAAGAACCTCGTCCAACCGCTGACGGCCTGGGCGGTCGGCGCCCTGGTGCTCGACCTGCCGCCCCACCAACTGCTCACGGTGGTCCTGTTCTCGGCCCTGCCCACGGCCCAGAACGTGTTCACCTACGCCCGCGAGTACAACCACGGCGCCGTCTTCGCACGCGACACCGTCCTCGCCTCGACCCTCCTGTCGATGGCCACCCTGTCCCTGGTCGCCTGGACACTCGGCCCGGCATAGACGCCCGCCCTAATCCGCCCGGGCCGCGGCCACCACCCCGGTCATCGCCACCAGGAACCTTCGCGCCACGGCGAGTTCCACCTCCCCGAAGGCGCCCATCGCGGCCATCAGGTCGGCGACCAGACCGCCGAAGAAGGCCTCGCCGAGCTCGACCGCACGCTCCTCCACCACCAACCGGACCTTGCGGCGGTCCTCCTCGTCCCGCTCCCGCCGAATCAGCCCCGAGCGAGCCAGCCGGTCGACCAGCCCCGTCGTCCCGGCCGAGTTCAACCCCAACGCCGCTCCGAGCCGACCCGGAGTCACCACAGCCCCGGCCCGATCGGCGTCCAGCAGATGGATGAGCCCCCGCAGATCCGTCGGATGCAAACCGTTCCGCGCGGCGAACTCGGCACCGAACAGGTCGAGTTCGGACGTCAGCCCGCGCAGCAGTCGGATCAGCTGCGTCGGCGTCTGCGACGGCTCCACCTCATCGCCCCTTCCCCGGAGTCCTCAATACGCCCAGAACCCCATCCCTACCCCCACCCACCCCGGCCCAATACCCTCCACCGCCCTGCCTCGCCCGGTCCTGCCACGCACCGCACCGCACCGCACCGCCACCCCACTCGGCACGGGCGGTCGGTGTCGGTGCGGCTGGGCGAGGGTGGGCGAATCGTCCGCACCTCGTCTCCCGCCCGCGCGCCCCGAGGTGTCCAGAAGTTGTGCCAGGAGGTGTCCCGCGAGGGTCCCGGCAACCACGTCCGTCGGAGCTCCGCCGGGCCGGTGGCTGTGGCCACCGCCGGCGAAGGGAGCGAGCATGGTCGGCGGAAGCCGTCGAGATCGACACGGAGGTGGCGATGAGGGTCGTGTTCGTGCACGGGGCGTGCGTCCGGGACGGGTCGTGGTGGTGGCGCCGAACCGCCGAACTGCTGCGGGAACGCGGGGTGCCGAGCGCGGCCCCGGAGCTGCCGAGCTGCGGCGAGGCGGGACAACCCGCCGGCGCCGACGGGCCGGGGCTGCCCGAGGATGTGGCGGCCGTACGACGGGTGCTGCGGGCCGACGACGAGCCGACCGTCGTGGTCGCCCACAGCTACGGCGGAATCGTCACCGCGGAGGCCGCCGCGGGGATCGGATCCGTACGCCATCTGCTGCTGGTCTCCAGCTACCTGCCCGAGGTCGGGCAGAGCCTGTCGGACTTCGGGGACGGCGGCCCCGCCCCCTTCCTGGACGTCGATGCCGACAGCGGTACCTTCGGCGTCCGGCCCGAGCTGCTCGTGGACACCTTCCTCCAGGACTGCGTCCCCGAGGACCAGGAGCAGGCGGGGCACCACCTCGCCCGGCAGAGCGTGCGCGTGACCGCGCAGCCGGTCGGCGCGGCCGCCTGGCAGCAGGTGCCCACGACCTACCTCGTCTGCGCCCAGGACGGCGGTACCCCGCCCGGGCGGCAACGCGACTTCGCCCGCCGGGCCGGCCGCATCGTCGAACTCGACGCCGGCCACCACCCGTTCCTGTCCCGGCCTGCTGCGGTCCGGGATCTGCTGCTGAGCCTGTGACAGCAGCCTGGCCCGGCCGTTCACCCGGCCGGGCCAGCGGACCCGACTACCGGCTCAGTACCGGCTCAGTAGATCAGGTACCCGGGCCGGTGCCCTTCGTCGTCGATCTCTCCGGTCGCCTGAGCCCGTAGCTTGCGCGACAGCGCCTCCAGGGCCCGGGAGGCCGCGACCTCCTCGCCGATCCTGGCGAGCGGGCGGTCTTCCGCGCTCTTCGTCGCCTCCCCGTGCGCCGTGAGACCCGGCGCCCGGGCGCCCATCAGCCTCGCCTGGCATCCGGTGTGGACACCGTCCTCCTCGAAGCTCAGCTCCACATCCCACTGGTTGTGCATGCCACACCTCCTGGCGCCGGCGCCCGTCGCGCCCGCTCGGGCCGGTCCGGGCAGTGCTCCCGTGGCGGCCGCTCACACCAGCGTGCGCCCGTCGGCACGGCAGCGGCAAGCCGACCGGGACGGCGGCGCCCGGCGCCACGCCCGGGCCGTTACCGGGGGTCGGCGCCGCACCCCGGCGGTAGGCTGGCCACAGCGCGCCGAACCCGCGAAAGCCCTGCTCCGGAACACCGAAACCCCCTGGGCGCACCCCGCCCGAGGCACCGGAGCCCGGCGGTGCGGCGCGGTCGGCAACCATCGGTCGGCAACCATCGGGCGGTCCCTCCGTGGCGGTCTTCCTCCTGGCATTGAGTGCCGCCTGCTTCCTGGGCCTCGGATTCGTCCTCCAGCAGCACGCGGCACAGCGGGCCCCGCGTGCCGACCTGCTGCACTGGCGGCTGCTGCTGGACCTGCTACGGATGCCGGAGTGGCTGCTCGGCACCGGATTCATGGTCATCGGGTTGATCCTCTCCGCGCTCGCCCTCAACCAGGGCGAGGTGTCGCTGGTCGAACCCCTCCTCGCGACCAACCTCATCTTCGCGATGGCACTCGCCAGGGTGCTGACCCGCCAGACGCTAGGACGCTCCGGCTGGGCGGGGGTGGTGCTGCTGGCACTGGGCGTGACGGTGTTCATCGTGGCCGGCCGCCCCACCGGCGGCGGCCCCCCGGCGAGCGAACTGCGGCACTGGCTGGTGATCGGGACGGTGGTCGGGCTGACCCTGCTGCTGGTCTCGTTCGCCCGCCGGCTGCCGCTGTTCGAGGAGGCGACCCTGCTCGCGCTGGCCGCGGGCCTGCTCTACGGGCTCCAGGACGCGCTCACCCGGACCACCACCCAGCGGCTCGACCACCAGGGGCTGGACGCCGTCCTGCGCAGCTGGCAACCGTATGCCGTCGTCGCGGCCGGCGTGGTCGGCCTACTGCTGGTCCAGAGCGCGTTCGAGGCCGCGCCGCTGCGGATGTCCCTCCCCGCGCTGACCGCCGCGCAGCCGATCTCCGGCATCGTCTGCGCGGTCGGCTTCCTCGGCGACCGCCTCCGGGTCACCCCGGGTGCACTGGCGTGGGAGGTGATCGGTCTGATCGCCGTCGTGATCGGCGTCGTGGTGATCGGCCGCCACCCCGCCCTTCCGGGCACCACCGGCATTTCCGGCGGCACCGGTGGTACCGGCGCTGGTGACAGTGGCGGCGCTGGTGGCAGTGGCGACACCGACAGCACCGACAGCGGTCCGCCGCCCGGCCCGACCGGCCCGACCAACCGCCCACCCCGGACCTCCGCCGAGGAGGACACCCCCGGCACCGGCACCGGCGGCCCCACGGACACGGGCTGATCGCCCGACCCCGGACCCGTTGACCGACCGACCCATCGCCGACCACCGGAGACCCCATGTGCTGGAGTGCCCAGGCGGACCTCGTCGTCGGCAGTGCCGTGACGGCCGTCGGCGTGCTCTGCCTCGTGCGCGCCCACCGCGCCGGCCGACCCGAACGCCTGCCGCTCGCCGCTCTCCCGCTCGTCCTCGGGGTGCACCAGCTGATCGAGGCCGCGGTCTGGTCGGGCACCGACGGTGACCTCTCGCCCGCGCCGGCCGCCTGGGCCCGCACAGCCTGGGCGGTGATCGCTCTACCCCTGCTCCCGCTCCTGGTCCCGATCGGCGTCCGCTGCGCCGCCAGGGTCGACCGCCCACGTCAGCGACTGCTGACCGGGTTCGTGATCCTCGGCCTCCTCGTCGCCGTGCCCTTGGCCCACACCGTCGCCACCCATCCCGTCGGCGCCACCGCCCATGCCCACACGCTCGACTACCGCCTCGGCGCCCCGTACCCCGCCCTCCTTCTCACCGGCTACCTCCTCGCCACCGTGGGCTCGCTCCTCCTCAGCGGTGACCGCCTCCTCCGTCGTCTCGGTCTGCTGACCGGAATCGGCGCCCTGGTCTGTGCCCTCCTCTGGCAACTCGCCTTCGTCTCCACCTGGTGCGCCCTCGCCGCCCTCGCCTCCGTCCTTCTGCTCCGCTGGACGACCTCACCACTTCCCGCCGCTCGCCCCCGGACTTCGTAGCCCCGAGTCCGTCATCGCATCCGTCACCGCGTCCGGCGGGCGCCCCGGCCGCCGCGCGGGGGCGTCCGGCCGCCGTGCGGGTGTCCGGCGGGCAGGTGGCTGCCGCCGCGGCCGCCCGGCCCCGCCGAGGTCAGCCGGCTGCCGGGGCCGTCGGGCCCGGCACCTTCTGCTCCGGGGTGCTGCTCGCGTCCGGGGCCGCCGCCGGGGCGCGACCACGCTTGCGGTCCATCTCCCGCCACTCGGGCCGTAGTCCGGACAGGGCGGTGGTGGCGATGTACAGACCGCCGCACGCGAGCAGCACCGGTATGAGTCCGACCATGGACACGGCCGCGCCCGCGAGCAGGCCGCCCACCGGGATTCCCGCCCAGGCGAGCGAGTCGCCCAGCGCATTGACCCGGCCCAGCAGGTGGCGGGGCACCCGTTCGAGCTGGACGGCACCGAGGATCGGATTGAGGAAGCCACCGCCGAAGCCGCTGACCGCGAAGACCGCGACCACCAGTCCCATCGGCACGTCCACCGCGAGGACGAGGAAGCGTGGGGCGCCGACGAGCAGGAAGCCGACGAAGAACACCGTCCGGCGCGGCAGGCGATGGGCGACCGCCGCCGCGATCAGGCTGCCGGCCACCGCCGCGATCCCCCAGGCGCTCCCGGTCAGACCGATCGCAGCCGGGCCGCCGCCCGATTCCCGGGCCCAGACGGGCACCAGCACACTGAGGAACGCCGCGTCCAGGAGGTTGGTCACCGCGACCGTCACGATGACGGTCAGCAGCAGAGGCTCGCCCCGCAGGAACGCGAATCCCTCCCGGAACATCCGCCAGTAGCCGACCGGCCGGTCCCCGTCGGCGGCGTCGGCCCCGCCTCCCGTCGGCACGGTCGCCGGTCCGGACGCCCCCGGCACCGCGGCCGAGCGGCCCATCCCCCGGGGAAGCGCGACGGCGATCACGAGCGAGCCGAGCGCGAAGGCGACCGCATTGACCGTCAGACCGGCCATCGGGCCGAGCAGGGCGATCAGCCCGCCGCCGACCGCCGGACCGATCGTGGTGGCAAGCCGCTCCGTCACCCCGGAAAGACCGGTGGCCCGCTCCATCGGAATCCGGCCCAGATCGGCCGCCTCGGCGACCATGACCTCCTTGGCCAGGTCCCCCGGGCCGCGGGCGGCGCCGATCATGGCGACCATGACCAGCAGGAGCCAGAACGGCAGTAGGCCGAGCGCGTGCAGCAGCGGGACCAGGCCCGCCGCAACGGCGCTCACCGCGTCCGTCGTCCAGGAGACGACACGCGGACCGATCCGGTCGACCACCGGGCCGGCGAAGGCCTTGACGAGCACATAGGGCGTCAGCTCGACGAACGCGACGACTCCGGTCATGGTGGCACTGCCGGTCGTGGCCAGCACGAACCATGGCAGGGCGATCGCCGAGACCCGGGTGCCGGTGAGCGAGACGGCCATCGCCGTCAGCACCCCGACCAGAGGCCGGAAGCTGCGCGGCCCGCTGGCCGGACCCTTGGTGGCCGGACCCTTGGTGGCCGCGGCCGTCGCCCCGGGCGGCGGCACCTGGGCCGGAACCGTGGCGTCGGCGCTCATGACCGGTCCTCCGGCACGTCGTCGTCAGCGGCCTGCGGCTCGGGAAGCACCTGGACGATCACGGCCACCCGGTCCGTGCCCTCGGGGGTGGGACCCCCCGGGTCGATGCGGCGGTAGCGGGCGACCACCTCCGACATTTCTCGGGCCAGGGTCCGGGCCTCCTCCGGGGTCAGTTGGAGCACCATGTCACTGAGGTCCATCGCCTGTCGCCACTCGGGCGTCATCGTCTCGTAGGCGTTGAGCGCCGTCTGTGCCGTGAGGGTGTGGGCCGTGACGATCGACCGCAGATAGCCGAGCGCCGCCTCCGGATCGTCCCCGCTGTCCGTCCACCAGCTGGTCTGGTGGACCGCCTTCCACCAGCGGTCCCGGGCATTGCCGCGCTCGGTGTCCTCGGCGACGAATCCGGACGCCGCGAGCTGGCGGAGGTGGTAGCTGGTCGCTCCCGAGTTCAGCCCCAACTGCTCGGCCAGCTTGGTGGCGGTGGACGGGCCGTTCTTCCGGAGCAGCCCGATCAGCTGCACCCGCACCGGATGGGCCAGGGCCCGCAGGCCCTTGGCATCGATCACGACATCGGTCTGCGGGTCCGGACTGTGCAACCACCTGCGGTCATCGGTCATGGCAACACAGTAGAACCGCAAAGGG
>NZ_JAIY01000015.1:864-48196 GCF_000710405.2 Kitasatospora sp. MBT66 | reverse complement strand
CCCTTTGCGGTTTCGAACAGGGGCCGCGCACCGCCGCAGGACCGGCCCGCGCCGACCGGGGAGCGGGCCGCCGTCTCAGTCCCGCGCGACAGCCAGCACCAGGACCACGGTGAGCCCGCCGCCCGCCGTCTGCTCCACCCTCAGCCGGCCCCCGGCCGCGCGCACCAGCGCCGAGATCGACGGCCCGACCGGTTCCTGTCCGCCCGCCCCCCGCCGGGGAGCGGTCGCATCCCCCGCGCCCTCCACGGCCCAACCGCTCCCGCCACCACTGCCGGGACCGCCGAACCCGCCGCCCGGTGCCCAGCCGGCGCCCGGGATTCCCGGCTCGCCGTACATCCCGGCCAGCAGCCACTGACGGGCCTCCGGCGACTCCGACGCCCCCCGGTCCACCACCCTCAGCTCGACCCGGGCGGGCTCGGCCGTCCACGCCTCCGACCCGCCGAACGCTCCCCCGGTGAACGCCCCCTTGCCGAGCACTCCCCTGCCGAGGGAGCCCTTCCCGGAAGCCCCCCGGCCGAACACCCCTCCCGGCCCCGCCCCGCCCCGAGCACCCAGCAGGCCGTCGGGACCGGGCAGCGGATCGGCCCGGACCAGCACCCGGGCCCCCGCCGGACTGCGCCGGATCGCGTGATCGACCAGCCCGGCCAGGGCCGCCTCCAGCCGCGGAGAGTCCGCGATCACGACCGGAAGCCCCACCGGAAGCCGAACCGCCACCGTGGCTCCCCGGCCACCGCCCCGCAGTACCCGTCCGACCACCTCGGCCACCTGCACGTGCCTCGCGTCCGGCACACAGCCGGCGGCTCGGTCGATCCAGCGCAACCGCTCCAGTTCGGGCCGCGACAACAGTTGCGGTCCGGCCATGCCGCCGGCCGCGGACCGGCCCGAACTCCCGGCACCCACCGGCCCGATCGGCGCGGCGAGCATCACGCCGTGCCGGTCCGGCTCCGGCCGGCCACCCCCGCCCACGCCCTTGAGCAGCCGCGCGCCCGCCAGCGCCCCGGACCGCCCGAGCGGGCCGAGCCCGCCCAGTGCCCGGGCACCCGACGCGACGTAGCCCCAGAGCTTCCCGCCTGCCATCGTCCTGCCCTTCGTCCATCGCGGACCCGATCCGCCACCCCATGACGGACCGGTGCGGGCCGATTCCCCGGCCCTGCGCCAAGCCTGCGCCCCCGCCGCCCGGGTGACAATCCGGCCCCGGTGCCACACCAGCCGCTGCTACCCCGCCGACCAGCGGGGCCGCCCTCCGGCAACCGGCGGGAGCACCACACCGGCGCGCGTCGGTCCGTACGCGCCCCCTTCCCTGCCACCGACCTCTCTTCGGGCGCCGGCCGCGACTCTCCCCCGCGCTTCTCCCGCGCCCGCCGGCCGGGCTCGCGGCACCCGGCCCGATCCGGCCGGCGAACCTAGACTGACCCCATGGCCCGGCTCAACGACAAGGTCAGGGAGCTGCTGCAGGAGTACGCCGACCTGATCTCGATCACCGGCGGCGACGCCTTCCGCGCCCGCGCCTACGAGAAGGCCGCCCGAGCGGTCGGCGGCCACCCCGCGGACATCGACGGCCTCGACGTGAAGGGGCTCCAGCAGATCCCCGGGGTCGGCAGGTCCACCGCCGAGAAGATCGCCGAGTACCTCGCCGGCGGGCGGATCGAGGCACTGGAGACGCTCCGGGCCGAGATCCCCTCCGGGGTGCGCGCCATGATGTCCGTCCCCGGTGTGGGACCGAAGCGCGCGCTCGCGCTCTACCGTGACCTCGGCATCGCCTCCGTCGACGAACTCGCCGAGGCGATCCGCGCCGACCGGCTCAGCGACGTCCCCGGCCTGGGCGAACGCAGCGGCGAGAAGATCCTGCACGGCATCGAACTGATCCGGCAGTCCGGCGGCCGGACGCTGCTGGACTCCGCCACGGCGCTGGCCGACCGGATCGTCGCGGCACTGGCAGCCGTGCCGGGGTGCACCCGCTGCGCGTACGCGGGCTCGCTGCGCCGGATGCGCGAGACGGTCGGCGACATCGACATCCTGGCCACCGCCGAGGATTCCGCGCCCCTGATGGCCGCGCTCACGGCGCTCCCCTACACGGCCGAGGTGATCGGCACCGGGCCGACCAAGACGTCGATCCGCACCACGGACGGGATCCAGATCGACCTGCGGGTCGTCCCGGAGGAGGACTGGGGCGCGGCCCTGGTCTACTTCACCGGTTCGAAGGCGCACAACATCAAGCTCCGGACGATGGCGGTCCGGGCGGGCCTGAAGCTCTCCGAGTACGGGCTGTTCGACGCCGAGAGCGGCGAGAAGATCGTGTCGGCCGACGAGGACGAGGTGTACGCCGCGCTCGGCCTGCCCTGGGTCGCGCCGCCGTTGCGCGAGGACCGGGGTGAGATCGAGGCGGCCCTGCGCGACGAGCTGCCGGAGCTGGTGACCGAGGCGGACCTCCGCGGCGACCTGCACACCCACACCGATCTCACCGACGGGCTGGCCACCCTGGAGGAGATGATCGACACCGCCGCCGCGCGCGGCTACGCGTACTACGCGGTCACCGACCACGCCCCCGACCTGGTGATGCAGCGGATGACGGACGAGAAGATGCTCGCCCAGCGTGAGCAGCTGCGCGAACTGGCCGGGCGGCACCGGCGGATGCGGCTGCTGCACGGCACCGAGTTGAACATCGGACCGGACGGCACCGTCGACTGGCCGGCCGAGTTCCTGTCCGGCTTCGATGTCTGCGTGGCGTCCGTGCACTCCCACTTCGGCGCGGACCGGGACGCCCAGACGCGTCGGCTGATCCGCGCCTGCGAGAACCCGCACGTGCACATCATCGGCCACCTCACCACCCGCCGGATCGGCCGGCGCGGGCCGATCGACGTCGACCTGGACGCCGTCCTCGCCGCTGCCGCCCGGACCGGGACCGCGATCGAGATCAACAGCTCGCCCCAGCGCCTCGACCTGCGGGACGAGGACGTGCTCCGGGCCAAGCGCCACGGCGTGAAGTTCTCGATCGACAGCGACGCCCACGCCACCCCCCACCTCGCCTACCCCAGGTACGGGATCGGCACCGCCCAACGCGCGTGGCTCACCGCCGAGGACGTGATCAACACCTGGCCGTGGCAACGCCTCAAGCGGTTCCTCCGCAAGGACGCGCTCCGTACCTGAGTGTCCGATCCGGGGTGGTGCGACCAGGGTCAGAAAATTGTCCGATTTGTGGGAAATTTTTCCGGATACCCCTGGTGCGGCGGTCACCCGAGGCGCATCATGGTGATGGACCTGCGAGGTAGCCGCGGAGGTTCGACCGCAGGAGGCAGTGGCGACAGATCGAGACGGATCAGGGTCTGCCGCTGGTACCTCGGTCGACGATCGAACTATTTGGCCGGAGGACGGGACGTCCGGAGGCCACCCCCACCTCGCAGGTTCCCCATGTCCGGCCGGACCCCTCACCGGCCGGACATCCCACGTCGACCCGCCGGTGCCCCGGCGCCGGTTCCGCGCTACGACGCGGTCGGCACCGCATACCCCATCTCCCACGCGTGCACGGCGATGCCCACCCGGTTCTGCACGCCCAGCTTGCGCTGGATGCTCGCCACGTGCGTCTTCACCGTGCCGGGGGAGATGAAGAGTTCGGCGGCGATGTCGGCATTGGTCCGACCGGCGGCCACCTGGCCGGCGATCTCCACCTCTCGTTCGGTCAACGGCGCCGCGGGAGCCGATCGGCGGTCCACCCTCCGGGGTGCGGTCACATGCTGGAGCAACCGCACGGTGACCGCCGGGCTGATCAGGCTCTCCCCTCCTGCCGCCGCCCGGACCGCCTCGGCGAGCAGGGCCGGACCGGACCGCTTCAGCAGGAATCCGGAAGCCCCGTGCCTCAGCGCCGGATAGACGTACTCGTCCAGGTCGAAGGTGGTCAGCACCACCACGCGCACGGGCGTGACCGCCCCCGGACCGGCCAGGCGCCTGGTGAGCTCCAGACCGTCCATCCTGGGCATCCGGATGTCCACGAGCGCGACGTCCGGGCGCAGCTCCGCCGCGAGTTCGAGCGCGGCGACCCCGTCGGCCGCCTCACCGACCACGGTGATGTCGTCCTGGGCCTCCAGGATCCGCCGCACGCTCCGGCGGACGGCTTCCTGGTCGTCCGCGATCAGGGTACGGATGGGATCCGGATTCGGACTCGTCACGCATGGAAGTCTCGCACGGCCGGACTCGGTCGGGCGCGGCCCCCTTGTCGGCCTGACGGTCGGTCGCGGTGGGACCGGTGGGGACCGGGGTGGATGCGGCAGCCATGGCAGGCCCTTCTTCTGACGCGGGGTACGGTCGATCACGACTACGAGCATCGCCGCTCACCGAGCCGCTGCCATCTGCCGATCGGCATACTTCTGCGGCCGATTTCGCTCCGCACCCCTGCCGTTCGGCCTGGTGGACCGGCAGTTCGCAGCTCGTCCGCCAGCCCGTCGGACGCAGCGGAGCGGGCTCCAGCGGTCCTGACTCCAGCGTTCCGCCGTGGCGGGCGAGGCGTTCGGCGAGCGCCGGCAGACCGGTCCCGCCGTTGTCCCGGAGGCGGCGCAGCCCACGGATGCCGCCCGGCACCCTGCCGTCGTTGCTCGCCGACACCCGTACAACCGCGACCGTTCCGTCCGCGGCCGCACGGGCCTCCACCCGGACCAACGCCTCCGCGGCACCCGGAGCGTGCCTTCGCACATTCGTCAGCGCCTCCAGCACGACCGCGTACGCGGCGCCCTCCGCCTCCGCAGACAGCAGCCCCGTGACCTCCCGCGCCGCCTCGAGCCGGGCCCGGGTGGGACCGGTCCGGTCGAAACGGCCCACCAGCTCCGGCAGATCGGCCAGCCCGTACACCCGGGTCGCGCCGGTCGCGCCTGGCGGGTCTGCCCCGCCGTCCCCGCCGCCGTCCCCACTGTCCTCGCCGCCTTCGTGCGGCTCCCGCAGCGCCCCCACCATCGCGTCCATCGAGTCCAGCGCGCGCAGCCCCGCCTCCTCCAGCCGTCGCAGCAGCGCCGCCGTCTCCTCCGCTCCATGATCGCCCGGCAGTTGACCGGCCTGGGCCTCCAGCACGATGCCGGTGATCTCGTGCGCCACGAAGTCGTGCAACCCACGCGCCACCTCCAGACGCTGTTCGCGCCGCGCCTTCGCCACCGCGCGCTCGCGCCGCGCGTCCAGCACTCGCAGATACACACTCGCGCCGACCACAGCCGCCAGCGGCACCCCCGAGGTCAGGACGGCCAGCACGGAGGCGGTCCCACCACCGTTCGGGGTCCGGACGGTGAAACGCAGGGGCACAGCCACCACCGCCGTGGCCACCAGGGCACCCACCGGCCCGGCCCACCGCCCCCGGGCCCGCCGGACCACCCGGCCCGCCAGCATCAGCAGGGCCGCCCACTCGAACGGCAGCCAGAAGGCCGGCAGTCGGTACGGGCCGGGGTAGACCAGGTCGAGCAGCAGCGAGGCCGCGGCCATCCAGCCCACCGCACCGGCGAGCGTCACCCGCCCTCGCGGCCACGGCACCGCGGCCACCAGCACCGCCACCGCGGCCATGGCGGCCAACAGAAGCGCGGCGGCACGCTGGCCCGGATGCGCCAGCAGGACGGGCGCGAGCACGAACAGCGCGGCCACCACCCCCACCGGCCCTCGGAGCGCCGTGCGACGACTCGCACCGCGGCGGGACGCGGGAACGGCTCTGGCGGGAGCGGTGGACCGGCCGTGGGCCGCGTCCACCGAGGAATCGGCGGGCATACGTCCGAGCCTAAGGTCGCGGCTGCCGACCGACGGTCGGCCCCGAGCCGGGCCAACTCCTCCCGACGAGAGCCGAATCCACCACAAGCAAGGTCAAACTCGCTCGTCCGAGGGAGGTACGAGCTCCGGAAAGGGGGGATGTCAGTCCGTGACCGAACAGAGAGCCGGACGGGCTCGAACAGGACTCAGGAGAGGACGCTCCCATGCGCTTCCGCATCATCGCCACGACCGCCACGGCCACCCCGGCCGACTCCTACGGGCCTTCGGGGTGCCCGTCCGGGACCACCGGGGCGCGGTACCGTTCTTCGGGACCTGCACCGGTACCTCCTCGGCCGTCGCACCGGACCGAACCGCCGCCGCGCACCGGTGCCACCACCATTCGCTCCAACTCGCCGCACGGATCCGGAGAACCAACCCGATGCCCACCCGCAACCGTCCGTCCCCCGGCCCCGTGCGGGCACGCCTCGCCCCGTCCCCCGCCGCCGGCCGCACCGCGACGACGGCCTGTCGCCGATGAGCGTCGCATCCGGCCTCGGACGGCTCGCCGGCGTCGGCCCGTACTTCGCGCTGGACACGGCCGAGACACCCGGGCAGGGCCCGCCGCCGGGCTTCCGACCGCTGCGGGAGTTCTACGCCCCGGGCCAGGGCAGCCTGTTGGCGGGCCGGGTTCGGGAGGTCGGTCGGAGGCTCGGCACGACCGAAGCACGGGTCGCGGCCTCGATCCTGCACCTGGGCCTGGCCTCCAGGTTCTGCTCGGTGGGCCTCGGCGCCGCCGTGCTGCTCGGCGAAGTGCCCGACCTGACTCCCGATGAAGCGTGGGTCCGCATCCCCGAACAGGGGCCGATCGACCTCTGGGCGCCCTACCCGCCCACGTCGACGACAGGGCCCACCTCGGAGGACGCGGGCAGGTCGGCCGATCCGGCTGAGCTCGCCGACCGGTTCCGCCGGACCGTCGTCGAGGGTCAGCTGACGGAGCTTGCGGCAGCCGTCCGCTCCACGGTCCCGCTCTCCGAGGGGCTGCTGCGGGGGAACGCGGCCTCGGCCCTGGCCGGTGCCCTGCGCATGCTGGAGGCCCACATCGCGCAGGCGGCCCGCGACGGAGCCTCCGCGGATCCGGGTCTGGCCCGGCTCCTGGTCGCCCGCTCGCTCGACCACCCGCCTCTGGCCGGCACCGGAACCCTGACCGTCGGCGGCGCTCGGAGCGGCACCGGGTTCCGACGCACCAGCTGTTGCCTCTACTACCGGATCGGTCCGCAGGCGGGCGTCTGCGGTGACTGCTGCTTCACCCGTCCACCCAGCCGCCCCTGAGCAGGAAGGAGCCCACGAGAGGGCCGCAGGCCCGGCCCGCCCGGCGGCCCCACGCGCAGTCCCGGCGCCCTACCGCTCCAGCGTCGCGGCCAGCAGGTTGGGATCGCTCCTCGAGTAGAAGGCCGCACTCGGCACGTACACCCGGTCGCCCCGGATCCCGACCGAGGTCGGGTTGGAGAGACCGTCCGAGGCATCGAGAACGGTGTGCCGAGTACCGTCACCACGGAGGTAGACGGCCTCGCTGGAGGTGTTGAGCGCCGCAATCAGCTCGTCACCGACCCCGACGAAGGCGAAGTCGTCGAGCCCTGCGAGCCCGTCGGCGCGGACCTCGACCGGGCCGGCGGAGCCGTCCGGACCGATCGGGATTCGCAGTAGCGAGCCGGTGTCGGTGTTGCCGACCCAAACCGCGCCGCGGTGCACCTTCAGGCCGTTGGCACCGAAAGCGACGGTGGGCTTGAGGCGGGCATCGTCGGACCAGACCACCGGAGCGCCGCCGGCCGTCGGCACGACCCGGACCAGGCCGAGCGCCGAGTCGGCGGAGTACAGCACGCCGGCGCGCTCGTCCAGCGCGAGGCCGTTGGGCAGGCTGTTCGCGGGGAGGGCGGCGATGCGCTCCGGCTCACCGCCGGGGCAGAGCCTCCAGATCCCGGCGAGGTCCTCGGTACCGGTGGCATAAGCGAAGTACAGCGTGCCGTCGTGGGCGCGGGCCAGGCCCGACACGGCCGCGGCGCCGATGACCGGGGTCGCGGGGTGTGCGGGAACGGGCATGCCGGCAAGGACGGTGAGCCGCCCGGCGCGGTCGAGGTGGACGACCTGGCGGGCGAAGGAGAGGGTGAGGTCCACGGAGCCGTCGGGTTCGACGGCGATGTTCTCGGGCTGGCGGCCCTGGGACAGATCGAAGTGGGCGACGATCCGGGGCTGCGAGAGCGGTGGCGCGACGGCGACGGCCGGGGTCGCGGCGAGCAGCGCCAAGGCGATGGCGGTGGCCGGCACCGCTGCCAGCACCCGGTCGGCAAGAGCGCTACGGGCAGGTCGGAAGGGGCGAGGCACGGTGGTACTCCTCGGGGACGGCGAACGGACGGGGCGACGTCCCCCGTCGGCAGAGCACGCCCGATCCTGCCATCCGGGAGGCAGCGGGCTGTGCCGCCACGCAGATCACCCGATCCACCACGCCGGGGCGGCGGCGCGCGTTCCGCCGGCCGGGGCCCGCAACCGGCTTGTCCAGGGCCGGTCGCGGGCCACCTGTCCCCACCCGGAGTCGATGCCCCTCGCACCGGGTGAAGTTCTCCCACCGAGTTGACGGACAATCAGATCGCGACCGCCGACTCCTCCATCTCCTCCTCGACACCGGGCCCCTCTCCGGGCGACGAGTCGGCAGCGCGCGCCACACCGGCCGCCCCGGCCGACCCGGCTGAGCCGACCCACCCGGCCGTACCGCCGCCACCTTCGGCAGCCCCCGCGCCGACCGCACTCGACGCCACGGCCCGGCCGCGCCGTTCGTACCGCGCGGCTCCGACCACGAGCACACCGGCGGCCGCCAACCACAGCACCAACGTCAGGAGATGACCGCCGAAGCCGGCACCGCCATCGAAGTACAGCAGACTGCGGGCGCCCTCCAGGAAGCCCGCACCGGCCCAGAAGGAGTGCAGCCCGGCGAAGAAGCCGTTCTGGAGCTCCGGCCGGTACACACCGCCGGAACTGGTGAAGTTCAGCATCACGAACAGCACCATCATCGCCAGCGTGGTCCACCGCTTGAGGAAGGTGTGGAGACCGATGCCGATCCCGATCACCCCGGCCGAGTAGAGCCAGCCCAGCGCCCAGATCCCGGCCAGGTCGTGGTCCACCACATGGAAGACCGGCCCTGCGGTGAGAATTCCGATCACGCTCACCGCCAAGGACACACCCACCCCGACCAGCACCCGGATCCGCATGGCCAGCGCCGCACCCGCCGCGCCGATCACCGCGACGCTGCCGTAGGAACCGATGCTGAGCGCGACCAGCAGGAAGAACAGGCCCTGACCGGTGGGATCGCCCTCGCTCGGGGTGGTGAGGTCCGTGACGGCCAGGGGGACGCCCTGCTGTGCGGTCACGCGCTGGAAGACCTTCTCGGCCGCCATCGCCGAGGTGTCCGAGTTGGCCTTGGCGACCAGGAGTTCGGGGTGGCTGGCGTCGGGGAGGAAGGCGCCGACCAGGTCCCGGTCCAGCAGTCCCTGTTCGGCGGCGGCCCGGTCCGGCAGCGTGCTCACGTCCAGCGCGTCTCCCGCCCCGCTCTGCACCGCTCCGGCCAGCGCCCGCGCCTCCGGGGTGACGCCGACAACGGCGACCTTCAGATGGTGCGGCTCGGGCTGGTGGAAGGCGCCCTGGTACGCGAGCGCCATGCCGAGGCACATCAGCAGCGGGGTGAGCAGGTGGAACGCCAGATGCTTGAGCGAGTGCCCCACGGCGGGCGCTGCGGCTGTGGTCCGGGGTGTGCTCATGAAGTTCGGTCCGTCCTACGGCGGTCGCCAGTGAAAGGTGGGCATGAAAGATGGTAAATGCAACCATCTGGATGCAGTGTACAACCACTTCGGGGGCGGGCCGAAGCCCGCCCCCGATCAGCCCACGCCTCGCAGGGCTGCGGCGTCGGCAGCGCCGGGACCGTCACCCCAGGTCGAAGACCCCGTACGAGAAGCCGTCCGCCCGCAGCTCACCCGCCGCTCCGATCCGCACACCCTGGGCCTCCAGCGGGGTGACCCCGCCAGCCCGGCCCGCCCTGCCCACCCGGTCGGCCCCACCGGACACGTCGGATGCACCGGACGCACCGACACCGTCCAGCAGCCCGTCGAGCGGGAGAACCGCCGGTTCCCGCCGCGGGTTGATCACCACCAGGTACCGCCCGGCCCGGGTGTACACCAGCGGGTACCCGGCGTGCCGTACCTCCAGCGAGCCCCGCGCCCCCAGCCCCGGGTGCTTGCGGCGCAGTGCGATCAGCCGCCGCACGGTGTGCAGCAGCGAGGTCGGGTCGGCCCGTTGGCCGGCGACATCCGGCCTGCGCGGGTCCGGATCCACCGGGAGGTAGAGCCGCTCCGCCGGGGCGGCCGAGAAGCCCGCGTTCGGACCGGGTGCCCACTGCATCGGCGTGCGCGAGCCGGCCCGGTTGTACGTCGGGCCGAGCACGCTGCCCTCGACGTCGGGGAGGTCCGGCACATAGCGCATGCCGATCTCGTCGCCGTAGTACACCGCGGGCAGCGTGGGCCAGGTCAGCACCAGGGCGAAGGCCGGGGCGAGTTGCTCGGCGGTGCGCGGACCGGTCGCCAGCCGGGAGAAGTCGTGATTGGCGGTGGGGAGGGCGATGTGCCCGGCGCCCTCGGTCAGTTGCGACGCCGAGCGCCAGGCGTCCAGGAACACCTGGGGCGTGCCGCGCCCCTCGGCCTCGAAGTAGCACGGGCCCTGCTTCCAGAACTCCTCCACCGTCCCGGCGTTGTTGTTCCAGAGCGAGCGCAGCGGCAGTCCGTGGTCCGTGCCGCCGAACTGGAGCAGGAAGTCCGCGTGGAAGCCCGCGGCGACGGCGGCTGCCGGGTCGCCCCATTCGGCGAACAGCGCGGCCTGCGGGTGGTCGCGGTCGAGCCAGTCGCGCAGTTCGGTCCAGAGCTTGCCCGTCTCGGCGAAGCCCGGGTCGTCCTTGACCAGGGAGGACGCCATGTCGACCCGGAAGCCGGCCAGCCCCAGGTCCAGCCAGTGCGCCATGATCCCGCGCAACGCGGCGCGGTTGGCCCGGGGGCCCTCGGCGTCGACGGGCTGGCGCCAGGGCTGTTCCGGATCCTCGCGCCCGTAGCCGAAGTTGAGTGCGGGCTGGCACTCGAAGAAGTTCGGCCGGTACCACCCGGCCCGGCCGCCCGGGGAGGCGACGAAGCCGTCCACCGGCCGGTCGGACCAGATGTAGCGGTGGTCGGACGGATCCTCGGCCGAGGCCCGGAACCAGGGGTGCTGGTCGGAGGTGTGGCCGGCGACCAGGTCCAGCAGGATCCGGATGCCCTTGCGGCGCGCCGCCTCGACCAGTGCGGCGAGGTCGTCGGCCGTGCCGTAGCGCGGGGCGGGTGCGAGGTAGTCGGTGACGTCGTAACCCGCGTCACGGAAGGGCGAGGCGAAGCACGGGTTCAGCCAGACCGTGTCCACGCCCAGCCAGGCGAGGTGGTCGAGGTGCTCGGTGATGCCCGCGAAGTCGCCGATGCCGTCGCCGTCGGAGTCGGCGAAGGTCTGGGGGTAGATCTGGTACAGCACGGCGTCGGTCAGCCAGTCGGGGCCGGGGCGGGTCGAGGTCATGGGTGGGATCCTCCTGCCGGGTGCCGGGGGGCTACCGATTCTCGTCGAATCCCCGTCGCCCCAACAGTCCGGCTCGGCCACTCCCGGACCGGCGCGGGACTCCTGGAAGGAGCCCCCGCCCATGCCGCGCGCCCTCCCGAGCCCCTCCCACTCCTTCGCGCCCCACGATCGACGCCCGCCGTGCGGGGCATGCCGCCCCGCAGGGCGTCGCAACATCGGCCACGGTGCTCGCCCCCGCTCGCCCCCGTTACCGGAGCGCGCAGGCCTCCGTGAACGCCCGGGCCCGACGGGTGATCTCCGTCCAGTCCCCGGCCGCGACGACCTCCGGCGGCACCACGTCCGTCCCGGCACAGACGGCGAGTGCCCCGTGCGCCAGGAACTCCGCCGCGTTGCCCGCGTTGACACCGCCGGAGGCGACCAGCGGGACATCGGGGTACGGGCCCCGCAGATCCTTGAAGTAGCCGGGGCCGAACGCCCGGGCCGGGAAGATCTTCACCGCCGCGGCACCGAGATCCACCGCCTGGGCCACCTCGGTCGCGGTGAGGGCGCCGAGGATCACCGGGACTCCCGCCGCGTGCGCGGCATCCGCCACCTCGGGTCGCAAACCGGGCGTGACCAGGAAGGACGCCCCGGCAGCGAGCCCCTGCTCGGCCTGCTGGGCGGTGAGCACCGTCCCGACCCCGACCCGGTGGCCGGCCTGTGCCGCCCGGTGCAGGTGGGTTGTCACATCGGGTGTGGTGAAGGTGAATTCGGTCCAGGTGATTCCGCCCTCGGCGAGCGCGGCGCAGAGTGCGGCGGCGTCCGGTATCCGTGGCGCACGGACGACCGCGACCACCGGCGAGGCGGCGAGCGCGGCCCGCGCCGCTGCCGCCATGGCGGCAGCGGAGGGCGTGCGGCTCCCGGAGCCCGGGCTCCCGGCGCTCGGACCCGCCGACTCCCGATCCACGAAACCCTCTTCGACCGGCCTCGGACCGACTGAACTCGAATTCACGGCGTTCGCTTCCATTCCACTCGGATTCGCTTGGCACCCTGATTCACCAGGCACCCTGATCTACGGGAACCGGCCCCACCGCCACCGCCCCCACCGACGCCGGCCCCACCGCCACACCTGCACCCGCACCCGCACCCGCCGGGCTCGGCTCCCCAGCACGCGGCCGTCATACCGCCTCCGCCCCGCGCCCCGTCCGGCGCAGCGCCCGACCGGGCCGCGCGCCCGTGGTGCGGCCCTGCTCCACCACGGCCATGCCGTTCACATAGACGTGTTCCACACCGACTGCGGGCCGCCTCGGCTGCTCGAACGTCGCGCCGTCCTGGACCTTTTCGGGGTCGAAGAGGACCAGGTCGGCATGGAAACCGGGGGCGATCCGCCCACGCCGGTGCAGCCGCAACCGGGCCGCGGGCCGACCGGTCATCCGGGCGACCGCCTCCTCCAGTGTGAGCACGCCGGAGTCGCGGACGTACCGGGCCAGGTAGCGGGGGAAGGTGCCCCAGGCCCGCGGGTGCGGGCGGGCGCCGACCAACAGCCCGTCGCTGCCGACGGTGTGCACGCGGTGGCGCATGATCGCCCGGACGTTCGCCTCGTGGCCGACGTGCTGGAGGATAGTGGTGGCCAACTCGTCCCGGAGCAGCAGGTCGAGGAAGACCTCCGTGCCGCTCCGGCCCTGCTCGGCGGCGAGTTCGGCGACGGTCCGGCCGACCGCGTCGGCGAGTTCGGGGGCCCGGACGCCGGAGAGCTGGATGGTGCTCCAGTCGGTGACCACACCGTGGCAGCCGTCGCTGCCCTTCTCCTCCACCTCGTACCGGATCCGCTCGCGCGCGGCGGGGTCGCCGAGCCGCGCCAGGGTGGCCTGCGGTCCGCCCTCGGTGGCCCAACTGGGCAGCAGGGCGGCCAGGGTGGTGGATCCGGGCAGGTAGGGGTAACTGTCCAGGGTGAGGTCCACACCGTCGTCGAGGGCCCGGTCGAGCAGGGCCAGCAGTTCTCCGGCGCGGCCCTCGTTGACACCGAAGTTCATGGTGGCGTGGGTGAGGTGGAGCGGGCAGCCGGACCGCCGGGCGATCTCGACCATCTCCGCGTATCCCTCCAACGCCCCGGCCCCGTAGGAGCGTTGGTGGGGGGCGTGGAATCCTCCGAAGCCGGCGACGACCCGGCAGAGTTCGACCAGTTCGGCGGTTCCGGCGTACATCCCGGGGGTGTACGTCAGGCCGCTCGACATCCCGACCGCGCCTTCGACCAGCCCCTGCGCCAACAGCTCGCGCATCCGGTCGAGTTCGGCGGCGCTCGGGGCCCGGTTCTCCCAGCCCATGGCGAGCATGCGCAGCGAGCCGTGCGGCACCAGGTAGCAGGCGTTGACGGCGGGGCCGGTCCGGTCCAGCCGGTCCAGATAGCCGCCGACGGTGCGCCAGTCCCAGTCCAGGTCGTCCGGGTCGCCGTTCCAGCCGGCGATCTGGCGGCGGAGCGCGGGCAGGGTGGTGTCGTCGACCGGCGCGTAGGAGAGGCCGTCCTGGCCGAGGACCTCGCAGGTCACGCCCTGGGTGACCTTGGCCGGGTGCTCCGGTTCGCGGAGCAGCGCGAGGTCGGAGTGGGCGTGCATGTCGATGAACCCGGGCGCCAGGACCAGCCCGTCCGCGTCGACCGTCCGCGCCGCGCCCGCACCCGACCGGCCCACGCCACCGGCACCCGACCGGCCCGCACCCGCACCCGCACCCGCACCCGCACCCGCACCCGACGCCACCGTCCTACCCGACGCCACCGTCCCGCCCGGCGCCCCGACCTCGACGATCACCCCGCCGGCGATCCGGACGTCCGCCCGGAACCGTCCCGCTCCCGTGCCGTCCACCACCGTGGCACCACGGAACAGCACGCTCCCACCGGCCCTGGCGCTCATCAGAAGAACGTCCTGACCAGCCCGGTCACCTTCGGCTCGGCCGCCGAGGCATCGTCCAGCACCGGGATCAGCGTCCACTTGTCGAAGGCGGTGCACGGGTGCGAGATGCCCAGCCGCAGCACCGCGCCGACCGGCGCGAGGTCGCCCGCGTCCCTGAGGAACGCGTGCTGGTCGTTGAGCGCGGTGATCCGCGCCGCCGTGCCCGTCAACTCCGCCCCGCCCCGCACCAGATGCGGTTCCGGAAGGCCCTCGTCGAACGGCAGGTCGCGCTTGCCCGCGTCCAGCAGCGCCAACTGCGGCTCCGGCCGGGAGACCACTCGGGCCCACCCGTGCAGCGCCCCGCGCAGTGCCCGGCCACCACCGGCCCCCGGCTCCGCCGCGCCCCGGGCGAGCGGCGAGATCCCCCGGTAGAAGCCGTCGTCGTGCGCGAGGTACGCACCCGAGCGCAGCACCACGAAGGCCTCCGGCAGCGCAGCCAACTCCTCGGCGACCAGGTCGAAGTAGGCACTGCCACCGGCCGTGACCACGGGCGCGGCGTCCTCGGCGTACCGACCGGCCAGCCGCCCGTGCAGCTCGGCCAGCGACCGCAGGTACCCGCGCACGGTACCGAGCCCGCCCTCGCTCGCGTCGTGCGCCAACGCACCCTCGTACCCGCCGATGCCGGCCAGCCGGAGGGTCGGCGCACGGCGGACGGCATCCGCGATCTCCACCGCCCCGTCGACGGTGCGCGCGCCGGTGCGGCCGCCGGGGCCGCCGAGTTCGACCAGTACCTCGACCCGACGCTCGGCACCGGCCGCGCGCAGTGCCTCGTCCATCAGCCG
Organism: Kitasatospora sp. MBT66; assembly: GCF_000710405.2. NCBI lineage: Bacteria > Bacillati > Actinomycetota > Actinomycetes > Kitasatosporales > Streptomycetaceae > Kitasatospora > Kitasatospora sp. MBT66. The sequence goes on along the minus strand of NZ_JAIY01000015.1, from coordinate 33,147 downwards.
GACGCTCTCCACCGAGTCGACCCAGCAGGTGAAGGCGAAGTCGGCGTCGGCGGCGAGCTCGCCCGCCAGCCAGCGCAGGCCGGCCGGGTCGAGCAGGGAGTTGGCGAGCAGCAGCCGGCGCACACCGAAGGCGCGGGCGACCCGGAGCTGCGGCAGGTTGGCGAGGGTGATGCCGTGGCTGCCCGCGTCCAGCTGCGCCTTCCAGAGCGCGGGGGCCATGGTGGTCTTGCCGTGCGGAGCGAGCGCCATGCCGGCGTCCGCGCACCAGCGGGCCATGGTGCGCAGGTTGTGGTCGAGCGCGCCCTCGTCGAGCGTGAGCAGCGGGGTGCCGAGGTCGGACAGGGTGGGTCCGGTGGCCAGGTACTGGCGGACGGTCAGGCCGTCGGCGGCCGACGGCAGCGCCTTGAACCGCCAGTCGAGCACCTCCTCGGCGAGTGCCGCCACCGCACCCGCGTCGATGCCCGAACCGCCACCGCCGGGCTCACCACCGAGCCCACCATCGGGCCCACCGCTGCCGCTGCCACCACTACCGCCGCTGCCACTTCCGCCGCCGTCGCTGCCACTGCTCGCGAAGGTCTGGTCCACCGTCTTCCTCCATCTGCCATGTTGCAACATGTGCAATGAGGGTTGCACATGCTGGCAACACGGTTCTAGCATCGGCGCCGGACGAAGGTCAACGACAGCCGCCCGCCGCACGCGGGTCAGCCAGGCTCGCCGCAGCACCCCCACCCCGGCCGGCCGCAGTACTCCGAGGAGCCCAGCAGATGCCACGCCAGGACGCCGCCGCGAGCGAGGCCACCCCGTCGCCCGGCGATCCGACGGCCGCACCGCCCCGCACACCGGCCACCCCGGAGCCGTCCCCGACACCGCCCCTGCCCCACACCGCGCCCCACACCCCGCCCCGGACACAGCCCCGGACACAGCCGCCGACACCCGCCACGCCCCCCACCCCCCTGGCCGTCTGCGTGGGCGAGTCGATGGCCGTACTCCTCCCCGACCGCGCTGGCCCGCTGGAGTCCGTGGAGAACTTCCGGCTCGCCGTCGGCGGCGCCGAGTCCAACGTGGCCGGCGCCCTGGCCGCCCTCGGCGTGCCGAGCGCCTGGATCAGCCGGGTCGGCGACGACGGCTTCGGCCGCCGCCTGCTCGGCGAACTGACCGCCCGCGGGGTGGACGTCTCCGCCGTCGCGGTCGACCCGCACCGCCCGACCGGCGTCTACCTCAAGGAGGTCGGCGGCACCACCGGCGAGCGCCACGACCTCGGCCCGGGGCGCAGCCGGCTGCACTACCACCGGCGCGGTTCGGCGGCGGCCGCCCTCTCCCCCGAGCTGCTGGACGACCCGACTGCCGCCCGCCTGCTGGCCGGGGCCCGGCTGCTCCACCTGTCCGGCATCACCGCCGCGCTCTCCGACGACTGCCTCGCCCTGCTCCGCGCACTGCTGGCGGAACGCCGCTCCGACCGCCTGGTCAGCTTCGACCTCAACTGGCGTCCGGCGCTCTGGCGCGACCGCGACCTCTCGGTGCTGCCGCCCCTGCTGGACGCGGCCGACCTGCTCCTGCTCGGCTCGGACGAGGCCGAGGCCGCCTTCGGCACCGGGGAGCCGCACGCCCTGCGCCGCCTCTTCCCGTCGCCGGCCACCGTCGTGGTCAAGGACGAGGCCCGGCTGGTCACCGCGATCGGGCGCGACGGCACTACCGTCGCCGAACCGGCGCTGACCGTCGAGGTGGTCGAGGCGACCGGCGCGGGCGACGCGTTCGCCGCCGGCTACCTGGCCGGTACCGTGCGCGGCCTCGACCAGCGGCGCCGCCTGCGACTGGGCCATCTGAGCGCGGCCTGCGCGCTGACCAGCCACGGGGACCAGGGCGAGCTTCCGCCCGACTCGGTGGTCGGCGCCCTGCTCGACGCCTCACCCGAGGCCTGGGCGGCCACCCGGGTGTCGGCGGATGGCATCGTGTCCCCAGCGCTCCCCGCAGCGCCCACCAGCACATACGCCTTCCCCACCGACCCACCCACCCCGTCGCCCGCCTCCTCCCGCACCGCCGCATCCGCCTCCCCCACCGACCGCTCCGCGCCCGTTCCACCAGGGGGCGGTGCCCCCGACCCTCGACCGGCCGCCACCCCGGCCCTTGGAGCGCCATGAGCCAGACCGTCACCCGCGCCCTGCGCATCCTCGCCGAACTCGGTGAGGGCGAGCGCTCCCTGGACCAGTTGGCCGAGGTGCTCGGTGTGCACAAGACGACCGTGCTCCGGCTGCTCCAGAGCCTCGAAGAGGAACGATTCGTCTACCGCGACGCCGGATACCGCTACCACCTGGGCGCCGGCCTGTTCGCGCTCTCGGGGCTCGCCCTGGAACAGCGCGGGGTCCGCCGGATCGCCGCGCCGTACCTCGCCGAACTGAACGCCGGCACCGGCCAGACCGTGCACCTGGCCGCTTACGAGGGCGGCGAGGTGGTCTACATCGACAAGTACGACTCCCGGCACCCGGTGCGGATGTACTCGCGGATCGGCCTCCGGGCCGCCCTGCACAGCGCCGCGGTGTCCAAGGTACTGCTCGCCGACCTGCCCACGCCCGAACGGCGGCGGGTGGTGGCGGGCATCGACTTCACCCCGCACACCGCGCGCACCCTCACCACACCCGAGGCGTTGCTGGCCGAGCTGGAGAAGGTCGCCGCCCAGGGCTGGGCGCAGGACCACGCCGAGCACGAGGCGTTCATCAACTGCGTGGCCGCGCCGATCCGCGACGCCAGCGGCCGAGTGGTCGCCGCCGCCTCGATCTCCGTCCCGGACGTCGTGCTCCCGTACGAGCAGGTGTTGGAGTTGCTGCCCCAACTTCTCGCCACCGCAAGGGCGATCTCCGCCGACTGCGGCCAGCCCCCGCGCCACTGACGACCACAGCACCACCGACGACCACCGCACCACCACCGCACGATCTCACCGCCGCACCACCTCACCACCGCACCACTGCACGACCGCACGACCCACAAACCCCCTCCCCCGCACAGGAAGTGAGCACGCATGAGCACCCGGAACGACAAGACCGAGATCCGCACCGACGGCGCCCCCGCCCCGGCCTGGATGTTCTCCCAGGGCGTCCGAAAGGGCCCGATCCTCCAGGTGTCGGGCCAGGGCCCGCAGGACCCCGCCACCGGCGAGTACCTCCACCACGGCGATGTGAAGGCACAGACCCGCCGCACCCTGGAGAACGTCAAGGCGATCGTCGAGGCGGGCGGCGCGACCGTCGAGGACGTGGTGATGTTCCGCGTGTACCTCACCAAGCGCGCCGACTTCCCGCTGATGAACGAGGTCTACGCCGAGTTCATCGAGGAGAACATCCCTGCCGGCGGCGTGAAGCCGTGCCGGACCACGATCTTCTGCGAACTCCCGCAGGAGCCGATGCTGGTGGAGATCGACGCCCAGGCGGTCGTCGTCTGACCCGCACGCACCGTCCGCACCGGAAGGGCCCCGACCTCGGCACTCAGGCCGAGTCGGGGCCCTTCGGCATGTCCGGCCCCGCCACATCGCCATCCGGCCGCCACCCCATCAAAAGAAAGGCAAGGCTCGCCTAACCAACAGACCGATTCGTTCACTATTGACCCCTGACCTGCGGCCCGCATCCGCACATCGTCGAGATTTCCGGGCCCGCCGGCACCGACCTGATCGATAGTCTGCTGACTGCCGCCACTTCGGCGCCCCTCGCCCCGACGGCGGGCGGCACAGGCCCACCTACCCCGACAGCGCCATCCCCACCAGGAGCCCCCGGACTCCGAGCCGGAGCCCTGCACGCACTCCCGGTGCGCCCCACCCTCGCGACACCTTGCCCTCACCCCCTCAATTCATTAGGTTAGGCTCACCTAACTACAAGGTCAGCTCGTCCGCCGGAGGTCCCGATCCCATGAGCCCGCACCCGCAGCACGATGCCGAGATTCCCGAGCCCACCGCCGCCGAACGGATCGGCAGCCTGCTGACCGCCACCTCCTCGGTGGTCCTCCGCGCCGGCGGCGAGCAGCACGAACTCTCCACCCCCGTCTCGGTGCACGGCTCCCGGCTCCGGCTGCGCGCGCCGCTCGACTCCCCGGTGACCTCCGCCGCCGCCCGCGAGCAGGACGGCCTCGCCGTCGTGCTCGACCTCACCGACATCGCCCCGGTGGCCGTCCGCGACCGGGTCCGCGGGCGTCTCACCCTGGCCGGCCGGCTCCACCTCGCCCACCTCGCCGACGACGGCCTCAGCGTGCACCTGCGCCTGGACGTCGCGCACGCCGTGCTCTCGACCCCGTACGGCACCACCGCGATCACCGGCGCCGACCTCGCGGCGGCCGCCCCCGACCCGCTGGCCCGCTACGAGGCCGGACTTCTCACCCACCTCGCCGACGACCACCCCGACGCGCTCGCCGTGCTCACCCGGCTGCTCGACCCGGCGCTGCTCACCGACCGCCCCGACGTCCGCCCGCTCGCGCTCGACCGGTACGGCCTGGTGCTCCGCCTGGACCACCCGCACGGCCACCGCGACGTCCGCCTGGTCTTCCTCGAACCGGCCCGCGACGCCGACGAGTTCGGCCACCGGGTGCACCAACTGCTGTCCGCCGCCGAGCAGGAGCCGGCCGCCCACAGTTCCTGAACCCACCGGAAGCAGAACCGGGCTACCCCGAACCAACTCTGAAGCCTGATCAACTCCGCCGCAGCGGACCCCGGGCACGACGACGGCCGGCCCGGCCCACGAGAAGTCTCGTGAGCCGGGCCGGCCGGCAGGACGGGCGTGTCCCGCGCCCGTCGATCCACTCGGATGCGGCGTCCACCCGGTCCAGCGGTCACCCGACATGACCATTCCGGGAGGTCGTTTCGCCCCGCATCCGGCGGAGGCAGATGATCCGACCGAGGTCAGATCGCGACGTCGTGCGCCCGCAGGTAGGCGATCGGATCGATGTCCGAGCCGTACTCCGAGCCGGTGCGGATCTCGAAGTGCAGGTGCGGGCCGGTCACATTGCCGGTCGCACCGGAGAGGCCGATCTGCTGGCCGGCGGTGACGGTCTGACCGATGGACACACCGATCGAGGACAGGTGCGCGTACTCGGCGTACTTGCCGTCGGCGAGCTTGATCTCGACCTCGTTGCCGTAGGCGCCGCCGTTGCCGGCCTTCACCACGGTGCCGGCCGCGACCGCGCGCAGCGGGGTGCCGGTGGCAGCGACGAAGTCGGCGCCGGTGTGGTGGCCGGAGGCCCACATCGAGCCGGCCACGCCGTAGGCGGTGCCGAGCTTCGGGTTGGCCAGCGGGGCGAAGAAGCCGGAGGTGGCGGCGACCGGAGCCGCGGTGGCCGGCTTCGCGACCGGGGCGACGACGGCCTGAACGGCGGGCTGGGGGGCAGGCTTGGCGGCGGGCTTGGCAGCCGGGGCCGCCGGCTTCGCGGCCGGAGCGGCCGGCTTCACCGAGTCCTGCGAGGTCTGCGCCTTGGCGGCGGGGGCGGCCGGCTTGGCGGCCTCGGCCGGGGCGGCGGGCTTCGCGGCCTCGGCGGCCTTGGCGCCGAGCGCGAGGTGCTGACCCGGGAAGATGAGGTTCGGGTTGGCGCCGATGACCGAGCGGTTGTGCTCGAACAGCGCCTTCCAGCCACCCTCGACGTTCTTCGCGTCGGCGATCTTCGACAGGGTGTCCCCGCCGACGACCTTGTAGTCGACCGGGGCGGCCGGAGCGGCCTCGGCGGCGGGAGCGGCGGCGGCAGCCGGGGCGGCCGGGGCGTTCTCGGCAGCGGCCGGCGCGGCGTCGACGCTGGCGGCGCCGGTCCAGGTGCTGGTCTGCTGCGAGTGGCCGGCGGCCGGGGCCTCGTGCGCCTGGGCGGTGACGGTGGTCACCAGCGGGAGGGCGAAGGCGGCGCCGGTGACGGCGGTGGCGATGCCGATGCGGACGGCGCGGGGCATGGCGATACGACGAGCCTGTGCGGGCATGGAAGCTGTCCTCTCCGACGCCTGCGAGGTGAGCTGTCGGGTTCGGGCTGGAGTTGCCCGGCCGCAGAGAAATGCGGCTTCACCCCAAGCCGGACCGTCAATTCGGGTCCGGCGACTTACCTGTGGGTCCCCCGCTCCTGCCGTACAGAGTTCGTTGCGAACCACCGGGCAGCGGCAGGACTAGGCGTTCCACCCGGTGGCCACCCGGGCTGACGCCGGGCGGTCGCTGAACTAAAACCCATCCGTTCGGGTGAAGCAATGTCGATCTCCGGAGCCCGGGACCAAAGTCCGGAACACCGTGACGCTCCGCATGAAAGGCATGCACAGTACGCACACAATCCATTCACTGCGCGCACGTGATCCGCAACCCTCCGCCGATGTCGTCATCAGTGCGCACACGATCACTCACGGAACGGACATCCCCGACACACCCCCGGTGACCCTTGTCACGTCGGCCCCGTGGGCCCCACCATGGGCCGTGACCACCACCGATGCAGGCACCCTGCGGTTGGGCACCGCGCAGGGACGCTGGGTACTTCTGGCGACGGTGCTCGGCTCCAGCATGGCGATGCTCGACGGAACCGTCGTGAACGTCGCACTGCCCCGGATCGGCACCGATCTCGGTGCCCAGCTCGACGCCCTGCAATGGACGCTGAACGCCTATCTGCTCACCCTGGCGGGCCTGATCCTGCTCGGCGGCGCGCTCGGCGACCGGTACGGGCGGCGCCGGATCTTCCTGCTGGGCGTGGTCTGGTTCGCCGCCGCCTCGGCCGCCTGCGCCGCCGCGCCGACCATCGAGGTGCTGATCGCGGCCCGCGCCGTGCAGGGCATCGGCGGGGCGCTGCTCACCCCGGGCTCGCTGGCGATGCTCCAGGCGGTGTTCCATCCGGACGACCGCTCGGCGGCGGTCGGCCTCTGGTCCGGCCTCGGCGGGGTCTCGGCGGCGGTCGGCCCGTTCCTCGGCGGCTGGCTGGTGGACGGCCCGGGCTGGCGCTGGATCTTCCTGCTGAACCTGCCGCTGGCCGCGATGGTGATCGCGGTGGCCGCCCGGCACGTCCCGGAGAGCCGCGACGAGAGCTCGACCGGGCGGTTCGACGTGCTCGGCGCGGTGCTGGCCGCTCTCGCGCTCGGCTCGATCACCTATGCGCTGACCGCCGCCGGGGGCGGCCTCTCCGCCACGGTCTGGGTCACCGGCGCGGCCGGCCTCCTGCTCGGCGCCGCCTTCATCGTGGTCGAGCGCCGCACCGCGGAGCCGATGCTGCCGCTGGGCCTGTTCTCCTCACGGCTGTTCACCGCCGTCAACCTGGTCACGCTCGCCGTGTACGCGGCGTTCAGCGGGGTCTTCTTCCTCCTGGTCGTCCAGCTGCAGATCGTCTCCGGCTTCTCGCCGCTGGTCTCCGGACTCGCGCTGGTGCCGATCACCGTGATCATGCTGGCGCTCTCCGCCCGGGCGGGCCGGCTGGGCAAACGGATCGGCCCGCGGCTGCCGCTCACCGTCGGCCCGCTGCTGTGCGCGGTGGGCGTGCTGCTGATGCTGCGGATCGGGCCCGACGCCTCCTACTGGACGGACGTGCTGCCGGCCGTCGCGGTGATGGGGAGCGGAATGGTGCTGCTGGTCGCACCGCTGACCGCGACCGTGCTGGCGGCGGTCGAGGTGCGGCACGCGGGCATCGCGAGCGGGGTCAACAACGCCGCGGCCCGGGCGGCCGGACTGCTGGCCGTTGCCGCGCTGCCCGCGCTGGCGGGTCTGAGCGGCGACGCCTACCGGGTGCCGTCGGCGGTCGACTCCGCCTTCCACACCGCGATGCTGATCTGTGCCGGACTGCTCGTGGCGGGCGGGCTCACGGCCCTGACCACCGTCCACGGCAACGTCCTGGCCCCCGAGGACCACCGCCCGGTGGCCGAGCCGGACTGCCGCTACGCCTGCGGCACCAACGCGCCGCCCCTCGACCCGGGCCATCCCGCCCCGCCCCTTGACCCGGGCCGTCCGGCTCCGGAGCAGGGCTGAGCCTCCCCACACCAGAAGACCCCGGGACCGCCGGGCCTCCCGGACACGCCGAGGGCCCCGCCACCTCGACGGTGACGGGGCCCGGCATCCGGGGTCGGACAACCGTCAGAGGATGTCGCCCGGCGCGTACTTGGCGGCCTCCGGGTACGCGGCCGCGACGGCCTCGACCTGGCGGACGACCTCGGCGACCTGGGCACCGGCCGCACCGGTGAAGGACAGCCGGTCGGCCAGCAGCGCGTCCAGCCCGGCCCGGTCCAGCGGGATCCGGTCGTCGTTCGCCAGCCGGTCCAGCAGCTCGTTCTCCCGGGCCCCGGCCCGCATCGCGAGCGCGGAGGCGACGGCGTGCTCCTTGATGACCTCGTGCCCGGTCTCCCGGCCGACGCCCGCGCGCACCGCGCCCATCAGCACCTTGGTGGTGGCCAGGAACGGCAGGTAGCGGTCCAGCTCGGCCTCGACCACGGCCGGGAAGGCGCCGAACTCGTCGAGGACGGTCAGGAAGGTCTCCAGCAGGCCGTCGAAGGCGAAGAAGGCGTCCGGCAGCGCGACCCGGCGGACCACCGAGCAGGAGACGTCGCCCTCGTTCCACTGGTCGCCGGCCAGCTCGCCGGTCATCGACGCGTAGCCGCGCAGGATCACCGCGAGGCCGTTGACGCGCTCGCAGGAGCGGGTGTTCATCTTGTGCGGCATCGCGGAGGAGCCGACCTGGCCCTCCTTGAAGCCCTCGGTCACGAGCTCGTGGCCGGCCATCAGGCGGATGGTCTTGGCGAGGCTGGACGGCGCGGCGGCCAGCTGCACCAGGGCGGTCAGCACCTCGAAGTCCAGCGAGCGCGGGTAGACCTGGCCGACGCTGATCAGCACGTTGTCGAAGCCGAGGTGGCCGGCGACCCGGCGCTCCAGCTCGGCGAGCTTCTCGGTGTCGCCACCGAGCAGGTCCAGCATGTCCTGGGCGGTGCCGACCGGGCCCTTGATCCCGCGCAGCGGGTAGCGGGCGATCAGCTCCTCCAGCCGGCGGAAGGCGACCAGCAGCTCGTCCGCGATCGACGCGAAGCGCTTGCCGAGAGTGGTGGCCTGCGCGGCCACGTTGTGCGAGCGGCCGGCCATGACCAGCTCGGCGTGCTCGGCGGAGAGCCGGCCCAGGCGGACCAGCACGGCGACCGTGCGGTCCCGCACGTGCTCCAGGGACTGCCGGATCTGCAGCTGCTCGACGTTCTCGGTCAGATCCCGGGAGGTCATGCCCTTGTGGATCTGCTCGTGGCCGGCGAGGTCGCTGAACTCCTCGATCCGGGCCTTCACATCGTGTCGGGTGACCCGCTCACGGGCGGCGATGGAGCCGAGGTCGACCTGGTCGATCACCCGCTCGTAGTCGGCGACGGCGGTGGCGGGCACCTCGACGCCGAGGTCCTGCTGGGCCTTCAGGACGGCGAGCCACAGGTGGCGCTCGAGGACCACCTTGTGCTCGGGGGACCACAGCTGGGCCAGGGTCGCCGAGGCGTACCGGGAGGCCAGGACATTGGGGATCTGGGGCTTCGCGCTCACGCTTCGCAAGCCTAACAGCCGAGGTCAGCCCGACCCGCGCCGGACCGGCCCAGCGCGATCCGCAGGCAGCGGAAGCGGCCTGGAGAGCGGCCCTGAGAGCCGCCCGGGAGCGGCCCGGCACCCGGACGCAGCGGCCCCGCACCCGGACACACCGTGCCCGGGTACCACCGTGCCCGGACACACCGCGCCCGAAGACGCCGCGCCCGGACACAGCACCGAGACCTACTGCCGTCCGCTGAGCACCGGGAGCACCTGGAGGCAGATCGAGTGCAGCGCGCTCCGCTGCTCGTCGCTGAGGGTCTCGAAGGACTGGTGGGTGCGGCTCATCTCGCCGCGGACCAGCGACAGGATCTCCCGGCCCTGCTCGCTGATGACCACGATCTTGACCCGCCGGTCCCCCGCCGAGGCCTCCCGGCGGGCCAGGCCCAGGGCCTCGAGCCGGTCGACGATCCCGGTCACGTTGGAGGCGTCGCAGCCGAGCCGCCCGGCCAGCGCGCGCATCGGCACCGGCTCCTGGACGGCGCCGAGCGCCTTGGCCTGCGAGGAGGAGAGACCGTGCCTGGCGGCGGCGGCCGCGAAGTCCTGGAAGTACGCGGCACCGACGGCGGCCAGCGCCTCCATCAGCTCGGCGTTGGTCGGTACGGTCGTGGTCACTGTGGAACCCATGAGGTCAGCCTACGACCGAGTGCTTCAGTATCTCAAGCTTTGATCACGGCAAAGATCCGGCAGTCAACCGCCGCACCGTACCGAGGGCCCGACCGTCCGGGCCCTCAGAGCACCAGTTGGTCGAACAGGCGGCGCAGCTCGGTCTCCGGGTCCGCGGTCAGCCCGGTGTGCACCGGGCCCGGCTGCACCACCGCGCTGCGCGGCGCGGTCAGCCAGCGGAACCGCTGCCCCGGGTTGTCCGACGCCGCCGGACCGGCCTGCGGTCCGCCCTCGCAGACCGCCTCGATCCCCTGCAGCGCCCGCCGCACCCCGGACACGTCGGCCACCGGGTCCAGCGCCAGCAGCCGCGCCTGGTCCAGGTGGGTCCGGGCGGCCAGGTGGGCGCTCTGCCGGCAGTAGAGCAGCACACCCACATTGACGCACTCACCGCGCTCCACCCGGGGCACCGCCCGGATCACCGCGTACTCGTAGTCGTGCAGCTCGGCGACGGCCGGCAGCGCCGACCGGATCGGCTCGGTCATGCGGACACCTCCGGCAGCCAGTCGCGCGGACCGGCCAGTCGCTCGGTCAACTGGGTGCGGTACGCCGCGCGCACCGCCTCGGGCGAGTCGAATCCGGGCTCGTCCACCAGCCAGACGTCCGGGATCCGCGCCACCGCCTCCTCGATCGCCGCCTCGGCCAGCGGCGCGAGCGCCTTGTCGGCGGCGAGCAGGTCCGGCTCGGCGCGCAGCAGCGCGTGGTCGGAGGCGTCGTACGGCCGCCGGATCCAGGCGGCCGCGCCGGCCCAGTTGTGGTGGAAGATCAGGCTCGCGCCGTGGTCGATGAGCCGCAGTCCACCGGTGGCGACCAGCAGATTGGGGTTGCGCCAGGAGCGGTCGACGTTGCCGATGAGGGCGTCGAACCAGAGCACCTGCCCGGCCAGCCCGGCGTCCACCTCGAAGCAGAGCGGGTCGAAGTTGAGCGCGCCGCTGACGAAGGCCATGCCCAGGTTGAGTCCGCCGCTGGCGCGCATCTGGTCCTGGATCTGCGGGTCCGGCTCGCTGCGGGCCAGTACCGGGTCCAGGTCGACGGTCACCAGCTCGGGCACCGGCAGCCCGAGCCGCCGGCCGAGTTCCCCGGCCAGCACCTCCGCCACCAGCGCCTTTCGGCCCTGCGCCGCGCCGACCCATTTCAGCGCGTACAGCCGCCGGTCGTCGGCCTCGACCAGGCCCGGCATCGAGCCGCCTTCTCGCAGTGGCGTCACATAACGGACCGCCGTCACCTCGGGGAGCACGGCGGACAGCCTATCGGGCATATGCACGGGGCGGGTGTCGCTCGACCCGCTCGCCCGCCCGGGTCGTCCCGGTGGCAGCCCCCGCCGCGCCGTGCGAACGTGGCGGACAGTAGCCGGGGAACGCTACGGCCCCGACCGGCAATCGGCCACGACCCCGACCGGCCACGACCCCGACGGGCCGCAGCCGCAGCCGGCCGAAACCGCAACCGGCCACGACCCGCATCGGCCATGACCCGCACCACCGCACTCGCACCGCCGTACCCGTACCGCCGCCTCCGCGCCCACCGAGGGCCTCGACGTGGCGGAACGGCCCTCGGCGCCTCGACCCGCGGCGGAACGACCTGCACTGTGAGGGACGCACGATGGAACGAGCCCGGATCCTGATCGTGGGCGGCGGCTTCGCCGGACTGGAGTGCGCGCGCCGGCTGGAGCGCAAGCTCTCCCCGGCGGAGGCGGAGATCTCCCTGGTCACCCCGTTCAGCTACCAGCTCTACCTGCCGCTGCTGCCGCACGTGGCGGCGGGTGTGCTCACACCGCAGTCGGTGGCCGTCTCGCTGCGGCGCTCGCTGCGCCGCACCCACATCGTCCCCGGCGGCGCGATCGGGGTGGACCCGGCCGCCAAGGTCTGCGTGGTGCGCAAGATCACCGACGAGGTGGTGGCGCAGAAGTACGACTACCTGGTGCTGGCCCCCGGCAGCGTCACCCGCACCTTCGACATCCCCGGTCTGACCGACTACGCGCGCGGCATGAAGACCCTCGCCGAGGCGGCGTACGTCCGGGACCATGTGATCGCCCAGCTGGACCTCGCCTCCGCCACCCCGGACCAGCGGGAGCGCGAGTCCCGGCTCCAGTTCGTGGTGGTCGGCGGCGGCTACGCCGGCACCGAGACCGCCGCCTGCCTCCAGCGCCTCACCACGGCCGCCGCCCACCGCTACCCGAGGCTGGACGCCCGGCAGATCAAGTGGCACCTCATCGACATCGCCCCCAAGCTGATGCCCGAGCTCGGCGACGCCCTCGGCACCGCCGCCCTGGAGGTGCTGCGCGAGCGCGGCATCGAGGTCTCGCTCGGCGTGTCGGTGGCCGAGGTCGGCGCCGAGTCGGTGAAGTTCACCGACGGCCGGGTGCTCCCCTGCCGGACCCTGATCTGGACGGCCGGCGTCGCCGCGAGCCCGCTGATCGCCACCCTGGACGCGGAGACGGTGCGCGGGCGGATCGCGGTGACGGCGGAGATGCGGGTGGCCCCGTTCGAGGGCGTGTTCGCGCTCGGCGACGCCGCCGCCGTCCCCGACCTCGCCAAGGGCGACGGCGCGATGTGCCCGCCGACCGCCCAGCACTCGGCCCGCCAGGGCCGGGCGGTGGCCAACAATGTGATCGCCGCGCTCCGCAACCAGCCGCTGGAGCCCTACTACCACAAGGACCTGGGCCTGGTGGTGGACCTCGGTGGCAAGGACGCCGTCTCCAAGCCGCTCGGGGTGGAGCTGCGCGGTGTGCCGGCGCAACTGGTGGCCCGCGGCTACCACCTGATGGCGATGCGCACCAACGCCGCCAAGTTCCGGGTCGGCGCGAACTGGCTGCTCAACGCGACCGCCGGCGACGACTTCGTGCGCACCGGGTTCCTCGCCCGCCAGCCCGCCCGGCTCCGCGACTTCGAGTACACGGACGCCTATCTGACGCGGGACCAGGTCAAGGAACACACCCAGGCGCTGCTCGCCAAGGGCTGACCCGAGCCGCAGGAACGGGACGTCGCCCTGTCCTCCGCCGGTGCGGCGGAGGACAGGGCGACGTCGCGTTCCCGGCGGCTGCCTCGCCGCCGGCTGCCTCGCCGACGGCTACTTCGCCGTCAGGTACATCCCGTTGGCGTCCTGCCCGGCGGTGTTGCGGCACCCCCAGTCGCCGCTGGTCCGCCCGCACAGCAGGGTCAGGCAGCGCCCGAGCGCCTGCTGCGCGTAGTAGTTGGGGTGCAGCGACTCCTGCAGGGTGCCCTGCGAGGCGTTGAGCCCCCCGTCCAGGAACCGCGCCCACTCGCTGGTGGTCGCGGACGGCGCGCTGGTCGAGCCGGCCTGACGGGTCGCCTTGGAGCAGACCTCACGGCCCTGGAGCATGTCGCTCAGGTCCAGGAACTGCACGCCCTTGGCCTTGGCGACCCCGGCGAGCGCCCGGGAGATCTGCGGCACCAGCGAGTCGCGCGCCCAGTCCGCGTCGCCGTTCCAGAGCGGACAGCCGCCGGTGTCGGAGCGGCTCCAGCCGCTCTCGGGGTAGCGGATCTCGGCGGCGCGCGGGATCGGCGAGGGGTAGGACTGCAGCACGATCCGGTAGTCCCCGGCCGCGTACCCGGCGCCCGCCATCACGGCGCGGATCTCGTCGAGCGCCTTGCCGACGCCCGCCATCGCGTCCGGCATCCGGCCGTCGACCGCACTCTGTTGATCATCGTTGCAGTAGGAGTACCAGACGAGGTAGTCCTGCACGCAGGTCGAGATCACGTCGCCGAAGCCGAGGTCGTTGCCGCCGATCGACAGGGTGACCAGCTTGACGTTGTTCTGCCGGGCCACGGTGGCGAGCTGGTCGGCCTGCGGGGCCTCGCCCTTGAACGACTGCCCGCCGTTGGCGGCGCGGAAGACGTTGGCGGCGACGGCGCCCGAGCAGGCCAGGTTGATCTGGGTCTGGGCCACGGTCGGCGCGCTGCGCACCTCGGCCACGTCCGAGCGGTCGCACCCGCTCGCGTAGGTGGCGCCGTAGATCCGGCTCGGGTCGTAGCCGCTGCCGGTCCAGGCCCGGTCGGTGCCGGCCCGGTTGCCGCCGCTGGTGACGGAGTTGCCCTTCCAGCGGCCGGCCTCGCCGGAGATGTAGCTGTCGCCGAGGCTGACGCTGGCGGTCGGGCCGCTCGGGGCGGCGGCCCGGGCCGGGGCGGCGGTTCCCGCCACCAGTCCGGTGGCGGCGAGCGGCAGGGCGAGCGCGGCGGCGAGCAGCCGTCCGCGCCACCGGGCGGTGGTGCGGGAAATGCTCGAACGGTTTTCGGGCACGACGGAACTCCAACGATCGGTCTCGCCCGCAGGTGGGGGCGGGGAGACACGGGGTGAGGGTAGGCCGCCGGCCGGTGGCGCGTTGAATCTGACATGCCCGCGCTTGTTACCGCTAGGTATCTGCAGTGAATTTCTCGCCCTGTTACCAATCAGTACTGATCGGCTCGGATCGTTTTAGTCGGCCAATGGCGATGCCAATTTCGATTCGATCCGGATCGAATCGAAATTGGCATCGCCATTGACCTGGAATCGAAGGCCCACCATTCCCCCCGGGTGGGCGCCGGACCGAATCAGACCAGCCGCGACGGCGCCCCGTCCGCCCCCGCCCCGGTGATCCCGTGCCATCCGCTCAGCACGGACGCCAGGTCCTCCGCCAGCCGCCCGGCATCGGCCGGGTCCAGCTGCGCGACCGTGACCCGCAGCCCGGGCGGCGACTGGAGCCGGTAGCGCGCGCCCGGCGCCACCACCCAGCCGCGCTGCACCAGGGCGGCCAGTGCGACGGCCTCGTCCGGCACCGGCACCCAGACGTTCAGCCCGCTCGCCCCGTGCGCCGCGACGCCCCGCGCGACCAGTTCGCCGATCAGCGCCCCCCGGCGCGCGCGGTAGGCACCGGCCACCCGCCCCACCGGCGCGGCGTCGGTGCGCCACAGTTCGGCCACCGTCTGCTGGAGCAGATGGCTGACCCATCCGGCGCCCAGCCGCTGGCGCCCGAGCACCCGTCCGACGGTGTCCTCGTCGCCCACCGCGACCGAGAGCCGCAGGTCCGGCCCGTAGGCCTTGGCCGCCGAGCGCACCACCGCCCAGTGCCGCGAGCCCGCACCGGCCAGCGGGTGGTAGGGCTGGTCGACGATGCCGTGGCCGTGGTCGTCCTCGATCAGCAGCACGTCCGGACGGGCGGACAGGACGGCGCGCAGCTCCTCGGCCCGCCCGGCGGTGATCGCGGCGCCGGTCGGGTTCTGCGCCCGGCTGGTGACCACCACCGCCCGGGCGCCGCCGTCCAGCGCCTCGGCGAGCGAACCGGGCAGCGGACCCTCGTCGTCGAGCCGGACGGGCGCCGCGCGCAGGCCGAGCGCCGGCAGCAGGTCCAGCAGGCTGCCCCAGCCCGGGTCCTCGACGGCGACGGCGTCGCCGGGGCGCAGCCGGGTGGCCAGGATCCGCTCGATGGTGTCCAGCGAGCCGGAGGCGACGGCGATCGGGCCGGCGGGCAGGCCGTCCGCGGCGAAGGCCGCGCCGGCCAGGGCGAGCAGTCCGGGGTCCACGGTCGGGTCGCCGTAGCGGACCGGTGTGCGGCGGGCGGCCTCGGCGGCGGCCGCGAGGGCCGGGGTGAGGTCGGGCAGCAGCGCCGGGTCGGGGTTGCCGTCGGCGAGGTCGCGGGCGTGCGCCGGGACGGGCAGCCGGATCTCGTCGCGCGGGGTGTGGGCGGGGCGCGGGCGGATCCGGCTGCCCTTGCGGCCGGCGGTCTCGATCACCCCCCGGTCGCGGAGCAGCCGGTAGGCGGCGGCCACGGTGTTGGGGTTGACGCCGAGTTCGGTCGCGAGGTCGCGCAGCGGCGGCAGCGGCGTCCCGGGGGCGAGCTGCCCGGCGCTGACCCCCCGCTCGATCTCGGCCGCAATCTCGCTGGCACGCCGACCGGTGATCCGATAGTCTCCTAGCACAAAACAGAGTATGCACTAGTACATAGAGGTTGTCATGTCGACCGTACCGGACAACGACACGTCCTACGCCCGTACCCCGCGCACCACCCCCACCCGCTACAAGGACCGGGCCACCTGGGAGCGCGAGGCCATCCACGCGGTCCTGGACGCCACCTACCTCTGCCACCTCGGCTTCGTCGTCGACGGCGCGCCGGTCGTGCTGCCCACCATCCACGCCCGGGTCGGCGACCGCGTCTACGTGCACGGTTCCACGGGCAGCCGGCCGCTGCGCGGCGCCCGGGGCGAGCAGGGCCTGCCCGTCTGCCTCACCGTCACCCTGGTCGACGCGCTGGTGCTGACCAAATCGGCCTTCAACCACTCGGTCAACTTCCGCTCGGTGGTGGCGCACGGCACCGCGTACCAGGTCACCGACCCCGAGGAGCTGACCGTCGCGCTGGACGCCCTGGTCGACCAGGTGGTGCCCGGCCGCTCCGCCGAGGTCCGCCCGGCCAACGCCAAGGAGCTCGCCGCCACCGCGGTGATCCGGCTCGACCTCGACGAGGTCTCCGCCAAGAGCCGGAACGACCTCGCCGCCGACGACGCCGAGGACCTCGACCTGCCCCACTGGGCCGGCCTGGTCCCGGTCACCAGCGGCTACGGCACGCCCCTGCCGGACGCCTCCACCACCGTGCCGCTCCCCGCGAACCTGCGCGCGCTCACCGCCCCGAGCCCCGCTCCCGACCCGGACACCACTCCCGACACCACTCCCGACCCTGAACCCGACCCGAGCGCCGGGGCCGACGACTCCGCCCGCTCCGCCGGCTGACCGGGGCCCCGATGCTGATCCGTTCCTGGGACCGCGGCGACGAGGCCGAATGGCGCGCCTGGCTCGCCGAGGGCCGCGACTTCGGCCTGCTCGCCGCCAACGGCGGGCCGGGCCAAGGCCCGGTGCTCGCCCCCACCCATTTCCTGCTGGACGCCGACCGCGGCGAGATCCTGCTCCACCTCGCCGCCCCCAACCCCCTGCTCTCAGCCGTCCGGGCCGACCCGGAGGTCACCCTCGCGGTCACCGACGACTACGCCTTCGCCCCCGGCCACTGGCGCGGCGAGCCCGGCACGCCGACCAGCTACTACGCCTCGGTGCACTTCCACGCCACCGCGTCGCTGGTCACCGACCCGACCGGCAAGGCGGAGATCCTCAACCGCCAGCTGGCCCACTTCCAGCCGGAGCGCCCGGACGTCCGGGTCACCCCGGGCGAGGGGGAGTTCGCCCGACTGCTCCCCGGACTCACCGCGCTGCACCTGACCGTCCGCGAGGTCCGCGCCAAGTTCAAGTACGACGACAAGAAGCCGGCCGCCGAGCAGTACGCGCTGGCCGAGCGGCTCGCCGAGCGGGACCGGGGCGCGGACGCCGGGGCCCGCACCCAGTTGCTGCGCCGCAACGCCCGCCGCACCGGCGCGGTCGGAAGGACCCGCCCCGGGCCCGTTCCCCCGGACCGCGCAATCAACTGACGCTACGTCACCCGTTCGGCGCAA
The DNA here is from genome assembly GCF_000710405.2 of Kitasatospora sp. MBT66. Taxonomy (NCBI): domain Bacteria; kingdom Bacillati; phylum Actinomycetota; class Actinomycetes; order Kitasatosporales; family Streptomycetaceae; genus Kitasatospora; species Kitasatospora sp. MBT66. The sequence goes on along the minus strand of NZ_JAIY01000015.1, from coordinate 15,542 downwards.
TCGTCGAGGCGCCGCCGCCCGGGCACTGGTCGAATGTGAGCCGAACCCTGCCCGCTCGGCCGCGCGGACGGGACCGTCGACCCGGGGAGCGTGCGTGTCCAGGACCCAGACCCATCCGGCATCCGGCGAGGCGCACCTCGGGCACGTCGTCTTCATCTCGGCCGCCGCCGCGATGGGCGGCTTCCTGTTCGGCTACGACAGCGCCGTGATCAACGGCGCGGTGACGGGCATCCAGAAGCACTTCGGGGTCGGCAACGGCACGACGGCCTTCGTGGTCGCGATCGCCCTGCTCGGCTCGGCGGCCGGGGCGGTCGTGGCCGGGCGGCTCGCCGACCACCTGGGCCGGGTGCGCACCATGCTGCTGGCCGCGGGACTGTTCGCGATCAGCGGCATCGGCTCGATGTTCCCGCCGAACCTGGAGCTGCTGGCCACCTGGCGGGTGGTCGGCGGCGTGGCGATCGGCATCGCCTCGGTGATCGCGCCGACGTACATCGCCGAGGTCGCCCCGACCGCCTACCGGGGCCGGCTGGCCTCGTTCCAGCAGATGGCGATCGTGCTCGGCATCACCGTCTCCCAGCTCGCCAACTGGGCGCTCAACCAGGCCGCCGGCGGCGAGTCCACCGGCCACCTCGGCGGCATCCAGGCCTGGCAGTGGATGCTCGGCGTGGAAACGATCCCGGCCCTGGTCTACGGGCTGATGGCGATGTCCATCCCGGAGTCGCCGCGCTATCTGATCGCCGACCACCGGGAGGAGCAGGCCCGCAAGGTGCTGCTGGAGGTCGAGGGCGAGGGTGTCGACCTCGACGCCCGGGTGGCCGAGATCCACGGGGTGCTGGCGTCCACCCACAAGCCGCGGCTCAAGGACCTGCTGGGCGGCCGGTTCGGGCTGCTGCCGATCGTCTGGGTCGGTATCGGCGCCTCGGTGTTCCAGCAGTTCGTCGGCATCAACGTGATCTTCTACTACTCCTCCTTCCTCTGGCAGTCGGTCGGCATCAACGAGTCGAACTCGCTGCTGATCAGCCTCTCCACCTCGATCGTCAACGTGGTCGGCACGGTGATCGCGATGGCCCTGGTCGACCGGATCGGCCGCAAGCCGCTCGCCCTGGCCGGCTCGGCCGGGATGGCCCTCGCACTGGGCACCGCCGCCTGGGCGTTCTCCTACCGGCAGGGCACCGGCGACTCCGCCACCCTGGACGACACCTACGCGACGGTGGCGCTGGTCGCCGCGCACGTCTTCGTCTTCTGCTTCGCGTTCTCCTGGGGCGTGGTGGTCTGGGTGCTGCTCGGCGAGATGTTCCCCAACCGGATCCGCGCGCTCGCGCTCTCGGTCGCCGCCTCCGCCCAGTGGATCGCCAACTGGGCGATCACCGTCAGCTTCCCCGACCTCGCCGACTGGAACCTCTCGGCGACCTATGTCATCTACGCGGTGTTCGCGCTGCTCTCCATCCCGTTCGTGGCCTTCTGCATCAAGGAGACCAAGGGCCGCGCCCTGGAGGAGATGGGCTGACCACCCGCCCGTCCCGGCACCGGACCCAGCACCCTCCGGCACCGGCACCGGCACCCGGCCCGGACCCGGCACCCACCCCGACCAGCCGCCGCGCCCGGCGGCCCGTCCCCGAGAGGAAGCCATGCCTGAGCAGGGCGGCTCCCGGCAGAACGTCACCTTCCCCAGCGGCGGCCGCCAGGCCCACGGCTATCTGGCCCGTCCTCCCCAGGGCGTCGGCCCCGGCCTGGTGGTGGTCCAGGAGTGGTGGGGCCTGACCCCGTACCTGGCCGACGTGGCGGACCGGTTCGCCGCCGAGGGCTTCACCGTGCTCGCGCCGGACCTCTTCGGCGGCGCGACCACCCACGACAGCGCCGAGGGGGCCCGGCTCAAGAGCCAGCTGCCGGTCGAGCAGGCGGTGCGGGACCTCGGCGGCGCGGTCGACCTGCTGCTCGGCCTGGAGGGCGTGGTCGGCGACGCGGTCGGGGTGGTCGGCTTCTGCATGGGCGGCGGTTTCGCCCTGCTGCTGGCCGCCGCCGAGGGCGACCGGGTGGCCGCGGCGGTGGCGTTCTACGGTCTGCCGCCCGACCCGGACTTCGAGTACCGGGGCCTGACCGCCCATGTGCTCGGCCACTACGGGGAGGAGGACGAGTACATCCCGATGGCCGCCGTCGACGAGGCCGCGATCAGGATCGGCGAGGCCACCGACGTCCGCCCGGAGTTCCACTTCTACCCGGCCGGGCACGCCTTCATGAACGAGCAGAACCTGCTCGGCACCTACGACCCGCTCCAGGCCGCGATCGCCTGGAAGCGCACCCTGGCCTTCCTCTGGGGCCACCTGGGCTGAGCCCCCGACGGCGCCCCGGCGTCGGTCCGTTTATCGGATGGACACGGACCACCCGCCCCGGCATAGTCGCGGAGTGCAGAGCCGAACCCCGCCCCCACCCACCGGCCGCTTCGCCTGGGCGAGCCGCAACTTCCGGATCCAGACCGCGGCCACCGTGGTCAGCGGGCTCGGCAACGCAGGTGCCCCGATCGCGACCGCCTTCGCGATCCTCGACGGCGGTGGCTCGACCGCCGACGTCGGCTACGTCACCGCGGCCCGGCTGCTGCCCACCGTCCTGCTGCTGGTGATCGGCGGCGCGCTCGCCGACCGGCTGCCGCGCCACCACGTCATGGTCGGCGCCAACCTGTTCAGCGCCGTCTCCCAGGGCGCCCTCGCCCTCCTGGTGCTGACCGGCGGGCCGACGCTCTGGCAGCTGATGCTGTTCTCGGCCGGCGCGGGCGCCGGTTACGCGTTCTACTCCCCCGCCTCCGGCGGCATGATCCTGGAGAGCGTCACTCCGGAGCACGCCGCCCGGGCCTTCTCCGTCTACCGGATGGGCTTCAACGGCGCGCAGATCGGCGGCGCCGCGCTCGGCGGCGCGCTGACCGCGGCGGTCGGCGCCGGATGGGTGCTCGCCCTGGACGCCGCCTGCTTCCTGGCCGCCGCCGCGCTGCGCTTCCTGCTCGAACCGCAGCCGCCGAGCGCCCCGGCCGAGGGCGGCGGAATGCTCCGCGACCTGCGCGAGGGCTGGCACGAGTTCTCCTCCCGCCGCTGGCTCTGGGTCGTCGTGCTCCAGTTCTCGGTACTGGTCGCCTGCGTCGGCGCGGTCGAGGCGGTGTACGGGCCCGCCGTGGCGAAGGAGCGGCTCGGGGGCGCCCGCGACTGGGGCCTGGCGATGGCGGCCTACGGCGTCGGCCTGGTCGCCACCGGCCTGCTGATGGTCCGCTGGCAGCCGCGCCGGATCCTGCTGGTCGGCAACTGGGGCGTGTTCCTCTTCGGTGTGCCCGCGCTGGCCCTGGCGGCGTCCGCCCCGCTGCCGGTGCTCTGCGCGGCGATGTTCCTCTCGGGCGTCGGCGTCACCGTCTTCGGCGTCAACTGGATGATCGCGCTGCAGCAGGAGATCCCGGCCGAGGCGTTCTCCCGGGTCGCCGCCTACGACGAGCTCGGCTCGCTCTCGCTGGCACCGCTCGGCACCGCCCTCGCCGGCCCGGCCGCCGACCTGCTCGGCCTGTCCGGCGCGCTCTGGACCTGCGCGGTGGTCTCCCTGGTGCTCAGCGCCGCCGTCCTGCTGGAACCGCAGGTCCGCCGACTCTCCCGCCGCCCCGCCGAGCCGCCCACCGAGCCGCCCACCGGCGTCCTCCCGGAGCCGACCGGGGCGCCCGCCGCGGCGCCCTGAGCCCGGATCGCGACCCGCTCCGAGCGCCCCCGGTACGCCCCCGTGTGCGCCCTTCGGCGGGCAACCGCCGGGGGTCCCGGCTCGTCCGACCAGGTGACGACGCACGAGACCTGGGGGCGCCCGATGCCGAAGCCACTGCTGTTCCTGGACGTCGACGGTGTGCTCAACCCGGTCTGTCCCCACCCCGGGGCCGGGTTCGACGCCCACACCCTGCTCGGCTACACCGTGCTGCTCTCCGCCCGCCACGGCGGCTGGCTGCGCGAACTGGCCGGAACGTACGAACTGGTCTGGGCGACCACGTGGAAGAACGCACCGACCTTGTACCTTGTTCCCGACCTGCGGAAACGAGCTGAGGTGCAAGAGGCCACGACAATGTCGTCGCACGCGTCAGGGAAGCCGTGTCTTCGGTAGCGGGATCGGTTCCCACGGTGCGGGGGCGGTGGGGCGCATGGCCGTGGCCTCTTCCAGAGGCCGGACGGGATAGCCGGACTTGAGCATCAGGTCGCGCAGCCAGTTCGGGTCACAGCCGTACATGGTGCCCAGGACCCTCACCCCGACCCCGGAGGCGTAGCGGTGGGCGATGGCCGGTAAGGCAGCGATCACGAGTGTCCTGATCATGGCTTGGCGGTCCTGCGCGGTGTTGGCCCACATGGCTGCTCCTGGTGGTGTTCGGCCTGGCAGCCTTGGGCGAGTGCGAGCACGGCGGCGACGAACGGGCGACGCCAGTGGGGTGGCACTCCCAGCTGGGTAGCCACCTCGATCAGGTCGAGGGGGGATTCGGGGTCTTCGGGGAGGTAATCGAGTTCGGCGGGGTCGATCTTCAGTTGGCGACTCACCCAGGCGAGCGTCTTCGGGGTGGGGTTGCGATTCCCTGTCTCGATCCGCGACATGTGGGCCTGGGAGTACCCGGCCCCGGCCAACTGCCTGACCGTCATGCCCCGTTCTCGCCGGAGCTGGCGCAGCCTTCGCCCGAAGTCCGGTTGTTCAAGCATCTGCTTCTCCTTCCTGCTGGGCGCAGTCCGCGGTGGTGCGTCCGATAAGGAGGTGCCCCCGCTCTGCGGCTGCGGGGGCAGCAGCAGGACGGGGGCGGGCCCGCCGCTGGGGGTCAAAGGCGGCGGGGTGCGAGATGGTCAGAGTTCCCTGATCACGCGGATGTCGAAGGAGAGTCCCCGCTGCCAGATTTCGACACTGCGGTGCTCGCCGACGCGGACGTACCGGAGCTTGCCCGGAACGCCAGTGCCATCCATCACCTTGGTCAGGTCGGTCGTCTCGTCCACTTCTTCGCGGTAGAAGCGGACGCCGCTCGCCATGTAGGTGGCCAGGACGACGATGAATAGGGCTCGTTCCATGTGGTGCTCCGGTTGTGCATGAGGCGGATCAAGGGTGGTCGGCTGGGGACAGCGGCACTATGCCGGGGCCGGCAGGAGGTTCGTGACGGTCCGCAGAGTTCGATCACGCGCGCGGAACCCGAAGCTGATGAGGGTGACGCTCTCTCCGGCGCTGAGGGGTGTACGGCCGTGGGGTGTGAGCGCGCCGTCGAAGACGACGCAGTCGCCGGTGGCGAGGGCGCATTCGAGGTAGCCGTCAGCGGTGATGAAGACGGTAGTGCTGACCTTGGACTCGCCGGTGGGGTGCTCGTGTTTGAGGCAGAGGATCAGGTTAGCTTCGCCGAACCCGATCGTGTCCACGTGGAAGTCGAGGAACTGCCCTTCTTCCAGGTAGGCGATGTAGACGGCGTTGTGCGGCTGTTCGACGTCCAGGCCGGTGGAGCGCGCCACGATGGTGGCGAGATCGATGTGCTCGGCGAAGCGGTTCGCGGCGTCGCCGACTGCCGCGTTCCACTTGCCGTTGTGGAGGTAGCCGTTCACGGTGATCGCCTGCTCGGCCTCCTTGGCCATGACGCCGATCAGCTCGGTGGGGATCGATTGGTCGCGCAGGTGGCGCGGGTGCACGCGCTGCTGTGCGCTGAGCAGGCGCACAGCGTCCTGGAGGGCGGGGAAGTCCTCGGCCCATCGGTCCGGCGTCTTGGTGGTGGTGCGTGACTGGAGCCAGGCGGTCCACTGGCGGCTCGGTGCGGCGGGGTCGGTCGCCGCTGCGTCGGCCTGGCTGATCAGCAGGCCGACCCGGTCGAGTGCGGCCTGCGTGGATTCGACCAGTTCGGTGTTCCCCTTGGCGATCCGCAATCGCAGCGCTTCCAGCAGGTGGGACTGGGCGTCGGCGAGGTCGCCGCGTTCCATGAGGTGCTTGCCGGTGTGCTGGAGCGCGAAGTCGAGGAGTTCGGGGTACCGGCCGCGTGCTGTGCTCAGCGCGCTGCGGTAGAGCGCGTCCGCAGTCTGCACGTCTCCGGCGTAGCGGTGGGCGTCGGCGAGGTTGATCCCGGTGGTGACGACGGCGCGGGTGTTACCGATCGCCGCAGCCAGGTCGAGCGCCTGCTGGAGGTGTGCGCGGGCCTCGTCGTGATGGTCCAGGCACATCTCGCCGATGCCGATCCATCGGGTCAGGATGCGGGCACGGGAGGGGTCGCTCCCCTCGGGCAGGGCCCGCAGTTCCTCGTGAAGCCGACCGATGGCGGCGGTCAGCTCGTTGCGGTCGGTGGGGACCATCCGCAGGTTGTCGTCGTGGGCGATGAGGTGGTCCAGCACGTGACCCTCCGTCGTTCGGTTCCAGTCAGCGTGGCATCAGAGCTGGTCGGTCTGGTGACGCAGGTCAGCCACCAGCTCCACGCCGTGGGGGGTGAAGTGCTCGGTGAGGAGTTCGAGTTCGCGCATCAGGTAGCGCACGGCCGGCAGGCCCTCGTCGTACGCGGCCTGGAAGCTCGCGCGCTCAGCGGGCGTGAGGTCGTCGCGGCGCAGTTCGCCCTGGCGGAACCGGAGCAGCTGGTTGTACACGCAGGTGGCGTGGAAGGCCCGATCGAGCTCCCAGAACTGGTTGCGGTCCTCTCCCTGTCCCGCCCGCCACTTGATCTCGATCTTGGGGGAGGTCTGGGACGCGTATCCGTCGGCGAAGACCTGGTGCTGGAGGACGTGGAAGCTGATCGACTGGTGCGTGCCCTCATGCAGGATGTTCTCGGCCAGGAAGAGGGCGGACGGCCGCTCGCTGACGGTGTTCGGCGGGATGTGGCGGGACGCCTTGTCGGAGAACACGATGACGTACGGGAGCGCCGGGTCGCTGGAGCTGGTCAGCGAGGAGGCGCGGACACCGGGCTTGAGACCCACCCATAGCAGCCCCCGGACGAACTCGCGCACGCAGGCGAACCCCTCGGGGTGGACCAGCGACAGGCGGTCCAGGGCGTGGGTCAGCGCCGCGCGGCGCTCCTCGGTGTGCTCGGCGATCTCGTAGTTCGTCAAACTGATCTCGCCCGCGATCTCACGGGGGAGCTCGGCGTCGAACCAGTCGAAGGTCGCCCCGGCCAGGCTCACGGGCTCGCTGCGCATGGTGCGGGCGTGCTCCGCGTAGGGGGTGCCCGACTTCACCAGGCGCTCCATCAGGGCGAACGGGAGGGCCGACTCGGCGCCCTGCTCGCGGAGCCTGGTCAGTTCCGGGTCCTTGCGGTCGAGGTCGAAGAAGGAGCCGGCGGGGACACGGGTGGCGATGGCGGTACTCAACGAGGACTCTCCTTGATCGGGGCGTGCGGCTGGGGGGCAGCGGGTCGGCGAGGGTGAGGACCGCTCGCCGACCCGCCGGTGCCGTCAACTAACCGGCGTCATTTGGGGACTGCTGTCAGACCTCGGTGCCCACCGGGGCGAAGTCGTCGTCCGGGATGAAGTGCTCCAGGCGGCGGGTCAGGGACTCGACGCCCGTCTGCGGGGCGAAGTCGCCGTCCGGGACGGAGTGGTCCAGGCGGCGGGTCAGGGCGGTGACCTCCGGGGCGAAGTCGCCGTCCGGGACGCTGTGGTCCAGCCGGCGGGTCAGGGCGGTGACCTCCGGGGCGAAGTCGCCGTCCGGGACGCTGTGGTCCAGCCGGCGGGTCAGGGCGTTGACCTCCGGGTCACCGGACTTGATGGTGGCGGTGCTCATGTGCCTCTCCAATCGGGTTGGCTCTGCCCGCTTGGGTTTGTGCGGGCAGTCGTGCGTTGGTGCCCCGACCCCGTCAGACGCTTCACGATGGGGCCGGGAGTTCGGGGCGCCCGAAGGCGCGGGGTGACGGTCAGAAGCGGCCAGAGGCGATGAGCGCGGCCACCACCGCCGCCAGCAGGACCATCGCTACCGTCTGGGCGATGGCGACCGGCAGCGGCGTCGGGAGCCCACGGGCCTCCCGGTCGGCGGCCTCGCGGTACTCCTCCTGTCCGTCGTCCACGGCGGCCTACGCCGGGCGCTGGTCGAGTGCAGCGCGCAGCGCGGCGCGGCGGTGGGGCCGGCGGGCACGGGCAATGCAGTCGTCGCAGATCGCGTGGCAGGTGGCCTGGTCCTCGCCGGGGGCCTGGAGCGTGGTGCCGGCGCAGACCAGCGTCTCCTGGCGGCAGGCCCAGCAGGTTCCCTGCCGGTATCCGTCGGGGCGGTCCACGACCATCCCCTCACCCGCGAATCGGACCGGCGTCGGCGGCGGGGTGTCCGCTCGGACTGGCAGCGGCGCGGTCACTCGGACGGGTAGCAGCGGGTTGCTCACTCCGCGGGCTCCAAGTCGGTCAGGAGGACCATCTCCGGGTACGTGTCGCTGGAGCTATCCCGGCTTACCCAGGCGTGGTTGGCCAGCTTGCTCGGGGTCTCCGCGACGGTGCCCGTCCAGCCGTCCGTGCGATGCCGGACCGGGGCTCCCTGGATCACACTGTTCACAGTTGCGCCTCTCCATCGGGTCGGGGCGTGCGATGTGGTGGTGCTGGTCAGGCCGAGAGGCCGGCGCGGCGGGTTCGACAGTCCGAGCAGGAGCAGGTGGCGCGAACGGCGTCGATCTGGAGCTTCGTGCCCACCGAGGGGGCCTGCCCGGCGGCGTTGGCCTTCCGGTAGTCGTCAAGCGGGTTCCAACCGGCGGGAGCCCGGCTCAACTCGTACTTGCTCGGGCCGGTTCCGGTCTCGCGGTACTCACGCTTGGGGGTGCGTCTCGCCACCGGTCTGTCCTCCTTCGCCGTGGGCGGTGGGGGTGCGTGATAGACCGTAGGAGTTTCAGCCAGACGCTCTCCAGCAAGTTGCACGCAGTTGCACAGCCGTCACCCGAGAGAGTCAATCGCCTCTGTGATCAGAGTACGAGCGGCAGCGCCATACACGGCGTCGCTGGCCAGTTCCGCGAACCGGCTGACGTACATGGCCACCTCGGAGGGCTGCGTGATCTGGAGGTACCCGGAGACGAGTTCGATGTTGGCCTGTGACGAGTCGTAGAGCGAAAACGCTTCGACGTGCATCGAGTGGCGCAAGTAGCCCCTCGGAACGATCCCCAGGCTCACGTTCGCCATGGACGCGACGGTGATCAGGTGGGTGAGTTGGCCGGCGGCTACCTCCGTGCCGCCGAGGCCGTGGTACAGGCATGCCTCTTCGATAATGAAAGCGAAGGTCTTCCCGTGGTCTCTCAGGATCTCCTGACGCTCCATACGCACCTGTACGGCCTCTTCCACGTCGTCCACGGCAACACGACGGCGTTGGGTGGCCTGGAGTACCGAGCGGGTGTAGTCCCGAGTCTGAAGGAGCCCGTGCAGGATGCCAGGTGTGTACGCCCGGAACCGCGTAGTCCGCTCGTACAACGGCAGGACCATCTCTTGGGCGTGTTTGAGTCCGCTCCGCTCCATGCGTCGCCATTCGGTGAACATGGTCTCGACTGAGCGAAGGGAAGCCACCAGGTCTGCGGCGCGGTCGTCTGCTCCGCACGCTCGACACCAATCCCTGATGTCCTGCTCGGAAGGTGCGGTGATCGCGTTCTCGATGCGGGAGCACTTCGACTTGCTCCAACCGCATGCGAGGGCGAGAGCAGGCCCGGTGAGCCCGGAGTCCTTCCGGATCTCCTTAAGCCGTTCGGCTAGAGCCTTCCGGGCCTGCTGAACGCTCGATGAGCGGGAGGTACGCATCTTGTTCGGCTACTTGAGCACGTAGTCCTTGTGCGGAGTCGCCCTATGCCACACAGTCTCGAAGGCGCTCTTTACGAGCTGAACGACGTCAGGCTCGGTCGTCCACTCCCGGTCCACCACATCCCCGTCGCCCGAGAAGAAGGTGAACATGATCTTGGAGTCATCGAACATCCACAGGTCAGTCCCAGGCAGGGCGATGTCTGCCGCCAACCGGCGCGGAAGCCAGCGAACCTGCTCGCCGATAGCCACGTTCAGGAATGTCACGTGGTGTTCGTAGCGGATGTACTCCGTGACCGGCTCGGAGACGATGCGAGCCCGACGCATGACCACGCCCCGGTCAATCGCCTCGCCAGCGAAGTTGGTCCAGTACTGGAACCACTCCGGCCGGTCGTCCGGGTTGTAGCGAAGACCCTCCCGATAGCGCTGGAACTGCGGGTCGTTCGGCGTGTAGTTGTCGCGCATCTCCAGGTGCACGGCAGAGAACTTGGCCTCTGCCATGGCCGTGGCGATCGGGTTGGCCACGCTACTCCCTCTCGTCCTCTTGAGTGGCCAGCCTTGCGGCGAGGTCCACGATGAACTTGATCATTTCTTCGGGGAGGCGGATCACGGTCTCGTGGTCGGGCACGTCAGCCGAGTGCCCGGGAACCGAACCAACCTCCTTGCAGCGGCTCAAGTCCTCATCGCTGGCCTTGTAGGACTGGATGAGCAGGTCACCGTTCTCCGGGTCGCGCCAGATGGTCGGCGAGTCAACCTCTGGCGTGTTGGAGATGATCCCGATGAACTGTAGAGGCTCCACGATGCTCCCTGTGGCTCTGGTTCTGCGTAGTTGCACAACCGGTGGGCTCATCCTGGCGCGTACACGACCTGCCTGTCAGGCGTTTCCGTTTCTGACGAACTGCCAGCTCAGCCACGCGGCGTCCGGCGAGAGCGCAAGTAGCCGGGTGGGTAGGCGGAAAGCCAGGTTCGCCCCGCTGTTCGACAGACCTTGGGCCGTAGACAGGGGTTACGAAAGGTGGTGGGGGTGGGGCCTGGTGTCCACGGACGGCGGGCTCGCTGGGGCCCGCCTCGATGGAGGCCGCGGGGGTGGGGCCTGGTGTCCGCTGCCCGATCTCGACGCCGTCCGCGAGTAGCTGCCGGACGGCGGCCTCGGTCTGGTGCCGGTAGGGGTGGCGGGAGACGAAGTGGCCGTTCTCGCGGATCTCGTACATGTCCGAGGCGAAGTCGGTGGTGTTGAGGACGACGTCCAGGCAGCGGTCGTTGCCGGTTCCGGTGACGCTCCAGCGGCCGGCATCCACCGCGGACCACGTCAGGTCGATGTCCGCCCCGGTGCGGGCCCGCTCGGCGCGCTCGCGCTCGGCCTGCTCGTCGGCCCGGCGCTGGCGGGCGGCCTCCAGCTCGGCCTGGTTCCGCTGCTCGGCCTCCTCGCGGCGGCGCAGGAACTCGGCGCGGCTCTGAGCGGCCTGGCGCTCCAGCTCCACGGCGCGCTGGCGGGCGGCCTCGCGGCGGCGGGCGGCTTCCTGGCCTCCCGGGAGCGGGGGCAGGGCCTGGGGTTCGTGGCGGACCGCCCAGGGCTCGGCGAGGTCAGCGCGGTGGTGCCGCCAGACGGCGAGCATGGCGCGGCCGTCGGCGGTGGCGACGAGGTCCCCGTCCGCCCGCTCCTGGAGGAACCCGGCGGCGATGGCCAACTCGACCACCTTGCGCCGCATACGGCGGCCCTTCGCCCCGTAGCGGGCCCCGGCCGGGATGAACCGGTACCCGGAGCCGTCCCACCACACCACGGCGTCGGGGTCCTCCCCGCTGGCCGCTGCGACGAGGGTGAAGAGGCGGGTGGTCCAGCCGGACTTCTCGCGGATCTCGGCGTGCCGCGCGGAGGCGAGGAAGCGGCGGATCTCGCCTTCGTGGTCGTCGGCGTGGAGGCGGGCGGCGTGCTGGGCGTCGTCCTCGTGGTGGTGGCGCTCGCCGATCTCAGCGGGGTAGCCGGTGTAGGGGTCGCCGCAGGTGAGGCACCAGACAGTCCACCAGCGGCCCCGGGTGTGGGTGTGGGTGCTGATGGCGACGGGGCAGGGGTTGCGCAGTCCCCACTCCAGGGCGGTTCCGCCGCAGGGTACCCACAGGGGGCGGTCGGGGGCGGTGGTCACTGGCGTCTCCTGGGGATGGGGCGAGAGGTGGTCGCTCGGGGTGAGCGCACTGGTTACTCGGCGTAGGGGTTTATGTCGTAATGTCTTTTTTATTGACATTTATAAAAAACATAGAGGCATAGGCTCTGGTGGTGGGTTCAACCCGATTCGGGCTCCGGCACCCGGCACTTCGACACGGCCGGGGTGGGGCCTGGTGCCAGGGCCCCGGTTCAGGCGGCGGGGATGTAGCGCAGGCGGCCGGCGTCGTCGTGGGTGAGGTAGGGGCGCATGATCTCGGGGAGGGGCATCGTGTCGGGCTCGCCCCGAAGGGCCGCGCCCCAGTCGGCCAGGAAGGCGCTGCCGATGTACTCGGTGTAGGCCGGGGGTATGGCCTCGGTCAGCTCCTCGTGGACGTCCGTCCAACCGATGTCCATGGCGGCCTGCATCTCGGTGACGGTCCCCTTGCCTCCGCCCTTGCCATAGGCCGCTATGTACGGGCCCTCCCGCCAGACACCGTGGCGCAGGCCCCGGACGGGCCCCCGGTGCTTGGGGTGCGGCAGCTGCGCGGGCTCGTTGCCCCACCATTCGATCTCGAAGTACCTGTGGCGGATGACCCCGAGGCCGAAGCTCTCCCCGCACAGGCTCAGGTCACGCCTGATGCTGGAGCCGGGCACGTTCTCGATCACCCACGGCACTCCGTACCAGCGGCACAGCTCGCGTACCTCGGGGATCAGGTCGACGTAGGTGCGTCGGCCCTTGTTGGTGCCCTTGGTCAGGGTGCAGCTGGCCTGGCAGGGCGGGGAGGCGTGGACCAGGTCGAAGTCCTGGCACATCTCCCTCATCGCGTCGAGCGCGTCGCCTTCGATGAACTTGAAGGGGTAGTTCGGCCGGGGCACGATGTCCACGCCCACCACGTCGAAGCCCGCGCGGTAGTAGCCCATGCCCGCGCCTCCGGCGCAGCAGAAGAGGTCGAGGACGCGGGGGCGACGGCCGGTGACGGGGGGACGGCCGTCGTGGGAGGCAGCAGTGGGGCGGGCGGTCAAGACTTGCTCTCCTGTGTGGTGGGTGAGGGTGGGGCCTGGTGCCAGCGCTCGGTCAGCCAGCGGCGAGGGCTTCGAGCCACTGACCGGCGTCCATTCCGTCGAGGGTGGGGTGGCCGTCGCGGAAGCGGACGTCTCGGGGTTCCAGCTCGATGCCGAGCAGCTGCGCGAGGTGCAGGCACTCGCGGACGAGGAGACCCCGGTAGGCGGCTTCGGCGCGGGTCTGGGCCTCGCACCCGAAGTACTGGCGGGGCTGGTCCCCGGTGAGCATCCGGCCGCCCGCTCCGTACGGCTGTCGTTCGGCGGTCCAGGTGCCCTTGGGGTCGGGGGACACGGTGAAGCGGACGGCCATCGGCGGCTGATCGGGGCGGGCCTGCGGGTAGGTGAGGGTGTAGTGGGTGGCGGGAGTGGCGGGGGCGGGCACTTGTGTCTCCGAGGGGGTGGGGCCTGGTGCCAGCGGCCGGCCGCTGGCGGGGGGTGGGGCCTGGTGCCTACGCGGCCTGCGCGGGCGCGGCGGCCGGCAGCGAGGCGGTCAGGGCCAGCAGCACGGCCTCGGCCATGTCGGGGGTCAGGTGCGAGCACGTGATCTCGATGCCGCTGAACTTGGCGCGGCTGACCTTGACGTCCGCGTGTGGCGACGTCCAGGAGGTCCCGGGGCCCTGGTTCCACCGCAGGGTTCGGGTGGTGTCCTCGCCGTTGCGGCGGTTCGCCTCCCCGGGCGGCTGGCCGGTGGTCAGCGGCACGGCCTTCAACCGGCGGGCCACGGTGGTGACCTCGTGCACGTCGGTGAGGTGCCGGTGCTGCCGGGCGCTCATCTCGGCGACCGCCGCGTCCAGGACGGGCAGCAGCCGCCGCTGGACGTCCTGGGCGACCTGGGCCGCTGTCTTGGCCCGGGTGACGGTGATGTCCCCGGACTCGATGTCGTGGCGGTAGTAGTAGGTGCTGGTGTCGGGCAGGACGCCGTGCACCCACCACCGGCCGGAGCGCAGCCGTTCCTGCTGGATCAGGATGCGGGCCCCGTCTTCGGTGCGGACGAGTTCGGTGGCCGGGTGCCAGTCGACTATCCGGCGCGGTTCGACGGTCCACTCGTCGGGACCGAGGGCCTGGGCGAGCCCTTCGGCCAGCGCCAGCAGTTCGGCGCGCAGCGGGGCGAGTTCGTCACGGAGGTAGGTCACGGTGGCGCTGTTCCTTCGGTCGTGCCTGGGGGTGGGGCCTGGTGTCTGACCGGCCTCGGCACGGTCCGGACGGGTGTCCGGGCCGCACCGAGGCGGGTCAGGCCGCCAGTACGGTGCCGCTGACGAGCAGGCCGGGCAGGCAGTCCTGGAGCAGCGCGGGGCGCATCACGACGCCGTCGCCCTCGCGGGCCCAGTCCGAGCTGTTACCGCTGCCGGTGCGGAAGATGGCGAACAGGGGGCCGCCGTCTGCGGGGACGACCACCCGGGCCCCGTTCGCGCTCCAACCGGCTCCGGCTTCCCACGGGGTGGCCTCGCTGGCGACGCCGTAGCGAACGGTGCCGTCCTTCTCGGTCCAGCGCTGCCAGCCCTTGCCCTTGCTGCGGGTCTTGCTGGGCTGCGGGGTGCGGCGCGGGTCTGCCCCGATCTTCACCGCGTTGCCTGGGCCGCTAGCCGTCGGCAGGTTGAGGGCGAGCTGTACGGCCTTGGTGTGCTTGTTCTGTGCGCCGCGCTGGTCGGCCGGGGTGGTGACGGTCACGGTGCGGTGCTTCTTCTTGCCCTTCGCCTCGGTGGGCAGGTGGAGCGTGGTGGTCAGGGTGGCGGGGGTGGGCACTGGTGTCTCCTGCTGCGGTGGGGCGGGGGTGGGGCCTG
>NZ_JAIY01000015.1:0-406 GCF_000710405.2 Kitasatospora sp. MBT66 | reverse complement strand
GTATCCGGCCTCTGCGAGCCGGGCCGTCTCGGTGCCGTCGGGGTCGGCGACATCGGCCCCGATGCGGTCGAGGAACGACCAGTGCGAGAGGAGGGCGAAGTCCTGGGCGCTGATCACCGGCCGCCCTCCATCTCGCGGATGAGCGCTTCGAGTTCGGCGGTGAGGTCGAGCAGCAGGTCCCGGCTGTCGTACGCCCGGGAGTCGTCCATCTCGTCGTAGTCGCCCATGTAGCGGTCTTCGGCGGGCTGGTCGGGGTGGTCGGGGTCGTACGTCGGGATGCTCTCCCGGAAGGTGGCTTCCCAGTCGCGTTCGTGGCGGCGGACGCGGTCAACGAGGGTCTGGAGCTGTGCGGCGGACATGGCGCTGTTCCTTGCGTGCGGGTGCGGGTGGGGGTGGGGCCTGGTGC
>NZ_JAIY01000014.1:150906-151775 GCF_000710405.2 Kitasatospora sp. MBT66 | reverse complement strand
GGCGGCTACCGGCTGTTCGCCCGGCTCGGCGCCGGCGGCATGGGCCGGGTCTACCTCTCCTACACCCCCGGCGGGCGGCCGGTCGCCCTCAAGGTGGTCCGGCCCGAGCTCGCCGAGGACCCGGAGTTCCGGGCCCGCTTCGCCCAGGAGGTGACCAGCGCCCGGCGGATCCACGGCCTCTTCACGGCCCAGTTGGTCGACGCGGGCGTGGACGCCGCCACGCCGTGGCTGGCCACCACCTACGTCCCGGGCCCGTCCCTGCAGCAGGTGGTGCAGCGCTTCGGCCCGCTCCCGGAACGGACGGTGCTGCTGCTGATCGCCGGCATCGCGGAGGCCCTCCAGGCGATCCACGCCACCGGGGTGGTGCACCGCGACCTCAAGCCGGGCAACGTCCTGATCGCCCCCGACGGCCCGCGGGTGATCGACTTCGGCATCGCCAGGGCGGCCGACGCGGGCGCGCTCACCAGCACCGGCCTGCGGATCGGCTCGCCCGCGTACATGGCACCCGAGCAGGCCACCGGCCGACCCGCGACCCCGGCCACCGACGTCTACGCGCTCGGCGCCCTGGCCGTGCACGTCGCCACCGGCACCCCGCCGTTCGGGGACGGCCCGGACCCGGCGACGCTCTACCGGGCCGTGCACGAGGAGCCCGACCTCGACCCGGTCCCGGCGGGCCTGCGCGGACTGCTGCTGGGCTGCCTCGCCAAGCGGCCGGAGGACCGCCCGACCACCGCCGAGGTGATCGCGACCGTCCGCGAGCACCCGGCCGTCGCCGGGCACCTGCGGTTCGGCGACGACTGGCTGCCGCACCCGCTGACCAGCCAGATCACCCGGCACGCCGAGCTGCCGCAGGTACCGGCCGAGGCGGC
>NZ_JAIY01000014.1:149931-150345 GCF_000710405.2 Kitasatospora sp. MBT66 | reverse complement strand
CGCCGGGCGCCGACTACGCCGTCGCCTACCGCGCGACCGAGCTGACCTCGGCGGACGCCGGCTACGAGTTCGACCTCGCGACCGGCACCGTGGTCCCGGCCGACAGCGTGTCCTGGTACCTCGGCCGGGGCGAGAACGAGTTCCTGGTCCCGGAGACCGCCGATTCCTACATCGGCCGGGACGCCGCCCTGGGGGTGGCCGAGTGCGTCAAGGGGCTGAGCAGCCGGCCGACCGGGCGGGTGCCGTTCGGCGCCGTCGGCCCCCGGGGCGCCTTCTGCGTCCGGTCCGCCGACGGCCGGTCGCTCGCCGTGGTCCGGGTGCTCTCCACCGCAGGCACCGAGGGGCCGGTCAGAGTGTCCGTGGACCACTACCGCCGCAACGGCTGACCCAGCCACCGCCGGACCTGCGCGCCGC
>NZ_JAIY01000014.1:134872-149627 GCF_000710405.2 Kitasatospora sp. MBT66 | reverse complement strand
GCCGGCGCCGGCCTGATCGCGCTCGGCGCGTCCGGCTGCGCCGCCGTGGACGACCTGATCGACCCGGCCGAGCCCTCCTCCCCCACCGCCTCCGGGCCGGCCGGAGGCGCTCCCGGGGGCACCCCCGGAGCAGGCCGCCGGCTAGGCGCCGAGTGGGAGAAGCACGAGCGGACCATGATGTCCTGGCCCGCCTCCGAGGACGTCTGGGGCGAGCACCTCGCCGCCGTCCGCAAGGACATCGCCGAGGTGGCGCGGGCCGTCGGCGAGCGCGAGCCGGTGGTCCTGCTGGTCCGGCCCGGCCAGGAGTCCTCGGCCCGCAACGCCTGCGGTTCCGACGTCGAACTGCTCACCGTCCCGGTCGACGACCTGTGGGCGCGGGACACCGTGCCGGTGTTCGTCGAGGAGGGCGGCAAGGTCAAGGGCGTCGACTTCAACTTCAACGGCTGGGGCCGCAAGCAGCAGCACGGCAACGACGCCAAGGTGGCCCGGGGCGTCCTGGCCAAGTACGGGATCGAGCGCGTGGAGACCCGGCTGGTCGCCGAGGGCGGCTCCTTCGAGAGCGACGGCCGGGGCACCCTCCTCATCACCGAGAGCTCGATCGTCAACGACAACCGCAACCCCGGGCTGAGCCGCGACCAGGTCGAGGCCGAGCTCAAGCAGCTGCTCGGCGTCACCAAGGTCATCTGGCTGGCCGGGGTCAAGGGCAAGGACATCACCGACGCCCACGTGGACTGCCTGGTCCGCTTCGCCGCCCCCGGTGTCGTCCTGCTCGACCGGTCCTTCCCTGGCACCCCGCCGGACGTCTGGTCCCGCTCCGCCGACCAGGCCCGCTCCGTCCTCGACGGGGCCACCGACGCCACCGGCGCCCGGCTCAAGGTCGTCGAACTCCAGCAGCCCGACCCCGACAAGATCACCGGGCGCGGCGACGCCTTCGTCTCCTCCTACATGAACTTCTACCTCGGCAACAAGGGCGTCTACCTGCCGCTGTTCGGCGACCCCCGGGCCGACGACCACGCCCACGACGTCTTCCGGGAGTACTTCCCCGGCCGCGAGATCGTCCCGCTCCAGATCGACACCATCGCCGGCGGCGGTGGCGGCATCCACTGCGCCACCCACGACATCCCCGCCGTCGGCTGACCTGCCGCCCGGTCCGACCCGACACCGACCCGGACCGACCTGCACAGACACGTCATGCAGTCAGATGACTGATGCGCCCACGCTTCCCACTCCCGCAGTCTGATCGTGCGGCGGGCCCCACCACGGGGTCCGCCGCCGATGTGCACTGTCAACCAGCCCGGGGCCAGCACCCGGGCGGTCCTGGAAAGCGAGTTCCACCGTGGCCCTGAAATCGTTCAAGTCGGCTGCCACCGTCGTCGCGGGCGCGGTCGCCGGGGCGGTCATGCTGCTCACGGCGACCCCGGCCTCCGCGGCCAATCCCCCCTACGACGGCTGCCCGGCCTGGGCGCTCTGCCTGTACCAGAACGGCGGCGGCCTGGGCTCCAAGGCGATCGTCGTACCCCCTCCGGCCGGCGGCAGCTACGAGATCGTCCGCCTCACCAAGGTCCACTTCCTCAACGGCGACCTCGCCAACGACCAGGTCTCGTCCTGGATCAACAACTCCCAGTGCCAGATCGAGTTCTGGGACGACGCCTACGGCGAGCTGCACCCCTCCCAGATCGACTTCGCGTCCTCGTGGAGCTGGGGCACCAAGGGCGACTACAACGCCGGCACCAGCACGTACTACAACAACGACCGGATCTCCGGCCTTCGGTTCTACTGCCCGTAACGGGCCCGGCGCCCCCGGCGCTTCGGCGCCGTTCACGCCGACGCCGTTCACGCCGACGCCGTTCACGCCGACGCCGTTCGCCCCGACGCCCCCGGCTCCCGCACGGTGCCGGGGGCGTTCCGGTGCGGTCTCCCGGCTCCTCTCCCCGGGCCGGGAACACCACCACGACACGGAACGAGATCCGATGAAACGCCTACGACCGGCGGCCGCGCTGCTCTCCGGCCTGCTGCTCTCCCTCACCCTGCCCGCCCTCTCCGGCACCGTCCTCGCCCCGTCGGCCGGGGCCGCCCCGGTGGCCGCCGTCACGGCCGGTCCCGGAGCGGAGGGCCCGGACCTGAGCTACGCCAACCGGACCGGCCCGCCCCCCGGCATGCCGGACTGGTCCCGGGCCGGGTACCGGGGCGGCCTGCCGCTGCCCGACGACGGCAGCCTGACCGACGACCCCGCCTGCCGGATCACCCCGGACCGGCTGGCCTCCCAGTACGCGGTGCGGCCGAACGACGGCGTCGACGACACCACCGGCCTCCAGCGCGCGATCGACGACATCAAGTCCGCCTGCTCGCCGGGCGCCAACTTCGACCGGCTCTCGCTGATCTCGCTGCCGGCCGGCCGGATCGACCTCTCCCGGCAGATCTACGCCGACGCCGACTACCTGGTGCTGCGCGGCCAGGGATCCGGCGACGGCGGCACCCGCCTGGTGTTCCGGCCCGACCTCAACACCCGCTACGACACCCTGGTCAACGGCCGCTGGGACCAGGACAGCATGAAGGCGGGCAGCGGCAGCGACGTCGGCACCGGCGGCTGGATCTGGCCCGGCCGAGGGCTGTTCCGGGTCCAGACCCGTGATATCGCCGAGCGCTACCAGGACGACTGGGCGGCCGCCCCGGCGAACCGCAAGGACATCTTCGAGGGAAGCGTCAACCAGCACTGGGCCTCCGGCATCAAGGTCGGCGCACAGGCCGCCGACCCCGGCTGGGCGGCCCGGCAGGGCCAGAACCTGGTGCAGCTGGACGCCAAGGCCGACATGAAGAAGTTCGCCCTCGGCGGCTACGTCTGGGTCGGCGCGGCCAACAGCGTCAAGTTCTACGAGCAGCAGGGGGTCTCCGACCGCAGCCAGATGGACAACCTCCACATGCGGCAGCAGATGTTCCGGCTCACCGCGATCGACACCGCCGCGCGGACGGTCACCCTGGACCGCCCGCTGGAGTGGGACCTCCCGGTCGACTCCACCTCGGACGGCTCCACCGCGCTCGGCGACAAGCCGTACCCCAGCAAGGTCACCCCGCTGAAGGTGGTCCAGGGCGTCGGCTTCGAGAACTTCGCCTTCACCCAGGACATGACCGGCCTGCCCAAGCTCGGCGGCGGCAGCTACAGCCCGACCCCCGCCCAGGCCGCGCACAACTACGGCAACATGGCGCCCGAGTACGCGATGCACGGCATCGTCTTCAAGTGGGCCGCCAACGACTGGGCGCGCGGGCTGAAGGCCGAGATGACCGGCTCGCACCCGATCGTCACCGAGGACGCCCGCAACCTCCAGATCGAGCGCAACAGCTTCGACGGCGCCTGGAACAAGGGCAAGGGCGGCAACGGCTACCTGCGCGGCAGCCGGGTCTGGGACTCCCTCTACGCCTACAACCTCAGCCGCAACCTGCGCCACTTCACCTTCCAGTGGTCGGCCAGCGGCAACGTCGCCTTCCGCAACGACCTCGACTCCGACCTCAACCTGCACGGCGGGTGGGAGCACAACAACCTGTTCGAGCAGAACACCCTGCGGGTCCCCTACGAGCACCGCTCCGGCAGCTGCGAGACCAACTGCGGCGGCGAGGGCGGCGAGATCGACGAGGGGACGTGGTACCCGATCTGGTGGGCGGCCGGCCCCAAGGCGGTCAAGTGGTCCGGCTCCTCCGGCCCGCAGAACGTCTTCTACAACAACTCCATGGTCAAGCAGACCACCCCCGGCGGCGCCTACCTGCCGTACGCGCCCTACGGCACCGGGAGCGGCACCGCCTACCAGTTCGGCTCCGCCAACGGCGCGCCGAGCCGGTTCCAGCCGCTCGCCCAGGGCGGCCAGGCCATCCCCGACTGGGGCGGCCGGGAAACCCTCGACTACGCCGGCCAGGGTGTCGTCCCCACCGACGTCGGCAAGCGGCCGTCGCTGTTCCTGCGGGACACCGGCGGGCTCGACCCGCGCGACAACCACAGCCGCCGCGTCGCCACCTGGAACATGCAGGGATCGCAGACCCCCGAGGACAACGGCAGCCGGTACAGCAACGACCTCCCCCGCCTCTACGGCACCAGCGCGCTGGCCGGCCGGGCCGACGTCATCGCCCTCCAGGAGGCCGGTGCCCCGCCCGGCGGCGCGACCTTCCTCCAGGAGATCCACACCGCCAACACCCGGTACGTCGACAACCTCGGCTTCACCATCCCGGTCCGGGAGTACCGGCTCGGCGGCGCGAGCCGGCCGGCGGGGTACCTCTACTGGCTGCGCACCGACACCAGCAACAACCAGTGGGGCCGGGTCAACCTGGCCGTGTACAGCCGCACCCGGGTCCCGGCGGACGGCGTCTTCACCACCCGCGAGGCCGTCATCGCCAACAACTGGGACTCGCGGCCCGCGCTCGGCGTCAACGTCGACGGCTTCGTCTACTTCTCGCTGCACGGCAGCTCGGGGAGTTCCGGCAGCGACGATCCCCAGCTGCTGAACATCATCCGGGACCAGATGACCCCGACCGGCCTGCCCTGGATCGCCCTGGGCGACTACAACCGCGCTCCCGACAACCTCCAGACGGCGGTCGGCGACACGTTCACCGTCCAGGCCAGCACCCTGCCCACCCACCCGGTCGACCGGATCGCCGCCAACACCCGCAGGACGCTCGACTACGCGGTGCTGCCCACCGCCCAGCCGCAGGGCACCGTCACCGGGATCGACCGGCCGGGCCTCGACTCGGCCGACCACTACCCCGTCATCTACACGCTCGCCGGCCTGCCGGACCCGGTGCCCGCCGAGGTGACCGAACCGGCCCGGCCGAACCAGGTCTTCCTGCGCAACGCCGCCACCACCAACGTGGCCGGCCCCACCAGTGCGACCGACCACGCCGTCAACGACCAACCGCTCAACCGGCGGAACTCCGCCTCCCAGGTGTTCAGCCTGACCGACGACCCCGAACACCCGGGCTTCTTCCGGCTGTTCCACCCGCACGCACCCTTCGCCGGGCGCTACCTGGGCCAGGAGGGCGGCGCCCGCGACGCGCGGACGGTGCTGTGGCCGAACGCGGCGCTGGACCAGCTCTGGGCAGCGGCCGACCAGGGCGACGGCACCTACACCCTGGTCAACCGCGTCACCCGGCAGTACCTGACCGACCTCGGCCCGGGCCTGGGCATCGTGGCCCGGGACTGGAACGGCTCGGCCAACCAGCGCTGGTTCCTCCAGGACGTCCAGGAGGGCACCAACCTCACCGAGATCGTCGCCACCGACGCCGGCGGTTCGGCTCCGGCGCTCGCCGTGGACGACCTGGAGACGGCGCCCTACCCGGTGTACCTGGCGCCGGACTCGCACGGGAACAACCAGCAGTTCAGCACCGTCTCGGCGGGGCCGAGCGGGAGTTCCTCCAACTGCCAGTACCTGATCTACGCCGGACAGTACGTCAACTCCACGGCGGCCAGCCCCGGGGACCCGCAGAACGGCAACTACGTCACCATGGGCGCCTTCCGGCCCAATGACGGGGGCTACCTGTGGTGCAGGACCGCCGACGGCCCGAACGGGACCCTGCTGTCCAACTTCTCCAGCCCCTACGAACACCTCGACCTGACCCGGAGCACGACGGTCGACACCGTCACCGTCACCCGCCCCGGAGCCGGCACCGCCCGCCTCCACTGGCTCTTCCGCCAGGTGAGCCAGTAACGACCCGGGCCTGACCACCACGGCGGCCGCGGTACCCGGTTCCCCCGGGTGCCGCGGCCGCCGTCCGCGTTCGCGGTGCCAGGGGGCTACCGGTCGGGCGTGGGCGGCGGGAGCAGTTCGGCAGCGCGTTCGGCGACCTCGTGGTGCAGGGCGTCGCGGACGGCCCGGACGGCGGGGTGGGTGACGGCCTCGCGGCGTACGGCCAGGGTGATCGGGAGCCGGATGTCGACCTCCCCGGGCAGCAGCCGCCGCAGTCCGGCCCGATCGGCGAGGAAGGCCGGGAGCACGCCGACGCCGGTGCCCAGCCGGGTGGCCTCCACCTGGGCGAAGACATTGGTGGAGGAGAACGCCGGTGTGCAACCCGGCAGATGGTGTTCGATGTCGAGATCGCCGACCTGGAGCATCGACTCGATGTAGAAGACCAGCGGGTGGTCCCGCAGTTCGGCCACCGCGGCCGGCGCCCCGCACCGGGCGAGGTACTCGTCACCGGCGTACAGGCCGAGGGCGTAGTCGGTGAGGTGCTCGGTCACCAGTCGGCTCCGGGGCGGCCGGCCGATCGTCAGGGCGAGGTCGAAGCCCGCCGGGCGCAGCGGCAACTCCCGTGTCGCCGTGATGAGTTCGACCTGGAGCCGGGGGTGGCGGCGGCGCACCCGGGCCAGTGCCGGAGTGGCGAAGAGGGTGCCGAAGCCGTCCGGGGCGCTCACCCGGACGGTGCCGTGCAGGGACGGCGGATCCTGGCCGGACACCGCGTCCACGACCCGGACCAGGGCGTCCTCGATGGTGCGGGCGTTCTCGGCGACCGCCCGGCCCGCGTCCGTCAGCACCCAGCCCTCCGTGCCGCGTTCCATCAGCCGCACGCCGAGGCTCCGCTCCAGCGCGGTGATCCGGCGGGACACCGTGGTGTGGTCCACGCCCAGCGCGTCGGCGGCGCTCACCAGGCGCCCGGTGCGGGCGACGGCGAGCAGGTGGCGCAGGTCGTCCGCGCGCAGCTCGCGCGGATCGGGCCCGCCGGGGCGCTCCGCCGCCGGTTCCGGGAGTTCCGGGCGGGGGCGGGAGCCGGGACGGGGGCGCATCGGGGCAGCCTATCTGCATTTCCGCACACCCCCTCTGCGCGATTGGCGGTTGAACGCACACCGTCCGCACGGCAGAGTCGGACCGGCCCGCCCGTGCCGGGGGCCACCGTCCTTCCACCGCCGAGGGGTTGCCCGTGGTTGCCAGTCTGTCCCTGCCCCGGATCCTGCGCATCGGCCGCGGCGCGGCCGAGGAACTGGGCGCCGTCGTCGCGGGTCTCGGCCTGCGGCGCCCGCTCCTGGTCACGGACGCGTTCCTGGCCGGCACCGGCGCCGCCGAGCGCCTGCTGGGGATCCTGCGCGGCTCGGGGCTCCACCCCGCGCTGTTCGATGGCACCGTGCCCGACCCGACCACCGACTCCCTCGTCCCCGGCCTGGAGGCCCTGCGCGCGCACGGGGCGGACTCGGTGATCGGCTTCGGCGGCGGCAGCCCGATGGACACCGCCAAGGCCCTCGCCCTGCTGGGCGTACAGGGCGGCGGGATGCGCGACTACAAGGCGCCGCACGTCAACCTCGGCCCGGCCCTCCCGGTGATCGCCGTCCCCACCACCGCCGGCAGCGGCTCGGAGGCGACCCAGGTCACCGTCATCACCGACAGCGCCACCGACGAGAAGATGATGTGCCTGGGCCCGGCGTTCCTGCCGATCGCCGCCGTCGTCGACATGGAGCTGACGCTCTCGATGCCGCCCCGGCTGACCGCCGACACCGGCGTCGACGCGCTCACCCACGCCGTCGAGGCCTACGTCAGCCGCAAGTCCGGCCCCTTCACCGACGGTCTGGCGCTGACCGCGATCGCCACCATCGGCCGCCATCTGCGCCGCGCCTACGCGGACGGGTCGGACGCCGAGGCCCGGGAGGCGATGATGCTCGCCGCGACCCAGGCCGGCATCGCGTTCTCCAACTCCAGCGTCGCCCTGGTGCACGGCATGAGCCGTCCGATCGGCGCCCACTTCCACGTCGCCCACGGCCTGTCGAACGCCATGCTGTTCCCGGCGGTGACCGCCTTCTCCGTGCACGCCGCGCCCGAGCGCTACGCCGACTGCGCCCGCGCCCTGGGCGTGGCGAGCACCGCCGACCCCGCGGCCTCGGCCTCGGCCGCGCTCGTCGACGCCCTGCACACCCTCTGCCACGACCTGGACGTCCCCACCCCCCGCAGCTACGGCATCGACCACGCCGCCTGGACCGGGCTCACCCCGCTGATGGCCGAACAGGCCCTGGCCTCCGGCTCCCCCGCCAACAACCCGGCCGTCCCCACCGCCGCCCAGATCGAGGAGCTGTACGCCCGCGTCTACGCGTGAGCCGGGGCCGGTTCCCGTCCCCAGGCGGGCGCGTGGGAGGACGGTGCCGGGTGCCCGGTGCCCCGCCACGGGCACCGGGCACCCGGCACCGGAGAAGGCCGGCACGGACTCACGGCCGCACCGCGAGGCCGTCCAGGGTGAGGTCGAGCAACCGCTCGGCCTGCGGCCGGCGGTCGGCGCCCGCCGAGGTGAGGGCGATGCCTTCGAGGGCGGCGGCGAGGTCGGCGGGGCCGATGTCGGTACGGATCGCCCCTGCCGCCGCGCAGGCCTCCATCAGGGTGGCGACGGCGGCCCGGACCAGCTCCCGGCTGTGGCCGTAGGGGCTCTCCCCGGTCGCGGCGATGGCGCGCAGCGCGTCGATCATGCCGTACTTGGTCGTGACGTAGTCGAGGAACAGCCGCGTCCACGCCCGCAGTGCCTCCATCGGCGGCTGCTCGGCGAGCAGCGCGGGCGCCGCCGCGCACAGCCGGGCCACCTCGTCCCGGTAGACCGCCTCCACCAGGGCCTCCCTGGTGGGGAAGTTGCGGTACAGGGTCGCGCTGCCCACGCCCGCCTCCTTGGCGACGCGGTCCAGGTGCGCGTCCAGCCCCTGCGTCGTGAACACCCGTACGGCGGCGGCCAGGATCTTCTCCCGGTTGCGCCGCGCGTCGGCCCGCAGCGGCCGCCCTGCTCCGTCCTCGGTCACCGTTGCCCGTCCCTTCCTTGTCCTGTCCTTGTCCTGTCGTCGTCCCGTCCCGGACCACCGGCCGGATTGCCAAGCGGGGACGTCCCCACTTAACCTTCGGGAAAACGGGGGCGTCCCCGCTTTCACTCTACGTCGGCCCACCACCGGCGCACACCCAGGAAAGGGAGGCCGGCCATGTCGGGAATCCGGGGCAAGGTCGTCGCGATCACGGGCGCCAGCAGCGGCATCGGCGAGGCGACCGCGGTCCGTCTCGCCGAACGGGGCGCCCGGCTCGTCCTCGGCGCCCGCCGGGAGGACCGGCTGAACGCGGTCGTGGACCGCATCACGGCGCAGGGCGGCACGGCCACCGGCGTCCTGGTCGACGTCACCCGCCGCGAGGACCTCCGCCGCCTCACCGGGACCGCCGTCGAACGCTTCGGCCGGCTGGACGTGCTCGTCTCCAACGCGGGCACGATGGCCGTCTCGCCCTTCGACGACCTGCGCCAGGACGACTGGGACGCGATGGTCGCGACCCACGTCACCGGCTTCCTCAACGGCATCGCGGCCGCCCTCCCGCTCTTCCGCCGCCAGCGCTCCGGCCACTTCGTCACCATCGGATCCACCGCCGCCTACACCGTCAAATCGCCGCAGGGCGTCTACGCGGCCACCAAGACGGCGGTGAAGGTCCTCACCGAGGGGCTGCGCCAGGAGTCGGGCCCCGACCTGCGCGTCACCCTGGTCTCCCCCGGCTTCACCCACACCGAGGGCATCGGCAAGGGCGCCGGCCCGGAGGTCGCGGCCGCGATGGTCCGGCAGCGCGACGAGATCGCCATGCCGCCGTCCGCCGTCGCCTCGGCCGTCGCGTACGCGATCGAGCAGCCGGAGGGGATCGACGTCGGCGAGATCGTGGTCCGGCCGACCGCGCAGGCGTGACCTTGCCGCCGGCCCGTCCAGCGTCCGACGACCCGACGGGACCGGAGCCGCCCGCCTACCCGACCGCCTACCCGACTGCCTACCCGACCGGCTCGGCCACTCGGCGGGCGGCGGCCCAGGCGGCGCGGCGGGCGGCGAAGGGGTCCGCGACCGAGCGGGTGGGGGTGCCGAGCACCAGGGTCTCCCGCCGGTCCTCGGTGTAGGCGGGCCAGGGTCCGACACCGGGGACCTCGGGGTACCCGTCGTGGCAGTAGGTGATCCAGGCCGTACTGGCCGCCCGGGCCAGCGCGGCATTGGCCGGGTTCCGCGACACCAGGGCCGCGTGGCGCAGGTTGTCGAAGAAGAACAGGACGTCCTCGCCGTGGCTGCCGGTGCCGCCCGCGAAGACGTACGCGTACGTCGGGGCGGTGGCGTTGGCGCTCCGGGCCGAGGCCAGGTCCAGGGCCGGGAAGCGGTACAGCGCGTCGGTGGTGACCGCGACCGCGATCCGCCGCGCCGGGTCGCGCGGCCGCTCGCGCCGGTACTCGGCGATCAGCCCGCTGACGTCCTGCCGGGCGATCCGCGAGCAGCGGCGGGCGAACCCGGCCTCGCCCAGACCCTCCCAGGACGCCCGGTCGGCGTCGATGGTCCGGGTGGTCTCGTGCAGGGCGCTGCCGATCAGCAGCGGGACACCCGGGGCCGCGCCGGCCGCCAGGTCCGCGTAGCACCGCTCCTCGACCGGGCCGCCGTCCGCCGAGGGCTGGAACGCGAACCGGTCCCGGGCCCGCAACACCGCCTGGGCGTCGAGCAGTTGGCCCACCGGCCGGGCGGCCAGCAGCTCCGGCCGGTCCGCCGGGACGCCCAGCAGCCGCAGCACGGCCCCGGCCGCCTCCGCCGGCGTCCTCGCGGCCGCCGGGCGGGGCGGTGGCGGACTGCTCAGGACGGCACGCCGGAACGGCGGTTCGGACGCGCCCGCGGACAGCAGGGCGGCCACCCGGGAGGCGCCGCGCGAACCTCCCGCCAGGGTCAGGTTCGCCGGGTCGCCGCCGAACGCCGCCACGTTGTCGCGCAACCAGTCCAGCGCCGCCCGCAGGTCCAGCAGCCCGGCCCGCCCGGAGGCGGCGTACTCGGGACGGCCGGTCCAGGACAGGTCCAGATGGCCGAGCACGCCGAGGCGATGGTTGACCGTCACCACCACCAGGCCGCCCGCCCGGGCGAGCGCGGCCCCGTCGAACCTCGGCCAGTCGCCCGCGCCGAAGTCCGTACCGCCGTGCAGCCAGACCAGTACCGGCCGGGCCGCCGGGGGCCGGACACCCGGCGTCCAGATGTTCAGCACCAGGCAGTCCTCGCCCTGCGCGCCCGCCTCGGCCGGAATGCCGAACAGCGGCAGCAGCGGGACCACCGCCGGACGCGCCCCGAACGCCTCGGCCAGCGGCCGCTGCGGGCAGGCCGGACCGTACGAGTCCGCCTCCCGCACCCCCGCCCAGCCCGGGTGCGGCCGGGGCGGCCGGAACCGTGCCCCGCCCCCGGTGCCCGCGGCGTACGGCACCCCGAGGAAGGCCACCACCCCGTCCGCCGCCACCCCGCGCACCCGGCCCGAGCCGGTCTCCACCACCGGTGCCCCGGCGACCCCCTCAGCGCGCATCGGCCAACTCCCGCAGCCGGCCGAGGTCGACCTTGCCCGAGCCGGTGCGCGGCAGACCCGGCGTCGCGCGCAGCACCAGGCACTCGGCGGGCAGTCCGAGCTCGCGCAGCACGTTCAGCCACGCGTTCCGGAACGGCTCGCTGCGGCCCTCGACGAACACCACGGCGCTGTCGGCCGCCGTCGGCACCACCGCGGCCGGGCCGACCGCCGCCAGCCGCCGCTCGATCTCGTCCGGGAGGACCCGCTTGCCGAACAGCTTCAGCTGCCGGTCCTTGCGGCCCAGGACGTAGAGCATGCCGCGCTCCAGCCGCCCGAGGTCGCCGGTGTGCAGCACCTCGGGCACGCTGCGGCCCTCGGCCAGGTCGGCCCGGCCGGAGGCGTAGCCCAGCATGACGTTGGGCCCCTCGTAGACGATCTCGCCGACGCCGTCCGCGTCGGTGCCCTCCAGCCGGATCCGCCCACCCGGCACCGGCCGCCCGACCGAACCGAGGTGCTCGAAGAGCTCGTCCGGGTGGAGGCAGCACATCCGCGCCGTGGCCTCGGTCGCCCCGTACATCGGGCAGAAGCCGCCGCCGTGCCCGGCCATCAACCGCCCGAAGTGCTCGACCAGGGCCGGTTCCAGCGGGCCGCCGGCCTGGCAGGCGAGCCGCAGCGCGGGGAACGCGTCCGGCCGCCAGCCGGTGCTGTGCAGCAGCCGGTAGGTGAGCGGGACCGCCCCCAGGTCGGTCACACCCGTCCGGGCGGCGAGCTGCCAGAACCGGCGCGCGGTCGGGCTGAGCCGGGAGATCACCAGCGGCGCGCCGGCCACCAGGTGGGAGTTCACCACGGACAGGCCGAAGCTGTAGTCGAACGGGAGCGAGGTGATCCCGACGTCCTGCGGCCCGAGGCCCAGCGCGGCCGCGACCGCCCCGGCGTTGGCCGCCAGGTTCGCGTACGACAGCCGGACGGCCTTGGGGCGGCCCAGCGAACCCGAGGTGGTGATCAGCGCGGCCAGCTCGGGGTGGATCGCGCTCCCGGCGGCCTCCGTCCGGCCGAGCAGCCGGGCCCCGCACAGCTCCCCGACGGGCCGGTACCCCGCCGGGACGGGCTCGTCACCCGCGTCGAGCGCGAACTCGGGTCGGTAGGCGGCGAGCAGGGCGTCCCGGGTGGGGAGGTCGGGACGCTCCTTCACCAGGACGGCGTGGCCGAGGTCGAGGGCCCCCAGGTAGACCAGCAGGCCGGCCGGGCCGCGCCCGGTCAGGATCGCGACCAGCGCCTTGTCCGGCCCGGCGAGACCGCGCCCGACCGCCGCCAGGCCGGCGGCGACGGTCGAGGCGGGCACGGCCTCGACACCGTCCAACAGCGCGGGCGCCGCCGCGAGCCGGAGCGAGTGCACGTCACGCCACCCGCGGGGCCGCCGCGGGCCGGGCGGCCAGCAGCCGGGCGATCCCCCGGACGGTACCGGCGGTGAACAGCTCGACCACGCCCAGCGGTACGGCGTACGCCTCCTGGACCGCGTGCAGGAAGGCCACCGCGACCAGCGAGTCCCCGCCCAGCTCGACGAAGTCGTCCAGGGCGCCGACGCGCGGCAGACCGAGGAACCCGGCGAGCCGGCCCGCCAGGTCCGCCTCCGGCCCGGCGCTCGGCGCCTCGTAGCGGGACACCTCCGCGACGCCCGACGCGGCCGCCTCCGCCACCTCGGCCACGAGTTCCTCGAAGGTCCCGAGCGGCGGCACGGGGAGCCGGACGACCGGCAGCACCGCGGGCTCGGCCTCCAGCCCGGCCGCGAGCAGCGAGGCGCGCAGGTCCTCGCGGACCTCCAGCGCCGTGGACATCTCGTCGAGCACCACCAGGACGCCGACCCCGTCGCCGGACGGCGCCACCGCAGCGTCCAGCACACCCGGGTGGGCCGCGAGCGCCCGCTCGACCACCACCGTCGGCGTCGGTGCCGCAGTTGGTGCCGGTGCTGGCGCCGGTACCTGGACCGGCTTCTCGACTACCCCACCCATGACGCTCCAGTCCCTGGTCTCCGGCTTGTCGGCCACCAGTCTGCACAGCTGCTGACGGCCAGTCATATTTCCTCACCCCAATGGGTGATCCCGGTCGGCCGGGTAGCCCGCTCCCCCGGCCCAGCCACCAGGATGTCGGGTGCCGTCACCGATCCCGGAGGTCCGATGAGCCTCGCCGTCCGCCACACCCAGCGACTCGAGCTCCGCCGGACCCCGTTCCTCGCCTGCCGGGCGGACCCCCGGTTCTCCTACTGCCTGTACGTACCGCCCCGGGCCCCGGCCGGGCCCCGACCACTGCTGGTCGTCGTGCACGGGGACCGTCGCACCGCCGAGCGCTACCGGGACGCGCTCACGGACTTCGCGGACGCCCACGGGTGCGTGGTCCTCGCGCCGCTGTTCCCCGTCGGCGTCCCCGAACCGGAGGACGTGCTGAGCTACAAGCGACTGCGCCGCCGCGACGTCCGGTTCGACCTGGTGCTGCTGCGGATGGTCGAGGAGGCCGCCGCCCGGTGGCCGGTGCGCGCGGACCGCTTCCTGCTGCACGGCTACTCCGGCGGCGGTCTGTTCGCCCTCCGCTTCTCGTACCTGCACCCGGCGCGGCTGGTCGGGGTGTCGGTCGGCGCCCCGGGCTCGATCACCCGACTCGACCCGGCGCTGCCCTGGCCCGCCGGAATCGCGGACGTGGCCGAGAAGTTCGGCGTCACGCACCCTCTGCAGGCACCGCTTCCGTCCTCGGTGCCGCTGGATCCACCCGTGCCGGTGCATGTGACCGTGGGCGCGCTGGACACCCGGCCGCTGCGCAGGCCCCCGCACCACACCCGGCTCGACCAGGCCCTCGCACTGCACCGGCACCTCCTGGAGCGGGGAGTCCCGGCCACCGTGGAAGTCGTCCCCGGCATCGCCCACAACGGCTTCGCCCTGCTACCGGCCGCGGCCCGGTTCCTGAGTACCCTGCTGCCCGACGGCTGACCGACCGCCGGCGCCGACCGCCGACACGCCACGGGCGGCGGACCATCACCCTCCGTCGCCGGGTTCCGCACCTACTGTCACCTTTGCACCGAAAAGAAGCATTGTCGGACAGAAGCGGAGAACCCTCATGAACCGTCAGATCGGCCGAACCCTGGCACTGCTCGCCGTCCTCGGCCTCGCCGCCGTCCCGACCGCGGCGAGCGCCGAGGTCGTCTCCGGTGGCAACCACGGGACCGTCATCGTCGGCGACGGCAACCAGGTCGCCGGATACGACATCATCGACGCCGGCCACGACGCCACCGTCGGCTCCCACAACGGTTCGAGCGGAGTGGGCGGCACCGCCGTCGACGCCGCCCAGGCGGCCGGCGGCAACTACGGAACGGTCATCGTCGGCGACGGCAACCAGGTCGCCGGGGACGACGCCATCAACGCCCTGAACGACGCCACCGTCGGCTCCTACAACGGCTGACGCACCGGAATACCCCTTGTTCGGCGTTCGGAACCGCTTTCGGCAGAACGCAA
>NZ_JAIY01000014.1:131456-134611 GCF_000710405.2 Kitasatospora sp. MBT66 | reverse complement strand
GCCCTCGGCCTATTAGTACCGGTCAACTCCACCCCTCACAGGGCTTCCATATCCGGCCTATCAACCCAGTCGTCTACTGGGAGCCTTACCCTCTCAAGGAGGTGGGAGTGCTCATCTCGAAGCAGGCTTCCCGCTTAGATGCTTTCAGCGGTTATCCCTCCCGAACGTAGCCAACCAGCCATGCCCTTGGCAGGACAACTGGCACACCAGAGGTTCGTCCGTCCCGGTCCTCTCGTACTAGGGACAGCCCTTCTCAACACTCCTACGCGCACAGCGGATAGGGACCGAACTGTCTCACGACGTTCTAAACCCAGCTCGCGTACCGCTTTAATGGGCGAACAGCCCAACCCTTGGGACCTACTCCAGCCCCAGGATGCGACGAGCCGACATCGAGGTGCCAAACCATCCCGTCGATATGGACTCTTGGGGAAGATCAGCCTGTTATCCCCGGGGTACCTTTTATCCGTTGAGCGACGGCGCTTCCACAAGCCACCGCCGGATCACTAGTCCCGACTTTCGTCCCTGCTCGACCCGTCAGTCTCACAGTCAAGCTCCCTTGTGCACTTACACTCAACACCTGATTGCCAACCAGGCTGAGGGAACCTTTGGGCGCCTCCGTTACTCTTTAGGAGGCAACCGCCCCAGTTAAACTACCCACCAGACACTGTCCCTGATCCGGATCACGGACCCAGGTTAGACATCCAGCACGACCAGAGTGGTATTTCAACGACGACTCCACCATGACTGGCGTCACGGCTTCAAAGTCTCCCACCTATCCTACACAAGCCGAACCGAACACCAATATCAAGCTATAGTAAAGGTCCCGGGGTCTTTCCGTCCTGCTGCGCGAAACGAGCATCTTTACTCGTAATGCAATTTCACCGGGCCTATGGTTGAGACAGTCGAGAAGTCGTTACGCCATTCGTGCAGGTCGGAACTTACCCGACAAGGAATTTCGCTACCTTAGGATGGTTATAGTTACCACCGCCGTTTACTGGCGCTTAAGTTCTCAGCTTCGCCCCGACGAATCAGAGCTAACCGGTCCCCTTAACGTTCCAGCACCGGGCAGGCGTCAGTCCGTATACATCGCCTTACGGCTTCGCACGGACCTGTGTTTTTAGTAAACAGTCGCTTCTCGCTGGTCTCTGCGGCCACCCCCAGCTCTGGCAGCAAGTGCCGTCACCAGGAATGGCCCCCCTTCTCCCGAAGTTACGGGGGCATTTTGCCGAGTTCCTTAACCATAGTTCACCCGAACGCCTCGGTATTCTCTACCTGACCACCTGAGTCGGTTTGGGGTACGGGCCGCCATGAAACTCGCTAGAGGCTTTTCTCGACAGCATAGGATCATCCACTTCACCACAATCGGCTCGGCATCAGGTCTCAGGCTATTGTTGTGCGGATTTGCCTACACAACGCCCTACACCCTTACCCCGGGACAACCACCGCCCGGGCTGGACTACCTTCCTGCGTCACCCCATCGCTCACCTAGTACAGACTTGGTTCAGCGGCTCCACCACGTCCCTTTGTCCGAAGACTCCGGGCCGGCTTCACGGCCTTAGCATCACCTGGTTCAGCGTTGGCGCTTCAAAGCGGGTACGGGAATATCAACCCGTTGTCCATCGACTACGCCTGTCGGCCTCGCCTTAGGTCCCGACTTACCCTGGGCAGATCAGCTTGACCCAGGAACCCTTGGTCAATCGGCGCAAGAGTTTCCCACTCTTGTATCGCTACTCATGCCTGCATTCTCACTCGTGTACCGTCCACGACTGGTTTCCACCGCCGCTTCACCCGGCACACGACGCTCCCCTACCCATCACAGCAGGCGTTGGCCCTATATGCTGCAATGACACGACTTCGGTGATGTGCTTGAGCCCCGCTACATTGTCGGCGCGGAATCACTTGACCAGTGAGCTATTACGCACTCTTTCAAGGGTGGCTGCTTCTAAGCCAACCTCCTGGTTGTCTCTGCGACTCCACATCCTTTCCCACTTAGCACACGCTTAGGGACCTTAGTCGGTGTTCTGGGCTGTTTCCCTCTCGACCATGGAGCTTATCCCCCACAGTCTCACTGCCACGCTCTCACTTACCGGCATTCGGAGTTTGGCTAAGGTCAGTAACCCGGTGAGGCCCATCGCCTATCCAGTGCTCTACCTCCGGCAAGAAACACGTGACGCTGCACCTAAATGCATTTCGGGGAGAACCAGCTATCACGGAGTTTGATTGGCCTTTCACCCCTAACCACAGGTCATCCCCCAGGTTTTCAACCCTGGTGGGTTCGGTCCTCCACGAAGTCTTACCTCCGCTTCAACCTGCCCATGGCTAGATCACTCCGCTTCGGGTCTTGGGCATGCAACTGTATCGCCCTATTCGGACTCGCTTTCGCTACGGCTACCCCACACGGGTTAACCTCGCTACACACCGCAAACTCGCAGGCTCATTCTTCAAAAGGCACGCAGTCACGAGACACACAGCAAGCTGCATGTCCGACGCTCCCACGGCTTGTAGGCACACGGTTTCAGGTACTATTTCACTCCGCTCCCGCGGTACTTTTCACCATTCCCTCACGGTACTATCCGCTATCGGTCACCAGGGAATATTTAGGCTTAGCGGGTGGTCCCGCCAGATTCACACGGGATTTCTCGGGCCCCGTGCTACTTGGGAGTTCTTCAAACGAGCCGTACAGATTTCGCCTACGGGGGTCTTACCCTCTACGCCGGACCTTTCGCATGTCCTTCGACTATCCATACGGTTTCTGACTCGCCGACCGGCCGGCAGACCGGTCAAGAAAAATCCCACGACCCCACAAGCGCAACCCCTGCCGGGTCTCACACGCTCATGGTTTAGCCTCATCCGGTTTCGCTCGCCACTACTCCCGGAATCACGGTTGTTTTCTCTTCCTGCGGGTACTGAGATGTTTCACTTCCCCGCGTTCCCTCCACATACCCTATGTGTTCAGGTATGGGTGACAGCCCATGACGACTGCCGGGTTTCCCCATTCGGAAACCCCCGGATCAAAGCCTGGTTGACGGCTCCCCGGGGACTATCGTGGCCTCCCACGTCCTTCATCGGTTCCTGGTGCCAAGGCATCCACCGTGCGCCCTTAAAAACTTGGCCACAGATGCTCGCGTCCACTGTGCAGTTCTCAAACAACGACC
>NZ_JAIY01000014.1:103805-129226 GCF_000710405.2 Kitasatospora sp. MBT66 | reverse complement strand
TTATTTCCAGAGGATTGGCCGCCTCGGGACCGTCCGCGCTGCTGCGTGTCCGGTGCTCCCTGCCAGGCGACTGGGCGACAGTACTCCTCCTGCGCGCCCAGAACAAATCGGGTCTGCCCCGACCGGACCGTCGGCCGTCCGTGCCGGTCCGCTGTCACATTCCCGCACCGCCCCGGGTCAAGGGGGCAGAACCGACCGACCTTCCCGAGGAGCGCTCCATGAACGTGTTCGCCCGCGCCGCATCCGTCGCCGCGCTGACCAGCGTCCTGTCCGTCGCCGCCACCTCCGTTCCCATGGCTGCCTCGGCCACCGCCACCGGGGGCGCGGTCCCGGCGTACTCGCAGCGCTGGTCGGCCGCGTGGTCCGCCCCGATGATGCGGCCCTCCGCCGCGCCGTGGTTCCGGACCTGGGCCGTGCAGGGCTTCGACCACCAGTCGGTGCGGCAGGTGGTGCGACTCGGCACGGGCGGCAAGGCCGTCCGGTTCCGGCTGTCCAATCTCTACGGGACGACGCCACTGCGACTGAGCGGGGCCACTGTCGGCCGGGCCGCCGACGGGGCGGCCGTCGTCCCCGGGGCGGTACTGCCGTTGCGCTTCGGGCACCGGGACTCCGTCGTCGTCCCCGCGGGCGGCGAGATCCTCAGCGATCCGGTGCCGCTGCCGACGGCGGCCCGCGACCGGGTGGCGCTGACCCTCTGGTTCGACGGCCCGACCGGCCCGGCCACCTACCACCAGCTGTCCATGAGCACGACCTACCGGGCCGACGGCGACCATCGCGGTGACACCGGCGCGGCGGCGTTCACCGACGCCGTCCGCCCCGGGTACGGCTCCTGGTACTACCTCGGCGGGGTCGAGGTCACCGGCGGGCGGCCCGTGGGCAGGGCGGTGGTGGCATTCGGCGAGTCCACCACCGACGGGTTCGGCGCCACCGTCGACGGCGACGACCGCTACCCCGACCTGCTCGCCGAGCGGCTCCTCGCCACCGGCCGGCCGCGGCCGGTGCTCAACGCCGGCATCGGCTCCAACAAGCTGCTCGCCGATTCCGCCTGCGCCGGGGACAGCGCCCTGCGCCGGTTCCGGCGCGATGTGCTCGACCGGCCGAACGTCGGCACCGTCATCGTCTCCCACGGCATGAACGACATCCTCCGCAGCGGCGACCAGATCTGCGGCGTGGACCGCGACGACCCGCCGGTGACGCTCCAGCGGCTGATCGACGCCCACCGCACCCTCATCCGGGCCGCCCACGCCCGAGGCGTCAAGGCCGTGGGCGCCACGCTGATGCCCTTCGGCGGCGCCCCCTTCTGGACCGCGCAGACCGACCGGCTGCGCCGCGACCTGAACGAGTGGATCCGTACCTCCGGCGCGTACGACGCGGTGGCCGACTTCGACCGGGCCGTCGACCCCGAGGACACCGGAGCGATCCCGGACGGCTACCACGCCGGCGACCACCTCCACCCCGGGCCGCTCGGATACCGCGTCATGGCGGACAGCATCGACCTCGACAGCCTGGGCTGACGAACCGGGGCCGCAGGGGCGGACACCCCCGCGACCGGGGGCCCGTCAGGTGACGCGGAGGGCCTCGGTGAGGCGGTCGGCCGCCTCGACGACCGTCTGCGAGAGCAGGGCGCCGGGGTGGCGGGTGAGCCGTTCGATCGGACCGGAGACCGTGACGGCGGCCACCACCCGGTTGGCCGGGCCACGGACCGGCGCGGAGACGGACGCGACCCCGAGCTCGCGTTCCCCGATCGACTGGGCCCAGCCCCGGCGCCGGACGCCGCTCAGCGCCGTCGCCGTGAAGCGCGCCCCCTGGAGGCCCCGGTGGAGCCGCTCCGGTTCCTCCCAGGCCAGCAGGACCTGGGCGGCGGCGCCGACCTTCATCGGGAGGGTGACCCCCACCGGGACGGTGTCGCGCAGGCCGGAGAGGCGCTCGGCGGCGGCCACGCAGATGCGGACGCCGCCCTGCCGGCGGTAGAGCTGGGCGCTCTCCCCGCTGACGTCGCGCAGCCGGGCCAGGACCGGGCCGGCGGCGGCCAGCAGCCGGTCCTCCCCGGCGGCCGCCGAGAGCTCGCCGAGCCGGGGGCCGAGGATGAACCGGCCCTCCACGTCCCGGGCGACCAGCCGGTGCTGCTCGAGCGCGACGGCGAGCCGGTGCGCGGTGGGTCGGGCCAGGCCGGTCACGGCCACGAGTCCGGCCAGGGTGGCCGGACCGGCCTCCAGGGTGCCGAGGATCGAGGTGACCTTGTCGAGCACGCCGACGCCACTCGTGTTCTCCATGGATGTCTCCGTCTCAGATCCCGCGAGCCGCCAGGGGGCGCGCTCACGGAGGCCCCCCGCAGGGAGCCGGGGGGTGGTCAGCGAGGGCGGGCCGCAGAAGTTGGCCGATTGCCTGCGCCGGGCACGAGACGGGTACGCGAAAGGTCCGGGATGGGAAGCGCCCGGGGGAAGGACAGCACAGAAAGCACCGTGTCTCCTCATCTTTCCCGCGCCACATTGGCGACAGGCCGGAGTTGGCACTGATCCCGATCGGCACGGCGCGTACTTCGGACGCCGGGTCGAACGGGGAGCTGCCGGGGCTTCGTAGGGCCGGTCCCTCCACCCCTCTGGATGATTCGCGGAGAACGATACAAGACTCCCCCTCCCGCCTGCCAAGCCCGCCCCCCGGCTGCGGCCGGGCAGTGCCGGCGGGAGCCCGGCGCTGTCGGCGCGGTGTCCTACAGTCGGGCCGTATGACGACCTTGATCACCGAGGGCGGCCCGGTCGCGGCCGACGCGACGGTCACGCGCATCGGCGGCGTGCCGCTCGCCCCGCCCGGCACCGCCTGGCCGTCCTGTGCCGATTGCGGCGGCCCGATGCAGTTCCTCGCGCAGATCGTGCTGGACGGGTCCGGCGCGGCCGTCACCGGAGGTCCGGGGCAGCAGGACCGGCTGCTGGTGCTGTTCGCCTGCCAGAACCGTCCGGGTGTCTGCCAGGACTGGGAGGCCCGCTCGGGTGCCAACCTCGCGCTGATTCTCCCGGCCCAGGGGCTGGTGCCGATTCCCCTTCCGGTGCCGGCCGACCTCGACGAGGGCGAGGCCGAGGAGGAGGACGACCCGGACGACCCGGACGACCCGGACGAGGACGAGTTCGAGGACGAAGAGGAGGACGAGGACGAAGAGGAGGACGAGGACGAGGTCCTGCTCCTCGGCGCCACCCGCGCCGCCGAACCCCAGCACCTCCCGGACGCCCCGGACTTCGACAGTGCCCGCGCCGCCTGGGCGGCCCGGACCGGCCGCCCCCGGAACCACGTCCTCGGCCGGCTCAACGGCACACCGGCCTGGCTCCAGTACGACCAGACGCCGAGTTGTGCGACCTGCGCGGAGCCGATGCGGCTCGCCGTCCAGCTCCAGGAGGGACCCGATCCCCTCACCGCCATGAACTTCGGCAGCGGCCGGGCCTACGCCTTCACCTGCTCCCCCTGCACCGAGGCGGCGTTCCTCTGGCAGTGCTGAACTGCACCCGCCGGCTCACTCCGCCAGGACGGTGGCGATCCGGCGGATCAGCTCGCGGCTGCGCTCCCGGTCGGCGACGTCCACGACCGTCAGCACCTCCGGGTTCGCGGCCGCCCACAGCATCGCGACATGGACCAGCAGGGCGAACAGCACCTCGGGCTCGAACCGGGTCGAGACCCGGCCGTCGGCCTGCCCCCGGGCGATGTCGGCGCTGCGCCTGCGCACCTCGGCGACGGCGAGCTCGTTGAAGGCGTCGCCGTGCTCCAGCCGCTGCCAGGTGATGATCCGGGGCATGTCCGGGTCCGCGGCGTAGAGGTCGCCCAGACCGGCCGCGAACCCGGGCAGGTCGTGCACGTCGAGCGGCACGCTCACCACGATCTGCTCGACCAGCTCGTTCCAGACCGCCTCGAACAGCCCGGCCTTGTTCCCGAAGTAGTGGTAGATCTGCGCCTTGTTGCTCCGCGCGGCGGCGGCGATGCGGTCGACGCGCGCGCCGTTCAGCCCGTGTGCGGCGAACTCGGCCCGGCCGGCCGCGATGAGTCTCCGCTTGGTGGCTTCGGCGTCGCGCTCCATGCACCCTGCTCCTAACTAACCGTTTACTTGACAGGTTCACCAGAACCACAGTGTAATCAACTAACCGTCCAGTTGAATACGGCCGCGGTCGCGCGCCTTCGGGTCAGGGGAGGGAACCGGGCGTGGAACCGGGCATGGTGATGGTCGGTCGGGACGCCGAGCGGGCGCGGCTGTCCGCGTTCGTCCGGGCCCCCGACGGGCAGGCCCTGGTCCTCAGGGGCGAGGCGGGTGTCGGCAAGAGCACCCTGCTCGACCTGGCGGCACGGCTCGCGGCCGAGGACGGGCAGTCGGTCGTCCGCGCCACCGGGGTCGAGGCGGAGAGCGGGCTGCCGCACGCCGGGCTGCACCAGCTCCTCTACCCGCTGCTCCCCACCTCCGACGACCGATCCTGCGACGGTCGGCCGTCCGACGACCGTCCGTCCGACGACCGGCCCTCCGACGCCCCTCTGCTGAGCGCCGGCGCCCGCGCCGCCTTCGACGCCGCCTTCGGCCGGTCCGACGGTCCGCCGCCGCCCGTCATGGCGCTCGGCATCGCCGTACTCGACCTGCTGTCCTGGACGGCGGCGAAGGGCCGCCCTCTTCTGCTCGTCCTCGACGACGGCCAGTGGCTGGACGGGGCCAGCGCCGAGGTGTGCGGATTCGTCGGCCGCCGACTGGCCGGCCGCCCCGGCGTCAAGCTCCTGGTGGCCGTCCGCGCCGACACCGCCTCGCGGTTCGACACCGCCGCGCTGCCGGAGGCACCGGTCGGTGCCCTCGGCGACGCGGACGCTACCCGCCTGCTGGACCTGCACCACCCGCAGCTCGGCCGGCAGGTCCGCGGGCTCGTCCTGGAACAGGCCGGCGGCAACCCGCTCGCCCTGCTGGAACTGCCCGCACACCTCACCGCCGGCCCCGGCGACCGGACGACCCAGGACCTCCTCGGCCTGCACGGCGTACCGCTCCCCCGGCGGATCCAGGAGATCTACGCCGCCCGCCTCGCCCGCCTCGGCGACACCGTCCGCGCGGAACTGCTCCGGGGCGCCCTCGACGGATCGGCCGCCCGGCCCGGCGACGGCCCGGCACCGATCGCGCGCTACCGCATGCGCGAGGTCGACGAGGCCGTCGCGTGCGGCCTGCTGGTCGTCGAACCGGTCACCGGCGAGCTGGCGTTCCGGCACCCGCTGGTGCGGTCGAGCGTCGTCCAGCTCGCCACACCGGACCAGCGCCGCTCCGCCCACCGGGTGCTGGCGGAGCTGCACCGGGAGTACCCGGAACGGCGCGCCATCCATCTGGCGGCCGCCACCGTCGACCCCGAGGAGGGCGTGGCCGCCGACCTGGAGGCCGCCGCCCGGTCGGCCACCCGGCGCGGCGGCGCGCGGATGGCCGTCTCCTGGCTGACCCGAGCCGCGGAGCTGAGCGAGACCCGGGTCGACCGGTCCAGGCGGCTCGGCGAGGCGGCGTACGTCGCCGGGCAGGCGGACAACCTCGGCCGGGCGCGCAGCCTCGCGCTGGCCGCCGCCGCCCCCGGCACGGACGAGAGCCCCGCCGCCGTCCTCGCCGACTCCTACCTGGCGCTGTACCGGGACGGCGAGGTCAGGGCCACCCACCGCCGGATCGTCGCGGCCGTCGAGCGGCTCCGGGACTCCCCCGACCGCCGCCCCCGCCACCCCGACCGGGGCCCCGACTCCCCCTTCCCCGACGAGGTGCTCGACCGGCTCGTCAGCCTCCTGCTCGCCGTCAGCCAGTACGCCGGCAACCGCGCCACCTGGCAGCGCACCCACGAGGTCCTCGCCACCCTCGGCGAGCTCGCCACCGAACGCGCCTGGATGTACGGCAGCACCTGGAGCGACGTCGTCCGGCACGGCGCCGGCTGGCCCCGGCGGGTGGAGCGGGCCTCGGCGAGCCTGGCCGACCAGGACCCGTGGGACGTCACCCGCCTCGCCGTGTCGGCGTACCACCTCGACGTCCTGAGCCCGCTGCGCCCGTACCTGGAGCGCGTCGTGGACCGCGAGCTCGACACGGGCGCCATGTCCAGCGGCATCGTCATGCTGCACCTGGTCCTGCTCGACCAGCTGGCGCTCGGCCAGTGGGACGCCGCCGAACGCACCGGGCACCGCGCCCTCGCCCTGGCCACCGAACGCGGCCACGGCCTCTTCGCCCACCAGACCCGGGCCTACCTCGCCCAACTCGCCGCCGTACGCGGCCGGACGACGGAGGCCCGCGAGCTGCAGGCCGCCGTCGACGCGTGGGCCCGACCGCGCGGCGTGGGATTCCTGACCCAGATCGCCGACGCCGTCGGCGCCACCGCCGCACTCGGCGACGGCGACTACGAGACCGCGTTCCTCCACGCCATCGGCATCACGGCACCGGGTGCGTTCCGGCCCTACGCCTACCAGGCCTCGCGGACCCTGCTCGACCTCGTCGAGGCGGCCCTGCACACCGGCCGCGCCGAACAGGCCCGGGCCCACGCGCTGGCCGCGAGGGACGCCGGCCTGCCCGATCTCTCCCCCCGGCTGGCCCTGCTCACCCACGGCGCCCTGGCCATGACGGCGGAGGACGACACCGAGGCCGCGGCCCACTACGCCCGCGCCCAGTCCCACCCGGCCGCCGAACGCTTCCCGTTCGAACTGGCCCGGATCCGGCTCGCCCACGGCATCAGCATCCGCCGCCTCCAGGGCGCGGCGGCCGCCCGCCTCCCCCTCACCCAGGCCGCCAAGGCCTTTGACCGCCTCGGCGCCCCCGCCTGGGCCGCCCGCG
The DNA here is from genome assembly GCF_000710405.2 of Kitasatospora sp. MBT66. Taxonomy (NCBI): domain Bacteria; kingdom Bacillati; phylum Actinomycetota; class Actinomycetes; order Kitasatosporales; family Streptomycetaceae; genus Kitasatospora; species Kitasatospora sp. MBT66. The sequence goes on along the minus strand of NZ_JAIY01000014.1, from coordinate 122,430 downwards.
CCCACGCCGAACTCCGGGCCGCAGGTGTCGCCCCCCACACCCCCTCGCCCGCCCCGCTGCCCCTGACCTGGCAGGAGCGCCGCGTCGCCGAACTCGCCGCCGGAGGCCTGACCAACAAGGAGATCGGCGAACAGATGCGCCTCTCCCCCCGCACCGTCAGCGCCCACCTCTACCGCGCCTTCCCCAAACTGGGCATCACCACCCGCGCCGCCCTCCGCGACGCCCTCACCCGCATCTCGCAGCCGACCCCGGCACCCTGAGCGCGGCGGCGGCGGCCGTCGGCTCGGTCAGCCGAGTTCCTCGGCGAGGCCGACGACGATGCCCTCGGGGCCGCGGACGTAGCAGAGCCGGTAGACGTTCTCGTACTGGACGATCTCGCCGACGAGTTCGGCGCCATGGGGGCGCAGGCGGGTGACGACGTCCTCGATGTCGTCGACGGCGAACATGACGCGGCGCAGGCCGAGCGTGTTCGCCGGGGCGTCCTTCGGTTCGGGGGTGATCGCCTTCGGCCGGTGGAACCTCGCCAGCTCGACCCGGCCGGGACCGTTGGGAACCCGCAGCATCGCGACGTCCTGGCGGACGTCGTGGAGGCCGATGACACGCTCCGCCCCGGGCCAGTCCAGCGGCCCCGCCCCCTCGAGTTCCATCCCGAGCTCGACGAAGAACGCGACGACGGCGTCGAGGTCCTCGACGACGATGAGGACGTTGTCCATGCGCCGGATCGCCATGCGGGGGCCTCCTGGGTGGGTGCGGAACTCCGGCCACGGTAACCGCCGGGCGGCCGCGGTCCCGGTCCGGGCACCCGTTCGGGTGCACCGCGTGCCCGGCTGGGGGCGCGGAAGTCCGGGGCACCCCCGAGGCTGGAGTGGGCTTCGGCCCCCACGGTTTCCGTCATGGCTAGACATCGACGCAGGAGGACAACATGACGACCAAGGCCAGCATCGTCTTCGCCCACGGACTCTGGGCCGACGGCTCGTGCTTCAACAAGCTCGTCCCCGCGCTCCAGGCCGAGGGCCACACGGTGGCGAGCTCGCAGCACGGCCTCGACTCGCTGGCGGGCGACGTCGCGTGCGTCACCCGCTCCATCGACCATGTGCCCGGCCCGGTCGTGCTCGTCGGGCACTCCTACGGCGGCACCCTGATCACCAAGGCGGGCGTCCACGACCGCGTGGGCGCGCTGGTCTACATCGCCGCACTCGCCCCCGACGAGGACGAGACCTCGCAGGACCAGCAGAACAAGTTCGCCGGCACACCCGTCTTCCAGAGCCTCGACATCTCCGGCGGCCGCATCTGGCTCACCGAGGCGGGCATCGGCGACTTCTGCGGCGACCTCCCGGCGGAGGAGCAGCAGCTCGTCCTGGCCACGGGCGCCGTGCCGGTCCCGGACCTGTTCAGCCAGCAGGTCCCCGGCACCGCGTGGCGCACGAAGCCCAGTTGGTACATCGTCGCGAACAACGACCGCACCGTGAACCCGGACCTGGAGCGGGCGGCCGCCGAACGCATGGGCGCGAAGACCTACGCCGTCGACAGCAGCCACGTGCCGATGCTGTCCCACCCCGACTTCGTGCTCGACGTCATCCGCGACGCGGCACGGAGCCTCGCGGCGTAGCCCCCCCCGGTCACCCGGCCCGCACCTGCTGCCCCGGTCGGCCGGTCTCCGGGTCGAGGGCGACCACGAACACCTCGCCGCCCCGGGTCGCGAGCCGGATCCGGTCCGGGCCGTCCCACTCCGCCGAGGTCAGCTCGTTGTCGGTGGCGTCGCCGTTGAAGAAACCGACCGGCCACCGCCGCGCGGTCAGCCCCGAGCCCTCGTCAACGGACACCCACCACAGCGGGTCGATCATCGCGGCGCCCTCGTGGATGACCAGGCTGCGGTCCGGCCGGCCCGGCGCCGGCCGGACCGCCGTCTTCTGCGGCATGTCGTCGAAGAGCAGCAGCGCAACGGGTGAGATCAGCAGCGCCCCACCGAGGAGCAGGGCGATCAGCAGTGCCCTGGCCGACACGGAGCGGATCCCGATCAGGACCGCGAGGGCGAGCAGCACCCCGACCAGGGCGCCGAGAGGCAGCGGGTGGTCGAAGACCTCGATGAGCACCACCAGCCCTCCGGACTGGCCGGCTCGCATCCCCGCGCAGGTCAGCACGACGAGCAATGCGGCGAGCGCGAGCAGCCCGAGCCCGACGGACCGACGCCTGCCGCGCGACCAGCGGCGCCGGGCCGGTCGCGCTGGCAACTGCGGCGTCGGTGTCGCCTCCGGCTCCGGCTCCGGCTCCGGCTGACCGAGTGGCGCCGATTCCTCGATCGGACGCCCGCCGTGCTCGTCCCCGGCCCCGCCCCGGCCCACGACCTGCCCCTCGCCCACTGTCCCGCCCCCGGTCATGACGCCCCGTCGCATCGGTCGATCCCCGCGGAGAGGCTATCGGGCGGCGCGCGGCGGGTGCCGGGGTCAGTCGCGGTCGGGGGCGAACGGACCCTCGTCGAGGAAGCGGCGCAGGAGGCGGGCGAAGGTCCGGGCGTCGGCCGGGGGCCAGCCGGCGAGGGAGGTCTCGATGTCGGCGGCGAGTCGTCGGCGGGTCACGGCGACGATGTCGTGGCCGTCGTCGGTGAGCGCCAGCAGGGTCGCGCGGCCGTCGGCCGGGTCGGGGTGGCGTTCGAGGAGGCCGGTCCGTTCCAGGCGGTCGGCGCGGCGGGTGACGGTGGTGCGGTCGAGCCCGATCTCGCGGCCGAGGTCGGCGGCACTGAGGGGGCCGGTGCGGGCGAGGCCGCTGAGCAGCGGGTAGGTGAGGTCGTCGACCCCCTCGCCCAGTCCCTCGGTCAGCCGGGCGTGGAGGTCGGTGCGGGTGCTGCGCCGGAGGAGCAGCCCGAGGGCGTCGGCGATGTCCTGTCCTGTCGTATCGGTCACCCCCGAAGATTAGCGTGCGCGGGGCACGCTTTCCCTGCTACAGTCATAAGCGTGCTCAAGGCACGCATTTCAGCAGGGTGTCGCAGGGACACCCGCCACCCCACCGGAGGAACCCGTGAACGCCACCACCGCCACCACCACCACCCGCACAGACATCCGCTCCGCCCTCACCGACCTCCTCCTCACCCCGGGCCTCGGCCTCGACGAGGCCGCCGACCGGCACTTCGCCCCCGACTACCGCCAGCGCACCGACGGCAGCTGGGCGGACCGCACCGAGTTCCTCGCGCACATCGCCCACCTGCGCACGGTCGTCGCCGGCGGATCGGTCGCGGTGCACGACGAGCTCGCCGACGGCGACCGCTACGCCGACCGGCACACCATGGAGGTCGTCAAGACGGACGGCTCCACCGTCCGGATGGAGGTCTACGTCTTCGCCGAGTTCGCCGCCGACGGCCGCTTCCGCCGCATCGAGGAGACCACCCTCATGCTCGAAGGCAGCGACGCCGACCGGAACCTCGGCAGCGCCCGCTGAACCGACCGGGCCCGGCGCAGGTCACCGGCGCCGCCCCACCGGCACCGAGGCCGCGGTCCCCGGCCCCGGTACCGTCTCCTCCCCCTCCACCGGACCGCGCCGGTCGGCGTAGACCGCCCAGAGCACCGAGACCAGGGGCACCGCGACCACCGCGCCGATGACACCCGCCGCGATGCTGCCCGCGAGCACCGAGACGGCGACCACCACCGGGTGCAGGCTGACCGCCCTGCTCATCACCAGCGGGTGGAGCAGATGGCCCTCGATCTGGCCGATCACCACGATCAGCAGCAGGACGACGATCGCGATCACCGGCCCCCGGGCGGCCAGTGCCACCACCGAGGCGACCAGCATCGCGATCGGCGAGCCGACCAGCGGGACGAAGGAGGCGAAGAACTCCAGCACCGTCAACGGCAGGGCCAACGGCACGTCCAGGAAGTACAGGGCGATGCCGACCATCACCGCGTTGGTCGCGGCGACGACGAAGATGCCCCGGGTGTAGCCGGCGAAGGTCCGCCAGGCGACCCGGCCGCCCCGGTCGAGGTGCTCCCCGGCGGCGGCCGGGAACTGGGCGGCGGTCCACCGCCACATCCGGTCCCCGGAGTGCAGGAAGAACACCGACATGAAGACCGCGAGCGCGGCCCCGGTCCCCACCTCGACCAGCCGCCCGGCGCCGCTGAGGGCCGTGCTGATCAGCGTCGAGCGGTGCTCGGAGACGAAGTCGGCGACCTTCCGCTGGAGGTCGTCGAAGGTCGAGGGATCGAGGCGGAGCGGCGCGCCCTCCAGCGCCCGCTCCAGCCGGTCCAGACCGCCCTGGAACTCCCGGTCCAGCCGGTCCACATCGGCCGCCACGGTCTCGCCGATCAGCGCGAGCAGACCGGCCGGCACCAGGATCGCGACAGCCAGGCCGATCAGCACGGCGAACGGACGCGGGACGACCCGCCCGGCCAGATCGACCAGCGGCCGGACCACCGAGGTGATCACCAGCGCGAGGAAGGCGGCCAGCGTGATCAGGTGGAACCGCCCCAGCACCGTCAGCACCAGGTACGCGGCCACCACGACGACGAGCAGCCGCCAGGCGTAGTCGGACAGCCGGCGCAGCACGGGGCCAGCCCCGGTCGCCGGGCCGACCGCCTGGCCGGTCGCCTGGCCGGTGACCGACCCGGTCGGACGCCGCGGGCCGGGCCGCCTCACCGGCATGCCGCACCGCCGCCGGGCGCGGGGCGCCGTCCGGGAAGTCCTCCGGTACTGCTGGGGTGCGAGAGCGGCATGAACCCTGGATAGCGGGTGGAGCGGCCCGCAGGGTGTTCCCGCGCCGACGGGCACCCACCCGGCCGATCCGGCGGGCTCCGGTCCGGCCCGGCGGCTCCGGCGGCTCCGGCAGCTCCGTCCGCGGCAACGGCTCCGGTAGCTTGGCGCCATGATCACCGGTCACTCCCTGGCCACCCGTCTGCACGCGCTGGCGGCCCGCGTCCCGTTCGACCTCGCCGTCCGCCCCGGCCTCGGCGCCACCGGCCTCCCGTTCCCGGTACCGCCCGCCGAGCGCGAACTCCTGCACCACCTGGGCGGCTTCTCCGTCCCGCCGGTGGAGGTCCGCCTGACCGGCCACCCGCGTCAGCGGAGCAACCCCGCCCTGCCCGACCCGCGGTACATGGTGTCGGACGACGGCGGCGGCGGGCTCACCTGGGTGGACATCGCCCCCGACGGGACCTGGGGCCACGTGCTGATGCAGTACCGGGAGGGCGGACTGTACGTCCAGGCCCCCTCGCTCGCCGCCTGGCTGGACCGGCTGATCACCACCGCCGAGGACCTCGTCGACGAGGTCGGCTTCGAGGACGGCGTCCAGCCCTACGCCGACGAGTTCTGGGACGCCCTGCACCCCGACGGCCCCCGACTCCCGCTCCGCCCCGCACCTCTGCTCCGCGCCGCCGACGCCGACCCGGCCCTCTCCGGCCTGGCCCGACTCGTCCCCGACAACGCCCTCCTCGCCGACCTCCGCCACGCCGTCCCCGGCAGCCACGCCCGCTTCGACCTCGACTGCGGCCCGCACCGCCTCCGCCGCGCGGCCGACGCCCCGGTGTTCGCCGCCGTCCCCTGGGACTGGCAGCACGACCGGCCGCGCTGAACGGCACCGAACACCCTTGCCCCTCACAACAGCCCGATTAGGCTTGCCCGGACAGGACAGTGTTCGAACGAGGGGGGACCACCATGTCGTACGCGATCGGTGCCAGGGTGAAGCTGACCAGGGACGTGCCGGTCACCGCCGACGGCAGGGCCGCCGGCCTCGGCGCCCCCGGCCCCCTCTCCCTCGCCGGAGGCCTGGTCGGCACCGTCACCGGCGCCGGCCCGGCCTCGGCCGGCACCACTGGCACCGCCGACGCCCTCCGCGCCAGCTTCGAGGAACAGGTCCGCGGCGCCCGCCTGGACAGCTTCGCAACCGCCCTGGTCGACGACCTCCGCCAACGCGTCATCGCCGCCACAGGCCCCGGCGCCGAATTCGCCCCCGGCACCGGCTACCGGGTCCGCTTCGACAACGGCTTCATCCTCGACGGCCTCGACGAATCCGCCCTGACCCCGGCCTGACCACCCACCCCGCTGCGCCCGGCCCGCCGTACCCCGCCCGCGACCGTCCGACGCCGACGGTGCGCCCGCCCGGGCCAGGATCCGCCCGGGCCCGCGCGCCGAGGCGCGGGACGGGGCAACGAGGGCGACACGCCGTGGTGGTGTCACTCGATGAGGTGACAGTGGAGGTCGGGGCCTGGTCATCGTGCGGACGGGATTCCTAGGCTTGATGTGCACGCTTCCTGACTGCTCGCCAGATCGACGCGTCCGGGGGGACGACCATGTCCGATCACGCATCCGAGCCCGCCACCACCGCCGGCCACCCGTCGTCCGCCGCTCCGGCAGCGGCAGTTGGCGTCCGGACCCCTGCCAATCCCCCGACCCCCTCGACCCCGACTCCCCCGACCCCGGCGGCCCCGACGGACCCTTCGCCCGTCCTGGCGCCGGCCTCGCGGCACATTCCCAAGGCCACCCTGGTCGCGCTGGACATCACGCCGCCGTCCGGTGGCCAGGCGCTGCTCAAGCACAGCTTCGCCCACCAACTCGCGCTGCGCCCGGGCGAGGTGGAGGCCGTCGCGCAGGCCGCCGGCCAACCCGGCGGAGCGGCGCTCACCCGGCTGCTCGCCGGTTACGAGGAGGGCGCGGCGGCGCCTCCGGGGCCGGCGCCGTTCGCCGCAGTGCCGGTCGACGTACTCGTCGCGTTCGGCCTCGCGGTCGCGCAGCTGCGGCGGAGCAGGAACGGGAACGGGAACGGGAACGGGAGCGGCGGGCAGGACGGGGACGCGCACGCCGACCGGGCCGTCCTCGCCGTCCAGAACCTGGTGTTCAACACCCGCTCCAGCCGGCTGAGCATGCTCAACCTGGAGCGCCTGGAGATGGCGCCGGCCGGCATCCAGCGCGGTGAGCTGATCGCCACCATCCCACTGGCCCCGCTGGAGGAGACGGCCGTCACCCACAAGGAGTGGTCGGTCACCTCCCGGGAGTTCACCTCCATCGTGACGGACTCGCTGGAGAGCTACAGCGAGACGGGAGTCACCGACAACACCGAGCTCTCCCAGTCCACCGCCAGCCAGCAGCAGCACTCCAACCAGTTCAACATCACCGGCACCGTGTCCGGCGGCATTCCGGTGATCAACGGCTCGGCCTCGTCGGGGTTCACCGCCCAGGACAGCTCCTCCACCTCCGCGTCGGAGAGCCGCAAGCACGCCTCCGGGCTGACCCAGAAGGCGTCCTCGCGGGCCAAGCAGGAGCACAAGGTCACCATCTCCACCCTGACCGTCACCGGCACCGAGGAGACCACCACCCGGACGGTGAAGAACCCGAGCCAGACGCAGGCGGTCCGGATCGACTACTTCAGCCTGCTGCGCACCTGGCGGGTCCGGCTCTACCGGTACGGGCTGCGGGCGGCCTACGACATCGTGGTCCCGGAGCCCTCCGCCGCGATCCGCAAGGACTACGTCGAACTCGCCGCGCTGCGGGCCGCCCTCGGTCCGTTCGTCTTCAACCTGCCGCACGACGACATCACCGACGACGTCCGCCCGGCGGACCAGGCGCCCGGGTTCCCGCCGAACCGCAAGCACTACCGCTACCTCGGCGATCTGTACGGCGTGCAGGTGCCCGATCCGCCCGAGGCCACCAAGGAGCTCTTCCCCAACGACAACGTGCCGGCCGGCGGCGGCTGGCACTTCTACCCGATGCGCTTCCGGATCGAGGACGGCTACGCGATCTCGGCCGTGACGGCGGAGTTCCACCTCGGCATGCTCAGCGACAACCCGCGGATGCACTACGGCGTGGAGGGCAGCGGCTTCGAGAGGGACTCCGGGGATCCCCTGCACGACGCCGTGGTGCTCAGCGACCCGCCGTACAACGCCTTCAAGGGCCGCACCGGCGAGCAGAACGTGCTGATCTTCCTCCATGACGTCGGGCCCGCCTGGGTGGGTCTGAAGGTCACCACCGCCCGGACGCCCGAGCTGTTCTCCCGCTGGCAGTCCCAGGTGTGGAACATGCTGCACGACGCCGCGCAGACCAGGTACCTCGCCGAGCAGCAGGACATCGCCAACCGGATCTCCGCCCTGGAGGACCGCCTCGCCGGGGTGGACACCCTCACCCTGCGGCGCGAGGAGAACGACGAGATCATGAAGTGCGTGCTCCGCCATCTCCTGGGCACCGAGTACGAGTTCATGGCCCCCGGCGCGGTGGACGCGCTCCGCGCGGCGGGCGTGGACACCGCGCACGGCGCCGGGTTCGCGCCGGGGGTGCTCCACCCGCCGGACGGCGCCTGGGCCGGGCTGAGGCGCCACGAGGACCTGGTCCGCTTCGTCAACCAGGCCGTGGAGTGGGAGAACGTGGTGACCTTCCTCTACTCCTACTTCTGGGACGCCCCCGACTCCTGGGACTTCATCCGCCGCATCCGCCACCCCGACCCCACCCGGCAGGCCTTTCTGCGGGCCGGCGGCGCACGCATCGTGCTGACCATCCGCAAGGGCTGGGAGGACGCCTGGGTGCGCTTCTGCGAGGGCGGCTTCAAGGACGCCGACATCCCCGCCGACCACCCCTACCTGACCGTCGCGCAGGAGATCGCCGCCTACGACGACCGCTACTACCCCGGCATCCCGCCGGCCAACCCGGGCCGCGGCACCGTCCGGATCGAGGACACCGTGAGCACCGAGTGCTCGGTCGTCATCGGGCCCAACCCGGCCAACCCCGCGCTGCCGGTGACCGTCCCGGTCACCTCCAGCCGGGGCTTCACCGTCGGCGCGCCGGTCGTGATCGACTCCACCCGCCATCGCGACCTCCAGGAGACCTGCACGGTCGTGGCGGTCCCCGACCCCGGCCGGCTGACCGTCGACCGGCTGCTGCACCGGCACGACGGCACCGTGACGCCGGTTCCCGTCGTCCAGCCCGGGGAGAAGGGCGAGCTGATCGCCGAGTGGAACGAGTACACCCCGTCCTCCGGCACCGACATCCAACTCAACACCAATCTCCCGCAGATGAGCTGAGCCGGCGGAAGCCGGGCGTTGGAGGTCCTGATGGAGGTCGGGGTCAACTACCCCTGGATGCGCAACGACCCGATCACCATCGGGCCCAACATCCACGAGAAGGGCAGACCGCATCCGTGGCAGGCGGCCGGCTCCGACCTGGACCGGAACCTGGCCACGCTGCGCGGCCTCGGCGTCACCGTGGTGCGGATGTGGCTGATGGCGCACGGCGTCAACTACGACGGCACCGTCTTCTGCGTCAGCGCCCTCAACGGCGCTGCCCGCTGGCGTTTCGAACCACCGCAACGGATCCACCCGAAGTTCCTCGACGACGTGGAGGAGCTCCTGGTGAAGTGCGAGAAGGCGGACATGCGGATCATCCCGGTCCTCCTCGACTTCGGCTTCTTCGACGAGCCGGAGGCCTGGTCGCTGACGTACTTCGGCCCCGGGCCGCCCACCCCCACCGACCTCAACTACGGCCGCGGCCGGCGGGCCGTGGCCGAGGACCGGAACCTCCGGGCGACCTTCGTCAACGGCACCGTCAAGCCGCTGGTCGCGGCGATCGCCAAGCACCGCAAGGTCGTTCACGCCGTGGACGTCGTCAACGAGCCGTACTGGTGCGTCAGCCCGATCACGGGCGACCTCTTCGGCCAGTACGTCAATCAGGACGCACTCACCGCGCTCATGCGGGACTGCGTCGCGGCAGTGGAGGCGGCCGGTCTGCCGTCCACCGTCGGGCACCGCTTCCACCGGGACATCGCCAACGTCTTCGGCAGCGTCAAGGTGACCCGCCCGCAGTTCCACTACTACGCCTCGCTCCGGGGGGTGGACGCCCTGCCGGTGCTGTCCGGCCTGAGCGGCCCGCGCCCGTTCCTCGGCGAGTTCGGCTGCATCACCGCCGGGGAGCTGGACGCCCTGCAACGGGACGCCGCCGCCCGCGGCGACAAGGTGGTGCTCGACCAGATCGGACCGATGCGCCGCACCCAGAACCCCTGGCCGGTCCTCCAGCAGTCCCGAAAGACCCAGGCACCGGGCGCCGTCCTCACCGAACGCCTCGACTGGCTCGCCGACTTCGGCTACGAACTGGCGCTGGTCTGGCCCAATGCCGTCCTCCCCGACCCCAGCCGCGAGGACCTCAAGTTCGACGCCCTGCGGCGCTCCCAGATCGCGGAGTTCACCCGGCGCCGCCCCAACTGATCCCGCCGCGTTCGCCGTTCGTGCCCCACCCCCGGACGGAGGGGCGGGGCACGGACAACGACGGGTTGCGGTCGTTGCGGTCGTGACTAGCCGAGGCCGCGGGCGTCCTGCTTCAGCGCGGTGTCCACGGTCAGCGCGGTCGCCACGACCAGGCTGAGCAGCGGGTCGGAGAGCGGGCGGTGGATCTGAAGCACGTAGTTGTCGGCCGTGGTGAACATCGTCTTCGCCAGGCCCTCCCAGGTCTTGGTGATCCGGGCGATCTCGGTGTCCGTCTCGTCGACGATGGAGAAGTTCCAGGCCCGCCAGTTCTCGGCCTTGACGGCGCCGACCTTCTGCCCGCCGACCTCCAGCGCGAAGTTGATCTTCCCGATCGCGTTCTGCTGAACGATCTGGCCGACCTCCCGACCGTTCGGAAGCTGCACGATCACCCGCGACTTGATGAACTTCGCCGGGCGGGTCAGCAGCAGCACCGGGGCGCCGTTCGCGTCCCGGATCTCCAGCTTGTGGGTCAGGTACTGGTCGAGCGAGGTGAGCAGCCGTATCGCCTTGCGCAGCGCGCCCTGACCGACCTGGACCACCGAGCCCAGCGTGGCACCGCTCTGGTCGAAGACCGCGTACTCGTTGGTGAGCTCGATCAGCTTGGCCTTCTGGTTCACCACCAGAACGGGCTCGGAGAAGAGGGTGCCGCCGCCACCGGTGACCGGTCCGACGCCCGCCTGCTTCTGCACCTGGCGCTGCACCTTGGCGGAGTCGCCGGCCGGAGCGGCCGGCTGCCCGGGGAAACCGGGAGTGTTCGTGTTCTGGGACATGGCGGGCAGGCTAGGCCCAAACCTCCCCGGCCAGCCAGATCATTCACCCGCCCCCGGCCCGCCCGGAGCGCCGCATTGTGCCCATGACCTGCGGATTCGACCACTGCGAGCGCCAGTTGACCACCCCCCGGCGGGCACCGGTGTGGCCGATGTCACACCCGGGACACCGGCGTCGGACCCGAGGGGGCCTCAACCGCCGGACCGGTCGGGCCCGGTGGGCGGCGGTCAGATCGCGGCACCGGGCGCAGGAGGCCGTGGGGGTGCGCCGCCGGGGCTCGAGGGAGCTCGGTGCTGTCGGGCCACCGACGGGGACCTGATCACCGCTGGTCCACGGCCGGCGACAGGCCTGCGGTGCGCGCGGCGGCGCCCGCCTGGACTGCGAAGAGGCGGTCCCGCGCTTGCTGGTCGAGCATGTGGAAGTGGCCGTGCGCCTCGAGGGTGACGAAGCCGTGAACCGTGGCCCAGGCCAGCATCAGGGCTTCCGCCGGGTCCGGCACCAGCGAGCTGCCGAGCCGGCCGCGCTCGGCCGTGTCGGCGACGAGTTCGGCCATGTGATCCATCGCCCGTTGACCGGCCGCCACGGTCGGCCCGTCCGGCGGGGCCGCGTACCCGGGTACGGGGGAGCCGAAGATGAGGGCGAAGCGCTCCGGATTCCGCTGCGCCCAGGTGCGGTAGGCAGTGCAGGTGGCACCGAAGCGGCCGTCCAGGTCGTCCGGCGGCACGGTCCCGCGGGTTGCCGTCAAGGCGTCCGACAGGCTGTCGTAGGAGTCGGCGACCAGGGCGGTGAGCAGCTCGTCCCGGTCGGCGAAGTAGCGGTACAGGGCGGGCGGGGTCATCCCCATGCTGCGGGCGATGTCGGTGAAGCGGAGGTTCGCGGCGCCGCGCTCGACGATCAGGGTCAGGGCCGCGCGCTTGATCTCCTCCACGGTGTCGGCGCGCAGCCGTTCGCGGCGGCTCAGCTGCCCGCTCTCGTCGGTCGACCCATCCGTCATCGCATCTCCATCCGCCCGCCGTACCAGTCACCGCGTTGACAATCCGTGCCCACCGAGGGGAACGTTACGCTTCATCATGTGCGTTATGAAGCGTAACGCATTGTCTGGGGGCGGAGCCCCTGACGACGCACGGAGGACCACATGTCCCAGGGACTGCGCGACGGCCGGCGGACAGCCGCCGGCGAGAGCGGGTCACACCGGCCCGGCCCCCTCGGCCGCATAGCCGGTTGGAGCTTCCGGAACCGGGGCCGCACGGTGCTGCTCTGGCTGCTCGCCGCCGGCGCGGCCTTCGGCCTCTCGGCCGGCCTCGGCGCCAAGTACAGCGCCGACTACAGCGCGCCCGGCTCGGACTCCAAGCAGGCCCAGCAGTTGCTGACACGGGACTTCCCCGGGCTGGGCGGTGAGTCGATCAGCCTGGTGCTGACCGCGGACGGCAGCGTGACCGACGCCGCCACCCGTGACCGGGTCAAGGACCTGCTCGCCCGGATGGCGGAGGTTCCGCACGTCAGCGGCATCGACGACCCGTACGGCCCGCGCGGCAAGGTGTCGGCGGACGGCCGCACCGCCCTCGGGCAGATCCACCTGGACGTCGCCGTCGCACCCGACATGCCGAAGGCGGACACTCGGCGGCTGCTCGACCTCGCCCGCCCCGTCGACGGCGGCCTGCGCGTCCACCTCGGCGGCATGACGGTCCAGCAGGCCGAGCAGGGCGCGATCGGCTCGGAGGCCATCGGCATCGCGGCTGCCGCCGTGATCCTGGTGATCACCTTCGGCTCGGTCGTGGCCGCCGGCCTGCCGATGCTCACCGCGCTCGGCGGGCTCGCGGTCAGCAGCACCCTGCTGCCGGTCCTCGCCGCGATCATGCCGGTCCCGGACTGGTCCACCTCGCTCGCCGCGATGCTGGGCATCGGCGTCGGCATCGACTACGCGCTGCTGCTGGTCACCCGGTTCCGCGAGTGGCGCGCCGAGGGGCTCGAACCCGAGGCCGCCACGGTCGCCGCGCTGGACACCGCGGGTCGCGCGGTCGTGGTCGCCGGAACGACCGTGGTGGTCAGCATGCTCGGGCTGTTCGCGATGGGTCTGTCGTTCATGCGCGGCGCCGCGGTCTCGGCGATCCTCTCCGTGTTCGTCGTGATCGCCGCGTCCACCACGCTCTTCCCCGCCCTGCTCGGCTACCTCGGCCGACACATCGAGCGCCTCCGACTGCCCCTGCCCCGGCGCCGCGCCACCCGGGGCGGGAACTCGGTGGGCGCCGGCTGGCTGCGCTGGAGCAGGCTCGTCGAGCGTTACCGCGTCCTCGGTGCCGTCACCGGCGTCGTCGTCCTGCTGGCGCTCGCGGCACCGTTCCTGGGCGTGCGCTTCGGCTTCCCGGACGCGGGCAACGACCCCGCCGGGCGCTCGAACCGGCTGGCGTACGACACGGTGGCCGCCGGCTTCGGACCCGGCAGCAACGGACCGCTGGTCCTGGTCGCCGAGTTGGCGCCGGGCACCCCCGCCGACGCGACAGCCGCGCTGCCCGCCGCGCTGAAGGCGGTGCCCGGCGTCACGGCGGTGACCCCTCCGGTGCCCGGCACCGACGGCCGTTCAGTTCTGCTCACCGTCGTCCCGGACAGCGGTCCGCAGTCCAGCGCCACCAAGTCCCTGGTCCGCGACCTCCGCGACCACGTCGTCCCGGGTGCGGTCGGCCCCGGCGTCCGGGTGCACGTCGGCGGGGCGACCGCGAGCGCGATCGACAGCACCGACAACATCTCCCGTCGCATCCCGCTGCTGGTCGGCGGCGTGGTCACGGTGTCGATGCTCCTGCTCCTGGTGGCCTTCCGCAGCCTCGCCGTCGCCCTCAAGGCCGCGGTGATGAACCTGCTCTCCGTCGGAGCCGCGTACGGCGTGGTCGCGCTCGCCCTCGAAGGCGGCACCGCCGGCCGATTGATCGGCATCGACAGCCCCACCCCGCTGCCGGCCTTCGTTCCGGTGCTGACCTTCGCCGTCCTGTTCGGCCTCTCGATGGACTACGAGGTCTTCCTGGTGAGCCGGATGCGTGAGGCCTGGCTCCGCAGCAACGACAACGCCGAGTCCATCGTCAGCGGACTGGCGGGCACCGCCCGGGTCATCACCGCCGCGGCGGCCATCATGGTCGCCGTGTTCGCGGCCTTCGTCCCGTCCCCCGACCTGCCGATCAAGGTCATCGGCGTCGGCATGGCCTCGGCCATCCTGATCGACGCCACGCTGGTCCGACTGCTGCTGGTACCGGCCGTGATGCACCTGCTCGGCCGCGGCAACTGGTGGCTGCCCACCTGGCTGGACCGCCGCCTCCCCCACCTCCACGTCGAAGGCCACACGGAGCACTACCTGCCGAAGCCCACCCCCGAGGCACCCCGCCCCGTGGCGGCGGTCCGGTAGCGGCAGCGGCGGACCGCGGGGCCGTGGGGCGCCCGCGGTCCGCCGTCACGAGACCGACGAGCATTGACTCCCGCCCTTGGTGGACGGGAGCGAACAACGAGTGGGGCCTGTCCGGGGTACAACCTCGGTTCACACCCACTCAGGATCCACCGCACGCCACCCACAGCATCGCCTCGCGGCAGCAGTTGCCTCTTCTGCTGCTTACCGGGCACAGACCCTGGTTGCGAGACCAGGATCGACCACCGCAATCCGCACAGGGCCGAGGTGTCCTGGACCGGGTTCCTGCGTTCCCTCCCCTCCCGAGCGCAGCCCGACCGGCAGCCGGCTGGTCATCGGCAATCACCGCACGAGTCCGGTCAGGGCGATCCGCAGGATTGTGCTCGGCACTGTCTCTTCGCCGTGGACGAAGGCCACGTCCCGGCTCGGTCAGCCGTCGGAGAGGCAGCTGCGGAGCTGAACTCACTCAGATCAGTTCTCTTCCGTCCCCGCCATCCCGCTCACCTCGGCGATGCCCTCCACCGTCGCACGGTCGCCCGCCCGCTCGCCTTCCACAGCGTCGAACCTGTCACGCAGTCGGCGCAGGCGGGTCGGGTCGGAGGCGACCTCCGGCGGTACGAGCGACATGGCCCCCTTGACCCACTCACCGTCACCGAGGTCGGCCACCACGTGGTCGGCGCGGTCCTCGTGCCCAGGTGCCATGGCACCGAGCAGGCCGAGGAGAACGAGCAGTTCGTGCTGCACGGCAGGTGTGAACAGCTCCCGCTCCTCGTCGTCCAGCTTCACCTCGATCCGGCCTCCGCCGAGCTCGGCATAGCCGTACAGAAGGTCCCTCAGAAGCTTGAACTGCGGCTCGGGCATCAGGAGCTGGAGCGACTCTAGGTAGAGCCTCAGTCGCAGCGCCGCCAACTCCGATGGGTTCGCATCGCCGTCCTCGTGCCTGCCGTCCGCCACCCGAACCCTCCCTGACGTGTCAGCCGACCGGCGTCACCGCCGCCACCGGCCCCCCGATGGTACGGGGGCCCTCGGTCCGTCGAACAGGCCGGCCATGACGGGCAGATCTTTAGCGGCAGTCACGACTCTCACGAACTCTACTGTGCTGCAGCTAAGTTACCGGCTCGGTGACGCATCCCGCGCCCGGCAGGCGGCGATCATGTCGCGGTACCAGGCGTACTGGGCCTGCGAACTGCTGACGGTGACCCAGTGTTTTCCTTGCGCACAAGCGTCCGTTTTCATCCCTCAGCCTTCATGGGCGCTCATCTGGCGTGGTCCAACGTGGTCCCAGGGCCGGTGCTTCGCGCCCACGTGGCACGGGGTCACGGAACGCATGCGGACAATCCGCGACACCGCCCTCGCCCGCGACGGCGAGGGCGTTGTCGCGGACGACCTGCGTTGCTGGAGGTGTTCGTCTCGGTGCGGGTCGCCCTCGGGAGAGCAAGCGGGAAGTCGATGTGACGGACCGTCCCCCAGCCACCGACTTGTTGCCTCCTTCGGGGCACACATCCACAACCCGGGGCACACGTGTCATGATCGGTCTGAGTGTTCGCGCGCTCCGGGGTCGGTGCAATTCCGAACCGGCGGTCAAAGTCCGCGACCCAGCCGAAGCCATCGGCTGGTTGACCTGGTGAAACTCCAGGACCGACGGTGAAAGTCCGGATGGAAGGCAGTGCGCGGCGACACCGTGTCCGGCCGGTAGTGGGCTTGCCGCCCCACCGTGCGGACCTGGTGCTCGCTTTCCCCGGAACGGCGTCTGTGCACGGGGGCGAGCTGCCGTTCGCCGTCCCTCCCCGCGCACTCGGCGCCGTCCATTGTGGAGGGCCGTGCGCGCAAGCATGTGTCTTTCCGGATGGCCGCGTTCTCTCGCAGACCAGTGAACCCTCCGGACCTCCCGGTCCAGGGTTTCCCGACCTCAGGAGAGAGCAGATGGCAACCACGCGTTTCCCACGAGCCGACCGCCTGCAGCAGGTTGAGCAAGCGATCGAGGCCTTCCGCCGTGGCGCTTTCGTGATCGTCTTCGACGACGAGTCCCGCGAGAACGAAGGCGACCTCATGGTGGCTGCCGAGTACACCCACGAGACCGCGCTGCGGTACATGCTCGACCACACCTCCGGCGTGGTCTGCGCGGCCGTGCCGGTCGAGCGGTGCGAGGAACTCGACCTGCCGCAGATGGCGGCGGAGAACTCCGGTCTGCACGGCACGGCCTTCACCGTCTCGGTGGACCTGATCGCCGGTGGAACCACCGGCATCCCGGTCGAGGAGCGGGCGCGCACCGTGCAGGCGCTGGCCGACCCGGCCGTCGCGCCGGGCGACTTCGCCCGGCCGGGCCACGTCTTCCCGGTGCGCGCCGCTCGCGGCGGCGTGCTGGAGCGCGACGGCCACACCGAGGCCGGGGTGGACCTGTCCCGCCTGGCGGGGCTCTCCGGTGTGACCGCCATGTGCGAGGTCGTCCGGCCGGACTGGCGCATGGCCCGCCTCCACGACCTGCAGCAACTCGCCGCGCGCGACGGGCTGGTGCTGATCTCGGTGGGCGACCTGGTGGCCTACCGGCTGGCCACCGAGCCCCCTGTCTGAGCGTCCCGACGTTCCTCGATCCGATCGAGGACGGAGGACGATCCCCGTGCGCAGTTCCCACCGGTCCGTCCGGCTCCGGCGGTACATCACGGCCGGCCGGGTCGGATCTCACGGGTTCTGCTGCCCGCGGTCGGGTACGGCGTGCGCCGGGGGGCGTTCGGCCAGTCGCTCCAGGAGTTCCCGCACGTCCGGGTGGCCGGCGTGGGGGGCCAGGTAGCGGCGGAAGCGGTTGGCGAGTCCGGGCAGGAAACCGCCGGTACGGTCGATGGCGCGGCGGATCGTGGCTGCGGCCTCGTCGATCCGTCCGGCGTCCAGCTGGGCCTCGACGGCCGGGCACAGTTGGACGGGGTCGTAGGGGCTCGGGGACCGGTCCGGGGCCGCTCGGTCGCCGAGCAGGGCACTGAAGCAGGACAGTGCGCGGGTGGGCTGCCCCAGACGCAGCCAGGTGTGGCCGCGGGAGAAGTCGAGGTAGTCCTCGTTGATGTTGCCGCTGGTGGGATCGGCTTCCGGGTCCCACTGCGGTGAGGCCGCGGCGAGGGCGTGTTCGGCGCGGTCCAGGGCGCGCAGGCCGGCGGTGCGTTGGGCGAGCCGGGCGGAGAGGACGGACTGACGGGCGTGCAGCTTGACGGCCAGACGTGGCGTGGGGCGGGGGACGATCGCGCGGGCGGCCCGGAGCAGGGAGAGCGCGTCGCGGGGGTCGCCGCGGCGCAGGTGGCGGTAGCAGAGCTGGGTGAGGTAGGCGACGGTGTGATGCGGTGCTCCGGCGGCAGAGGCCGCACGGATCGCCGCGAGGTTGTAGCGCTCGGTCCAGGCTTCGTCTCCCGCGACGTGACTGGTCCAAGTGCACAGGGTGGCGGTGCGGGCGCACAGCAGGAGCAGTCGGGTGCCGGTGGCGCGGTCGTATCCGTGGCTGGTCAGCAGATCGGTGATCAGCCGGTACTCGGTGCGGGCGGCGAGGTAGAGGGCGTGCTGGGGGACGGGGCTGCCGGTTTCGAGTCGTTCGAGGGCGAGAATGCGCTGCTCGGCCCAGACGAGTGCTTCGGGGGCGATGCGGGGACCGCCGCGTTCGGGCGGGCGGGCTCCACCTGCGAGGGCTGCGAGGACGCCGCGGATCTGGGCGGTGAGGCAGGAGCCGGTGGCGATCAGCGCGGCGCCGGGCTCTCCCGCCGCGGCCGCGGTGAGCCGGGAGACGGCGACGGCGCCCTGCGGGGACCACGGCTGCTGGAGGAGGTCGTGGTCCCCGGTGGCGGCCATGAGCCATTGCGGCCATCCCAGACGCAGCACGATGCCCTCGTCCACCTGGTGGATACGGGCGATGGCGAGCTGGGCAGTGAACTCGGGGGCGATCCGCCCGGATTCCCATCGGGACACCTTCTCCCGCCGCGCGGCCATCTGTCCGTGCCCGAGCTCCGCGTGGGTCCTGGCGATCAGCCGGGCGTAGGCGGCCTGCGAGAGGCCGGTCGCGGTTCTCAGCGCGACCAGGGGGTGCGTTGCCATGTCGATGCGCCTCCGACGCCCGCCGGATCCTGTCGGCGGACTACGGGAATTCGGTCGAAACGTCGACCAAGATCCAATCAATCGTAACAAGTTGACTGCGGAGCGTCAACGAGCTGAGTGGTAGCCCAGGCGCCCTGTTCCGCCCTGATCTCCCGCCCCATTCATTCCGGCAGACGCATCGGCACCTCGCGCGAGT
>NZ_JAIY01000014.1:89837-103778 GCF_000710405.2 Kitasatospora sp. MBT66 | reverse complement strand
ACTCGCGCGAGGGAAGGGCTAGAAGGGAGACCCTCCGTGCCCGATGATCGACTTGAGCATTCCGGGTGACCCCACCCCGTATGCGCCGACGAGCGCGTAGCCGAGCGCGGCCTCACCAGGGGTGAGGGCGGTCCGGGATTCCCAGGAAGCCGTGATCGAGCCCATGGGCGTCCGCTCGAACACGGCCAGCTCAGCCCCGTTCCGGGTGAAGCGGGTGAGGCTTTCCGAGACAGGCGCGAACACGTAGGAGGCGTCGCAGAACTCGACGTCGACGCGGTACGACCTGCGGGTGGCGAACCCTGTTCCAGGAACGACCCGGCCCGATTCGTTCCCCACTGTCAGCACGATCTGCTGCGGGTCACGGGTGCCGATGGGCGATGGGTCACCGGCCACGGACCCTTCGCGGCGCATCATGGTCGTATCCGGCAGGGAGGAGGATCGGACATCGATCACCCCTCGCTCGCGATCCACAGAGATCTCCACCCGTCCGTGGAGTGGGTCACCGATCACCAGGTCCATTCACCCGGCTCCTTTCCTAGCGCCTTCCTGCTGTGCAAGCGAATCATGCACAGTGGGTCAACGGGTCTCGAACGAAAACCCTGCCGTGCTGGAGCTGAACCCACACATCGCGACAGACTGCTCGCCTATCTTCTGCCACGGTCCCCATACGGAGAACGTGACGTCATGGGCATTGTTACGGCCACGCAAAACAGTACATTTGATCACGGCGCGATGCTCCTTCATCTCCCTCGGCCCGGGACTGATGCACCACGAGGTCGCCTTCCCCCGCCCCAGGTCCAGCTCGGCCTTGACGAAGCATGCGGCAGGCTGCGCGGAGGCCGTCGCGGGGACCGCCACGGCAGCGCCGCCCGCGACCACCGCGACGACGGCCACCCTGAAGAAAGTACTGCGCATTTCTTTTGTCCCTCCCGAAAATCTGGCAAACCAGCCGGACCCTGGACTTCCATCGATGGAATCCCGGCTCGTTTTGCACAACCTAGACGCCGCCGGGCGCCGCATTCAAAAACAGGAAGCAACTCAGGAGGCACGCTTCTCCCGCTTGACGGCCGACGCACTTCTGGACAGGTGGTCCGGGCGGATTTTGAGCGGACCGACAGACGACAGTGCCTTGAAGCCGTGGTGGTAGAAGGTGTCGAGGAGCAGCCACCGATCCTGGTTCGCCACCTTCACCGACTGCGGGAAGCCCTGCGGACCCTCACCGACATCGGCAGGCTCCGGCGCGACCCCGTGAGCGGCCTTCGCCTGTCACCACCGGTTCCACTCCGACCGGCTCGGCCTCAGCCACCAGGACCAGGCGCTGCTGGCCCCCTCGCACCGCTGAGGGTTCCGCGGCGGACCGTGGCATGCGTGCGCGCCCCGCGCCGCCCCGGCCTTCGACCCCCCAGGGGGTGTCGAGGGTCTGCGTCGTGCAGGGCCGACAGCTGGAGGCACTGCGGCGGCAGGACCCTTCCCTTCTGCGGCAGATTCCCCCGGTACGCCGGTGGACTTCCTGGCAATCGGTCGCGGCGTGACCGCAGTTCCAGGGGGAACCGGCCAGTGTCAGCGGCATCTCGCATGGGCGCCGTCCGCACGGACCGGGCGGATTTCAGGGTGTCCGGACGAGGCCGCCATCGATGACGGAGTCGCTGCCGGTGACGTTACCCGCCCGGTCGCCGGCCAGCAGCACGACCAGATCGGCGACCTCCTGGGGGAGGCTGAAGCAGCCGATCGCCGACTGCGGGACGGCGGCTCGAGCGATGTCCTCCGGATCTCCGCCCGCCGCTTTCGCGACAGTCGCGGCGACGCCGTCGTCACCGAGCCACAGCGCTGTGGACACAGGCCCGGGGCTGACTGTGTTCACCCGCACTCCGCGCGGACCGACCTCCTTGGAGAGGGCCTTGCAGAAGTTTGAGAGCGCCGCCTTGGCCGCGCAGTAGTCGATGATCGTCGGGTCGGGCAGGAACGCGTTGACCGAGCTCACGGTCACGATTGAGGCGTTGCCGCGCTCGATCAGACGGGGCAGGGCCGCTCGGGCGGTTCGGACTGCGGCGAGAAAGTTGATCGTCAGTCCCTGGATCCAGTCGTCGTCGGTGACCGACAGGAGACCGGTCAGCCGGAGGCGTACCGCGCCGACGTTTAGGTCGACGGACACCGGGTGCACCTGCGGGGCGAGCTCGGTCGGCGGACCGGTGATACCGCGCGCTACCGCGACCACGTTTAGCAGGCGGCGGTACTCGTCGTAGTCGTAGCCCCGGTCGGCGAAGAGCCGCCGGAGCCTGCGGCGGGGGGGTGTCCTCGGAGTCCTCGGATCGGCGGTATCGCGTCCAGCAGGGGCAGCAGTCGGGTGATGTCGTGACGGTTGCCTCCGGTGAGCGTCACGGCGAGCGGGGTGCCGCAACGGTCCACGATCACATAGTGTTCGGGGCCGAGTCGGGCACGGTCGGCGGGTGAGGGGCCGACATGATCCTCCCTTTGAGAGCTCGGACGTGTGAGCCGTCCACGGCGCAGTCGTCCAGGCCCAGCAGGTCCGTGCGGCGCAGTGCGGTCAGCAGTGCGGCATGCCGACGGGGCCAAATGCCGGCCTCGGTCCAGTCCCGCAGGCGGCGCCAGGCCGTGACTCCGGAGCAGCCCACGGCCCGCACGGGGACATCGCGCCATGCGACACCGGTCCGCAGCACGTGGATGATGCCCGCCGGGGCCGCCGCCCGGTCCGGGACCCGCAGTCGCCCGGGGTGGCGGTGGCGTCGTTCGGGAGCGGGCGGCAGCAGCGGAGCCACCCGCCCCCACAGGTCATCCGGGCACAAGAGCAACACGCACCCGGACAGCCTGCCGACCAAGACTCATTTTGAAACGATCAGTTGACCGCGCGCAGGGCGTTGACGATGCCGAAGCCGTAGAACCCGTTGACCCGCTTGCCGCCCACGCAGACGGCGTCCGCGGTGGCCTCACCGGCTCCGGCGGTACCGGCGGCCGGGGCCGTCGGGCAACCCGGGTTGTCCGCCTGGGCCTTGAGCATCGCCTGCAACTGCTCCGGGGTCGCGTGCGGGTGGGCGGACTTCAGCAACGCCGCCACACCGGCGACGTGGGGCGTGGCCATGGACGTGCCCTGCTCGTAGCCGTACTGGTTGTTCGGCAACGTCGACAGGATGCCGCCGCTCTTGGACGGCGTGTCCGAAGCGACGTACTGGTCGCCGCCCGGCGCCGCGACGTCGATCACACCGAGGCCGTAGTTGGAGTAGTACGCCCGCGTGTTCGTGGGGCCGGTCGCGCTGACCGTGACGACGCCCGGCAGTTGCGCGGGCAGGTCCCAGCAGGTGTGCGGGTCGACCGTCCGGCTCGACGGGGTGGAGTCGTCGGGGCTGCCGCCGTCGGTGAAACCGTCGGAGGCCAGGTCGTGGTTGGCGTTGCCGGCCCCGGCGACATTGAGGGTGCCCTTGCGCTGCGCGTAGAGCTGGGCGCGGTCGACCGCGTCGATGATGGCCTTCTGGTCGGGGTCGTCCAGGCAGTTGTACTGCCAAGGGTCCACGTAGTAGCTGTTGTTGGTGATCTGCACGCCGTGGTCGGCGGCGAACACGAAGGCGCAGACCACGCTCTCGGCGTAGATCAGCTGGCGCGGAGTGGGCTGGGAGACCGTGATCCCGGAGACCTTCACCCCGGGCGCTACGCCCGCGACGCCGACGCCGTTGCGGGCCGCGGCGATCGTGCCCGCCACGTGGGTGCCGTGGAAGTAGTTTGGGTCGACCGGCCGCCAGGCGCCGTACGTGGTGTCGGCCTTGCCGCCGGCGCAGTTCGCGGACTGCGAGGGGGAGAAGTTCAGGGCGAGGTCCGGGTGGGTGTCGTCGACGCCGGTGTCGATCACGGCCACCGTGACGTTCCCGCTGCCCGGGTCGATCTTCGCGGCCTGGTCCGCGCCGATCGCCCGCAGCGCCCACTGCTCGGCTTCGAGGGGTTCGGCGCCGCTGCCGGACGCCTTCCCTATGCTCGCGACCTCGGTTGCGGACAGAGGCCGCACCAGGCCCGTGTCGCCCGCCCCCGCCGGGCTCAGCGGCGAGGTCCGCGTGGCCCCCGCCGACTGCACGCCGGGCACCGCGCGCATGCGCCGGGCGAAGTCGGGATTCGCCGAGTGGACGACGATGACGCCGATCCCGTCGTAGGTGACGACGATGCTGCCGCCGGCCGCGGTGACGGCCCGCTGCACCGCTGCGATCGTGCGACGGTCGGTCCTGGTGTTGACCACGTACGCCAGGGCGTTCGCGTCCGCGGCCCGCTCGGCGACCTGCGCCCGGGGAGCCGCCGAGGCCGTCGCGGGGAGGGCCCCGAGCGAGGCGGTCAGCGACAGCACGACCGGTGCGGCCAGGCCGAGCCGGAGTAAGGAATCTATTCGAGCCATGTGCTCTCCACATCATCCGGGTGCGGGACCCGGCCGGGGAACGGAGCGCCGGCCGGACTGGTACGGGACGGGTGGTGCAGAAGTGAAGCTAACCTGCCGCCTCGCGAACCGGCAATGACCTTGCACGAACTCTCCGGAGGCGGCGCGCTTCGGGTCCCCGTACAACCGACCCGCGACTGAGACCACTGGCGATGGGCTGCGGATTCATAGAACGCCCTGTCATTTGCGCAGCTCTCGGGCCCAGCCGCCGCAGGCCGCACCATCCGGATGACCTCTCGGCCACTGCCGGAAGGCCATACATCCCGCAGCGATTGAAGCCAACTACCTTGGCAGCCGCGCCCGGTGGGCGGCAACCAGGTCGCGGTACCAGGCGTAGGAGGCGCGAGGGGTGCGCTGCTGGGTGTCGAAGTCGACGTGGACGAGGCCGAAGCGTTGGTGGTAGCCCTCGGCCCATTCGAAGTTGTCGAGGAGGGACCAGGTGTAGTAGCCGCGGACGTCGATGCCTTCCGCTACGGCGGTGGCGAGGGCGTCGAGGTGGGTGGAGAGGTAGGAGATGCGGGTGGGGTCGTCGAGGCCCTCGGTGGTGGAGCAGCCGTTCTCGGTGATGGTGATCGGTGGGAGGGCCGTGCCGTAGCGGTCGTGGAGGGATACGAGGAGTGCGCGCAGGCCGTCGGGGACGATCGGCCAGCCGAAGGCGGTGTGGGGGACGTCGGGGATCTCGACGAAGGTGAAGGGGAGGTTCGGGTCGGTGGGGGCGGCGATGCGGGTGGGGTTGTAGTAGTTGACGCCGAGGCCGGTGAGGGGGGTGGCGGTGATGAGGTCGAGGTCGCCGGGGCGGACGGCGCCGTCGAGGTCGGGGCCGGTGCCGAAGGCGGTGAGGTCGGGGTAGCGGCCGAGGAGGAGCGGGTCGGTGAACAGGCGGTTGTGGAGGGTGTCGTAGGCGTCGGCGGCGGCGAGGTCGGCGGGCGAGGGGGAGGCCGGTTCGACCGGGGTGAGGTTGTTGGAGATCAGGACGTCGAGGCCGCGCTCGTGGAGGAGGGTGGCGGCCAGGCCGTGGCCGAGGAGTTGGTGGTGGGCGACCGGGAGGGCGTCGAGCATCAGGGCGCGGCCGGGGGCGTGGATGCCGAGGGCGTAGCCGTAGACCATGTGCACGAAGGGCTCGTTGAGGGTGATCCAGGCGGGGACGCGGTCGCCGAGGCGGTCGGCGACGAGGGCGGTGTAGTCGGCGAAGCGGTGGGCGGTGTCGCGGTTCAGCCAGCCGCCGGCGTCTTCGAGGGCCTGCGGGAGGTCCCAGTGGAAGAGGGTGGGGAGCGGGGTGATGCCGGCTTCGAGGAGGGCGTCGACCAGGCGGTCGTAGAAGGCGAGTCCGGCGGGGTTCGCGGGCCCCGCGCCGGTGGGCTGGATCCGGGGCCAGGCGATGGAGAAGCGGTAGCCGTCCACCCCGAGGCCGCGCATCAGCTCGATGTCCTCGGGATACCGGTGGTAGTGGTCGCAGGCCACCGCACCCGTGTGCCCGTCGCGGACGGTGCCGGGGCGGGCGGTGAAGGTGTCCCAGATCGAGGGGCCGCGGCCGTCCTCGTTCACCGCCCCCTCGATCTGGTGGGCGGCGGTGGCGACACCCCAGCGGAAACCGGTGGGCAGGTCGAAGCGGTCCGGCATGGCAGCCTCCCGGATGGAAATATGAGGACTGCTCATGTTACTGGCGCTTCGCCGGGACGCCAGGGGGACGACGGCCCCGGGCGGCCGCCCGGATTCGACGTGGGTCGAAGGGTGTTGGTCGGGCGTGGCGGGACTGCTGAGACTGGGCGTGCCGGCCCGGCCCCGGGCCCACCGATCGCCACAAGCGGCACGCCGCACGTCATCGAGGAGTTCCCATGATCCGTACGTCCATGGTCCGGCTGCGCGTCACCGCCGTCGCCCTCGCCGCCTCGGCCTGCCTGCTCGGGGGCGCGGCCTCAGCCCAGGCCGCGACGACCGGCGCGGGCCGGGCGGTCGCCGCGACCGAGACGGCGAAGTTCACCGGCAGCGGGACCGGGGGCACGATGGGGTCGGCCATCGAGAGCGCGACCAATGTCGCCCTCTCCTACGCCCAGGCCGCCGGGTGGCAGCGCAGCCAGTGCTACCGGCTCGCCTCGGACGTGCGGCAGTCCGGCGGCTGGTTCACCGCGGTGTCCCAGGTGTTCTGCCAGCGCTGACCCGGCTGCGGGCCGCGCCGCCCGGTGGTCAGGCCGTGGTGTCGGCCGTGGTGTCAGCAGCAGGGCCGGCCGCAATGTCCGGGAGGTCGCGGCCGGCCACCGAGCGGAGGTGCTCCTCGAAGAAGCGGCGCGGGTCCCCGCCCATCCGGGTGAGCATCACCAGGGCGGACAGCGCCACGTCGCAGGCCTCCCTGCGCACGTCGTCCCAGTCGTGCGAGAAGCCCTTCCTCGGGTTGACGCCGAGGGCTCCGATCACGGCCTCCGCGACCTCCCCGGCCTCCTCCTGGAGCTTGAGGGCCTGCAGCGTCCAGCGCTGCTCGTCGGTGCGGTCGGAGTGCGTGTCCAACCGGTGCGCAAGGGCGTTGACGATGTCCCAGCTGTCGTTGGTGTCGTTGACGTCGTTGGTGTCGTTCATGAGTCAGGATCCTGGCCCGCGCCGGGGGGAGGGATCAACCCCGCCGGTCAGCCGAGGACGGGGGCGGGAAGGTCCGCGGGTTCGAGCGTGGAGAGCTGGTCAGGGGTGGGGGTGACGGCCTCGGCCATCCGCTGGGCCTGGCGTTCGGTCATCTCCTGGAAGGTCTGGCGGGCCGAGCGGCCGTTGCCGAAGCCGGCGCCGCGCGGGAGCGTCTCGAAGTGGTGCAGCAGCCGCAGGCGCGCCGGACCGGTCAGCTCGTAGCGGTGCTCGCGCGCCTGGTGCTCGACGATGGCCACCAGGTCGGCGGCGGAGTAGTCCTCGAAGAGCAGGGTGCGGGTGAAGCGGGAGGAGAGGCCGGGGTTGGAGCCGACGAAGCGGGCCATGTCGGCCGGGTAGCCGGCGGCGATCACCACGACGTCGTCGCGGTGGTCCTCCATCAGCTTGACCAGGGTCGCCACCGCCTCCAGACCGAAGTCGTGGCCGCCGGACTCGGGGACCAGCGAGTATGCCTCGTCGATGAACAGGACGCCGCCGAGCGCCCGGTTGAAGGCGGCAGCCGTGCGCGGGCCGGTGTGGCCGACGTACTCGCCGACCAGCGCGCTGCGGTCGACCTCGACCAGGTGGCCGCGGCGCAGCAGGCCGAGGGCCTTGAGCAGGCGGCCGTAGAGGCGCGCGACGGTGGTCTTGCCGGTGCCGGGGTTGCCGGCGAAGACGAGGTGGCGGCTGAGCGGCGGCGCGGGCAGGCCGGCCTCCTCGCGCAGCCGGACGGCCTGCATCAGCTTCACCATCGACTGGACGTCGTGCTTGACCCGGTCCAGGCCGACCAGGGTGGCGAGTTCGGCCAGCAGGTCGTCCAGGTGCTCCTCCTCGGGCTCCGCCGTGGGGAGTTCGGCGGGCGCCGAGGCGGGCGGGAGGGGGACGGCCGGCACGGCAGGTGCGCCGGGCAGAACGGGTGCGCCGGGCAGACCGGGCGCGGCGGGCACGGCGGGCGGCTGGTGTGCCCCGACGAAGGCCAGCGGCACGCCGTCGACGTCGCACTGCTCCAGGACGGGGGCCGCCGACCCGTCGCCGCCGAACGCGGCCGGGCAGTCCAGTACCCGGCAGCGGCGCAGCCTCGGCGCGGCGCCGGCCGCCAGGTGCAGGGCGGGCAGCCTGGTCCCGACCAGGTCGCAGGAGGTCAGCAGGCCGCCCGCGCCCTCGGCGAAGTACACGCCGTTGCGGCCGGTGCCGTCGATCCGCAGGCCAGTGATCACCGGGCGGGCGCCGGTCCAGACGACGACGCCGGAGCCGCTGCCGCCCTCGACCGAGCCGCCCTCCACGGTGGCCTCGGAGCCGGAGTCGAGCAGGAGTCCGGCGGCGCCGGAGCCGGTGACCCGGTTGCCGGTCAGCACGGCGCGGCCGCCCGCGGAGACCTCCAGTCCGGCCCGGGCGGCTCCGACGACCGTGCTGCGGTCGATCCGGGTGCCGGCCGGGGAGGCGACGGCGACGCCGGTGTGCGCGGTGTCGATCCGGCAGCCGGTGACGGTGGCCCGGGCCTCGTCGGTGACGGCGACGCCGGTCAGGGCGATCTCGCCGACGGTGCTGTCGGTGAGGCCCAGCACGGCCGAGCCCGCCACGTGGAAGCCGTGCTCGGCGCCCCGGCGGACCCGGCAGTCGGTGAACGCGGCCTCGGCCCGGTCGGAGAGGTGGACCGCGCTGAACCCGCAGTCCTCCAGCCGGCAGTCGGTGAGCCGGGCGCGCGCCGTGCCGGTGGCGAGCAGCCCGTTGGCGCCCGGGGCGGTGACGGTGCAGCCGTCGGCGGTCAGCCGGGCCGCGTCCTGGAGCACCAGGGCGCTGGCGGCGGGGCGCAGCACCCGGGTGTCGGTCAGGTCGGCGTGGGAGTCGCCGCCGAGGTGGAGGCCGGCGGTCCCGGGCGTCTCGATCCGGGTGGTGGTGACCAGGGCGTGGGCGGTGTCCTCCAGCAGCAGCCCGGCGCGGCCGGGCGAGGTCAGCCGGGACTCGGTCATCCGCAGCCGGGACCTGCCGCGCAGCCGGATGCCCGAGCCGGTGGTGGATTCCAGGCGCAGGCCGGTGACGTCCAGCCGGGCGGTGCCGGCGAGCACCGCGCCGACCCCGTCGATGTCGGTGACGGTGGTGGACTCGATCCGGACCCGGGCACCGCCGGACAGGCGCAGGGCGGCGTGCCGGGCGCCGGTCAGGCGGCAGTCGCGCAGCAGGACGGCGGAGGTCCCCTCCTCGCCCTCGCGGAAGTCCCCCGGCTCGGCGCCCTCCGGCCCGCGGACCTCGATCCGGCCACCGGTGACGGTGCAGCGGTCGAGGACGAGGCCGGCCCCGGCGGTGACGGTGACGGCCGGGTCCCCGGGGTCGGCGCCCTCCAGGTCGAGGCCCCGGAGCAGGCAGTCGGGGCCGAGGACGCGGAGCGCCGGGGCGCCGCCCGGCGGGGCCGCGAGCACCACCGTCCCGGGGCCCTGCTCGGCGACCAGGACGACCCGGCGGGCCAGTTCCAGCGACTCCTGGTAGCGGCCGGGCGCGACGACCACGGTGTCGCCGGGCTGCGCGGCCTTCAGGGCGTCGGCGACGAGGCGGTGGGTGCCGCGGCCGCGCGGGCCGACGGCGTGGGTCCGGGTGGTGCGGTGGGGCATCAGGGCTGCTGTCCTTGGATCGGTGCGGGGGCGGGCGGGGTCACGGGGGCGGGCAGGGGCGCCCGGTACCAGGCGGGGTCGATGCTCGCCCGGTAGGCGTTGGTCAGCCAGAGCGAGGTGACGGTCTTCTCGAAGATCTTGAACGGGAGCTGGAGCCAGAACTCGGCGAAGCCCTGGCGGTGGAAGAGGCGGCTGCCGCCGCCGGCGATGATCGCGTTCTTGGCGAGTGCCGCGCTGCTGGCGGTGGTGAGGCCGGCCAGGCCGGCGATGCCGCCGTCCAGGAAGGCGTCCATGCCGCTGAGCACATGGGTCTTGCCGTCGGCGCCGGTGACGCCCCAGACGGAGGCGTTCATGGCGCCGTTGACCCAGCCGACGACTCCGCCGAGCGCCGCGTTGTAGAAGAAGTCGTAGGTGCCGCCGCGCCAGCGGGTCGGGGTCTCGTTGCCCGCCCACTCGTTGGCCCAGTGCTTGTCGTGGTTGTTGGGGTGGCGCCGCTCGTGCTTGCCGCCGTCGACGTTGCCGAACACCGACTTGGGGCCGCCGGCCGCGCTGCCGCGCAGTTCGTGCATGCCGGTGGAGACCAGGCTCTTGACGCCCGCCCCGACCGCCGCGTTGGCGAAGGACTTGAGCACGTCCTTGCCGGTGAAGGGCTTGTTGTTGGCGGCGGCGACGATGCCGTTGACGGCCAGGTTGGCGCCGAACTCCAGGACGAACTCCTGGCCGAACTCCAGCGCGACCTTCTTCGCCAGCACCTTCCAGTACGGCTGGTAGAGGGCCTCGCCGAGCGGGACGACGCCGTTGTGCGCGGCCGGCAGTCCGGGGACGCCGGCGAGGGCGTTCTGCATCCGCGGCACCCGCACCTCGACCGAGTCGCCCCAGGGCAGCCGGTTGGCCTCGCGGACCCGTCGGCCGAAGCCGCGGATCTCGGTGAGCGGGCCGCGGAAGTCGTACTCGTTGCCGGTGACCCGCAGGTTGCCGCCGGGCCCGGTCTCCCAGACCAGGCCGCTGTCGGTGCGCTGGGCGATGATCCGCTGGTGCTGGTCGTAGCGGCGCCACTGGCCGCGCCAGGCGTCCTTCTCCAGGAAGGTGCCGTCGCCGAGCGGCTTGCGCTCCCGGACCACCGAGCCGTGGTCGAACTCCTTCCAACTCCCGGCCGGGTGCGGGGCGTTGCCGCCGGGCACGTACTGGCGCACCCGCAGCGGGCCCTCGCCGAGCGCGAGGTGCGGGGGGACCTCGCGCAGGGTGAGGGCGGGGCCGCCGGCGGCCGGACGGAACTCGTCGCGGAAGTGCCGGGTGCGGGCCGTCCAGTCGTCCTGCCAGGCCCGGGTGTCGGCGTTCCACCAGCGGCGCACCTGCTGCCCGGCGCCGAAGTCGACGGCCGTGCCGTTCGCCTCGTACTTGGCGGTGTGCCAGTGCTGCCCGCCGCCGGGCGGGGCCGCGCCCCGCCAGGAGTCGACCCAGCGGCCGCCGTCCAGCATGTTGCGCTCGCGGAGCAGGGCGCCGCCCGCGTCGAAGTCCCGGAAGGAGTCGTCCCAGGGCAGCCGGGGGTCGTCGGAGCCGCGGAAGGACTCGCGGCGGCCGGTGGTGCGGTTGCCGAGGTGGTCGGTGGCGGTCCAGGTCCACCGCCCGGAGTCCGGGCGGCCGGTGCCGGTGACCTCGATCCGGTTGCCCTGGGGGTCCTGCCAGATGTCGTGGCTGCCGGTCAGGTTGCCGTGCGCGTCCCGCTGGACCCAGGCGTGGGTGCCCCGGCCCTGGACGTTGCCGGTCGCCGGGTCCACCTGGGGCGGCACCCGGTACTCGCGGACCGAGCCGTCCGCGAAGCCCTCCCGGGCGACCTGCCAGTTGGCGCCGCCGTCCGGGCTGAACCGGTCCTGCCACACGGGGTGGTCGCGGCCGGCCCCGGCGGGCGGGACCAGCTCGGCCCGGTAGCCGCGGCGGCCCGGCTCCTCCCAGGGCAGGTGCGCCGGGTTGGTGGGCGGGTGCGCGGGCGGGTTGGCGTGGTCGCCGACCTTGAGCGTGGTGCCGCCGTGCAGCTTCCCGGTGGAGCGGACGAAGCGGCCGTCGGCGCCGAGGTCGACCGCCGCGCCGTCCATGCCGACGTAGCGGACGCCGCCGCCGGGGTTGACTCCGCCCGCCTTGTCCCACAGGAAGACCTGGTAGCGGGTGTCGTCCGCGAGGTGCGCGGCGACGCCCTGCGGCCCGCCGGCGCCCACCAGGTGCCGGCGCACCCATACCGGCGGACGCTGCTCGGACCAGCGGCTGGTGGTCAGCACGGCGTTGTCGGTGGCGAGGACCTCGCGCTTGCCGACCTCCTTGCCGTGCGGGGAGTGCCGCTCCCAGGTCTGCCGCACGCCGCCGCCCTGCCAGGTGTGCTCCAGGAACTGGCCGGCCTTGCCCGGGCCGTGGCCCATCCCCCACTGCTTCTGGACCTGGGTGCCGTCGGCCAGCCGGTCGGTCCAGCCGGCGTCCCGGTGCTGGGTGCGCGGGCCGTGGGCGAGTTCCTGGCCGGCACCGTCGAAGCGGTGCCAGGTCCAGCTGCGGTCGGCGTTGCGGACGGCGAAGGTGTGGCCGGTGACGCCGCCGGTCTTCTGCAGCCCGTCCCGGTACTCGTGCACGGGGTTGCCGCGGTGGTCGAGGTCCCGCCAGCCGAAGCCGGAGGTGTCGTAGCGCCGGGTGCCGTGCGCGCCGAGGCCGCCGGCGGCGTCCCACTGCGTCCAGACCGTGCGGCGGTCGAGGTCGCCGAACAGCAGGGTGTCGGTGCGGCGGAAGGAGTCCAGCAGGCCGCCGCCGGGCAGCACCCGGCGTTCGAACACCTCGACGGGCGTGTAGGTGGAGGAGATCAGCCGGATCCGGTTGCCGCCGCCGAGGGTCTCCACCCGGCCGTGGTGGAAGGCGCCGGTGCCGGCGGGCGGCGGGGCGGCGGCCGCCGGGTGCGGCTGCCTGCTCCAGGTCGCGCCGGCCGCCGGGGTGTGGTCGACGACGTACTGGTGGTCGGTGCGCCGCCCGCCGTCGACGACGTTGAAGCCCTGGTGGGTGATCCGTCCGTCCCCGGGCGCGTGGGCGGTGAACTCGCCGTGCCGCGGGCCGTTCGGCCGGTCGACGGAGACCTGGAGGCCGCCGTCGGCGCGGACGGTGACGGTCCGTTCGGGGACCCGCAGGCCGGCCGCGTCCTCCAGGTGGCCCGGGAGCACGGCGCCGCCGGGGCCGGGCGGCGGCAGGACGGCGAAGGTCCGGTCCGGATTGCCGTCGGGGCCGCGCAGCGCGGTGCCGGTCTCCAGCCGGTGGCCGTCGGCGCCGTAGCGGACGAAGCCGTTGTCGGCCGCCGCGTCGGTGACCTGGAAGCCGCCCCCCGGCCGGTCGGCGGCGGCGAGGTTCGGCACCGGCGTGCCCGTGGCGTCCAGGACCTCCAGGGCGCGCGGGCCGCCGGGCGGGGTGTGGACCACCACCCACTGGTCGAGCGCGCCGCCGCCCGGCGCGTGCAGCCGGGCGGCGTCGTCGGTGAGGCGTCCCGCGCCGTCGAAGACCCGGTAGGAGCCGCCCGGCGCGGTGACCCGCAGACCGGCGCCGTCGGCGGTGACCACCCGGGTGGCGTCCGGCTGGAAGGCGACGTCCAGCCAGGCCGGCTGCCCGGCGGGCGCCGGGTGGCCGGGCGCGGGCACCGGTCGCTCCAGGTGGCCCACCACGGTGCCGTTGCCGTCGAGCAGTTGCCGACCGCCGGCGGTCGGCGTGCCGTCGGCGGCGAACCGCTCGTACGGGACGCCGCCGCCCGGGACGGCGGGCGCGCCCTCGATCCGGAACCCGCCGCCGGGGTGCGCCACCACGCGCTCGGGCAGCACGGCCCCGGCCGCGTCCGTGAGCGCGTGCCCGCCGCCGCCCTGCGGGACGACGAAGCGGCCGCCGCGCACCCCGGCACCGTCGGCCAGCGCCACCCCGCTCTCGACGACGGCGCCCTGCGCCGTGTACCGCGTCGACACCCCGGACGCCGGGTCCGTGACCCGCCAGCCGCCGCCGGCCAGGCCCTCGCCGGACAGACCTGTCGGTCCGCCCGTCACGTCGGTCACCCGCGGCGGGTTGCCCTCCAGGAACCGGGCACCGCGCACCCCGGCACCGTCGGCCAGCGCGACCCCGCTCTCCACGACGGCGCCCTGGGCCGTGTACCGCGTGGACACCCCCGACACCGGATCGGTGACGCGCCAGCCACCGCCGGCCAGGCCCTCGCCCGACAGACCCGGCACCGCCGCACCCGTCGTGTCGGTCACCCGCGGCGGCGCTCCCTCCAGGAACCGGGCACCTCGCACC
>NZ_JAIY01000014.1:82557-89627 GCF_000710405.2 Kitasatospora sp. MBT66 | reverse complement strand
CGCCAGCGCCACCCCGCGCTCCACCTGGAGACCGTCCGCACCGAAGCGCACCGAACCGCCCGACGCCGCCTCCGTGACCCGAACCCCGCCGCCCGCGACACCCACCGCCGAGGAACCGGGCAGCACCGCCCCCGCCACGTCCGTCACCACGAACCCGCCGCCCTGCCGGGTCGCGAAGCGGTGACCGCGCAGGCCCGCGGCATCGCCCAGGGCCAGGCCCTCGGCGCGGAAGGCCCCGCCGTGGTCGAACAGCGCCGAGCGGCCGGTGGCCGGGTCGGTGACCCGCAGGCCGGCGCCGCCGGGCAGTTCGGTGAGGGTGTGGCCGCCGCCGGACAGCGAGCGGGTGACCGTCCCGTTGTCGTGCCCGAGCAGCAGGACCGGGCCGAACGGCGTGCCGTCGCCGCGGAGCAGCGGGCGGCCCTCCTCGACCAGCCCGCCGGCGTGGTCGAAGCCCCGGTGGCCGCCGGTGGCGGGGTCGCGCAGGTCGAAGCCGCCGCCGGGACGCGGGGCGGCCTGGAGGCCGGTCGCGCCGTTGGGGTCGAGCACCCGGTGGGTGGCCGCGCCCTGGGCGTCGAAGTCGGTGTGCACCCGGAGGCCGGCCGGGGTGCCGTCGAGGCCGGTGAGCGGCAGGTCCTCGGCGACCAGGCGGCCGTTGCCGTCGTGCGAGTGGGTGGTGCCGAGCCGGGTGTCGTGCAGGTCGAAGCCGCCGCCGGGACGGGGCGTCGGCTGCAGCATCGGGTCGGGCACGTGGTGGGAGTCGAGCACCCGGTGGACGGTCCCGTTCGGGGTGACGGTGGACTCGACCCGCAGGCCGTTGGGGCCCGCCGTGCCCTGGTCGGCGAGGGCGAGCACGACGGGCTGCGGCGCGGGCGGCTGCGGCTGGACGTGCTGTGCCTGGATGTGCTGTGCCTGGACGTGCTGCACCGGCGGCGGCGCCTGGACGTGCTGCGGGGGCTGGACGGCCTGGGCCGGCCCGTGCTGCGGAGCCGGGTGCGGCGCGAGCTGGGGCTGCTGGCCGACGTGCGGCGGCACCCCGCCGCCTCCGTCCGAGCCGCCGAGCAGCCGGGGGCGCTCGCGGAGGCTGTCGGCCGTCAGCGCGGCCAGGTCGCGGTCCATCCGGGCGGGGTCGATCCCCAGGCCGGTGACCCGGTCGAGGGCCGCGTCGACCTTGAGCGCGGCCGCGTCCACCGACGCCTGGGCGTGGATCACCACCGGGCTGGGCCGGGAACCGCCGCCGGGACGCGCGTGGAGGTCGGACAGCAGGCGCTCGGCCCGGCCGAGGTCGTGCCGGGCGAGGGTGAGGTCGGCCCAGGCGTCCAACCGGGCGCCGCGGCCGGGGTCGTCGCTCGCGCCGAACAGCCCGGCCACCCGGTCGCCCTGCTCGCGCCAGAGCCGGTCCAGCTGGGCACCGGTCAGCTGCTCGGGGCCGGTCAGCCGCTCGGGACCGCCGTGTCCACCGTGTCCGCCGGTCGCGGGCACGGTCGGCAGGTCGTGCGCCGACCCGGCGGCCGGGTGCGCCGGCCCGACCGGCGGCAGCGGCGCGGCCGGACCCTGGACCAGCGGCGCGGCCGGCGGCAGCGGCGTCGGCGTCGGTGTCGGTGTCGGCGTCGAACCGAGGACGGCGGGCGGCAGCGGGGCGGGCGCAGCCGGGACCGGGACCGCGAGTCCCTGGACCGACCCGTGCCCGGGGCCGGGGCCGGGCTGGAGCAGGCCGAGCGCCTCGTCCACCCGGCCGAGGCCGCCGTGCGCCCCGGCCCCGCCGAGGTCCGTGACACCGCCGGGGCCGGGCACGCCGACCAGCGCGGTGGGCGGGGTGACGGCGTGCACCGGCGGCAGCACCGGGGCCGGGGTCGCGGCGACCCGGGGTGCCGCGAACTCCCCCAGGTGCAGATTGACCTGGCTGGCCGCCAGGGCCCGGGTGCTGTGGTCGCCGAGGTGCCCGCCCGCGGTGAACACGGGGGCGTCGGCCCGGTTCAGCGGGGAGCCGGTGGCCAGCAGGTCGAGGGCGCCGTTCAGGTGCGCGCCGGAGCCGGTCGTGCCGAGGCCGGGCACGGTCACGGCACCCGTCACGACCGACGGCAGGCCCGCGCCGCCGCCGTGCAGGGCCGCGGTCGGGAGGGTGCCGGTGGTCAGGTGCGGAACGGCGACGGCGGACGGGGTGAGCAGGTCGGCCGTGTGGACGGCCGGGGCCGCCGGGGAGGCGGTGTGCAGCGCGCCGGTGCCGAGGGCGGCGGGCGCGCCGCCGGTCTGGTGCAGGGACAGGGCCTGGGTCTGGAGGTTCGGGGTGTGGACGGTGGCGGTGCCGCCGGCGGTGAGGGTGTCGGCCAGGTGCACGGGGGCGGGCGTCGGAGCGCCGGTGAGCCCGCCGATCCCGTGCAGGCCGCCGGGTGCGGCGCCGGCGCCGAGCCCGGTCTCCACGTGCAGGCCGCCCGGCGTGACGACGGTGCCGCCCGCCCAGCTGCCGACCGGGTGCAGGTCGCGGATCGGGGTGTCGAGCAGCGCGTCCAGCCGGCGGACGGCGTCCGGGGCGATCGAGAGACGGTCGGCGAGGTCGTTGTGCAGCCGGAAGTCGGACGGCCGGGTGTAGGAGAGGCCGGAGCCGGACGGTTCCAGGTGCGGGATCTCCAACCGGCGCGGCCCGGCCCAGTCGCCGACCCTGACCTTCGCCAGATCGGTGCGGGAGAGGTCCACCAGGGCGTCCACCTTGTGCACCGGCGGCGGCACGGGCACGGCGGCGGCGGTCCGCCCGGCGGTGCCGAGCAACGGTGCGCCGTAGCGGAAGTTGCCGAGGACGCCGCGCTCCCAGAGGCCGATCCGCAGGGCGCCGCGCAGTCCGTACTGGCCGATCTCGGCCGCGTCGACGGGCAGCACCAGCCGCAGCCACTTGGCACCGCCGAGCTGGGCGCGGGCGAAGTCCCAGGAGGCGGACCCGGCCAGGCGCAGGTTGGCGGGCAGGCCCCGGACCAGGGCGGGAAGTCCCTTGACGCCGTTGACGACCGCGATACCGCTCGCCCGGAAGGTGACCCCGGCGAAGTGCGGCAGCCGGGTGACGCCGTTCAGCACCCAGAGGCCGCCGGTCTTCACCCAGCTGCCGGTCATCCGGGCGAGGTCGGCCAGGCCCGGCAGGAAGGCGAAGGCGTGCGAGCCGCTGCCGGTGAAGACGCCGCGGAAGAAGCCGCCGATCGCCTGGGCGACGCCCTTGATCCCGGTCCAGGTGAACTTGGCCCCGGCGCTGATGAGTTTGAGCAGCGGCAGGCCCTTGGTGGTGGGGGCGATCATGCCCAGGCCGGACAGGAAGAGATCCAGCGCGCTGGCCTTGCCCTGGGAGAAGTCGACCGCGGTCTTCACGAAGATCGCCAGGTTGACGCCGATGGCGATCAGCGCGATCGGCCCACCGAAGATCAGCGCGGGCAGGATCAGCGCGATCGCCAGCCACTGGAAGGCCTCCCAGAAGAGGTCGCAGTCGGAGACCGGCTGCTTGATCCCGCGGGCGGCGCTGCTGAGGGCCGAGCCGGCGGTGCGGCCGGCCTCGTCCTGGGCGGTGCCGGCCTGGCGGGCGGTGCTCGCCAGCTCGGTGCGCCGGGTGTCGTCCTGGGCCAGGCCGCGGCCCTGGGAGAGCGCGTTGTCGGCGCGCCACTGCTGGTCGCGGACCACTCCGGCGTAGGTGGTCAGGGCCCGCGCCGAGTTCTCGAAGCCGTCGGCCACCGACTGGACAAAGGCCCGCAGCGGCCCGCTGATCTTGTCCCGGAGGGCGTCCGCCGTCTGCCCGGTGAACGCGCCCTGGCCGGTCTTGTCGAGCACGGCGGCGAGCGCGTCGTCGATCTCCCGGGCGGTGCGGCCGAGGTCGGCCAGGGAGCGCTGCACCTCGTCGATCCGGTCCGGGTCCCCCGGTGTGGGGTCGGCGGACAGGCCGATCGCGTTCCAGTCGGTCGGACGCTGGGGCACCGTCGTCTCCTCCTCGTCCGTGGGCACGGCCCGGCCGCCGCGGCGCGCGGCACCTCTCGGGAGGACCACGTGCCGGGGTCCCGGGCGGTTCACGGCGGGCGGTTCACGGCTCCCGGCTCACGGCGGACGGCTCACGGCTCACGGCTCACGGCGGACGGCACATGGCCTCCGGTGAACCGCGGGGGCCACCGGCACGTGGTCGACCGGGAACCGCGTGCCGATCCGACCGGAGGGAAATCCCGTGCCCGACTTCTCGATGGACTACGGCGTCCTGCACGAGGCCCGCAAGGACCTCCACAACCTGGCCGACCGGATCTCACCGACCCTCCACGACAGCCTGTTCTCCCAGTACGGCTCGGGGAAGCTCGGCGACGCCCAGGCGGTGTTCGGCGACCCGAACGTCACCAACGGCTTCCGCAGCCTCTACCGGCTCTCCAAGGACCCGATGAACCGGGCCGTGGACCACCTCAAGCAGCTCGGCGACGTGTTCGGCGCGGTCGCCGACGGGTTCTTCGACGTGGACGCCCAGATCGCCGACGGCCTGGGCGTGATGGGCGCCAACATGGGGCTCGACCAGTGGCGCGACCGGCAGGCCGCCTGGGAGTACCGCAACGCCCACGCCGACCAGTGCCACCCCGGCGCGGACGGCACCGTGCCGGAGTTCTGCCGGGCCACCGACCCCGGCGCACCGCCCGTCGACCAGACCATCGACACCGCGAACGGCTCGGTGCACACCCACCTCACCCTGGACGCCGACCACAACGTGATCAAGGAGGAGACCACCGTCACCCACGACGGGCAGAGCTACACCTCCACCACCTCCTACTCCGACCACGGCCGCTCGTTCACCACCGACACCGTGTACGCGGACGGCACCAAGAACCACGCCGAGACGCATCTGCACGAGGACGGCAGCGGCGACATGACCGTCACCGACAACGACGGCACGGCCACCCAGTACCACCGCAACGGCCCCGGCCAGGAGTGGCAGCAGACCGGCGGCGGAAGCTCCCAGGACGACTGAGGACGCCGCCCGAACCGGCCGGGACCCACGACCTCCCCGGCCGGCCATCCCCCCTTCGAAAGGACCGCGACATGCCCAACATCTCCCTCGACTTCGAGAAGATCGAGACCACCTCGGGCCAACTCGACTCGGCGGCCGAGAACATCGTCCCGATGCTCAACGACCTGAAGAACAACGTGAACAACCTGCTCGGCGACGGCATGGTGTTCCAGCAGTCCAGCCCGGCGATGCAGGAGGCGTACGACAAGTTCAACACCAGCCTGCTGGCCGCGATGGAGGGCATCAAGGGCTTCGCGAAGCAGTTCCGCCAGATCAAGGACCAGATGCACCAGATGGACCAGGACATGGCGAGCAGCCTGCGCGAGAGCAGCTGACGCCGCCACCGGCCGGGGCCGGGGTGCGCAGTTCCGTGCTGCGCCCCCCGGCCCCGGCCCGTTCGGTCCTCGACTCAGTCCTCGGTGCGCAGCACCGTCAGCGGCACCTGCACGGCCATCGCCTCGCCGCCCCGCCCGGTGGTCCAGCCGCGGCCCGCGACCGGGGTGGCCCGGATCAGGTGCACCGGCAGCCGGACCCCGATCATGTCGCCCTCCTGGAGGCTCTTCGGCCCCAGCAGCAGTCCCCGCCGGGCGCGCTTGGCCGCGCTGAGCCAGCTGCCCATCGCCACCTGGAGGGCGTCCGCCGACCCCGCGTAGAGCAGGCCGAGGCCGCGGTCCCGGCCGAAGGAGGCGACCTCCTTGAGCACCCGGTCGCAGGCGGGTGCCGCCAGCAGGTCCGCGTCGTCGACCACCACCACGCGGGGGCCGGTGAGTTCGTCCAGGGCGGCCTGCACGTCCTGCGCGGACGGGTCCGCGTCGGTCAGCACCCGGACCCCGGCGTGCCGGGCCAGCGCCCGCAGCGGGGAGTGGCGCGGCGCCAGGACGACCAGCCCGGTGCCGCCGGCGAGCAGGGAGACGGCGAGCGAGGCGAGCGCCGTGCTGCGCCCGGATCCGGGCGGGCCGAGCACCGCGAAGGCGGCGGCGGCCCCGGCGAGGTCCACCCCGACCGGCCCGGCGTCGTCGCCGCCGAGGCCGAGCAGGCCCCACAGCGGGCGCCGGGACTCCTCCGGGACGGCCGCGTAGGCCTCCGCGAAGTCCACCGAGCGGGGCAGCGCGGCGACCGGGAAGGGCCGCAGTCCGGCCGGCACCGCGCTGTCGCGGCGGGGGCTGTCCGCGCCGATCGCCGCCAGCGCCCTGGCCTGTTCCCGGCCGCCGGCGCCGGGGGCGAGCAGCGCGACCTGGGTCTCGGTGCCGCTGAGCGTGTGCCAGCCGCGGCCGGCCGGGACGCCGGCCGGCACCTTGCTCGGCGAGAGTCCGACCAACTGGTAGTCGTTGCGGTCGCCCTGGCGCAGCAGCAGCTTGTGGTCGTTGTGCGCGGCGAGCCGGCCGCCCAGCAGTGACCGCTCGGAGGTGGCGACGACGTGGATGCCGGCCGCCGCGCCCTCCCGCAGCAGCCGGGTGACCAGGTCGGCGAGCCGGCCATTGTCGTGGTCGTCCAGCAGCCCGGACAGCGCGTCCCAGCCGTCGATCAGCAGCAGCACGTGCGCGGGCCGCTCCGGCTTCGGCAGGGCGGCGCGCAGCTCGTTGAGCCCGGCCGCGTTCCTTTCGCTGCACAGTTCCTGACGTCGCGTCAGTTCAGCGGTGAGCCGGTGCAGCAGGCGTTCGAGCCGTTCCTGGTCGTGCCGTGAGACGACCGCCCCGCAGTGCGGCAGGGCGTTGAGGGCGGCCAGGCCGCCGCCCGCCGCGTCGATCCCGTACAGGTGGACGTCCGCGCAGGACGCCGCCCTGGCCACCGAGCCGGCCAGGGTGCGCAGGACCTGGGTGCGGCCGGACCGGGGGGCGCCGATCACGTACAGGTGGCCGAAGGAGGCCAGGTCGACGGTGGCGACCCGGCGCTGCTGGAGCTGGGGGACGTCCTCCAGCGCGTAGGGAACCACCGGGAGCGCCGCGTCCTCGGGGGGCGGCAGCAGCGCCGTCACCTCGTCGAGCAGCACCTCCTCGGGCAGTGCGGGGAGCCAGGGGCTGGGCTGCGGGGTGAAGTCGTCGAGGGCGGCGGCGGCCTCGCG
>NZ_JAIY01000014.1:78606-82133 GCF_000710405.2 Kitasatospora sp. MBT66 | reverse complement strand
CGAGCGGCCGCGCTGGGCGATCCCGATCAGCCCGGGGACGAAGTCGGGCACCTCGCGGACCAGGGTGGCGAACTCGTCGATCACCAGCAGCAGCCTGGGCAGCGGGGGCAGCGTCGGGTCCGCGACCCGCTTGGACCGGTACTCGGGGTGGTCCTTGGCCGCGACATCGGCCAGCAGCCTTTCCCGTCGCCGCAGTTCGGCGCCGAGCGACTCCAGGGCGCGCTCCACCAGGTGGGCGTCCAGGTCGGTCACCATACCGAGGTTGTGCGGGAGTTCGGCGCACTCGCGGAACGCCGAACCGCCCTTGTAGTCGACCAGGACGAAGGTGAGCTCGTCCGGGCGGTTGGCGGCGGCCAGCGAGGCCACGAAGGACTGGAGCAGCTCCGACTTGCCGGAGCCGGTGGTCCCGGCGACCAGGGCGTGCGGTCCGTCGCGGACCAGGTCGAGGGTGAGCGGGCCGTCGTAGCCCGTCCCGATCAGGAAGGAGGTGGCGGCCGGGCGCTGGCGCCAGCGGGCCAGCAGGGCGGCGGGGTCCGGCGGTTCGAGCCGCAGCAGGTCCAGCAGCCGGACCAGTTGCGGCAGTCCGGCGTCGTGCTCGGGGCTGACGTCGCGGACCGGCGCGAGCGCCCTGGCCACCTGCTCGCACCAGTCGGCGTCGACCAGGTCGGCGCGCACGTCGGTGAGGTCGGGCGCGCCGGTGCGGCGGACGGTGAGGCGGTGCCCGGCGGCGAGGACGACGGTGCCGCACTCCTCGGGCAGCAGCCGCTCCTGGGCGTCGAGGCAGACGCTGAAGACCCGGACCCCGGGTCCTTCGGTGAGCACCTGCACCATGCCGGGCACGTCGCGCAGGTGCCGGGCCCCGTCCGCGATCACCAGGACGTCCGGTTCGTTGAACATCGCCTTGCCCATGGAGGAGCCGAGCACCCGCCGCCGGGCCTGGATCTGGGCGACCAGTTCGGAGATCCGGTTGGCGGTGGACTCCGGGTCGTTGCCGACGGCCACCACCGGTCCGGCCCCGCCGCCGGGCGGGCGCAGGTGCGGCAGCCACCGCACCCAGGCCCAGCCGTCGGCGCGCGAGCGGTCGGAGAGGACGACGACGCGCAGGTCCCGCGGGCTGTGCAGGACGGCGGACTGGGCGACCAGCCAGCGGGCCAGCGCCTGGACGGCGGGCCCGGTACCGGCCACCCCCACCACGCCGAACTCCGCGACCTCGATGCCGATCGGCACATCGGGGATGCTCCAGCGCACCAGGCGGTGGTTCTCGTCCCGCGCCGGGTCGTCGATCTCCTTCACCGACGGCTGGTCGACCGTACCGATCCGCAGCACCAGGTGATCGGGGTCGTGCCGGCGCCGCTCCCAGAGCCGGCCGCCGGGGCCGGTGGCGGTCAGCGCGACCGTCGCGGGGTCCGGCCCCGCCACTCCGCGCACCCGGCGCTCGCGGTCGGCGGCGGTCCGGACCTCCTGCTCCAGGACCCGGCGCCGGGCCTCGTAGCGGGCCACCGCGTCCTCGTGCTGCTTGCGGTTGCCGCGCCGTCCGACGATCCAGTTGGAGACGGCCATCAGCGGGCTGAAGAGGATGAAGACCAGGTAGAAGTACGACTGGAAGACCGCCACCATGACCATGCCGAGCACGACCGGGGCCAGCATCAGCAGCAGCGGGAAGGGCCGCCGGGAGGGGGCGACCGGCGGCAGCGGCAGCCGGATCCGCTCGGCGTCCAGGTGCGGGACGATCCGCGGCGGGCGGTTGTAGTCGACGCCGATGCCGTCGGCGGACGGCACCACGGCGGCGTCCGGCTCGACCGGCTCGACCAGGCGCAGCAGGGCGGCACCGACGGTGAGGTCGGCGCCCGGCGGCCAGGCGGTGCCGCCGTCGGCTCGGTGGGCGGCCGGACGCGGGTCGTTCCGGCCGGTGCGGCGGGCGGGGGCGGTGTCGCGCTCCCCGGTGCCGCGCTCCCCGGTGCCGCCGCGGTGGGTGCGGTCGGTGTGGGCGTTGCGGTCCTTGGCGGGCGGGCTCGGCGTGCGGAGCGCGACCGCCTCGTCTCCCTCGTCCGCGGGCGGGGTGCCGCCCCCGGGGGCGCCCGGGGCGGAGCCCTCGCCGTCGCTGTCGCCGTAGCCGTAGCCGTCAGTGTCGAAGTCGCTGTCGAAGTCGCTGTCGAAGCCGCGGTCGGCGTCGCTGCCCAGGGTGCTTCCGGGGCTCTTCGACCGGCCGGGGCCGACGGGAGCGCGGTGCCAACTCGCGGAGCCGTCCGGGCCGACGGTCAGCCAGAGGCCGCCCGCGGGCGCGCCGGCAGCCCGGAGGCGGACCGTGCAGGAGGGGTCGGTGCCGATCTCGTGGCTGCCGGGTCCGAGCCGCCAGACCCGCCCCGCTCCCGGACCGAACACGAGGTGCAGTTCCAGTTGGACGGGGTCGCCCGGGCGCCGGTCCGGCGCGCTGCTCCGGACCCGGTCGGGCTCGTCGGCGGGGGCGCCGAGGCCGAGCACCGCGCCCTCCCGCACTCCCGTCCCGGCGACGGCCGTCCCCGGGTCCAACCGCCGCGGCCCGAGGTGGAGTCCGCGCGGGGCGACGGCTCCCGTTCCGGCCAGGAAGGCTTCCATGTCGCCGCCGGAGGAACCGGGGCCGGGACCAGGACCAGGACCGGGGCCGTAGCCGGGTCCGGCGGTCGCGACGGCCGCCGCGGGGTCGGGGTCCCGCCGGTCGAGCGCCGCCGCCAGCTCACCGACGGTCGCACCGGGAGGCAGGTCGAGGACGTGGTCACGGCGGTCGGTGCCGTCGGCGACGGTGACGGTCAGCTTCACCGGGTGGTCTCCAGGAGGTCGGGCAGGCGGGACTGGGCGGGCGGGTCGTCGGCCGGGGTGCCGGGGCACGGCCCGGTCGCGAGGTCAGCCGACGGGCCGGGGCGCGGGCAGCAGGGTGGTCCCGGAGGGACGGGCGGAGACACCGGCCGGGTGCCCGGCCGGGCCCGGCTCGGGCTCGGCGAAGTCGTCCTCGACGTCCGGCTCGGGCTCGGGCTCCGGTTCCGGCTCGGGCTCCGGTTCCGGCTCGGGCTCGGGCTCCGGCTCGGGCTCCGGTTCCGGGCTGAGGTTCGGTTTCGGGTTCGGCGGGGGCCAGGACGCCGCCTCCGGCGGGAGCCAGGACGCCGACTCCGCCTCCGCTTCCGGGAGGGGCTCCGGCCACTCCGCCGCCCCGGGCTCGGCCGGCTCGACCGGCTCCTGCTCCGGTTCCGGTCCACGCAGCAGCAGCCGCAGGGCCGTCGGGTCCGGCACCACCGGGCCGACCCGGAACTGCGGCGCTTCCGAACCGGATCCGCTCCCCTCGTCCGGCTCCGGATACACCGGTCCGACCCGGAACTGCAGCGGCACGAGCGCCAGCGACGTTCCGGTGCCGGGAAGTTCGCCGCCCGGACCGGACTCCTCCGACGGGTCCGACGGGTCGGAAGAGCCCCCGGGCGGTTCCTCGGACGGATCCGGATCCGTCGTCATCACCGTGGCCGACACGGACCCTGCCGTCGACTCCTCGGGCTCCTCGG
>NZ_JAIY01000014.1:78100-78481 GCF_000710405.2 Kitasatospora sp. MBT66 | reverse complement strand
AGTCGTCCAACTCCGCCGGTGCGAAGGCCGGGTAGGGCGGCAGGGCCCGAAGGATCCGGGCCGTGGCCCGGGCCAGTGCGACCGCCTCGACCCGCAGCGCCGTCCCGCGCAGCCGGAGGCCGTCGCGGTCGACCGTGACCAGCCGGGCCGAGCCCCGCGCACCGCCGAGCACCAGCAGCCGGGCACCCGCCGCGGGGCGGAATCCCGCGGGGGGGACGGGACAGACGGCGAAGGCCGGCTCCCCGTCCGCCGCGACCCGGTCGGCCGCGGCGAGCGCCTCGGCCGGCGCCGGACCCGTGTGGCGCGCGTGCACGCCGTCGGCGACCGTGACGGCGCCCACCGGCAGCCGCGCGTCCAACTGCGCCGCCACCGCCTGGAGTA
>NZ_JAIY01000014.1:76237-77880 GCF_000710405.2 Kitasatospora sp. MBT66 | reverse complement strand
GCCGCAGGACACCAGCACACCGACGGTGTGCGCGCCGAGCAGCACGGCGTACGGGCGCGCCCCCGCCACCCGTCCGGCGTCGAGGACGGCCCGCTCGGCGTCGGCCCAGCCGGCCCGGTCGGCCAGCAGCAGCCGGACGGTGCGCAGTTGGCGCCCGTACCGCAGGCGAGCCGCGAACGGGGCGGCGAACGCGGCCGCTGTCGCCGCGAGTTCGCGGCGCAGCCGGCGCCGGAACGCCCGCCGGCCGCCCGCCCGGCGGGCGGTGAGGTGGGCGAGGACGGCGAGCAGCACCAGCACCCCGCCGATGCCGATCAGCGTTGTGGTGCCGGGCATCGCGGGCAGCAGGCCGGACGGCGGGAACGCCGCGACGGCGGCGGCGGAACGGACGGTTGCGACA
This sequence comes from Kitasatospora sp. MBT66, assembly GCF_000710405.2. Lineage (NCBI taxonomy): Bacteria > Bacillati > Actinomycetota > Actinomycetes > Kitasatosporales > Streptomycetaceae > Kitasatospora > Kitasatospora sp. MBT66. Next base: position 77,483 of record NZ_JAIY01000014.1, on the reverse strand, counting down.
GAGGAGGCTCCGGTCGCGGAACGGAGGGCGGCGACGGTCACGAGGCGACCGCGCCCCGGTCGACCAGGTGCCGGCGCAGCGACCGGACGCCGTGGTGGGTACGCGACTTGAGGGTCCCGACGGGTATCCCGACGGCGCGGGCGACCTCCGCGCCGGGGCGCCCGAGGAGATGGACGTGCACCACGGCCTCCTGGTGGATGCGGTCGAGCGAGCGGAGCGCGTCGACCAGCACCAGCCGGTCGAGGATCCGGTCGGACGGGTCGGCGGCGTCCGCCGCCACGGGGGCCGGGAAGCCCTCGACCGCGATGCCGACCGGCACCGCGCGGTTCTTGCGCCATTCGTCGATCAGCAGGCGCCGGGCGACCGTGAACAGCCACAGCCGGATCGGCCGACTGTCCCAGTCCAGGGCCTCGGCGGCCTGCCAGGCCCGTAACATCGCCTCCTGGACGATGTCCTCCGCCCGGTGCGGATCGTTGTCGCTGAGCCCGCTGATGAAGCGGAACAGGACTTCGCGTTCGGCCAGCAGGAGTTCCGCCCACGGTGCGGCGGTCGGCCCCGACCGGGCCTCGTCGGCTGTCTGCGCCATGTTGGTGCCTTGCTCTCTCGCGGGACCGGTCCGGACGGTGCCGCGTCCTCGGGTGGATCACGGGTCCGTCCCCGGACGGCCGTCACCGTAGCGCCGCAGGGGAACGGGCGGCCGATCCTCCGGTGAACTCCGGGCCACCCCCGTCTTTCATGAGATGGACACGCCATGAATGTCGGAGCGCCGCCACGCGCAGGACACCCCTGGTTCACGCTGCGGCCGGACGGCCGGAGGAACATCCCCAGCGCCCGCCCTCGCCCTGGAGGCCACGTGTCCGGACCGCCCGACCCGCCGTCAACCGCCGTGCCCGACAGGGAGTCCCCGCCCGTTCCGGCGCCCCGGCCGCACCGGGACGGCGGCACACCGGCCGCGGGCCCGGACCCCGCGCCCGCACGCTTCTCCGACAGCTTCCTGCGCCACACCCCGAACCCGCCGCGCGGGCTCCTGCCGCAGGCCCGGGTCTGGACCACCACGGCGGCCGCGGCCGCGCTGGTCGGCGCCGTCGCCCTCGGCTCCGCCCTGCTGCCCACCGGGAACGGAGCCGCACCGCACGCCGCACCGAACGCCGCCGCCCCCGCCGCGACGGTGACGACCGTCGCGCCCGGGGCCGCCGACCCGACCGACGGCCCGCCGAGCTCCCCTCCCGCCCCGGAGCCCTCGGCC
>NZ_JAIY01000014.1:75639-75969 GCF_000710405.2 Kitasatospora sp. MBT66 | reverse complement strand
CGCCACCCAGGCCCCGGCACCACCGCCCGCCGCACCCGCGCCACCGGCACCGGCACCCACCACCCGGGCGCCCGCACCCGCCGCACCCGCGCCTCCGCCCGGCCGGCCCATCGCGGGGCGCGGCTCGCAGCGCTGCCTCGGCACCATCGGCCGCCGGCTCTCCGACGGCGTCGGACTGGAGCTCCAGGACTGCACCGGCGGCGCCTGGCAGACCTGGGACTTCCGCCCGGACGGCACCGTCCGGGCCGGCGACCTCTGCATGGACGTGGCCTGGGGCTCGGTCGTCAACGGCACCCGGATCCAGGTGGCGATCTGCAACGGCAGCCCCGC
>NZ_JAIY01000014.1:52577-75493 GCF_000710405.2 Kitasatospora sp. MBT66 | reverse complement strand
TACCTGCGCTGACCCGTCCGGTTCGGGGGACGGCCCGGGCGCCGCGCTGACACCGCCCGCCGGGCCGGCCCGCGCGACGCGGGCCGGTGCCCGGCGGAAACTCGCTCGCGGACAGCCGCGCGCACCGGCATGATGAACCGCATGTTCCAGTACGCCATCGCCGAGTTCCCCGCAGTCGCGGGCGCGATGGCTGCTGCCCCGGCAGTCGCAGCCGCATTCGACGGCGCACGAAGCTGACCTTCCCCGGGTCGTCCCCGGGACCTCGGACGGGGAAGGTCGGCCCGTCGCAGAGGTCCCGTCAGCACATTGACGACTCCCGGAGAGAAACCATGGCCAAGCAGGCCTTCGTGCGCAGCAAGCCGCACCTCAACATCGGCACCATGGGTCACGTCGACCACGGCAAGACCACCCTCACCGCGGCCATCACCAAGGTCCTGGCCGAGCGCGGCGGCGGCTCCTTCGTCCCGTTCGACCGGATCGACCGGGCCCCGGAGGAGGCCGCCCGCGGCATCACCATCAACATCGCGCACGTCGAGTACGAGACCGACACCCGGCACTACGCCCACGTCGACATGCCCGGCCACGCCGACTTCGTGAAGAACATGATCACCGGTGCGGCGCAGTTGGACGGCGCGATCCTGGTCGTCTCCGCCCAGGACGGCATCATGCCGCAGACCGCCGAGCACGTGCTGCTGGCCCGCCAGATCGGCGTCGAGCACGTCGTGGTGGCGCTGAACAAGGCCGACGCCGGCGACCCGGAGCTGCTGGAGCTGGTCGAGCTGGAGGTGCGCGAGCTGCTCGGGGCGCACGGGTACGACGGCGCGGCCCTGCCGGTGGTCCCGGTCTCCGGGCTGCGCGCGCTGGAGGGCGACCCGTACTGGTCGGCCGCGCTGCTGCGGCTGCTGGACGCGGTGGACGCGTACGTGCCGACACCGGTGCGGTACACCGACGCGCCGTTCCTGCTGCCGATCGAGAACGTGCTCACCATCACCGGTCGCGGCACGGTGGTGACCGGCGCGGTCGAGCGCGGGCGGGTGCGGACGGGGGACCAGGTGGAGATCCTCGGTCACGACGCGGACCTGCGGTCCGTGGTGACGGGGGTGGAGACCTTCGGCCGGACGATGGAGTCCGCGGAGGCCGGTGACAACGTCGCGCTGCTGCTGCGCGGGGTGCAGCGCGGACAGGTCCGGCGCGGCCAGGTGGTCGCGGCGGTCGGCAGCGCCTCCGTGCACACCGGCTTCACCGCCGGACTGCGCCTGCTGTCGGCGGCCGAGGGCGGCCGCCGGACGCCGGTGGCCGACGGCTACCGCCCGCAGTTCTACCTGCGGACGGGCGACGTGGTCGGCGAGGTCCGGCTGCCCGAGGGGGTCGCTGTCGCGCGGCCGGGCGAGACCGTCGAGGTGACGGTGACGCTCGGGCACTCCGTGCCGCTGGAGCCCGGCCTCGGCTTCGCCGTCCGCGAGGGCGGCCGGACGGTGGCGGCGGGGACGGTGCGGACCGTACTCGGCTGAGCCCCCGCGCGGGCGGCGGACCCTCGGGTCGGCCGCCCGCGCGGAGGTCGCGGGCCGTACGTCGAGCGCGGTGGCGCGAGTGCGACCGGCCGAGAAGGGTGGCGGGATATTGGCGAACGGCGGCGATCACGACACTCGTGGGTGGGGTGGGCCATCGGCCAGGATCGGTGCATCAGTCCGTACCGCTCGATCCCAGGAGTACTCGATGAGCAGCGCCGTTCTCTCCGTTCCGCCCGCCGAGCCGGCCGTCGCCGAGGCGCACTTCCTCTCCCGGCTCAGCTTCGAGGCCGATGTCTCGGACGTGCGCGCCGACCTCACGGCGGGGGTGCCCGGGCTGGTCGTCGTCGACTCGCGGAGCGAGGTGGCGTGGGCGCAGGGGCACATCCCGGGTGCGCTGCACCTGCCCACCGCCCGGATCCCGGAGCTGGCCGGGCAGTTGGTCGACCCCGGGGCCACCGTCGTCACCTACTGCTGGGGACCCGGCTGCAACGGTGCCACCCGGGCCGCGCTCGCCTTCGCCCGGCTCGGCTACCGGGTGAAGGAGATGCTCGGCGGCTTCGAGTACTGGGTCCGCGAGGGCTTCGCCTTCGAGACCGCCGAGGGCACCGAGCGGCGGCCGATCGACGACCTGACGGCCCCGCGCTCGGGCATCTCCTGCGCCTGCTGACGGCGCCGGGCTCACAGCTCGCGGATCTCCGGGCGGGTCAGGGCGTAGCCGAAGGCGCCGAGCAGGCAGACGCCGGTGGTCGCGAGGACGCCGCTGCTGCCGAAGGCCTCGACCGCCGCGCCGGCCGCGATCACGGAGACGGGGAAGACGCCGAGACCGCAGAAGGTGATGGCCGCCATGACGCGGGCCAGCAGGGCGGGCGGGGTGCTCTTCTGGACGCCGGTGACGACCAGGACGTTGGTCACCGTGCTGGCGCCGCCCGCGACGAGGAGCAGCATCACCGCGCCGACCAGGCCGGTGAACGGCACCAGGCCGATCGCCGCGCCCATCACCAGGCCGGAGCGCATGGCGGTGCGGCCGCGCGAGCGCACCGCCGTGAGGCCGGCCGCGAACAGGCCGCCGACCAGGGCTCCGCCGGTGAAGGCGGCCAGCAGCAGGCCGAGGCCGACGGCGCCGGCGGCGAAGCCGTCGGTGGCCAGGGTCGGCAGGGCGACCCTGGTGGCGCCGCCGACGGTCAGGTTGGCGATCACCGTCACCGTCAGCACCGCGCGCAGCAGCGGCGACTCCCGCAGCAGGGCACGGAAGTTCCGCGGTACGGAGGCCCGTTCGGAGATCGGGCGGGGCGGTGCGACCGTGCTGCCGCGGCCGATCAGCAGCAGCGTCGCCGCCGACACGGCGAAGGTCGCCGCGTCCAGGCCCAGGGCTACGGCCGGGTTCAGCCAGGCGACCAGGGGGCCGGCGGCGGCCGGGCCGAGCAGGCCGGCGCCGAAGGTCACGGTGCTGTTGAGCGCGTTGCCCGCGTGCAGGTCCTCGGCGGGCAGCAGGGTCGGGGTGATCGCCCAGGCGGCGGGCAGGAACACGCCCGCCCCGAGGCCGACCAGCAGCGCGAGCGTGCCGATCAGCCAGTAGTTCGCCGAGCCTGCGGCGGCGGTCGCGCACAGTCCGGCGGTGGCGAGCAGTCGGCCGAGGTCGGCGGTCATCATCACCCGCCAGGCGCCGAACCGGTCGGCGAACATCCCGCCGAGCGGGGTGGCGGCCAGCCGTCCCGCGCCGTAGGCGGCGACCACCAGGCTCAGCTGGCGGGCGCCGCCGCCGAGGGACTGGACCAGCAGCGGCAGGGCGACCACCTGGAACGCGTTGCCGAACTCCGAGGTGCCCTGGCCGATCACCAGCAGGCGGTAGCCGCGCGAGCGCAGCGGCGCGAGGCCGATCCGGGGGCGGAAGCGCAGCAGTCCGCCCGGCTTCGGGCCGCTGTCGGTGCCCGTGCTGCCGCCCGTGCCCGTGCCGCTACTCATCGAGCGAGACCGGGAGCGACTCCAGACCGCGCAGCATGATCGTGTTGCGCCACGGCAGGGTTTCCTCCTCGGCGGCCAGCTCGATCCGGCCGAAGCGTTCCAGCAGGCCGGTCAGCGCCACCTCGCTCTCCAGCTTGCCGAGGAAGGAGCCGAGGCAGCGGTGCAGGCCCTGTCCGAAGGCCAGGTGGCCAGGGTCGTTCCGGTCCAGGATCAGCCGGTCCGGGTCGGTGAAGCGGGCCGGGTCGCGGTTGGCCGCGCCGAGCGATAGCAGGACCAGCTCGTCCGCCGGGATCTCCACGTCGTCGACCGTCACCTCGGCGTTGGTGAACCGCATGGTGGCCATGCTGACCGGGGACTCGTAGCGCAGGAACTCGTCGATCGCGACCGGCATCGCCGCCGGGTCGGCGCGCAGCAGGGCCAGTTGGTCCGGGTGGTGGAGCAGGGCCAGGGTGGCGGTGCCGAGCAGGTTGACGGTGGTCTCGTGGCCGCCGATCAGCAGCAGGAAGACCATCGAGAACACCTCCTTCTCGGTGAGTTCACCGGCGTCGCAGGCCTGCACCAGGTCGGTGAGGATGTCGGTGCGCGGGGCCGCGCGCCGGGCGGTCATCAACTCCCGCAGGTAGTCGTTCAGTTCGCCGGTGGCCTGGTCGAAGGTCATCTCGCCGCCCTGGGTCAGGATCGCCGTCGACCAGGTGCGGAAGGACTGCATGTCCTCCGGTGGGAAGCCCAGCAGCTCGCAGATGACCATGATCGGCAGCGGGAAGGCGAAGTCCGTCACCAGGTCGGCCGTCCCCCGTCCGCGCAGCCCGTCCAGCAGACCGCCGGAGATGCGCTCGACCATCGGCCGCATCAGGTCCACCCGGCGGCGGGTGAAGACGCCCTGGATCAGCCGGCGCAGCCGGGTGTGGTCCGGCGGGTCGCTGTTGAGCATGTGGACGACGTCCGAGCCGAGGGTCAGACCGGCGCCCCGTCCGCTGGCGATGGCCTGGCTGCGGCGGACGTCCTGCCCGAACCGCGGGTCCATCAGCGCGGCCCGGACGTCCTCGTACCGGGTCACCAGGTAGACCGGCAGGCCCTCGCCGAACTCCACCACGGAGACCGCTCCGGCCTCGCGGATCCGGGCGAGCGTGGGGTAGGGGTCGCGGATGAACGCGGACATCCGCGCGGCGGCGTCGTCGACCGCGGTGCTCATGCTTCTCTCCTCGAACGGGTCGGACGGGTCGGACAGGCCGGACTGCTCAGACGGTCAGGGACGGGAACGGCCAGCGGCGCACCCGCATGGGCAGGAACCAGGCCCGCCCGGCCTGTTCGGCGATCAGGCCGGCCTCGGCGAAGTCCCGGTGGACGGCCTCCGGCAGCAGGCCGACCTCCACGCCGTCGGCCAGCGCGTCCAGTTGGGCCAGGTGGCCGGGCTCGTCGACAGTGAACAGCTCCAGCGTCCCGAAGCGGCGGTCCCGCACCTCGACGAAGCCGGGGCCGCGCCGGTAGACGCACTTGCTCGGGAAGTAGCTCGCGCGCCAGTCGGCGGCCACCTCGGCCGCCGCGCCGCCGGTCAACTCCTCGGGCGGGTAGAGATGGTGGAACCGCCGCTGCTCGACGCAGCCGTCGGTGCAGACCGCGTGCCAGAGCGCGGCCAGCCCCTGCCCGGTCGCCTCGCGCAGCAGCATCAGGGCCCGGGCCGAGGCCGCCGGCGCGTCGGCGCACAGCCGCACCGGCTCGGTCAGCCGCAGGCAGCGGACGCCGGCCCGGTGCAGCTCGGTGACCTCCTCCCCCGCCGGTCCGGTCAGGGTCCGGCGGCCGAGCCCGATGCCCGGCAACTCCCTGACGGCGGGGTCGTAGTCGAGCCAGAGTTCGGCCTCCGGGCCGGCCGCCTGCCAGGCCCCGGCGTCGGTCCGCTCAGCCGATCGGGACGGCATCCAGCACCTCCTCGGTCTCGCTCTCGGTCCCGCTCTCGGTCCCGGCGCCGGGACCGCCGGGACGGACGGCGGCGGCGGGACCGTGCCGGTGCCGCATCCGCATCAGCACCTGGTTGTCGGACTCGACTGCGACCTGGAGGTAGCTGTCCCCGTCGTGGAACAGCAGGCCCAGCGCGGTGAACCGCTCCAGCACCGGTTCGACCGCCGCCTCGCCGCCGGGGAGCTTCGAGGCCAGCGCGGCGGGCGAACGGGGCTGCCCCAGCAGCCGGAAGGCGGCGATCTCCACCGGATCGGTCAGCTCGACCACCCGCCAGTCGTAGCCGGGCCGGGTGTTGACGAGCACGATCCGCCCGCCCGCCTCCCGGTAGGTGAGCCGGCTGTCGGGGAACCGGGCGAGCCAGGTGTCCACCGCCTCGCCCAGCCGCTCCGCGACCGCGCCGCCGATCCCGCGCGGCGGTGCGGTGAACACATAGGCCAGTTCGGCGAGTTCGCTCTCCGGCAGCCGGTAGGTCGCGCGGTACTGGAAGGCCGGCCTGGTGATCGCGAAGCCCAGTTCGGGGCGGTCGAAGTACGGGCTGAAGCGCTCGATCGCGATCCGCCCCGCACCGGTCGGCGGGTCCAGGTGGTGCAGCACGGGCAGTTGGCGGATCACCGACTCGTAGTCGTCCGGCTGCTCGCCGGGGAAGCCGTAGAGGTAGTTCCAGGTGACCGAGACGCCCGCGCTCTGCGCGTCCCGCAGCGCGCGCACGTTCTGGCAGCCCGTCACCCCCTTGTCCATGATCCGCAGGACCCGGGTGCTCAGGTTCTCGATGCCGGGCTGCACCTGGGCCGCGCCGGAGTCGCCGAGCAGCTGGAACTGGTGGCGGCGCAGATTGGCCTTGATCTCGAAGTGCAGCCGCAGGTCGACCGGGAGTTCGGCCAGGGACTTCAGGACGGTGTCGAAGTAACCCATGTCCAGGATGTTGTCGACCACGTAGACGTCCAGCAGCTGGTGGCGCTCCGCGAGGGTGAGCACCTCGGCGAGGAAGTCCGCCGGCGGCTTGGAGCGGAACTCCATCGAGGAGCCGTTGAGACCGCAGAAGGTGCAGTGGTGCTTCTCCCCCCACCAGCAGCCCCGGGAGCCTTCGAGCACGAGCTTGGGGTCGACCCAGCCGGCCGCGACGGAGGCGTCCAGCCGCTCGTAGAAGCCGTCGTAGCGGGGGGTCAGGATCGCCGCGGGCGGCAGCGGGCGCCTGGACATCTCGTTGGCCGTCGACTTCCCGGACCCGTCCCGCCAGCACAGCCCGGGGACGTCCGCGAGGTCCCCGCCCGCCAGCAGCGCCGGGAAGGCCGCCTCGCCCTCGCCGCGCACCACGTAGTCCAGGAAGGGGAAGTTGCGGTGCAGCGCCGCGCCCTGCGGGCCGTCGCAGTTCGCGCCGCCGAACACCGTGCGCACCTGCGGGCAGCGCTGCTTGAGCAGCCGGGCGGCGGCGAGGCTCGCCGTGTTCTGCTGGAAGGTGGTGGTGAAGCCGACCAGGTCCGGCGGGTCGGCGGCGATCTCCTCGACCAGTCGGGCGATGAACACGGGGGCGAGCGCGCGGGTGGCCCGGGTGAGGGCCATCTCCTGGTCGCTCGCGCCGTTGGTGGCCAGGTACTCGAAGTACCGCTCGGCGTCGGCGGATTCGGCGAAGCCCGGGGCGGGCTCGTCCTCGCTCTCGCCGTACAGCGCGCCGGCGAAGGCCCAGTCGCCGGCGCCCTGGAAGTAGGACTTCTCGGAGAAGTACTCGTAGTCGTCCACGCCGAATCCGGCGGTCTCGGCCGCCCAGTCCACGAAGTCCAGGTTGGCGTAGCGCACTTCGACCTCGTGGCCGGCGCGGGCGGCGGCGGTGTGCAGGATCCCGAGCGCCAGCGACGGCACGTCGATCGCACCCCAGGGCATGTGCAGCAGGACGATACGCATGATGGCCACTTCTGTCGTGCGCGGGCGGTGGACTCGGACGGTGGCAAATGGGCTGCGGGCAGCGGTGGTTCGCGGAGTGTCGCTCCGGAGCGCCGAGGCGCCCCGGAGCGACCGGGAATCACTTCTTGGACTCCGGCTTCGGCTTCGGCTGCCCCTTGAGGGCGGGCGCGACCGGTGCGGCCTTGGTGATGTCGAGCGCGAAGTTCTGGACGATCACCGCGCCACGGTCACGCTCCGGGGTACCGATCGGGTCGTTCTGGATGCTGCGACGCTTCATGGCTGTTCACCTCCTTCCATCGGCTGGGCGGTTCCCCCGGGGCGGTCGCCCCGAGGTGGTCGGTGGGGTGGTGCGGGTGGTGCCGGCCAGGCCTGTCCGGCGAACCGGACCATTGCGGCCAGCACCGACCGGTGGTCGGCGGTCCGGCGGCTGTAGTGGCCGCCGTCCACCCGGAGCAGTTCGTGCGGCACCGCCAGCCGGCGCAGGTCCGCGGCGTACCGGGCCACCTGCTCGGGCGGGCACCGCTCGTCGTCCCGCGAGACGACCAGCAGCACCGGCGAGCGGACCCGGTGCACGTACGACCGCGGGTCGGCCGCGCGGTAGCGCTCGGGCACCTCCTCGGGGCTGCCGCCGAAGAGCTGCCGGTCGAGCGCGCGCAGGGCCGGGGTGGTGCCGCGGTAGGTGGCGGGGTAGTCCGCGATCGGCTGGGCGGCCATGCCGAGCGACCACAGGTCCGGCTGGACGCCCATCGCCAGCAGGGTCAGATAGCCGCCCCAGGAGAACCCGCAGAGGCCGGTGCGGTCCGCGAGCGCCGTGCCGTCGGCGACCAGCTCGGCGCGGACGGCGGCGAGGTCCTCGATCTGCGCCAGCCCGACCCGGTGGTCGTACTCGTGCTGCCAGCGGGCACCGTAACCGGTGGAGCCGCGGTAGTTGGTGCGCACCACCGCGTAGCCGTGGCCGACCAGGATGTTCACCCTGGGGTCGTAGGAGTCCCGGTCGTGGGTGGCGGGGCCGCCGTGCACCAGGAACAGCGTCGGCCACGGGCCCCGGCCGGGCGGGGTGCTGACGAAGCTGTGGATCCGTCCGTAGGGGCGGGGCGTCCAGCGGCGGCCGCGGGAGGTGCCGTCCAGGTCCAGGCCGGGGTGGTCCGGGTCGGGGCCCGGTCGGGCCGCCGCCCCCGTCCCCGCCCCCGTTCGCGCCTCCGTACCCGCCTCCGCCCGCTCCTCCGGGCGCAGCACCAGCGGGCGGGGCGGGGTGGACTCCCGGCTCCAGACGCAGTGCAGGGTGCCGTCCGGGGCGCAGGACAGGTCGTGGATGGTGCCGCCGGGTGTGCCGAGCTCCCGGACGACGGGCGACGGGTCGAGCTCGGCGAGCAGCAGTCGGCTCCGTCCGGCCCGCTCGTGCTGGATCAGCACCCCGCGCGGCCCCCGGTACCAGCCGGCCGATATCTGGGCGTCGAAGGACAGGCCCGGGTAGCGGCGCAGCCCGGTGTCCGCGCGCCAGGTCGCGACGGTGTACCGCTCCTCCTCCTCGACCACCAGCAGCAGTTCGGGGTCGTGGACGGCGAGCGGGTTGAACTCGATCGGCCAGAGCCGCAGTCCGCCGCCCCCGGCCGCACTGACGGCCGGGCCGCCGTCCGTCCGCCACAGGAGCACCGCGTCGTCCCCGTCGGGCCGCCCGCCGAGGGCGAGCAGCCGGCCGTCCGGCGACAGGTCGGCCAGGCTCAGGTACCCCGGCGCGGAACCGATCAGCCGTGCCTCGCCCGCGGGCGGTCCGACGTAGCAGTGCGAGGCCCCGTCGACGCCGACCGCCACCGCCGCGAGCGCGCCCGTCCGGTCGAAGGCGACGCCGTACGGGCGCCCGGCCGGCACCCCGTGCAGCGCCTCGCCGTCCGGCCCGCCGGCGAACGGCTCCCGCCGCCACCGGCCCCGCTCGTCGCTGTCGGCGTCGAACCACCAGATGGCGTCGCCGTCCGGCTCGATCTCGCTCAGGTGCACGCCGCCGGGCCGGTCGGTGACCACCCGTCGCCGGTCCGTCCCGAGGTCCCAGGCCACCGCCTGCCAGCGCTCCTCGACGAGCCGCGTCTCGACCGCTCGGCCCGCCGCGAGCGCGGCGAAGCCCGGGGACTGGAACGCCTGTGTCACGGACCCGCCCTTCCGGCTCGATGGTGGGAACAGGCTGCGCCGAACGTTCGAGGAACCAGCGAACTGCTGTGACACAAAGGTCACTTGTGGAGGAGCGCGGTCCACTCTAGGGGGGTGCTGCGGACTCGAACAGACCTCGCGCACGGTTGGCCGAAAGAAAATTGAAATGGACACCGCCCGACGGGAGGCACCGTCTAGAAGTCCCAGCCGTCCGCCTCCACCGCCACCGCGGCGACGACCGCACCGGCGGCCCGGAAGGCATCGCCCGCCATCCCGGCGGCCAGCGTGGTGCCGTCCACCGGGTCGATCAGCAGGAACGCCCCGGTGCGCCGGGAGTCGGCGTAGGAGTCGAGGGCGAGCGGCTCGGCGGTGCGGACCCTGACCCGCCCGATGTCGTTGGCGACGAGGCTCCCCGGCTCCGGGTGCTGGGAGAGGTCGTCCAGCGTGAGCCGCGACGGGATGTCCTCGACGATCGCCTTCACGGTGCGGGTGGTGTGCTTGAGCAGGACCCGCTGGCCGACGGTGAGCGGGGTGTCGGCGACATGGCAGACGGTGGCCTCGACCGTCTTGGCGATCCGCGGCGGCCGCGGCCCGGCAGTGAGCATGTCGCCCCGGCCGACGTCGATCTCGTCGGCGAGCCGGACACTGAGCGAGGCGCCCGCCGCGACCGCGTCCGCCGCCTGTCCGAGCACGTCGAGCGCGGCGACGGTGGTGACCCGGCCGGAGGGCTGCACGGTCACCGCCTCGCCCACCCGGAGCCGCCCGCTGAGCAGTTGGCCCGCGTAGTAGCGCTCCCCCTGGTGCCGGATGACCATCTGGACCGGGAAGCGGGTGGCACCCTCGGCCGCGCCGTCCCCGACCTGCACCGACTCCAGGTGCTCCAGCACGGTGGGGCCGCCGTACCAGTCCATCCGCGCGGAGGGCTCGACCACATTGTCCCCGGCCAGCGCCGAGATCGGGATCGCGGTGACCTCGGGGACGCCCAGCGCGGTGGCGTACGCCGTGAACTCCTCGGCGATCAGGGCGAAGACGGACTCCGCGTAGCCGACCAGGTCCATCTTGTTGACCGCGAGGACGACGTGCGGGACACGCAGCAGCGCGGCGATGGCGGCGTGCCGGCGGGTCTGCTCGACGACGCCGTTGCGGGCGTCGACCAGGATGACCGTCAGTTCGGCGGTGGAGGCGCCGGTGACCATGTTGCGGGTGTACTGCACATGGCCCGGGGTGTCGGCGAGGATGAACCGGCGCCGGGGGGTGGCGAAGTAGCGGTAGGCGACGTCGATGGTGATGCCCTGCTCCCGCTCGGCGCGCAGGCCGTCGGTGAGCAGCGCCAGGTCCGGCACGGCGGCGCCGCGCGCGCGGGAGGCGTGCTCGACGGCCTCCATCTGGTCGGCGAGCACGGACTTGGAGTCGTGCAGCAGTCGCCCGACGAGCGTGGACTTGCCGTCGTCGACGGAGCCGGCGGTGGCGAAGCGCAGCAGGGTGGTGGGCGACGGGCCGAACAGGCCCTCGGCGGCGGTGCGGTGGCTGCTCATCCTAGAAGTACCCTTCCCGCTTGCGGTCTTCCATCGCCGCTTCCGAGAGCTTGTCGTCGGCGCGGGTGGCGCCGCGCTCGGTGAGCCGGGAGGCGGCGATCTCGGCGATGACCTTCTCGATGGTGGTCGCGTCGGAGTCGACGGCGCCGGTGCAGGACATGTCGCCGACCGTGCGGTAGCGGATCAGCCGGGTCTCGACCGGCTCGTCCGCCGTCGGGCCGCCCCAGTCCCCCGCCGTCAGCCACATGCCGGCCCGCCGGAAGACCGGCCGCTCGTGCGCGTAGTAGATCGCCGGGAGGTCGATCTTCTCGCGGGCGATGTACTGCCAGACGTCCAGTTCGGTCCAGTTGGACAGCGGGAAGACCCGGACGTGCTCGCCGGGCGCGTGGCGGCCGTTGTACAGCTGCCAGAGTTCGGGGCGCTGGCGGCGCGGGTCCCACTGCGAGAACTCGTCGCGCAGCGAGAAGACCCGCTCCTTGGCGCGGGCCTTCTCCTCGTCGCGCCGCCCGCCGCCGAAGACGGCGTCGAAGCGCTCGGTGCGGATCCGCTCGGTGAGCGGCACGGTCTGGAGCGGGTTGCGGGTGCCGTCGGGGCGTTCGCGCAGCACGCCCCGGTCGATGTAGTCCTGCACGGAGGCGATGTGCAGGCGCAGTCCGCGTTCGGCCACCACCCGGTCGCGGTAGTCGAGGACCTCGGGGAAGTTGTGGCCGGTGTCCACGTGCAGCAGCGCGAACGGCACGGGCGCGGGCGCGAACGCCTTCAGCGCCAGGTGCAGCATGACGATGGAGTCCTTGCCGCCGGAGAACAGGATCACCGGCCGTTCGAACTCCCCCGCCACCTCGCGGAAGATGTGCACCGACTCGGACTCCAGGGCGTCCAGGTGGCCGAGGGCGGAGAGGTCGTCCGTCATCGTGCCGATCGGGCGGGGGTTCATGTCAGCCGCCTTTCCGCCAGCAGGTTCAGCAGGTCCGCCGCCGATTCGGCGACCGTCTGCCGGTGCGCGGGGATGCGCAGATCGGGGTCGGCCGGGGCCTCGTAGGGGTCGTCGACGCCGGTCAGTCCGGTGAGCTCCCCGGCGGCCTGCCGGGCGTAGAGGCCCTTGACGTCGCGTTCGGCGCAGGTGCTCGACGGGGTCGCGACATGGACCTCCAGGTAGGGCGTGCGGGAGGTGTCGTGCCGTTCCCGGACGGCCTGCCGGCTGTCCGCGTAGGGCGCGATGGCCGGGACCAGCACCAGCACGCCGTTGCGCGCCAGCACCTCCGCGACCAGGCCGATGCGCTGCACGTTCGTGTACCGGTCCGCGCGGCCGAAGCCGAGGCCGGAGGAGAGGGTCAGGCGGAACTCGTCGCCGTCCAGCACCTCGACCCGGCGGCCGTCGGCGCGCAGGCGCTCGGCCACGGCATGGGCGATCGTCGTCTTTCCCGAACTGGGCAGGCCCGTCAGCCACACCGTCGCACCGCACTCGCACGTGCGCGTCGTCGGGCTGGTTCGCAACTCCGTTTCCACCGGTGTGTCGCTCTCTTTCTGGAAGTCGGGAGGTCCGGAAGCCCGGAAGTCCTTGGGTGGGGCGACCCGGCTCAGGCGGTCGCGGCCAGCCGGTCGAACAGGTCCCGCACCGGCACCCCGGGGTCGGCCGCGGCCGCCGCCAGCGCGGTCCGCCACTGCCGCAGTACGAGCGCCGCCTCGTCCGCGCTGAAGAAGTCCAGGGCGTAGTCGGCCCGGACGTCCCAGCCGTCGCCGTCCGCGACCACGTACTGGAGCCAGTCGAACTTCGCCGCGGCGCCGCCGACGTGCACCCGTTCGCAGCGCAGGCCGGGCAGCTCCAGCCGGCTCGGCGACTGGTCGAGGACGAGACAGATCCGGCTGAGGTGCTCGCCGGACAGCACGCCCCGGGTGCGGCCGACGCCGCCGCCGAGCCGGGCGTAGGGCACGTTGCGGTGCCTGAGCACGTCCAGCGAGCGGCGTTTGGCGGCGGCGCACACCTCGGCGAAGGTGGAGTCGGCGGGGACCCGGTAGCGGACCGGGAGCAGGTCGGTCAGACAGCCGAACACGCCGTCGAGGTCGGGCTCGCCGCGGCGGGACACCGGGGTGCCGATCACCACGTCCTCGCCGTTCACCGCCGCGGCGGTGACGGCCGTGCAGGTGCTCATCAGGACGTGCGGGGTGGTCCGCAGCGCGCGGGCCGCCGCGCGGACGGCCTCCCCCAGTTCGGCGGGCACGGTGGTCCGCACGGTGTCGCAGGCGGAGCCGCGCCGGGCGGCGAGCGGTCTCGGGCGGGGCGGCAGCTGGGCGAGGGCGGGCGCCCCGGCCAGCAGGTCGGCCCAGAACGCGAGGTCCGCCGGGGCGGTCCCCACCGCCCGGGCCCGGACGGCGTGTTCGCCGAGCAGCAGCGCGGGCGGTTCGAGCCCGGCCGGGGCGCCGCCGGTCTCCTCGGTGTACAGGGCGGACAGTTCCCGGTCGAGCAGCACCAGGGAGGCGTCGTCGACGGCGACGTGGTGGATCTGCAGCAGCAGCACGTGCTCGTCCGGTGCCCGGTCGTAGAGGGTGAACCGGGCGGGCGAGACGGTCAGGTCGAGCGGTCGCTGCCCGGCCCGGCGCAGCGTCTCGTACAGGTCGTCGTGGTCCGGCTCCCCGCCCGGCCAGGGCAGGCGTTCCAGCGGGACGGTGCCGGCCGGGTCGACGCGCTGCACCGGGCCGTCGTCGCCGAGGTCGAACCCGCTGCGGAGCACCGCGTGCCGGGCGACCAGGGCGGCCAGGGCGCGCTCCAGGGCCGGGACGTCGAGCGGTCCCAGGATGCGCTGGGCCCAGGTCTCCAGGAACGGTGAGGGCTCGCCCAGGAACCGGTCGGCGATCCAGAGCGCCTCCTGCTCGTAGGTCTGCGGGAATTCGCGCATCAGCGGGGGCGCCTCTCCAGAGCCGACAGGTCGACCTTGCCGTTCTCGCGCCTCGGCAGCTCGTCCAGTTGCTCGAACCGGCCGGGCACGGCGTAGGCCGGGAGCGTGCCGGTGAGCTTCCTGCGGACGTCCCGCGCGGTCAGTTCGGCGCCCTCGGCCAGGGTGTAGACGAGCGCGATGTGCTCGACCGTCCCGCCGGCGTCGGTCCGCGCGACGGCGGCGCAGGTGCGGATCTCCGGCAGCGCGCCGGCGGCGGCCTCGATGTCGCCCAGCTCGATCCGGTTGCCGCTGAGCTTGACCTGCCGGTCCCGGCGGCCGTGGTAGTGCAGGACCCCGTGCTCGTCGAGCAGGCCGAGGTCGCCGGTGCGCAGGGCGCGGCGCCGCTGGCCGTCGATCTCCAGGGTGGGGAACCGCTCGCGGGTCAGCGTCGCGTTGTTCAGGTACCCGAGCGCCACGCCGGGGCCGAGCGCCACGATCTCGCCGCGTTCGCCGGGCGGCGCGGGTGTGCCGTCCTCGCGCAGCAGCAGCACGGTGGTGCCGGGCACCGGCCGGCCGACGGGGATGCCGGTGGGGACGGTGGTGTCGGCCGGCCGCATCCGGTGCACGGTCGTCAGCATGCAGTTCTCGGCCGGGCCGAAGCCGTTCCAGAGCGGCAGGTCGGGGAAGCGCTCCAGGAAGCGCGCGACGTGCCGGGGGGACTGCTTCTCGCCGCCGACGTAGAGCGTCCCCAGGCCCGCGAAGGCGTCCGGGTCCTCGTCGACGACCAGGTTGAACAGGGAGGTGGTCAGCCAGAGCGTGTCCACGCCCTGCTCGGCGACGAGGGCCCGCAGCCGGCCGGGCATCAGGTGGTTCTCCTCGACCACCACGCAGGTGCCGCCGGTGGTCAGCTGGCCCCACAGCTCGAAGGCGTACATGTCCCAGGCGCCGGGGGCGACCTGGGCGGTGGTGTGCCCGGGGCCGAAGCCGTCCAGCCCACCTGGGCCGAACATCCGGGTCACCGCCCGGTGCGGGATCAGCACCCCCTTGGGGACGCCGGTGCTGCCGGAGGTGAAGAACACCGTGGCCAGGTCGTCGGGGGCGGTCCGCACCGGGGTGAACGGCCTGGTCACCGCCCCGGCCGCCAGCGCGGCCAGCGGACCGGGGGCGAGCGTCCTGATGACGCCGAGCGGCTCGCCGCCGGGCCGGCCGACCACCACCGGGTCGTCGAGCTGGGCGAGGATCGCGGCGAGGCGGCTCGCGGGCCAGCGCGGGTCGAGGGTGGCGTACGCGGCGCCGCTCATCAGCACGCCGAGCTGGAGCGCGATCAGCTGGGCGCCGCGCGGCAGCAGCAGCGGGACGATGTCGCCGGGCCGCACGCCCCAGTCGGTCAGCCGGCCGGCGAGGACCCGGGCCGCCGAGGCGAGGGTCCGGTAGTCGATCCGCTCCTCGCCCTGGACCAGGGCGAGGGCCCCGGGCGCCCGGTCGGCGTGGGCGGCCACCGCGGCGTGCACGCTCCGCGGCGGCGGGACGTAGGCGGCGGGGACGTCGGGCACGGGGACGTCGGTCTCGGCGGTCATTCCGCACCGAGCCGGATCTGCTCGGTGAAGTCGGCCAGTTCGTCGTACTCCAGCAGCCAGGCGGGGTCGACCTTGAACCCGAGCCGGCGCTCGATCCGGGCGCAGATCCGGATGGCCGCCAGCGAGGTGCCGCCGAAGTCGTAGAAGCTGTCGCGGCGGCCCACCAGGTCGACGCCGAGCACCTCGGCCATGACGTCGGCCACCTGCTGCTCCAGCTCGTCGGCCGGGGGCTCGTACTCGGCCTTGCACACGACGTCGCGGTTCTCGGTCACGGGATCTCCTGTTCTCGGCTGATCGGCTGCTCGGCCTGTCTCGACGGCTGGGTGTGCTCAACGGCTGGATGCGGAAAGGCGACTGGGCGACTGGGCGCAGCGCGGCCCGGCTCAGGCGATCGGTTCGACGGCGCTCGCGGGCCGCACGTCCCGCTCGGCCTCGCGCAGGGCGCGCGTGGTCACCCGGGAGGCGAACACCACGGCCGCCAGCGCCAGTCCGACGCCGCAGACCACGAAGGCGTGCGCGGGGCCCAGCCAGCGGCCCAGGCCACCGCCGGTCAGCGCGCCGACCGGCACCGCGCCGAGCACGATCAGCCGGTAGGCGGCGGTGACCCGGCCGAGGAGTTCGTCGGGGACGGCGGCCTGCCGCAGGGTGCTCACCACGATCTGGTTCAGGGCCGTGGAGATCGCGGCGAGGAACATGACGATCTCGGAGAGCACGATGCTCCCGCTGAGCCCGAGGACGAGGTAGCTGGCGGCGGGCACCAGTGCGGCGAGCCAGGTGACCGGCCCCCCGCCGATGGCCGGGACCACCCGCGCCGCGATCAGCGAGCCGATCACGGCCCCCACGGCCGGCACCGCGATGAAGACGCCGTACCAGGACTTGGAGACGCCCAGCGGCCCGGTCGCCAGGAGGACGAGCAGACCGGCGGTGGCGGAGGAGAACAGGTTGATCGAGCCGGAGATGAACGCCACCCGGCGCAGCAGCCGGTGCTCCCAGAAGTAGGACCAGCCGGCCCGGATGCTGCGCAGGACGTCGCCCGCCGAGTGCTTGCCGCCGCTGGTGTCGCTCGCGGTGGGGAGCATCCGGGGCAGGGTGACCGCGGCCAGCGCGGCGAGGGCGAAGAGCCCGGCGGTGGAGGAGAACACCATGACCGCCGACAGGGCGAACAGGGCGGCGCCCGCCGTCGGTCCGACGAAGTTGTTGATCGCCGACTGGGTGGCGAACAGTCGCCCGTTGGCCCGTTCCAGGTCGGCGCGCTCGACCAGCCGCGGCGGCACCGTCAGCGCCGCGTTGTCCACCAGCGTCTCGGCCGTGCCGGCCAGGAACACGGCGAGGTAGAGGACCACGATGCTGTGCAGGTCGGCCGCCAGCGTCAGGACGAGCAGGAGGAAGCCGACCGCCCGGATCGCGTTGCCCCACACCATGATCAGGCGCCGGTCGATGCGGTCGGCGAGGGCGCCGGACGGCAAGGTGAAGATCAGCCAGGGCAGGAACTGCGCCACCGTGATCCCGGCGACCAGCAGCGGGTCGCGGGTCATCTCCACGGCGAGGAGGGGTACGGCCGCCAGGACCAGGCCGTCGGCCAGATTCGACAACCCCTGCGACCACCACAGCCTGGTGAAGCCAGGGCCCAAACTCATGTCCGCTCCTCTTGTTCGTGCGTACGTGCAGGTGTGCCGTGCGGATCGTGCATGCCGTGCATGCCGTGCGTTCTCGCGTGCCTTCGAGGACCGGATCAGCCGTTCGCCGGCGCCGGGGTGCCGCCCAGGGCCGCCGTGATCCGCGTGTAGTAAGGGAGTTGGTCCCGCTCGAACGCCTCGGCGATCGGCTCCAGCTCCGCCGGGAACGGCTTGCGCCCGGCCGGAGCGGCACCCAGCGCCCGCGACTCGCCGGCCGCGGCGTGCCAGCGCCCGGTGGCCTCCCAACTGGCCGGCGGCTCCTGCTTGAAGGCCAGCGCCTCGGCGCGGAAGTCGATCCCCATCGCCTCGCAGTACCGCCGCACCTCCGCCTCCGCGCCGCCCGCCAGCCGGTCGCCGTCGACCAGGTGCATCGGCAGGCCCGCGGCGGTCACCGTCTCGACGATGTCCCACAGGTGCCCGAAGCCCATCGCCGAGGAGGTGGCGTCGGCCTGCATCACCAGGTGCGAGCGCACGGTGTCCCGGGGGTTGCGGACCATCGCGGCGTGCCGGCACCGCCGCAGGAAGTCCAGGTCGGTGCCGAGCCGGTCGAGCGGGAAGTCGGTGGTGTCCTTGAAGAACACCGGCCGCTCGGCCGCCGTGTCGACCAGCGCGGCCATCACCTCCTCCTGGCTGGCGCAGCTGCGGCCGGCCACGTCCGCCTCGCCGAAGTCGCACACCCGGGAGAACGGCTCGTGAACCACCAGGAAGTCGCCGCGCTCGTACATCGCGCGCTCGAACGCGGTCGAGCGCGACCTCGGCACGCTCCACAGCGCCAGCAGGCTCGGCTGTTCCGTCATGACGCCGCCTCCGGAAGGGTCTTGTCCAGTTCGGCCAGGGCGGCGCGCAGCACGCGGACGCCGTCGAGGTACTCCTGGACCAGGATGTGCTCGCTGTCGGTGTGGTCCTCGTGGCAGTCCCCGGGGCCGTAGGTGGCCATCGGTACCCGCCAGGTCCTGCTCAGGGTGTTCATGTCGCTGGTGCCGGTCTTGAGCTTGTGCGCGGGGCGCAGCCCGTTGGCGGCGATGGCGCGGGAGAGCGCGCGGACGCAGGCGGAGCCGCGCGGCACGGTGACGGCGGGCACCTCGTACACCGCCGACACCTCGACCTGTTCGCCGAGGACCGCCCGGACGTCGCGCAGCAGGTCCTCGGCGGAGGCGCCGGGCGGGGTCCGGAAGAGCAGCGAGCAGGAGCTGACGAAGGGTTCGAACCGGCCGTCCCGGACGACCATGCCGATCCCGTCGAAGGTGTCGTTGCCCCGGGTGCCGTAGGTGTCGAAGAGCCGGGCGAGGGCGCGGACCAGGGTCTCGCTGGACTTCGGTCCCGGGGTGGCGGTGTGGGTGCGCTCGACCTCGCAGCGCACCGCCAGCTGGACCATGCCCTTGTAGCCCACGGTGACCGAGGACGCCCCGCTCGGTTCGCCGACGATCACGGCGTCCGGGACGGGGACGGTGACCCGGACGTGCTCGGCGCCCCGGGAGTGCAGCGTCTCCTCCTCGACCGCGCCCACCCAGTGGATCCGGATGCCGAGGTCCCGGCTGTTGAGCGCGGCGACGAGCATCGCCGTCAGCGGGCCCTTGGCGTCGACGGCGCCCCGGCCGCGGACCAGGGTCTCGGTGTGCTCGAAGGGCACCTCGCCCGGCACGGTGTCGAGATGGCTGAGCAGCATGACCGTGCGGGTCCCGTGCCCGACCAGGACGTGCACGTTCCCCACCTCGTCGAGGTGGCTCTGCGCGCCGTGGGCGACGGCGATGTCCCGGAGGCGTTCCGCGAGCTTCCGCTCGCTGCCGGAGACGGACGGGACCGCCACCACCTCGGCGAGCAGGGCGACGGCGTCGCTGTCGGTCAAAACTCTTGTCCTGGTCGAGGATTGATAGATCGTCATATCGTGCCACGGCCCTTTCCGATGAGGGTACCGCTGCCGCGCAGGGCGGCCGCGATCGGCGCTTCCACCCGGCCGTCGCAGACCTGGACCGCCAGGGCGCCGTGGTCCAGTGCCTCCACGGCGGCGGCGACCTTCATCCGCATGCCGCCGCCCAGGGTGGCCACCAGCTCCGCGGCGGCGTCCCGGTCCAGTTCGGGGACGACGGAGGCGGGGTCGTCGCGGTCGGCGAGCACGCCCGGGGTGTCGGTGCAGAGCAGCAGCCGGTCGGCGCGCCAGGCCGCCGCGATGGCGCAGGCCATCCGGTCCGCGTCGACGTTGGTGGGCTCGCCCTCGGCCGTCATCCCCGGCGGGCAGACCACGGGCAGGATGTCGCAGGAGTGCAGCGCCTCCAGCACCCTGGTGTCCACGCCGACCACCTTGCCGGCCAGGTTGTCGCGCACCACCCGGACGCTGTCGCCGAACACGGCGCGGATCGCCGCCTTGCGCCGGGTGCGGACCAGCCCGCCGTCCATGCCCGAGAGTCCCGCGGCGGTGACGCCGCGCGCGGCCAGCTCGGAGACGATCCGGGCCTGGGTCCGCCCCCGCATCGCCATCATCAGGGCGGTCAGGGTCGCCGCGTCGGTGTACCGGGTCACCATGCCGTCCGGGGACCGCAGGGTGCGCCGGGGCAGGCCGAGTTCGGCGACGGTGTCGTCGATGTCCCGGGAGCCGCCGTGCACCACGACGATGCGGTGCCCGGGCCACAGGGCGGCGATGTCGTCGGCGATCGCGCCGCTGTTCTGCTGGAGGCTTCCGCCCCACTTCACCACGATTCTCATCCCGGTCACACCGGGTGCAATCCGGGGAAGGTCAGCCCGGACGTCTCCGGCAGACCGAGCATGAGGTTCATGCACTGCACCGCGCCGCCGGCCGCGCCCTTCACCAGGTTGTCGAGGCTGCCCATCACCAGGGCCCGGCCGCGGTGGTCGGCGACGATGCCGACATCGCAGAAGTTGGAGCCGAGCAGCACCTTGGGGTCCGGGTAGCGGAACGTCCCGCGCGCGCTGTTGACCAGCCGGACGAACGGCTCCGGGCCGTAGTCCTCGCGGTACATGGCGAGCAGTTCGCGCTCGCCGACGTCCCCGACCGACACCTTCGCCAGCGTCTGCACACCGCGCACCTGCGGGGTCGCGGTGACCGTCATCGAGACGTCGACCCCGAGCGCCTCGGCCACCTCGGCCTCGTGCCGGTGGTCGAACGGCGCGAACACCCGCATCACTCCGCTGCGCAGGGCATGGGAGTTGGCGTCGCCGCCGGAGGCGCCGGAGCCGCTGCTGCCGGTCCTGGCGTCGACCTGGACGTCCTGGAGCAGCCCGCGGGCGGCGAGCGGCGCCAGGCTCAGGATGGCGCTGGTGGCCATGCAGCCCGGGACGGCGACCCGGGTCGCGTCGACGATCTGCTTGCGGTGCAGCTCGGGCAGGCCCCGGACGAAGGCCGCGGCGTGCTCCCCGTCGCGGCTCCAGCCGTAGTAGCGCTCCATCAGCGCGGGGTCCTCGATCCGGAAGTCCGCGGTGAGGTCGACGATCCTGGGCGCGAGCGCGGCCATGTCGTCGAGGATCTCCGCCGTGGACCCGTGCACCCCGGCCAGGAACACCAGGTCGACCGGTTCCAGTTCGGAGCGCCTGCGGTAGCGCAGTCCGCTGCCGCGCAGCGGTGGGTGCGCGGTCTCCACGGCGCGGCCGGCCTGGGTGTCGGAGGTGACCGCGGCCACCTCGACCTCGGGATGGTGCACGAGCAGGCGCAGCAGCTCACCGCCCACGAAGCCCCGCCCACCCACCACTGCGATGCGTTTCATACCGGTTCCTCCACCTCGACCATCTCGGCTGTCCAGGCCTCGACGATGCGGGCGGCGACGTCGACACCCGTCGCGCGCTCGAACCCCTGGAACTCGACCCGGGAGTTCACCTCCAGCACCGTGTGGCTCCCGTCCGCGCGCTCGACCAGGTCCACGCCCGCGATCGTCGCGCCGACGGCGGCGGCCGCCCGGACGCAGAGCCGGTGGACCTCCTCGTCGGGCGCGTGCTGCTCGACCGTCGCTCCCCTCGCCACGTTGTTGCGCCAGTCACTGCTGGACCGGGTGATGGCGCCGACGCACACGCCGTCGACGACGATGCCCCGGATGTCCGGCGAGCCCGGCCGGACCGCCTCCTGGACGATCACCGTGCGCGCGACCGCCGAGGGCAGCGCGGCGCAGTGCTCCAGGACGGCCTCGGCCGCGTACTGATCGGTGATCAGGCTGACCCGGTTGCCCCAGGAGGCGCTGAGGGGCTTGATCACGGCGGGGTAGCCGAGGGCGGCGACCGCCGCCCGGCCGGCCTCCGGGGTGGGGGCCAGCAGGGTGGTCGGGGTCGGTACGCCCTCCTGCCGCAACCGCAGGTAGGTGGACCACTTGTTGCCGCACACCCGGATCGCCGCGGCGTCGTTCAGGGTGCGGGCGCCGAAGGCCTCCAGCGACTCCCCCGCGAGGGCGGCGCGCTGGCTGGAGATCTCCCGGTTGAGCACCGTCGTCCCCCGCAGTTCCTCGGTCTCCCCGGGTCCGAACGACATGGTGCGGGGGTCCAGTCTGGCGACCGGGATCCCGCGGCGGTCCAGCTCGGACAGGAGCCGCCGTTCCTCGTAGCGGACGGTCGACAGCAGGATCCCGAGCCGTGTCGACGCACTCCGCGGATCACTCACCCCAGTCCTCTTCGGGCTCGGGCGCGAGGGCCAGCTCCAGCGGGTCGACGGACTGGATCTCCAGCTCGGTGGCGCAGCCGGGACAGCTCACGATCTCCCCCTGGTAGCTGTCCCCCGGTATCTTCAGCGGGCCGTCACAGCTGACGCACAGTGCATCCATCTCTTCCTGTCCTCTCTCGGTCTCTGCTCGGTCGTTTCCCGGTCACTACGGTCGGACGTCTCTCGGTCGTCTCTCGGTCGCTACGGTCGGTCGAGGAACTCCAGTACCCGGCGCAGAACGGCTCCGGCGGTGAGTCCGCTGTCCTCCAGCAGGTCGCCGTGGCTGCCGGGCGGCAGGAATCCGGAGACGCCGACCGGCAGCCAGCGGATCCCGCGCGCCCCCAGCGCCGACGCCACCTGCGCGCCCATGCCGCCGGAGGTCCACGCCTCCTCCAGCGTGACCAGCCACCGGCAGTCGGCGGCGACGGCCCGGCCGACCGCGCGGGCCGCCTCCGGGTCGACGGTGTGGGCGTTGATCACCTGGGCGTCGTACCCGGCGGCCGCGAGCCCCCGCGCCACCTCCAGGGCCGTGGCCAGGATCTCCGGGCCGGTGGCGACCAGGGCCAGGTCGCGGCCGGGCCTGACCTCCTGCGGCACGCCGAGCTCCGGCTCGGGCAGTCCCGCGAACACCGGCGAGTCCTTGCGGCCGAGCCGCAGGTAGGTCGGGCCGTCGTACTGCAGGCACTGCCCCAGCAGGGACACCGCCTGGCGCGCGTCGGCCGGCACGACCACCCGCATGTTCGGCAGCGCGTTCATCAGCGCCAGGTCCTCGGTGGCGTGGTGGGTGGGCCCGAGCCAGCCGCCGCTGGCGCCGCCGTGGGTGCCGACCACGCACACCCGTCGCCTCGGGTAGGCGATGTCGAGCTTGATGAACTCGAACGCCCGGCTCACCGAGAAGGCGGCGAAGGTGCAGACCAGGGCGCGGCGTCCGCAGTGCTCGGCGCCGGCGGCGAGCCCGACGGCGGCGTTCTCTGCGATGCCGACGTTGAGGTAGTCCATCCCGGGGGCCGGCTTGACGCTCCCGGTGTCGGTGTCGACCACCAGTACGTTGTGGCGCGCGGCGAGTTCCGGCAGGGCGTCGGCGAACGCCGCCCTGGTGCTCGCCCGCTCCGGTGCGGTCTCAGCCACGGCCGGGCCTCCCCCCGCCGG
>NZ_JAIY01000014.1:2030-52556 GCF_000710405.2 Kitasatospora sp. MBT66 | reverse complement strand
CCGGTCGCGGCGGGCGCCGCCGCCGCTCCGAGGCTGCCGCGGACCCGGGCGAGCTTGCGCTCGGTGTCGAGCCGGACGAAGTGCGAGGCGGAACGGCCCTCCAGGACGCCCACGCCCTTCGCCTTGACGGTGCGGCAGACCACGGCCGCCGGCCCGGGGGCGCGGACCGCGCCGTCGAGGGCCTCGCCGAGCGCCGCCAGGTCGTGCCCGTCCACCTCGACCGTGTGCCAGCCGAAGCCGGCCCAGCGGTCGGCGACCGGAGCGCCGTCGCTGACCTCGCGCACCGCGCCGGTCTGCTGGAAGCCGTTGACGTCGACGACCGCCACCAGGTTGTCGGCGTTCAGGGCGCGGGCCACCTGCGCCGCCTCCCACACCGTGCCCTCCTGGAGCTCGCCGTCGCCGATCAGCACGAACGTACGGGCGGGGGTGCCGCCGGCCTGGCGCTGCGCCCACGCGGTGCCGTTGGCCAGCGCCAGCCCGTGGCCGAGCGAGCCGGTGGCGAACTCCACCCCGGGGACGGCGACATTGCCGTGGGTGGCCAGCCGGCTGCCGGGACGGCAGAAGGTGGCGACCTCCTCGCGGGGGACGAACCCCCGTTCGGCCAGGGTGGCGTAGAGGGCCATCGCCGCGTGGCCCTTGCTCAGCACGAAGATGTCGCGCTGCTTCCACTCGGGGTCGGCGGGGTCGATGTCCATGGTCCGGAAGAAGAGCGCGACCAGGATCTCGACGGCGGACATCGAGCCCCCCAGGTGGCCGCCCTCGGGCCCCGCGCACATGTCCACGATGTGCTCGCGGACGGCGCGGGCGCGGGCCGCCAGCTGCGCGGTCGTCGGCTGGTGCTCGGATCCGGTCAGCGGCCCGCACCTTCCGCGAGTTCCGGCAGGACCTTCAGGTGCGACCAGACCTTCTCCACCGCGTCGGCGAAGCTCTGGAGCAACGGTCCCGCGTCCGGCGGCAGTTGGCGCTGCTGGAGGGTGAAGCTGCGGTCGATGACCTGCTGGGTGACCGGCCAGGAGGCGGGGGTCTGCCGGTTCAGCGGGCGCAGCGCCGGCTGGTCGGCGAGCGGCATCATCTGGTACCTGGTGACCGGCATGCCCTCGGCGCGCAGGGCCCGCATCAGCAGGTTCCTGGCCTCCCCCGGCTCCAGACCGGGCAGGACCCGCTCGAAGTCGACCACGAAGCGCAGGATGTGCCACGCGTGCTCGTAGCCGTCCGGCTCGGACGGGCAGGTCAGGCCCTCCAGCGGGCGCAGCCGGGCCAGGAAGGCCTCGACATTGGCCCGGCGGGCCGCGTGGTACTCGTCGAGCCGCTCCAACTGGCTGGAGGTGTAGGCGGCCTGGACGTTGCTCAGCTTGGCGTTGAAGCCCAGCCGGTGGCTGACGTAGCGGCGGGGGCGGTCCGGGCGGATCGTCTCGCCGAACTGGCGCAGTTGGACGATCCGGTCGGCGACGCGGTCGTCGTCGGTCACCACCAGGCCGCCCTCCCCGCAGGTGGGGAGGTTCTTGGTCATCTGGAGGCTGAAGGTGGCGGTGTTGCCGGACGCGCCGGACAGCACCCCGCGGTGGCGGGCGCCGTGGGCCTGCGCGGCGTCCTCGACCACCACCAGACCGCGCCGGCGGGCGACCTCGCCGATCGCGTCCAGGTCGGCGCTGAGGCCGTGCAGGTGGACCGGCAGGACGGCCCTGGTGCGCCCGGTGATCTCGGCGGCCAGGCTGTCCGGGGACATCGTGAAGGTGACCGGGTCGACGTCCGCGTACACCGGGGTCGCCCCGACGTGCACCACGGCCATCGCCGTGCCGACGAAGGTCAGGGCGGGCACCACGACCTCGTCGCCGGGGCCCACGCCGTGGGCCAGCAGGGCGAGTTCGATGGCGGTGGTGCCGTTGCTCACCCCGACGCAGCGCCGCACGCCCAGGTAGTCCGCCCAGGACCGCTCCAGCCGTTCGACGGCGGTCTCCTCCGTCCGGTCGGAGACGAAGACGTTCGACTCCAGGACGGACAGCACCGCCGCCCGGTCCGCGTCCGTCGTCCTCGGCCAGTCCACCGGTGCCAGCGACCCCAGTACGGGTTCGCCCCCGGCGAGCGCCAGCCCGCCCACAGACCCGCCATCCATCAGACGTCCGTCCATTCCGTCGCCAGGGCGAGCTGCCAGTCGGCAGCCAGCTGCTCGTACGCGTGCACCAGCTCGGCGCCGCGGCGCGGCACGAGTTCCGTGGTCCCGGCCGTCTCCGCCGCGTGGGCGCCGAGCAGCCGGACGTTCGACCAGGCCGCGACCACCCGGTCCGCCGAGGCGGCCACCTCCAGCAGTAGGGGCTGCTTGCTCCGGTGCGCGAACTCCTGGGCGAGGCGGCCGTGCAGGAACGCCTGCGACTGCATCGACCAGCCCAGGGTGTAGGCGCTGCGGAGTTCCGCGGGGTCGCCGCGGTGCTCCGTCAGCCGTTCGACGAAGCGTCCGAGTCCGGCCCGGCCGGTCCAGAGCCGGTCCCCGGTCCCGGCGGTGCCGCCGGTCCAGCGGTCCAGGTTGCCGCGCAGTGCCAGGGCGACCCGGTCGGCGGTGAGTTCGCCGGGCTGCTCGCGCACCGAGGTGGTGAGCACCCGGCCGCCGATCTCCCGGCTGGAGAAGAAGACGTCCTGGGCGTCGGAGGGATTGCCGGACAGCCAGCTCGCGAGCAGGTGCTCGGCGGCCAACCAGCCCTGGAAGCGCGGTGGTTGGGCGTCCGAGACGTAGAACTCCACGGCGCCGGCGGCGGTCCGCCGCCAGCCGGGCACCACCACCAGGTGGGCCGCGTGCACGTCGTGGAAGGCCGGGCGGAACGGGAGGTGGTAGTTGTCCACCGCCACCACGACGCCGGAGTGCTGCTCGATCAGCCCGATCAGGTCGTCAGCGTCCGCGCCCGTCGTCCAGGCGGACTCCACCTCGTGGTAGGGGCACAGGTCGCCCGCCACGCCCCGGTCCCCCTGGGCCGGGCGGTAGAACTCCTCGCGCGGGACGTCCTCCGGCGCGAAGACGAACTCGCAGGAGAGGCCCAGGACTTCGACGGGCCGTAACCCGTGTTCCAGCAGTACGCCGCCCAGGGTGGTCTGCAGGCAGCTCAACGGGTCCTCGTACCACTGGGGGTAGCTCCCGGCGGCGCCGTTCCACCGGGCGGCGCGCGGCGCGGTACCGGTCGTCCCGACCCCGGTCGTCCTAGCTGAGTGCACGGCTGGCTCCCTGTATCAGCGGTTCGCCGTCGGCGCCGGCGCCCAGGTGGCGGCCGACGAGCGTCAGGGCGAAGAGATGGACGGCCGGGTTCCTGGGCAGCGACATGGCCGTGAGCGGCTTGCGCGAGGTCACCGGGACGCGCTGGCACCAGAGGGTGATCCCGATCCGCTCCTGCACATGGTGCGGGTAGTGGATGACGTCGGTGCGCAGAGCCAGCTCCTCGCCGAAGTCGGACCGGCCCTCCCACAGGTCGGAGAGCGCGAGGTGGTCCCGGTCCACGGTGCCGTCGGAGAAGTGCCAGGTGAGCACGTCCCTGACCCGGCGTTCCCCGCAGCCGATGAGGTAGAGCCAGTCCCACCGGCGCTCCGGGACCTCGATCCGCTGCCCGGCGCAGCGGACGTTGTCCGGGCCGGTGCCGTCGAGGCGGGCGGTGCGCAGCGGAACGCCGTCCACGAGGAGTTCCAGCGGCGCGTCCTGGGCCGGCAGCGAGTTGCGCCAGACGTTGAGGCGGCCGTCGGCGAGGTTCGCCGGGGTGGTCGCGGCCTGGTTGTTCATGAAGGGTTCGAGCGCGAGCACCTTGTGAGCGGTCTGATCGGTCGGAGCGGTCTGAACGGTCTGAGCGGTCTGAGCGGTCTGAGCGGTCAACGGAGGTCCTTCCGTACCAATGCCCTGCTCTGCAGACGGGGTTCGACGACGGTGAAGCCGCAGGACTCGAAGGTGGTGACCCGGCCGCGGAAGCTGCCGCGTTCGAAGGCGGCCGCGGGGTCCCGGTCGTCCTCGGGGTAGGCCTCGATGAACTCGGCCTTCTCGTCCCGCGCCCACTGCGCGGCCCGGTCGATGAGCACCTTGGTGAGTCCCTGGTGCCGGTGGTCGCGGGTGAGGTAGAGACAGACGACGGACCAGATGCGCTCCGGGTCGTCGCCCTTCAGCAGCTTGGCCGCCCGGGACCTGGCCAGCCGGGGGAAGCCGAGCCGGGGGCCGACCCCGATCCAGCCGGCGGGGACGCCGTCGACCGTGCCGAGGACACCCACCCGTTCGCCGCCCTCGACCAGTTCGCGGAGCCGGTCCTTGCGCGCCGCGGTGCCGCAGGAGGAGCGTTCCTTGGCGGTCATGCGGAAATACGTGCACCAGCAGTTCTCCACGAGGCCTTTCGGCTCGAAGAATTCGCCGACCGTCGGCCAGTCGCCCGGCCCGACAATCGTGGTGACGAAATCGCTCATCGCTTCTGCCTTCCGCGGTGCGGTCGCCGTCCCGGTCGCCGATTACTTCCAGGCCACGGCGAGCGGCAGACATACTACGCCGTTCAGGAAGTTCGAGATCAGGTGCCCGGGTTCGCCGTCGAGGGCCACCGACCGCACATTCTTTCGCCAAAGGTCGAAGAATATCTTCATACCGATTGCGGCGACATGCTGGCCGATGCACCGGTGCACACCGAGGCCGAAGGCCAGGTGGCGGTTGGGCGAGCGGTCCGGGACGAAGCGGAAGGGATCGGCGAACACCTCCTCGTCGCGGTTGGCCGAGGCGATCCAGGCGGAGACCAGCGACCCGGCCGGCACCTCGGTCCCGGCGACCAGGCTGTCCCTGGTGGTGCGCCGCAGCACGTGGTTGACCGGGCTCGCCCAGCGCAGCGCCTCGTCGACGAACCGCTGGTCGGTCTCCTCCTGGCGGGTGAACCAGGACCACAGGTCCGCGTCCTCGGCCAGCATGATCAGCATCTGGTTGATCGTCTGCGGCACGGTCGGATTGGCGCCCATCAGGAACGCGTAGGCGTTCAGCAGCGGCACGTCCCGACCGGTGGTGTCCCCCACCACCTCGGCCGTGGCCGGGCAGCGGCCGCTCACCGAGTCGGCGGGCGGGGCGTCCTCGAGGACGTTGCCCAGCACGGACATGATGGTGGTGTGCGCCTGGAACAGCTCGATCCGGCGCTGGCGCTCGGACTCGGCCGCGTCCAC
The DNA here is from genome assembly GCF_000710405.2 of Kitasatospora sp. MBT66. Classification (NCBI taxonomy): domain Bacteria; kingdom Bacillati; phylum Actinomycetota; class Actinomycetes; order Kitasatosporales; family Streptomycetaceae; genus Kitasatospora; species Kitasatospora sp. MBT66. Next base: position 47,402 of record NZ_JAIY01000014.1, on the reverse strand, counting down.
CCCGCCCATCGCGCGCACCGTCGCCCGGCCGGTGACCGCCCACTCCTCCTGCGGGATGCCCATCAGCAGGCCGGTGATCGTCATCGGCAGGGTGACCATGGCCTCGCAGAAGTCGAAGGACTCCCGACCCCGGAGGGTGTCGAACAGCTCCGACATCCGGTCCGTGATGCCGCGCTCCAGGCGCTGCGCCGCCTGCGCCGTCATCAGCGGGGTGAAGACCCGCTTGATCGCGGGGTGCAGCGGCGGGTCGGTGAGGTGGATCGCCGCTCCGGCCGCGACGTCGCCGTCACCGCGCACCGTGAGCATGGTGCTGTACGCGGAGGAGAACGTCGCGGGGTCGTTCAGCACCTCGAACACGTCCGCGTGCCGCAGGGCCGCGAAGAATTCCTGGCCGTCCGGCGTCCGCTGCAGCGGCAGCCCGTCCTGCTTGCGCAGGTCCTGCCAGAGGGAATGCATGTTCCGGACCGCGTACTGCGATTCCTCGTAGAGGTCCGGGGACAACAGGTCCGACGACAGCAGGTCGGAGGATTCGGGGCCCGCGGGAGAAATTCGCATCGAAATACCGCCTTCACCTGGGATAACCGACACTCGAACAACACACGCGCACGGTCCGGGTCTATCCGCCGGCCGCCGCGCCCTCCCGGTCGAGGAATCCGATGCTCTCCGCGCATTTCATGTAGAAGCGCGAGCCGACCGACCACTCGGTGATTCCCTGGGCGCCCAGCACCTGCATCGCCGCCCGAACGACGCGCACCAGGGCGTCCTGGGCCACCAGCTCGAAGCGGCCGAGCACCTCCCCGTCCACCTCGGCGACGTGCTCCGCCAGCTCGTGCAGCCGGGTGCCGACGGCGTTCAGCTCGGCGTAGCCGCGGATCAGCGGGAACATCAGGGCGTCGAGGTCGACCAGCTTGCGGTCGAACTGCTCCCGGGCGGAGGCGTGCTCCCAGGCGGTCCGGAACAGTCCGAGGCCCAGGCCCAGCGCGTGGGCCGCGTGGCGCAGCCGGCACTCGGGAGCGGCGCAACCGCCGTGGGAGTCCTCGTCGGCCGGGCCGACGCCCCCGGCCGCCCCGTGGCCGAGGCGGCAGGACCGGTAGGCGTTCTCGTACCCGAGGTAGCCCAGGCCCAGGGCGATCGCGCAGCCGACGGTGAGTCCGAGCCCGAGGCCGCCCTCCTCCTCCGGCCGCTCCACCCCGTCCAGGCCGAGGTCGGCGAGGGTCTCCGCGAGCGCGGTGCGCCGGGCCGGCGAGTGGGCGAACAGCGGCTCCACCCGGACGGCGGCGCCGACCGGCCCGAGGACCTCCAGCACGGTGTCGACCAGCTCCTCGCCGAAGCGGTGCAGGATCGCCAGGCAGCGCCGCTCGTACTCCTCCTTGAGGTCCGCCGCGATGGTGGAGAGCATCATCTCCGAGGTGCCGGCGGACAGGGTGAGCCCCGGTGACTCGGTCAGGCCCGAGAACAGCTCCTCGTGCACCAGGTCGTCGACGCCGGTGGTCCGGCCCGGCGCGGTCCGGTCCGGGGTGCTCCGGCCCAGCGTGCTCCAGCGCCGCAGCACCTCGTGCCCGACCTGCTGGCAGGTCTCGCTGGTGTACAGCTTGGCGACGGCGGTGTCGATCGCCCGGACGTCGGCCCGCAGGAACACCTCGGTGGCCGCGCGGGCCAGCGTGGTGGCGCACTCGACCTGGCCCTCGAGGCGTTCCAGCCCCGGCGACCGGCCGACCGTCGCGCGCAGCGCCCGCAGCCAGCGGGCCGCCCTGACGACGTGGTCGATGCCGGTGCGCTCGATGGCCAGCGCGCCGTCCAGCAGGGCCCAGCCTCGACCCTCCTCGCCGACCCGGCGCCAGTCCTCGACCTCGACGTCCTGCAGCCGCACCCGGCACATCCGCTCGCGCTGCACCGTCTCCACCAGCTCGACGGTGACCCCGGCGGCGGCCAGGTCGACGACGAAGAGCGTGATGCCGTCGTACTTGTGGCCGTCCCGGCCGGTGCGGGCGGCCACCAGCGCCGAACCCGAGATGTCGCTGTAGATGCTGAACACCTTGACGCCGTTGAGGACGTAGCGGCCGTCCCGCCGCTCGGCCCTGGTGCGGAGCGCGGCGAGGTCGCTGCCGGCGCGCGGCTCGCTGTAGAGGACGGTGGCGAACTCCTCGCCGCCGGCGAGGCGCGGGAGCAGTTCGCGCTTCAGGCGCTCCGAACCGGACTTGAGCACGAAGTTGCCGACGATCTGCACGGTCAGCGCGTGGACGAGGTCCGGCAGCCCGGTCGAGCAGAAGCCCTCGAACAGCTCGATGGCGAGCCGGGTGGGCAGGCCGCCGCCGCCGAACTCGCGCGGCCAGTCCGGGGCGAGCAGTCCGCGCCGGCCGAGCTCCCGGTAGGCCTCGGCGATCGCGTCCGGGTCCATCCGGCGGGAGCGGATCACCAGGTCGCGCCAGTGCGGGGTGTCGACCAGCTTGGCCAGTGCCGTGTGCAGGGCGGCCTCGTCGGTCCCCTCGGCCCCGTCGGCCACCACGGCTTCGTCGGGCCCGACCGCGCCCGGGGCCGGTCCCGCGGCGGTGGCGGTGGTCCGGTGCTCCCGGAGGATCCGCTCGATCGCGGCGACGTTGCCGCTGTCGCCGAGCAGTCCGTAGTGGTCGCCGGGCAGGTCGTGGAGGTGCACGGCGCCCGTGGTCGCGGTGCGCCAGTCGGAGGTGAGCGACTCCGCCGCGCGCACCGAGACCAGGTCGAGGTCGCCCGGGGTGGGGTGCCACTCGCAGACCAGCCGCCGGTTGCGGGTGAAGAGGGCCAGCCGCTCGGCGAACACCTCCGGGTCCATGTCCAACCGCGCGGCGGCCTCCTCCGCCGTCCCGGCCGTGAACCCGGCGTCCTGCCCGCCGAGTTGCAGCGCGTCCTGGACGAAGCCGTGCAACGCCTCGGCGGGCGTCCACACCGGGACCGCCCGGCCCGCCCAGGTCGAGTCCAGCAGCACCACCTCGGGGCGCTCCCCGCGCTCCGCGAGCAGGCAGGCGATCTCCCAGGCGAGGGCGCCGCCGAACGACCAGCCGCAGACCACGTCGATCCGGGGGCCGTGCTCGCCGAAGCTCTCGACGTGCCGACGGGCGAGCTCCTGGATCGAGCCGGCCGGCCCGGCGTCGGCGACCGCGCGGGCGGTCGCGTCCAGCCCGAGGCACCGGTGGTCGGCCAGTCGCCGCACCAGCGGCTGGTAGGCCAGCAGGCTGCCGCCCACCGGGTGGGCGAACAGCACCACCCGGCCCGCCGTTGTCGTACGGCTCAGTTCGACGAGACTCGATGTGTCCGCCGGCGCCGATCTCGTCCGGAGATAGGCGTTCAGGCGTTCCCCGCCGTCGTGCGTCACATGTCCCCCAGCGTCGCGGTCCCTGTCGCGGTTACTGTCGCGGTCCGTGTCCCGACCGCCGTCCCGAACTCCGTCCCGAACTCCGTCCCGGCCCATCCCCCGGCCCTCACTCGGCCAGGAGTCGGGCGACGTCCTCTTCGGTCATCCCCTCGATGGCCGCCTGGAGCTCCTCCGGGGAGAGCCGGGCCAGCTGGGCGCGTTCGACCTCCAGCGCCAGGGCCTGCACGCTGGAGTCCGCGAAGAAGGCGGCCAGCGGGATGTCGGTGCCGAAGAGCTTCTTGATCTTGGACACCAGCTGGGCGGCCTGGAGGCTGGTCCCGCCCAGGTCGAAGAAGCTGATGTTCTTCGCGAAGTCGGTGCGGCCGAGGATCGGGCCGAACGCCTGGGTCAGCATTCGCTGTTCGACCTCGGTGAGCCGGTCCGCCGGCTCCGGCTCGACGGCGCCGGCGTCGTCGACGCCCGGCAGGGCGCGCTCGTCGATCTTGCCGCTGGCGTTGATCGGGAGCTCGTCCAGCAGCACGAACCGGCTGGGCACCATGGTGGACACCAGGAGCTTGCGGCAGTGGTCGCGCAGGGCCGTCTCGGAGGCCTCGCCGGTCCCGCCGGTCGCGCAGTAGGCGACCACCCGCTTCTGCTCCTGGTCCTGCTGGACCTGGACGAACACATTGCGCACCCCGCGGGCGGAGCGGACGGCGCTCTCGATCTCGCCGATCTCGATCCGCACCCCGTTGATCTTGACCTGCTTGTCGGCCCGGCCGATGTACACCAGCCGGCCGTCGCCGTTGAAGCGCGCCAGGTCGCCGGTCAGGTAGAGCCGGACCGAGGGGTCGTCACCGACCGGGTCGGGGATGAACCGCTGCCGGTTGTCCTCGTCCCTGTTCCAGTACCCGGCCGCCAACCCGGCGCCACCAATGGCCAGTTGACCGATGACACCCTGCGGCACCGGGACGTTGCGCGCGTCCAGCACGTACGCGAGGTGGTTGTCCATCGGCCCGCCCATCGGCAGCGCGGACGGCGCCAGCGGCTCCGCCAGCTCCTCCACGATGCTGGTGACGGTGCACTCGGTGACGCCGTAGCCGTTGAAGATCCGCCGGCCCCTGCCCCAGGCCCGGACCAGCTCGTGCGAGAACGCCTCACCGCCGACGAAGACGATCCGCAGCCCGTCCAGCGGCTCCGGGTCGAGCAGCTTCATCACCGACGGCGGAAGGTCGGTCACCGTGATCCGGTGCTCCTCCAGGAACCGCTGGACGCCCGTCATGTCGAGCCGCGTCGCGGCCGGCACCAGGTGCAGCGAGGCTCCGGTCAGCAGCGCGCCGAACATCTCGAAGACCGACACGTCGAAGCCGCAGGACGCATAGCCCAGGAACCGGTCCTCCGGGGTGAGTTCGAACAGCGTCCGGACGTTGCGGATGAACGCCAGGATGTTGTCGTGGGTGACGAGCACACCCTTCGGCGTCCCCGTGCTGCCCGAGGTGTGCATCAGGTACGCGACGGCGCCGCCGCCGGGGGCCTCCGCCGGGGCCGGGCCCGCCGCCGGGAGCTCCGCCGGCAGCGGGGACTCCAGGGCCGGTGCGACCCCGGCCGTCGTCGCGTCGCAGACCACGAGCCTCGGCGCGGCACCGTCGAGGATCGACGCGATGCGGCCCGGCGGGTTCATGGCGTCGACGGGGACGTACACGGCATCCAGCGCCATCAGCGCCAGGACGGTCGCGGGGTAGTCGGTGGACGGTTCGAGCGCCACACCCACCCGGTCGCCCGGACCGATGCCCTGCGCCGCGAAGTGCGCCCGGAGCGCCTCCGCGCGGTCCAGCAGCTCGCCGTAGGTCAGGGTCGCGCCGGGGGTGACCACCGCCGACCGCTGCGGGTGCTCGGACGCGACGGCACGGAAATGCGCGAAGACGTTGCCGGTCGGGACCGAGGTCTCGCGGCCCTTTCCGAGAACGGACTGCACCGCCCGGGAATCCTCGTCGTGGGCCCACGCCTCACCGATGCAAAGGTTTGGAAAAGCGATGGCCCGGTCCAGGATTCCGACGAATGCGCGCTGCATCGTGGAAATCGTCGCGGCGTCGAAGACATCGGTGTTGTAAGCAGTGTGGACATCGAGGTCCGCACCGTTCCGGGTGACCGTCCAGGACTGGAAGAACTTCGCGTGCGTGGTCTCCGGCTCGGTCTCCACCGCGGTGATTCCGTCGAGCCGCAGCGGCTCCGCCCATTCGTTCATCGTCAACGTGTACTGGAACAGGGTGGAGCGCGCCGATTCACGCCGCACACCGGCCCCGGCGATAATCTCCTCCAGCGGCAGGTGGCCGTGCGCCTGCCCGTCCCGGAACCGCCGCTGGACATCCACCAGACATTCCCGGAACGTCGCCCCGGGATCGACCCGGCAGCGCAGCGGCAGCATGTTGATGAAGAAGCCGATCGTCCTTTCGCATTCGACTTCGGTGCGGTTGGCCGTCGGCACTCCGAAGATGATGTCCTCGGACCCCGAGTATTTGTTGTAGAGCACGGCCATCGCCGTGGCGTAAACGGTGATCGGTGTGGTCGACAGCGAGGAGGCGAGCTCGTTCACCCGGGCCGCCAGGCCCTTCCAGGTGGTCACCTCGGCGGCGCCGGCGTAGGTCGTCTCGGGCGGCAGCGGACGGTCGCCGGGGATGTCCATGACGTCGACACCGCGGAGCGCCCCGGCCCAGTGGTCCACGCTCTCCTGCCACGCCCCGGTGCTCATGCGCTTGCGCTGCCAGGCGCTGAAGTCGGCGAACTGCACGGTCGGGGGCTCGACCTTGGGCTCGGCGCCGACCCGGCGCGCGTTGTACTCCTGCTCCAGCTCCTCGAAGAAGATCGAGGTCGACACGCCGTCGAAGACGATGTGGTGGACCAGGAAGCCGAAGTAGTGGAGGTCGTCACCCACCCTGACCAGGGAGGCGCGCCAGAGCGGGAACGCGGTCAGGTCCAGCACCGTCCCGGCGAGCTCGGCCATCAGCCGTTCGGCCTCGGCCGCGGATTCCGCGACGGTCCGTTCGACGACGATCTCGGGGTTCTCGACAACACCCTGGAAGTACTCGTCGTTCTCCACCAGCACATGGGTGCGCAGTGCCTCGTGCCGCGCGACGATGCTCGCGAAGGAATCCGTGAGCGCGGCGACGTCGAGATCGCCCTCGAGCCGGAACAGGAAAGCGACGTTGTAGGTCGTCGTACCGGTCTGCAGCCGGTCCACGAACCACAAAGTGTTCTGTGAATGCGAGAGCGGTACATTGTTCCGGTCCTGGCGCGGGCGGGGGCCTTCGGTGATCTTGGCCCGGGCACGCGCCAACATACCCGCGAGCGACTGCTTCCTGTCCAATGCGGCACCGTCATGTGCTGAACTCACACAAAGCTCCCTTGTCGTCAAGTGCGATCAAAAGCAGCAGTTCTGCGGGTATTTCAGCAGTGCAGGAACGGGGTCGTGCGACTCAGATGCGCGTTCCGACCATCGGGCATCCTGCCGCAATGAATCAAGGCGGTCAAGGTCACCAACGCAAGGGGGATCCCGCCGCGGCCGCGTTTCGCGTCGGGCCGCGGCGGCGTTTCTCCTGGTGGAACGAGAAATTCGCGCACGTCGGCGGCGGAGTCCGGCGGTCCGCTCCCGTCCTCGCTACCGCCCTTGGCAGGTTCCGGACACCGGCGATCAGCCGCCCAGCGAGTCGATCCAGCGCTCCAGCCGACCCCCCTCGGCCAGCATCAGCCCGGGGTCGCGGAGGGTGTTGGTGAGCAGCGAGATCCCCTGATAGGCGGCGACCATTGCCACGGCCAGCTCGCGGGAGTCCTCCCGCCCCATCTCCGCGAACTGCGCCTCGACCCAGTCGAGCAGCCTGCGCATGACCTCCGCGACGGCGACGTCGAGGCCGTCGGCGCGCTTGTCGAGCTCCGAGGCGAGGCTGCCGGTGGGGCAGCCGTACCGGGCGGTGAGTTCGCGCTGCCCGACCCAGCCGGCCAGCAGCGCCTTCAGCCGGTCCTGGGGGGCGGGGAGCGCGTCGAGCTGCTCGATCAGCTCCTCCAGCCCGCCGCCATGGGCCTGGATCGCGGCCTCGACCAGCTCGTTCTTGGTCTTGAAGTAGTAGTAGACGTTCCCGACCGGGACGTCAGCCACCCGGGCGATGTCGGCGAGCGTGGTCTGCTCCACGCCCTTCTCGTGCAGCACCTGGGCCGCCGCGGCGGCCAGCCGCTCGCGCTTGCCCGGGGCGCGGCCGGCGCTCTTCGCGGCCTTCGTGCTCGCGGCCTTTGCTGTCTTCGCCGTCGCCGCAGCCGTCGCCGCGGCCTTTGCTGTCTTCGCCGTCTTCGAGGTCTTTGAGTCAGTCACCTGACTAAGAGTAGACGTCCGCCCCGGGCATCGGCTACCGTCCTTCTCAGTCAGCCAACTGACTAACTCGATCGGGACGGCCGACCACCGTCCCTCACAGGGGGTTTGCCATGATTGTTGTCACGGGTGCGACCGGTAACGTCGGCCGCGAGCTGGTCCGGACCCTGGTCGCCGCCGACGAGCGGGTGACCGCCGTCTCCCGTCGGCCCGGGCCGCTCCCGGCCGACGTCCGGCACGTACCGGCGGACCTCGCCGACCCGGAGAGCCTGCGCCCCGCCCTGGACGGCGCCACCGCCCTGTTCCTGCTGGTGGCCGGGGAGGAGCCGCAGGAGATCCTCCGGCTGGCCCGGTCGGCCGGGGTGCGCCGGGTCGTCCTGCTCTCCTCCCAGGGCGTCGGGACGCGGCCCGAGGTCTACCGCCACGCCGCCGGGTTCGAGGAGGCCGTGCGCGACTCCGGCCTCGACTGGACGGTGCTGCGCTCCGGCGGCCTGAACTCCAACGCCTTCGCCTGGGCCGACTCGATCCGCGCCGACCGCACCGCCGCCGCGCCGTTCGCCGAGGTCGGACTGCCCACCGTCGACCCGGCGGACGTCGCCGCGGTCGCCGCCGCCACCCTGCGCGAGGACGGCCACACCGGCCGGACGTACGAGCTCACCGGCCCGGCCCCGGTCACCCCGCGCGAACGGGCCGAGGCGATCGGCGCGGCACTGGGCACCCCGGTGCGGTTCGTCGAGCAGACCCGCGACGAGGCCCGCGCCCAACTGCTGGCGTTCATGCCGGAGCCGGTGGTGGAGGGCACCCTCGCCATCCTGGGCCGCCCGCTGCCCGCCGAGCGGACGCCGGGCCCGGACGTCGAGCGGGTCCTCGGCCGCGCACCGCGCACGTTCGCCGACTGGGCCGCCCGCACCGCACCGGCGTTCCGCTGAGAACCGCCGGACGGAGAGGACTGACTGACCGTCAAGAAACCTTGATCTCCTGTCGGCCCGCTCCAGCACTACCGATGCCCCCGGGAGCGCGTCCGCCGCGCTCCCGGGGGCCGGGCCCCGCCTGATCAGCCGAGGGTGACGCCGCGCTCGGCGGCCAGCTCCTCCAGGCCGTACCGGGCCACGTGCTCCGGGTTGGCCAGGTCGACGGTGCGGACGCCCTCGGCGGCCAGCCGCTCGTTGATCTCGTCCAGGTGCTCCCGGACGACCTGCTTCTCGGCGTCGGTGGTACGGCCCTTGTGCGGACGGCCGGCGTGCTCCGGGCTCGCGTAGTTGACCCGCTCCCGGCCCGCCCCGGCGGCCGCGGCCTGCACCGGCACCGTCCGGGCGGCGACCCGCTCGGCGCCGCGCAGCACCTCGGCCATCGGCGTCACCGTGGCCAGCCGGTCGAAGGCCTCGGCGGTCATGACGACCGTCTCCGGCTCCTCCGCGTCCGGGCGGTGCAGCTCGATCGTCACCAGGTCCAGCGCCAGCCCCCGCACCTCGGCCAGCTCCCCGGCGAGCGCCTCGATCGCGACCGGTCCGTCCGCGAGCTCCGGGTGGGCGCGGACCACGACCCGCACCAGCTGGTCCTCGTCCTCGGCGTGCCGGCCGGTCAGGTCCGAGAACCGGATGATCTTCTGCCCCATGGCTTCCTCTCCTGCCCCTCATGATCAGCGCAGAGAGCCTACGGCCTGTCCTGCGGGGATCGGCCCGGGGATCAGGTCGGGGATCAGGTCGGGATCGGCCCGGGGATTGGCCCGCCGAACGGCAGATGCGGCACAGTGGCCACATGAGCGCGGACACGAGGAGTCACCGGACGGCGGGGTGGACGGGCCCCGGGCGGCGACGGCCGGTGCAGCAGCGCAGCCAGGAGCGCTACGAAAGGATCCTGGACGCGTCCGCCGCGCTGCTCGACGAGGCCGGGGCCGCCGCGCTCACCACCAAGGAAGTGGCCCAGCGCGCCCAGGTGCCGATCGGCACCCTCTACCAGTTCTTCGCGGGCAAGGAGGACCTGCTCGCCGCACTGGCCGGCCGCAACCTCGACCACTATCTGCACCGGCTGGACGACCGGCTGCGCACCGAGGCCCCCATCGGGCCGGCCGGGTTCACCGACCTCGCGGTGGACGAGTTCGTCGCGATGAAGCGCACCGTCCCCGGCTTCGGCCAGGTGGACTTCGGGCTCTCCGGACCGGCCGCGCCGGGCGGCGGCCACGAGGACCGGCACCTGCTGGACGCCGAGGTGGACAACAACACGGCCGTCGCGCTGCGGCTCCAGGCCCTCGGCGGCAGCCTGTTCGGCACCACCGACCCGGCCGCGCTGACCCTCGCCCTGCGGGTGGTGCTGGAAGCGGCGGACGCGGTGCTCAAGCTCGCCTTCCGCGGCGACCGGAACGGCGACCCGGCGATGATCACCGAGTGCAAGCGGCTGGTCCGGTGCTACCTGGCCGACCAGCTCGGGCCACGCTGAGCCGGTCCCCCCGCCCTCGGCGCCCGGACGCGCCGTTGCGGGCCGTGCGCGCCCGCAGCAGAGTGGAGACAGTGGACGGGGACCCGGGCGGCCGGTGGGCCGCCGAAGTCAGCACACACCCGAGGAGCACGACCATGCAGGCAGCGGTAGGTGACCAGCTCCACATCCACAGTCGGGCGGTGGGCATGATCGACCAGAAGGGCGAGATCGTCGAGGTGCGCGGCCCGGACGGCTCGCCGCCGTACATGGTCCGCTTCGAGGACGGCCACGAGGGCCTGGTCTACCCCGGCCCGGACTGCAACATCGAACCCCGCGGGGCGACCCGCTGACGCCACCGCCCACCGCCCCGCGCCCGTCCGGCCCGGGGCGGTGAGCCGTGCCCCTCCCACCCTGGACGGCGCGGCTCCTCGCCGAGGCCGCGCCCGAGCTGCCGGGGCCGCTCGCCGCGCTCGCGCCGCTGCTGCAGCAGTACGGCTACGCGCTGGTGGCGCTGTTCGTGCTGCTCGACAACTGCGCCGTCCCCGCGCCCGGCCAGACCGTGCTGGTGCTGGCCGCCGTCTACGCGGGCACCGGGCACCTCGACTTCGCCGCCGTGGTGGCGATCGCCTTCACCGCGGCGGTGCTCGGCAACACCCTCGGCCATCTGATCGGCGCCACCGGCGGCCGGGCCTTCGTCCACCGCTGGGGCCGGTACGTGCTGCTCACCCCGGAACGCGCCGCCCGCGCGGAGGTGTTCTTCGCCCGGCACGGCGGCAAGGTGGTCACGGTGGCCCGGTTCGTCGACGGCCTGCGGCAGACCAGCGGCATCATCGCCGGGACGACCGGCATGCCCTGGCCCCGCTTCCAGGTGTTCAACGTGCTCGGCGCGGCGCTCTGGGTCGGGGTGTGGGCGGGCTTCGGTTATGTCGCGGGCGCCAACATCGGCACGGTCTGGCGGACGGCGCTGCGCTACCAGCTCTGGCTGCTGATCGCGCTCGGCGTCCTGGTCGCCGCCCTCGCCGTCCGGCAGCTGCTGCGCCGTCGACGGCGGCCGGCACCGGAACGGGAGCCGGAGCGGGAGGGCGAGCAGGAGCAGGAGCGCGAGGGAGAGCGGCCGAACGGGTCCTGAGGACCTCAGCCGAGCGGGAAGACCTCGAACGGGACGGCGAAGCGGGTGCCGAGCCGGGTGCCCGCCTCGCGGCCGAAGCCCTCCAGGAAGCCGCGCGCGTCCGCCATCGCGCCGCCGAGGCCGGCCAGGTACGCCTTGTGCTGCTCCAGCGAGGCGACGCCCCGGTCGAAGTGCTCGGTGATGTCGACCGCGTGCCCGGACTCCGGCGAGCCGGAGACCCAGATCGCCCGCACGCCGTTCCACGGCTCGTGGCCCTCCGCGGTCAGCTCGCGGAAGACCCAGCGGTTGCCCGCGTCCCGCACCCCGTCGAGGAGGGCCCGGCCGACCGCGATGTGGTCGGCCTGGTTGAGGTACGGCCCGCCCCAGGTGTCGTGGAAGTTGATGGTGATGACGATGTCCGGGCGGTGCCGGCGGACGGCGCGGGCGATGTCGCGGCGCAGCGGCAGGCCGTTCTCGACGGTGCCGTCCGGGTGGCCGAGGAACTCGACGGTGTCGACGCCGACCACGGCGGCGGAGGCGATCTGCTCGGCCTCGCGCAGCGGGCCGCACTGCTCCGGGTCCATGCTGTCGATCCCGGCCTCGCCGCTGGTGGCCATCACATAGACGACCTTCTTGCCCTGGTCCGTCCAGCGGGCGACGGCGGCGGCCCCGCCGTACTCCATGTCGTCGGGGTGGGCGACGACCACGAGGGCGCTCTGCCAGTCCTCGTCGACGTGCTCGAACGGCTTCGGCTGCGGCTCGGTCATGGTGCTGCCTCTCCCTGGAACCGGTGCGCGAGGGTGGAGCGCACCGTGCGGTCGTACGGTCCTACCGCTCGCGACTCTAGAAGATCATCGGACCGCTCGGGAGGCGATTCGGGACAACGGGAGACTTGCAGAGGTTTCTCTGCAGACACCCCTATGCAGAGGATCCTCTGCAATCTAGGCTGCCGACATGACCACCGAGTACCCCGACGCCTCCGCCACCCCTGACACACCCGCCACCGCAGGACCGCCCGATCCCCCCGGACCGCCGCAGCGCCGGCTCGACGCCCGCAGCCTGCGCGGGCTCGCGCACCCGCTGCGGATGCAGATCTTCGAACTCCTCAACCTCGACGGGCCCGCGACCGCGACCCGGCTCGCCGAGCGGCTCGGCGAGAACACCGGCACCGTCAGCTGGCACCTGCGCCACCTCGCCGAACACGGCTTCATCGAGGAGGAGACCGGGCGCGGCACCAAGCGCGAGCGCTGGTGGCGGCGGGTGGAGGTGTCCAACCGGCTCGACACCGCCGACTTCCGCAACGACCCCGACACCCGCGGCGCGGTCTCGCTCTACCTGCACCAGCTGGTCCAGCAGTACTTCAACCGGGTCAACGACTACATCAACGAGGACTGGCCGGACGAGTGGCGCAACGTCGGCACCATCTCGGACTGGCGCCGGCTGCGGCTGAACCCGGCCCAGCTCCAGGCGCTCAACGACGAGATCTTCGCCGTCGTCGAGCGCCACACCCCGGCCCCGGACGCCGCGCCGGACCCGGCGGCACTGCCGATCGTCGTCCAGCTCCAGTCCTTCCCGCGCCGCTCCCGCACCGACGGGCCCGGGAGCACCGACGGGCCCGGGAGCGCCGACGGACCCGGGAGCGCCGAGTGACGCGCGACGGGCAGCGCCGCAGCCTGCTCCGCCGCCACCGGGACTTCCGGCTGCTCTGGTGCGGCGAGACGGCCGGCAAGTTCGGCGCCTCCGTGACCGGCGTCGCGATGCCGCTCGTCGCCGTCTCCGAACTGCACGCCTCCACCTTCCAGATCGGCCTGCTCAGCGCCGCCTCCTGGGCGCCCTGGCTGGTCGTGGGCCTGCCGGCCGGCGTCTGGGTGGACCGTTCACCCCGCCGGACCGTGATGCTGGCAGCCGCCGCCGTCTCGCTCGTCCTGTTCGCCGCCGTCCCCGCCGCCGCCTGGGCCGGGCGGCTGAGCACCGGTCTGCTGCTGGCGGTCGCCCTGCTCACCGGCACCGCGGCCGTGTTCTTCCAGACCGCGTACACCGCCTACCTGCCCGACCTGCTCTCCCCCGCCGACCAGCCCGAGGGCAACGCCAAGCTGCACGGCAGCGCCTCCGCCGCCCAGATCGTCGGCCTCGGCTCCGGCGGCCTGCTCGCCCAGCTGGCCGGCGCCGCCAACGGCATGCTCGCCAACGCCGCGACCTTCCTGGTCTCGCTGCTCTGCCTGGGCCGGATCCGGCACCGCGAGACCCGCGCCGACAACAAGCGCGGCGCCGAACGGGCGCTGCGGCGCGAGATCGGTGAGGGCCTGCGACTGGTCGCCCGGGACCGCTGGCTGCGCACCCTCACCCTCTACGGCGCCACCTCCAACCTGGCGCTGATGGGCTACCAGTCGATCCTGGTCGCCTTCCTGGTCCGCGAGGTCGGACTCGCCCCCGGCACCGTCGGCGCCCTGGTCGCGGCGGCCGGCAGCGGCGGTGTCCTCGGCGCGTTCGCCGCCCGCCGGGTTGCCGCCCGGGTCGGCACGGCGCGCGCGATGATCCTGTTCGAGCTGGGCCTGCCCGCGCTGGCGCTGCTGATCCCGCTCACCGGGACCGGCGCGGGCGTGCTCTGCTACGCCGTCGGCGGGTTCGGGGTCTCGGCCGGGGTGGTGGCCGGGAACGTCATCAAGTCCGGTTTCCAGCAGCACTACTGCCCGCCCGAGCTGCTCGGCCGGATCACCGCGAGCGCCGCCGTCCTCAACTACGGCACCATCCCGGTCGGCGCCCTGCTCGCCGGTGTGCTCGGCACCGCGGTCGGCCTGCGCCCGGCGATGTGGATCACCACGGCCGGGGTGCCGCTGGCGGCGCTGGTCCTGCTGCTCTCCCCCGTCGGCCGGGTCCGCGACCTCCCCACCACCCGCCGTCCGGCCGACCCGGCACCCGCACCGGCGCCCGGACGCGGCACCACCGCCGCCACCGCCTCACCCGCCCTCACCTGCGCGGTCGACCCCGCGCCGTGGACCCCGCCCGCCCGAGCGCGCCGCGCCCGGGGCCGTAGCGGCGGGCGCCGTAGGTTGGGCCCATGGCACAGCACGCGCACGGCGTCCGGCTCTCGCCGCCGACCTGGTTGACGGCCGGGCTGCGGCCCGGACCCGCGCCGGTGCCGTGGGCGGCGGTGGCCCGCGCCTCGGTCGCGCTCTCCGCGCCGCTGGCCGTCGGCCTCGCCGCCGGCCGGCCCGCGTACGGCGCGCTGGTCTCGATGGGCGCCCTGTCCGGCGTGATCGGCGACACCGCCGACGCCTACCGGATGCGGTTCTTCAACATCGCCGTCCCCCAGCTCTTCGGCGCCGTCGGCGTCACCCTCGGCACCCTGGTGTACGGCCGCGACTGGACCGCCGTCGCCGTCCTCACCCTGGTGGCGCTGGTCTCCGGGATGATCTCCTCGATCGGCTCGGTAGCCTCCGTCTCCGGACTCCTGCTGCTCCTCAACGCCGTCGTCGGGGCCGGGCTGCCGATGCCCCGCCCGTGGTGGACGGCGCCGCTGCTGCTCACCGCGGGCGGGGCGGTGGTGCTGCTGCTCACCCTGTTCGGCTGGCCGCTGCGCGGCGGCGTCCCCGAACGGGCGGCGGTCGCCGCCTCCTACCGCTCGGTCGCCGCGTTCGTCCGGGCCGCCGGCACCCCCGAGCACGACGAACGGCGACAGGACGTCACCCAGTCGCTCAACGCCTCCTACGACCTGCTGCTCGCCCACCGCACCCGCCGGCACGGCCGCTCCCCCGGGCTGACCCGGCTGATCGCCCGGCTCAACGCGCTGATCCCGATCGTCGAGGCGGCCTCCGCCGCCAAACTCCGCCCGGCCCGGCTCGGCCCGCTGCCGGAGGCCTGGCCGGCGGCCGTCGCGGCACTCGCCGACGGCATCGAGGACGGCATCGAGGACGGGGCCCGGACCGACCAGCCCCTCCCGCTCGACCTGCCCGCGCCGACCGGCCCCTCGGAACGCGCGCTGGAGCGGGCGCTGCGCTACGCGGCCGCCGTCGCCGCCGAGCCCGACCACGCGCACACCGCCGAACCCGACCGGCTCGGCCGCCCCGCCGCGCCCTGGGTGCGGACCCGGCGCGCGGCCCGGGCGGCGCTGCTCTCCGGCGCGTCCTGGCGCTACGGCCTGCGGCTCGCGCTCTGCATCGGCCTGGCCCAGGTGGTGGTGTCGGTGCTGCCGGTGCCGCGCTCCTACTGGGTCGCGCTGACCGTCACCTTCGTCCTCAAGCCGGACTTCGGCTCGGTGTTCTCCCGGGCCGTGCTGCGCGCCCTCGGCACCGCCGGCGGGCTGCTGCTCGCCGTGCCGGTGCTCGCCGAGGTGCCGCGCGGCTGGTGGGACGTGCCGACCGTCGCGGTGCTGGCCGCGCTGATCCCGGCCTTCTCCGCCAAGGGGTACGCGTTCCAGACGGCGGCCATCACCCCGGTCATCCTGCTGCTGTCCGACCTGCTCAACCACCAAGGGTTCGGGCTCGTCCTGCCCCGGCTCTACGATTCGCTGATCGGCTGCGGGATCGCCCTGGTCGCCGGGTACCTGTGCTGGCCGGAGTCCTGGCACACCCGGATCGGCGACCGGCTGGCCGACACCGTGGCGGACGCCTCCGCGTACGTGGCGCTGGCCTTCGCCGGCGCCCCCGGCCACGACCGGCCCGCCCGGCCGGTCCGGCGCCGGCGGCTCTACCGGGACCTCTCGGCGGTCCGCTCCGAATTCCAGCGCGCGCTCACCGAACCGCCGCCGACCGGGCCCCGGGCGGCCGCGTGGTGGCCGCTGGTGATCGCAGTGGAACGGGTGGTGGAGGCCACCACCGCCACCCGGGTCCGGGTCGAGCACGGGGAGCCGGCGCCGCCGCCGGACGAGGTCGCCGCCATCGCGGCGGACCTGACCGCCCTGGCCGGGGCGCTGCGCACCGGCACTCCACTGCCGAAGCCGGACGGGGACGCGGCCGCCGGGGCGGCCGGGGCGACCGGCCCCGACGTGCTCGGCCCGCTGCGCAGCGAGGTCCGGGCCGCCTGCGCGATCGCCTCCCCGGTGCTCGGCTGACCGGCCACCGCGGCGCCCGGCCCGCTGCCCGCCCTCGGTCTGTGTCCGCCCTCGGTCCTGTGTCCGCCCTCAGTCCTGTATCCGCCGCCAGGGCCGGTCCGCCTCCAGGGCGAACGCCAGCTCCAGCAGCACCCGCTCCTCCCCGTGGGCCGCCGACAGGTGGACGCCGATCGGCAGGCCGTCGGCGCTCGCACCGGTCGGCAGCGCGATCGCCGGGCCGCCGGTGACGTTGTTGACCGGGGTGATCGCCACGTACCGGGTCAGCCGGTCGATCAGCTCCTCGAAGGCGACGTTCGGGCTCAGGTAGCCGATCGGCGGCGCGACGTGCGCCAGCACCGGCGAGAGGACCACGTCGTGGGTCCGGAACATCCCCGCGTACGTCTCCTCGGCGCTCCGCAGCCGCCGGACCACCCCCGGCACACGCCGGAACTCCCGGTGGAAGAGCCGCCGCAGCCCGGTGGTCAGCCCGTCGAGACGGCTCGCCCGGAAGCCGGGGTCGACCGTGAGCCGGCCGGTGGTGGCGATCAGGAAGGCGATGTAGCCCCAGTAGAGGACGAAGTCGCGGGAGAACTCCTCGCCGAACGGCATCACGGCCGGAGTCACCTCGTGCCCCAGGGCCTCCAGCCGGGCCGCCGTCCCCTCGACCGCCGCCCGGGTCGCCGCGTCGCTGGTCGCGACCGGCGAGTCCACCACCAGGCCGATCCGCAGCCGGCGCTCGCCCGGGCCCTCGACCAGGCCGAGCGGGGGCAGCGCGGGGTTGCGGTAGTGGCGTTCGGCGGCGGCGAAGAACGCGGCGGTGTCGCGGACGGAGCGGGTCAGCACGCCGTCCGTCACCAGGTCCACCGGCAGCCGGCGGCCCTGGGCGTTGGGCACCACCCGGCCCCGGGTGGGCTTGAGTCCGACCAGCCCGCAGCAGGCGGCCGGGATCCGGATCGAGCCGCCGCCGTCGTTGGCGTGCGCGATCGGGACGACACCGGAGGCGACCAGGGCGGCCGCGCCGCCCGAGGAGGCGCCCGGGGAGTGCGAGGTCAGCCAGGGGTTGCGGACGGGTCGGGCGGAGGCGAACTCGGTGGAGGCGTTGAGCCCGAACTCCGGCAGCCGGGTCTTGCCGAGCACGCCCAGGCCGGTGCCGAGGAACTGCTCGGCGAAGCCCGCGCTGCGGCGGGCGGGCCTGGCCCGGTAGGCCGAACTGCCCTGGCCGGTCGGCATCCCGCGCAGGTCGGTGTTGTCCTTCAGATAGCTCGGCACGCCGTACAGCGGGGCGTCCCGCGCACTGTCGTCCGCCCCGTGCGGCCGCCCGTACGCGGCGAAGGCGACCGGGGCGAGCGCCGCGTCGACCCGGTCGGCGCGGGCCGCGGCGGCCGCCGCCAGCTCGGCGGGGGCGACCTCACCGGCCCGCACCAGGGCGGCCAGCGCCACCGCGTCGTGCTCCCCCAGCGCGTCGTCCGCGTACGCGTGCACCCGCTCGTCGGCCATCCGGACTCCCCATCCCTGCCAGTCGGTGGCGGCGCCCGCGGATACGTACCTACCCGTCGGTAATGCCGCGCGAGCTGAGCAGTCTAGGGCCGGAGCGGCGTCCGGAACAGCCTGCGTCGCGGACGCGGAAGGACCGCCCGGGCGGGGTGCCCGGACGGTCCTTCGTCAGGAGGAGCGCCACCGCGTCAGGTGCAGTGGATCTTCCCGCAGTTCGGCGTCGAGATCCGGTGCTGCGTTCCCACCCCCCACTCCCGGCGCGGGATCATGCGGGCGAGCGTGATCACCAGGTCCAGAAAGCTGCCGCCGAGGCCCGGCCCGGGGCGGCCCGCCTGGCTGCGCGCCTGCTGGAACTCGTTGTCGTCGACCCACCAGATCGTCAGCGTGCCGCTCCGGTTCACCTCCAGCCAGGCGTTCTGGTAGCCGCTCGTCCCGGAGGACCAGCAGCTTCGGTTGCCGTCGCCGTAGACGACGAAGTTGCCGTCCGTCTGCATGGTGGCCGTCCGCCCGCACCCGGTGGTGTTCGGGGCGGTCCAGCTGACGGCCGAGACCATCCGGCTGGTGGTCTCGCTGTACCAGGAGTAGACGAGTTCGACCGTGCCGTCCTCCCGCATCCGCAGCGCGGTCGACTGCTCGCTGTCGCCCGTGGAGATCTCGGTGCCGCGGCAGATGCTCCAGTTCTTCCACATCCAGCCGCCCCGGTGTTCGGCCGTCGGCTCCTGGAAGCCGCAGCCGCCCGGCTCGGAGCCGTTGCCGCCACCGCTGCCACCGCCGCCGATGCCGCCGTCCCAGCCGCCACCGCCGCCGGTGTTACCGCCACCGCCGCCGCCACCCGTGTTACCGCCACCGCCGGTGTTGCCACCGCCGGAACCGGCGCCCGGGGTCGGACCGGTCTGGACGTTGTCCAGCCGCCAGCGCTGCTTGTCCGAGCCGTCGCAGCGCCAGACGCCCAGCTGCTCACCGGCGTTGTTGGCGGTCAGGCAGCCGCCGTCGGCGGCACTGACCAGCCAGTACCAGCCGTTCCCGGCATCGCGGAACGACCACCGCTGGTTGGCGTTGCCCGCCTGGTTCTGGGTCAGGTGGGTCCGGTGCGGACCCGGGTTGTGGTCCATCACCATGCCCTGGCCCGGGGCGGACTTGCCGTCCGTGAGCAGGGTCTCGACGATCCAGCTGCCGTTGCCGGCGTCCCAGAACGCCCAGCGCTGGGCGGGGTTGCCGTTGCCGCCGAGCGCCTTGATCGAGGTGCCGGAGGCGGTGCTGCCGGCGTCGAGGTCGGCGACCAGGCCGTTGTTGTTCGACCGCAGGGTCGCGACCTGGCTGTTGCCCACGGCCGGCCGGACGACCGGGCCACCGCCACCCGAGCCGCCGTTGCCCGGCTGGGGCTGCTGCGGGGCCGCCGGTCCGTCCGTGACGTTGTCCAGCCGCCACTTCTGCCGGTCGCCGCCGTCGCAGGCGGAGACGGCCAGCGCCTCACCCGGGTTGTTGGCCGTCAGACAGCCGCCGTCGGTGTCACTGGTGATCCAGAACCAGCCACCGCCCGCGTCCCGGAAGGCCCAGTGCTGATTGGCGTTCCCGTCCATCGTCCGGATCAGATGCGTCCGGTGCGTCCCCGGATCGTGGTCCATCACCATGCCCTGACCGGCCACGGCCTTCCCGTCCGTGAGCAGCGTCTCCAGGATCCACCGGTTGTTCGCGGTGCTCCAGAACGCCCACTTCTGCGCGTCGTTGCCGTTGGCGCCGAGCGCCTTGATCGACGTGCCGGAGTTGGTCGTCCCACCGTCGAGGTCGGCGACCATCCCGTTGTTCGCGGAACGCAGCGTGGCGACACGGTTGTTCGCCACCCCGGGGTTGACCACCGCGCCCGTGGCCGGGTTCGGCGGGTTCGGGCCCTGGGTGAGGCCGTCGAGCCGCCACTTCTGCCGGTCGCTGCCGTCGCAGGCGGAGACGGCCAGCGCCTCACCGGCGTTGTTGGCCGTCAGACAGCCGTTGTCGGTGTCACTGGTCACCCAGAACCAACCACCGCCCGCGTCCCGGAACGCCCAGTGCTGATTGGCGTTCCCGTCCATGGTGCGGATCAGATGGGTGCGGTGCGGGCCCGGGTCGTGGTCCATCACCATGCCCTGACCGGCCGCCGTCCTCCCGTCGGTCAGCAGCGTCTCCAGGATCCACCGGCCGTTGCCGGCGTCCCAGAACGCCCACTTCTGCGCGTCGCCGCCGTTCGGCGCCAGCGCCTTGATCGACGTGCCGGAAGCGGTGCTCGACCGGTCAAGGTCCGCCACCATCCCGTTGTTCGCGGAACGCAGCACCGCCACCTGGTTGTTGCGGACGCCACCGGGGGTGACCGCCGGGCCGGTGGCCGGGTCCGGCCGGTTCGGCTGAGGCTGACCGGGCTGGCCGGGCTGCGCCGGGCCGTCGGTCACGTCCCCGAGCCGCCACTTCTGCCGGTCGGAGCCGTCGCAGGCGGAGACGGCCAGCGCCTCACCGGCGTTGTTGGCCGTCAGACAGCCGTTGTCGGTGTCACTGGTCACCCAGAACCAGCCGCCGCCCGCGTCCCGGAACGCCCAGTGCTGATTGGCGTTCCCGTCCATGGTGCGGATCAGATGGGTGCGGTGCGGGCCCGGATCGTGGTCCATCACCATGCCCTGACCGGCCGCCGCCTTCCCGTCCGTGAGCAGCGTCTCGATGATCCACCGGCCGTTCGCCGTGGTCCAGAACGCCCAGCGCTGCGCGTCGTTGCCGTTCGGAGCGAGCGCCTTGATCGACGTGCCGGAGCCGGTGTTCGACCGGTCCAGGTCGGCCACCATCCCGTTGTTGGCGGAGACGAGGGTGGACACCTGGGAGGTGCCGATCCCCGGATTGACCACCGCTCCGGTGCCCGGCGGCGGGGTCGGGTTCGGAGTCACCGGCGCACGCGGCGGGACGGTACCCAGGCCCCAGCGCTGGGAGTCGGTGGCGTTGCAGTCCCAGATCTGCAGGACGGTCCCGTTGGTGTTGACGCCACCGGTCACGTCCAGGCACATGCCGGAGTTCGGGTTGACCAGCGAGGAGTCCGGGCCCTTCTGCCAGCGCTGCGCCGGCGAGTCGTTGCAGGTGTAGAGGCCGACCCGGGTGCCGTGCGCCGTGAGGCCCCCGGAGACGTCCAGGCACTTGCCGAACGCCTTCAGGGCGAACACACCGGTGCTCGCGGACGCCGTCCAGCGCTGGGCGGGCGTCCCGTTGCAGTCGTAGAGGTCGATCGGGGTGCGGTCGGCGGTGTTGCCGCCGGTGACATCCGCGCACTTGCCGGGGAAGGCCGAGTGGACGGGGGCACCGTCGGCGTTGCCGTCGCCGCCGGCCACCACGCCGTTGAGCCGCCACTTCTGCCGGTCGGAACCGTCGCAGGGGGCGACGGTCAGCGGCTGGCCCTTGGCGGCGAGCGTCAGACAGCCGCCGTTGCCGTTGGCGATCGTCGTCCGGCCGTCACCGGCGTCGGCGAAGCGCCACTGCTGCTCGGTGCGGTTCGCGGCCACGGGCTGGAGCGCGGTGCGGTGCGTGGCGGGGTCCTGGGCGAGGACGAGGCGGCCGCCGGGGTCGCTGCCGCCGTAGGTCAGCCGCGTCTCGATCAGCCAGTTGCCGTTGCCGCGGTCCCAGAACGCCCACCGCTGCGAGTCCGTCGCGTTCGGCGTCCACGCCTGCACGGGTGTCCCGGAGGCGGGAACGCCGCCGGTGACGTCCGGCACCAACTGCGGATCCGCGGCCGACACCAGTCCGATGCCCTGCACCGGATCGGGCTTCTGCCCGCTGCCGGGGCCGCCACCGGGGCCGGTGGGGGGCGTGCCCCACGGCGGCAGCATGGGGAGGAAGGGGAAGCTCGGCAGCCCGATCCCGGGCGGGGAGGGCACGGGCCCACCGGGGTCGGTGGGGTTGGTGCCCGGGTCGGTGGGGTTGGTGCCCGGGTCGGTGGGGTTGGTCCCCGGGTCGGTGGGCAGCTTGCAGACGATCGGCACGGACGGGGTCTTCGGCACCTCGGGGAAGTCGGAGGCCGAGGGCCACGGCGCCCGCTGCACATCGGGCAGCGACGGCCACGGCACCCCCGGGAAACCGGGGATGTCCGGCCAGGTCCAGTTCGGGAAGCCCGGCAACGAAGGCTTGGCGGTCGCGGGCAGGGTCGGAGCGCCCGGCCAGGAAACGGCGGGCATGTCCGGGTGGCCCGGCCACGGAACGTCCGGGGATCCCGGCACCGACGGCCACCGTACGTCCGGGAAGCCGGGAACGGTGGGCCACGTCAGCTCGGGATGACCGGCGACGGTCGGCCGGTCGGGCACGGGCCGACCCGGGACGACGATCCCGGCGCCGGCGTCGGGACCCGTCCCGGGCACGACCGGCAGCGGCAGGATCGGCCAGGGGACGTTCTTGGTCCCCGGCATGATCGGCCAGTTCACCTCGGGGAAGCCGGGAACCTTCGGCCACGGCAGCTGCCCCGCCTGCGTCGGCCAGGACACCTTCGGCAGCGCGGGCGCGCCCGGCCAGTCGACCACCGGCAGATCCGGTCGGCCCGGCATCGGGACGTCGGGGCTGCCCGGCACCGCGGGCCACGGAACCCCGGGAGCGCCGGGCACCGACGGCCAGGTCAGCTCCGGGTGGCCCTTGACGGTCGGCCACTTCAGCGCGGGGTACCCGGGCACGGTGCGGCCGGTGGCCGGCAGCGAGGCCGGGTCGGTCGGCACGCACGGCACGGCCAGGGTCCACTTCTGCGCCGGGCCGCCGTCGCACGGCTTGACGCTCAGGCCGACGGACTCCTGCCCGGCCATCGTGAGGCACTTCTGGTCGGCGGCGCTGACCAGGCTGTAGGCCCCGTCACCGGCGTCCTTGACGGTCCACTGCTGGTTGGGCGTGCCCTGCGAGCGGCCCTGGTCGTCACGCTGCAGCGGCCAGAGCAGGGTGTTGTGGCTGTAGAGGTCCTGTTGCAGGACCATGCCCGGGGCGAGCGCGCTCTCCAGGACGAACCGGCCGTCCGGGGCCGCGCGCAGCCGCCAGTTCTGCGAGGCGGTGCAGTTTCGGGGATACGCCTGCACGGTGGTCCCGTTGGCAGTCACTCCGCCGCGCACGTCCAGGTCGAAGATCGGACCGTACGCGGACGCCGGCGCCGTGAGTCGGTACATCGCCCCGTCCAGCAGTCGCGACGCGGGGGGTGTGTTCGTGGCCGTACCGGCGGCGACCGGCGCTGTGCCGGACGCCGTGGCGAGCGCGACGCCCCGCAAAGCGGTCTTCGTCACGGTGGCGACGCCGACAGCAGCGGTGCCTCCGTCACTCTCGCACTCGTCGTCTTCCCACTCATCCTCGACCGCGTTGAGCTTCGCGCACTCGCTCCACTTCGGGCCGCCGGGCGCCGCTCCGTTGATCCCCACCCTGACCGGTTTGTCCGGCGGGAAGCCGTAGTCAGCAAGGTCTCCCGGAACCACGGCCCGGTTAGGCTCCTCGAACAGCGGATTGGTGACCAGGCTCTCGTCGATCTTCTTGGTGCTCTTCCACGTCAGCGTGTCCGACCCTGCGGTTGGCTCGAAGGTGGCCTTCACCATGTACGCCGACTTTATGGAACTGGGCGGGACAGCCCCCACGGCCGCCCATTCCTCTTCGCCCAGGGCGTTGTTGGGAGGAACCTTCCCACCCACATACTGACCGACGACGTTGACAAAACGCGCATCGGGAACGATCTCGTAGACCCAGCCCTCCTTGACGTAGACGTCGCTCCCGTCAGCACTCTTCTCGGCCCTGGAGAAACCGCTGTTCACGGCGGCGAACGTGGCAGCTACGTCCTCGCTGGAGGAGGTGCTGACGTAGCCGGACTTCGGCGCACTGTGGCCGGTTTTAGGATCACCGTTCACATGAGTGGTCAGGGTGAAGTCCACCGACCTCAGGTCAGCAACGCCCTTGGCCTTGAAGCCGCTCACGAACACCGTCTTCGGGTCCACGCCGCTGGCCGGCAGGTACTCGGTCGGGATCCTGTTCTTACGGTCGAACCCGAGATGGAGCCCCACTCCTCGGTAGACACTGGAGGGCAACTGCTTGTCGGTGTTGAAGCACGGATGGATACCGGGCTGCTTCGGCGCTTCCACCGCGTGGGCGGCGGGTGACACGGCGCCCACCAGGGGGACCGCCATCACCCCCGCGATCATCGCGGCCACCAGCGACCGCATTCTGCTACTGAGGGAATCCCGGCGCATGGGCGTCGGCGACCTCGCCTTCCTACGGAGTGTTGCGTGCCCGCCGAAACGTAGGTGGGACGCGTACACACGTCGTATACGCTGGCTGGACGAGGGCAGGCCCGGTGGGCCGACACCCCCGGGCCGGCTCCGACGCAGCAGTACCCGACCGACGACCGCGTCAACCGAAAGCTGGTCCGCATGATCGAGCTCGACTTCGACGACGACGGCTTCCGCCGCAACGGCGCGCCGCACCGGATCGTCTCCGGAGCGCTGCACTACTTCCGGGTGCACCCGGAGCTGTGGGACGACCGGTTGGCCCGCCTGCGCGCGCTGGGCGCCAACACCGTTGACACCTACATCCCCTGGAACTTCCACGAACTGCCCTCCGGCGGGATCGACTTCACCGGCTGGCGGGACATCTCCCGGTTCGTCCGGACCGCCGAACGGCACGGCCTGGACGTGATCCTGCGCCCGGGGCCCTACATCTGCGCCGAGTGGGAGTCGGGCGGCCTGCCGGCCCGGCTGCTCACCGCCGAGGGGATGGGGCTGCGCAGCTCGGACCCGGCGTTCCTCGCCGAGGTGGACGGCTGGTTCGACGCCGTGGTGCCGGAGCTGCTGCCGCTGCTGGGCAGCCGGGGCGGGCCCGTGGTGGCCGTGCAGGTGGAGAACGAGTACGGGAGTTACGGCAACGACGCCGCCTATATGACGCATCTGCGGGACGGGCTGGTGACGCGCGGGGTGGACTGCCTGCTGTTCACCGCCGACGGTTCCGAGGACTTCATGCAGCAGGGCGGGGCGATCCCGGGTGTGCTGGCCACGGGGACGTTCGGTTCGCGCGCGCCGGAGCGCTTCGAGGTGCTGCGGCGGCAGCAGCCCAAGGGACCGCTGGCGGCGATGGAGTTCTGGATCGGCTGGTTCGACCGGATCGGTCAGCCGCACCATGTCCGGGACGTCGCGGAGACGGCTGCCTCGCTCGACGAGCTGCTCGCGACCGGCGCCTCGGTCAACCTCTACATGGCGCACGGCGGCACCAACTTCGGGTTCTGGGCGGGCGCCAACCACTCGGGCACCGGGCCCGAGACCGCCGGTTACGAGCCGACCGTGACCAGTTACGACTACGACGCGCCGATCGGCGAGGCGGGCGAGCTGACCGAGAAGTTCCACGCCCTGCGGTCCGTCATCGGCAAGTACGTGCCGCTCCCCGAGGGGGAACTCCCGGCCCGGCCGCCGCGACTGGAGCCCCGCCGGCTGGAGCGGGCGAGCGGCCGGGCGCGGCTGCTGGACTCCCTGGACGCGCTGTCGATGCCCCTGCACCGGCCGACCACCGAGCCGATGGAGCGGGTCGGCCAGTCGCTCGGCCTGATCCACTACCGCACGCACGTCCCCGGGCCGCGCCCGGAGATGCCGCTGCGGATCGACGGCGTCGGGGACCGCGCGCAGGTGTTCGCGGACGGCCGCCCGCTCGGCGTGCTGGACCGCAACTCCCCGGGCGGCACCCTGCCGCTGGCGGTGGGCCCGGCCGGGGTCACCCTGGACATCCTGGTCGAGGCGCTGGGTCGCGCCAACTACGGCCCGCAGCTGGACGATCGCAAGGGCATCCGGCGCGGCGTCCAGCACGAGCGCCAGCGGCTGCACAACTGGGAGATCCGACCGCTGCCGCTCGCCGACCTCTCCGCGCTGGCCTTCCGCGAGGACGTCGGCGCCGCCGGGGGCGACCCGGTCTTCCACCGGTTCGAGGCCGAGGTCGAGGCACCGGCGGACGCCTTCCTCGCGCTCCCGGACTGGGGCCGGGGCCTGCTCTGGCTCAACGGCTTCCTGCTCGGCCGCTACACCCACGAGGGCCCGCAGCGCACCCTGTACGCGCCGGGTCCGCTCTGGCTGCCGGGCCGCAACACCCTCGTGGTGCTCGAACTGGACCGCCACGCCGAGGCCCTGGAGATCCGCGACGAGCCGGACCTCGGCCCCACCACCCGCGCACCCAGCGCGGACTACTGACACCGACCCGCCCGCTCCCCGCCCGGCGCCGGAATACTTCGGCGCCGGGGCGGGTTGACGCCCCGGCAGGCCGGTGATCAAGGCCGCAGGAGCGCATTCAGGGGGAAGCATGTCCAGCAGTGACGTCGTCGGCGGAAGCGTGGCGCCGGGGTTCGAGGCGGTGCGGGAGGAGTTCGCCGCCGTGGTGGCGGAGGAGCCGGCGGGCGGTGGCGCGCAGCTCGCCGTGCACCTGGACGGGCGGCGGGTGGTGGACCTGTGGGCCGGCGAGGGGGTCTCCGGCGAGTCGCTGTTCGCGCTCTACTCCTCCGCCAAGGGGGCGGCGCACCTGGTGACGGCCCTGCTGGTGCAGGAGGGCGTGCTCGACCTGGACAAGGAAGTGGCCCACTACTGGCCGGAGTTCGCGGCCGAGGGCAAGGGCGCACTCACGTTCCGGCAGTTGCTGGAGCACCGGGCGGGGCTGATCGGGGTCGACGGCGGCTTCACGACGGAGGAGCTGGCGGACGACCGCCGGATCGCGGATCGGCTGGCCGGCCAGAAGCCCTACTGGGAGCCCGGGACGGCCTACGGCTACCACGCCTACGTCATCGGCGCGCTGACCGGCGAGGTGGTCCGCCGCCGGACCGGCCGCACGGTGCAGGAGCTGTTCGAGGAGCGGATCCGGGCCCCGTACGGGCTGGACTTCTTCCTCGGCCTGCCCGCGGAGCTGGAGTCGCGGTACCTGTCGGTGCTTCCGGCGGTCCCCCTCCCCGGTCAGCAGGGCGAGCAGCCGGCACCCGACAGCCTGATGGGGATCGCCTTCAACCTGAACGCCTCCCCGCCCACCGACCTGGCGGGCTTCGGCAACCTCCGCCCGGTGCAGGCCCAGGGCCCGGCCTCGACCGGCAGCTTCGGCAGCGCCCGCGGTCTGGCGGCGATGTACGCGGCGGCGGCACAGGGGCTGGACGGGCGGACGCCGTTCCTGGCACCGGCCACGATCGCCGAGTTCGGTCCGGTCCGCACGCACGGCACCGACCTGGTGACCGGCGAGGTGGACCACTTCGGCCTCGGCTTCGAGGCGCAGAGCACCCGCTTCCCGTTCCTCGGGGCGGAGGCCTTCGGTCACAGCGGCGCGGTGGGCGCGCAGTCCTTCGCCGATCCGCGCAGCGGCGTCGCCTACGGGTACACGCGGCGCCGGTTCAGCTCCCTCCCGCTCGGCCCGGAGAACCACCGGCTGGCCGAGGCCGTCGTCCGCGCCGCCGGGGCGGTGCGCGGGGCGGCCGGCTGACCGTCCGACCTCCGGGCCCGCGACAGCGACAGCGACAGCGACAGCGACAGCGACAGCGCTCGGAACGCGCCCCCGGGGGCGGCCGTGGAGCACGGCCGGCCCCGGGGGCGCGTCCGCGACTACTCGACGGTGACGCTCTTGGCGAGGTTGCGCGGCTTGTCGACGTCGCGCCCCAGCGCCACCGCCGCGTGGTACGCGAGCAGCTGGAGCGGGATGTTGAGCAGCAGCGGGTCCAGCTCGGGCTCGCTCTTGGGCACCAGGATGCAGTGGTCCGCGAGCTTCGCCTCGGGCCGGCGGTGAGCGACCGCGAGCACGCGGCCGGAGCGGGCCTTGATCTCGCCGAGGGTGGTGAGGTTCTTGTCGAGCAGCTCGTCGTCCGGGACGAGGGCGACGGTGGGCAGCTCGGGGCTGATCAGCGCCAGCGGGCCGTGCTTCAGCTCGCTCGCCGGGTAGGCCTCGGCGTGGACGTAGGAGATCTCCTTGAGCTTCTGCGCGCCCTCGCGGGCGACGGGGTAGCCGCGCACCCGGCCGATGAACATCATGCCCTCGGACCCGGCGTACTCGGCGGCGAGTTCGGCGATGGCGTCGCTCTGGGCGAGGACCTCGCGGATCTGGTCGGGCAGCGCCTTGAGGGCGGAGACGATCCGGCGGCCGTCGGCGGGCGAGAGGTCGTGGATCCGGCCGAAGTGCAGGGCGATCAGCGCGAAGGCGACCACGGTGGAGGTGAACGCCTTGGTGGAGGCGACCGAGATCTCCGGGCCGGCGTGCAGGTAGATGCCGCCGTCGCACTCGCGGGCGATGGCGCTGCCGACGGTGTTGACGACGCCGAGCACCCGGCCGCCCTTGCGCTTGACCTCCTGGACGGCGGCGAGCGTGTCGTAGGTCTCGCCGGACTGGCTGACCGCGATGTAGAGGGTGTCGGCCTCGATCACCGGGTTGCGGTAGCGGAACTCCGAGGCGGGCTCGCTGTGCGCGGGGATCCGGGCCAGCTCCTCGATCAGCTGGGCGCCCATCTCGCCGGCGTAGTAGGCGGAGCCGCAGCCGAGGATCTTGACCCGGCGGATCTCGCGCAGTTCGCGGGCGTCCAGGTTGAGGCCGCCGAGGTGGGCGGTGGCGAACCGCTCGTCGAGGCGGCCGCCGAGGGTGCGCTCGACCGAGCCGGGCTGCTCGTGGATCTCCTTGAGCAGGAAGTGCTCGTAGCCGCCGGTGTCGTAGGAGTCGATCTCCCAGTCCACGGTGGACGGCTGGCGGTGGGTGGTGCGGGCGTCCTCGGTGAAGGTGCGGAAGCCGTCGGCGCGGACGGTGGCCAGCTCACCGTCCTCCAGGTGGACCACCTGGCGGGTGTAGCGGACCAGGGCGGAGACGTCGGAGGCGACGAACATCTCCTTCTCCCCGATGCCGAGCACGATCGGGCTGCCGTTGCGGGCGACCACGATCCGGTCGGGCTGCTCGGCGTCGAGCACGGCGATGCCGTAGGTGCCGACGACCTTGCCGAGGGCGGCCCGCACGGCCTCCTCCAGCTCGACGCCCTCGGCGGCGTGGGCGGCGATCAGGTGGCCGAGCACCTCGGTGTCGGTCTCGGAGCGGAAGACGGCGCCGTCGGCGGCGAGCTTGGCCCGCAGCTCGTCGGCGTTCTCGATGATGCCGTTGTGGACGACGGCGATCCGCTCGGCGTTGTCGAGGTGCGGGTGGGCGTTGGCGTCGCTGGGGACGCCGTGGGTGGCCCAGCGGGTGTGGCCGATGCCGGTGGAGCCCTTGAACCGGGCGGGGACGGCGGCGGCGAGGTCGGCGACCCGGCCCTTGACCTTGCGGACCTTGATGCCGCCGGTGCGTCCGGCGACGGCGACGCCGGCCGAGTCGTAGCCCCGGTACTCCAGTCGGGCGAGGCCTTCCAGCAGGAAGGGCGTCGCGTCCTTGGGGCCGATGTAGGCCACGATTCCGCACATGGTGGTGGACTCCTTGGTTCCGTGGTTCCGGTCGGCCGACCGTCAGCCGTAGACGATCCGGCGCAGCTGGCGGGCCGAGAGCTCCGGGGCCGCGACCCGGCGGGCGGGCAGCTCCTCGGCGAGCCGGGCGAAGATCTTCTCGTTGGTCAGGCCGCGCGCCTGCAGCTCGCCGTGACGGCGGCGGACGTACTCCTCGGTGGTCTCGGAGAAGTACGCCAGCACCTCCGCCACCACCCGCGCCGCCTCCCGGGGCCCGAGCGGGCTGGTCCGGGTGAGGTGGGCGAGGAGGTCTTCGTGAGGGTGCGAGGAACCGGTCGAGCTGGACACAGTCGGTGACTCTAGGCCGCCCTCCCGGGAAAGATCAAAGATCCTGCCCGAAATCGGGCAGGATTCTGCGGCAATCGGCGCAGCATCGGGGTCTTGTCCGCACCGGGGCGACCACGTAGCGTGATGACCTGCTCACACACCGGGGGGAGTCACGCGGTGACCAGGGGGGCGGGAGCATCGGAAGAGTGTCAAAAGAACCGGAGGCTTGCTGATGTGCGGGATCACCGGATGGGTCGCCTACGACCGCGACCTGACCCTCGAACGCGAGGTGCTCGACGCCATGACCGCCACCCAGCTCTGCCGCGGCCCGGACGACGGCGGCGCCCATCTGGAGCGGCACGCCGCCCTCGGCCACCGGCGCCTGGCCGTGCTCGACCCCGAGGGCGGCGCCCAGCCGATGACGGCCGAGCACGACGGCCGGCTGCTGGCCGCCCTCAGCTACAACGGCGAGGTGTACAACCACCACGAGCTGCGCGCCGAGCTGGTGGCGGCCGGCCACCGCTTCCGCACCCGCGGCGACACCGAGGTGGTCCTGCGCGGCTACCTGGAGTGGGGCGAGCGCGTCGCCGAGCGGCTCAACGGCATGTTCGCCTTCGCCGTCTGGGACGCCCGCACCGAGGAGCTGCTGCTGGTCCGCGACCGGATGGGCGTCAAGCCGCTGCACTACCACCCCACCCCGGACGGCGTGGTCTTCGGCTCGGAGCCCAAGTCGCTGCTCGCCCACCCCGCGGTCCGCCCGGTGGTCGACCTGGACGGGCTGCGCGAGCTGATCGCCATGACCCGCACCCCCGGCCTCACCCCGTACCGGGGCATCGCCGAGGTCCGACCCGGCCACCTGGTGCGGGTGCGGCGCGGCGGCGTCTCGGTCCACCGCTACTGGGCGCTGGAGGCACGCCGGCACACCCAGGACCTCGCCACCACGATCGGCACCGTCCGGGCCCTGCTGGAGGACATCGTCCACCGCCAGCTGGAGGCCGACGTGCCGCTCTGCTCGCTGCTCTCCGGCGGCCTGGACTCCAGCGCGGTCACCGCCCTGGCCGCCCGCAGCCTGGACGCGGCGGGCGCCGGACCGGTCCGCTCCTTCGCGGTCGACTTCACCGGGCAGAGCGAGCACTTCCACCCGGACGCGGTGCGCACCACCCCGGACCGGCCGTACGCGGAACTGCTCGCCCGGCACGTGGGCGCCGACCACTCGGTGATCGAGCTGGACAGCGCCGCCCTCACCGACCCGGCGCAGCGGCTCGCCACCCTGCGGGCCCGGGACCTGCCGGGCGGCGTCGGCGACATGGACACCTCGCTGCTGCTGCTCTTCCGCGGGGTGCGCGAGCACTCGACGGTCGCGCTGTCCGGCGAGTCCGCGGACGAGCTGTTCGGCGGCTACCGCTGGTTCCACGACCCGAAGGCCCTCGACGCGGACGACTTCCCGTGGGCGACCGCGGTCAGCGGCTTCGGCGGCGCGGGCACCGGCCCGCGCGAGCAACTGCTGGACCGGGAACTGCTCGCCAAGCTCGACCTGCCCGGCTACCGCCGCGCCCGGTACCGGGAGGCGCTCGCCGAGGTGCCGCACCTGCCGGACACCGACCCGTTCGAACGGCGGATGCGGGAGGTGTCGTACCTCAACCTGACCCGCTTCGTCCGGATCCTGCTGGACCGCAAGGACCGGATGAGCATGGCCAACGGGCTGGAGGTGCGGGTGCCGTTCTGCGACCACCGGCTGGTGCAGTACGTCTTCAACACGCCGTGGACGATGAAGTCCTTCGACGGCCGGGAGAAGAGCCTGCTGCGCGCCGCCGTCCGGGACGTGCTGCCGGCCGAGATCGCCGACCGGATGAAGAGCCCGTACCCGATCGTCCAGGACCCGCGCTACCCGGAGCTGCTCCGCCGGGAACTCGCCGCACTGGCCGCCGACCCCGGCTCCCCCGCCCTCGCCCTGCTCGACCGCCGCGAACTCGCCGACGCGCTCGCCCCGGACACCGACCCGCAGACGGTCCGGCTGGCGGCGGATCTGGCCCTGGACCTGAACGCCTGGCTGACGGAGTACCAGGTGTCGCTGGAGCTCTGATCCCCGGTTGCGCCGAGTGCCCCGGGTGGTGCGCCGTTGCGCCACCCGGGGGAGGGTGACCCGCCGCGAACCCGCCTCGTTGACCGGGCGGGACGTGCGATAGCGTCGCCGACACCTCCCGAATGGCGGCCGAAAACACGGAATCCGAGACCCGTGCCGTCAGGATGGGGAACGTCCCGTCCGTCTCGATCCGCCGGGGGATCTCCGTCATGCAACCGCGAGCCTTCGCGATTCTCACCGCCCTGCTGCTCGGGGTGCTGGGCCTGGGGTCGGTGGCCGTCACCGACTGGACGCCCGAGCAGGCCGCCGACCGCGCGGCCGTCGCCCCGGCCGTCCCGGGGACCGAGGGCAGCACCGGTACGGCGGGCGCCGCGCCCGCCGGCACCGGGCAGCCGGCCGCGTCGGCCACCGCGACCGGGGACCCGGCGGTGTGGACCCGCTCGACGCTGCGCAACAAGCTGATGGCCGAGATGGACGCCAGCGACCCCGGCGTCGCCCTGGCCGACCTCGACCGGATCACCAAGCAGCTGCCGTACACCGTCCGGTTCTGCCACCCGATCGCCCACGAGCTCGGGCACGCGGCGGTCAAGCGGTTCAACGCCGACTTCCAGAAGGTCATCTCCTTCCCGCACGAGACCTGCGCGGCCGGCTACCTGCACGGCGCAGTGGAGGAGATGCTCAACGCCTCCGCCCAGCCGGAAACGGACCTGGTCAAGCTCTGCGCGCCCAAGAACAGCGGCCCGTGCATCCACGGCGTCGGCCACGGCACCATGTTCGTCGCCAAGCAGGACGTCGCCAAGGCGCGCGAGCTGTGCAACAAGTTCACCACCGACCAGAACCGGATCCGCTGCTCCGAGGGCCTGTTCATGCAGCTCTTCGGCCCGGACGAGGAGGACGAGAAGGCCAAGGCCAACCTCCCCGCCGACAAGCTCGCCCAGGACCCGCTGTACCCGTGCAAGGACCAGCCGGCGCTGTTCCAGTCCGCCTGCTTCTTCTACGCGCCGACCTTCTACCTCTCCTCGCACGACTACCCGAACCACCCCGAGGTGTACGCCGAGGCACTGAAGTGGTGCCTCAACGGCAAGGCCTCCGGCGGGGCGGTCGACTGCAGCCGGGGCGTCGGCTCGCGCACCATGAAGTACAACCTGGACCGCGAGGACTGGGCCGCCCAGCAGTGCGCCACCGCCGCGGACGGCTGGCAGCGCAAGGCCTGCGCCGAGGGCCTCGTCAGCTACTACACGGTCAACTACACGGACGGCGGTGCGGCCGGCCGGCTCTGCGCCAAGTTCTCCGACAAGGAGATGCAGGGCTACTGCCGCTCCGCCGGCGGGCTCTCCGCCTCCCTCGACTGACGCCCTCGCACCGCTCCCCCACTGACCCCCTCCGCTGATCCCCTCCACCGGGACCGGGGGGAATCCCGGATACCGGGCCCGCGCCGCACGGCGCGGGCCCGTTTCCGTAGGATCGCGGCGTTCGGGTGCGCCGAGGACGCCGCGCCACCGGGCCCCGCACCACCAGGAGCCACCGCATGACCTCCGACGACTTCCGCGCCGCCGCGCACACCGCCGCCGACCTGGCCGCCGACCACCTCGCCGGGCTCGCCGCCGGCCCGGTCTGGCAGCCGATGGACGACGCCGCCCGCCGCACCCTGCTGGACGCCCCGCTGCCCGCCGCCGGCCGTCCGCTGGACGAGCTGCTGGCCGCGGTCGGCCGCGACGTCCTGCCGTACCCGATGGGCAACGGCCACCCGCGCTTCTTCGGCTGGGTGAACTCCGCGCCCGCCCCGGCCGGTGTGCTCGCCACCCTGGCCGCCGCCGCGATGAACCCCAGCTCGGCCGGCGGCGACCACGCGGACGTCCACCTGGAGCGGGCCGTGGTCCGCTGGATCGCCGAACTCGTCGGCTTCCCGCACCCGCCCGGCGGCGGGCTGCTCACCTCCGGCACCTCGATGGCGACCATCGTCTGCCTCGCCGCCGCCCGCAACCGCGCCGCCCGCGACGCCGGGTGGGACGTCCGCGAGGACGGCCTGGCCGGGATGCCGCCACTCGTCGGCTACGTCACCGGCGAGACCCACTCCTGCGTCCGCAAGGCCGCCGAGCTGCTGGGCCTCGGCAGCAAGCACCTGCGCGTCGTGGCCACCGGCCCCGACGGCCGCCTCGACCCCGCCGGACTGCGCGCCGCGATCGCCGGCGACCGGGCCGCCGGACTGCTGCCGTTCCTGGTGGTGGCCTCGGCCGGCACGGTCGGCACCGGCGCGGTCGACGCCTTCGACCCGATCGCCGACCTGTGCGCCGAGGAGCGGCTCTGGCTGCACGTCGACGGCGCCTACGGGGCGTTCGGCGTGCTGGACCCGGAGATCGCCCACCGCTACGCCGGGCTGGCCCGCGCCGACTCGCTCGCCCTCGACCCGCACAAGTGGCTCGGCGTCCCGGTCGACTGCGGCTGCGCGCTGGTCCGCGACCCGGCCGAGCTGCGCGCCGCCTTCAGCCTCGTCCCCTCCTACCTGCGCGACGAGGCGGCCGGCGAGCTCGGCTGGTTCTCCGAGTACGGCACCGAGCAGACCCGCCCGTTCCGCGCCCTCAAGGTGTGGGCGACCATCGCCCACCGGGGCCGCGACGGCCTGGCCGCCGACATCGCCCGGACCACCGCCCTGGCCCGCCGGCTCGGCGAACTCGTCACCGCCGACCCCGACTTGGAACTCCTCGCCGAGGTCCAGACCTCCATCGTCGCGTTCCGGCTGCGCCCCGCCGACCCGACCGGCCCGGCCGACGAGGCCGCCCTCGACGCCCTCAACCGCGAGCTCCCCGCCGCCGTGCAGCGCCGCGGCCGCGCCTTCCTCACCGGCGCCCGCCTCGACGGCCGCGAGATCCTCCGCGCCTGCCTGCTCAACCCCGCCACCACCGAGGAGGACCTCGCCGTCCTGCTCGCCGAAGTGAAGGCCGCCGGGCGCGAGCACTCCGGGTGACCGCCGACGGTGATCGAGTCACGGCACCATTAACCGCGGGGTCACGGAGGATTCGTGATCGTGAAACACGGAAGCGGCAGATTGATGGCATGGAGCACACGGAGCAGCTGACGCCCACGACCGATCCGACCACGACCCCCTCCCGTGCCCAGCGCCGCGGCCTGCGCAACCACCGCTGGCGGCGCGACGCGGTGGAGCTCTCCGCCGTCTTCCTCTCGGTGACCGCCGCCGACCTGGTGGCCAAGCTCGTGGTGCACGGGCCGGACGGCCCGGCGGTGCTCGGCGCCTCCGCCGTCGCCCTGCTCGCCACCGCGCTGTTCCACACCTGGTGGGCGCACCGCCACCAGCTGCACGGCCCCCCGGCGCCGGACGCGCCCGCGCCGCCGGGGGCGCCGGGGGCGCCGGAGGCCGAGCCGCTGCGGGGACCGCTGCACGACTTCGAGGGCAGCACGCTGTGGCGGGTCCGCACCACCGTGCAGGACTCCCCCGGCAGTCTGGCCCGGGTCTGCGCGGCCCTCGCCGGGCGGCAGGTGAACATCGTCTCGATGCAGTCCCACCCGCTGCCGACCGGCGCCGTGGACGAGTTCTTCGTCCGCGCGCCGCGCTCGCTCAACCGGGCCGACCTGACCGCGCTGGTGGCCGGGGCCGGCGGGCACGACATCTGGACCGGCCCGGCCGACGCGCACGACCTGGTGGACGTGCCCACCCATGTGCTGGCCCTCGCCACCCGGACGGCGCTGGACGCCGCGGAGCTGCCGATCGCGCTGCGCCAGCTCTTCGGGCAGTGCAGCATCCGGCAGTACCCGGGGGCGGCCGCGCGCGGCACCGCCGGGGTGGACGGCCATGTGATGCGGCTGCCCGTCCCCTCGGGCGAACTGATCGAGCTCACCCGCCCGCAGCTGCCGTTCACCCCGACCGAGTTCGCCCGGGCGCAGGCCCTGGTCGAGCTGGACACCCTGCTCGGCCCCCGGGTCCCGGACGTCCGAGCCCGGCTGAGCGTGCCGGCCGGCGCCGAGCTGACCGTGCGGCGCGCGGACGCGGCCGACAAGGCGGCCGCGCTGGCGATGCACCACCGCTGCTCCCCCGAGACCCTGCGCAAGCGCTACCACGGGCCGGTCCGGGACGCCGACCGCTACCTGGACCACCTGCTGGACGCCCGGCACGGGCAGGCCCTGGCGGTGGAGACGGCGGACGGGCGGATCGTCGCCCTGGGGCACCTGATGTGGGACGACGACAGCGCCGAGGTGGCGGTGCTGGTCGAGGACGCCTGGCAGCGGCGCGGGCTGGGTCTGGACCTCATGCGGCGGATGTCCGCGCTGGCCCTGGAGGCCGGGGTGGAGACGGTGTACGCGGTCACCCAGTCGTCCAACACCGGGCTGATCGCGACCATGCGCCGGCTGGCGGCGCCGCTCGACTACGAGGTGGACGAGGGCACCCTGGTGATCACCGCCCATCTGGCGGAGGCCGCCGAGGAGCTCCCGGTGCCCTGGCAGACCCGTCCGGGCCGCTGAGAACGGAGCGTCCCCAGAACCGCTCACAGGCTGTCCGCGGGGCCGCGCGACCCTGCGATCGAGCCGTACCGGTGAGCAGATCGGACAGGTCCGGTAATCGTCCGGTCATTTCTTCACCACATCCTCACCAAGAACCTCACCGGCCCCGGGCCGGGCGGCCCCCGCGCCGCCCGGCCCGGGGCGCGCGCGGAACCGCCGCACCCCGCTCACGCGTCCCCGACGGCGAACGGCCCGTCCGTACACCGCCGATCCTGACCTCGCGTCAGGACCTCCCGGACCGCCGCTCCCGGGGCGTCGCAGCAGGCGGCACGGGGTCCGGGGCGTCGAGCCGGGCGGCGGAGTCGGTAGGCTGATCCCGTCCCCGCCGCCCGACGGCCCGTAGTCCGGCCCCCGGGCGGTGCCGCAGCAAGGAGGAACCACTGAGCATGGCAGGCACCGAATCGGAGCCCACAGGCGCACGCGACGCCTCGCTGCCGGCACGCGCGAAGATCGCGGTGACCGCCGGCAAGGTGGCCGCCGCCGTGTCCCGCAAGGCCGGCCGAGGCAGCGGCTCGGTGATCGGCGGCAAGGTCGCGCTCAGGCTCGACCCGGATCTGCTCGCCACCCTCGCCGACCACCTGGACGTGGTGCTGGTCAGCGCCACCAACGGCAAGACCACCACCACCCGCCTGATCGCCGAGGCGCTGCGCGCCGCCGGCCCGGTGGTCTCCAACGCCCTGGGCGCCAACATGCCGGCCGGCATCACCTCCGCCCTGGCCGGCGGCTCGGAGGCCCGCTTCGGCGTGATCGAGGTCGACGAGAAGTACCTGGCCGGCGTCGCCCGCGACACCCGGCCCAAGGCGATCGCCCTGCTCAACCTCTCCCGCGACCAGCTCGACCGCGCGGCGGAGACCCGGATGATGGCCGAGAAGTGGCGCGAGGGCCTCCAGGACACCGAGGCCGTGGTGATCGCCAACGCCGACGACCCGCTGGTGACCTGGGCCGCCTCCTCCTGCAAGAAGGTGGTCTGGGTGGCCGCCGGACAGGCGTGGAAGGAGGACGCCTGGTCCTGCCCCGCCTGCGGCGGTGTGATGCAGCGCCCCGGCGACGACTGGTTCTGCCAGGAGTGCGGCTTCCGGCGCCCCAACCCGCACTGGGCGCTCCAGGGCACCCATGTGATCGACCCGCAGCGCGGCGCCTGGCCGATCCAGCTCCAGCTGCCCGGCCGGGCCAACCTCGCCAACGCCACCAGCTCGGCCGCCGTCGCCGCCGTGTTCGGCGTCTCCCCGCAGGTCGCCCTGGAGCGGATGCGCGGCGTCAGCGCGGTCGCCGGCCGCTACGACGTGGTGCAGTACCAGGGCCGTGACATAAGGCTGCTGCTGGCCAAGAACCCGGCCGGCTGGCTGGAGACCTTCTCGCTGATCGACGGCCCGCCCACCCCGGTGGTGCTCTCGGTCAACGCGCTCGACGCGGACGGCACCGACACCTCCTGGCTGTGGGACGTCGACTACGAGCGGCTGGCCGGGCACCCGGTCTTCGTGCTGGGCCAGCGCAAGCTGGACCTCGCGGTGCGCCTGGAGGTCGCCGGGCTGCAGTTCCACGTCGTGGACTCGCTGGAGCAGGCCGTCCGGATGGCCCCGCCCGGCCGGATCGAGGCGATCGCCAACTACACCGCCTTCCAGCAGCTGCGGAAGGTCGTGGCCGGCTGATGCCGGAACGGCACCCGCAGCCCCCAGCAGCCCACCGCACGTACGTCATGGAAGGCCTTCGAGGATGAGTGAGAGCAGCCTGCGCGTGGTCTGGGTCTACCCCGACCTGCTCAGCACCTACGGCGACCGGGGCAATGCCCTGGTCGTGGAGCGCCGGGCCCGCCAGCGCCATCTCAACGTGACCCGGATCGACGTCCGCTCCGACCAGTCGGTGCCCACCAGCGGGGACATCTACCTGATCGGCGGCGGCGAGGACCGCCCGCAGCGGCTGGCCGCCGAGCGGCTGCGCAACGACACCGGGCTGGTGCGGGCGGCCGAGAACGGCGCGATCATCCTCGGGGTCTGCGCCGGCTTCCAGATCCTCGGCCACGAGTTCGTCAACGACCTCGGCCAGCGCGAGCCGGGCCTCGGCCTGCTGGACGTGTGGACCACCCGCGGCGAGGGCGAGCGCTGCGTCGGCGACGTGCTGGCCGACGTGGACCCGCAGCTCGGCCTGCCGCAGCTGACCGGGTTCGAGAACCACCAGGGCGTGACCCACCTCGGCCAGGGCGTCAAGCCGCTGGCCCGGGTCACCGCTGGCCGGGGCAACGGCACCGGCGACGGCACCGAGGGCGCCTGGCGGGACACCGTCTTCGGCACCTACCTGCACGGCCCCGTACTGGCGCGCAACCCCGCCGTCGCGGACATGCTGCTCAAGCTGGCGCTGGACGTGAACGCCCTGCCGCCGGCCGACACCACCTGGTACGACGCGTTGCGCGCCGAGCGCATCGCGGCCACGACGCGCCCCGCGTAGTACTCCCCCGGTCCGTCCGCCCGGTGCCCGCGATGCGGTCATGGGCTCCCCGGGCGGGCCGGGACGTACGACAATGGGGCTGCCCCGTCCCGGGGCTGCCGGCTGCACACCCTCCTCGGCAGCAGGCTGCATTTCCACGCGGGGGCGTCGACGACGCCGCTCCCGCGTCGGCTCCTGCCCGGCCGGACGCAGGCGCCGTATGCTCGACTCCACGGCCGGTTTCGGGTGTTCTGTCCGAATCGGCCGGTCCTTCACCCGACGGTCACCTCCGCGCCCACCCGGCGCGGGTACGGCCTGTCGTGGTGGCGGTCCGTCGTCCCAGCCTGTAGTCCGGCCGTTCCTCGGTTCTGCTCGGGAGTTGCAAAGCAATGCGTATTGGAGTGCTGACCAGCGGCGGTGACTGCCCCGGCCTGAACGCGGTGATCCGGTCCGTGGTCCACCGGGGGGTGGTCGACCACGGCGACGAGATCATCGGGTTCGAGGACGGCTGGCGCGGTTTCCTCGAAGGGCACCACCGGCCCCTGACCCTCGACTCGGTGAGCGGCATCCTGGCCCAGGGTGGCACCATCCTCGGGTCGTCCCGGGTCCAGCCCAGCCATCTGCGCGACGGCGTCGAGCGCGCCAAGAAGTACTGCGCGGACCTCGGCCTGGACGCGGTGATCCCGATCGGCGGCGAGGGCACCCTCAAGGCCGCCAAGCTGATGAGCGACGCGGGCCTGCCGATCGTCGGCGTCCCGAAGACCATCGACAACGACATCGCCTGCACCGACGTCACCTTCGGCTTCGACACCGCCGTCTCGGTCGCCACCGAGGCGCTGGACCGGCTGAAGACCACGGCGGAGTCGCACCAGCGCGTCATGGTGGTCGAGGTCATGGGCCGCCACACCGGCTGGATCGCCCTCAACGCGGGCATGGCGGCCGGCGCGCACGCGATCATCGTGCCGGAGCGCCCGTTCCACATCGAGAAGCTCACCGCGGTCGTCCGGGAGCGCTTCGACCGCCAGAAGAAGTTCGCCATCGTGGTCTGCGCCGAGGGCGCCAAGCCCGAGCCCGGCACCATGCACTGGGAGGAGGGCAGCAAGGACATCTACGGCCACGAGCGCTTCACCGGCATCGCCACGCAGCTCTCCGGCGAGCTGGAGCACCGGCTCGGCAAGGAGGCCCGTCCGGTCATCCTGGGCCACACCCAGCGCGGCGGCACCCCGACCGCCTACGACCGGGTCCTCGCCACCCGCTTCGGCTGGCACGCCGTGGAGGCCGTCCACAAGGGCGCCTTCGGGCACATCACCGCCCTCCAGGGCACCAACATCAACCTGGTACCGCTGGCCGAGGCGGTGGCCGAACTGAAGACCGTCCCGGCCGACCGCTACCTGGAGGCCGAGACGGTCATCTGACCGCCCGCCCCCTGTACGTCCGGTGCCCCGGCCCCCGAGAGCGCGAGTCTCGGGGGCCGGGGCCGTTCGCGGCGACTGCCCCGCCGGGAGCGGAACCGGACCGGCGGCGATCAGCGATCAACCGGTCAGCCGGTCAACCGATCAGCCGGTCAACCGGTCAGAACCCGGTGTCGTAGGTGTAGGTGCCGCTGTGGTCGAGCAGGTCGGCCGGGGTGACCGTGTTCCACGGCTTCATCCGCTCGTTGAGGTCGACCACGTCGGGCGTGCCGGCCGTCGGCAGATAGGTCTTGCCGGGGTTGCGCTTCTGCCACTCGGACCACAGCTTGTCGACGAAACAGTGGTGCAGCCAGAACACCGGGTCGTTGGGCGACATCCCGGTGGCCATCTGGCCGCCCACCCAGACGTGCACCCGGTTGTGCAGGTTGACCCCGCGCCACCCCTCCAGGTTGTTGCGGAAGCCGGCCGAGGAGCTGTTCCACGGCGCGGCGTCGTAGGTGGTGATGGCGAGCACCGACTCGGTGTCGGCCCGGCTGGGCAGCTGCGCCACCCCGGTGCCGAGCTGGCGGCGCAGATAGGTGCGGCTGTCGGTGTTGACGTTGAGCCGCCAGTTGCCGCCGGAGAAGGCGAACGGACCGGTGGTCACCTGGCCGTCGCTGCTGCGGCCGTTGCCGCCCATGAAGTCGGCGCCCCAGATGCCGGCGGTGGCGGTGCGGTCGGCGGTCCAGTCCCAGTACGGGAGGTTGACGCTGGGGTCGACGGCCTGCAGCGCCCGCTCGAACTCCAGCAGGTACTGGCGGTGCCAGGGCAGGAAGGAGGGCGAGCGGTGCCCGGTGCGCTCGCCGTTGTCGACGTCGCTGACGATGAACTGGTTGTGCGTGGTGACGAACGGGTCGTAGCCGCCGTTCGCCTTGAGTGCCAGCACGGCGTTGACGAAGGCGCGCTTCTCCTGGGCCGTCAGGTTCGCCTGGTTCTTGCGGACTCCCATGAGTCCCCCCTCTGGTGGTGGTGGTCTGTCGGTCTCGGGTGGCCGGGTGGGCCGGATGCGGCCGGTGGGCCGGGTGGGCCGGTGGCCGGAATCAGGCGGTGACGATCGGGACGAGCGTCGCGCCCTGGAGGTCGTTGACGGCGGCCCGGGCGAGCGCGCGCGGCGTCGCGAAGGTCTGGTAGTGGTTGACGACGCTGATCCAGGTGCCGTCGGCGTTGCGCATCATGTGCAGCTCGTCGCCGTCGATCCGCACCTCGTAGCCGGTGCCGGCGCCGCCCCCGTGGTGGTGGCTCCCCCCGTCGGCCGGGCGGCCCTGGATCCGTCGGCCCTGGAAGACCTCGTCGAAGCTGTCGGACGCGCCCGGGTCCGCGGCGGTGGCGGCCCCGCCGCCGGGCCCCGCGAGACCGATCACGACGGTGCCGGTGGCGACGGTCAGGGCGGCCGCGGCCCCCTGGAGCATCCGTCGGCGCGTCAGCTCCGTGGCATGGGTGTCTTCGGACATGGTGGTACCCCCTCGAGTGCCCGGGGCTGTGGTTCGGGCACTGTTCACGAACGATTGGTTAATCGTTAAACGAAGGTGATTCCTTGATCGAATCACTCGTTTCGATGGTCGCAAGCCTTGTTGACCTACGGAACAGCCGATCGGCGGGGGTACGTAGGGTTGCGTATAAATTCGGTCATTTTCTGTCACGTGCCGAACACGCACCGATCACACCGGCGGGTACCCCGGCGGCCGCCCAGCAGTCACCCGACGGCCACCCCGGCGGCGTCCGCCTGGCGGGACCGGGCGAAGGCGCCCTAGC
Organism: Kitasatospora sp. MBT66; assembly: GCF_000710405.2. Taxonomy (NCBI): domain Bacteria; kingdom Bacillati; phylum Actinomycetota; class Actinomycetes; order Kitasatosporales; family Streptomycetaceae; genus Kitasatospora; species Kitasatospora sp. MBT66. The sequence continues at coordinate 5,756 of NZ_JAIY01000014.1, read as the reverse complement.
GTGACCGGAGGAGCGCAACGGACCGGACGGACCCAGGAGGGACCAGGCGATGGAGATCCTCGCGTACGGCGTACAGGCCGACGAGCGACCGCTGCTGGAGAAGGCCTTCGCGGGCCGGCACGCCCTGCGCTGCCTCTCCGTCTTCCTCAACCGCGACACCGCCCCGCTCGCCGCCGGGTACCCGGTGGTCAGCAGCAGCGTCAACGCCGAACTCGACGCCGGCACCCTCGCCGTCCTCGCCGCCGGCGGCACCGAGCTGGTCGTCCAGCGCTCCACCGGCTTCAACAACATCGACCTCGACGCCGCGGCAAGCCTCGGCCTGACTGTCGCCCGCGTCTCCCACTACAGCCCCTACGCCGTCGCCGAACACGCGTGGACGCTGGCCCTGGCCGTCAACCGCCGCCTCACCCGCGCCGCCAACCGCTCCCGCGAGTTCGACTTCCGCCTCGACGGCCTGCTCGGCCGCGACATCCACGGCATGACCGTCGGCGTCATCGGCACCGGCAAGATCGGCGAGTGCTTCGCCCGCATCGCGGCCGGATTCGGCACCCACCTCCTCGGCTGGGACATCGCCCCCAACCCCGCCTGCCTCGACCTCGGCATGACCTACACCGAACTCCCCGAACTCCTCTCCCGCGCCGACCTCGTCAGCCTCCACGTCCCCCTGCTGCCCTCCACCCACCACCTCATCGACGCCGCCGCCCTCGCCCGCATGAAGGAGGACGCCATCCTGGTCAACTCCAGCCGCGGCGGCCTCGTCGACAGCGCCGCCCTCGTCGAGGTCCTCCGCGCCGGACACCTCTCCGGCGTCGGCCTCGACGTCTACGAGGAGGAGACCGGCGTCTTCTTCACCGACCGCTCCATCGAAGGCATCACCGACGACACCCTCGCCCGCCTCGTCACCTTCCCCCAGGTCCTGGTCACCAGCCACCAGGCCTACTTCACCCGCACCGCCGTCGGCCAGATCATCGACGCCACCGTCCGCAACGTCGACGACTACGCCAACGGCCGCACCAACGAAAACACCCTCGTCCCGAAAAGCTGACCCACCGACGCACCGGAACCGACGACCGTCAGGGACTTTTGCACGAGCCTCGCACCCGACGGGTGATCCGGCGGCTGTCGCCAGCGGAGTGGAGCCGGACGTCGACCCGGGGGACCGTCCGCCGTACGGCAGGGCCGCACGGCGGGGCCCCGGGCCGTCAGGGGGCGGCGCTCCCGCGGGCGGTCTCGGCCGCCAGCAGCTCGGGGAGGTCGCCGAGCCGGTCGAGCCCCCCGACGGCGCGGGCGGTGCGGTGGTTGGCGGCCAGCAGTGCGCGGTGGCGGTGGACGAAGGACCAGTAGCCGGCCGTGAACGGGCAGGCACGCTCCCCGGTCCGGTCACCGGGCCGGTAGGCGCACGGGCGGCAGAGGTCGCTCATCCGGTTCAGATAGGCGCCGCCGCAGGTGTAGGGCTTGGTGGTCGTGGTGCCGCCGTCGGCGTACTGCGACATGCCGATCACGTTGGGGACCATCACCCAGTCGTAGCCGTCCACGAAGCTGCGGTGGAACCAGTCGGTGACCGCGGCCGGGTCGTAGCCGTGCTGCAGGGCCCAGTTCCCGAGCACCATCAGCCGCGGGACGTGGTGGGTCCATCCGGTGTCGCGGACCTGGGCGAGCACGCGGGAGAGGCAGCGGGCCCGCACCGCGTCCGCGTCCAGCTCGGCGAACCAGTCGGGCAGCGGGGTGCGGTGGCCGAGTGCGTTGCGGTTCCGGTGGTCCTCACCGAGGTACCAGTACAACTGCCAGACGTACTCGCGCCACCCGGCCACCTGCCGGACGAACCCCTCCACGCTGTTGAGCGGCGCGTCCCCGGAGCGGTAGGCGTCCTCGGCGCGGCGCACGCACTCGCCCGGGTCGAGCAGGCCGAGATTCAGCGGGACGGAGAGCAGGCTGTGCGCCATCCACGGGTCGGCCGCCAGGACGGCGTCCTCCCAGCGACCGAAGTGGGGCAGGCGGGCGGTCGCGAAGTGCTCCAGCGCTTGCACGGCCTCGGCGCGGGTGGCGGCGAAGCGGCGGGGGCCGTCCCGTCCGACGAAGCGCACCTCGCCGGACTGCTCCCAGCGGTCGAGGTCGGCCCGCACCTCCTCGTCGATCTCGTCCTCCTCCGGCCACAGGGGCGGCGGCACGGGCAGGACGGACCTCCCGCGCGGCGGCGGCTCCCGGTTGTCGGCGTCCAGGTTCCACCGGCCGCCGACGGGCTCCCCGCCGGGGTCCAGGAGCAGGTGCTCGGCCCTGCGGACCCGCCGGTAGAAGTCCTCCATCAGCAGCAGCCGCCCGCCGAGGCCGTCCGCCCAGCGGCGGAAGTCGCCGAACGGCACCAGGAAGCCGCGTGGCGGGAGCACCTCCACCCGCGGCAGCGCCGTGACCAGACCGAGTGCCGCCCTGGACGTCGGGTGGCAGACCGTGACGGAGTTCTCCCCCACGGCCTGCCGCAGCCCCTCCCGGTAGGTCTCCGCCCGGACGTAGCGGGCCCGCTCGCCGAGTTCGGCGGCCCGGTGCCGCATCGCGGACAGCACCAGGTGGGCCTTCGCCCGGTGGAAGCGCCGGCGGCGGAACACCGACCGGGCCTCGACGACGACCACGGGCGCGTCGGGATCCGGTCCGGGCCCGTGCGGGGCGAGGAAGTGCGGGCCGAGCTGGTCCCCGAACAGCCAGTGCGGCCGGGGCCCGCTCACCGGGCCGCTCCCGCGCGACCCGCCCGAACGGAGCGGTGGTCCGCGGGAGGCCCGTCACCGAGGTCCATGACGACCCCCTTCTCCGACGGGGAGGCGGACGCCCCCACCGTCCAGCATCGGCGGCCCGAACGGTCCGGCCGAACCGCACCGTTCGCGCAGCGTTGCGCCGAGCGGCCGGCGGGTACTCCCGGTGAGTCCCGGCCGGGTGCCCGCCCCGGGGCCGCCTGCCGCCACGGTGTGCGCCCGGTGTTCACCGGACGCGCCCGGCCGTCGTGGACGGCGAGGCCGCGGGTTCGCCCCGCCGCCCGGACGGAGCCAGCACGGCCGCGCCCTGGACCAGGGCGTCCAGGACGGCGCCGACCCAGCTGTCCAGGTCCGCTCCGGGCGGGAGCGGAGGGGCGGAGCCGGCCAGGGCCCGGTCGGCGAAGCCGGTGTCGAGGTGGGGCAGACGTGCGTCCAGGACCGAGACCCCGTGGTGGGCGTACTCGACACGTGCGGTGCCCAGCCAGGCCGACAGCGCGGCCTTGGAGGCCCGGTACGCGGCGGCGCCGCCGAGCGGGCGGTCGACGATCACGCCGGTGATCGCCCCGACGGACCCGCCCGGGCCGATCAGGGGGAGTGCGCCTTCGAGCACCGCCATGGGGGCGAGGGCGTTGACGGTCATCAGGTGCTCCTCCATCTCCGGGCCCAGCTGCGAGCAGTGCCCGAACGCGACCGCGCCGATCGCGACCAGGACGGCGTCAAGGCCGCCGAGCTGCTCGGCCGCCCTCGGTCCGAGGGCGCGGCCCCCCTCGAGGTCGTACGCGTCGAAGACGAGACCGGGACCGGCGCGGGCGCGCCGGGCGGCGTGGGCCAGGCGCCGCGGATCCCGGCCGGCCACCGCCACCCGGGCGCCCCGTGCCGCGGCTGCCGCCGCCAGCTCGCCGCCGATGGCACCGGAGGCGCCGACCACCAGGAGCTTCAGATCCACGATCTCCACGAAGGACCTCCGGCGTTTCGGGTTCGGCGG
>NZ_JAIY01000014.1:764-1743 GCF_000710405.2 Kitasatospora sp. MBT66 | reverse complement strand
CGGTCTCCCGCCCCCGGAAACGCGAGACGTTGCGCCAGGTGGAACCCTCGGCGACCGGACCGCCGTCCAGGCGGTCGCACCGCACCGTGCCCGGATCCCACTGCTCGGTGTTGCCGAAGTCCGCGAGGTAGCGCAGCACTTCGTCCGCCGCCCGGTCGAGGGTCACCGTGCGCAGCACTCTGACCATGAGCTTCTCCCGCCGTCCGCGGACCGGCCGACTGCCGGCCCGTTGTGGCTTCGTTCGTGGCTTCGTTCCGGAACGCCGCTGCGGATTGCGTCGGCCGTCTCCCGCCGTACGGTCCGGCTGCCGGGCCGGGCACCACGAGGACGAGGCGGTGCACAAACGCTGCGAGTGTGCCTCCAGTCCTGAAACGATGCACGGTGGACACGTGAGCATCCGAACCCTGGCCCTTCGCGCGAGCCAACCGGGCGGTTCGGCCGGGCCCGACCGGCGTGGGCCGCCGAGAACCGGGGCCGCCGGGAACCGGGGTTGTCCGAGCAGGCGGCACCCGGCGCCCCGGACGGATCGCCCACGCCCCCGACAGCACCTCCGCCTGCTCCGACCCGCGCTACTGAGGAGTCGTCATGTCAACAGAGCAACCGGTGTCGAGGAAGCCCGTCGCAGGGCCGGCGCCCGCCGAGACGCCGGAGTGCGAGGCGTCCACCTGCCACGCGATCTCGGTGCCCGAGGCCGTGGAGCTCCACGACGCCTGGCCCGGGTGGATCCCGCTGACCCTGATCCTGGTGACGGCGCTCGCGGTCGCGGCCTTCGCCGTCGGTCGCATCGCGGGATGGTGAACCCCGCCCCAGGCCGGGCGACCGCCGAGGGAACCGCTAACGTGCCGCGGCGCAGCGCGACCTGCCCCACCGACTGCCGCCGCCGGCTCGGCGATGCGCTCTTCGCCAGGATCGCCGGGCCCGACGGCCCGGCGGTGCGGTCCCGGATCCACACCCGGCCCGGACCGCGGCGGTTCGGCCC
>NZ_JAIY01000014.1:0-703 GCF_000710405.2 Kitasatospora sp. MBT66 | reverse complement strand
CCCTGCTGCTGCAGTCCCTGCATCCGGTGGCCATGGCCGCGGTGGCCGCCCACTCCGGCTACCGCGGCGATCCCTGGGGCCGACTCCAACGCACCAGCACCTTCCTGGCCGTCACCACCTTCGGCACCGACGAGGACGCCCGCGCCGCCATCGGCCGGGTCCGAGCCGTCCACGCCCGCATCCGCGGCACGACCCCCGGAGGCGTCCCCTACCGGGCCGACGACCCGCACCTGCTCGCCTGGGTGCACGCGGCCGAGACCGACTGCTTCCTGCGTGCACACCAGAAGTACGGCGCCACGCCTCTGGACCCGGCCGGCTGCGAGGAGTACGTGGCCGACATGGCCCTGGTCGCCACCGACCTCGGCGTCCTCGAACCGCCCCGTACCCGCACCGAACTCGCCGAGGTCCTCCGCTCGTTCCACCCCGAACTCGCGGCGACCGCCGCCGCGGAGGACGCCGCTCGCTTCCTGCTGCTCCGTCCGCCGATCCCGCTCGTCGCCCGCCCCGCCCACGGCGCGCTCTGCGCCTCGGCACTCGCCCTCCTCGAGCCGCGCTACCGTGCCCTGCTGGGACTCCCGGCCTCCGCCGGGCTCGACGCGGCGGCCGGCCCGCTGGGGGCGATGGTGGTACGGACGATCCGCTGGGCCATGCCATCGCCGGACGGCCGGGCCTGAGCCGACTGGTCGCCGGGCCGTGCCGGGTC
>NZ_JAIY01000013.1:241193-247989 GCF_000710405.2 Kitasatospora sp. MBT66 | reverse complement strand
AATAACGACACGCCTCGGCCCGCAATGGGATGAGGTGGTGTTTCAGAGGATTGGCCGCCCCGGGACCGTCCGCGCCGATGCGTGTCCGGTGCTCCCTGCCGAGCGACTACAGAACACTACGCCCGTTCGGAGGCAAAGGCAAACAGTCCGTCCGGACGATGCGGGTGCAGACGGCACGGCCGGCCTTCACGTACTCGCCGTTGGGGTGGTCGTTGCCGGTGACCCAGCGGCGGGCGGTGGCCTCGTCCCGGCCGCCGGCGCGGTGGCGGCCGAGGAGGCGGGCCTCGCGGACGGCGTCGTCGGCCTCGACGTACCAGAGTTCGCGCAGCAGTCGGCGCGCCTCCGGCCAGGGGTGGTCGGCGGAGGCGAGGTAGTTGCCCTCGGTCACGACCAGGCGGGCCCGCGGGTGGACGACGTGGCGGGCGGCCACCGGTTCGTCGAGGTCGCGGTCGAAGTCGGGGACGTAGATGTCCTGGAAGCGCTCGGTGGCGACCCGGCGCAGCAGGGCGACGTAGCCGTGCGCGTCGAAGGTCGCGGGTGCGCCCTTGCGGTGGCCCAGGCCGAGGCGGTCGAGCTGGGCGGCGGAGAGGTGGAAGCCGTCCAGGGGGAGGTAGGCGGCGCTGCCCGGGCCCTCCCGGCGCTCGGCCTCGGCGACGAGGTGCCGGGCCAGGGTGGACTTGCCGGCGGCGGGCGGGCCGGCGAGTCCGAGGATGGTGCGGGCCTCGCTCCCGGGGCCTCGCAGCAGGCCGAGGGCGAGGGCCGTCAGGCTGTCGGCGCCGGGGGTGTCCCCCGTACGGTCCCCGGTGGTGCGGTCCGCGTTCATGGGCGAACCCTACTCAGCGGGCGAGCTCGGCGGGCCGGCCCCGGGGCACGGTCCTGCGGGCTACGCGGGGCGGTCGGCGAGGGCGGGCAGGTCCAGGGTGAGGGTGCCGGCGTCGGCGTCGAGCAGGGCGGGGACGCCGAGCGGGACGGTGAGGGTGGACGGGCAGTGGCCGAAGCCGAGCTCCCAGACGACGGGGACGCCGAGCGGGCCGAGCCGGTCGAGCATGACGTCGCGGACCCGGTCGAGCGGGCCGCAGCCCTCCCAGGAGCCGAGGGCGATCCCGGCGACGCCGTCGAAGGCGCCGGAGCGCAGGAACTGGGTGAGGAGCCGGTCGAGCTGGTACGGGTGCTCGTTGACGTCCTCGAGGACGAGGATGCTGCCGGCGTAGGAGGGGCGGGCGGCGGGGGTGCCGCGCTCGGCGGCGAGGACGTGGGTGCAGCCGCCGGCGGTGACGCCGCGGGCCCGGCCGGGGACGAGGGTGGCGGCGGTGGGCGAGGTGATGACGGTGGTGGCGGCGGGGTCGAAGAGGGTGCGGCGCAGGTGTTCGGCGGTGCGGGCGTCGCCGATGAAGCCGGCGGTGGCGCTCATCGGTCCGTAGAGGGTGGCGAGGCCGAGTTGCTGGGCGAAGGCCTCGTGCAGGGAGGAGACGTCGCTGAAGCCGATGAGGATCTTGGGCGGGACGGCGCGCATTGCGTCCCAGTCGAGGAGGTCGACCATGCGGTGGACGCCGTAGCCGCCGCGGGCGCAGATGACGGCGTCGACGGTGGGGTCGAGCCAGGCGGCCTGGAGGTCGGCGGCGCGGTCGGCGTCGGTGCCGGCGAGGTGGCCGAGGACGGGGTGGGTGTCGAGGACGTGCGGGGCGACGGTGACGCGCAGTCCCCAGGAGCGGAGGACGTCGGTGCCGGCGCTGAGCCGCTCCGGGTCGATGGGGCCGCTGGTGGCGACCACGGTGATGTGGTCCCCGGGGCGGAGGTGCGGCGGGCGGGTCAGCCCTCGGCCGGGGGTGGTCGGGTGCTGGTCCATGGCCGGGTTCCTTCCGGGACGGGGGGTGCTCGGGGCCGGCGCGGGACCGGCCCCGAGAGGTTATGCCCCTGACGCGTTCACAGCGATCCCATGACGGCCCGCACTTCGGTGAGGGTGGCGTCGGCGATCGCGTTGGCGCGTTCGGAGCCGGTGCGCAGGACCTGGCGGATGTGGCCCCGGTCGGCGGCGAGTTCGGCGCGGCGGGCGCGGATCGGGCGGAGGTGTTCGTTCACGGCCTCGGTGACGGTGCGCTTGAGGGCGGCGGCGCCGCCGTCGCCGATCTCCTCGGCGAGTTCCTCGGGGGCGCGGTCCTGGCAGAGGCCGCCGAGCAGGAGGAGGTTGGCGACCTCGGGGCGGCCGACGGGGTCGTAGGTGATGCGGCGGTCGGCGTCGGTCTTCGCGCCCTTGAGGAGGCGGGCGGTGGTGTCCTCGTCGGCGGCGAGCGGGACGGAGTTGCCGCGGCTCTTGCTCATCTTGCCGCCGTCGGTGCCGAGGAGCAGCGGTGCGGCGGAGAGCAGGGCGCGGGGGCGGGGGAAGACGGGGGTGCCGTCGGGGTGCGGGTAGCGCTCGTTGAAGCGGCGGGCGACGGTGCGGGCGACTTCGAGGTGCGGCAGCTGGTCCTTGCCGACGGGGACGAGGTCGGCCTTGCAGAAGAGGATGTCGGCGGCCTGGTGGACGGGGTAGGTGAGCATCAGTCCGTTCACGGCGGCCTGGCTGGAGTGGGCGATCTCGTCCTTGACGGTGGGGTTGCGGTGGAGTTCGGCGACGCTGACCAGGCTGAGGAAGGGCAGCAGCAGTTGGTTGAGGGCGGGGACGGAGCTGTGGGTGAAGATCGTGGCGCGGTCGGCGTCGATTCCGGTGGCGAGGTAGTCGACCACGAGGTTCTCGGTGTGTTCGGCGAGGCGGTCGGCGAGGTCCCGGTCGGTGATGACCTGGTAGTCGGGGATGACGAGGAGCATCTCGACGCCGAGGCGCTGGAGGTGGACGCGGTTGCGGAGGCTGCCGAAGTAGTGGCCGAGGTGGAGCGGGCCGGTGGGGCGGTCGCCGGTGAGGACGCGGTGGGCGGCCGGGTCGGCGCGGATGCCCTCGTCCAGGTCGGTCAGGTGGCTCGGGTCGGCGGGGGCGGTCGCGGTGGTCGCGGTGGTCACGGGGTTTCTCCTCGGTACGGCGGTGGTCGCGGCCGTCCGGGGCTCGGGGCCCGTCCCGTCGGAGAAACGCAGCAGGGCCGTCCATCCCGGACGGCCCTGGTCAGGCGTGGCTGGTGGCCGTCCTAGGACGGCCACCAGTCGAGACCTGCGAAGCGCTTCATGGGTTCGAGGGTAGCGGTCGCGGGTGCCGGACCGCCGCCGGTTTTCCGCTTCCGCGCCGCGGCTCTCCGTGCTGCCGCTTTCCGCGCTGCTCCGTCGCCCGTCAGTCCTCGACGACGAGGGCGGGGGTGTCCTGGCGGAGGGTCTCGCCGCGGAAGAACGCGGGCCGGTAGGCGCTGTACACGAACATGAGGACGGCGCCGAGCAGCAGGATTCCGACGCCGATGACGAACACCGAGCCGATGCCGAACACGGCGCCGCTGCCGTACTCCGGGTCCCAGGCGTCGGTGAGGGTCTGCAGGAAGACGCCGGCGAGCAGGAGGCCGCCGAGCAGGGGCGCGAGGCCCTTGAGGACGAGGTCGCGCAGGCTGTCCCGGAGCGAGTGGCGGAAGTACCAGACGCAGGCGAAGGCGGTCAGCGCGTAGTAGAAGCAGATCATCAGGCCGAGGGCCAGGATGGTGTCCTGGACGACGTTCTCGCTGATCACGCTCATGCCGACGTAGAACACGGCGGTGGCGGCGCCGGCGGCGAGGGTGGCGAAGCCGGGGGTGCGGTGGCGCGGGTGGACGGTGCCGAAGCGGGGCGGCACGGCCCGGTAGGCGCTCATCGCGAGCAGGGTCCGGGCGACCGGGATGAAGGTGGTCTGCAGGCTGGCGGCGGCGCTGGCGACGACGGCCAGGAAGAGCAGGATGCTCCACGGCGAGCCGAGGACCGGGCGGGCCAGGGCGGAGAAGACGTTGTCGGCGGTGTCCGGGTTGCCGAGGCCGTTGCCGGTGCTGCCGACGCCGGCGAACATCTGGGCGGCGACGGCGACCAGCAGGTAGGAGCCGACCAGGGTGACCATCGAGATCATCGCGGCCCGGCCCGGGGTCTTGGCGCTGCCGCTGGTCTCCTCGTTCATGGTGAGGCAGGTGTCCCAGCCCCAGTACATGAAGATCGAGAGCGACAGGCCGGCGGTGAAGGCGCTGAACGAGCCCACCTCGAGCGGGTTGAGCCAGGAGGCGGAGAAGCCGATGGAGTCGGGCACGTCGCCGGTGGCGGCCTTGCCGATGGCGATGCCGGCGAACAGCAGCAGGACGGCGAGCTGGAGCCCGACCAGGCTGTACTGGAACCACTTGGTGGCCGTCATGCCGCGGTAGCTCATCGCGGTGGCGGCGGCGATCAGGACGACGACGGTGGCCAGATGGACGGCCTTGTTGTCGTTGAGGTCGGCGACGGCTCCGCTGCCCGTCATCTCGCCGAGCATCAGGTAGAGGAAGTCGGTGGCCACCCCGGCGAGGTTGGACAGCACGATGATGGTGGCGACCGTCAGGCCCCAGCCGGCCATCCAGCCGACGCGGGGGCCGAAGGCCTTGACCGTCCAGGTGAAGGACGTGCCGCAGTCCGGGAAGTCCTTGTTCAGTTCCTTGTACGCGAACGCGACGAGCAGCATCGGCAGGAAGCCGGCCAGGAAGACCGCCGGCATCTGGACGCCGACGGCGGTGACCGTCGGTCCCAGGGTGGCGGTCAGGCAGTAGACCGGGGCGACCGTGGAGACGCCCAGGACCACGCTGCTCAGCAGGCCGACGGAGTTGCCCCGTAGGCCCTTGTCCCCCGCTGCCCCCGTCGCCCCCGCCACCCCCGGGTCGGGGGCTCCACCACTGGCACCACTGACCGGGGCACCCTGCGGAGCGGCGGGCGCCGTTGCCCGGCCGCTGCTTCCGTGCTCTGAGAGCTGCTGATCAAACACCTGCGCACCCTAGGTGCGGGTACCGAAGGTTGAGTAGGCCAACCCTTGGTGATTTGAACCACTCCCTTCGATTCACCCCTGCAGAGCCGGACGTTGGCCGATGATGCATGGGGTGTTAAGGCGTGTACCTTTATTTCAAAGGGTTGTTACCGAATTGATTTGCCCGCTGTGTCACGTTTTGAGACGTTTTGCCATCGGCCCGGCGGGCCCGGTGGACGCGGCGCGGGATCGTTGGGGGACGTCGGATAGGTTTGCCTTGCCTCACCACATTCCGCCCCCGAAGGAGCGCCGCGTGTCCCCCACTCCCGGCCACCCGACCACCCCCCGCCCCGGCCGACGGGCCCTGCTCACCGCGGCGCTCACCGGCGGCGCCGTCCTCGGCCTCGGCGGACTCCTCACCGCCTGCGGCGGCTCGAGCGGCTCCGGCGGATCGACCGGATCGGGCGGCTCCGGCGGCGGCGCGGCGAAGCCCTCCGGCGGCTCCGCGCCCGACCAGAAGTCCGTCAAGCAGGGCGGCGACGACTACGCCACCGTGATCGAGAAGATGAAGGGCTTCGGCACCGACGCCGCACCCGGCGTCTACCCGCGGACGATCAGGCACGCGCTGGGCGAGACCGTCCTCCCGGCGAAGCCGACCCGGGTCGTCGTCCTCGACACCGGCGAGCTCGACAACGTCGTGTCGCTGGGCATCCAGCCGGTCGGCGTGGTCCACACCGACGGCTCCAAGAACATGCCGTCCTACCTCAAGGACAGGGCCGGCAGCCCCGCCGCCGTCGGCACCATCAACAGCCTCAACCTGGAGGCCATCGCCGCACTCAAGCCGGACCTGATCCTCGGCAGCCAGCTGCGCGCCCAGGACCAGTACCAGCAGCTCTCCAAGATCGCGCCGACCGTCTTCTCGCTGCGCCCCGGCTACCCGTGGAAGCAGAACTTCCTGCTCAACGCGAGCCCGTTCGGCCTGGAGGCGGAGGCCAGGGCCCAGCTGGACGCCTACCAGGCGGCGGCCGCGGCGATCGGCGCCGCGCTCGGCGACAAGCGGCCCACCATCACGCCGCTGCGCTTCATGCCGGGCAAGACCCGGCTGTACGCGGAGCTGTCCTTCATCGGCACCGTCCTCACCGACGTACGGCTGCCGCAGCCCGCGATCGAGCAGGTCAAGGAGCTCGCGGTGGAGATCGGCCCCGAGCAGATCGACAAGGCGGACGCCGACTGGATCTTCTACGGGGTCTACGGCACGCCCAGCTCCACCAACCAGGACGCGGTGCTCGGCGGGGCGCTCTGGAAGACCCTGGGCGCGGTCAAGTCCGGCCAGGCGCGTCCGGTCCCGGACGAGACCTGGTTCCTCGGGCTCGGCGTGGCCGCCGCGAACGTTGTCCTGTCCGACCTGAAGGGCTTCGTGGCGCCCGGCGCCTGACCGGCACCCTCCGGGGGGAGGGCCGGGCGGGAGGCCGGAAAGGCAGGCCGGGCGTGGGAACCGGGGAGCCCGATGGGACGTCAGGGTGTTGTGCAGGTGGGACCGGTGGTACGAGGGGGACTCGTGGGGCGTGACGGTGTTGTGGGGCGCAGGGGGCGGAAACGCGCTTGGAGCACGTCGCCCGGTGCGGGAGGATCGACGGGACCGTACCCCGAAGGGCCCGTGCCAATGACCACGCTCGACCGGACCGCCGCCGACCGGCTGCCGTCCGCCCCACCCGCTCCCCCGGCGCTCGACGCCGCCGCCCCGGCGGACGGGGCGACCCGCTGCTCGATCACGGCGACGGGCACCGACGGCCGGACGGGCGGCGCGACCGGCGTCCTGCCGGGCGGCTCGGTACCGCGGCCGCGCGCCGGGGACGCCGACGGCGGGTCCGAAGCGTCCGACCCGTCCCCGGCTGCCGAGGCGGGCGGGACGAGCGCGACGGGCGGGTCGGCCGG
>NZ_JAIY01000013.1:221637-241172 GCF_000710405.2 Kitasatospora sp. MBT66 | reverse complement strand
CGTCCCCCTGGCTCCGGCAGCCGCCGGCCGTCCAGGAGCGGGCGGTCCCGGTGCTGCGGGCGCCCCACGAGGAGCCGCGCACCGCCGTGAGCCGACGGCCCTCGCCGTCGCGCCGCCTCCGCCTGCTGCATCCGCAGACGGTGGCCGCCCCCGTCCGGCCCGACAGCGCGCGCACCGGTCCGGCGCCGGCCACCGGCGCGCCGGTCGTCCCCGGACCGCGCACCGACGGCGACCGGGACGCTCCCCGACCGAGGACGGCGGCGGCCGAGGCCCCGTTGGGCGTGCTGATCGGTGGCACCCCCCAGCTGCCCGACGCCGGCGGGCGCCCGGGCCGTGCCGAGGAGCGGCCCGCCGTCCGGGCGACCGCCGAGCTCCTCCGGCTCGGCCGGGGGACCTGTCTGGTCGTGCTGCCCGCCTGGCGGCCCGCGATCGCCGTCTCGGTACCGACCGAGCTGCTGCTGAGCGCCACCGGCCTCGCCTTCGAACAGCTCACGGAGGCGCGGCTCTCCGTCGTGATCAACCCCGGCGCCCTGCACGACCGGGAGCTGGAGCTCCGGGACTGGCGGGTCGGCCCGCCCGGGCGGCCGGGCCGACGCGGCCGGCGGCGCCCGCTCCAGGCGTTCGGGGCCGACGGGACCGCCGCTCAGGAGCGGACGGACCCACCGTTCGGGATGTAGCCGAGATCGACGGGCCGGGGTTCGCGCCGCTCGGTGAGCCAGCCCTCCCGCACCTCGGCCAGCAGCTCCGGCAGCCGGGGCGGCCAGAGGGCGTCCGCGTTCTCGTCCGCGAGGTCCGCCGGGGTCCACCAGCGCCAGTCGAGGATCCGGTCGGCGGCGTGCACCGCGCTGACGTCGCCGACCGGGCCCCGGTGCGGGCCGTCGGTGAGGTAGATGTGCTCGTGCTGACGGACCGGCGTGCCGTGCCAGGTGAAGTCGTGTTCCCAGGTGCAGAGCAGCGGACCGGGTTCGAGGTCCGACCAGCCGGTCTCCTCCCAGAGTTCGCGGCGCGCCCCCGCCCACGGCGTCTCGTCGGCCTCGATGCCGCCGCCCGGCATGGTCCAGTGCACGCCGACCTCGCTGTTGTCCGAACGCAGGAGGAAGACGGAGCCGTGCTCGTCCAGGACGACCGTCCTGGCGGCCCGGCGTGGGGTCCTTCGCGCGTTTCGCCACAGGTTTCGCATCGGGTCACTCTGCCAGCGGTGCGCTGCGGCCGTCGAACGGATTCCGCCGCCCTCCCGGCCGGTGGCGGCGGCCGGTGGCGACGACGGCCCGGCCGGGCCGGTCAGGGCTGGTCAGGGCCGGTCAGGGCCGGTGGCGTCGGGGTTTTGACGGCTCGACGGGCTGCCCCTGGCCGTACCCTGACGCCCATGCCCGCACCCGCGTTCCTCCTCCCCTCCCATCCGCTGGACCCGCGCCGGATCGATCCCCAGTTCGTCCGGGAGGCCCGGCTGCTGCGGGACCTGGGCGGCGAGCACCACCTGGTCGACCACGACGCGCTGCTCGCCGGTGACGCCCGCGCGGCCGTCGACCGGGTCCCGGCGGGCCGCGGACCGTTCTGGTACCGGGGGTGGATGCTCCCCTCGGACCGCTACGCGGCCTTCGCCGCCGCCTTGGCCGAACGCGGCGGGCATCTGCTGACCAGCCCGCCCGGGTATGCCTCGGCACACGAACTGCCGGGCTGGTACGGGGTGTTCGAGGGGGCGACGCCGCAGAGCGTCTGGCTGCCGCTGGCGGGGGCCGGCAGCGGCAGCGGAGCGGCGGGCGGCGGTGGGGAGGCGAGCGATGGCGCGGACGGGAGCAGCGGTGCGGACGGGAGCGGCGGTGGGGACGGGGCCGGGATCGCGCCGCCCGGTCCGGAGCGGCTGGCGGCGGCCGTCGCCCGGCTCGGCGGGCGGGGACCGGCGATCGTCAAGGACTACGTGAAGTCCCGCAAGGACGAGTGGGGCGAGGCCTGCTTCGTCCCGGAGCTGGCGGACCTTCCGGCCGTGGCCCGGGTGGTCGCCCGGTTCGTGGAACTGCAGGGCCCCTACCTGGCCGGGGGCGTGGTGCTGCGGCGGTTCGAGGAGTTCACCCGGGTGGTGTGGGACGCCGACGACGCGCCGTCCGGTGGTTCCGGGCGGCTCCGGGCCCAGGACCCCGGGCTGCCGGACGACGGCCGGGGCGGGCGACGGCGGGCCGTGGAGTCGCGGGTGTGGTGGCTGGACGGCGAACCGGTGCTGGTCGGACCGCATCCGGACCTGCCCGGCTGCCCGTCCGCCCCCGACCTGTCCGGGGTGCGGCCGCCGGTGCGGACGCTCGGCTGCCGGTTCGTCACCACCGACCTGGCCGAGCGGGCGGACGGCTCCGGCTGGCGGGTGGTCGAGGTCGGTGACGGGCAGGTGAGCGAGCTGCCCCGGGGGATCGATCCTTCGAGGCTGCTGATCGCGCTGCTCGCGGCGTGAACGACCGGGGGCGGGTGGCCGGGGAAGGTGGTTGGGGTGCGTTCGGGGCGGGGCGGGCGGTCGTGAGGACCGCCCGCCCCGCCCCGGCCGCTCACGCCCCGGCCGTTCACGCTCCGGCGATCACGTCCGGGACAGGGGCGGACGCCGTGGCGGACCGGTGGTGCCCCTCCGCCACGAAGGCCTGCCAGAGCCGGGTGTACGCCCCACCCCGGGCCAGCAGTTCCTTGTGCGTGCCGTCCTCGATCACCCGGCCGTGGTCCAGCACGACCACCCGGTCCGCGCGCTCGGCGGTGGTCAGCCGGTGCGCGATGACCAGGGTGGTGCGTCCGCCGCTGAGCCGGTCCGCGGCGTGGTTGACCGCCGCCTCGGTGGCCAGGTCGAGCGCCGCGGTGGCCTCGTCCAGCAGCAGGATGTCCGGATCGACCAGTTCGGCCCGGGCCAGCGCGATCAGCTGGCGCTGACCCGCCGAGAGGTTCCGCCCCCGGCCGGCGACCTCGTGCTCGTAGCCGCCGGACAGCCGGAGGATCATGTCGTGCGCGCCGACGGCACGGGCCGCCGCCTCCACCTCCTCCGGCGAGGCGCCCGGGCGGCCGTACGCGATGGCCTCGCGCACCGTCCCGGCGAACAGGTAGGCCTCCTGCGGCACCACCCCGAGCCGGTGCCGGTACTCGGCGAGGTCGTAGCGGGTCAGGTCGACGCCGTCGACCCGGACGGTGCCGGACGTCGCGTCGTAGAACCGGGCGACCAGCTTGACCAGGGTCGACTTGCCGGCCCCCGTCTCGCCGACCAGCGCCACCGTCTGCCCGGCCGGGATCCGCAGGCTGATGTCGGTGAGGACGGCCGGGGCGCCGTCCGCGCCGCCGTTGTAGGCGAAGCCGACGCGGTCGAACTCGATCTCGCCGCAGAGCCCGGCCGGGACGGGCACCGGGTCGGCCGCCTGCGCGGTGCTGGTCGGGGTGCGCAGCAGCTCGCGGATCCGGCCGAGGCCGACCGCCGCCTGCTGGTAGCCGTCGAACACCTGGGAGAGCTGGTTGACCGGCGCGAAGAACAGGTCGATGTAGAGCAGGTAGGCGACCAGCGCGCCGACGGTGAGCGTCCCGGCGTCCACCCGCGAGGCACCCATGATCAGCACCAGCGCGGCGGCCACGCTGGAGAGGAACTGCACGAACGGGAAGTACAGCGAGATGTAGAGCTGCGCCCGGACCCGGGCGTCCCGGTAGGCGATGCCCCGGGCGACGAAGCGGTCCGTGTTGGCGTCCAGCCGGCGGAAAGCCTGGACGATCCGCATGCCGGCCACGTTCTCCTGGAGGTCCGCGTTGACCGTGCTGATGAGGTCCCGGGAGATCTCGTACTGGGCCTTGGACTTCCGGCGGAACACCAGGGTCGCGACCGCCAGCAGCGGCAGCACCGCGAAGACCGCCAGGGCGAGTCCGGCGTCGATCACCAGCAGGGCGGCGAAGATGCCGAGGAAGGTCAGCAGGCTGACCACCGCCGTGACCACGCCGGTCTGCAGGAACGAGGTGAGCGAGTCCAGGTCGGTGGTCATCCGGGTCATGATCCGGCCGGAGAGTTCACGCTCGTAGTAGTCGAGGCCGAGCCGGTTGAGGTGGGCGAAGATCTTGAGCCGGAGCGAGTAGAGCACCCGCTCGCCGGTGCGGCCGCTGACCCGGTTCTCGGCGCCCTGCACCAGCCAGTCCAGCAGGACGATCACCAGGGCGGCGAGCGAGGCGACGGCGACCCCGGTCATGACGCCCTTGCTGACGCCGTCGTCGATGCCGTGCCGGATCAGGATCGGCAGCACCAGGCCGGCGCCCGCGTCCAGGGCGACCAGGAGCAGCGCCAGGGCGAGCGGGAGCCGGAAGGGGCGCAGCAGGCGGCGGAGGCTGAAGTCGGGGTCTCCCCGCTCGGCCTCGGCGCGGGGGATCTCCGGGTGGTCGGTGGCCGGCGGGAGGGCGGCGACCCGGGCGAGCAGTTCGGGTGCGGCGGTGCGGGCGGCCTTGGCCAGGGCCGGGGTGGGCATGGCGGGGGTGGGGGTGCCCGGGTCGGTGCCGGCGGTGGCGCCGGTGTCCTGGGTGGGTTGCGCGGCGGCGGGCTCTGCGGCGGCGGTTGTGGGCGGCTCGGCCGCTTCGGGTGCCGCCGGGGGTGCGGCGGGGGTGGTCCGGCCCGCCTCGGGGTCGGTGATCAGGGCCCGGTAGCGGGGACATCGGGCGTCGAGTTCCTCGTGCGTGCCGATGTCGAGCAGGCGGCCGTGGTCCAGGACGGCGATCCGGTCGGCCAGCTGGAGGGTGGAGCGGCGGTGGGCGATCAGCAGGGTGGTGCGGCCGGCCATCACCGAGCGCAGCGCGTCGTGGATCTCGGCCTCGATCTGCGGGTCCACGGCCGAGGTGGCGTCGTCGAGCAGCAGGATCCGGGGGTCGGTGAGGATCGCCCGGGCCAGGGCGATGCGCTGGCGCTGGCCCCCGGACAGGGTGAGGCCCTGTTCGCCGACCTTGGTCTCGTAGCCGTCGGGCAGCGCCCGGACGAACTCGTCGGCCTGGGCGGCGCGGGCGGCCGCGACGACCTGCTCGTCGGTGGCGTCCGGGCGGCCGTAGGCGATGTTGGTGCGGACGGTCTCGGAGAAGAGGAAGCTCTCCTCGGGCACGATGCCGACGGCCGACCGGACCGAGTCGAGGGTCAGGTCGCGCAGGTCGTGGCCGTAGAGGCGGACGGCGCCGTCCGCCGGGTCGTAGAACCGGGGCACCAGCTGCGCGACGGTGGACTTGCCCGAACCGGAGGAGCCGACCAGGGCGAGGGTCTCGCCGGGGGCGAGGCGGAGGCTGAGGCCGTGCAGGACCGGGGCCGGGTGCTCGGGGTCGTAGCGGAACTCGACCCGGTCGAACTCCAGCGCCACTTCGGTGGTGAGCGGTCCGACGACGCGCGGGTTCGCGGGCGTGGTGGCGTCCGGGCCCGCGGGCGTGGTGGCGTCCGGACGGGCGGGCGTGGTGGCGTCCGGACCGGCGGGCGTGGTGGCGTCGGGTGCGGCGGTGCCGGCGGCCGGTTCCGCGGCCAGGTCGAGGACGACCGCGTCCGGGCGTTCCCGGACCAGCGGCCGCTCGTCGATCAGCTGGAGCACCCGCTCCACACCGGCCCGGGCCTGCTGGCCGACCGTGATGACCATGGTCAGCATCCGGACCGGGCCGGTCATCTGCGCGACGTAGGTGGAGAAGGCGACGAAGGTGCCGAGCGAGACCTGCCCCTCGACCGCCAGCCAGCCGCCGAAGGCCAGCACCGCCACCTGGGCGAGCGCCGGAACGGCCTGCATGGCGGGGTTGTAGCGGCTGTTGAGCCGGATCGAGCGCAGCCGGGCGGCGAAGAGGTTGCGCGAGGCCGTCTCCAGCTTGTCCAGCTCCTGCCCCTCCTGGCCGAAGCCCTTGACCACCCGCACGCCGCCGATCGCGCCGTCCACGACCCCGGCGACGGCCGCGGCCTCCTGCTGGGCGGCCCAGGTGGAGGGGAACAGCCGCTTGCGGCTGAGCGTCGAGATCCACCACAGCACCGGGGCCATCACCAGCGCGACCAGGGTGAGCGGCGGCGAGAGCCAGAGCATCACGCCGAGCGACATGACGAACATGAGCAGGTAGCCGGTCATCATGGGCAGCATCGAGAGCAGCCCGTTGACCAGTTGGAGGTCGGAGGTCGCGCGGCCGACCACCTGTCCGGTGTCGAGCCGGTCCTGGCGGTGGCCGTCGAGTCTGCCGAGCGAGCGGAAGAGGTCCGCGCGCAGGTCGTGCTGGACGTCGACGGCCAGCTGTCCGCCGTAGTAGCGGCGGACCTGGGTGCAGCCGAACACGACGGCGGCGGCCAGCAGCAGGACGACGGCCCACGGGGCCAGCGGCCGGGAGTGCGCGGTGATGACGTCGTCGATGATCAGCTTGGTGACCAGGGGCACCAGGGCGGTGACGGCCATGCCGAGCAGCGAGGCGCCGAAGGCGAGCAGCACCGCGCGTCGGGAGCGCCAGCAGTAGCCGAGCAGCCGTCGGAGCCAGCCCGCGCCCTCGGGGTCGTCGGCGCCGACCGGCGCGCCGGAGTCGTCGGGGGCGGTCGTGGACGGTCCGTGCTTCCGGTCCGCCCGGGCACGCCCGGCCCCGGGCCTGTCCGGCGAGGTGCCCGCGTCGTTCGTGGCGCCGTCCGCGCCCGGGGTGCCGGTTCGGGTGCCGCTCGGGGAAAGCTCCACCGTAGATCCGTGAGTCTCAGGCATATTTAGGGATGCTAACCATTCCGTCGGGTGACCGCCATGGATTTTCAGGCCAGGACGCGCCGGGGGTCCCGGCCCGACGGACGGGCCAACAGCCTGCGGCCTGCGGTGATTCCCGCCGGGCCGGACCGGCGCTCGTTACCAGGGTCGCCGATGGAGCGGGCGCCGCCCACCGTCCACCGACGCAGGGGGCGGACCGCCCTTGGTCCTAGGCCGGACGTCCGACCCGGCCTGCCCCCGAATGGAGCAACGGCCCCGAGGGGCGGGCGGGGCGGCCGGGCCGGCCGGTCAGGCCCGTGCGGCGTCGGCGGTGTCGGCGGTGGGGTCGGCGGCGGCGTCGGCGGGGGCCGGATTGCCGAGGCCGCTGCGGGCGGCGACGGAGTCGGCGGCCGCCGAGAACGCGCCGTGGGCGAGGTCGTGCAGCAGGGCGGCCATCGCGTCGCGGGTGAGCCCGACGCGCTCGTCCCCCTGGGCGGGGTTCGGGCCGTGGCTGTGCGGAGTCGAGTTGATCAGCCCGAAGACGGCGTGCACGGCCGCCCGGGCGACCGGCTCGGCGGTGGGGGCGGCGAGCGGCGGACAGGCCTGGCGGACCACCTCCACCCAGAGCTCCACGTAGGCGCGCTGGAGGCGGCGGACGGTCCTGCGGTCCTCGTCGCGGAGGTTGAGCAGTTCCCGGTCGTGCAGCGTGATCAGGTCGCGGTCGTCGAGCGCGAAGTCGACGTGGCCGCCGATCAGCGCGTCCAGGGCGGCGGCCGGGCCCTCGCTGCCGCCCGCCCGGCGGCGCCCCTCCTCCAGCAGTCGCTCGCTGATGCCGACCAGCAGGTCGGCGAGCATCGCGTCCTTGCCGGCGAAGTGCCGGTAGAGGCCGGGGCCGCTGATGCCGACGGCCTTGCCGATCTCGTCGACGCCCACGCCGAGGAAGCCCCGGGCCGCGAACAGTCGGGCGGCCTCCCTGCGGATCTGGTCGCGGCGTGCGAGCCCGGAGGCGGATGGGACGTTCGGCATGCCGACCATCGTAGACAGTCGCGTTATCGGTGGTTAACCTGGGCGACGGAAGTTAACGTTCATTAACGTGTGGGGGTCGCGGGCTCACCGGCCCTGTCGGCCCACCTGCCGCCGAGGGCAAGGGAGCTCTTGGGATGGTCATCTCCACTGTCGGCGCACCCACCGGCATCAATGGCAGCGCGGCGGCCGGCACCCCGGCGGGCGGCGCGGCCCACGGCCGCGGCGCACCGGGCGCGGACGCACCGGCGCCCCGGCTCGACACCGCCGCCGACCCCGGGTCCGAGGCGTTCCGGACGAACACCGACGCCCACCGGGCCCTGGTCGCCGAACTCCGCGAGAAGCTCGGCACGGCCGCGCTCGGGGGCGGCGCCAAGGCCCGCGCCCGCCACACCGCGCGGGGCAAACTGCTCCCCCGCGACCGGGTGGACACCCTGCTCGACCCGGCCTCCCCCTTCCTCGAACTCGCCCCGCTGGCGGCCGACGGGATGTACGACGGCGCCGCCCCGGCCGCCGGGGTGATCGCCGGGATCGGCCGGGTCGCCGGGCGCGAGGTGGTGGTGGTCGCCAACGACGCCACCGTCAAGGGCGGCACCTACTACCCGATGACGGTCAAGAAGCACCTGCGCGCCCAGGAGGTCGCGCTGGAGAACCGCCTCCCCTGCGTCTACCTGGTCGACTCCGGCGGTGCCTTCCTCCCGATGCAGGACGAGGTCTTCCCGGACCGCGACCACTTCGGCCGGATCTTCTACAACCAGGCTCGCCTCTCCGCCGCGGGCATCCCGCAGATCGCCGCCGTGCTGGGCTCCTGCACGGCCGGCGGCGCGTACGTCCCGGCGATGAGCGACCAGGCCGTCATCGTCCGCAACCAGGGCACGATCTTCCTCGGCGGACCGCCGCTGGTGAAGGCGGCGACCGGCGAGGTGGTGACCGCCGAGGAGCTGGGCGGCGGCGATCTGCACTCCCGGACCTCCGGCGTCACGGACCACCTGGCCGAGGACGACGCCCACGCCCTCTCCATCGTCCGCACCATCGTCGCCGGGCTCGGCCCGCGCGCCGCCCGCCCGTGGCCGCTCGCCCCGGCCGAGCCGCCGGCCGTCGACCCGGCCGGCCTGTACGGGGCCGTCCCGGTCGACCCGCGCACGCCCTACGACGTGCGCGAGGTGATCGCCCGGCTGGTCGACGGCAGCCGGTTCGCCGAGTTCAAGGCCGAGTACGGCGCGACCCTGGTGACCGGCTTCGCCCGGATCCACGGCCACCCGGTCGGCATCGTCGCCAACAACGGCGTGCTGTTCGCCGAGTCGGCCCTCAAGGGCGCCCACTTCATCGAGCTGTGCGACCAGCGCGGCATCCCCCTCCTCTTCCTGCAGAACATCACCGGCTTCATGGTCGGCCGGCAGTACGAGGCGGGCGGCATCGCCAAGCACGGCGCCAAGATGGTCAACGCCGTCGCCTGCACCCGCGTCCCGAAGCTGACGGTGGTCATCGGCGGCTCCTACGGGGCCGGCAACTACTCGATGTGCGGCCGGGCCTACTCACCCCGCTTCCTGTGGATGTGGCCGAACGCCAAGATCTCGGTGATGGGCGGCGAGCAGGCCGCGTCGGTGCTGGCCACCGTCCGCCGCGACCAGCTGGAGGCCCAGGGCGAGGAGTGGGCCACCGAGGCGGAGGAGGAGTTCAAGCGCCCCGTCCGCGAGCAGTACGAGCGCCAGGGCAACGCCTACTACGCCAGCGCCCGGCTCTGGGACGACGGCGTGATCGACCCGATGGACACCCGGACCGTCCTCGGCCTCGCCCTCACCGCCTGCGCCAACGCCCCGCTCCCGGCGCCCGGCCCGTTCGGCGTCTTCCGCATGTAGCGCTCCGCCCGGGGCGGCGGCCCACCCGATCCGCCGCCCTCCCCGGTGCCCGGCACCCACCCGGTGTCCCGCCACCTCCTTCGTACGGCCCCCTCGACCCGGAGGAACGCCTCCCATGTTCGACACAGTTCTGGTCGCCAACCGCGGTGAGATCGCCGTCCGGGTGATCCGCACCCTGCGGCGGCTCGGCGTGCGCTCGGTCGCCGTGTTCAGCGACGCCGACGCCGACGCGCCGCACGTCCGCGAGGCCGACGTCGCGGTCCGGCTCGGCCCGGCCGACCGCAGCGACAGCTCCGCCGCCGAGACCTACCTGCGGACCGACCAGATCCTCGCCGCCGCCCGCCGGACCGGCGCCCAGGCCGTCCACCCCGGCTACGGCTTCCTCGCCGAGAACGCCTCCTTCGCCCGCGCCTGCGCCGACGCCGGCCTCGTCTTCATCGGTCCTCCTCCCGCCGCGGTCGAGCTGATGGGTGACAAGATCAACGCCAAGGAGGCCGTGCGGACCGCCGGCGTCCCGGTGGTCCCGGGCAGCCAGGCCGCCGCGCCCACCGACGAGGACCTCCTCGCGGCGGCCGACGTGATCGGCTACCCCGTACTGCTCAAGCCCTCCGCCGGCGGCGGCGGCAAGGGCATGCGCCTGGTCCGCGACCCGGCCGAGCTGCCGACCGAGATCGCCGCCGCCCGGCGCGTCGCCCGTACCGCCTTCGGCGACGACACCCTGCTGCTGGAGCGCTGGGTCGACCGGCCGCGCCACATCGAGGTGCAGGTGCTGGCCGACGCCCACGGCACCACCGTCCACCTCGGCGAGCGCGAGTGCAGCCTGCAGCGCCGCCACCAGAAGCTGATCGAAGAGGCTCCCTCCGTCCTGCTCAATGCCGAGACCCGCGCCGCCATGGGCGCCGCGGCCGTCCGGGCCGCCGAGTCCTGCGGTTACACCGGCGCCGGCACCGTGGAGTTCATCGTCCCCGGCATCGACCCGGACTCCCCCACCCCCACGGAGGGCGTGCGGGACTTCTTCTTCATGGAGATGAACACCCGTCTCCAGGTGGAACACCCCGTCACCGAACTCGCCGTCGCCGTGGCCGGCTCGGGGCGGCTCGACCTGGTCGAGTGGCAGCTGCGGGTCGCCGCCGGCGAACCCCTCACCTTCACCCAGTCCGACATCTCCTTCCAGGGCCACGCCATCGAGGCCCGGATCTGCGCCGAGGACCCGGAACGGGACTTCCTGCCCACCGGCGGACGCATCCTGCTCCTCGACGAACCGCGGGGCGAAGGCATCCGGGTGGACTCCGGGGTCGCCCCCGGGACTGTGATCACCAGCTCCTACGACCCCATGCTCGCCAAGGTCATCGCCTACGGGCCCGACCGCCCGACCGCGCTGCGGCGCCTGCGCGCCGCCCTCGCGGACACCCGGATCCTCGGCGTCACCACCAACACCGGCTTCCTGCGACGGCTCCTCGCACACCCCGAGGTCGCCGCGGGACGACTCGACACCGGCCTGGTCGAGCAGACGGCGCAGCGCGATCCCGGACTGCTCGCCTCGCCGTACTCCCCGGCCACCGCGGCCGCGGACCCGGCGACGAGCCCCGAGCCCGCCGGCTCCCTGCCGCCGGAGGAACCGGCACCGGCCCACCTCCTCTACTACGCGGCCGCGCTCGCGCGGCACCTGGACCTCACCCCCGCCGCCGACGCCGACGGCTGGACCGACCCGTTCTCCCTTCCCTCCGGCTGGCGCCTCGGCGGCGACCCCGCCTGGACCACCCACCGGCTCCGCGTCCCCGGCCAGGACCCGGTGTCGGTGAGCATCCGTCCGATCACTGCGAGCAACGTAGCGGAGGCCACCGACAATCCGTCCGGGGCCGCCGCCGAGGTCGAGATCAGGCTCGGCTCCGGACCGGTCCGGCGGGCCCGGGCCGACCGCTCCGACGACGGCCTCCGGCTGACCGTCGACGGCCTGCGGACGGGCTTCGCCCTCGCCGAGGACCGCACCGCCGCGGCCGCCGGACCGGTGACCTGGCTGGGCGTCGACGGCGACGCGTGGCCGGTGCACCGCCACGACCCGGTCGGCGAGGGCGCCGCCGACGGCGCCGCCCACCACGGCGCCCTGACCGCGCCGATGCCGGGCACCGTCACGGTCGTCAAGACCACCGCCGGGGAGTCGGTCCGCAAGGGCCAGCCCCTGCTCGTCCTGGAGGCCATGAAGATGGAGCACGTGATCTCGGCCCCGCACGACGGCACGGTGAGCGAGCTCCGGGCCGCCGCCGGCGCCACCGTCGCGATGGAGGAGCTGCTGGTCGTCGTCACCCCCGCGGAGGCCGCGGCCGAGTCCGGCCCGGCGGCCGACGGGCCCGTCCCGGCGGTGCGGTCGTGACCGCCACCGCGCCGAGAGGCGCCGGCCCCGCGCGCGAACCCGACGCCCTCGACCTGGGCCTGCCCGCCCCGGTCCGCGCCCCCGGCCTGCCCGAGGAGGTCCGGATCCACGAGGTCGGTCCGCGCGACGGACTGCAGAACGAGAGCGCCCTCGTCCCGGTCGGGGTCAAGGCCGAGTTCATCGACCGGCTGGCCGCCGCCGGGCTGCGCACCGTCGAGGCCACCAGCTTCGTCCACCCGAAATGGGTGCCCCAGCTCGCCGACGCCGAGGAGCTGATGCCCCGGCTGGCCGGCCTCCCGGACCGCCACCCCGGGCTGCGGCTGCCGGTGCTGGTACCCAACGAGCGCGGGCTCGACCGCGCGCTGGCCCACCACGCCACCGATGTCGCGGTGTTCGCCAGCGCCACCGAGACCTTCGCCCGCCGCAACCTCAACCGCTCGGCGGACGAGGCGATGGCGATGTTCCGCCCCGTGGTGGAGCGGGCCGCGGCGGCCGCTGTCCCGGTCCGCGGCTACCTGTCGATGTGCTTCGGCGACCCCTGGGAGGGTCCGGTCCCGGTCGCCCAGGTGGTCCGGTCCGGTCTGCGGCTGCTGGAGATGGGCTGCGCCGAGCTGAGCCTCGGCGACACCATCGGCGTGGCCACCCCGGGCCAGGTCACCGACCTGCTCGACGGGTTCGCGGCGGCGGGCGTGCCGGTCGACCGGCTGGCGGTGCACTTCCACGACACCTACGGCCAGGCGCTCAGCAACACCCTGACCGCGCTGCGCGCCGGGGTCACCACCGTGGACGCGTCCGCCGGCGGGCTGGGCGGCTGCCCCTACGCCAAGAGCGCCACCGGCAACCTGGCCACCGAGGACCTGGTGTGGATGCTGCACGGCCTCGGCATCCGGACCGGCGTCGACCTGCGCGCCCTGGTCGCCACCAGCGGCTGGATGGCGCGCCGGCTCGGCCGCCCGAGCCCGTCCCGCACGGTGCAGGCTCTGCTCGACGCCGCCGAGGCCGGCGCCTCGGACTGACCCCGCACCGACCGCACCGACCGTCCCGCCCGTCGGCCGGGCGACTGCCCGCCCGGCCGACGCACCGGTGGACCCGGCCGTTCGACCGCCGACCGGTCCACCCCCGTTCGTCCGCTCTTCGCACTGCCGGCCGTCCGTCACACCCGCACGGACGGCGGTCGCCCCGACCACGCCCGCGCCCACCCCGGCGGGGCCCCAGGAGGATCACCATGCTCGACCACCGGTTGAACACCGAGTACGAGGAACTGCGGCGCACCGTGGCCGAATTCGCCCAGGACGTGGTCGCGCCGAAGATCGGCGACTACTACGAGCGGGGCGAGTTCCCCTACGAGATCGTGCGGGAGATGGGGCGGATGGGCCTGTTCGGCCTGCCGTTCCCGGAGGAGTACGGCGGCATGGGCGGCGACTACTTCGCGCTCTGCCTGGTGCTGGAGGAGCTGGCCCGGGTCGACTCCTCGGTCGCGATCACCCTGGAGGCGGCGGTCTCGCTCGGCGCGATGCCGATCTTCCGCTTCGGCACCGAGGAGCAGAAGCGGGAGTGGCTGCCCCGGCTGACCTCCGGCGAGCTGCTCGGCGCGTTCGGCCTGACCGAGCCCGAGGGCGGCTCCGACGCCGGGGCGACCCGCACCACCGCCCGCTACGACGAGGCCACCGACGAGTGGGTGATCAACGGCACCAAGTGCTTCATCACCAACTCCGGCACCGACATCACGGGTCTGGTCACCGTCACCGCGCTCACCGAACCGCTCGCTCGTTCGAGTGAAGAGGGCGAATTCTCCTCGCCCCGGCGCGAAATCTCCTCCATCATCGTGCCCACCGGGACTCCCGGGTTCCAGGTGTCGAAGAAGTACTCGAAGGTCGGATGGAACGCATCCGACACCCGCGAACTGTCCTTTACCGACTGCCGCGTTCCCGCGGCCAACCTGCTGGGCGAGCGAGGTCGCGGCTACGCCCAGTTCCTGCGGATCCTCGACGAGGGCCGTATCGCGATCGCCGCCCTGGCCACCGGCCTGGCCCAGGGCTGCGTCGACCAGTCCGTCCTCTACGCCGGTACCCGCCGCGCCTTCGGCCGGCCCATCGGCGCCAACCAGGCCATCCAGTTCAAGCTCGCCGACATGGAGATGCGCGCCCACACCTCCCGCCTCGCCTGGCGGGACGCCGCGTCCCGGCTGCTGCACTCGGAACCGTTCAAGAAGGAGGCCGCGATCGCCAAGCTGTACTCGTCGGAGGCCGCCGTCGACAACGCCCGCGAGGCGACCCAGATCCACGGCGGGTACGGCTTCATGAACGAATTCCCCGTCGCCCGCTTCTGGCGGGACTGCAAGATCCTGGAGATCGGCGAGGGCACCTCGGAGGTGCAGCGCATGCTCATCGCGCGGGAGCTCGGCGTCTCCTGAGGCTGCGGCAGGTCCCTGTCCGGCCCTCCGCGTCGTCCGCCGGGGACGACGCGGAGGGCGGGCACCACGGTCGAGAGGGCGCCCAGCGGGGCGCCCGGAGAGAGGAAGGAGTCACCACCGCCGCACCGACAGGGCTGCGGTCAGCACCCCCGGAGCCGGCAGGGCGTCGACCGACCCGGATCTCGGGCCGCTGCGGGCTGCTGCAAGCCGGGATGGCGACCGAGCAGTCGGCCGTGCCCAACGGCGTTCGCACAAGCGGCTGTTCACCACCGCAGACCATCGGCGCGCCGAAGACCTGAGCGCCCTGAGGGTCATGACGGTCGGCCGGTACTCGGCCTGGTTCGTCAACCGGTGCGGCGGCCGCCCACGACGCCGCGGCCCAGGAGCGGCACCTCGGACCTCAGGGGATCACGATCACCGGGCGGTTGGCGCGGCGGGCGAGGCGGCCGGAGACCGAGCCGAAGATCTTGCCGAGCAGGCCGTGCGTGGTGCCGACCACGATCGCGTCGGCGGCGAACTCCCGGCCGACCTCCTCGATCTCGTGGCAGATGTCGCCACCCCGCTCGACCAGGATCCAGGGCACTCCGGAGAGGAAGTCCGCGCAGGCGAGCTCCAGGCCGAGCACCTCCGTCCGGTGGTCGGGGAGGTCCACGAAGACCGGCGGTTCGCAGCCGGCCCACACGGTGGCGGGCAGCCGGTTGGCGACGTGCACGATCACCAGCCCGCACTGCGAGCGGCGGGCCATGCCCACCGCGTAGGCGAGGGCGCGCTCGCTGGACAGCGAGCCGTCGAAGCCCACCACTACACCGTGCTGGAAGGCGGGGTCGCAGGCCTTGGCGGGCGCCTCCCGGACGGCGGCCTCTCCGGCCGCGCCGGGCAGGCCAGCGGTGTCCGGGCGGTCGGCGCCCGGTCCCGGCCGGCCGGTCACCGAGGGCTCCTGGGGGCCGGACCGCCGAGCGTCCCGCCGCTGGCGGGAGCCGGAAGCGGAGCGGCCGCGGCGCGCGAGGTTGCGAAGGGGTCGGGCGAAACCACCGCTCCGGGCGTCCGCGCCCGGTTCCCCCGGTCGGGAGTGCTCAGAACCAGCCATGGCACAAGGCTCTTCGAAGGAGATGGGCCGACAGGAGAGGACAACGCTGCCCGAGCGGCAGGCCCGCCCACGGGAAGTCGTCGGTCTGCACCGAGCACCACCGTTTGTGACCTGTTCCTTTCAGAGTACGTCGGGCGGGGCGTACCGCCCACCCACGCGGCCTCGGGGCGACACTCTTCCCGCGAACGAGGGATGCGCGTGCCGACGGCCGTGCGCCCCTTGCCCGAGCGCGAGAACGCCCCTCCGGCGAAGGAGGTTCCCTGGAGCTTGACTGAGCGGACCGGGTGGCGCAACAGGACTCCGGGACACCGTGACCGGACTGTCATGGATCGATGACGATCCGTTGCGGGCCCGTCACCGGGCAGTGAGGCGGCGCGGGCCGCACGCCGACGCTCGGGACCGTGCGGAGCCGAACGGTCCCGGCACCCGTTTCAGCCAATACGTACGGGTTCGCGACGGCGCCGGGCATTTGCCAGATGCATAGGCGCGGCCGCTGGCACCATGCTCGACATGCCCCTGCTCCTGCTCGACCTCGACAACACGCTGCTCCCCAGGGACGCCGCATTCCGGGCCTGGGCTCAGGATTTCCTGCTCGAACGGGCCCTGCCGCCCGCCGACGTCGAGTGGCTCGCCACCATCGACGGCGGCGGCTACGTGCCGCGCAGCACCGTACTGTCCGCCGCCCGCCGCCGCTACGGCCTGGACGAGTCGCTCGACCGGCTGCTCGCGCACTACCGGCGCGGTATCAACGCCCACATCCACTGCCCGGCGCGCAATCTCGACGCGCTCCGGGTCGCGCGCGCCGCCGGGTGGACGCTGGGCATCGTCAGCAACGGCGGCACCGGGGCCCAGTTGGAGAAGATCCGGCGGACCGGCCTCGGGCCGATGGTCGACGGCTGGGTGATCTCGGAGGAGGCCGACTGCCTCAAGCCGGACCCGCTGATCTTCGAGATCGCGGCGCAGCGGTGCGGCGTCGCACCGACCGGGGACTGGGCCTCGCACACCTGGATGGTCGGGGACCACGCCCCCGCCGACATCGCCGGTGCCGAGCTGGCCGGGCTGCGGAGCGTCTGGCTGCACCACGGCCGCCCCTGGGCCGAGCCCGGCTACCGGCCCACCCTCAAGGCGGCCGGTCTGCCGGAGGCGGTCGGGCAGGTGCTGGCCGCCCGCGGTGCCCCGTCGCCCCGGCCGGCGGTGCGGGCCGGGGCGACGGGTGGGCGGCGCGGGTCGTTCGCGAGCCGGCCGGCCGTGGGCCCGTCGGTTGCGAACCGGTCGTTCGTGAGTCGCTCGGTCGCGAGCGCGGCTGCCGTGGAGCCGGGTCCGACGGCGCAGAGCGGCGCGCACCACGGCGTGCAGTTCTTGCCGTCCGCCCTGGACGGCGGGCATGCGCCTTCTGTCGCGCACGCCGACGGCGATGCCTCGTCCGTCGCGGCGGCCGGATCCGCTGTCCGAAACCGGTCCGACGGGTTTGCCCGGCGGCCCGACGGCCGCCCCGGAACGACGCCGCCGCCGGTCCCGCTCCCCGTCCGGCCGGCGTCGCCGCCCTCGCCGCCGGCTCCGGACGCCTCGGAGCCGAGCCCGGCCCGCGCCGGGTAGCGCCTCACGCGTCCCGGCGGCACCCCGGAGCCCACAGCTCGACCGACCCGCCGACCGACAGGCCGACCGATCCGCCGCCCCGGTCGGCCCGAGGGCGGACGACCTCACCCTCCGTCAGCAGTTCGATCCGGAAGCGGCCACCGGTCCGGCGGGAGCCCGGGGTCGGGCCGGCGCCGGCCGGACCGGTCACGCCCCGATCGACCGGGCCGGGGTCCCGCCCGGCCCCGCCCGCCGACTGCCTTCCGACCGCCCCGCCGAACCGGGATCGACACCGTCAGTTCCGGTTCCGGTACGGCCTGTTCGTGTACGGGCTGGCCGACCCGAGGTCGCCCCTCACCGCAGACCGGCCTCCGCGCGGACATCGTGGCCGGTCCGGCGCCCGCACGAGGCCGCCGCCGTTGGCCGGTTCGAGCCGGCGGCGATCTCTGCGGGAGCCCGGTGACGCGACGTCACCAGTTCCCGTTTCCCGGCCCCGGCACTGGCCGAATGAAGCCTGGGCGGCGCATGCTCCGGGGCTGTGCGCCCCTTGCGTGCACCGCCGATTTTCGGTCAATCTCGCCCGGGTCCCCTGCCCTTGGGCAAATCCGCAGCCCAGGCGCACCGGCCGGGTGCGTCGGAGCCGGACGCCCCAGGACCCGTCCCGCGACAACCAGCCACCGTTGCACCGACCCTCTTCCCAGAAGGGTCGACGGGTGCCACGCTTCGTGATCGAATGCATCACGCCAAATTGCCATGTCGACATAGCGTCGGATGGTGAACTTGTCACAACGGCAACGGTCCACCCGATAGATTCGATCTTGGCCAGCAGTGCCGCACCACCACACCACACCACCGAGGGGGCTTGAGCGCCTTGAGCAGGGTGAGCAGGAGCGACGCGGGTCCTGACAGCGGCCAGCCCGTGGCCGGCATCGTGGGTCGTTCCGCGAGAGGCACCGGCTCCCAGGCCTCCACCGCCAACACCCGTCACTCCGGCACCGCCTCGTACCCCTCCTATTCCACTGCGGCCCCGGCAGCCCCTGGCGCACCTTCCGCACCAGGCGCCACAGCCGGTCCGGGCGCACCGTCGGGCGCGGGTTCCCCGTCCTTCCCGGTCACCCCGGAGCACGGCGGACGCCCCGTCAGTCGATCCGGCGTCAGCCACGGGGGCGGGTACGGAGCGGGTCCGGACGGCCGGACCGGGGCGTCGGTTACCGGCCATTCCGGCAATCACCAGACCGCCCACCAGACCGCCCACCAGAGCAGCCACCAGAACGGGCACCCGGGCGCCCACCAGAGCGGCGGCGGCCACCCCGGCAACGGATACGGCCACGCCGGCCCGGAGGGCGGCTACGCGACCTTCGCCGCCACGGGAGCGCCCGGACAGGGCCTCGGCGCGGTCGCCCACGGCATGGTGGGCGCGGCGGCCTCCGCCGGGCCGCTCGGCCTCGGCGCGACCGGACACGGCGGCACCGGCCACGGCGGCCACGGCGGTGCCTCGGCCGGCCTCAACGGCTCCTCGACGCCCGCGATGGCGTCCTCCCCACGCAAGCTCTCCGGCCGTCGGCGCCGGGAGACCGTCGCCGTCCTGATCTTCGGCGGCGCGCCGATCTTCGAGAGCTCGATCCCGCTCTCGGTCTTCGGCGTCGACCGCCAGGACGCCGGGGTGCCCCGGTACCGGCTGCTGGTCTGCGCCGGCGAGGAGGGCCCGCTCGCCACCACCGGCGGCCTCACCCTCTCGGCCCCCTACGGGCTGGAGGCGCTCGCCCGGGCGGGCACGATCGTCGTCCCGGCCTGGCGCTCGATCTCCCAGCCGCCGCCGGTCGAGGCGATCACCGCGCTGCGCAAGGCGCACCACGAGGGCGCGCGGATCATCGGCCTGTGCACCGGCGCGTTCGTCCTGGCGGCCGCTGGCCTGCTGGACGGCCGCCCGGCGACCACGCACTGGATGTACGCGCCGACCCTGGCCAAGCGCTACCCGCGGGTGCACGTGGACCCGCGCGAGCTGTTCGTCGACGACGGCGACGTGCTGACCTCGGCCGGCACCGCCGCCGGGATCGACCTCTGCCTGCACGTGGTGCGCAGCGACCACGGCGCCGAGGCGGCCAACGCGCTCGCCCGCCGCCTGGTGGTGCCGAGCCGGCGCAGCGGCGGAGGACAGGCCCAGTACATCGATCAGTCTTTACCTGAGGAGATCGGCAACGACCCGCTGGCCGAGGTGGTCACCTGGGCGCTGGAGAACCTCAACCAGCAGTTCGACGTCGAGGTGCTGGCGGCTCGCGCCTACATGAGCCGGCGGACCTTCGACCGGCGGTTCCGGACGCTGACCGGCAGCGCCCCGCTGCAGTGGCTGATCACCCAGCGGGTGCTGCAGGCGCAGCGGCTGCTGGAGACCTCGGAACTGTCGGTGGACGATGTCGCGCGTCGTTGCGGCTTCCGCTCGCCGGTGGCGCTGCGCGGGCACTTCCGCCGTCAGCTCGGGGTCTCGCCGGCCGCGTACCGGACGAGCTACCGGGCCCGTCGGCCCGGTGCGTCGGCGCAGGTCCCCGCCGGGTCG
>NZ_JAIY01000013.1:219038-221093 GCF_000710405.2 Kitasatospora sp. MBT66 | reverse complement strand
CCGGGCGGGCCAGCTGCGTCCGCAGGGCGGTCGGAGCGCCGCGGCCGAGGCCAGGGAGCCCCGTGAGGCGCGGTCCGCGCGGGACGGCCGGCCGGCGCACCCCGGCGGCCACCCCGGCCGGGACGCCAGGGAGGTCCGGGAGGCCCGCGAGGTGCGGGAGACGGACGGCCACACGCCGGACGAGCACGGCTCCGAGGGTTACGCCCCGGCGCCCCGCTCGGCTCCATCGGTGCCCGCGGCGCGTGATCGCGCCGTAGGGTGAGTGGCGTGAATGACCGTTTGGTATGGATCGACTGTGAAATGACAGGCCTCGACCTCGACCGGGACGCCCTGGTCGAGGTCGCGGCGCTGGTGACGGACTCCGAGCTGAACATCCTCGGCGAGGGTGTGGACGTCATCGTCCGCCCGCCGGCGGAGGCGCTGGCGAACATGCCGGACGTGGTGCGGGCGATGCACACCTCGTCCGGGCTGCTGGACGAGCTGGAGCACGGCGTCACCCTGGCCGAGGCGGAGGCGCTGGTGCTCGCCTATGTGCGCGAGCACGCGCCGGAGGCCGGGCGCACGCCGCTGTGCGGGAACTCGGTGGCCACCGACCGGGGCTTCCTGAGCCGGGACATGCCGGCCCTGGAGGGTCACCTGCACTACCGGATCGTGGACGTCTCCTCGATCAAGGAGCTGGCCCGCCGCTGGTACCCGAAGGCGTACTACAACAGCCCGCAGAAGGGCGGGAACCACCGCGCGCTCGCCGACATCCGCGAGAGCATCGACGAACTGCGCTACTACCGCGAGGCGGTGTTCGTCGCCCAGCCCGGCCCGGACACCGACACCGCGCGCGCGATCGCCGAGAAGTTCCAGCCCCCGGCGGGCTGACCCACCGGCCGCGACCCGTCCCGGTCGGTGCTCCGGACACCCGGACCACCGGCCGCGGCGGGCGACGGAAACCCTGGCGCGAGCACCCTCTCGGATCCTGTAGAGTTCTTCTTGTCGGAACGGGAACGCCGAAGAGCGCGAACGGTCCGGACTGATGGTGGGTGTAGCTCAGTTGGTAGAGCACCTGGTTGTGGTCCAGGTGGCCGCGGGTTCGAGTCCCGTCACTCACCCCATGACCCCGGGGGTCGGTTTCGTCAAGAGACCGGCCCCCGGGGCTTTTTCGCGTTCCCTCACATCCGCGGCGGCGCCGGGGGCGGTGTGACCCGGGTCGCACCGTGGCCCGCGTCTCATCTTTTTCCCCGGTCAGGGGCCTGCCGCCGAAAGCTACCGGCTAGTAACGTTGCCGCCATGACGACACCTTCGATCGGCCAGCTGCTCGACTCCACCGTGCCGATGGCGCGGACCCTCAAGCTGGAGTACCTGGAGACCTCGCCCGAGCGCGCCGTGCTCCGGCTGCCGGACCAGCCCGAGTACCACAACCACGTGGGCGGCCCGCACGCCGGCGCGATGTTCACCCTCGCCGAGTCGGCCAGCGGCTGCATCGTCCTGGCCGCGTTCGGCGACCAGCTCTCGCGCGCGGTGCCGCTCGCGGTGAGCGCCGAGATCGCCTACAAGAAGCTCGCCATGGGCGTCGTCACGGCCACCGCGGTGCTCGGCCGTCCGGCCGCCGAGATCGTCGCCGAGCTGGACAAGGGCGAGCGCCCCGAGTTCCCGGTGACCGTCGAGATCACCCGCGCCGACGGCGCCGTGACCGGCGTCATGACGGTGATCTGGACGCTGCGCCCGAACTCCTGAGCACCGGCGCCGCCTGACGGCCGGGCCGGAGCCTCGGAACGGCAGCACCGCACGGGCGGGGACGGCGGGCGGATCGCGATGACTGTCCGTGACGATGCGGCCGTGACCTCACGGCCCGTCCGCTCGTTCTCGATTCACGTGCGAGCCAATCACGCGACCAGTGGCCCGGAACCCGCCCGACGGACCGTCGGCGCCCGGTGGCGTCCCGCCGGGTGGCGCCCGGCCCGGCGGTGGCTGCCCGGCCCCCGGGCCGTCGCGGCCGGCGGGGCGCTGCTCGCACAGCTCTGGGGCTTCGGTGCCCCCGGCGCCTGTGCGGCCGGCGGACCGGCT
>NZ_JAIY01000013.1:218435-219017 GCF_000710405.2 Kitasatospora sp. MBT66 | reverse complement strand
CGAGGCGCTCCCGGAACCGGCCAGCCGGTCCGTCGGCCGGGCAGTGCCCGGGGGCGGGACACCGGCCGACGGACCGTCGGCCGGACACCCGGGCGGAGTCCGGGGCGGCGGCGCCGCGGACGGGACCGCCCCCGGTCGGACGGCGGCACCCGCTCCCCGCGCCCCGGCCGCCGCGCCCGGCCCCTCCCCCGCTCCCGACCCGTCGTCCGGGGCCGAGCGGCCGGGACAGGACCCCACCGCCGGACTGCTCGACCCGATCACCGGCCCGGCTCCCACGGACGCGCCCGGGCCGGGCAGCGCGAGCACCGTCCCCGCGGCCGTCGGCGCCGTACCGGAGCTGAACGGCGCGACCGCCGCCGTCAACAGCGCGCTCCAGGACCGGATCCGGGCCGGCGGCCTCCCGCTGCCGGGGCAACGGGCCGCCGTGCCCGACGCGTTCGCGATCGCCTCCGGACTGCTCGGCACCGTACCCGCCCAGGCCCGCCCGGCCGAGGCGCGCACGCCCCGGGGCGAGTCGGCCGACGGACCCGCGGGCGGTTCCGCCGGCACCGGCGGAAGCGCGGGGACCGGCCGGTCCGACGG
>NZ_JAIY01000013.1:165250-218300 GCF_000710405.2 Kitasatospora sp. MBT66 | reverse complement strand
GACACCCCGGCGGCGGCGGTCGCGGCCCCGGCGACCGCCCGGCCCGCGGCCACGACGGCCGTGGTCACCGTCGCGCACGACGCCGCGGGCACCGCGACCGCCGTCCTCGCCCCGATCGCGGCCGGGCTGGCCCTGACCGGGGCCGCGATGTACAAGCACCGGGGCCTGCCGAAGGGGCACTGAGCGCGCTCGGCGGGACGGGGAGAACGCCACCCGCGCCGGTCAGCGGCCGGGGGCCGTCCCGGTCAAGTGCAGGGTGAGCACCGGCAGTTCCCGGCCGGGAATGGACCCGGACGCGACGGTGCCGGTCCGGACGGCGCCCACGGCCAGGTAGAACGGCTCGGCGTGCGGGTCGGACTCGACCACGATCCGGGTGAAGCCCTGGGCGGCGGCCTCCGCGCACAGGTGCTCCACCAGGCGGCGGCCGATCCCCCGGCCGACGGCGTCCGGCTCGACGAAGAGCATGTCCATCTCGCCCTCCGGCGGCGCCCCGGTGAGGGTGACGAAGCCCAGCACCCGGCCGCCGTCCTCGGCGACGGTCGTGCGGTCGGCCTCGATGCGGTCCGGATCCAGGGTGAGTTCGGCCCGGCAGGCCGCCATGAAGGCGGCGTCGTAGCCGAGATGGGCCTTGGATCGCAGGGCCAGGGCACTGAGTGCCGCCGCCTCGCTGGGCCGGGCCGGTCGGATCGGCATGACGTGTGCGCCCTTCCTGGTCGGGTCGGCGCGACCGGTTCCGCGCCGCGCCGGTCCCATTCTCGGCGGCCCGGCCGCACGACTTCCAATTGGGCGTCAGGACGACGGCGCACCAGGCGAATCGGCCACCGGACCGACCGAACGGGCTTGCGGCGAAGGCCCGTTCGACCAGGGTCCGCCGCGACTACCGGAAGACGCCCGGGGGCGGGGCCGGGGACGGCGCGGCGGCGGCATCGGTCACCGGGGCCGCGCCGGCCGCGAAGTCGGCCAGGGCGCGGCCGTGTTCGACCCGGCCGAGGGCCGCGTCGGAGGCCACCCGGCGGGTGAGGTCGGCCAGCGGGAGCGGGGTGTGCGCGGCGGCCAGGATCAGATTGCCGAACCGCTTGCCGCGCAGCACCGCGGGGTCGGCGACCAGGCAGAGTTCGGGGAAGACGGCGCCCAGGGTGGCCACCTGGGAGCGGGCGAACGCCAGCGTCGCGCCGTCGGCGATGTTGGCGGCGTACCAGCCGCCGGGGGCCAGGGCGCGCGCGGCCAGCGCGGTGAACTCGACGGTGGTGCAGTGCGCGGGCACCCGGGCGCCGGAGAAGACGTCGG
The DNA here is from genome assembly GCF_000710405.2 of Kitasatospora sp. MBT66. Taxonomy (NCBI): domain Bacteria; kingdom Bacillati; phylum Actinomycetota; class Actinomycetes; order Kitasatosporales; family Streptomycetaceae; genus Kitasatospora; species Kitasatospora sp. MBT66. The sequence continues at coordinate 217,013 of NZ_JAIY01000013.1, read as the reverse complement.
CGATCACCAGGTCCACGCCGCCCTCGGGGGTGCGCTCCAGCACGGCGCGGGCGTCGGCGCCGCGCACCTTGACCTGCCAGCCGCGCTCCAGCGGGAGTTCGGTGCGGACCAGGTCGGTGAGCGCGGTGTCGATCTCGGCGACCTGCTGGCGCGAGCGCGGGCGGGTGGCGGCGACGTAGCGGGCCAGGGTGAGGGCGCCGCCGCCGAGGTGGAGCACGGTGAGCGGACGGCCGGGCGGGGCGACCAGGTCGACCAGGTGGCCGAGCCGGCGCTGGTACTCGAAGCCCAGATGGGTCGGTTCGGCCAGGTCGACCAGCGACTGCGGCGCGCCGTCGACCAGCAGCGACCAGGCGGCGGGGCGGTCGCGGTCGGGGCGGAGTTCGGCGAGGCCGGAGTCGACGGCGCGGGTGAGCGGCCCCTGCGCGTGGGTGCGGCCCCCGGGGCCGGTGGCGGCCGGGTCGTCCGCGGCGGCGGCGCGGCCCCGGTCCGTGGTGCGGCCGGCTCGGTTGCTTCGTCCCATACCGGCCATTATCGCCGCAGCTCGGAGAGGTCCGGCGGCCCGGCCCGGGCGGCGGCGGCCCCGACCCGGGCGACAGCGGCCCCGGAACGGGCGACGGCGCCCCCAGGGACCGGCGGCGGCGGCCTCAGAACGGGCCGAGGCCGCCCGCAGTGAGGGTGCAGGCGGCCTCGCAGAGCGCTGAGCGGAGGACCCAGGCGTCGGTGGGGCGGGCGGTGCAGTCGGCGCCGGCCGGGGGCATCACCCAGCGCGGGTCGGTGGCGGGCGGCAGCTGGGCGCCGGCGGTACAGGAGCTGCCGGGCAGGTGCCAGGTCGCCGAGGTGCCGGCCGGGACGAGGAAGGAGACGGTGGCGCCGTTGCGGCTCTGCAGGACGGCGCCGCAGGCCCGCCGCAGGCGCAGGATGTCGACCGCCTCCAGGCCGTGCCGCAGGGCGACGGTCACGGTGTCGTGGGTGGCGACCGGGGCGCGGTCCCGGTCGGCGGGAGGGCGGCGGGAGGGGCCGCCGCCGGACGGCGGGCGGGCGGGGCCGCGGTCGTCGGCGGACTCGGGCAGCAGCGCGGGGGCGGCGGCGGCCGGCATCCCTCCGGCGACCAGGCGGCGGTACTGCGGTACTCCAGTGGCCGGCATCGGCCCTCCTGTCACCTCGTCGGGGTGGAAGCCGCGCCGCCCGGCGTGGGGGGTGCCGCTGGGGCTGCCGCCGGGGGGTGCGGCAGGGACGGCGGACGGGGCTTCCACGTAACAGGACAACGCCGGGCAGGCCCCCGAGGCCACGGGGCGCCTTACAGCAAGGCATGGCATTTCATGGCGGATCCCGGCAACTACGCCCGGTTTGCCCGGTATTGGTGGCACATCATCCCCCAACGCACTGTGGCCGACCGGTGACTCCGGGTACTGTCGTGCCTCGCCCGGCGGTCCGTCGGGCCGCAGGACACGCCCCAGCGGACCCATTCGTGGCCGGGCGCCCCACCGCCCCACCGCCGCCCGACCAGGCACCACCACCCCGCACCACCACGGAGCGCACCATGGCAGCCACCCCACCGGCCGAGCCGAACCGCCCGTCGCCCAACGCCGTGATGCGCGCCCTGCGCGGCGACCGCTCGCCGGGCGAGTTCGCCATGACGGTGCGCCGGGCGGCCCGGGAGATCGGCGAGCACGTCTCGTGCGACGCCCGGTACATCGGGCGGGTCGAGTCCGGCGAGATCCGCTGCCCCAACTACGCGTACGAGCGGGTGTTCCGGCACATGTGGCCGGAACGGTCGCTCACCGAACTGGGCTTCGCCCCCCGTACCGCCGTCCGGCGCCGCTCGACGGACGGCGGTACGGGGAGCGAGGTCGAGGGCGAGGGGGTCCGGCCCGGCGCCGCCGCCGGGCACATCCCCGGGCGGTTCCCCGGACAACGCCCGGACCCGGACCCGCACACCGGACCGGACGCCGGACCACCACCGCTCCTCCACCCCCCGTTCCCGCCGCTGCCCGCCCCCCGCTCTCCGCTCTCCACCCAACTCCCGTACGCTGCCTGGCCGTACGCGGAACCGCCCCCACCGGAGGGGCCCCCGGCACCGAGGTCCGCGACGGCGCCCCGGGGGTCCGCCGCACCGCACCATCCCGACGAGGAGAACGACGACGTGCGTCGCCGTACGTTCCTGGCCGGCGGCCCTGCCGCGCTGGCCACCGTGATCGGCATCGACCGGCCCGCCCCGGCCGCCGCGGCCGATGCCCCCCGCACGGCGGGCACCCGCCCGGGACCGGGCCCCCGCCCCGGCCCCGGTGACGGCCTCGCGCCCGGCGACGGCTTCGTGCCCGGCCGGCCCCGGGCCGTCCCGCCGCCCCGCAAGGTCGGCGCGGCCGAGGTGCTGGGCGTCGAACAGGCCGTCCGGGAGATCCGGTTGGCCGACGACGCGCACGGCGCCGACGCGCTGTTCGAGCAGGCGGGCCGCTCGCTGCGGGCCGCCTACGTCCTGCTCGACGCGTGCGAGTACTCCACCGAGACCGAGCGCAGGCTCCAGGCCGGCGCCGGCGAACTGGCCGTCTCGGTCGGCTGGTTGGCCCACGACTCGAACCGGCTCCCGGACGCCCGCTCGTACTACGCCGAGGCGCTGGCCACCGCGCGGATGGCCGGGGACGCCGCGCTGGAGGCGCACGTCTTCTGCAACAGCGCCTTCCTCGCCCGCGACGCCGGCCGCCCCCGGGAGGCGCTGCGCGCGGCCCAGGCCGGGCAGTCCGCCGCCCGGGAGCTCGACTCGGACCGGCTGCTCGCCCTGCTCGCGATGCGTGAGGCCGGCGGCTGGGCACTGCTGCAGGACCGCGCCGCCTGCGAGCGGGCGGTCGCCCGGGCCTGCCGGCACTTCGACCGGGGCCCGTCCGACACCGACCCGGAGTGGATGTCGTTCTTCGGCGAGGCCGAACTCGCCGGGCTGCAGGCCCAGTGCTGGTCCGCCCTCGGGGACTGGGAGCGGGCCAGCGAGCGCGCCGGACTGGCCATAGCGCTGCAGAAGCCGCACTTCGTCCGCAACCGGGTGCTGTACACCGCCGAGCTCGCCCACGACCGGCTCGGCCGCGGCGATCTGGCGGGCGCGGCCGAGCACGGCTCGGCCGCCGTGGCGCTGTTCGGCGACGTGCGCTCGGCGCGGATCCGCTCGATGCTCGCGGACACCGCGCAGCGGCTGCGGCAGCACCGGCGGGTGCCGGAGGTCGGGCGCTTCCTGGCCGCGTACGGCGCGGCGACGGCGGCCGCCTGAGCCCGCCCGCCGTCGGCCGCCCGCCGCCCCGCGGGACAGGGACGACGGACGGCCCGGGCCGGTGCCGGGGTCAGGCCTTGTGGGTGAGGGTCTCCAGGTGGCCCTGGTCGTTCCAGAGCTCGACCGCCGGGGCGCCGTACTCCCAGGAGAGGATGCAGAGCGCGGCCGTGCCGAGCTTGAACCGCTGGGCGAACTCGGGCGGCAGGCCCAGCCAGCGGGCGGTCAGGATGCGCAGCAGGTGGCCGTGGGCGAAGAGCACCACGTCGCGGTCGGCGCAGTGCATGACGGTGGTGTCCGCCTCCGGCACGCCGTGCTCGGTGTTGAGGTCGGCGAGCAGGGCGTCGACCCGGGCGGCGACGTCGGCGAGCTTCTCGCCGCCGGGGACGCCGTCGCGCCAGATCAGCCAGCCGGGGTGGTCGGCGGCGCGGATGTCGGCGCCGGTGCGGCCCTCGTACTGGCCGTAGTCCCACTCCATGAGCTCGGGGCGTTCGACGGCCCGGTCGCCGAGGCCGGCCAGCGCGCAGGTCTCCTTGGCGCGGTCGAGCGGGCTGGTGTACACGAGGGCGTCGGGCAGGCCGTTCCAGGGCGCCGCGGCGAGGCGGACGCCGAGCGCCCTGGCCATCGCGCGGCCCTCCTCGGTCAGCGGGATGTCGGTGCGGCCGGTGTGGCGGCCGGTCGCCGACCACTCGGTCTCACCGTGGCGGACCAGCAGGATTCGGGCGGGCATGGCAGGCTCCTCGCGATCGGGGCGGGTGTCGACGTCGGCCTCGCCATCGAGCACCGGCCTCCATGATCCCCCACCTGCCGAGCGCCCACGATCCCGGCCTCCCCCACCTGCCGAGCGCCCACGATCCCGGCCTCCCCCACCCGCGGAGCGCCCGCGGTCCCGACCTCCGGCTCCCGCGCCGCCCGGCCCGCCGCCGGGCCGGGCGGCCGCCCGTTCCCCGCCCGTTCGTCGCCAACGGCCGGTTACGGCCGGATTGTCGGAGCCGGATGCGACACTGGGCCGCACCATGAACGTCTCGACGAACGCCCCGCTCCGCGGGCCGGCGGAGCCGCTCGCCCAGCGGCTCGCCGAGCTGCGCGGACCGGCGCCGCAGCGCAGTCTGAACGCCCGTGCCCTCGCCGCCCTGGCCGCCAATCCGGGGTGCCACCGCCGCGCCGTGCTGGACGCCGCCGGGGTGGACAAGACGGCGCTGGCCGCCCGTCTCGGCCGCCCCGCCCCCTTCGGCCGCTCGCCGCTCGCGCTGGCGCGCGGCGTCGTGTTCGAGGCCCGGCTGAAGGAGAACGGCTACGCGGCCCTGCTGGAGCCGCTGCGCAGCCGGCTCGGGCCGGCCGGTGAGGACGGCCCGCTGCTCGTGCCGGACCTGCTGCGTTCCTCCGGTCCGGCCGTGCGGGCCGACCGGACGGCGGCGGCGCTCGCGGAGGCGGCCGCCGAGGAGCACGCCTGGACGCTGCTGGACCATCCGCTGCTGCGGCTGGACGTGGCCGGTTCCACCGCCTACCTGGAGCCGGACGCCGTCGTGGTGCACGGCGGCCGCTGCACGGTGGTCGAGATCAAGTCCTTCCCGGTGCTGGACGGCACCGCGGACCCGGGCAAGGTGGGCGCCGCCGCCCGCCAGGCGGCGGTCTACGTGCTGGCGCTCCAGGAGGCCGCGGCGGCGCTGGCCGGGCGGGCGGTGGACCCGGACCCGTACGCCGAGCAGCGGTTGCCGGGCAGTCCCCGGACGACGGTGCTGCTGGTCTGCCCGGAGGACTTCGGCAGCCGGCCGACCGCCGTGCCGGTGGACGTCCGCCGCGAGCTGGCGACCACCCGCCGCCAACTGAGCCGGATGACCGGCATCGAACGGCTGCTGGCGGTGCTGCCGCCGGGGGCGGACTTCGACCTCTCCCCCGACGCGGACGGCGCCCCCGTCCGCTCCACCGAGGAGTTGGAGAAGACGGTCGGGACGGTGCCGGCCGCGTACAGCCCGGACTGCCTGTCGACCTGCGAACTCGGCTTCCACTGCCGGGCGCAGGCCCGCTGCGGGGACCGGGTCGAGCAGCTCGGCCGGGGCGTCCGGGGCGAGCTGGGCAGCATCCGCACGGTGGGCGAGGCCCTGGCGGTGGCCCGCACCGGCCCCGTCGGCGACAGCGGCGACAGCGACGGCATCGGCAGCGGCGAGGACAGCGAGGACGACGACGGCGACGGCAGCGGCGCCGACGAGGCCGCCGCCCGGCTGGCCTACGCCGCCGCCCTGCGCGCCGAGGCGCTCGGCCGCCCCCACCCGGCCGGCCCGGAGGGCGGGCGATGAGCCTGCTGACCACCCTGGCCCGGCTGGAGGCCGTCCGCGGCGGCCGCGCCGAGCCGCTGGCCACCGTCCGCCACCGGCACCTGTCGGAGCGCCCGATGGTGCTCGTCCCGCTCACCTCCGCCGGTGAGGACGGCGCCCCGCTGGCCGTACTGCTCGGCACCGACCGGGACGCGCCGGTGCTGCACATCGTGCCGCAGCCGCTCAACCGCACGCTGCGCTCCGAGTTCCTGGCCGATATGGCCGCCGACCTGCTGCCCTACCTGGAGTCCTTCGGCGACGAGGTCGAACTGGTCGAGGGCTCCGAGAAGGACCCGGAGACGGGTGCGAAGTCCCCGGTGGTCCGCGAGCTGTGCGCGGACGCGCCGCAACTGGTGGTGCCCAACACCGGGGGCGTGCGCCACCTGGCGCTGCTCGGCCGCTCGACCCGGTTCCGCCGCACCGCCGAGGACGAGGACCCGGGCCCGTTCCCGGCCCCGGCCCGGGTGCCGCTGCTCGGCCGCTGGCTGACCCACCTGGCCGAGCGCTCGGCCGTGCCCGGGTCCAGCCTGCTGCTGCCGATGACCGGGCTGCTCGCCCGGCACTGGGCCACCGGCCAGAGCCACCTGGAGGACCAGCACCTGGCCGCGCTGCTGGCCTGGCACGCCCCGCCGGAGGGGCAGACCGGCGCGGAGGCGGCCGAGCGGGCCGAGACCGAGCGCAACGCCGAGGGCCGGCTGGTCCGACCGCCGGCCGGCCCGACCACCGACCCGGTGTTCGACACCAAGGTGCTCGCCCCGGCCATCGCCCGCTACGACGCGGCCGCGGCGGCCCTGCGCGAGGCCGAGGGGCCCGGCGGCGGAGACGTCGCGGCGGCCCGGCAGGCCGTCCGGGTCTCCGTCGACCGGCTGCGCGCCGTGCTGCGCGCGGAACTGCTGCCGGCCTGGCACGACGTCTGGCACGGCCTGGACCTGCTGCGGGCGCTGCCCCCGGCCGGCCACCTGGCCGAGCGCTGGACCGGCGACCGCTGGTCGTACACCGGCCACCGGGACCGGCTGGCGGCCGGGGAGCCGCCGCAGCCCCGGGTCGACGACGCCGTGACGGCCGCCCGCAAGCTCGCCCAGCGCGAGCGCGAGCAGACCAGGCTGGACGTCCAGGAGGCGCTGGACGACCCGCTGGCGATGGCCGAGCACCGGCTCTCCGGCGAGGCGTTCAGCGGAGTGGTGACCGAGGTGGTGCCGGACTACGACACCACCGGCCGCTCCCCCAAGCCGCGCCCGCTGGTGACGGTGCGCACCGGTGACCGGCCGCACGCCGACCCGGGCCGGGAGGTGCACCGGGTCCGGGCGGCGCCCGGGCCCGAGGCCGGACCGGCGCCGGCGGCGCAGAAGGCGGTGATCGCCGCCGTCGACCCGGAGGAGGGCACCGTCACCGTGCGGGTGCTGTCCGGCATGGGGCGCAAGAAGGAGCCCGAGCCGGGGAGCCTGCCCGAGCCGGGCGAGCGGGTGACCTTCACCCTGTTCGAGCTGACGGTCCGGCAGGCGGCGCCGCTGCCCGATCCGGACGACACCCCGTGGACGCACGGCGGCCCGCCCGGGGCCGTCGTCACCGTGCTGCCGGCCGTGACCGGTACCGGCCCCGGCACGGACACCCGTACCGACGCCCGTACCGACACCGACGCCCGTACCGACACCGGCACCGGCACCGCCGAGGACTGGGAGTGATCCGGCCGATGAGCAGCACCGAGCAGACCTCCCCGACCGGCGACCCCGGCGGCCCGGTCGCCGACCCGCCCGCCGACCCGACGCCCGGGGCGGCGGCCGACGCGGCGGTGGCCCGGATCCTGGAGGCGACCGTGCGCCCGGCCGTCGGCGCGCCGCGCGGGGTCGTGGTGGACTCGCCGCCCGGGGCCGGCAAGTCGACCCTGGTGGTGCGCGCCGCCCGGGAGCTGGTGGCCGCCGGCGAGCGGCTGATGATCGTCGCCCAGACCAACGGCCAGGTGGACGACCTGGTCGACCGGCTGGCCGCCAAGGCCCCCGATCTGACGATCGGCCGGCTGCACGCGGCGGACGCCCGCCCGGGCCCCGAGGTGCTGCGCCACGCCAATGTGACGCCCTCGGACAAGGTCGCCGAGCTCGCCGAGCTGGACGTGGTGATCTCCACCTCGGCCAAGTGGCAGTGGGTGCGGACCGAGCAGCCGTGGCGGCACGCGATCGTCGACGAGGCGTACCAGATGCGCTCGGACGCGCTGCTGGCGGTGGCCCGGCTGTTCGAGCGGGCGCTGTTCGTCGGCGACCCGGGCCAGCTGGACCCGTTCACCGTGGTCGGCACCGAGCAGTGGGCGGGCCTGTCCTACGACCCCTCGGGCAGCGCGGTGGTCACCCTGCTCGCGCACAACCCGCAGATCCGGCCGCACCGGCTGCCGGTGTCCTGGCGACTTCCGGCCAGCGCGGCGCCGCTGATCTCCGGGGCGTTCTACCCGTTCACACCGTTCCGCTCGGGCACCGGGCCCGGGGACCGGCAGCTGACCGCGGCGGTGCGGCCGGACGGTTCGGCCCTGGACGCGGCGATCGACCGGGCGGCCGAGCACGGCTGGGCCCTGCTGGAGCTGCCCGCCCGGCACACCGTGCGGACCGATCCGCAGGCGGTCGCGGCGGTGGCGGCGACCGTGCGGCGGCTGCTGGACCGGGGGCTGACCGCCCACTCCGAGCAGGGGTCGACCCCGCTCACGGCGGACCGGGTCGCGGTCGGCACGGCCCACCGGGACCAGGCGGCGGCGGTCCGGGCGGCACTGACCAAGGTCGGGGTGCCGGTGGACGGGGCGGCCGGCCCGGCGGTGACGGTGGACACCGCGAACCGGCTGCAGGGCCGGGAGTACGACGTCACGGTGGTGCTGCACCCGCTCTCCGGGCGGCCGGACGCGACCGCGTTCCACCTGGAGACCGGCCGGCTGTGCGTGCTCGCCTCCCGGCACCGGCACGCCTGCATCGTGGTGGCCCGGGCCGGGATCGCGGAGCTGCTGGACGAGCATCCGGCCACCGAACCGGTGCAGTTGGGTGTCCCGGTCGCCTTCCCCGACGGCTGGGAGGCCAATCACCGGGTGCTGCACCACCTGTCCGGGCACCGGGTGCGGCTGGGCCGCTCCTGAGGCCGGGCGGCCCGGCCCGCCCGGCGCCGCCGGGAACAGCGCCCGGGAGCAGCGCCCGGGCCCCGCGGACGCACGGCGGGGGACGCGGTCGGGACGCGGTCGGCGGACGGCGGGTGCCCGGCGGACGCACGCCCCCGGCGCGTCCGCCGGGAATAGCGCCCGGACGCGCACCGTTCCGTTACCGGCCGCCGGCGCGAGACAATGGACGGCGGCCACGACCGGGCGGCGCCCGAGCAGCTGTCGCCCGCCCCCCATCGAGCACCCGGAGGTGTCCGTCCATGCCCGACCCCCAGGCGCAGGCGTCCGACCCGAGCGGCCCCGCCGCGGCGGCCGGTCCCGGTGCGGGCGCCGGTGCGGCGCCCGGCCGGCGGCAGCGTCCGGTACAGCTGCTGTTCGAGCCGCAGGCCGACGAACCGGAGCCGGAGCGCTTCTTCGACCTGGAGTCGATCGACGACCCGGCCGAGCTGCTGCGCCGCTCCACCGAGCTGGCCCTGGCCTTCCGGGCGGCCGCGGAGCGGGCGACCGACTTCCAGGCGGTCGCGGCCGCGCAGCTGGCCGATCCGCGCCGTTTCGACGCGCTGCCCGAGACCGAGATCGCGGCCCGGGCGGACTGGACCCCGGACTACGCGGCCAAGATGATCGAGTACGGCCGCGGCCTGCTCCAGCCCCGGCGGCACGAGGACTGACCCCGGCGCGGGCAGCCTTCCGGCCCGGGCCGCCGTCCGCCCCCGGACCGCCGCAACCGGCGTCCGGCGCCTCTGGCATATGCCGGAGGAAGCGGAAGGGTACGCCCGTGCCCGCCCCGCTGTCCGGCGAACCGGAGTTTCCCTCCCGGTCATGGCCCGGACACCCCAGGCTGCTGTCCGTGGACATCTGGACCTATCAGTCGGTGGAGTACGTGACCGTGGCCGGGGAGGCCTGGCTCGCCTCCGCCAGCGAGTACCCCCGCAGCATGCGCGCCCTCTGGGAGTCCCGGCCGTGGGCGCCCTCGGTACTGCCCTGCGGCCGGGCCTTCGACGTGATCAGCATGCCGTCGCTGTTCGGCCGCCGGGTGCTGGACGAGCTGTGGGCCTCCGGTCCCGGCTGCGGGCCGGTGGCGGTCTTCCGGGGGCGGACCCTGCTGTTCGTGCAGCCCGGGGCGGCCCCCCGGCTGCGCCGGCTGCTGGCCTGGGAGGAGTGGGCCCGGGACGTGCCGCCGCTGCTCTGCCACGGCAAGGGCGACACGGTGACCGTGCCGCCGGTGCAGCGGATGGTGAACAGCCCGGACTCGCCCGGACTGGGCTCCGGGCGGTGGATCGTCGCCCCGGAGAGCCGGGAGCCGTGGCTGCCGGGCGCCTCCGTCGTCCTCTGGGCCTGCGTCCGGGCGGCCCGCGAGCCGGTCGGCGCGCTCTAGCCGGCCGTCCGGCCCCGGGCCCGGACGGCCGCCCGGGAGGTGCGGGTATTCGATTTTGGCCGGACCGCGCCCCGCTGCTAGAGTCCTCTCTGTCAGCAGGCGCCGCTAGCTCAGTTGGTTAGAGCAGCTGACTCTTAATCAGCGGGTCCGGGGTTCGAGTCCCTGGCGGCGCACAGACAACCTGAAGGCCCCTCGCGCGAGCGGGGGGCCTTCAGGCGTTTCCAGCACCCTCGGCGCCGCCGAAAAGCGGCCGGGCCGCCGCCCGCCGGAGCGGACGACGGCCCGGAGGAGTCCGGACACCGGAGCGGGCGGGCCTCAGCGGCCGCGCAGCTCCCGGTAGCGGGCCACCAGCGCGGCGGTGGAGCTGTCCAGCTGCTCCGTGCCCTCACCGGTCAGCAGCACCGGCTCGATCCGCTTGGCGAGCACCTTGCCCAGCTCGACGCCCCACTGGTCGAAGGAGTCGATGTTCCAGATCGCGCCCTGCACGAACACCTTGTGCTCGTAGAGGGCGACCAGCTGGCCGAGCACCGAGGGGGTCAGGGCGCCGGCCAGCACGGTGGTGGTCGGGTGGTTGCCCCGGAAGGTCTTGTGCGGGACCAGCTCGGCCGGCACGCCCTCGGCGGCGACCTCCTCCGGCGTCCGGCCGAAGGCCAGCGCCTGGGTCTGGGCGAAGAAGTTGGCGAGCAGCAGGTCGTGCTGGGCGACCAGGCCGGGCAGCAGGTCGGCGACCGGCTCGGCGAAGCCGATGAAGTCCGCCGGGATCACCTTGGTGCCCTGGTGCAGCAGCTGGTAGTAGGCGTGCTGGCCGTTGGTGCCGGGGGTGCCCCAGACCACCGGGCCGGTCTGCCAGCTCACCGGCTTGCCGTCGCGGTCCACCGACTTGCCGTTGGACTCCATGTCCAGCTGCTGGAGGTAGGCGGTGAACTTCGACAGGTAGTGCGAGTACGGCAGCACCGCGTGCGCCTGGGCGTCGAAGAAGGCGCCGTACCAGACCCCGAGCAGGCCGAGCAGCAGCGGGACGTTCTCCTCCGGCGGGGCGGTGCGGAAGTGCTCGTCGACCAGGTGGAAGCCGTCGAGCATCTCCCGGAACGCGTCCGGGCCGATGGCGATCATCAGCGAGAGGCCGATCGCCGAGTCGTAGGAGTAGCGGCCGCCGACCCAGTCCCAGAACTCGAACATGTTCGCGGTGTCGATGCCGAAGTCCGCGACGCCCTCGGCGTTGGTGGAGAGCGCGACGAAGTGCTTGGCGACCGCCTCGGTGCCGGCGCCCAGCTCGGCGAGCAGCCAGTTCCGGGCCGAGACCGCGTTGGTGATGGTCTCGATGGTGGTGAAGGTCTTGGACGCGACGACGAACAGCGTCTCGGCGGCGTCCAGGTCGCGGACGGCCTCGTGCAGGTCGGCGCCGTCCACGTTGGAGACGAAGCGGACGTCGAGGTCGCGCCGGCCGAAGGAGCGCAGCACCTCGTGGGCCATCGCGGGGCCGAGATCGGAGCCGCCGATGCCGATGTTGACGACGGCGCGGATCCGCTTGCCGGTGTGGCCGCGCCACTCGCCGCCGCGGACCTGCTCGGAGAAGGCGGCCATCCGGTCCAGCACCGCGTGCACGGCGGGGACGACGTTCTCGCCGTCGACCTCGATCACGGCGTCGCGCGGGGCGCGCAGCGCGGTGTGCAGGACGGCCCGGTCCTCGGTGGTGTTGATCCGGTCGCCGCGGAACATCGCGTCCCGCAGGGCGGCGACGCCGGTGGCCCCGGCCAGTTCGCGCAGCAGCGCCAGGGTCTCGTCGGTGACGAGCTGCTTGGCGTAGTCGACGTGCAGGTCGCCGACCTGGAGGGTGTAGCGGCGGCCGCGCTCCGGGTCGGCGGCGAACAGCTCGCGCAGGTGCGTGTCGCCGAACTCCTCCCGGTGCTTGGCGAGGGCGGCCCACTCCGGGGTGCGGTCCAGGGGGGTACGGGCGTCGGCGCGGGTCTCCGACATCGGTGGCTCCTCGTTTCCTCGGGTGCAGATACCGGCAGGACCGGGCGGGAGGGTGTCGCGCGGCCGTGCGGGTCCTGGGGGGTGCGCCGACTCCGTTGACGGCCTTGCCCGGGGTCAGCCTATGCAACGCCGGGGGCCCCGGCGCACATTCCGTTCGTCGGCGGCCGGTCGGGGTTCCGGCTGTTCGGGCGGGCTTCGCGGGGTGTCCGTCCGGCCGTCACGGTCCGTCCGTCCGACCCGCCGCGGGGTCGCCCGGACGGACGGGCCGTCACTTCCGTTCGGACCGCAGGTCGAGGCCGCGCAGCACCCGGTCGACGAGTTCCGGGTCGGCGCCGGGCTCGGCGCGGGCGACCAGCATCTCGCGCCGGGAGGCGGCGATCATCTCCTGTTCGACGCTGTGCGCCGCGCGCCACTGGGCGAGCCGCAGCTTGGCCTCGCTGGCCTCCTCCTCGGCGTAGTTCTCGGGGCAGAGCCGGGCCAGCCGGTCGTGCTGACGGTCCCGCAGGCGGTCGGCGACCTCGGCGGGCAGCTTGTCGGCCTCCTCCAGTTCGCCGAGCCGGCGCAGTCCGGCCTTGGCTGCCCGCCACCACAGCAGCCGGACCTCCTGCTCGTGCCGGTCGTGGTCGATGTCGAGGTGCAGCCGCTTGGCCATCCAGGGCAGGGTGAGGCCCTGGACCAGCAGGGTGAAGAGCACCACGCTGAAGGCGATGAAGACCAGTCGGCCGCGTTCCGGGAAGGGCTCGCCGGTGTCGACGGTGAGCGGGATCGCGAGGGCCAGGGCGACGGTGGCGACCCCGCGCATCCCGGACCACCAGAGCACCACGCTCTCCTGCCAGCTGATCGGGGTGTCCTCCTCGGAGTCGGCCCGCAGCCGCCGGGAGAGCCAGCCGGCCGGGAGCAGCCAGAGCAGCCGGACCGCCACCACGACGGCGATCACCACGGCGGCGTCGCCGAGCATGCCGGTCCAGCCGGAGCCGGCCTCCTTGAGGACGGTGGCGAGTTCGAGGCCGATCAGGCCGAAGGCGACGCCGGTGATGAGGATCTCGACGATCTCCCAGAAGGCGTTGCCGACCAGCCGGTAGGCGACGGCGTCGGCGTCGGCGGCCCGTTCGGCGAGGTAGAGGCCGCAGACGACCACGGCGAGCACGCCGGAGCCGTGGATCTCCTCGGCCAGGCTGTAGGCGGCGAACGGCACCAGCAGGTTGAGCGCGACCTGCTGGGTGGGATCCTCCAGGTAGTTGGCGAGCTTGGTGTTGGCCCAGCCGAGGGCGACGCCGATGACGACCGCGAGCACGGCGGAGAGCACGAAGCGCAGCACGGCGCCGCCGCCGGAGAAGTCGCCGCCGACCACGGCGTCGATGGCGAGCGAGTAGACGACGATCGCAGTGACGTCGTTGAACAGGCCCTCGCTCTCCAGGATGGCGACCAGCCGGCGGGGCAGTCCGACGCTGCCGGCCACCGCGACGGCGGCGACCGGGTCGGGCGGGGAGACCAGGGCGCCGACGGCGATGGCGGCGGCGATCGGCAGGCCGGGCAGCAGCCAGTGCACGGTGCCGGCGACGGCCACGGTGGTGACCACGACCAGGGCTACGGCGAGCAGCAGGATGGAGCGGATGTTGGCCTTGAAGTAGCGGACCGAGGAGCGCCGGGCGACGGCGAAGATCAGCGGTGGCAGGACCAGCGGCAGGATCAGCTCGGGTTCGATCGCGATGTCCGGGATCTGCGGGATCAGCGCCATGGCGATGCCGAGCAGGGTCATCAGGACCGGCTGCGGCACCCCGGTCCGGCGGGCCAGCGGCATGGTCACCACGGAGGCGAGCAGCACCAGGAAGAGCAGGGGCAGCTGGCCCACGGGGAGGTCCTCTCGACGGCGGGCGGATGGTCGAACGCGGATGCGAGCCGGACTGCGGACGCGGATGCGTACCGGAGTACGGACCCGGACATGGCCCGGGCCGCCGTCGAGGATAAATCTGACAATGATCTCAACTCGGGCGACACGCCGGAGCGGGGTTGACCTCAAGCGCGCTTCAGATTCGATGATCGGAGCCTCGCGGTTCGGACCGACAGGCCGCGGCACCCGGCACGACCCGACAGCACGTGACAGGAGCGCCCGGCATGAAGGCAGTGACCGTCCCCCGGTTCGGCGGCCCCGAGGAGCTGCGGGTGACCGCCGTGCCCGACCCCACCCCCGGCCCGGGCCAGGTCCGGATCCGGGTCTACGCCGCCGGGGTGCAGCCGGTGGACCTGGCGATCCGGGAGGGCCGGGCGCCGTACGGCGTCGAGCTCGTCCCCGGGCTGACCCCGGGCAACGAGTTCGCCGGGGTGGTCGACACCCTCGGCCCCGGCGTGGACGGCTGGGCGGTCGGCGACGAGGTGCTGGGCTTCCGGGTGCTCGGCTGCGCCGCCGAACTGGTCGTCGCCGACGCGGAGCGGCTGGTGCGCAAGCCGGCCGGGATGCCGTGGGAGCACGCCGGGGCGCTGTCGGCCTCGGGGCAGACCGCGCACGTCGGGCTCACCGTACTGAAGGTCGGCGAGGGCGACACCGTGCTCGTCCACGGCGCCGCGGGCGGGGTCGGCACGGTCGCCGTCCAGCTGGCCCGGGCCTGGGGCGCCACGGTGGTCGGCACCGCGAGCGAGCGCAACCACGAGTATCTGCGGACGCTCGGCGCGATCCCGGTCGGCTACGGCGAGGGGCTGGTCGAGCGGGTCGGGGCGGTGGCGCCGCAGGGGGTGGACGCGGCCTTCGACCTGGCCGGGCGCGGGGCGCTGGAGGCCTCCGTCGAGCTGGTCGCCGACCGGTCCAGGATCGGCACCGTGGTCGACTACCCGGTGGCCGCGCGGCTGGGCGCCGTCGGCATCAGGGGCGAGCGGACGGCGGCCCGGCTGGCCGAGCTGGTCGGGCTCTGGGAGGCGGGCGGGCTGCGGCTGGAGATCGCCCGGACCTTCCCGCTGGAGCGGGTGGCCGACGCCCACCGGCTGGTGGGCACCGGGCACGTCCGGGGGAAGGTCGTCCTCGTCCCCTGACCCGGCACGGCGGTCCGGACCGCCGGAGGGGTGCGGTCCGGACCGATTGTGTGTTTCCGCCGCTGACCAGGTAATGTTTCTCCCGTCAGCAGGCGCCGCTAGCTCAGTTGGTTAGAGCAGCTGACTCTTAATCAGCGGGTCCGGGGTTCGAGTCCCTGGCGGCGCACAGACGGTCGAAGGCCCCCTCGCAGCAGCGAGGGGGCCTTCGGCGTTCCCGCGCACCCCTCGGCCGGAGCCGGGGGACCGGGCCACCGCGTCAGTGCGGGATCGCGGCGATCAGCTCGGAGGCGCCCTGCCGCTTGAGGGCCAGGGCGGTCGCGGTGCCGAGGTCCTCCGGGCTCAGCGAGCCCGCCCACTCGTGGGCGTCCAGGACCTGCTTGCCGTCCGGGGTGAAGACCCGGCCGCGCAGCGAGAGGCGACCGTCCTCCTCGGCCTTGGCCCAGCCGGCGATCGGCGAGTTGCAGTGGCCCTGGAGCACGTGCAGGAACATCCGCTCGGCGCTCGCCTCGCGCCAGGTCGCGTGGTCGCCGAGGCCGGACACGGCGTCGATGGTGGCGGCGTCGTCGGCGCGGCACTGCAGGGCGAGGATCCCGGCGCCGATCGGCGGGCACATCACCTCGACCGGCAGCACCTCGCTGATCCGCGCGGTCTCGCCGATCCGCTCCAGTCCGGAGAGGGCGAGCAGCAGGGCGTCCGCCTCCCCCGCCGCCAGCTTGGCCAGCCGGCTGTTGGCGTTGCCGCGGATCGGCACGTACTCCAGGTGCGGGTGGGAGGCCGAGAGCTGGGCCCGCCGGCGGACCGAGGAGGTGCCGATCCGGGTGCCGGGCGGCAGCTCGTCCAGGGTCAGTCCGCCGGGGTGGACCAGCGCGTCCCGGATGTCGTCGCGGCGCAGGTGGGCCGCGAACACGGTGCCGGCCGGCAGCGGGCGGTCGGCCGGCACGTCCTTGAGGCAGTGGACCGCGAGGTCCGCCTCACCGGCGAGCAGCGCGGCGTCCACCTCCTTGGTGAACGCGCCCTTGCCGCCGAGCCGGGCCAGGTCGCCCATCCAGCGGTCGCCGGAGGTGGTCACCGGGACCACCTCGGTGCGCACCCCCGGGTGCAGGGCGGCGAGTTCGGCCCTGACCCGCTCGACCTGGGCGAGCGCCATCGGCGAGGAGCGGGACACGATCCGGATCAACTCTGCGGTGGTCATTGCTGGATGATAGGTCGTCAGCGCGCCCGCCCCGGAATCGGGTCACCCGGCCGGCGGTGCCGCCGGAACGCGGCCGGTGCGGGCGGGCGGGGGCAGTCCCGGGAGTCGGGCTATCAGGTGCTCGGCCACCACCAGGTTGATCAGCCAGCAGGTCCAGGCGGCGGTCGCGTAGGCCTGTTCGAACGGGACGCCCGCGAGGTCCATCACCGGCAGCCAGATCCGCAGCGTCGCGGCGGCCATGATCAGCGCGAAGGAACGGATCGCCCAGGCGCGGTGCCGGAGGATGTCGCGGCGCCGGCCGGCCCGCCAGGCCAGGGCCGAGGAGAGCAGCAGCAGGACGGCCAGCCCGGTGAAGCCGATCGGCGCGACCGGGCCGACCAGGCCCCTGGGCGCCATCAGCAGGCCGCCGGTGCCGGCGGCCAGGACGGCGAGCAGGTAGAGCCGGCCGGTCAGCCGGTGCAGTCCGGGGCGGCGGGCGCGCAGCCGGGGCAGGAACTGCCACGGGCCGAGCAGGATCGCCAGCACGCCGCCGCCCACGTGCAGCACGAGCGAGCCCCGGTGGGCCAGGTAGACGGCGCGCTGCTGGTCGAGGAAGACCTCCGGGTCGAGGGTCAGGTAGCGGGCGGTGAACAGGGCCGTGAGGAAGGCGAGCGCGGTGACCGTCCACCAGCCCGCCCGGCGGGCGGAGCCGGTGTTCGGCACGGCGGCGGTGTTCGGAGCGGCGGCGGTGTCGGGGGCGGCGGCGGTCGGGACGCGGGGGTCCGGAGCGTTCATGGCCCGGACGCTACGGACCGGGCCCGCCCGGCCGCGTCCGCCCGCCGGGGTCCGCCGGCCTGCCCCTCGCGGGCGGCCGGGCACCCCGGGCGGGGGTGGCGGGCGGGCTTCCACCCCCGGTCGGGCGGGTCCCGAATACCCCACCAGGGCGATGCGCGGGGCCGACGGCCGCCGTTACCGTACGGCCCGGCGCCCGCACCACCGCGCGGCGGCCACTCCCCGCGAATCCCCCGATTCCCCCGATTCCCCCGAACCGGAGCCGCCATGAGCCCGCCGCCCCGCACCCGGGCGATCCGGACCGCACCGGTCCCCTCGGCCCCCTCGGTCCTCTCTGCCCCCTCTGCTCCCCCTGCTCCCGACGGGCCCGGGTCCTGGTCGGCCGGAGCCCGGGTGGCGCGGAGCCTGCGGGCGGTCCGGGCGGTGCCGGGCGGGCACTGGGACCTCGTCCTGGCCGGCGGGTTCCTACTGCTGATGGCCGTCGAACGGACCGGCGCGGCCGACGAGTTGCACGGCGGCCTGCTCGTGGCGCTGGCCCTGAGCGCGGCGGTGGCCGCCCCACTGGCGGTCCGCCGGACCAGGCCGCTGGCCGGCTACCTGGTCGGCGCGGCCGCGCTGTCGGTGGAGGCGCTGTTCGTGCTGCCGAGCCCGGTCTCCCCGTACGCCGACCTGGTCGGCCTGTACTCGCTCGGCCTGTACGCGCCCCGGCGGCGGGCCTGGTTCGGGCCGTTCGCCGCCCTGCTCGGGATGGCCGCCTACTTCGCCGACCTCGGGCACGACTATCCGGTGATCCCGGCCGGGGTGCTCTTCCTGTGGCTGCTCGGCTGGGCGTTCGGCTACGGCACCGCGCGGCGGACCGAGGAACGGGAGGCCGCCCGCCGGCGGCTGCGCCGCGAGGTGGTCACCGAGGAGCGCGCCCGGCTGGCCCGCGAGCTGCACGACTCCGTCGGGCACACCCTCAACGTGGTGCTGGTCCAGGCCGGGGCCGCCCGCAGGCTGCTCGACCGCGACCCCGAACGCACCCGGGAGCTGCTCTCCGGGATGGAGCACACCGGACGGGACGCGCTCGACGACCTCGACCGGGTGCTCGGCCTGCTGCGGCGCGACGGCGAGTACGGCGAGTACGGCGACGACGGCGAGGGGGCGGCCCCGCAGCCGGGCCTCGCCGACCTGGAGCGGCTGGCCGGGCGGCTCGGCCGAGCAGGGCCGAGGGTGCGGGTGCGGATCGACCCGGCGGCCCGGCGGGTGCCGCGCAGTCTGGACGTGTCGGCCTACCGGATCGTCCAGGAGGCGCTCACCAACACCGTCAAGCACTCGGGCCCCCGGACCGTCGAGGTCACCGTCCGCTGCGCCGGCGGGCGGCTCGCCGTCGAGGTGTGCGACGACGGGCGGGGCGCCCCGGCCGGGTACACGCCCGGCCGGGGGCTGCTGGGCGTGGCCGAGCGGGTGTCGATGCTCGGCGGCCGGGTGGAGCACGGGCCGATCGGCTCCGATGGGTCCGCCCGACCGGGCGGGTTCCGGCTGCGCGCCGAACTGCCGGTCCCGTGACGGCCGCCGACGGACCGGGCGGACCCGGCGTCAAGAAGGTGCGGGTCGTGGTCGCGGACGACGACGCGCTGCTGCGGGCCGGGGTCTCGCTGGTGCTGGAGACGGACGACCGGATCGAGGTGGTCGGCCAGGCCGCCGACGGGCTGGCCGCAGTCGGCCTCTGCCGCGCGCTGCTGCCGGACGTGGTGCTGATGGACGTCCGGATGCCCGGGGTCGACGGGGTGGAGGCGACCCGGCGGATCGTCGCCGCCGGCCTGCCCACCCGGGTGCTGGTGCTGACCACCTTCCACCACGACGACTACGTGTGGGGCGCGCTGCGTGCCGGGGCGGCCGGCTTCCTGCTGAAGCGAGCCTCGGCCGAACGGCTCGTCGACGCGGTGCACACGCTGGCCGGGGGCGAGTCCGTGCTGGACCCGGCGGTCACCCGGGACCTGGTCGCCCAGGTGGTCGGCCGGGGCGTCGAACGCCCCCCGCCGGAGCCGGAGGACACCCGGCTCGCTCAGCTGACGGCGCGGGAGCGGGAGGTCCTGCGGCTGGCCGCCGAGGGGCGTTCCAACCAGGAGATCGCGGCGCTGCTGGTGCTCGCCGAGTCGACGGTGAAGACCCATATGAAGCGGATCCTGGCGAAGATCGACGCCCGGGACCGCGCCCAGGCGGTGGCCATCTCCTACCGCGGCGGCCTGATGCCGCACCGGGGTCCGGCGGGCGGGTACTGAACGGGCCCTGGGGCTCCTGCGGCCGCGCGCTCCGGCCGGCACCGGGCGGTCGGGGCCCCGCTCCGGCCCCCGCTCCGGCACGGACCCGCGTCAGCCCTGTTCCGACGGGGCGGCGAGCTGGGCCGACGCACGGCCGAGCAGCTCGATCAGCCGCTCCCGCTCCTCCGGGCTGAAGCCGTCGGCGATCCGCCGCTCGACGGCGACGGCCTCCACGTCGGCCAGCGCGAGCAGTCGGCGGCCCTCGTCGGTGAGGTGCACCTCGGTCACCTTGCGGTGCCAGGGATGCGGCCGGCGGACGACCAGGTCCTTGGCCTCCAGGTTGGCGAGCACGGTGGCCACGGTCTGCGGGGTGACCAGGCAGGCACGGGCGAGCGCGGCCGCGGAGAGTCCGGGCCGGTCGGCGAGCGTGTACAGCGCGGCGTACTGCGGGACCGTCAGCCCGAACGGGCGGAGCGCCGCGTGCTTGGCGGCCATCAGCTCCTGCTCCACCCGCTTGATGTGCAGTCCGAGGCGTTCGGTGACCGGCATCTCCATGCGCGCCATCGTACGCCGGAGGATCGAACCCTGATGAATGACAGAGTTCTGCTATATGACAGAGCTCTGCTACCTTGATGCCCCGTCACCCGGTCCCGCACCACTCTCGGAGGCACTCCTTGGTCCGCACCGAACCCGTCCGCACCGCCCCCGTCCGCACCGAACTGGCCCGCATCGCCCCGGCCCGCGCCGAACCGCTCGACCGCACCGTCGCGGGGACCGGCCCGGGCCTGGTCCTGCTCCACGGCACCGGCGCCGACGCGGTCTCGAACTGGGGACCTCTCGTCGATGCCGCGCGCGACCGCTACACCGTCGTCGCCCCCAACCTGCCCGGCGCCGGCGCCACCCCGGTCGACCTCGGGCCGATCGACCTCGACGCCCTCGCCGACCGGGTCCTCGCCACCGCCCGGAACGCCGGACTGGAACGGTTCCACCTGGTCGGCCACTCGCTGGGCGCGGTCGTCGCCACCTCCGTGGCCGCCCGGCACCCGGCCGCCGTGACCTCGCTCGCCCTGCACGCCGGGTGGGTCAGGAGCGCCCCGCGCGAGGCGTTCATGTTCGACCTGTGGGCGCGGCTGCTGCGCACCGACCCGGCCCTGCTGGCCCGGCAGCTGATCCTCACCGCGATGGGGCCCGGCCTCCTCGGCGCTCTGGACGACGCGGGGTTCGCCGAGCTGGCCGCGGGGTTCGCGGCCATGCTCGACGACCGCATCCTCGGGCAACTGGAGCTCGACGCCCGGGTCGACCTGCGGGACGCCGTCGGCCGGGTCGTCGCGCCCGCGCTGGTCCTGGCGAGCGCGGACGACCAGGTCGTCCCGCCCCACCACCAGCGCGAACTCGCCGGGGCCCTGCGCGGGGCCGAGTACCTGGAGGTGCCCGGCGGCCACGGCCTGCCGTTCGAGGACCCGGCGCGCTTCTTCGCGATCGTCACCGAGTACGTGGACCGGCAGCAGGCCCGGGCTCGCGGCTGAAGGCCGGGCCCGGACCGGGGACCTGCCGTCCGGGCGGGAGACGGCGCCGCTCAGCCGGCGGGGCCGGGGCGGCGGGCCGGGAAGCCGTGGGTGCGGGCGGCCAGCACCACCGCGAGCACGGCCAGCAGCAGGAGCAGCACCGCCCACGGGAAGGAGCCCGCGCCGAGCCCGTCCAGCAGCAGGCCGCCGGCCACGCCCCCGCCGGCCATCGCCGCGTTCCACAGGGTGACCAGCACCGTCTGCGCGGCGTCCGCCTGCTCGCCGCCCGCCTCGCCGACGGCGGTCTGCAGCAGGGTGGGCATGCCGCCCCAGCCGAGTCCCCACAGCGCGGCGGCCGCGTACACCGCGAGGGTGCTGCCGGTGGCCAGGCCGAGCACGGCGGCCGCGGCGGCGATCAGCAGGGTGGCGCCGACGGAGAGCGCGCGCAGCCGGCGGTGGATGTGCGCGCCGGTGAACCAGATGCTCAGCAGCGAGGCCGCGCCGAAGGCCAGCAGCACCGCGTCGGTGGCGCCGCCCATGCCGCGCCGGTCGAGGAAGGGCGCGATGTAGGTGTAGAGGACGGTGTGGGCGAGGACGACCACGACGGTCACGGCGAGCACCGGGGTCACCCCGGGGACAGTGAGGGAGCGCAGGACCGGGGTCCGTTCGCCGCGGGCCCGGCCGGGCACCTCGGGGACGGCCGCGGCGATCCAGCCGGTCACGCCGACCGCGACCCCGGTCATCAGCAGGAACGGCACCGTCCAGTCGAGCGCCTCGCCGAGGAAGGTCCCGGCGGGCACGCCCAGCGACAGGGCGAGCGGCACCCCGGTCATCGCGACGGCGATCGCCTGGCCCTGGAGCTCGGGCGGCGCGAGCAGCCGGGCGTACCCGGCGAGCAGGGCCCAGGCGAGGCCGGCGGCGACCCCGGCGAGGAAGCGGGCGGCCATCGTGAGCGGGTAGCTGGTGGACAGCGCGGTGACGGTGTTGGCGGCGGCGAAGCCGACCATCGCGGTGAGCAGCAGGCGCCGGCGGCCCCAGCCGGCGGTGGCCGCGGTGAGCGGGACGGCGGTGAGGGCGGTGCCGACGGCGTAGACGGTGACGGCCTGGCCCGCGGCGGACTCGCCGACGCCGAGGTCGGCGCTCATCGCGGGCAGCACGCCGGCCGGCAGGGTCTCGGTGAGGGCGGTGACGAAGACGGCGGTGGCGAGGGCCAGCAGGGCGGGCAGCGGCAGGGCCGCCGGGGCCGTGGCGGTGGGCGGGGTGGTGGCTGAGGCGTTCCGGACGGTCGTCCGTGGCGTGGTCGGCATGCCGGTTATGCTCGAACCCTCACATTGATGTGAGGGTCAACGCGACCGGCTGTGAGGTGGGGCACATGCGGATCGGCGAGCTGTCCGAGCGGACCGGGGCGTCCCGGCGGCTGCTGCGGTACTACGAGGAGCAGGGGCTGATCGTGGCCGGGCGCTGCGCCAACGGCTACCGCTCCTACGACGAGCCGACGGTGGACCGGGTGCTGCAGGTCCGGGGGCTGCTGGACGCGGGACTGCCGACCAGGATCATCAAACAGATCCTGCCCTGTCTCGACAAGCCCCGCACCATCCACTTCGAGCACGCCACCCCGGAGATGATCGCCACCCTGGAGCGGGAGTTGTCCGGGATGAGCGAGCGGATCTCCTGTCTGACCCGCAACCGGGACGCGATCGCGGAGTACCTGGAGGCGGTCCGGGTGGACCGCTGAGCGGCGGGTGCGTCCGACCCACCGCCGCCCAGCGGTCGTTCCGGTGCGGCCCCCGCCGACCGCGGTCGGGCCGCGGTCGGCGGGCTGCCGTCAGCTGTCAGCCGTCAGCGGCGGAAGTAGGAGTCGAAGTTCTTCGAGAACTCCCGGCCGCCGAACTGGTCCCAGTTGATGGACCAGGTCATCAGACCGCGCAGGCCGGGCTGGGCGCCCGCCTTGGGGACGTAGCTCCCGCAGTTGGCGAGCTTGGTGAGGCAGTCCAGCGCCTTGTTGACCTCGGCCGGGGCGACGTAGCCGTTGCCCGCGTTGGTGGTGGCCGGCATGCCGATGGCCACCTTGGAGGCGGGCAGCGCCGGGAACACGTTGTTGGTGTTGCCCGCCACCGGGAAGCCCTTGAGCAGCATGTCGGTCATCGCGACGTGGAAGTCGGCGCCGCCCATCGAGTGGTACTGGTTGTCCAGGCCCATGATGGAGCCGGAGTTGTAGTCCTGGACGTGCAGCAGGGTCAGGTCGTCGCGCAGGGCGTGGATGACCGGCAGGTAGGCGCCGGCCCTCGGGTCCTGGCCGCCCCAGGGGCCGGAACCGTAGTACTGGTAGCCGAGTTGGACGAAGAAGGTCTCCGGCGCCATGGTCAGCACGAAGTTCGGGCCGTACTTGGCCTTGAGCGTGCGGATCGCCGAGATCAGGTTGACGATGACCGGGCTGGTCGGGTTCTTGAAGTCGGTGTCGCCGGTCTGGAGCGACAGCGAGTGGCCCTCGAAGTCGATGTCCAGGCCGTCCAGGCCCCACTTGTCGATGATCGCCGAGACCGAGCTGACGAAGGTGTCCCGGGCGGCGGTGGTGGTGAGCTGCACCTGGCCGTTCTGGCCGCCGATCGAGATCAGCACCTTCTTGCCCTTGGCGCGCTTGGCCGCGATGGCGGCCTTGAAGTCGGCGTCGGACTCGACGGTCGGGCACTCGGTGGCCGGGCAGCGGTTGAACCGGATGTCGCCCGAGGTGACGGAGGTCGGCTCGCCGAAGGAGAGGTTGATGAAGTCCCACGAGTCGGGGACGTCCGCCACCTTGGTGTAGCCGGCGCCGTTGGCGAAGCTCGCGTGCAGGTAGCCGACCAGGGCCTTGGAGCCGGGCGGCGGGCTGGTCGGGGTGCCGGTGGGCGTGACGGTCGGGGTCACCGTGGGGGTGACCGTCGGCGTCACGGTCGGCGTAACCGTGGGGGTGACGGTCGGGGTGACCGTCGGGGTGGCGGTGGGCGTCGCGGTCGGGCTGGGGGCGCCGGGGCCGTCCAGCGAGACGTCGTCCGCGTAGTAGGTGCCCTGGCCGTACCAGCCGTGGGTGTAGACGGTGGCGCTGGTCTGGGTGGCGCCGGTGGTGAAGGCGACGCTGAGCTTCTGGTAGGCGCCGCCGGTGCCGGGCGTCCAGGTCGAGGTGCCGCCGTCGACACCGAGGTAGACGTACGAGCCCTTGACGTAGGCGCTGAGCGTGTAGGCGGTGTTCGGCGCGACGGTGACGGTCTGCGCACAGCGGGCGCTGTCGCCCGCCGAGGCGGCCCCGGCGAGGGCGTAGGTCCCGCCGTGGGACTGGCCGGTGACGACGCTGCCGGTGCCGCCGGAGCAGCTCCAGGGGCCGAGGGCGCCGCTCTCGAAACCGCCGTTGACCAGGAACTCCCCGGCCGAGGCGCTGGGCGCGAGGCCCAGGGTGAGGCCGACCATGGTGGCGGCGGCGACGGCCGAGGCGGTGCCGGCGGCCAGCAGGGCGCGCGGCCGGCGGCGGGCGGGCGCGGGCAGGTTGACGGTTGATCTGCGCATGTGGGGGACTCCTCGCGGAGGCGCGGGTGTGGGGGTGTACGGGCATGCCCGGTCGCGCACCGGTGGTGGGGGAACGGTGCGGCCGGGCAGGAGAGTTGGACTAGACCACTGAAGTGGATCCGGCCGTACGGTGTCAATGGTCCAGACCGGTTCCGGGCCCCGGGAGCGGCAGGTCGGGGCCGGTCCCGGGGTCCGGGAACGGCAGGCCGGGGCGGGTACCGGGGGGACTCCGGGCGGGTTCCGGGGATGTGGAACACCGGGTTCCGGTTGCCGGGCCCGAGCCCCGGCCGAAGCATGGAAGGGTGACGTCGTCCGGCTACCTCCGCCACCCCCACCTGCGCGGGGGCCTGCTGGCGTTCACCGCCGAGGACGACGTCTGGATCGCCCCGCTCGACCCCGACGCCGCCGGCACCGGCCGGGCCTGGCGGATCAGCTGCGACCGCACCCGGGTCAGCCACCCCAGGCTCTCCCCCGACGGCCGCACCCTCGCCTGGACCGGCTGGCTGAGCCTCGCCCCCGAGGTGTGGACCGCCCCCGTCGACGGCGGCGAGGCCCACCGGCTCAGCCACTGGGGCAGCCAGGACACCCGGCTGCGCGGCTGGCTGCCCGACGGCGAACTGCTCGCCGTCACCTCCTACCACGAGCCCTTCGGCCACTACACCTGGGCGCACGCCCTGCCCGCCGACGGCAGCCCCGCCCGCCGGATGCCCTGGGGACCGGTCGGCGACGCCCAGGTCGGCCCCGCCCACACCGTGCTGCTCACCGGCGCCGCCCCGCACGAACCCGCCGCCTGGAAGCGCTACCGCGGCGGCGCCACCGGCCGGCTCTGGGTCGACGGCGAACGCATCCTCGCCGACCTCCCCGGGCACCTCGCCTCCCCGATGCCCGTCACCGCCGCCGACGGCGACCGGATCGCCTTCCTCTCCGACCACGAGGGCATCGGCAACCTCTACTCCTGCCGCCCCGACGGCACCGGACTGCGCCGCCACACCGACCACGCCTCCTACTACGCCCGCGAGGCCGCCACCGACGGCACCCGGATCGTCTACCAGCACGCCGGCGACCTCTGGCTGCTGGACGGCCTCGACGCCCCCGCCCCGCGCCGGCTGCACGTCCCGCTCGGCGGCGCCCGGGCCGGCCGCCGCCCGTACCGGGTCACCGCCGCCTCCCACGTCAAGGACCTCGCCTGCGACCGCACCGGCCGGGCCGGGGTGATCACCGTCCGCGGCAGCCAGTACTGGCTCACCCACCGCGAGGGCCCGGCCCGGGCGCTCGCCGACACCCCCGGCGTCCGCACCCGGCTGCCGGTCGTGCTCGCCGGCACCGGCGAGGCCGCCTGGATCACCGACGGCGAGGGCGAGGACGCCGTCGAGATCGTGCCGCTGCCCGGCCACGAACAGGCCCCCTCGCAGCACGGCCACCGGGTGCTCGCCGCCGGGCGGCTCGGCCGCGTCCTGGAACTCAGCGCCGCCCCCGACGGCGCCCTCCTCGCCGCCACCTCCTCCGACGGGCGGCTGCTGCTGATCACCGCCGCCGACGGCACCGTCCGGGAACTCGCCGCCTCCGGCCACGGACCGGTCACCAGCGCCCGCTTCTCCCCCGACTCCCGGTGGATCGCCTGGTCCCAGCCCGCCGCCGGCCGCTCACTGCGCCGGATCCGGCTCACCCGCACCGACGCCCCCGCGCCGGTCGTCGACGTCACCGACGGCCGGTTCGAGGACGAGCAGCCCACCTTCACCCGGGACGGCCGCTACCTGGCCTTCCTCTCCTGGCGCGGCTTCGACCCCGTGCACGACGTGCACACCGGCGACCTCTCCTTCCCGCTCGGCTGCCGCCCCTACCTCGTCCCGCTCGCCGCCGGCACCCCGTCCCCGTTCGCCGCCCCCGACGAGGACCCCGCCCCGCACGGCGACGGCGGCGGCGACGGCACCGTCCACGTCGACCCCGAGGGCATCGGCGGGCGGCTGATCCAGTTCCCCGTCCTGGCCGGCAAGTACTCGGCCACCGACGCCGTCCGGGGCGGCCTGGTCTGGCTGCGCTGGCCGATCTCCGGCACCCTCGGCCAGACCTTCACCAACCCCGACGACACCTCCGGCCGCCCCTCCCTGGAGTACTACGACCTGGCCCGCGGCAGCCGCTCCACCCTCGCCGACCGGCTCGACGGCTTCGCGGTCTCCGGCGACGGCGGCTCGGTCGCCGTCTACTCGGCCGGCACCCTGCGGATCCTCCCGGTCACCGCGCCCTCCGCCGCCACCACCGTCGACCTGCGGCGGATCACCCACACCGTGCACCCGGCCGCCGAGTGGCGGCAGTCCTACGCGGAGGCCGCGCGGATCGTCCGGGACCAGTTCTGGGACGAGGGGATGTGCGGACTGGACTGGCCCGCCCTGGTCGCCCAGTACGAACCGCTGCTGGAACGGATCGCCGGCCCCGACGACTTCGCCGACCTGCTGCGCGAACTCCTCGGCGAGCTCGGCACCTCGCACGCCTACGTCACCCCCTCCCGGCGCGGCGAGGGCCCCTCCCTCGCCCAGCAGCCGGTCGGCCTGCTCGGCGCCAACGCCCACCGCTCCCCCGACGGGCACTGGCTGGTCGACCGCATCCTGCCCGGCGAGTCCTCCGACCCGCGCGCCCGCGCCCCGCTCGCCACCCACGGCGTGCACGACGGCGACGAACTGCTCGCCGTCGCCGGGCGCCCCGTCGACCCCGTCCGCGGACCGCTGCCGCTGCTCGCCGGCACCGGCGGGACCAGCGTCGAACTCACCCTGCGCCGGGGCGGCCCCGAGGGCACCGCGCGCCGGATCACGGTCACCCCGCTCACCGACGAACGGCCCATCCGCTACCAGGACTGGGTGGTCAAACGGCGCGCGCTGGTACGGGAGTTCAGCGACGGCCGGTGCGGCTACCTGCACATCCCGGACCTCGGCGGCTCCGGCTGGGCGCAGTTCAACCGGGACGTGCGGCGGGAGATGGACAAGCCCGCGCTCGTCCTGGACGTGCGCGGCAACGCCGGCGGCAACGTCTCCGAACTCGTCCTGGAGAAACTCACCCGCCGCGTCCTGGCCTGGGACTTCAGCCGCGGCCGGGAACCCGTCCGGTGGCCGCGCGACGCGCCGCGCGGGCCGGTGGTGGCACTCGCCGACGAGGCCACCAGCTCGGACGGGGACGTCGTCATCGCCGCGATCCGGCTGCTCGGGCTCGGCCCGGTGGTCGGCAACCGCACCTGGGGCGGAGTGGTCGGCATGACCGGGCGGCACCTGCTCGGCGACGGCACGCAGATCTCGGTGCCGAAGAACGCCTCCTGGTTCACCGGCGGGCTCGGCTGGTCGATCGAGAACCGGGGCGTCGAACCGGACGTGCACGTGATCCGCGCACCCAGGGACTGGGCCGCCGGGCGCTACCCGGAACTCGTCACGGCGGTGCGGCTGGCACTGGAACTGCTGGAGGACGCGCCCGCCGCGGTGCCGCCGCCCGCGGACACGCCGCGCCCGGACCTGCGGCGGCCGCCGCTACCGCCCCGGGAGCGGTGAGCGGCGGCTGTCGCGATCCAGCCGCGGATCCGGACGTCAGCCCCAGGGGTCGCCCTCGGCGGTCATGTCCTGGCGGGCCCGCTCCTCCGCCTCCCGCTCGCCGATCGCGGCCGACTCCCGGGCCTCGCGCGCCTTCTCCGCCTCACTGCCGAAGGCGTCGGCGGCCTCGTCGTGCGCGAGCGCGGCACGCTGGGCGGCGTCGTTCATCGCGGTGGTGTCCTGCTCGGGGCCCCCGCCGAGCGAGGACCTGGCCTCCTCGGCGGAGTGCTGCGCCTTGTGGCGGAACCTGTCGAAGATGCCCATGACTCCTCCTCCGGGCGAATTCCGGTTTGCCCCCACTCTCACACCGCAGTGCCGGGGCCGCACCCGCTGGCATTGAGCCCTTGGTCCCTGGTGGTGGGCGCCGAAAGGCCGTAGCCGGGGCAAGCGGGCGGGGGAAGGCTGGGAACCGTCAGCCGGTCCGTCCACCCCAGGAGCCCGCCGTGACCGTCGCCGCCCGCCCCCGTGTCCCCCGTCCGAGTGAGGACCCGCACGGCGGGCCGCGCCGACTGGTCGGCTCACTGGCCGCACTCGGCGGACGGCTGCCCGGCGCCCACGACCTGCTGCTGATGCAGTGCACCGGCTCCCTGCGGCCCCTCGACGGCGGCGAACTTCCCGCCTGGGCCCGACAGGTACTGCGCGCGCATCCCTGGGTGACGGTCGCGCGGGCCCCCTCGGTGGCGGGGTCACCCGTCGACACCCCGCATCCCGTGCGCTGCACCCGGGACGTGTCGGCCGCCGCCGAGACCTGGATCCCGGTCACGGTGCGCGGTCCCGAACGCGGGCAGAGGTTGGACGCACTGGCACCACGGGCGGCGGTGGCCCGCACGCTGCGCCCCGAGCAACTGCCGGACCGGCTCGGCCTGCTGCCGCCCGGGCGAACCGCCGCGATCCCGGCCCTGGCGGTGCTGCCCGCCGCCGGGCAGCTGATCGCGGACCACCGGCTGGCCTGGGGCCCGATCGGCGCGATCGGCTACGAGCTGGCCACCGGCGAACCGGTGGCGGGCCCGCTCAGCCCCCTGCGGGTGGTGCTGCGCGCCCCGCAACCGGTCAGCCGCCGCGACGCGCTGCAGCTGCGGCGGGCGCTGAGCAGGCTGCGGGTACCGATCCAGGCCGAGCTGGAGACGCGTCATGGAGCGGTACTGCTGGCCGAGTACGCGGCCTCGCCGCTCGCGCTCACCCTGTTGACGCCGGACGGACCCCGGGAGGTCCACGACCCCTGGTTCCCCCGGGAGTTGTGAATCATCGGGCTCCGCGACCGAGGACGACCAAGGGTTCCTCGAAGGGCTGTTGAGCGCGCCGCCCCGCCGACGACCTCAAGAGCGAGTGATCACCCGGTTACCCAACGCTTTCTCGGGCGGCCGCCCGGGCCAACCGCACCCCGCGGCCGGGAACGTCCGACCCCACCCCCATAATTCTCACCAATGCTCCGCAGACACTCCATCGGGTCGGACACGGCCCGACCGGGTCGGGACCGGCCGCGAGTGTCGCGGCTTTGACGACTCTTGGGGGAGAAGTACACCGTGCGCATCCGTCACACGGCCGGCCTGGGCGCCGCCGTGGTCTCCGCCGTGGTGAGCCTGCCGCTGCCCGCGACGGCGGCCGAACCGGCCGCCGTCCTGTACGTCCAGGGCTCCGACGGCGCCTGCACGAACAGCGGTCCGGGCACCCGGGCCCAGCCGTTCTGCACCATCCAGGCCGCCGCCGACCAGGCGCTGCCGGGCCAGACCGTGGAGGTCGCCCCGGGCACCTACGCCGAGGACCTGGTCATCAAGCGCTCCGGCGAGCCCGGCAAGCCGATCACCTTCCGCGGGGGCGGCAGTCTCCTCGACCGGAAGTCCTTCCCGGTCGTCAGCAGTGCGCAGAAGCAGCCGGTGAAGATGTCCGGCCGGCACGACATCGTGTTCTCCGGCTTCAACCTGACCCACTTCGAACTCGACGCCGTCAGCCGGGTCGAGCTCTCCGGCAACTGGATCCAGCAGCCGAACGGCGACATCCTCCGGCCCGCCGTGAGCATCACCGGTGCCAGCGACGGCGTCCGGGTCGAGCGCTCGCTCGTCAGCCTGCCCCACGGCGGCGTGAAGGTCGGTCCGGGCGCCACCGGGACGGTGATCGCCGGCAACGACTTCAGCGCCACCTTCGGGTCGGCCGTGTCGGTGACCGACGCGCCGAACACGGTCATCACCCACAACACCGTGCGCTACCAGTGGAACGTGTCGACCGCGATCGACCTGGCCGGCGCGTCCCACCACGCGACGATCACCAACAACGTCGCCGACGGGTCCGTCGTCCAGGTGTCGGCCGGCTCGACCGAGGGCACCGTCCTCGACCACAACACCGTCGTGTCGCCCTCTCCCGGTAACATCCCGGTCTACAAGTGGGGCGGCGCCGACTACCTGGAGGCCCCGCAGCTGAAGGCCGCGACCGGCCAGGGCGCCCACGACCTGAACCCGTACTCGATGAGCTTCGACTTCGACCAGTTCCCGTTCTCGGTGCCGACGGCCGTGCTCGACACCTGGCAGCCCGGCATCGTGGTCGACTCCGCCGGTCCCGACGTGCCCGGCACCCCGGCCGTCGACCTGTTCGGCCACCGCCCGATCGACCACCCCGACGCCCCCGACGCCGGCCCGAGCGGCGCGTTCCGCGACCGCGGTGCCTACGAGGTCGTCGGCTCCTTCAAGGCCGACCTCAAGGTGACCCCGGAGAGCGGCTCCGACCCGCTGGCCGTCCGGATCGACGCCAACCCCGTCATGCCGACGCGGATCGCCAACTACTCCTACGACTTCGGCGACGGCACCACGGTCTCCGGACCCGACCGCCCCGTCGAGCGCCACGTGTACGCCAAGCCCGGCAACTACACGGTGAAGCTCACGGCCACCGACGAGCTCGGTGCCACCCTGACGGGCCAGCGGTGGTTCAGCGTCGACTACACCCCGGCCGGCTACACCGCGATCGCGCCGACCCGTGTCCTGGACACCCGTGAGGCCGGCAGCCGCTACCCGCGGCTCGGCGCCGGCGAGACCATCGCCCTGGACGTCCGCAAGCCCGGCTCCGCCACCCTGGTGCCCGCGGGTGCCACCGCCGTCGTGCTCAACCTGACCGCGACCGAGGGCACCGCCGACAGCCACCTGGACGTCTACCCGTCCGCCGCCGCCCGGCCGACCACCTCGAACGTGAACTTCGGCCCCGGCCAGGACGTCGCCAACCTGGTGACCGTCCCGATCGGCCCGGACGGCAAGGTCGTGGTGCGCAACAACTCGGGCACCGTGCACGCCGTCGCCGACGTCCTCGGCTACTTCACGGCCGCCGCCCCCGACCGCTTCACCTCCCTCGCCCCGGCCCGGCTGCTCGACACCCGCTCCGACGCCACCCCGCTGACCGGCGGCACCCCCCGACGCCTCCAGGTCGCCGGCACCGGCGGCGTCCCGGCGGGCGCCACCTCCGCGGTGCTCAACGTCACCGCCACCGAGTCCGCCTCGGCCGGCTTCGTCGCCGTCTACCCCGGCGGCGCGGCCCGCCCCGCGGCCGGCTCCAACCTCAACACCGCCCCCGGCCGGGACATCGCCAACCAGGTCGTCGTCCCGCTCGGCGCCGACGGCAGCATCGAGCTGTTCACCAACGCCGCGAGCTCCCACCTCGTGGTGGACGTCTCCGGCTACTACAGCCCGGACGGCAAGGGCCTGTTCACCCCGGTCACCCCGACCCGCCTGCTGGACTCGCGGGGCAACGTCACCTTCGCGCCGTTCACCAGCCAGCGGGTCTGGCGCGTGCCCACCGGCGCGAGCGCCGCGGTGGTCAACCTGACCGCGACCGGGACACTCGGTGCCACCCACCTCACCGCGTGGGCCACCGGGACGGCCAAGCCCGACACCAGCAACCTCAACGCCACCCCCGGGATGGACGTCTCCAACCACACCACCATCCCGGTCGGCCCCGAGGGCACGTTCGAGATCGCCAACCACGGCGGCACCACCGACGTGATCGCCGACCTCTTCGGCTACTACCGCAACCAGTAGCAGCGGCCCGGAGAACCGAAGAACGCCTGAGGCCCGGCTCCCTCCCACGGGGGAGCCGGGCCTCAGGGCGGCGTCACAGGTTCCTGGGCCGACGCGACCGCAGGCCGGTCCGTCCGTCACCGTCCCAGAAACTGTTGTGCAACTGATCGACTGCGCCGGAGCGAGTGACCACCCGGTTGCCCGACACTTTCTCAGCCGGTGATGCTGGCCGTGCCGGTCTCCAGGTGGCCGGTGAAGCGCTGGGACCAGGTGGCGTCCACGTTCACCGTCACGGTGAAGTCGTACCAACCGTTGGTGTAGGCGACGGCGTTGAAGTAGTCCGTCACGCTGCCGCCGGCCGGGACCTGGTAGGTCCAGGGGCCGTCGGTGCGGTAGTTGGTCGAGGTGATGGTGAAGGTCATCGCCGTGGTGCCGGTGTTGGTGAGCTGGAAGTACACCGCGAGCTTGCCCGTGCCCGGCTCGACCGCGTAGGAGCAGGTGACGGCCGCGTTCTTGCCGGCCTTGTTGGCGTCGCCCTTGAAGCGGCGGAGGAAGCGGTTGGGGCCGATCACGCTCAGGTCGTAGGGGCCGCCGCCGAAGCCGGTGCCGCAGTTGAAGAAGTCGCTCTGGTTGCCGCCGGGGTCGACGGTGTACTGCCAGGGGCCGCCGCTGCGGTAGGCGTTGGCGTAGGCGGCGAAGTGGGCGGACTTGGTCGCCACCGCGCCCTCGTTGGCCATCTTCAGCCAGACCTTGATGGCGCCGGCCGAACCGTACTCCAGGTGGTCCAGGTTGGCGTTCGGCTGGTGGGGCAGGGCGCGGGCCGGGCGCGTGCCGGGCTCCTGGGTGGGGAGCTTGTTGTCCACCGGGGCCGGGTTGGGCAGCGGGCCGCAGCTGGACATCCCGACCACCGCGCCGGCCGTGTCGGGCAGCCCGGGCAGGCCGTAGACCGGGTTGGCGAAGTCGAACAGGCCGGTCAGGTCGCCGCAGACCCGGCGGCGCCAGTCGCTGATGTTGACGCAGTTGGCGGGCTTGCCGATGGCGGCGGTCCACTTCTCCATGAAGCGCAGCACCGAGGTGTGGTCGAAGACCTCGGAGGAGACCCAGCCGCCGCGGGTCCACGGGGAGACGGCGATCAGCGGGACCCGGAAGCCGAGGCCGAGGTTGGTGCCGCCGTAGAACTCGCCCGGGGTGCCGGCCGGGGCGGCGGGCGGCGGGACGTGGTCGAAGAAGCCGTCGTTCTCGTCGTAGTTGAGGAACAGGACGCTGGAGTTGAAGACGTCCGTGTCCGCGTTGAGCGCGTCGATCACCCGGTGGACGAAGTGCGCGCCGTCGGCCGGGGTGGCGTAGGGGTGCTCGGAGACCTCCTGGTTGGGGACGATCCAGGAGACCTGCGGGAGCGTCCCGGCCAGCACGTCGGCCTTGATCGCGGCGACGATGTCGTCCGGGGTCTTCCCGGTGACCTTGGGGACGGAGCCCATGCCCTTGACGGCGAGCGGGCTGCCGGCCGGCGCGTTGGCGAACTGGGTGAAGTAGGCCAAGGCGTTGTCGCCGTAGTTGTCGGCGGCGTTCTGGTAGACCTTCCAGCTGACGCCCGCGTTCTCCAGCGCCTCGGCGTAGGTCTGCCAGCGCAGGCCCTTCTCGTCGCCGCCGTCGTAGGCCGGGCCGCCCGCCGCGCCGGTGGGGTCGATCTGGCCGGACCAGTGGTAGGTGCGGTTGGGGCCGGTGGCGCTCAGCATCGAGCAGAAGTAGGCGTCGGCGATGGTCCAGTTCTCGGCGAGCGCGTAGTGGAACGGGATGTCCTGGCGGGTGAGGAAGCCGAGCGGGCGGTTGTTGCCCTTGGCCGCCACCCAGGAGTCCATCTTGCCGCCGTTCCAGGCCCGGTGCTGGTCCCCCCAGCCGTGGGCGAGGTCGCCGTTGCACTGGGCCAGGCGCTCCGGGTCGGCGCCGCCGGCCGGCTTGGTGAGGCTGAACTGCCACGGGTACTGGCGGCCCAGGCCGTTGGGCTGGTTGAAGACGGAGTAGCCGCCGGCGATCTGGATGGCGGAGCGGTCCGCGAAGCCGCGGACGCCGCGCAGCATGCCGAAGTAGTGGTCGAAGCTGCGGTTCTCCTGCATCAGGATCACGATGTGCTTCGCGTCGGCGAGGGTGCCGGTCTGCGACAGCGCCGCCGAGGGGGCAGTGGCGGGCACCTCCCCCGGCGCTCCGGCGGCCGGGGCGGCCCCCGCTCCGGTGCTGCCGGCACCGGCCGCGGCGAGGCCCGCGGCGGCGGCGCCGGACATGGTCACGAACTTCCTACGACTCAACTCGGCCATCAGCCCAGCCCGTCCCTTCACTGGCGAGGTTGTGCACACAACTCGGGCCCACTCGATCGCGCAGCATCTTCCACCCGCCCGGAACGACCCGACCAGAGGCCGGGGGCAGGTTTGTCGGACTGTTCTCCCGGCCGTCACCGAACGACCGGGAGCTGAACGGGCGGCTCAGTCGTCCTTCACCGTGATGCCCAGGGCCTGGGCGAACTGGGGAGCCAGTTCGAGGAGTTGGGTGGAGCTGATCAGGGCGCCGCGCAGGCCCTGGTGGCCGTCGGGGAGGTCGAGGGAGACGGCGCCGCGCAGGTCGACACCGCTCAGGGTGGCGCCGCGCAGCCGGACCTCCTCCAGGGTGGAGCCGGGGAAGGACACCCCGGTGAGCTTCGCGTCGCCGAAGTCGACGTCGCGCAGCAGGCAGTCCTCGAAGACGACGTCGCGCAGGACGGCGGCGCGCAGGTTGACCGCCTCCAGCTTGCAGCCGCGCAGCACCACCCGGCGCAGCGCGGCGCCGTGGGCGGCGATGCCGGCCAGGACGCCGCCGGTGACGGCGCTGTCCTGCCACTCGCTGTCGACGAGGTCGCACGCCACCCAGCGGCCGGCCTGCGACCAGACCTCGTTGAACCGGGCCTGGCGGAGCTTGACGCCGCTCAGGGCGACGCCGGTCAGGGCGCACTCCAGGAAGGTGGCGCCGGCGGCCGACTGGTCGGTGTACTCGCCGCCGTCGAAGTGGACGGTGTCGTAGCGGTCGTCGCCGCGCAGCGGACCGCGGTGCGGGACCAGGTGGTCCGCGTACGGCAGGTCCTCCAGGCGGTCGGGGACGTGCTGGGGCTTGGACGGCGGCATGGCGGCGGCACCTCGTGGTCGGCGGCGGACTGGTCCTCGTCCGCATGCTCGCACGGGGCACCGACAGTGCCGGGGGGCGGCGCGAGCGGGCGCGGCGGTGGCACGGTGGGGCGCCCACCGCCGGCCCTGCTCAGGTGCGCCTCCAGGACATTCCCGGGGCGGGAACGCACGCGGGGCGGCCCGGTCGCCGGGGTTCCGGCGACCGGGCCGTCCACTGCGGTGCGGGAGGAGGATCAGCCGGCCAGGCCGTTCCGCCACAGGGTGTTGACCCGGCTGCGCTCGGCGCTGTTCGGGTTCGGGTTGGTGCAGGAGGTGCCGGGGCCGCCACCGGACATCAGCTCGCTGCACGGGCCCGAGTAGTGGTCCGGCAGGCCGAGCACGTGGCCGGTCTCGTGCGCGACGACGCGCAGCGAGCTGTACTGGCGGTTCTGCGCGTAGTCGAGGAAGACGTAGCCGCTGCCGTGGCCGTCGGTGCTCGCGTAGGAGCCGCGCGAGTCGTTGCCCTCGTAGTAGCGGAAGTCGGCGGCCGAGCCGGAACGAAGCTGCACGTTGGTGACCGAGCTGTTCCAGATCTGCGCGCTCTGGGCTATCTGGTTGCGGAAGGTGGGCGCGCTGCTGGCGTCGTAGGTCACGGTGACGGCGAGCAGGAACGGGTTGGCGGCCTGCTTGGCCCGCGCGGACTTCATGACGGCCTCGTAGAACGCCTTGTTGTTGGCGTCCTCGGTGGGCGAGCCGGCGTAGGCGGAGCCCGAGGCGGTGTAGCCCTGGGTCGGCGCGGCGGCGGCGGCGGTGGTGGTCGGCAGGACGGCCAGACCGGCGGCGAGCGCCAGTCCGACGGCGGCGGAAAACGTGCGCGAGACACGGTTCATGTGGGGGCTCCCGTTCAAGGACCGAGGGATGGGGGTTACTGCGGGTGGGGGTGCTTCGGTGCTGCGGTGGTGCGGGCGCGCCGGACCGGCCGGAGGGGCGGCCGGGCGGCGCGCGTCGGGGGGCCGCCCGCCGGACGGGCGGGCCGCGAAGGGTGGACCGGCAGGTCGGCAGGCCGCCGGGCCGGAAGGCCGGAGAGGAAACAGGTCAGCAGGTCAGCGGGCCGGAAGACCGGCGTCAGCCCGCCAGGCCGTTGCGCCAGAGGGAGTTGACCCGGCTGCGCTCGGCGCTGTTCGGGTACGCGTTGGTGCAGGACGGGCCGGGGCCGCCACCGGACATCAGCTCGCTGCACGGGCCCGAGTAGTGGTCCGGCAGGCCCAGCACGTGGCCGGTCTCGTGGGCGGTCACCCGCACCGAGGAGTACTGCTGGTTCTGGGTGTAGTCGAGGAAGATGTAGCCCTGGCCGTGGCCGTCGGTGCTCGCGTAGGAGCCGTTGTCCGGGTCGTCGCCCTCGTAGTAGGCGAAGTCGGCGCCGGAGCCTTCCTGCAGCCGGACGTTGGCGACCGAGCCGTTCCAGATCTGCGCGCTGCGGGCTATCTCCGCCGCGAAGGAGGGCGCGTTGCTCGCGTCGTAGGTGACCACGACGGCCCGCAGGTACGGGGTGGCGGCCTGCTTGGCCCGCGCGGACTTCATGACGGCCTCGTAGAAGGCCCGGTCGTCCGCCTTGCCGGCGCTCTTCGCGGCGGCGCCCGGGGTGTACCCGTGGGCGGCGGCCGGACCGGGGGCGGTCACCGGGGCGGCGGTGGCGGCGGCGGGCAGGGCGGCCGTTCCGAGGGCGAGGGCGATTCCGAGCGCGAGGGAAAGCGTTCGCGGCACGCGGTTCATGTGGGGGCTCCGATTCGCGAGTGCGCCGCGGACGGTGGGGGCCGGACCGCGGGCATCGGATGAATGCTTGCTGCCCACAGAGCTTCGGCCAGGCCGGCGGCCCGGCGGATGATGTCAACCGGCGATAGCCCGAACCAATCACCCGCACCCGCCGGGGATCGGTCCGGGAGATCGGCCCGGGAGTCGGCCGGGTGTCGCCCAGGGGTCGTCCGGGGGTCGTCCGGGGGGCGTCCGGGATCCGCCCGTGCGGTCCGGCGCCCGTGCCCCTGCCGACCCGACAGCCTGTCATGTCCCTGGCGTCATACCGTTTTGGCCGTTACGCTCCCCTGTGTGGAGCTCGACGTGAGACACCTGCGGGTGCTGTGCGCGATCGCCGACACCGGAAGCCTCCGCAAGGCCGCGCTGCAGCTCGGGATGACCCAGCCGTCGCTCACCACCCAGCTGCACCGCATCGAACGGGCTGTCGGCGGAACGCTGTTCACCCGGGAGCAGACCGGCAGCCGGCCGACCGCGCTCGGCCACTCCGTGCTGTCCAGAGCCAGACCGGTGATCGCCGAGATGGCCGCGCTGGTCGCCGCCGCGCGCCAGGAGGCCAGGGAGGCCGCCGGCGGCGAGCGGGCCCGCCGGCTGCGCATCGGCAGCGTCGGCAGCCGGGCGGTGGCCGCGTGGCTGCGCCGGGTGCACGAGCGGCTGCCGGAGACCGACACCACGATCCAGATCGACATCTCCGCCAACGCCCTGCTCCGGATGATCGCCGCCGACCAGCTGGACGTCGCCTTCGTGCACGAGAGCGAGGGCTTCCCGGTGCGGCTGCCGCCGGACGCCGAGCACCGGGTGCTGCTCGCCCGCGAGCCGCAGTTCGTCGCGCTCACCTCGGGCCATCCGGCGGCCGCGCGGCAGGTGGTCCGGCTGGCCGAACTCGCCGAGGACACCTGGATGGTGGACCCGACCGCCGACCACGAGTACGCCGCCATGCGCCGGGTGTTCCGCGCCGCCGGGCTCAATCCGCGCGTGGTCCAGGTCCGGGACAACGCCACCGCCGCCGAGCTGGTCGCCTCCGGCGAGGCGGTCCGCCCCTGCCAGCCGACCTCACTGCCCGGACCGGGCACCGTCGTCCGGCGGCTGCAGGGCGACCCGCTGACCGTGCGGCTGCTCCTGGTCTGGCGGCCGCGCGCCCTCGGCCGGCCGGCCCGCGAGGCGCTGTACGAGGAGCTGCGGGCGGCCTATCTGGACCTCGCCCAGGCCAGTCCCGCGTACCGGGCCTGGCTGTCCGGGCACGGCGAGGTCCTGCACGGCCTGCTGGGGCCCTCGACGGCCGACCCGCCGCGCGCGGACGCACCGGTCGCGGCGGGCCTCGCTACCGGAGCGGGCCCGATCACCGCCGCCACCGGGGCGGGCCCAGTCACCGCCGCCGCCGGGGCGGGCAGCGGGAGCAGGCCCACCGCCGCGAACCGGTCGAACGGCTCCACCGCCCCGGCCGGCCCCGCCGCGCTCGCTCAGCGCTCCCTGGCGTGCAGCGC
Source organism: Kitasatospora sp. MBT66 (assembly GCF_000710405.2). Lineage (NCBI taxonomy): Bacteria > Bacillati > Actinomycetota > Actinomycetes > Kitasatosporales > Streptomycetaceae > Kitasatospora > Kitasatospora sp. MBT66. The sequence continues at coordinate 178,712 of NZ_JAIY01000013.1, read as the reverse complement.
CACCCCGACCGCCACCGTCAGCGCCGTCACCAGGCCCGCCACCAGGACCCCGGAGCCGCCCGCCGCCGTACAGGCGAGCACCGCCACCGAGGCGACCGGCAGCAGCGCCTGAGCCGCGCCGGTCTTGACGTGCCGGGAGTGCAGCGCCCACACGGTGACGAGGTAGAGCGCGGTCGGCACGGTCACCGTCGCGGTGGCGGCCGTCTCGGACACGTGCGCCTTGTGCACGGCCGATTCGACCGCCACCTCCAGCCCGGAGCCGATCGCCGCCGCCGCGCCGAAGACCAGGTAGTGGCCGTACCCCCAGAGGAAGGCCTGCCGGTTGGAGCGCAGATGGTCGTGCACCGGCCGGGCGAAGTAGATCCACCAGGCCGAGAAGCAGATCAGCAGACCGCCGGCCGCGACCGGCAGCAGCCGGGTCAGCCCCTCGTGCTCGTCCACCGCGGACTGCACCGCGACGGTCGCCGCCGCCACCGTCTCACCGAGCACGATCAGCGTGAACAGGCCGTACCGCTCGGCGATGTGGTGCGGGTGCCAGGAGGTCTGCATCCGCAGTTCGGCGACCACCGGCACGGACAGCTCGGCCAGGATCCCGATCGGGATGACCACCGCCCGGACGTCGTGCGGGAGCACCAGCACCACGGCCCAGCCGATCTGGCAGAGGGTGATCCCGGCGGCGTAGCGCAGCGCCACACCGCGCGCCGGCCCCTCCTCGGCGGCCGCCGCGCGCAGCCACTGGGTGACCATGGCCAGCCGCATCACCACGTAGCCGACCACCGACAGCACGATGTCCTGGTCCGCGAAGAGCCGCGGCACCCCGGCCGCGAGGATGAGCACACCGGCGATCTGGACCAGGGTGGTGACCCGGTACGGCACGTCGTCGCAGTCGTAGGCGGAGGCGAACCAGGTGAAGTTCATCCAGGCCCACCAGATGGCGAAGAAGGCGAAGAAGTACCCGCTCAGCCCGTCGCCCCAGTGGCCCTCGGCGAGGTCGTGGGCCAGCTCCCGGCCGGCCTGGCCGACGGCGACCACGAAGCAGAGGTCGAAGAAGAGTTCCAGCGGGGTGGCGACCCGGTGCGGCTCCTCCCGGCCGCGCGGGACCATCCGGCGCACCGGGCGCGGGTCGGCGTGGTGCGGGCCGGCGTGGTGTGTTGGGGGGACTGCGGCGGACTCGCTGCTCATCGACGGTTCTCCGGACTGCGGACGGGCGGGCTGACCCGCCGCATCCTGGCAGCGCGCGCAGCCCCGCGCACGCACCGTCGCCCGCTCCGGCGCGGTCGGCGGAGCGCTCCGATTGCCCCGCAACGGCCCGATTTGCCCTGTCGTCAGCGAGAGTTGACGCCTCGGTGCGCGAACCGGGTGACAGCACGGCGGGTTTCCGGGCGCGCCCCGCGCGGTAGGGCGCGAGGGCCGGACCGCCCCGCTAGATTCGTCCCGGTTCGAAGCGAGCGGGGTCCGGGGACGGACCCCACGACACGGGCGGCCTGCGGGCATCGCGGAAGGTCAAGGCGGGTGGCAGGACAGCGGGGGCGGCAGCGCCGGTACCCCCGTGTCCGTACCACCGGCCTCGTGATCACCGCGCTGCTCGCCAGCGCCTGCCGTGCGCTCGCCGGCCTCCGCCGCGCGCCCGCCCCCGCTGCGGCCGTGCCTCCGGCAACGGCCCCGCCCCCGGCGGCTACTTCTCCCAGCCGACCTTGGTGTAGTCCGTGCTCGCCAGACCGAAGGCGCCGTAGTTGGCGAGCCCCTTGCGGGCCGCCACCACGGTCGGCCGCTGGTACAGCTCGAAGGTGTGGCCGAGCTCCCAGATCTTGGCGTCCGCCTGGTTGTAGAGCTTCGCGGCCTCCACCGGGTCGATCGTGCCGGCCGCCTTCTTCAGCAGTCCGTCGATCTCCTCGGTGCCCAGCTTGGAGAAGTTGCCGAACACGTTGTCGCCCTGCGGCAGCCGGAAGTTGGTGAGGCTGCTGGAGAGCGGGAACGAGTCGGTGTTGCGCCAGCTGGCGATGTCCCACTTGCCGGGGTTGACGTACTTGGTGAAGAAGTCGTTGGCCGCGACCTTGTCGACCTCCACCTTGACCCCGGCCTGCAGCCACATCGCCTGGGCGGCGGTGGCGAGGTCGACCTGGGCCTGCGGGGTGGACTCGTTGAGCACCCAGTGCAGGGTCAGCGACTGGCCGTCCTTGGTGCGCGGCTGGCCGCTGCCGGCCTCCTTCCAGCCCGCCTCGTCCAGCAGCTTCTTCGCCGCGGGCACGTCGAACTTCGCCCACTCGCCGGAGTTGTCCTGGTAGCCGGCCTGGTTGGGCATGAAGATGTGGTTGCCGAGCGGCTTGAACTCCACCGGCACACCGTTGTTGGCGATCTTGATGAGCGCGTTGCGGTCCAGCGCCTTCCCGAGCGCCTGCCGCACCTTCTGGTCCGCCAGCGCGCCGCCGCCGCCGAAGGAGATGTGCACCTCGTCCCAGGGGCTGGCCGAGCGGATCACCGCTTCCTTGGCGTCCTTGAGCTGCCCGTAGGCGGTGGCGGTGCCGGCCGTGGCGTAGTCGATCTCGTTGTTGAGGAAGGCCTGGGTGGTCGCGGACTGCGACATCACCCGGAAGACGATCCGCTCCGCCTTGGGCTTGGCACCCCACCAGTTCGGGTCCGGGACCAGGGTCAGGGTCTGCGCGGTCTTGTCGGCCGTGCCGATCTTCAGCGCGCCCGCGGTGATCGGGACCTTCTCCACCCAGCCCTTGTTGAAGTCGTCGGCGGTGGCGATCCCGGCGGCCGGGATCAGCGGGCGGAAGAGGTTCTGCCAGTCCGCGTACGTCTCGGAGAAGGTCACCTTGACCTCGGCCGGGTCGGCGCCCTGCTCGACGGCGGAGATCAGCTCGTAGCCGGCCGAGTCGGCGATGTTGTAGCCGTCCTTCTTGCCGTTGCTGGCCTCCCAGTCGGCCTTGAAGTCGAGGTAGCTCAGCGGCTTGCCGTCCGACCACTTGGCCTTCGGGTTCAGCTTGTAGGTGACCACCTGCGGCGAGGTCGAGGTGACCTTGGCGTCCACCAGGTAGTCGGCGTTCGCCTTGAAGGTGCCGGTCTCGTCGGTGGTGAAGAGGTCCGGCTCGACGGTGCGCATGATCTCGACCGCGTCGCCGTACCGGCCGTCCACCTGGAACGGGTTCCACTGGGTGATCCACTGGTAGAGCGGGAAGCGGACCTCGCCGCCGTCGCGGATCTGGTCCACCGTCTTGGCGTTGATGTCGATGGAACCCTGCCCCGGCGCCGCGCTCTTCACCGCCGTGTCCGCCGAGCCACCACCGCCGGAGCTGCACGCGGTGGCCGCGAGGGCGACGGCGAGAGCGAGGACGGCGGCGCGGCCGAGTCGGCGCGCAGGCGTGGCGGAAGCGTGCATGAGGGTTCCCCCCGTGAGGTCCGGCGAGTGGTGAGAGATGAGCGTCGCGAGGTGTGGCGAGGCTTGAGCGTGGGCAGCCAAGTCGGTGCCGGGGACCGAACGTAACAGCCGATCAGGACGAGTACCAGGGGGCGTGGTGGACACCTGATCCAAACGAAACGGGGCGCAACACGACCGCAATACCGCGGCCGTGCGCCGGTGCCAGACTCTGACCTGCGCGCTTTCCTGACCACGGTCAAGAAGGCGGCCGGGACCGCCCTCGACCCACCCGCCCCCGGTACGCCGCACCCGCATCCGCGCCACGGCGCCCCGCTCCCCCACCCTCGACCCGAAGGCCACCCTCCGATGCCCACCAGACGCGTCGGCCCCGCCCCCACCCAGGGCGGCCGCTGATGCTCCGTTACCTGACCAAGCGGTTCGCCTACTACGCCGTCCTGCTGGTCGCCGCCGTCTTCCTGGCGTACGCGCTGGCCGGCGCCGCACTGCAGCCGCGCGTCTACTTCGAGGCGAAGGTGCCGCGCCCGGCCGCCGCCTCGGTCGAGCGCCAGCTCACCGACCTCAACCTCAACGACCGCACCCCGGTCGTCGAACGGTTCGGGCACTGGGCGGGCGACCTGCTGCTGCACGGCGACCTCGGCCGCACCATCCACGACACCCCGGTGATGGACGACTTCCGCCGCCGGGTCTGGGTCTCGCTGCGGCTGCTGCTGATCGGCAGCCTGCTCGGCATGGTGCTCGGCGTCGCCGCCGGGGCGTGGAGCGCCGTGCGCCAGTACCGGATCTCCGACCGGCTGCTCACCGTGCTCTCCTTCGTCCTGCTCTCCACCCCGGTGTTCCTGGTCGCCCTCTTCCTCAAGAACGGCGCCATCGCCGCCAAGGACGCCGTCGGCCACGAGGTCGTCCCGTTCACCGGCTACGAGACCCCCGGCCTCAGCGGCGGACTCGGCGCCCACCTCGCCGACTGGGCGCTGCACCTGCTGCTGCCGACCCTCTCGCTGGCGCTCGGCGGCCTCGCCACCTACAGCCGCTACCAGCGCGGCACCATGCTCGACGTGCTCGGCTCCGACTACCTGCGCACCGCCGAGGCCAAGGGCCTCACCCGGGGCCGCGCCCTGGTCAAGCACGGGCTGCGGACGGCGGTGATCCCGATGTCGACGATGTTCGCGTACAGCTTCCTCGGCATCTTCACCGGCGCCGCGTTCACCGAGACCATCTTCGGCTGGCACGGCATGGGCGAATGGTTCATCCAGTCCGTCAACGAGCAGGACGTCAACGCGGTCGTCGCGGTCAACCTGTTCGCGGCGGTCGTGGTGCTCGCCTCCGGCTTCCTCGCCGACACCCTGCACGCCGCCCTCGACCCGCGCGTGCGGTCCTGAACCGAGGAGAGCCCTCTTGACCGCCGTCATCGCGGAGTCCGCCGGCCCCGCCGAGCCCGCCGGACCCGGTTCCCCCGCCGCTCCCGCCGTTCCCGGGCCGACCGGCCGGGGGCGGATCGTCCTCGCCCGGCTGCTCGCCGCCCGCTGGGCGGTGGTCGGCGCGGTGATCGTCCTGCTGCTGTTCCTGCTCGCCTTCGGCGGCGGGTTCCTCACGCCCTGGGACTACGCCACCCCCGACTACGGCGCGCTGCGCCAACCGCCCTCGGGCACCCACTGGTTCGGCACCAACGGGGTCGGCCAGGACGTCTTCGCGCAGACGGTCCGCGGCCTGCAGAAGTCGCTGGTCATCGGCCTGCTGGTGGCGCTCTTCTCGACCGTGCTGGCCTCCCTGGTCGGCGCCTGCGCCGGCTACTTCGGCGGCTGGACCGACCGGCTGCTGATGTTCCTGGTCGACCTCATGCTGGTCTTCCCCAGCTTCCTGGTCATCACGATCGTCTCGCCCCGGCTGAAGGGCGCCGGCTGGCTCGCCTTCGTGCTGCTGCTCGCCCTGTTCAACTGGATGATCACCGCCCGGGTGGTCCGCTCGATGACCATCTCGCTGCGGGAGCGGGAGTTCGTCCGCGCCGCGCAGTTCATGGGCGTCCGTCCGCTGCGGATCATCTCCCGGCACATCCTGCCGAACGTCGCCTCCTTCCTCATCATCGACGCCACGATCGCGGTCGGCGGCGCCGTGATGAGCGAGACCGCGCTCTCCTACTTCGGCTTCGGCGTCAAGGCGCCGGACGTCTCGCTCGGGACCCTGCTCGCCGCCGGCACCAGCGAGGCCCCGGTCTTCCCCTGGCTGTTCTACTTCGCCGCCGGGCTGCTGGTGCTCTTCGTCCTGGCGGTCAACCTGATCGGCGACGGGCTGCGGGACGCGCTCGACCCCACCTCCGAGGGCGCCCGGCGGCCCCGGCGGTCCCGGCGGTCCCGGCGGTCCCGCACCCGTGCCAGCGCCAGTGCCAGTGCCAGTGCCACGACGAAGAGGACCAGCGCGTGACCACCACCGCCACGACCACCGCCACCGGGACCCCGCTGCTGCGCGTCCGCGACCTGCGGGTCGAGTTCACCGGCCCGCGCGGCGCCGACCCCGTCCCCGCCGTGCGCGGCGTCGACCTCACCCTGCACCGGGGCGAGACCCTCGGCATCGTCGGCGAGTCCGGCTCCGGGAAGTCCGTCACCGCGCTGGCCGTGCTCGGCCTGCTGCCCGGCACCGCCCGGGTCCGGGGCTCGGTCCGGCTGGACGACCGCGAGCTGATCGGCCTGCCCGGACGCGAACTGGCCGCCGTCCGCGGCCGCCGGATCGCCATGGTGTTCCAGGACCCGCTCTCCGCCTTCACCCCCGTCTACCGGATCGGCGACCAGCTCGTCGAGGCGCTGCGGATCCACCGGCCCGGCCTCGACCGCGCCGCCGCCCGCAAGCGGGCCGCCGAACTGCTCGACCTGGTCGGCATCCCGGCCCCCGACCGCGCCCTCGACAGCTTCCCGCACGAGTTCTCCGGCGGCATGCGGCAGCGCGCCATGATCGCCATGGCCGTCGCCAACGACCCCGACGTGCTGCTCGCCGACGAACCCACCACCGCCCTGGACGTCACCATCCAGGCGCAGGTGCTCGACGTGCTGCGCACCGCCCGCCGCGAGACCGGCGCCGCGCTCGTCCTGGTCAGCCACGACCTCGGGGTGATCGCCGGGATGGCCGACCGGGTCGCGGTGATGTACGCGGGCCGGGTGGTCGAGACGGCGGGCGTGGACGAGCTGTTCGCCGCGCCGCGCCACCCGTACACGCTGGGCCTGGTCGGGGCCGTCCCCCGGCTGGACGGGAACCGCGGACCGCTGGTGCCGATACCCGGCACGCCCGCGCCGATGGCCGAACTGCCGCCGGGCTGCCCGTTCGCCGCCCGCTGCCCGCTGGTCGAGGACCGCTGCCGCACGGCCGAACCGCCGCTGACCGGCGACGGGGCGTCGGGCTCGGACCCCGGCACGGGCGCCGACGGCGCGACCGCCCACCTCGCGGCCTGCGTCCGGGCCGGCGAGCTGGCCGAACGGCGGCCCGCGCCCACCGAGGTCTACCCCGTGCCCGAGGTCCCGGCCGTGTCCGCCGCCGCACCCGTCCCCCGGGAGCAGCGCCCGCCGGTCCTGGAGGTCGAGGGGCTCACCAAGACCTTCCCGCTGCTCAAGGGCACCGTGTTCAAGCGCCGGATCGGCTCGGTGCACGCGGTGGACGGCGTCGAGCTGTCGATCCGGGAGGGCGAGACCCTCGGCCTGGTCGGCGAGTCCGGCTCCGGCAAGTCCACCACCCTGTTCGAGCTGCTGCGCCTGGCCGCCCCCGAGTCCGGGCGGATCGAGCTGCTCGGCCGGGACACCGCCGCGCTCTCCCGCGCCGAGGCCCACCGGATGCGGTCCGATCTGCAGATCGTCTTCCAGGACCCGATGGCCAGCCTGGACCCCCGGATGCCGGTCGGCGACATCGTCGCCGAACCGCTGCGCGCCCAGCGGGCCGCGAAGGAGGAGATCGCCCGCCGGGTGCCCGAACTGCTCCGCCAGGTCGGCCTCGACCCGGCCCACGCCGTCCGCTACCCGCACCAGTTCTCCGGCGGGCAGCGCCAGCGGATCTCGATCGCCCGCGCGCTGGCCGTCCGGCCCCGGCTGCTGGTCCTGGACGAGCCGGTCTCCGCGCTGGACGTCTCGATCCAGGCCGGGGTGCTCAACCTGCTCCAGTCCCTCAAGGCGGAGCTGGGCCTCTCCTATCTCTTCGTCTCGCACGACCTCTCGGTGATCCGGCACCTCGCCGACCGGGTGAGCGTGATGTACCTGGGGCGGACGGTCGAACAGGGCGAGGTGTCCGCCGTCTTCGACCGCCCGCGGCACCCCTACACCCGGGCGCTGCTCTCGGCCGTCCCGCTGCCGGACCCGGCCGCCGAACGGAGCCGGACCCGGATCCTGCTGGCCGGCGACCCGCCCTCCCCCACCGTCCGGCACACCGGCTGCCCGTTCCGCGCCCGCTGCCCGGTGTACGCGGGACTCGACGAGGGGTCACGCGGCCGGTGCGAGACGGAGGCGCCGCCGCTCACCGGCGCGGGGCCGGCCGCCGCGGGTGCGCCGGAGCCCGACCACCGGGCCGCCTGCCACTTCCCGGAGGGGTGACGGGGCGTCCGCCGCCGGGGCCTTCGAGATCCTTCTCGCCGGACCGCCGGTCACCCACCGCCTCGCGAACACGGTGGGTGACCGTCCTGTCGCGATTCGGCGGATCGGCCCGATTGCGTGTAATGTCTTCCAGGTCAGCAGGCGCCGCTAGCTCAGTTGGTTAGAGCAGCTGACTCTTAATCAGCGGGTCCGGGGTTCGAGTCCCTGGCGGCGCACAGACGGTCGAAGGCCCCCTCGCAGCAGCGAGGGGGCCTTCGGCGTTCCCGCGCACTCCCGATCGTTCCCTCCCGTTCCCCGGAAGTCCCGGAAACGGCGGCGGGTCGGCGGATAGCGTGGGTGTCCGTCCTCGCACCGGAGGTGCTGTCGCCGTGACTCCCCTCGGTCCGCCCGATCCGTACGCCGCCTCCGACCGCCTCCCGCTCTCGCTCGCGGAGGAGCTGGTCCTGCTCTTCACCGACCCGGACAGCGGCACCCTGCGGGTCTCCCGGAACGGCTTCCAGCGGGCGATCGCGGCCGCCGTGCTCGCCGAGCTGCTGCTGACCGGCGGCATCAAGGTCCAGGACCGGCGGATCACCGGATTCCGCCCGGACGGGGCGCGCGACGAGGTCACCGCCGAGGTGCTCGACCGACTGGGGCGGGCCCCGGAGTGGCGCCGGCCCGGGCTGGACGCGGCCCTGCGGCGGGTGCCGCGGGGGCCGGCGGTGCGGATCTTCCGGGAACGGCTGGTGGCGAGCGGGCACCTGACCCTCGAACACCGCCGGTTCCTCCTGCTGGTGCCGTACCGCGCCTGGCTGCCGGTACGCGCCACCGTCGGCGCCGAGATCGCCGAGCGGATCGCCGCCACCCTGCGGGGCGCTTCCGGTCCGCGCGGCGCCTCCCCCTCGGCCCAGCGGGACCTGCACCTGGCCGGACTGCTCTGGGCCGCGCAGCTGGACCGCCGGCTCTTCCCCGGCCGGGTCCACTCCGAGCTGCGGAAGTCCTTCCGGGCGGTCGCCCGGGAGCAGCCGATAGCCCGGGCCCTGCGCCGGGTGGTCGGGGCGGACAACGCCAGCGGCGGCTGAGCCGCCCCGGCGGCCCGGCCCGGCGGGGTTCAGCCCGGCCCGCGGGAGGTGTCCAGGACCGCCGAGGCCACCGCGTCCGGCCGGTCGAACATGAGCAGGTGCCCGGCCGGGGCGGTGCGCCGGTACTCCGCGCCGAGGAGTTCGGCGAGCCCCTGCTGGGCGGCCAGCCACTCCTCGGTCCGGGGGCCGCTCAGACCGTCGTCGGCGGCGAGCACGGTCACCGGCAGGCCCGCCGGCAGCGGGGCGGTGCCGCGCAGCGCGGCCAGCTCGGCGGCCATGTCCAGGTAGTGGGTGTTCTCCCGGAGCAGTGCCCGCAGCGAGCGTCCGGTGCGGTAGCAGTGCCGGACCAGCGGCGCCGGGGCGAGGTCCTCGTGCCGCACCGTGGTGGCCCGGGCGACCGTCCGGCGCACGGCGGGCCCGAGCAGGTAGGGCACGGCGACGGCGGTGGCGGCGGCCGCGGTGGCGCGCGCCGCGAGGTCCCGCAGACCGGGCGCCGGGCGCGGCCGGGGGTCCGGTTCGACGCTGCCGTCCAGCAGGACCAGCCCGGCCGTCCGCTCGGGGTACACCCGGGCGAACGCCTCGACGTGGAAGCCGGCCAGCGAGTGCCCGGCCAGCGTGCAGCGTCCGGGCAGGCCGAGCGCGTCGAGGACGGCCCGGATCCGGGCCGCCTCCCCGGCGGCGGTCGGGACGGGCCGGTCGGCCGGTTCGGGGGCGCTGAGGCCGTAGCCGGGCCGGTCGTAGCGGACGACGGTGCGGTACGGGGTGAGGAAGGGAACCACCAGGTCCCAGTCGAACCAGCTGCTGCCGAGCCCGCCGGTGAGCAGGCACACCGGCCCCCGGCCCTCGACCCGGACGTGCAGCGGGACGCCGTCGATCCGGACGAAGGCGGCCGGCGCCGGGCCGGAGCGGGAGGCGGGCGGGTCCTCGGAGCCTTCGGCCCCGCCGTTCGCGGTCGGGCCGCGATCGCCGGTCATACCGGATCCCGCCGTTCGGTCCGGGACGGCGCGGCGGCGGCCGGGGCGTCCCGGACCGTGCCGTCGACGAGCGTCCCCCGCGGTCCGGCGCAGTCCCGGCCGCCCGTCCGGCCGACGGCCGCCGCGAGCAGCGCGAGCCAGAGGGCGACGAGCAGCACCTGGAGCCGCTGGCCGGCGCCCAGCGCCCAGGTGCCGCGGCCCGCCTCGAAGGCGGCGATCGCGCCCAGGCTCCAGCCGGTGGCGAGCAGCTCGGCGCCCAGCAGCCACGGCCCGTACCGGGCCACCGGCGGCCACCGGTGGTAGCGCCGGGCGGCGACGGTGAGCGCGGTCAGCCCGCCGAGCGCGCCGAGCACGGCCAGGCTGCTGGTCACGGCGTGCGCGGTGTGGGTGGCGGGGACGAGGCCGGCGGTCTCGCGGGCGGCGCACATCTCGTCGCTGGTGGGCGCGCAGCTCAGCGGCAGCCGGGAGTCGGCGGCGGTGGCCGCGCCGAACAGGGCGAGCGCGGCCCAGCCGCCCGCCGCCCAGGGCCGCCGGACCGGGCTCCCCCCGGCCTCCGGGGGTGCCGGGCGGCGGAGGTGGAAGGCGGACAGCGCGAGCAGGGCGGCCGCCAGCACGGCGAGCCCGGCGACCAGGTCGGTGGCCCGGAAGAGGCCGCCCAGCGGCTGGTCCTCGGCGGCGAGCTCGCTGATGTAGGCCTGGACCGGGTCGAGCCCGGTGCTGAGCACCACCTCCAGGACCCACGCGGTGTAGGCCACCGCGCTGAGCAGCAGCAGGGCGGCGACGGCCCTGGCGGCGGCCTCCGGCCGGGCCGGAACGGACACCGGGGCTGACACCGGAGCGGACGCGGGTGCGGAGATCGGGGCGGGGGTGCGCCGAGCGTTCCGGCGACCGGGGTGGGAGCTGGGCACAAAACCACCCTAACCGTCGACAAACGGCACCCCAACCGGGCGGAAACGGACAGGCTGCCCCCGGTGACATCCGGGTGGTTCGAGGCACCCTTCGGAAGCGTGTATTGTTTTCCCCGTCAGCAGGCGCCGCTAGCTCAGTTGGTTAGAGCAGCTGACTCTTAATCAGCGGGTCCGGGGTTCGAGTCCCTGGCGGCGCACCGACACCGGGGAGCCTCTCGTACACACGAGGGGCTCTCCGGCTTTTCGCTGCCCATTGACGCCCGATTTGTGTGTGATGTCGGTCTCGCTTCCCGCCGTGGTGGAGCCAACCGGTACCTTCGGCGCGTTCTGGGCTGTACACCGGAAAAGGGGCAAAGGCCCCCGACCGCCGACGGTCCTGTCCGCGCGGGCCGGCCCGGCCGTACGTGCCGCCGCCCGCCCGTGCACCCTCCCCGTCGTTCGCCCGCAGGAAAGGCCGCCGCTTTGTCCCGTAACGCCCCGAGCGGCGCGCCGCGCGTCCGGAAGACCAAGGTCCGACGGCCCAGGCGCACCGGCTGGCGCCGGCTGATACCGACCTGGCGATTGACCCTGGTGGGCCTGGTGGCCTCGGTACTGCTCGGGGTCGGCCTGTTCGCCCTCGGCATCGCCCTGGTGAAGGTCCCGGACGCGCACGCGGCCGCGACCACCCAGAGCAACACCTGGCTCTACCAGGACGGCTCGGTGCTCGCCCGGACCGGCCAGACCAACCGCCAGAACGTCCCGCTGGACAAGGTCTCCCCCGCCGCGCAGCACGCGACCCTGGCCGCCGAGGACCGCAACTTCTACCACGAGGGCGCCGTCAACGTGGCCGGCATGGTCCGCGCCGCCGTCAACACCGCCAAGGGCGAGGGCACCCAGGGCGGCTCCACCATCACGCAGCAGTACGTGAAGAACACCTACCTGAACCAGCAGCAGTCGGTCACCCGCAAGGTGAAGGAACTCTTCATAGCGATCAAGGTGGACGCCACCGAGACCAAGGACGAGATCCTCTCCAGCTACCTCAACACCTCGTACTACGGGCGCGGCGCGTACGGCGTCCAGGCCGCCGCCCAGCAGTACTTCGGCGTCGACGCCGCCCAGCTCGACGCCGCCCAGGGCGCCTACCTGGCCACCCTGCTGAACGCCCCCAGCGCCTACGACGTCGCCACCGCCACCCCGGCGGGCAAGCAGAACGCGGTCAACCGCTGGAACTACGTGCTCGACGGCATGGTGAAGGAGGGCTGGCTGTCCGCCGAGGAGCGGGCCGCCACCGCCTTCCCCGAGGTCAAGGACCCGCAGGCGCAGCTCGGACTGTCCGGCCAGGCCGGCTACCTGGTCAACGCCGCGACCGAGTACCTCACCACCAACCAGGTCATCGGCGAGTCGGAGCTGGCCAAGGGCGGCTACACGATCAAGCTCACCGTCGACCCGACCCGCCAGCAGGCCCTGGAGGACTCCGTCCAGGCCCAGCTGCACGACACCCTCAACCCGGACAAGCGGAAGAAGGACGCCGCCGTCCAGGCCGGTGCCGCCTCGGTGGACCCGAAGACCGGCGCCGTGGTCGCCCTGTACGGCGGGGTCGACTACACCAAGCACTACATCGACAACGCGACCCGGCGGGACTACCAGTCGGGCTCGACCTTCAAGGCGATCGCACTGGCGGCGGCCCTGGAGAACAACGCCAAGACCCAGACCGGCCAGGCCGTCACCCCGCGCACCGTCTACGACGGCACCAGCGAGCGCAAGGTCCGCGGCGGGAAGGGCACCGCGTACGCGCCGCCGAACGAGGGCGACAAGAGCTACGGCCAGATCACCCTCCAGCAGGCCACCGACTGGTCGGTGAACTCGGCCTTCGCCCAGCTCGCCCAGGACACCGGGCTGGCGAAGGTGCGGGACACCGCGATCGCGCTCGGCCTGCCCAGCAACACCCCCGACCTGAACGTGGTGCCGTCGATCCCGCTGGGCACCTCCACCCCCAGCGTGCTCGACATGGCGGGTGTGTACGCCACGCTGGACAACGGCGGCAAGCAGATCACCCCGTGGCTGGTGCAGTCGGTGGACCGCGAGGGCGAGGCGGTCGCGCTGCCCGCCCACAAGACCACCCAGGCGGTGAGCGAGCAGACCGCGCGCCAGGTCACCTCGATGCTCCAGGGCGTGGTGGCCGACCAGGGTGGCACCGGCTGGCGGGCCAAGGCGCTGGGCCGCCCGGCCGCGGGCAAGACCGGCACCACCGACGAGCACCGGTCGGTGTGGTTCGTCGGGTACACCCCGGAGCTTGTCACCTCGGTCGCGCTGTTCGGCCAGGACCCCGGCACCGGGGCCCAGGTCAGCCTGAACGGCACCGGCGGACTCGACGGCGCGGCGGGCGGCCAGTACCCCGCGCAGATCTGGACCGCCTACATGAAGGCGGCGCTCAAGGGCCAGCCGGTCTCCGACTTCCCCGCGCCCGCGGGCGCCGACGACTCGGGGCGTGGCGGCTGGGGCTCCTCCGGGGCCGGCGCCTCGCCCAGCCCCTCGGGCGGCGCGAGCTCCGCGCCGGCCACCCCGGACGGGTCGGCGACGCCCTCCGGCCCGCCCTCGC
>NZ_JAIY01000013.1:136168-165149 GCF_000710405.2 Kitasatospora sp. MBT66 | reverse complement strand
ACGGCACCGCAGCCGACCGGCGGCACCGGCGGGGCGACCAGCACCCCGACCCAGCCGACGACGCCGCAGCCGACCAGCCGGCCGACCAGGACCCCAGCACCCACCACCGCCCCGACCACCGGGCCGACCACGGCACCGCAGCCGACCGGCGGCACCGGCGGCACGGGCACCGGGTCCGGCGGCGGCACCGGGGCGGACGCGGGCACCGGGACCGGATCCGGCCAGTAACTGCGGCCAGTGGCTGCGGCCGCGGCGCCGGTCGGTAGCTGCCGACCGGCGCTGCGGTCGGTGGCGGGGGCTCACCCCCGGGTGATGTGCAGGACCGAATAACGAAATGACCCCTTACCGAATTGCGGTCCTACTGTCACAATTCGTCGGTGCACAGCTCGAAGCCCCCGCTCGGCCGCCCCTCGGGCCGGACCCTCGGTCTCACCCTCGCCCTCGTCTCCGCGATCGCCTTCGGCGGCTCCGGCACCGCGGCCAAACCACTGATCGAGGCCGGGCTGTCGCCCCTGCACGTGGTCTGGCTGCGGGTGACCGGCGCCGCCGTCGTCCTGCTGCCGCTGGCCTACCGCCACCGCGATGCCGTGCTGCGGCGGCCCGGCCTGCTGATCGGCTTCGGCCTGCTGGCCGTCGCGGGCGTGCAGGCCTGCTACTTCGCGGCCATCTCGCGGATCCCGGTCGGCGTCGCCCTCCTGATCGAGTACCTCGGCCCGCCGCTGCTCATCGGCTACGTCCGGTTCGTCCAGCGCCGGCCGATCAGCCGGGGCGCGGCGATCGGCGCCGGCGTCGCGGTCGCCGGACTCGCCTGCGTGGTCGAGGTGTGGAACGGGCTGAGCTTCGACCTGCTCGGCGTGCTGTTCGCCCTGGGCGCGGCCTGCTGCCAGGTCGGCTACTTCGTGCTCGCCGACGCCGGGAGCCGGGGCGACCGCCCCGTCGACCCGATCGCCGTCAGCGCGTACGGCCTGCTGATCGGCTCGGTCGTGCTCACCGCCTTCACCCGCCCCTGGCAGGCGGACTGGAGCAAGCTCGGCGGGGACGTGGTGATGAACGGGCACACCCTGCCCGCACTGCTGCCGGCCGCCTGGATGGTCCTGATCGCGACCGTGCTCGCCTATCTGACCGGCGTCGTCGCCGTCCGCCACCTGTCGCCGCCGGTCGCCGGTGTGGTGGCCAATCTGGAGGCGGTCGTGGCGACCGTGCTGGCCTGGGTCCTGCTCGGCGAGCACCTCGGCCTGCCGCAGGTGACCGGCGGTCTGCTGGTACTGGCCGGCGCCTTCGCGGCGCAGGCGAGCAAGCCCGTCGCCGTGGAGATCACGGGAACGGCGGGGACGACCGGCAGGGACGTGGAGGACGCGGGCCGCGCGGCGGTCCCGGCGGGCGCGACCGCGCTCGGCGAGCGGCTGGCACGGGCGGCCGGGGCCGAGGCGGGCGAGGCCCTGGAGAAGGAGCGGTAGCCGGGAGGAGCCACCGGCGCCCGGCGCAAGGCCGGGGTCGGGGGCCGGGGTCGGGGTCGGCTCCGTCTCCCCGGTCGGATCAGCGGCCGACCCAGCCGAACCAGTCGAGATGGCCGAGCGGCCACACCACGGCCGACACCGGACCGACCACGTTGTCCACCGGCACCGCGCCCCCGCCCGGGCCCCGCTGGTGGTACCGGGAGTCGGCGGAGTCGCTGCGGTGGTCGCCCTCGACCCAGACATGGCCCTGCGGCACCGTCACCGGGCCGAAGTCCAGACCGGCGCAGGAGTCGTCCCCGGGGTGGAGGTAGGGCTCGTCGACCTTGGCGCCGTCGACGGTCAGCGTGGTGCCCGCGCACTGCACGGTCTGCCCGCCCGTCGCGATCACCCGCTTGACCAGGTAGTTGTCGTCCTTCGGCGGCACCAGGCCGACGAAGGAGAGCGCCGAGCCCAGCGCGTCGGTCAGCGGGTTCCCGTCGGTCGCCTGCGGCGGCAGCCAGCCCCCCGGGTCCTTGAACACCACGGGCTGGCCCGGCTCGGGCTTCCAGCCGGTCAGCGGGGCGAGCTTGTTGACGCCGACCCGGTCGCCGATCCGCAGGGTGTTCTCCATCGAACCGGAGGGGATGGTGAACACCTGGAACAGACAGGTCTTGATCAGCAGCGCGACCACCAGGCCCACCGCCGCCATGGCCGGGATCTCGATCCACCACGGCCGCGGCCGGCGCCCCGGGCGGCCGTTCTTCGGCGAACCGTTCTTCGACGGCCTGCTCCGGCGGCCCTCGGCGGCCCGCCGTGCCCGCCGGGCCTCGGCCCGGCCCCCGACCGGGGCACCGGGGGCGGCGGCACCGGCCCCGGCGTCGCCGCCGTGCGTGTCCGGCAGGTTCACCGCCATCGTCGCTGCTCCACTCTCCGGCTGCGGGGGAACCCGCACGCTACGCCAATCGGGGATCCAGGCGAAATCGGGCTTTTACCCATGTCCGACATCCCCGGGCCCGCCGTCCGCCCGGGCCGGCGGTGACGGCGGCACCGGCCCGCGGCGACGGGCGGCACCGTCGGCCCGGGCGGCGGCGCGGGCCGGGTCGGCCGTCAGACGGCGTCGTTCCCGCCGGTCACGGTGTCGCTCGCGATGGCCTCGTGGTGGCGGATGACCTCGGCGATGATGAAGTTGAGGAACTTCTCGGCGAACACCGGGTCCAGGTGCGCGCCGGCGGCCAGCTCGCGCAGGCGCTTGATCTGGGCGCGCTCACGGGCCGGATCGGCCGGGGGGAGCTTGTGCTCGGCCTTGAGCCGGCCGACCCGCTGGGTCGCCTTGAAGCGCTCGGCCAGCATGTGGACCACCGCGGCGTCGATGTTGTCGATGCTCTCGCGCAGGCTGGTCAGCTCGGCCCGCACGGCGTCGTCGACCCCCTCGGGCAGTCCGGCATCGGGGGTCGTGGGGTGGTCCGTCATCGGGCAGGCTCCGCGGCTCTCTCGTCTTGCGCCCGGCCGTCCGGCGGCCGGGCCCGGGCCCGGGCAAATCTAACAGGGCGCCCGACGTCGGCCCGCACCATTTGGCCGATCGGTCCACGATATGGACGGCACACGGACCGACCGCCGGACGGCGCTCCGAGCTGCCCGGGCCCGCCCGCCGGAGGCCGCGCCCACCGGGGCGGCCGAGGGATTTTCGGACTCGTGAGACCGAGGCGCTACTTGTGGCAGGCCCCGGACCTGCACGTAGGCTGGGGCGCGGCAGGACCGGACGTGACGAACCAGCAGTTCCTCATTCGACGGAGGTACCGATCGTGGCAACCACTCGCACCGCGCGCACCGCTTGGGAAGGCAACCTGCTCGACGGCAAGGGCCAGGTGACGTTCGCGTCGTCCGGCATCGGCGAGTTCCCGGTGTCCTGGCCGGCCCGCGCCGAGACGCCGAACGGGCTGACCAGCCCGGAGGAGCTCATCGCGGCCGCGCACTCCGCCTGCTTCTCGATGGCGCTCTCGCACGGCCTGGCGGGCGCGGGCACCCCGCCCACCAAGCTCGACACCCAGGCCGATGTCACCTTCCAGCCGGGCACCGGCATCACCGGCATCCACCTCACCGTGACCGGTGAGGTGCCCGGGCTGGACGAGGCCGGTTTCGTGGCCGCCGCCCAGGACGCCAAGGCGAACTGCCCGGTGAGCCAGGCGCTGACGGGCACCACCATCACCCTCACGGCCAACCTGGCCGGCTGACCGTCCGGTCCTCCGCTCCTCCTGCTCCTCGGGCCCGATGGGGCGCGCGTTGGCGCTCCGCCGGGGCCCGAGGGCGCACTGCCGGAGCACGCGCCCCCGGTGCACATCATGTGATGTGTACCGGGGGCGTCCGCATGTATCGCCGCACTTGACCCCAAAGCCGACGAATCACCCTGGCGGCGGTCACCGCGCGTTGCCGTCGCGTCCTATGATCGGCCGCAGCACCCTGTTCCTCACGGTTCCTCAGGCGGGCTTCGGCCCGGCCCGCTCCGTCCCGAGCGTTCCGCCGCGCCGCCGCCCCAGGAGCCCCGGCAGGGTGCGGAGCCGGCCGCCGCAGTCGGGTGACCGGCCGGACCAGCGTCAAGCGTCAGCAGCGGACGGGAGCATGCCGTGCCGGGCCAGAACGAGGGGGCCGACGCTCACCACCCCGGCGTACGGCGCGAAGAGGCACGCGCGCACCACCGCCTCCCGCCGCCCGCCGGCAGCACCAACGGCACCGGCGCCACCATCGGCAACACGAACGGCACCGGCCCCGGCAGCACGAACGGCACCACGAACGGCACCGGCGTCGGCACCACCCAGGCCGTCCTGGACGGCGTGTCCGGCGGCGCCCTGCTCTGCCCGACCTGTGCGCGGCCGCTCGCCGACGACGCCCACCGGACGGCGGACGACACCCCCGGCACCAGGCCCGCACAGCCGGGACCGGCCACCGCCGAGGACGGGGACCCGCTGCTGGCCGCCCTGCGGGTGAGCGAGGCCCGGCTGCGGGCCGCCTTCTGGGACGCCGGTATCGGCATGGCCCTGATCGACCCCGAGGACCGGATCATCGAGGTCAACCCCGCCTTCGCCACGCTCACCGGCCGCACCGTCGGCGAACTGGCGCGGACCCACATCCACGAGATCTTCGACCCCGAGGGCATGCCGCACCGGCTCTTCCCGGCCCTCGTCCACGGCGAGCGCGACCGGCTCCGGGTCGAGAAGCAGCTCAAGCACCGCGAGGGCCGGACGGTCTGGAGCAAGGTGACCGTCTCGCTGATCCGGGACGCCTCGGGCGGGCCGCTCTACACACTCGCCCTGGTCGAGGACATCACCGAGCAGCGCCGGCTCGGCGACCGGCTGGAGTACCAGGCCCTGCACGACCCACTGACCCGCCTGCCCAACCGGACGTACTTCTTCGAACGCCTCGACGCGGCCTGCCTCACCGCCGACCGGTCGACGGCGCCCCCGCCGGCGCCCGCACCCCCGGACCCGGCCACCGGGGCCGAGGACGAGGGCGACGGCCCCCGGGTCGGCGTCTGCTACCTGGACCTCGACGGGTTCGCCGCGATCAACGAGACGCTCGGCCACCACATCGGCGACCAGTTGCTGATCGCCGTGGCCACCCGGCTGCGGCGCGGCTTCACCGCGCACGGCACCCAGCTGGTGGCGCGGATGGGCGGTGACGAGTTCGCCGTCCTGGTGACCGACAGCCGGGGCAGCGACCAGCTGACCGACCTGGCCACCCGGATCCTCGAAGCCCTGGAGCGCCCCTTCGACGTGGCCGGCCACCGCCTGGTGGTCACCGCCAGTGTCGGCGTCGTCGAGCGCTCCGTGCAGGAGACCACCCCCACCGACCTGGTCAAGGACGCCGACGCCACCCTGTACTGGTCCAAGGCCGACGGCCGGGCCCGGTGGACCCTCTACGACCCCGACCGGGGCGCCCACCAGCTGACCCGCCAGCTGCTCGCGACCGCGCTGCGCCCGGCGCTGGAGCGCGGCGAGTTCACCATCGAGTACCAGCCGCTGGTCGGCCTCGCCGACGGTGCCGTGCACGGCGCCGAAGCCCTGGTCAGATGGCGCCACCCCCGCTACGGGACGCTCTCGCCGGACCGCTTCATTCCCCTCGCCGAGGAGTCCGGGGCGATCGTGCCGCTGGGCAAGTGGGTGCTGGAGGAGTCCTGCCGGCAGGCACGGCGCTGGCTCACCGAGTTCCCCGAGACCGAGACCTTCGTGAGCGTCAATCTGGCCGCCCGCCAGATCTGGGACTCCGACGTGGTCGCCGATGTCGCCCAGGCCCTCGAACGCACCGGACTGCCGGCCCGGCTGCTGCAGCTGGAGATCACCGAGAGCGCGCTGCTCGGCCCCGGCGGACGCCCGCTCCAGGCGCTCCAGGCGCTCGCCGACATGGGCGTCCGGATCGCGATCGACGACTTCGGGACGGGCTACTCGAACCTCGCGTACCTCTCCCGGCTCCCGGTGCACGTACTGAAGCTGGACGGCACCTTCATCGAGGGCTTCCGCGACCCCTCCCCGACCGGCTCCCGGGCGGAGATGCCCGGGTTCGGCGCGCGGCGCAGCGACGCGGACGAGCAGATCGTCGGCGCGATGGTGCAGCTGGCCCACACCCTCGGTCTGACCGTGACCGCCGAGGGCATCGAGAGCGCCGCCCAGGCCGAACGGCTGCGGCTCACCGGCTGCGACACCGCCCAGGGCTGGTACTTCGCCCGCCCCGGCGAGGCGGAGCTCGTCGCGGCGATACTCCGCGACAACCGGGACGGGCGGGACCGCCAGGACAGCGGGGACAGCCGGGACGGGCAGGACGGGCAGGACGGGCGTGAGGGCCGCGAGGGACAGGACGGCCGCGAGGCCCGGGGCTGACGCCGGTCAGCCGGCCGAGCCGCCGGCCCCGGTCAGGCCGTACGCCTCGGCGATCAGCCCGTAGGAACGCAGCCGCGCCTCGTGGCCGTGGATGTGCGAGGTCACCATCAGCTCCTCCACCCCGGTCCGCTTGCGCAGCGCCTCCAGCCCGTCGGCCACCTCTCCCGGCGAGCCCAGCACGACATTGCCCAGCCACTCGTCGATGAAGTCCGCCTCCATCGGGCTGTACGGGTAGGACTCGGCCTCCTCCGGCGTGGGGATCGGGCCCGGGTTGCCGCGGCGCAGCCGGAGCATGCCGAGGGCCGCGGAGCGGGCGAGGCGGCGGGCGGCGTCCCGGTCGTCGGCCGCGACCGCGCCCACCCCGATCAGCGCGTACGGCTCGTCGAGCACGGCCGAGGGGCGGAACTCCGAGCGGTAGAGGTCGAGGGCGGGGAGGGTGTTGACGCTGCTGAAGTGGTGCGCGAAGGCGAACGGCAGCCCCAGGCGCCCGGCCAGCTGGGCGCTGAAGCCGGAGGAGCCGAGCAGCCAGACCGGCGGCCGTCCCTCGCCCTTCGGGACGGCGGTCAGCCGGGCGTAGGCGTGCTCGGCCGGGAAGCTGCCGTCGAGGAAGTGGGTCAGCTCCGCGAGCTGGCGGGGGAAGTCGTCGGCGCCCTCGCCGAGGCCCCGGCGCAGCGCCCGGGCGGTGGCGGCGTCGGTGCCGGGGGCCCGGCCGAGGCCGAGGTCGATCCGGCCGGGGTGGAGGGCTTCGAGCAGGCCGAACTGCTCGGCGATCGCCAGCGGGGCGTGGTTGGGCAGCATCACGCCGCCCGAGCCCAGCCGCAGGGTGGTGGTGTGGGCGCCGAGGTGGGCCAGCAGGACGGCCGGGGTGGAGCTGGCGACACCGGGCATGCCGTGGTGCTCGGCCACCCAGAAGCGGTGGTAGCCCCATTCCTCGGCGCTGCGGGCGAGGGTGGTGGTCGCGGCGAGCGCCTGCGCGGGTGTGTGGCCGACCCCGACGGTGGCCAGGTCGAGAATCGACAGCGGGGCGGGCGCCGATCCCCGGGCCGTGCCCCGGATCGCGTCCGCGGCGGGTGCCGCGCTCCCGCCGTCCCGCTGCTCCGCCCGCCTGTCCTCGGTCGTCATACCGTCCGTCCTCCTGGCCGTGGTCGTTCCGTCCGCCGGTGCGGTGCACCGGTGCCGGCCACCGGGTCGGCCGGTGCCGCCGCCGGTGCCGACAGTGGTCAACCCCGGCCGCGGTCCACCTTGTTCCCCGCCCCGGGCCCGGCCGCGCCCCGGGCGACCCGTTCGCGAACGCCCGTCCCTTCCGTCGCCCGGGCTCCCCGGGGACCCGGCTCCCGGTTGACACAGAGCCAGCGGACGAACACCCGTGGCGACTTCACGCCAGCGCGGGAAGTCGCCAGCCGGAGGGCTCGCGGGCGGCCTCCGGCGTCCGGCAGGCTTGGTTCCCGGCGGATCACCCAACCGGATCCGCACTCACCAGCAAGATCGTCGGGCTGGACCAGCGCCGACCGATCCCCGCGAGCCCCCGGAGCGGCACCCCGCCCCGGGGGCTCGTGCCATTCCGGGCCCGATCGACTCCGATCGACTCCGATCGACTCCGACCGCCTGCCGGGCAGGTCGGGGCATGTGGGCCCCGACACCTGTGAGCCGCCGCACAACCGGGGTGCTTCATGGCATGAAAAGTCGAGGCGCTAGCGTTGTCCCTTGCAACCACTGCTCCCCCGGGCAGCCTGGAGGGAGGAAGTACATGGACATCGCGACACTGGCCGGATCCTCGTGGATCTGCGCCCTGGCGCTCTGCGCCGTCCTCGGCGACGCCTTCCTCCCCTTCATCCCGAGCGGGACGCTCGTCATACTCGCCGTGCTCAAGACGGCACAGATAGACGGCGCGCCCGTACTGCTCGGCCTGGGCGTGGCCACCGCCTCCTTCCTCGGCGACCTGCTGCTGCTCCAGCTGGCCCGGCGCGGCGCGCCCATGGTCAACCGGCGGCTGGAACACCGGCCGAAGCTCGCGGCGAGCGTGGCCCGGGTCCAGCAGGCGCTGGACGGGCGCACCACCCGGGCGGCGGCCGTCATGGTCGTGGTCGCCCGCTTCGTCCCGGCCGGGCGGACCGTCCTCGATCTGGCCATCGGCCACTCCCCCGAGCACCCCCACCGCTTCCTGCGCTGGTCGGCGCTGGCCGCGATGATCTGGGCGGCGTACATCGTGACCCTGGGCTGGCTCAACAGCCACTGGTTCGACACCGCCTGGCTGAGCCTCGCGGTCTCCTGCACCGCGGCCACCGCGGTGAGCACCGCCATCGCGCGGATCGTGCGCCGCAACCGCCGGCTCTCGCTCGGCTGACGCCGCGACGGCACGCCCCTCGAATCGGGCGAAGCGTCACAGGACGGCAACAGAAGACATTTCTTCGCATCCCGTACAGGCGTATCGAGCGTGTTCATGGTCGGCGGCCCCCCGGGTTCCTTGGTGACCCGTGTGTTCGCATGCAATCCTAACGACGGATAATCACTCAATTGTCCGAATTGACTGATACGGGCGCGGCCACGGCCACCACCCGGTCCGGACGACCCCAGGGGAGACGATGGGCAGCATCTCGCGCAGGACCGTGCTCACAGCCACCGCCGCGACCGCGGCCCTCGGAGCGGTGACGGCCTGCTCCGGGGGCGGCTCGGGTTCGGCCGCCGCCTCGGGCTCCAGTTCGGGTCCCGCCCCCGTCCCCACCACCGGCACGGCGAGCACCGGAACCGGCACCACCCCGAGCGGCACCCCGACCAAGGGCAAGCCGATCGGCGACGGCTCGACCGCCGACACCGGCCCGCAGCCGAACCAGCCCAAGCCGGAGAAGCTCAAGCCCGGCGAGCGCCCGCCGCAGTTCGTGGTGTTCTCCTGGGACGGTGCCGGGGCGACCGAGGACGGCCAGTTCCCCCGGTTCCTCAAGCTCGCCGAGGAGCACAAGGCCGCGATGACCTTCTTCCTCTCCGGCATATACACCCTGCCCAAGGGCAGGTCCGAGCTGTACCACCCGCCGCTGCACTCGGTCGGCGCCTCCGACATCCCCTACCTGTCGGACGGCGCGGTCAAGAACACCATCAAGCTCATCAGCCAGGCCTGGCTGGCCGGCCACGAGATAGGCACCCACTTCAACGGGCACTTCTGCTCGACCCGGCCGGACGGCAACGGGGTCAACAAGTGGAGCCCCGACGACTGGAAGAGCGAGATAGACCAGGCCGTCGGCTTCGTGACCCAGTGGCGGACCAACACCGGCTTCACCGACGTCGACCCGCTCCCCTTCGACTACAAGAAGGAGCTGATCGGCGGCCGCACCCCCTGTCTGGAGGGGCAGAAGGCCCTGCTGCCGACGGCCGCCGCCCTCGGCTGGAAGTACGACGCCAGCTCCTCGGGCGGCCAGCAGATCTGGCCCCAGAAGGTGCAGGACGGGAAGGTCTGGGACCTCCCGCTGCAGAGCATCCCGTTCCCCGGGCACACCTTCCAGGTGCTCTCCATGGACTACAACATCCTGGCCAACCAGTCGAAGGTCACCAACGGGGACCCGGCCAAGTTCAACGACTGGCGCACCCAGGCCAGGGACTCCTACCTGGCCGGTTTCGACCGCGCCTACAACGGCAACCGCGCGCCGTTCTTCATCGGCAACCACTTCGAGCAGTGGAACGGCGGCATCTACATGGACGCCGTCGAGGAGACCCTCAAGACGATCGCGGGCAAGCCCGAGGTCCGGCTGGTCTCGTTCAAGCAGCTCGTGGAGTGGCTGGACGCGCAGGACCAGTCCACCCTGCGCAAGCTGCGCACCCTCAACGTGGGGCAGGCGCCGACCGGCGGCTGGGAGTCCTTCCTCGGCACGGCCGGCTGAGCGTCCTCCTCGGGCTTGTGGGTCTCCGGCGGCCGCCTACCCTGTGGCGGCCGTCGCCAGGCCCAGTGCGTACGGGAGCCAGAACTCGCCCGCCCGGGGCTCGCCCCGGCCGCACTCGCCGTCCGACTCGCCCGGGTTCTTGATCCAGAGGAAGGCGTCGACCCCGGGCTGCCCGGTCTCCGTCGTGGGCGGCGTGCCGAGCGCGCGGCCGGGCGGGTTGCACCACGCCTCCGCTCCCAGCGGGCCGTTGCCGTTGCGGCTGGTGTCGACGACGAAGTGCTTGCCGTCCAGCAGGGCGGACAGCTGGGCCCCGTACGCGGTCGTGCGGTCGGTGGCGTAGAAGTTGGAGACGTTCAGCGCGAAGCCGTCGGCCGCCGCGATCCCGGACTTGCGCAGGGCCTCGGCCAGGGCGGCCCGGTCCTGCACCCAGCCGGGGTTGCCCGCGTCCAGGTAGACCCGCACCTGCGGGCGCTTCTTCAACTCCTGGACGGCGAAGGCCAGCAGGCCGTAGCGCTCGGCGGCGGCGTCGCCCTTGACCCCGCAGGCGTCCAGGGTGTGCGCGACCGCGTCGGGCTCCAGCACCACCCAGGCCCGGCGGTCACCGAGCGCCTCCGCGAGCCCGGTGATCCAGGCCCGGTACGCGGCCGCGTCGGTGGCGCCGCCGGCCGAGTAGAGACCGCAGTCCCGGTGCGGGATGTTGTACGCGACGAAGACCGGCGTCCGGTCGGCCTCGGCGGCGCGGCGGCTCACCTGCTCGGCGGTGCTCCGGGCGGCCTGGTCGGTCAGCCACTGCGAGGAGGGCCGGGCGGCGATCCGCAGCAGGGTGTCCGCCTCCGCCGTCCGGCCCTGGCCGCGCAGCGCGGTCACCTGCTGGGCGGCGGCGGTCCGGTCGGAGACGTAGAAGGTCTGGCCGGGCAGCTGCGGCAGGGCGCCGGGCAGTGGCGCCCCGGCTGCGGTCGCTGCCCCCGGCGCTGCCCCGGGCGCGACCGCCGCGGATGTGGCGGGTGTGGCCGCCTGCGTGACCGCTCCCGTCGGGCTCCCCCCGGCGCAGCCCGCGAGCCCCGCCACGAGCCCCAGCAATGTCGCCCCCACGGCCGGCCGGAACCCAGCCCCTCGCCCAACTCGGCGCACGTACCGCCCCTCCCAGATCCGGCCCGGCGACCCGGTCCGGCCCCAGCTTCGCACACCGGGCACCGCCCGCCGTCCACCGGAAGGTGAACGACGGGCGGCCCGCAGCGCGGAGACGGAGCGTCAGGGACGGACGCCGGTCCGAGCGGATCGGTCCGGGACGCCCCGGCCCGGCTCAGGCCTGCTTGAGGTCCGGGATCCGCCAGTCGATCGGGTCGACGCCGAAGCCCTCCAGCGCGGTGTTGATCTGAGAGAACGGGCGGCTGCCGAAGAACAGCTTGGCGGACAGCGGCGACGGGTGCGCGCCCTGGACCACCACGTGCTTCCCGGTGTCGATCAGCGGGAGCTTCTTCTTGGCGTAGTTGCCCCAGAGCACGAAGACCACCGGCTCCTCGCGCGCGCTCACCGCCTGGATCACCGCGTCGGTGAACTTCTCCCAGCCCTTGGCCTTGTGCGAATTGGCCTCGTGCGCACGGACCGTGAGCACCGCGTTGAGCAGCAGCACGCCCTGCTCGGCCCAGTGCATCAGGTAGCCGTTGTCCGGCGCCGGGATGCCGAGGTCGGCGTCCAGCTCCTTGAAGATGTTGCGCAGCGAGGGCGGCGTCCTGGTGCCGGGAAGCACCGAGAAGCTCATGCCGTGGGCCTGGCCGTCGTCGTGGTACGGGTCCTGGCCGAGCACGAGCACCCGGACCTTCTCGTACGGCGTGGCCTCCAGCGCGGAGAACTCCTGCCCGCTCGGCGGGAAGACCTGGTGCTCCGCGCGCTGGGCCGCCACGAAGGCCGCCAGCTCGGCGAAGTACGGCTTCTCCGTCTCGGTGCCCAGCACCTCCCGCCAGGACTCCGGCAGCTCCAGACCGGCTCCCGATTCCGCCCCGCCCACGTTCGCCTCGACCGTGTCCGTCACGACGACATCTACCTCCCACCGGACGGCCGCTCACCGCGGCACCGCCCCGACCTGCGGGCATATCGCGCCCCTCGCGCCGTACGCCCTCTTTCACCCCGAACGCTACACAGGCCCACCGACAACCGGGGCCCCGGCCGCTTCGCCGGAGGACTCCCCGACCGCTTCCGGAGCCGCTTCCGGGGGCGTTTCCCGGACTGCTTCCCCGGCCGCTTCCGCGGCGGCCGCCGCCGCGTTCACGCGCCGGTGCTCGACCACGTTCAGCACCACCAGCACCACCGCGAGCGTCACCAGCGCGGCCAGCGCGGGCCAGCGCACCATCGCGGGCGCGAGCGCCAGCACCACCGCCGCCGCCACGATCCGGGTGGTCGCGACCGATCGGAACATCATCCAGCGCGTGTAGCCGAAGGTCAGCAGATACAGTCCGCACCCGCCGTACAGCAGCCCCACCGAGGCCGCGCCCAGCGCCCGGCGGGGATCGGCCACCGTCTCACCGAAGCCCACCGCCACCGCGATCACCGCGGCCGCCAGCGCCAGGTGCCCGTACTGGAAGACCCGGCGGACCATGTCCCGGCGCGAGTCGGCGACGGTGACGGCGTGCCGCATGGCATCGGCCGCGAAGACGAAGTACTGCCACCAGAGCCCGGCCGAGATGGTGAACGCGGCCGTGACCGCGACGAGTTCGGCCGCGTCGAGGCGAACGGCCGCCGCGCTCGCGCCGATCCCGACGATCGACTCCCCGAGCGCCACCAGCAGGAACAGGGCGAACCGCTCCGGCATGTGCGACGGGTGGTAGGCGACGGCGGCCAGCTTGCGGCGGAACACCACCGGCCCGGACAGGTCGCAGAGCGCCGCCAGCGCCCAGAGGCAGACCCTCGGCCCCTCCGGCAGCAGCCCGCCCGCCACCAGCAGCGGCCCGCTGACCAGCACACCCACCCCGTACGGCCCGCGCCAGACCCCCGGGATGCGCGCCAGCAGGAGCAGCAGCACCACCCGGGCCGCCCAGTACCCGGCGCCGAGCAGCACGCCCCGGTTCCCGTACGCGCCGGGCACGGCCAGCGCCATGACCAGGCCGGTGAACCCGACGGCCAGGATGCCCAGCCGGTCGCGCGGGGTGTCCACGTCGCGGATGTTGGCCTGCACGGTGGTGCCGACCCAGCACCAGTAGACCGGGACGAACACCACCAGCGCCTGCGCGATCCCGAGCGGGTCGTGGCGGTGGTGCAGCAGGCCGGAGACCTGGGTGATCGCGAAGACGAAGATCAGGTCGAAGTACAGCTCCGCCCAGGTGACCCGCTTCTCCGGCGCCTCCCCGGCCTGCTGTTTCCCCTCCGGCTGTCTCCCCTCCGGCCGTCTCCCCGCAGGCCGTCTCTTCTCCGACCGCTCCCCCGTCCGGACCGCCGATTCCTCGGCCCCCACCGGAAGCTCCCCCGTTGTGCTCATCCGCCCCTCCTCGGCGCACACAGCGAACGGGCCCGCCCGGGACATCGGCCGGGGCGGGGCCCGCAACAGCAGTGCCGAGGCTAGACCAGCCCGCCCCGGCCCAGCGCCCCGGTCCACCGGTCGGCAGCCCCTACGTGCGGCGGCCCGGGACGACTAGGCTGATCGCTGTTGGGGCAGCCATTGGCGCCCGGCCGGCCGCTGGTGTCCGGTCCGGTGCGATTTTCGAACCATCGCAAGACCTAGGAGACACCACCGTGGCAGACCGCAAGCCCATCGACACCTGGCTGACCGACATGGACGGGGTCCTCATCCACGAGGGCGTGCCGATCCCCGGCGCCGATGCCTTCATCAAGCGGCTGCGTGAGTCCGGCAAGCCGTTCCTGGTGCTCACCAACAACTCCATCTACACCCAGCGCGACCTGCACGCCCGGCTCTCCCGGATGGGCCTGGACGTCCCCGCCGAGCACATCTGGACCTCCGCGCTGGCCACCGCGAAGTTCCTCTCCGACCAGCGCCCGAACGGCACCGCGTACGTGATCGGCGAGGCCGGTCTGACCACCGCGCTGCACGACGTCGGCTACGTGCTCACCGACACCGACCCCGACTTCGTCGTCCTCGGCGAGACCCGGACGTACTCCTTCGAGGCCATGACCAAGGCCGTCCGCCTGATCAACGACGGCGCCCGGTTCATCGCCACCAACCCGGACGAGACCGGCCCTTCGGCCGAGGGCGCGCTCCCCGCCACCGGCTCGGTCGCCGCCCTCATCACCAAGGCCACCGGCGTGGAGCCCTACTTCGTCGGCAAGCCCAACCCGCTGATGATGCGCGCCGGCCTGAACGCCATCGGCGCCCACTCCGAGCGGAGCGCGATGATCGGCGACCGGATGGACACCGACATCGTCTCGGGCATGGAGGCCGGCATGTCGACCTTCCTGGTGCTCACCGGCCTCACCCTGGCCAGCGAGGTGGAGCGCTTCCCGTACCGGCCGACCCAGGTGGTCGACTCGATCGCGGACCTGGTCGACCTGATCTGAGCCGCGGTCACCGACCCTCGGTGCCGAGGCACCTCGAAGGCCCTCCCGCTTCCGGCGGGTTCTAGCGATCCCCGCAACACCCTGACCCCAGGGAGTTGCGGGGATCGTGGATTTTGAGGACTTGAAGGCGAGGTTCTTCGAAGCGCTGGACCGGGAGGACGGCAGTGTCACGGGGGCGGCCCGGGCGGTCGGGGCGAACCGTCACACGGCGGCCGGGTGGGCACGCAAGGCCGGTGTCCGTGGCCGTGGGAAGCCGGGAAGGAACAGGCACTCGGGCCGGGCGGAGTACGAGCGGCTTCGCGCGGCCGGGGTGCGACGGCAGGACGCCGCCGCGCGGGTCGGGGTCCACAAGCGCACCGCCCAGGACTGGGACCACGGGATCCGCAAGAGCGGCAACGCGCGCCTCCACCCCGATGGACACAAGATCGACTACACAACGGGCATGACCAGCACCGTTCCCCGCACGCCGGCGCCCTCGACAGCGGCGGTCGAGGCCAGGCTGCACCCACGGTTCCTGACGGTGACCGAACGGGAGCTGATAGCCGACATGCGCCGCGAGGGCCGGTCGCTGCGGGCAATCGGGCGGGCCCTGGGCCGGCCGGCCTCCACCGTCAAGCGCGAGATCGACACCCGTGCGGTCGACGGCGTCTACCGGCCGCACCGGGCCCAGCGGGCATGGGCGGCAAGCCGATCACGCCCCAAGGAGTCCAAGCTCGCCCGGCCGGGCGCACTGCGCGAGTTCGTCGCGGACGGGCTGCGGGAGCGGTGGTCGCCCGAGCAGATCTGTCACGCTCTGGTCAGCGAGTTCCCCGACGACGAGAGCATGCGGGTGAGTCCGGAGACGATCTACCAGGCGGTCTACGTCCAGGCCCGCGGCGGGCTGCGACGCGAGGTCGCGCTCGCACTGCGCACCGGGCGCACTCGCCGCAAGCCGCACCGCAGCCCCGAGCAGCGCACCCGCCGGTTCGTCGACGAGATGGTGATGATCTCCGAGCGGCCCGCCGAGGTCGAGGACCGGGCGGTGCCCGGCCATTGGGAGGGGGACTTGATCGTCGGCCCCCGCAGTGAGAGCGCGATCGTGACCCTGGTCGAGCGCTCCACCCGCTACGTCATGCTCGGGCACCTGCCCGGCGGGCACACCGCAGCGGAGGTCCGCGACGTGCTGGTGCCCTTGATCCAGAGCCTGCCCGAGCACCTGCGCGGCTCGCTGACTTGGGACCAGGGCTGCGAGATGGCCGCGCACAAGCAGTTCACCGTCGCCACGGGAGTGCCGGTCTACTTCTGCGATCCGCACTCGCCCTGGCAGCGCGGATCGAACGAGAACACGAACGGTCTGCTGCGGCAGTACTTCCCCAAGAGCACCGACCTGTCCGTGCACAGTCCCGAAGACCTCGAACACGTCGCCCAGCAACTCAACCGCCGGCCACGCAAAACGCTCGGCTGGAAGACCCCAGCCGAGCGCCTGCGTGATCTACTGACAGCCGCATAGGCCATCAGGTGTTGCGAGGACCCCTAGAAACCGCCTCCGCCGCGGGAGGGCCTTCGCCGTGGCGGCCGCCGCCCGGCGCGGTCCGGCCGCCCCTCAAGGACTCCTTAAGCCGCCCCTAACCGCACCGATGACCCTCAGCGGCGCGGCCGGGCGCGGTTAACGTGAGCGCCACGCCGGGTCCCCCACACCGGCGCCGGCGGCCACCACCGTCGGTCTCCACCCGGGTCTGCCGCCGCCGCGCCCCCCACCGCGGCGGCGGCAACACCTGGACGGCCCGGTCCGACGGCACGGGGCCGAATGCCCTCTGTCCACAGGCCCTGAGCCCGAACGCCCCGGTCCGAACGCCCCGGTCCGACGCCGAAACCGGGGCCAACCGGGCACACCGTGGTTGAGTAGGGCTCATGACCACCTCCGCGCGCCCCGCCGCCCCCGGAGCTCCCGGCTCCCGCCCGCCCTTCCGCGTCGGCCTCGTCGGCTACGGCCTGGCCGGCTCCGCCTTCCACGCGCCCCTGATCGCCACCACCCCCGGACTCCGGCTCGCCGCGGTGGTCACCGCCAACCCCGACCGCCGCGCCCAGCTGCGGCAGGAGCACCCCGACGCCCAGGCCGTCGACACCCCCGAGCAGTTGCTCGCCGACCCCGACGCGCTCGACCTGGTCGTCATCGCCTCCCCCAACCGCACCCACGCCCCGCTCGCCCGCGCCGCCCTGCGGGCCGGGCTGGCCACCGTGGTCGACAAACCGCTCGCCGCCACCGCCGCCGAGGCCCGCGAACTCTGCGCGCTCGCCGGATCGAGCGGCACCCTGCTGACCGTCTTCCAGAACCGCCGCTGGGACGGCGACTTCCTCACCGCCGCCCGCCTGGTCCGCGAGGGCGCGCTCGGCCGGGTGCACCGCTTCGAGTCCCGCTTCGAGCGGTTCCGGCCCAAGCCCAAGGCCGGCTGGCGCGAGCTCGCCGACCCGGCCGAGGTCGGCGGCACCCTCTACGACCTCGGCAGCCACCTCGTCGACCAGGCGCTCACCCTCTTCGGGCCGGTCGACACGGTGTACGCGGAGATCGACGTGCGGCGCGACGGCGCGGTGGTCGACGACGACGCCTTCCTCGCCCTCACCCACGCCAACGGAACCCGCTCCCACCTGTGGACCAGCGCGATCACCCCGCTCGTCGGCCCCCGGCTGCGGGTCCTCGGCGACGCCGCCGGATACGTCAAGACCGGCATGGACCCCCAGGAGGCGGCCCTGCGGACCGGCCTGCGTCCCGACGGCACCATGCCCTGGGGCACCGACGACCCCGCCCAGTACGGCACCCTCGGCACCGACGGGTCCACCACCGCGCTGCCCACCGACCCCGGCGACTACCCCGCCTTCTACGCGGGCGTCGCCGCCGCCCTGGCCACCCCCGGCACCCCGCCCCCGGTCGACCCGCGCGACGCCGTCGCCACCCTGACCGTGCTGGAGGCCGCCCGCGCCTCGGCCGCCACCGGGACCGCGGTCCGGCTCGAAAGCCTTCCCGCCTGAGCCCGCCCCGGCGGCCGCCCGCGCCCCTGCTCCGGGTGCGGGCGGCGGGGTGCGGGCGGCGGCGCGCGGGCGCAGGGGCACTCAGATCCCGATGACCTCGACCGCCGAGCCCAGCCCCTTGAAGTCCGAGATGTTGCGCGTGTACAGCGGCAGCCCGTGCGCGGAAGCGATCGCGGCGATCATCAGATCGATCCGCCGCGGACGCGGCTGCCGCCCGGCCGCGATCGTCAGCGTCACCAGGGTCCCGTAGCGGGCGGCGGCGGCCCCGTCGAAGGGCAGCGGCTCGAAGTCCGCCATCGCCGCGCCCAGCACCTCCAGCCGGGCCGCCCGGCTGACCGGGTCGCGCGCCATCGACACACCCTGCTGCAGTTCCGCGAAGGTGATCGCGGTCAGCTCCGGCACCGCCGGCAGATCGGCCGGGCTCAGCAGCGCCAGGTCGATGTAGACACACGTGTCCAGCACCCCGGCGGGCCGCCGCCGGGGAGCCCGCCGCCGCTCAGCCACGCGGCCGCTCGAACGGGTCGCCGTCCTCGTCCCCGACCAGCTCCTCCGGCCCGAAGTACTCCTCGGACTCCTTGCGCATCTGCTGGTAGTCCACCCGCGGCAGCTTCACGTGCCGCGCCACCAGTTCCTCGGCCGTGAGCCGTCGGCGCCCCGCCACCGGCCGCAGCTCCGCGACCTCGACCCCGTTCCTGGTGATGTGGAAGATCTCCCCCGCCTCCACCGCGTCCATCACCGCGGCGGAGTTGTTCCGGAACTCCCGCTGGGTAATCGTCTTCATGCTTTCCAAGGTAGCCCCGTGTAGCACCCACGGCTACGCCCCGCGCACCGGTCCGCCGAAAATCCACCACCCCAGCACCCGCCGCCGCGTTACCGTACGACATCGACCGATCACGCTGGGGGGCTCCGACCGTGGCCGACACGACCACCGAAGCACAGCAGAATCCGTGGCTCCACGGCCAGGACGGCCCACCGCCCGGCATCCCGCGCCCCGCCGCCGGTCCGACCCCCTGGGCGAACGGCCCCTCGGCCGGCGCACCCGTCCACGTCGAACCGGCCGCACTCCGGATCGCCGCCACCGCCTCCCGCCGCCTCCAGGGCGAACTGCGGCAGGCCGTCGGCCACGCCGAACCCGACACCGGCGCCGCCGCCACCGCCCTGACCGCCGACGGCTTCGCCACCGGCGCCGCGCTCACCCAGGTCCTCGGCTGGTGGAAGACCCGCTGGACCGGCCTCGACCAGCGCCTCGGCCTCGCCGCCGACCGGCTGGAGGCCACCGCCACCGCCTACCGGTCGACCGACACCGGCGCCGCCTCCGCGTTCCGGGCGCCCTGAGCCGTGGTGACCTTCGACCGGCTCCGGCACGCCGCCCTCGCCCCGCTCGACCGCACCGGGGACACCTGGAACGGCCTCGCCGGCCACGCCGAACAGCTCGCCGGCCAGGTACGCTCCGGCGTCCTCCAACCGCTCACCGGCGCCGCGCCGAGCCCCCTCGCCACCGCCGGCGCCCGCGCCTGGACCGGCGTCGCGGCCGACGAGGCCACCCGGGAGATCGGCCTGCTCGCCGACGAGCTGACCGCCTTCCACTACGAGGCCCTCGCCGTCACCGCCGCCCTGCGCCGGGCCGCGTCGGTATTCACCGGCGCCCAGCAGGACCTCCGGCGCGCCATCGACGACGCCGAGGCCCTCGGCGCCACCGTCACCACCGACGGCACCGTCACCCTGCCCCCGCTCCCGCCCGAGGACCGCAACGACCCCGACGCGATCGCCTACCGGCGGCGGCAGTGGGAGGAGCTCCAGCAGCACGTCGAGGCAATGCGGAAGGCGGTCACGGCCGCCACCGAGGCCGATGCGGTGGCCGCGGCGGCGCTGCGCACCCTCGACCCGGCGGAGGTCGACCCGGCGACCCACCCGGGAGCGGTGGCGGAGGCCCGTGGCGACCTCGTCCGGGCGGCGGGGATGCCGACCGACCCGAAGGCCCTGCGGCTCTGGTGGGGCGCGCTGGACCCGAGCGTCCGCGCGGGGCTACTGGCGGCGGACGGGGAGCGACTGATCGCGGCGGGTGTGCTGGGCCCGGTCGACTACGAGTGGCACGCCCCGGACGCGGGCGCGGGGGACTTCGCCCAGCGACTGCCCGGCCCCGGGGACTACGCCAAGGGAGTGGCGGCACAGACCCTGCTCGTCGGCGGCGGAACGTTCGTCGGGTACACCGACGCCGCGCGCCACATGGAACACTTCCTGGCCGCGAGCGGCGACCCACTGACCGTGGACGTGGACCGCATGCTCGGTGACGACCAGAAGCTCAGCGGTCTGGTCGAGCAGCAGATCACCGACAACCGGGCCGCGTGGCGGCAGACGGCCCTGGATGCCTTCGCGCTGTCTGGCGGTGCTCCGGTGGCGGTCCCGATCGAGGCCGTCCAGCAACGAACCGCGGACACGCGCAACTGGTACCTGGCCATCGGCAGCCACGCCTTCGCCACCTCCGGCGTGGTCACCGCCCGGCCCGGACCGGACGGCAAGCCGCAGGTCTCGATCCACTACCAGGTCCACATCTGGGACCGGTACAACTGGGACCCCGGCAAGAGCACGCCGATCGCGGGCACCAACATCAAGGACAGCGACATGGCCGCACTCCATCAGACCGGCCTGGCCAGGGAGTACGACCTGGTCGGACGGAGCACCCCGAAGACCGTCGCCCTGCCCGAGTCCTCAGCAGACCTGCCCGGCGTGCCCGGCTGGCCGAGCGGCACCCGGGACGGCGCACGGAGCGATCCGGGCCGGGAGGACCGATGACGCGGCAGCCCGACCGACAGTTCGTTCGTCGGCGACGACTGGTGATCGCGCTGCTCACCGGTGCCGTGCTGGTGCCGGTGGCCCTCCTGTACTGGGCGTACGAGACGGACCGGAGACCGGCCGACGACAGCGGACGGCCGGGTTCGTGGATGTCCGCGACGGCGGAGCAGGTCGCGGATCTGACACGGGTGCCGGTGCCCGCCCTCGCGGTCGATGTGCGGTGGGGGCACCAGAACGGATTCCAGTACGACCTCGGTGTCCAGTCGTTCCGGCTGCCGAATGAGCAGACCGGCACGTTCAGGGACGGTCTCGCCGTGGCCGAGTGGCGTGAGAGCAAGCCCCTCGACCCGGGCACCGACGACGGTCTCGTCCACATCGGGGCACCTGATCCTCGCACCGAGCCCGCAATAACCTGCGGCCTCTTCGAATCCCGTCCGCCCGGACACGTGACCTCGACTTCCGTCTGCCTCGCCCCTCGGCCCGACGGGACCAGTCAGATCTGGGTGAGTGCCGTACGCAGCCCCTGAAACGGGGATCCGGCCGGCCGCCCCGTCTGGCATCATCAATGGCAGTACTGGTCCGGAGCGCAGAGGAGGCAGGGACGTGGCCGTGGTCGCGATGCTGCTCGGGTTGCTCCGGGTGCTGAGTGGGGAGTGGCTCGCCGAGGGTGGCGGGTCGCTGACGTCGGTGGCGGCAGCGGCCGCCGTGGTGCTGGTGACCGGGGCGGTCGCGGGGGCGCTGGTCGTCGCGCGGCTGCTGGGGGCACGGGCGCCGGCGAGTGTGCGGGCCGGGGTGCTGCGCAGGCGCGCGGCCCGGACGGCCTTCCTCCCGCAGCGTGATCCGGATGCCCGGGGCCGTCAGCGCCCGAGGGCCCCGGGAGCGGTCCCGGCGGCCGCGTAGCACCGGGATTCCTTCACCACCGGCCCGTCGCGGCCGTCCTCCGTCGATCACTCGTACCCCGAGACCCCCGGAGGGCTCGCTCCACCATGTCCGTTTTCGCAATCCTCGACCCGGCCGTCGGCCTGGCCCACGATGTCGTCGCCGCGCTCGCACAGGTCGTCCCGACCGCGCTCGCGATCGTCCTGTTCACCGTCTGCGTCCGACTGGCGCTGCACCCGCTGGCGCGGGCGGCCTCGCGCGGCGAGAAGGCCAGGGCCCGGCTGGCGCCGCGGATCGCCGAATTGAACCGCAAGCACAAGGGCCGTCCGGAGAAGCTCCAGGCCGCGCTCGCCGAGCTGTACCGGGAGGAGAAGGCCTCGCCGTTCGCGGGCTGCCTGCCGATGCTGGTGCAGATCCCGTTCTTCTCGGTGATGTACCGGCTGTTCACGACCCCGAACGATCTGCTCGGCCACACCCTGTTCGGCGCCCCGCTGGGGTTGCACGTGGGCTCGGCGCACGGTGCGGGCGAGTGGGTGGTGTTCGGGGTGCTGTACGCGGGGCTGGCGGCGCTGGGGTACGTCAACTTCCGGCGGGCCCGCCGGGCCCAGGCCAAGCAGGCAGCACAGGCGGCCCAGTCGCCGCAGTCGGCCCAGGGCCAGGGCCAGGGCGCGCAGGCACAGCCCGCGCTCGCGTTCCTGCCGTACCTGTCCTTCGGCACCGTGCTGTTCGCCGCCCTGGTCCCGCTGGCGGCCGCGGTCTACCTGCTGACCACCAGCACCTGGACGGCGGCCGAGCGGGCCTGGCTGTACCGGGACGGGGCGCCGGAGCCGGCGGTTCCGGCGCTGGCCTGAGGCCGGGTCCGCCGGTCCGCCCCGGCTCCTCTAGCCTGTGTGATCGTTTGGGCCGGTCGGCCGGACGATCACGCAGGTGGACTCGGGTGAAGGGAAGGGTGGCGTCATGGCGGTCGCTGCGCCGGCGTTGGCGGAGTTGCGGGAGGTCTGTCAGCCGCGGGCGAAGCTGGCGAGCCGCAACGGGGAGCACTGGGCGGGCCGGATCTACATGCGCGCGGTGTCGTTGCGGGTCACCCGGCAACTGGTGCGGACCTCGGTGTCGCCGAACACCCTGACCTGGCTGATGGTGGTCTGCGGGGTCGGGGCGGGGGCTGCGCTGCTGGTCCCCGGGTTGCCGGGCGCGGTGCTGGCGGCGGTGCTGTTCCAGGGCTTCCTGCTGTTCGACTGCGTGGACGGCGAGGTGGCCCGCTGGAAGCGGCAGTTCAGCACGGCCGGGGTGTACGTGGACCGGCTCGGCGCGTATCTGGCGGACGCGGCGCTGATGGT
Source organism: Kitasatospora sp. MBT66 (assembly GCF_000710405.2). Taxonomy (NCBI): domain Bacteria; kingdom Bacillati; phylum Actinomycetota; class Actinomycetes; order Kitasatosporales; family Streptomycetaceae; genus Kitasatospora; species Kitasatospora sp. MBT66. The sequence continues at coordinate 142,455 of NZ_JAIY01000013.1, read as the reverse complement.
CGGCGCGGGTGTCCGGGCGGCCCGGGGCGGGTCGGAGCTGTGGGTGTCGGTGGGCCTGGCGGCGGCACTCGGGGTGGTGCTGCTGAAGGCGTCGACCGATCTGGTGGACGTGGCGCGGGCGCGCAGCGGGCTGGCTCCGGCGGACGAGGAGTCGACGCAGCCGCGTTCGCAGGGCATCGCGACGGCTCGACGGCTGGCGTCGGTGTTCAAGATCCACCGGGTGACCAACGGCATCGAGGCCTCGCTGGTGCTGCTCGCGGCGGCGGTGGCGGACGTGGCGGTCGGCGGCATCGGCCCGACCCGGGCGGTGGTGGCCGGTATCGCGGTGATCACCTGGGGCATGGTGGTGGCGCACCTGGCCTCGATCCTGTCCTCCTCGCGACTGCGGTAGGCCGCCGCGCCGTCGGGCGCCGGAGTGGCGAACTCACCTACGCGGAGGCCGCGTTGGCAGGCACAGGGGCTGCCCGCCGTCAAGCCCGGTGATGCCGAGCGGCCGCCGCTCGACCCCCGCCGTTCGACCGGGGCACCCGCTACCCCTTTCGTACGGCCGGGGGCGGCCGGGGCCGGTCCGCAGGATGACGCGGCCCGGCCGGGGCAACTGCGAGCCTGGACCCGGAGGGCCCGAGGTCCGGGCCGGAGGGGTTCACCATGACGTTCGGTCATAATTCTTACTTGGCGCAGAAGTTGCGTGGTCGTGGGCGACTGGGTCGGAGGCTGGCCGCCGCCGCCCTGGCGGGTGCCGTCGTCGGCACGCTCGCCCCGGCCGCGATGGCGGCGCCCGCACCGGCCGGGGCCGATGCCCGCCGGGGCGGGGTCGACGCGCGGGCGGAGCTGCGGGCGTTCCTCGCGGGCGACGCCTCGACGGCCGCGTTCGCCGAGGTCCGGGACGACGGCCGGCGGATCTGGCGCGACGCGGTGGGCACGTCCGACCTGGCCACCGGGCAGCCGGTCAGGCCGGACGGCCGGTTCCGGATCGGCAGTGTCACCAAGTCCTTCGTGTCGACGGTCCTGCTGCAGCTGGTCGGGGAGGGCCGGCTGCGGCTGGACGACCCGGTCGAGCGCCACCTGCCGGGCGTGGTCCCCAACGGCGGCGCGATCAGCGTCCGCCAGCTGCTCAACCACTCCAGCGGCCTGTACGACTACCTGGAGGACCCGCAGTTCTTCTTCCAGGACGAGGCGAGCCTGCGCGACTACGCCCTCGGGGACCGCCGTTGGCAGGACTACCGGCCGGAGCAGTTGGTCGCGATCGGCGTCGCGCACGCGCCCTACTTCGCCCCGGGCCAGGGCTGGAAGTACTCGAACACCAACTACATCCTGGCCGGCATGCTGATCGACAAGATCACCGGCCACAGTTGGCAGAGCGAGGTGACCCGGCGGATCGTCCGGCCGCTGCACCTGGACGACACCGTGTTCCCCGGCTCGGAGACCGGGCTGCGCGGCCCGCACGCCCGCGCCTACGCCAAGCTGCCGGAGGGGCCGGCGGACATCACCAGGCTCAACCCGACCGTGGGCGACGCGGCCGGCAACGGCATCTCCACCACCACCGACCTCGACCGCTTCCACGCCGCCCTGTTCGGCGGCAAGCTGCTGCGGCCGGCCGAGCAGGCCGCGCTCACCACGACCGTGCCGACCGGGTCGGGCCACAGCTCCTACGGGCTCGGCGTGGCCCAGGCCGACTTCGGCTGCGGCCCGCTGTGGGGCCACGACGGGGGCCTGCCCGGCTGGGGGACGCTGATGTTCGGCACGGCGGACGGGAAGCGGCAGGTGGCGCTGTCGTACAACCCGTACGAGGGCAACGACCAGTCCGGGCTGGAAGCGGCGGTCGTCTCGCTCGCGGTGAAGACGCTCTGCGGCCCGACGGCACCGGCCGGGGCGGCCTCGGCGGCGGCGGACGCGCTGTCGGCCCTGCGGGGCGCCGGCCGCTGAGGAGCGGCGGCCGGTAACCGAAAAACACTTGCCCCACCGGGGGCACGACGGTCGGATAGTGCCCCATGAGCAGCGACACCGTGCACCTGCACCCCGGCCAGCACCCCATCGACGAGGACCTCGTCCGGCGCCTGGTCGCCGACCGGTTCCCGCAGTGGGCCGGGCTGCCGGTGACCCGCTTCCCCTCCGGCGGCACCGTCAACGCCATGTACCGGCTGGGCGAGGCGATGGTGGTCCGGCTGCCGCTGGTGGACTGGGGGGCGTCCGACGTGGCGATGGAGCAGGAGTGGCTGCCGAGGCTGGCGCCGCTCCTGCCCGTCGCCGTGCCGGAGGTGCTCGGCGCGGGCGGGCCCGCCGAGGGCTACCCGTGGCCGTGGTCGGTGTACCGCTGGCAGGAGGGCGCCAACCCGCAGGCAGGCGCGCTGCGCAAGCCGGTGCGGCTGGCCGAGGACCTCGCCGGCTTCGTGACCGCGATCCGTTCGCTCACCCTGCCGGACGCCCCGCCTGCCCACCGGGGCGGGCCGATCGAGCTGCTCGACGAGGAGACCAGGACGGCGATCGAGGAACTGCGGGCGCTGCCCGAGGAGGGCGTCGACTGCGCGGCCGTGACCGCCGTCTGGGAGGACGCGCTGGCCGCACCGGCCTGGGACGGGCGGACGGTGTGGCTGCACTCCGACCTGATGCCGGGCAATCTGCTGGTGGACGAGGACGGACGGCTGACCGCGGTGATCGACTTCGGCTGCGCGGGCGCCGGCGACCCGTCCTGCGACCTGTTCCCGGCCTGGAACCTGCTGCCGTCCGACGCCCGCGCGGTCTACCGCGCGGCACTCGACGTCGACGACGCCACCTGGCGGCGCGGCCGAGGCCGGGCCCTGGCCCAGGCCCTGAACGCCCTGCCGTACTACCGGGCAACCAACCCGGCGATGGCCGAGAACGCCCGGCATGTGATCCGGGAGGTCCTCGCCGATTCCTGAACCCTCATCAGGGCCGAATCAGGGTCCACTTGGTGCGGTGGTCCGGGCGCAGGCCCATGGTGAGCCGATGCCCCTCGCCCTCCGTGACGCTGTTCGTCAGCATGAGGTAGCACCGCCGGGGCGTGCCGAAGCGGATCGTCACCAGGTCTCCGGAATCCGGGTCGTAGGAGGCCTCCCAGGTGCCGTCCGCCACCTCCAACCATTTGTCCGCCCCCATGGCCGCCGCAGGTTCGAGGCAGGCGGCGGCCGGTACCACCGACGGACCGAGTCGCCCGCCCTCCACCAGCTCCAGCCGACTCCCGTCCGCCCCCTGTCCGATCCACCGGCCGACCGGGCTCGGCGGCGGCGGTTCGGCGAGGACGTCTCGGAGGGCGATCAGGCCGAGCGGTACGAGCAGGAACGCGAGCAGGACCGCCGGTATCGCATACCTCGTGGCTCTGGTCATGCCGGGACGGTAACAGCACGGCCCATCGCGCTCCGGCTGCGCTTCGGGGAGGAGCCTGCTCCCGCCGATCGGCAGATGGACGGCGGCTCCTGACCCCGGGGACGATGAGGTGCGCCCCCGACCTGGCCGACCGGGCAGCCGGTCAGGCCGGGCGCGCACGGCCATTCGGATATGCGGTGGTTGTCCTCGTGGTGACGGTCGTGAAGGAAGCCCGACCGGAGCCGACGACGGCCGGGGCGATGTTCGACGCAGCCTCCGGCCCGCCGAGGTGGCACAGTTGACCCCTGCTGAGTTGGTCGACCTCCTGGCCGGGGTCCGCAGCGGGGAGTTCGACGTCTGACCCCGGCGCCCCACGGCCGGTGCCCCGCCCCTCGGGGTGTCGGCCTTCCCAATTTCCCCAAGATTCTCTGGAACCGTCTCCGCCCTGCGGACACCAGATCTGCGTGGAGTCCTCCTTGTCCAGTAAGCAGACGCAGGCCGGCGAGCGCCAGATCTTCGCCGAGCTCTACGATCAGCACGCTCGCACGGTCTTCGCGCACGCGTACAGATCGACCGGGGACCGCGACCTCGCGGACGACATCGTGTCGCTGACCTTCCTCGAAGCCTGGCGGCTCCGGAAGAAGCTCCGCGACGAGGTGCTGCACCCCCGGGCGTGGCTGCTGGCCATCGCCACCAATGTGCTCCGCAACACTGCCCGGACGGCGCGTCGGCACCGCGACGCGATGTCCCGCCTCCCCCGCCGTGATCCGATCCCGGACTTCGCCGACGAGGTGGTCGGCCGGATCACCGACGCCAATACGGCCGCGGCCGCCGTCCGCGCGCTCGACCAGCTCGCCGTTCCCGAGCGCGAGGTCTTCACACTCGTCGTCTGGTCGGGGCTCGGCTACGCGGAGGCCGCCCGGGCGCTCGGCATACCCGTCGGCACCGTCCGCTCCCGGCTCTCCCGGGTCCGGGACAAGCTCCGCCGGATCGTCGACGCCGAGGATCCCCCCGCGCCACGGGTCCCCTCCGCCTCGTCGACGCCCGCCGGTCTCACCATCAGTCATCAGTCCGTGGGCCACCACCAGGAAAGGCGGCCATGACCAACCCACGCACCGACCACACCGAGTGGGACGAGCACTACGAGCGCCGTGAACTCGCCCGGCTGCTCCCCCCGCCGCCCCACTTGGAACCCTCGCTCTCCCAGCTGGCCGACCGCCGTGACTTCCTGCTCACCGAGTTCGCCCGCCCCCGCCCCCTCTCCGGTCTCACCACCCGGTGGCGGGGCCTGGTCCTGGTCACCGCCGTCGCCACCGCCGCGGCCATCACGGCGATGACCCTCGCGCCGGACTCCTCGTCCACGGAGGAGGCCCCGCCCGCCACCGCCGCCTCCGTCGAGCTCCTGGACCGGATCGCCAGGGTCGCCTACACCCAGCCGCAGCCCTCGGCCCAGGACAGCCAGTACACCTACATCAGGACCGTCGGCCACACCACCGCGCTGGCGGAGGCCGCCGACGGTTCGATGCAGCGCAGCACCACCACGACGAACACCGAGCGGTGGACTGCGGTGAACGGCGCCCGCCCGGGCCTCCAGCGCCGGGACGGCGGTGACCAGCAGCTTCCCGCGCCGGACCCGGTCTCCCTCAACGCGCCCAGCTACCGGATGCTGGCCGGTCTGCCGAGCGACCCCGAGGCCCTGACCAAGCTCATCTACGCCGATGCCGGGTACAACCACGGCGCCGGGTCCGCCTCGACCACCGGTTCCGACCAGGAGGCCTTCGTCACCATCGGCGACCTGCTGTGCAACGCGGTCGCACCGCCCGCCGTCTCCGCCGCCCTGTACCGGGCGGCGGGCCGGATCCCGGGTGTGACGACCGTCGACGACGCGGTCGACGCGGTCGGGCGCCACGGGGTGGCCGTCGCCCGGGTGCACGACGGCACCCGGTTCGAGTGGATCTTCGACCAGCGGACGATGCGGCTGCTGGGCAAGCGCGCCGTGCTCGTGAAGGACGGTCCGTGGGGCCGGGCCGGGGACGAGGTGAACTCCGTCGCCCTGGTCGCGCAGGGCATCGTGGGCGCTCCGGGTGAGGGGGTCGCTATCGCGACCGCAGAATCAAGCCAATGACCGAATTCGGTCAGCCATTGTCCGGTCCTCGTCGGAACTATTGTGCGAACGGCGGATCCGGCGTTGGGTCGTGGCAGCACTGTCCTGCCACGACTCACCAAGGGAGAAGCTGACCGTGCGTTCCTTCCGCACGCTCGCCGTCGTCACCGCTGCCGCCGGCGCGCTCGCGCTCGCGGCCCCGGCGGCCATGGCGACGCCCGCGCCGTCCGTTCCGACGGCCCCGTCCGCCGACGCCCCGCAGTCCGTCGGCCCGGCGAAGGCAACGCCGTCGACGCCGGTGATCGCCACCTACCGGGGCAAGAAGATCGACCTGGCCAAGGGCTGGGCGGGCGCCAGCGTCTGCACCGAGGTCAAGGGCGGTGCGGTGTACTGCCACGACAGTGTCGCCGAGGCCGACCAGGCGCTCACCACCCTCGACCCGGCGGCGGCCCGCGCCGTCCAGGCCGCCAAGGCCGCCGGCGCCGCGGCCCCCGCCAGCGGCGGCCAGGTGGCGCAGTCCACCGCGGACTGCCCGTCCGGCTGGGCCTGCCTCTGGGAGGACATCAACTTCTCGGGCCTGCTGCTGCGCTGGTCGGAGCCCGGCACCAAGTACCTCTCCGACTGGTCGTTCCGCGACCGGGCCAGCTCCGCCTGCGTGTTCCGCAACGGCGGGGACCTCACCCTCTACGACGACCGCACCCTGCAGCCGGACCCGTCGGTCTACCTGTGGAACGGCAACTGCTACAACCTCACCGGTCTCAGCTACCCCTACGGCGGCAGCTGGAACGACAAGGCCGACTACATCGTGCTCTGAGGCGACCTTCTGAGGCGACCCTCCGAGTACCCCGAGGCACGCGAA